>JAJEHN010000024.1 GCA_022823665.1 Thermoanaerobaculia bacterium | reverse complement strand
TCGGTGTATGCCCCGAAGCCGTCGTCCGACCTCGCCGGGATGACCGGCCTGTCGATGACGATGGTCCTGCCGTCCATTCGCCAGCGGAAGACGTAGCTGCCGGGACTTGCCGGCGCCGTGATCCTGAAGCGAAAGCGGTGCTCCGCCCCCGGCCGCACGCTGCCGGACACGTCCACGTTCTTCACGCCCCAGACGTCGCTGCCCACGTTGCCCAGCCAGTACGAGATGTCCGTCGTCGTGTTCCCGTCCACGACTCTGGTGTTCTCCCATGTCGTCGTGCCGGTGTTCCGCATCGTCACCACCACGTCCGCGGTCTCGTCGGTCTGCATCTTCCTCGGCACGCCGGAGTACGACACGAAGCTCGCGTTGTCCGTGCCGCTCGCCGCGCCGGACCCAAGTCCGAGAGCGAGAAACAGTCCCGCCACCGCGCCGCGCCGGAGCGCGGCGCGTCCCGACCCATCCATTCTGCGACTCATCGGTTGTCCCCGTGTCGGCCGCCGCAAGTCCCCGAACGGCGGTTCCCGCGACCGTCGCTCAACGCCCTCCACGTCCCGCGCAGGGCGCGGAGAAGGCCTCGTTGTCCACGATGGCCGGGGCCGGTCGGCCGGGTTGGTTCTCGTATTGCCGGCGCTCTCCCGTCACCGTGTCGGTGACCGCGATCCGGTAGCCCAGGTCCGTCGTCGAAGCGCCGAGCACCCAGACGTGGCCGTTGTTCGCGCAACCGTCCAGCACCTTGATCAGAACCTCCCAGTTACGGGAGTCGAAGAACCGGAACAGCCCCGAATCGTCCGTGCCCTCGGGCACGGCGAGGCCAGCCCCGGAAGCGCCGTTCGGCCGCCACCACTGAGCCTTCACCTCGAAGCGCGAGTCCTGAAGGCAGACCCGCTCCAGATCGGGACGGCAAGGCCCCCGGTGCGACAGGGCCGGCTCGGGGAGCGGGGGAAGCTGGCGGCCTGTCCGTGGTCTTGCAGTGCCGGTCACGGTTCTACTCGCGCCGTTCGCCGTAAGGACGCGCACCGCAAGCAGGTACTCCGCGTCGTTCTCCAGGCCGGTCGCGGTGTACGCCCTGGCCGAAGCCGGGAGGTCTTCCCAGGGGTGAACTGCGTCGTCCCACTCCGTGCCCGTAAGCCTCTGCCGCACCTGCACGCTGGTCACATGTTCGGGAAGAACCACCTGCCAGCTCCACCGTGCCTCCCCGTCGCCGGAGCGGGAGGTCAGGCCCGTGACCCTCGCGTACCCCGGCTCCTTCGGCGTCAGCGGGCTGCTCACGGAGTAGCCCCGGTCGTTGTAGGCAAACACCCGGAGTACTGGCGGCTCGGCAAACCCGTATCCAAAACGGAAGACGACCGACTCCGTATCCCGAGGAACAACGACTGCTCTTAGCCAACGCTGTCCGGCCGAGATCGACTGGTAGATGGTGCCCATCTGGACCTCGAAGCCGAGCTCGTCGTCCGAGTTGTCCGTCCAGCTCAGCCGCATCAACTCGCCTTCGGTGATCAGGGACAGGTCCGACGGCGGCCGTGGACCCACGCCGCGCCCGCCCAGCGTCAGGTAGGCCAGTGAGTCGGGACCAGAGCGGCGGATCGGATCCACTGCAAACGTGTAACGCCCGCCGCGTGCAAGGCCCTCGAAGTCCATCCACGCCGTGCCGGCAGATTCGTTGTCTCCTGGACGCCAACGGCGTTCGTGGGTCCACCCCTCAAGCCTTGCCCTGACGTAGTAGAACCTCACTTCCGGGTCGACCGTCCACCTCACGCGCACGGTCGTCGGACCGATGGCCGTGGCAACGGCATTGGCCGGCCGAGCAGCGAGCGGGTGATCCCAGCGGAACGTCACCGTCTCGCTGCTCTCCGACTGGCCCGACGCGTTGTAGGCCACGACCCGCACGCCGTACTCGTCGCCCTGTCGCGGGCGCACCTCCCGTTCGTAGATGCGGACGTCCGTAGCGTCCTCGTCGGCCCACTGCCGGACGACCGGGTCGCCGTCACGCAGGAGCTGCACGTCGAACCGCGTCTCGTTGTCCGAGTTGTCCGTCCAGGTGACGTCGACCCAACCCAACTTGTCACTGACCGTCACCGAAACACCCGACGGCGCCGCGATCGGATCGCCTGGGAAGACGAGGAAGACCGTCGCGCTCCGGAGCGACTCGACGTCGCCCTTTCGCGCCGAGACACGGAACTCGTGCCGCGCGCCCGCGACCATGGACTCCGGCGGAAGAGCCAGGAGCGACCCGGTACGGCCGTCGGCAGGCTGGTCGTACAAGTAGAGGTAGATGCCGCCTTCGTCCCAGCGAACCCAGTGATCGATTTCGTAGCCGTCGGCATCCGGCGCGTTGTCCCGCCAGGCGAGGCGCGCGAACTCGCCCTCGAAACGCGCCTGAAGGCCGGTCGGCTGCGCCGGAAGACCCTCCAACGTGGGCCATTGGTCACTTCTCCGCGTCGACGGGAGCGCGGTCTCGCGCAGGGTCTTCGCGTTGTCCTGCCCGCCCGGCACGCCGATCACCGCGCCCCAGGGCCTCACGCTGGAGCTCGAGTAGAACGGCTCGATCTGGCCCTCGTAGCTCACCGCCGTGCCCAGACTCGGCATCACGTCGTAGTTCACGTGGGCCATCGCGTACGGCCTGAACAGCTTCGCGTACTCGCCGGCAGGGTCCGGGTCCAGAAACCCCGGGACGTGCGGCGGGTCGTGCTGGGCGCCAAGACCATGGCCGATCTCGTGAGCGAAGACCGCCGCGTAGTCCGGGCAGAACGGATGGTTCGAGGACCAGCCGCCGCCGCCAGCCGCTGCCGGGTCCTTTCCGCTCCTCAGCAGGCTGTACTGGCCGCAGTAGCCGTCGTGCAGATACGGACTCTCGCCGGCGAAGAGGTACATCAGGTCGGAGCGGTGCTCCCGTCGCAGGCGACGCCAATCGCCTTCATGGCCGTTGTAGAGAGAGAGCATCGATCCCCGACGCCAGCCGTACCACTCGTGCCGGCCCAGGTCCCGGCCGATGCGGTCCAGCCTGGCAGGCGCCTCAGCGATGTGCACGATGTGCGGCTCGACCCCGATCCGGCTGTTGCGGAACACCATCTTCAGGTAGTCGCCGGCGTGGCGGATCGCCGCCTCGGCGCCGCCGAGCCAGGCCCAGTTCTCCGCCGCCGTCGCCGTGTACCTCACCAGGATGTCCAGGCGGGGCGGGCTCTCCGGACTGCTCACGCCTGCGCCGGCGCCGCCCCGCGCCGCCGGCGCGTCGGCCGCCGCCAGTCCGGCCGCGAACGTCTCAGGATGGTCATGTTCATGCGCGGCGTGCGCGTCGGCTTCCTCGGCGCCGCACCAGCCCTCAGGCAGGTCGCCCACGATCGCCGCCATGCCGCCGCGGCCGTCTCCGTCCGCATGGATCTGGTACACGCCGCCCCCGGCGGCGCCGAAGCGGCCCACCAGGCGGCCGCCCTCCACGGTGAGCACCACCGTGTCGTAACCCGCGCCGCGCTGGCCGCCCGACCACATCAGGTCGCCGTTGCCGCGATCCTCGAACACGCTTCGCTCGGCCGACAGGGTCTCGCCCTCGGGGGTCGGCACTTCGAGCCGCGGCGGGTCGCCGCGAAGCAGCTCCAGGTCCACCTGCACGGCTGTCGGCAACGGGCCGATGGAGGGTCCCGGGTCATCCGTGGACGATGCCGCGGCCACGCCGGGCACGAACGTCAGCAGACGCTGGGCATGAGCGGCCGAGCCCGCCAGCAGCAGCACCGCCAGAGCCTGTACCGCCGCCGCGCGTCTACACCTGACCGAGCCGCCGTCGCGGTCGGTCCGGTGGTGCGACGGTGGTCGAGCCGTCCGTCGGCGGCGCGAGCAGCTTGCGCCGCGCGTTCCAGACACGGACCCGACCCTCGACGGCCCGAAACCGCGGTCGACCCGCATGTACCCGGCAAGGGGCGAAACCAATAGCGTCACTCTCACACCTCCCGCCAACATCGGGAGGCCGTCATCAGCAAGGAGCACTGTGGCGCGCCACTATAGCGCGGCCCGTGTCGACATCCACCGACGGCCTCGCAAGCAGCGGGCCGATCGGCGGGGCGCGCTAGAAGCGCACCGCGGCCGCGCCCCACGTGAGGCCCGCGCCGAAGGCCGCCATCAGGACGAGGTCGCCGGAATCGATCCGGCCATCGCGGTTCAGTTCGTCGAGGGCGATCGGGATGGAAGCGGCGGACGTGTTGCCGTAGCGCTCGACGTTGACGTAGACACGGTCGGCCGGCACGTCGATCCTGCGGCCCACGGCGTCGATGATCCGGCGGTTCGCCTGGTGGGGTATCAGCCACCGGACGTCTTCGGGACGCTGGCCGGCGCCCTCGAGCACCTCGCCCGAGACCTCGGCCAGGGTGCGCACGGCGACCTTGAAGGTCTCGTTGCCGAGCATCCGGATGAAGGGCAGACGGGCCTCCAGGGTCTCGGGGCGGTTCGGGGGATTGCGGCTGCCGCCGCCCGGCATCTCGAGCAGGTGAGCGAGCGAGCCGTCGCTGTGGATCGCCACCGAGAGAATGCCCGCGAGCCCGTTCTCACTGGAAGGCCCCGGCGGAGCCTCGCCGCGCAGCACGACCGCGCCGGCGCCGTCGCCGAACAGCACGCAGGTCGAGCGGTCCTCGTAGTCCGTGTACTTCGTCAGCGACTCGGCCCCGATGACCAGGGCCGTGGAGGCGGCGCCGCTCGACACGTACTGGTGAGCCACGGAAAGGCCGTAGATGAACCCCGTGCAGCCGGCGTTCAGGTCGAAGGCGGTCGCGCCCTTCGCGCCGAGTTCCTCCTGCACCAGGCAGGCGGTGGCCGGAAAGGGCATGTCCGGCGTCACGGTCGAGATCAGGACGAGATCGATGTCCGACGCCTCGACGCCGGCCATCTCCATCGCCTTGCGGGCGGCGTCGACGGCGAAGAGCGAGGTGTACTCCTCGTCGGAGGCGACCCGGCGTTCCTCGATGCCGGTGCGCGCGATGATCCAGTCGTTCGACGTGTCGACGATGCGCTCCAGGTCGGCGTTGGTCAGGACACGGTCGGGCACCGAGCGGCCGGTACCGGCGATCCGGACCCGGCGCGTCCCGTTCGGGGAATCTCCCTGCAGACCGTTCGTCATCCCGCCGTCATCCCTCTTCATCCCGCCTTCGAGCGCGTTTCGTACGCGACCTCGGCGAGCTTCGCGCTGACCTTGAGGTGAATGCCCGCGTCGCAGAACTCTACCGCCCGCCGCACGGCGCTGTGGATCGCGTGCGCGGAGGAACGGCCGTGGGCGACGAAGCAGCCGCCCCGCAGTCCCAGCAGCGGCGCGCCGCCGTACTCGCTGTAGTCGAGGCGGCGCTTGAAACGTTCGAAGGCCTGCCGCGCCAGCAGATAGCCGAATCGCGCCCGCCAGGTGCTTCCCAACTCGTGGCGCAACTGCCCGCTGACGAACTCGCCCAGGGACTCGGCGCTCTTGAGGATCGCGTTGCCGACGAAACCGTCGCAGACGACGACATCGACGGCGCCGTTGAACACGTCGCCGCCCTCGACGTTGCCGACGAAGTTGAGGCCCGTGGCGTCGAGCGCCTTGAACACCTCGCGGACGAGTTCCGTTCCCTTGCCCACCTCCTCGCCGATCGACAGCAGGCCGATCCGCGGCGACTCCAGGCGCAGGAGTTGCTCCGCGAGGTAGTGCCCCATCACCGCGAACTGGCGGAGCTGATGGAGCTTGGAATCCACGTTGGCGCCCGCGTCGAGCAGGATCGTGCTGCCGTCGCGGCGCGGCAGCACCACGGCCAGGGCTGGCCGATCGACTCCTGGCGCCACGCCGATGACCATCTTGCCGGCGACCAGGGCGGCGCCCGTGTTGCCGGCCGTCAGCATCGCCGACGCCCGGCCTTCCCTCACCAGGCGGGCGCAGACCCGCACCGAGGAATCGCGCTTGCGGCGCACCGCCAACGCCGACTCGCCCATGCCGACGACTTCGCGGGCGTGAACGATCTCGATCCGGTCGAGGTCGGCCGCGACCGATTCGAGTTCCTCGATCTCCCGTTCCAGGGCATCCCGCCGGCCTACCAGGAGCAACCGCAGGCCGTCCTCCTGAGCCGCCAGGAGCGCCCCCTCGACCACCGCCCGCGGGGCGTCATCGCCGCCCATCGCGTCGACGGCGATCACCGTCGACTCGGGTGCGGGGGCTCGATTCGTCATATGGACCGCGGCGCCGGCGGCGGGCTGCTAGAGAACGTCCTCGACGTCGATCACGTCACGCCCGCGGTAGTGACCGCAGTGGCTGCAGGCGCGATGCGGCAGCTTGGTTTCGCCGCAGTTCGGACAGATTGAGCCGGCGGGACGCTTCAGGCCGTCGTGGGACCGTCGCCGGTCCCGACGGGCCTTCGAGTGCCGCCGTTTGGGATTGGGCATTCCTTCTATTCCTTTCCTGGCTTGGTTGCTGGCTAGGTCAGATTACCGGTCAGGCGTTCGCGGACCGCTTCGAGGCCGGCCCAGCGGGGATCGACCTGGTCCGCGGCGCAGGTGCAGGCCTGCCGGTTCCGGTCGACTCCACACTGCGGGCACAGGCCCCGGCAGTCCGGGTCGCACGTCGGTTTCATCGGAACGTTGAGGTCGACCTGTTCGCAGACCAGCCGGAACAGGTCTACGGCGCCGTCGACCGCGACGAGGGTCGAGAGATCCTCCGGCTCCAGTTCGCGGGCGCCGTGGGCGTCCCCGGCGCCGTCCGCAGCCGGCGGACCGTCCACGACGCCTGCCGTCACGACGAAGGCGAGCGGCAGGTCGACATCCTCCTCGTACGCGGTCAGGCAACGGTCGCAGCGAAGTCGGTGGCGGTAGCGCAGCCGCGTCTGCAGCAGGAAGTCCGGTCCGGTGAAGGTCAGGCTGCCCTCGCAGTCGACACCGTCCGGAACGAGCGCCTCGTTCCGGCGCAGGTCGGCGGCCGCCACGCTGACGGCATCGCGCCAGCGGAAGGGGCCGTTACGGGCCTGGTCGAGCTGCAGGTGCATCCGATTTCACCGTCAGGCGTCCGCCGTCTCGAACCGCGAGTCACCTCTGCGAGTCGCCTCTCCGATGGTCCGCCGCGACTCCGGCGAGGCGCAAGCGCGCAAACCCCAGAGGCTACGAGTCGTTGCCGCCACTTGTCAATGTCCCGAAACTCAATGTCCCGACGCGCGCGCTAGCCTAGCCCCGTGCCCAGGATCGGCATCGACGCCCGGAAAGTGCGGGACTTCGGCATCGGGGTCTACGTGAGGAACCTCATCCACGGTCTGGCCCGCATCGAAGGCGCGAACGGGACGCCCACCGGCAACGAGTACATCCTGTTCGTGCGGCCCGAGGACCGGGACTTCGCGATCGACCTGCCGCCGAACTTCCGCTGCGTCGTCGAGCGTTCGCCCGTCTATTCACTGCGCGAGATCGGACTGATGAGCTGGCGCATCTGGCGGTCCCGGCTGGACCTCTACCACGCCACCCACTACGTCCTGCCGGCCGTCGTGCCCTGCCCGACCGTGGTCACGATCCACGACATCATCCACCTGCTCTATCCCGGCTTCCTGCCCAACCGCGCCGCGTCCTTCTATGCCCAGGGGATGTTCCGCCACAGCGTCGGCCGGGCAGACCGGATCGTTGCCGTGTCGAACAACACCCGCAACGACGTCCTCGACTACTTCAGCGTCGACGAGCACAAGGTCCGCGTCGTCTACAACGGCGTCGAAGACCGCTTCCGCCGGCCCCTGGCGGAAGACGAACTCCGCGCCTCCCTGGACGAGGTCGGCGTACGCCGGCCCTACCTGCTGTTCGTCGGCAACCCGAAGCCTCACAAGAACCTCGACCGGGTGGTCAAGGCCTACGCGCGCGCCCGGTCGCGGGCCGGCTTCGACGCTCCGCTCGTCTGCGTAGGCGCCCGCCCGGGCAGCGACTTCAAGCTGGCGCGCCGGGCCCGCCAGCTTGGCGTCGGCGATCACGTCCACCTCGTGGGCCACGTGGACGGCAAGGTCCTTCCCGCCCTGTACCAGGGGGCGATCCTGTTCCTCTATCCCACACTCTACGAGGGCTTCGGACTGCCCGTCGTGGAAGCGATGGCTTCGGGTGTACCCGTCATCACGTCGAACACGTCGTCGCTCAAGGAGATCGCCGAGGGCTACGCGGAACTCGTGAACCCGCTCGATGTGAAGGAGATCGCCGGGGCGATCGAGCGTTGCATGGGCGACCGCGATCACGCGAGGCAGTTGGCCGACCGGGCCGGCCAGCGATCGGCGCGCTTCCGTTGGGAGGAGGCCGCCGAGAGCACCCTGGACATCTACCGGGACGTGCTGAGGGAGGCCGGTGACTGAGAGCCCGGGTGCACTCGACGGCGGGGCTTCGGACCGTAGAAACCGACGTCAGTAAGCGTTCTTCGTGAGGCCGCGGCGGAGGGTGAGCCAGAGGATCTGGAGGTCGAGGCGGAGGCTCCAGTTCTCGATGTAGTAGAGGTCGTACTGGATGCGCTTGCGGATGGAGGTGTTGCCGCGCCAGCCGTGGACCTGGGCCCAGCCCGTCAGGCCGGACTTGACGCGGTGGCGGAGCATGTAGTTGGGGATCTTGTCGCGGAACTCGCGGACGAAGGCGGGGCGTTCCGGACGGGGTCCGACGCAGGACATGTCGCCAAGGAAGATGTTCCAGAGCTGGGGCAGTTCGTCGATCGACCAGCGGCGCAGGAAAGCGCCGATGCGGGTGCGGCGGGGGTCGTCTTCCGTCGCCCAGACGGGGCCGGTCGAGGACTCGGCGCCCACGCGCATCGAGCGGAGCTTGAGGATCATGAAGGAGCGGCCATCGAGGCCCATGCGTTCCTGGCGGTAGAAGAGCGGGCCCCGGTCCTCCAGCTTGATCAGCAGCATGACGACAGGCAGGAACGGGAGGAGTGCGACCATCGCGGCGGCGGAGAGAACGATGTCCATCGTGCGCTTGGCCAGGCTCGACCAGCCCTCCATCGGCACGTGCGAGAGGTTGATGACCGGCGTGCCGTCAACGTCCTCGATCTCGGCGCGCAGCGTGGCGTACTGAAGCACGTTCGGAACGAGGCGGATCTCGATCAGTTCGTTGCCGATGCGGTCGAGCAGGTCGAGGATCTTTCGGTGGGCGGCGAACGGCAGGGCGATCATCACCTGGTCGACGCCGTGTTGTTCGATCGTCTCCTCCAGGTCCTCCAGGGTGCCGAGGACATGGACGCCGCCGCCGATCTCGGCGTGCAGCTTCTCCGGATCGTCGTCGAGGAACCCGACGACCTCATAGCCGAGTTCCCGGTGGCGGACCAGCTTGGCCGCGATCTCCTCGCCGCTGTCGCCGGCGCCGACGATGAGAATCCGGCGCACGTTGTGCCCGCGGCGGCGGAACCTGCGCAGGAAGGCGCGGGTGATCAGCCGGAGAAAGGCGACGAGGAAGATGTCGGTGACCACGAACAGGGCGAAGAACGCCCGGCTGTAGGAAAAGGGATCGTCCGTGCCGGCCTGGGTCAGGCGGTCGAAGGTCAGGACCGAGGTCAGGATGATCAGCGCCAGCACGGTGGCGACGACGATGCTGATCATCTCGTCCACCCGGCTGTGCCCGCGGCGGATGCGGTAGAGGCCGTGGAAGTAGTAGACGGTGGGCCAGATCAGGACGATGAACGGCAACATCCTGAGGTAGGGCTCGAAGTCGGGCACCGACTTCGTGATCTCGACCACCGGCTGGACGAACCGCAGGTACCAGGCCAGGAAGAAGGCCGCCACGGTCGCGGCGATGTCGCCGCCCAGATTCAGCGCGGCGGTGACGCGAAGTTGCTTGTGGAGCACGGTCTTCAGTCCTGCGTGGTCGGCGCCGCCCGATCGCGCGGGCGCTCCTCATGGCCGCGGCCGCTTAGTTCTCGGCGTCGAACTCGCGGTAGTCGCCGCGTTCCTCCATCGGGATCGGGTTGCGAACCTCGACGTGGAACCCATCGCCGTCGCTGTAGGCGACGTCGGTCAGATCATGGGCGACCTGGCGCTGTGAGCCTTTGGTCAGGCCGGCGGTATCGACCCAGATCAACCGGCGTTCCTTCTCGTTGCCGTCCGGACCCGCGATCGTGAGGTCGACGGTGACGCCGTCGAGCGCGCCGGAGCCCTCGTTGTGAATCAGGAAGTCGAGCAGAACGGTGACCATCGCCGGTTCGGTCGGCGCAGCAGCTTCCTCGGTTGCGTCTGCTTCGGCGTCAGCCTCGGCGTCTTCCGTCACCTCCTCGGCCATCGCGGGAGCCTGCACGACCGAGAACGACCCCATCTCCGCGATGTAGCCGGCGCGCGCCCCGGCAACGCCGCCTTCGCCCGCGCAAGCGGCCAGCAGCAACAAGGCGGCAACGACGAGCGCGAACGCAGTCGACCGCCGCCACGACGCGCGATCCTCAATCCTCTTCATGACCTCTCCCTTCCCTCGATTCGGATTGTCTCCGCTTGAACCCGAGAATAGCCTGTTCGACGTCGTCACCCGGCCGCGGCGGCCTGGTCGCCGGAGGCGGCGACGACGATGGGCGGGAGGCCGAGTTCGGAGCGGAGGTGGCTTTCGATGTCGTCGGCCAGGTCGCCGTTGTCCCGGAGGAACTGCTTGGCGTTCTCGCGGCCCTGTCCGAGCCTGGTGTCGCCGGCGGAGAACCACGCGCCGCTCTTCATGACCCGCTTGTGCTGGATGCCGAGGTCGATCAACTCGCCGACGCGGGAGATGCCCTCGCCGTAGTCGATGTCGAACTCGGCGACCCGGAAGGGCGGGGCGACCTTGTTCTTGACCACCTTGACGCGGACCCGCGAGCCGACGACCTGGTCGCCGTCCTTGAGCGCCGCGATGCGCCGGATGTCGATGCGGACGGAAGAGTAGAACTTGAGCGCGCGGCCGCCCGTGGTGGTCTCGGGCGACCCGAACATGACGCCGATCTTCTCCCGGATCTGGTTGATGAAGACGAGCGTCGTCCTCGACTTGGCGACGATCGCGGTCAGCTTGCGGAGCGCCTGGGACATGAGCCGCGCCTGCAGTCCGACGTGCGAGTCGCCCATCTCGCCTTCGAGCTCGGCCCGCGGCACGAGCGCGGCGACCGAGTCGATCACCACGATGTCGAGCGCGTTCGAGCGCACGAGCATCTCGGCGATCTCGAGAGCCTGCTCGCCGCTGTCCGGCTGGGAGACGAGGAGTTCGTCGATGTTGACGCCGATCTTCTCCGCGTACTCGGCGTCGAGGGCGTGCTCGGCATCGATGAAGGCGGCGGTGCCGCCGCTGCGCTGGGCCTGCCCCGTTACCGAGAGGGCCAGCGTGGTCTTTCCGCTCGACTCGGGGCCGTAGACCTCGACCACGCGGCCCCGCGGGAAACCGCCGGTTCCGATGGCATGGTCGACGGCGAGCGATCCGGTCGAAATCGACTCGATGCCGAGGTTCTCCTGTTCACCGAGGCGCATGATCGCGCCCTTGCCGAACTGCCGTTCGATCTGGGTGAGCGCGCCCGAGATGGCCTCCTTGCGGCCGGCTCCCTTCTGTGCGTTCGCGCGGCTCTGCTTCATGGGTTGCTTTCTCCTGAGTAGCTGATGGAGGCTTGGCGGGCCTTTGGGGTTGCCAGCGAAGAGCCTTGGAGACGGCCATCGGCACGATCCGGCGGCATGGCCGGAGTGCGCGCGTGGCTATACTCCCGCGCGACCGGTTCGGCGCTCCCCTGGATCGTCAGTCGGTTGAACGGAGGTCGGGAGTTGACCGCTGCGGACGCTCGGCGACGTGGCGTAGAGGAACGTGACAGCCGGCATCGACAAGGGCGCGGTCAGCGTATTGCAGCCCCCCGAGGGCGTCAACCTGGAAACCCGGGATCGCCTCGCCTCGATTCCCGGCGTCGAGGTCCGCGCGGCCGTTCCGCTGGCCTCGGTCACGACGCTCAGGATCGGCGGCCCGGCGGAGTTCTTCGTGCGGGTCGAGTCCGAGGCGGCGCTCACGCAGGTGATGACCGTCGCCCGCGAGGGCGAAGTCGCGCTGCACCTCCACGGCCATGGCTCGAACGTCCTGTTCCCGGACGGCGGCATGCCCGGCATCGTCTGCCGCCTGCGCGGGGAACTGGAACGGGTCGACGTGGAGGGTGTAACGGTGCGGGCCGGCGCCGGCGTCACTCTCGCCCGGCTCTCGCGAGACACGGCGAAGCGGGGCCTGCTCGGCCTCGAGGCGCTGTCCGGCTTCCCTTCGACCGTCGGCGGCGCAGTCGTCATGAACGCCGGCTGCTACGGCACGGAGATCCGGGACGTGCTGACGGAGGTGCGGGTGGCGCGGCCGGGCCGTCCCGTCGAGACCCTGGCCACCGCTGACCTCGAGCCGGCCTACCGAACGACGAGTCTCCAGGGGACGGAGGCGATCGTCACCCGCGCGGAGTTCACGCTCCGCCGGGGAGACGGCGACGCGGCGCTCAGGCGGATCGACGAACTGAACCGCCGGCGATGGAAGAGTCTGCCGTCGGGCAAACCGAACGCCGGCTCCGTGTTCCGCAACCCGGAGGGCGACTTCGCCGGCCGGCTGATCGAGGCCTGCGGTCTCAAGGGCGCGAGCAGCGGCGGCGCCGAGATCAGCCGGCGCCACGCGAACGTGATCGTCAACCGGGAGCAGGCTCATGCCGCCGATGTCCTCGATCTGATGGTCACGGCCCACCGGGCCGTTCGGGGCCGCTTCAACGTGGAACTGCGTCCCGAGATCGTCCTGGCTGGCGATCTGGCGGAGGAGTTCTGGCGCCGGACCGCCGAAACCCGGGCCGGCGGACTGTCGTAGGAGGGCAGGGCGGCAGGCGCGCCGGGAATCTGCACTCCGATCCGTTGTTATCCCGGCTAGCCTCACGTCAACCGCCACAAGCCCCCGAACACCCATGCTCAGACGGACCCCCGCCACGTTCCTCCTCCTGCTCCTGCTCGCGGTCGCCCTGCCCGCCGCCGGCCAACTGCCCTGCAATCCCTGCGTCGGCCTGGCGACCGACGATCCGGCGGCGACGGCGGAGCTGCTTGCGACGCTGCCGGCGCTTCCGGAAGAGGCGGTCCTGGTGGTCAAGTGGCCGGTCGAACTCGCCGATGAAGCAGCGGTGCAGGCGGCGCGGAACGCCGCCGAGGCGGTGCGGGCGGCGGGCGCGACTCCCTGGTACGCGGTCCGTTTCGCGGCCCCGCCGCCGGCGGCCGAGGCGGGCGACGAACTGACGCCGGAACTCGAGCGGCTGGCCGACATCGCGCGCGCGGCGCCGGCCGGGTCCCTCTTCCAGCTCGTCTGGCCGGGCGAGCTCCTGAACGAGCCGCAGGCCGTCCAGGAGTACGCGCTGGCGCTCAAGCGGGCGTCGGTCGCCGTGACCGGCGCGCAGCCGGACACCGCCGTCGTCACCGAGCCCCTTCCGCCCGACCCCGGGCTGGTCCGTGCGCTCTACGCCCAGGAACTCGATGCCTACCTCGACGGAGTCGCGTTCCGGCCCGGCCGGGGAACCGGCGCCGCTGGAGTCGCCGAACTGAAGGATCTCATCCGGGAGCTCGACCCGGACGCGCTGGTCGCGCTCGAGCCGAACGCGGCAACCGCGGGCGGTGAAGGAGCGACGCTGGTGCGGGCCGCGGCCGAGGCGGAAGCGGGCGCTTCGCTTTCCCTGTTCCCGCTCTCCGGCGAGGCCGGCGCCGACGCGGGCACCGTTCGGGCCGCCCGGCTGATCGCCCAGGAGTTCTCGGGCGACGTCACCTTCGATCCCTACTCCACTCCCGCCGGCGCCGAGGCCTGGAGCTTCGTCCGCGGAGAGGACCTGAGCCTGCGGATCGTCGTGTCGCCGCCCGCCGGGGGCGAATCGTTCACCCTCCGCTTCAGCGACCGGCAGATCGGATCGCCGGCGCGCTTCGACCCTGCCACCGGCGAGTCGGACCTGGTCTTCGGCGGACGGCGCACCCGCAACGGCTACGAACTCGAGCTGAGGGACGCCGCCGAGCCGTTCGTCTTCCGCCTGGAGCGGGACCTGGCGGTCGGGCTCGACGGGGCCGAGAGCGTCGAGGAGGCGCTCACGGTCGCCGACACCCGCCGCATCCCGGTCGGCGAGATCCTCCGACGGTTGCAGGCCTTCGAGGACGATCAGTCGCGCCGGGTCGCCAACTACAGCGCGACGAACACGACGTCGCTCCGCTTCCAGCTCGGCACCGGCGTCCAGTCGGTCGACGCGACCTTCCAGGGTCCCTTCTTCTTCCGCCAGGGCGCGGGCTTCGACTGGGCCTGGGACAACTTCTACGTCAACGGCATCCGCTGGCGGCGCAAGCGGATCCCCGAGATCCCCCTGATCCAGCCCGAGAAGGCGGCGGCCATGCCGGCCGAGATCACCTTCACCAGGGAGTACCGCTACCGGCTGCGGGGCACGGCGACGGTCGAGGGCCGCGACACCTGGGTCGTCGACTTCGAGCCGGCGACGGCCCTGACCGAGGGCCGCAGCCTGTTTCGCGGCACGGTCTGGGTGGACCGCGAGCTCTACGCCCGGGTCAAGACGCGCGCGGTTCAGCTCGGCCTGACCGGCGACGTGCTGTCCAACGACGAGACCACCTTCTACACGCCCGTGGACGCGGCCGGCCAGCCCGCGGCGTGGGAGCGGTCGTCCTACTGGCTGCCGACCCGGGTCATCGGCCAGCAGTTGTTCTCGGTCCTGAACGCGACGACGATCGTCGAACGGGAGATCAAACTGACCGGGATCTCCGTCAACCCCGCCGACTTCGACGTTCGCCGCGACGCCACACTGGCCTCCGAGGCGACGATGGTGCGTGACACGGAGGTGGGGCTCCGCTACCTGGAGCTCGACCAGGAGACCGGCGAACGGGTGGTCAAGGAGGACGACAAGACGCGGATGTTCCTGCTCGGCGGCGCCTTCTACGACGAGGCCCAGGACGGCCCGCTGCCGCTGGGCGGGGTGAACTGGCTGTCCTTCGACTGGCGCGGCACGGGCACGCAGGCCGACCTGTTCATCGCCGGGCCGCTCATTCTCGCCGACATCGCCAACCCGAGCCTGTTCGGTTCCCGCTGGGATGCCGGCGTCGACGTCTTCGCGCTGGCGTTCGCCGGCGAGGACGTGCTCTACCGGGAAGGCGTCGAGTCGCCCGCGGAGAACGTCGAGCGGCTGCGGCCGAACATCGACTTCAGCCTGGGCCGCCCGCTCGGCAGTTTCACCAAGCTCGATCTCCGCTACGAACTGTCCTGGAACAACTTCCAGCGCGCCGACGAGACGGGCGACGACTTCGTTCTGCCCTCCGACCACCTGGGCCACAGCGTCGGCGCCATCGTCCGCTACATCCGCTCGGGCTACCGGCTCGTCGCCGGCGGCTCGTGGAACCTGCGCGGCGAATGGCAACCCTGGGGCCTGGGCGCCGCCAACCTCACCCCGGACAGCTACACGCTCTGGAACGTCGGCGTCGCGAAGACCTGGCACCTGCCGAAGTTCCAGAAGTTCGGCGTCGCCCTCGAGTACGTCGACGGCAGCGACCTCGACCGCTTCAGCAAGTACGAGTTCGGCTTCTTCTCGGACGTCAACGTCCACGGCTACCAGAGCGACAAGGTACGGGCGGAACGGGCCGCCGCCGCCCATGTCAGTTACGGCTTCGAGCTCGGCGAGATCTTCCGCATCGATCTGGTCGGCGACGCAGCCTGGGCCACCGACCGCGCCTCCGGCCTCGACCGCGAGCTGCTCGCCGGCGCCGGCATCGTCGGTACCTTCATCGGCCCCTGGGGCACCGTCGTCAACATGGACATCGGCCATGCGCTCGCCGGCCCCGACGACGGCTGGAGCGCCTTCATCGCGGTGCTCAAGCTGTTCTGAGTAGCAGTGCAGCGTTGGGGTCCGGCAGGAGGGTCCCATCGGCCGCTCGCGCTCTCTTGGTGAAGGAAGGTTCAGCGCTCGCTTCGGTCGGCTGCGCTCCGCCTTGGCAACGCTAGCTGGACGTCTTCGGGAGACGCTTGCCTCCAGCCCGCTGGGACCCTCCTGCCGGACCCCAACGCAGCGCGAGTCACTGTGCACAACGGGAGACCGGTCTACTATCAATCATGGCTTCTGAGACCGGCTTCGAACTCGAAGGGGGCGAACTCCAGCCCGACGACGTCGTCGAGGTTCCCATCGGCGATGAGATCGACCTCCACCCGTTTCAGCCCCGCGAGGTGAAGGACGTGGTCGAGAGCTACCTGGACGCTGCGTACGAGAAGGGATTCCGCGAGGTGCGGATCATCCATGGGCGCGGGATCGGCGTGCAGCGGCAGATCGTGCGCAAGGTCCTGGAACGGGATCCGCGGGTCGTCTCGTTCAGGAGCGGCGGGCCGGGTGGCGGTGGATGGGGCGCCACCGTGGCGCGGCTGCGGTAGGGCCAGCTAGCCGGATCGGCCGGCCCGGTAGCGGGCCAGCAGCATACCGAGACCGAAGGCGACCAGAGGCGTCACGATCAGCAGGTCGGAAGGGCTCAGGGTGTACACGGGCTCGGCCGCCAGGGCCTCGGCCAGGGTCTGGTCCGGGGACGGCACGTCCGGCGTTTCGCCGCCGAGCACCCGGGTCACGGCCGCGCCGGCCTCGGGTCGCTCGGCGCGCAACTGGTAGGCGAGCCAGCCGCCCAGGGTCACGCCGGCGAGGAGGAACTGGGCGCTGGCCCGCCGCAGCAGGGACTCGGCCTCCCGGTGGGCGTGTTCCCGCTCGCCCGACGTGAGGTCGGCATCTTCCACGCGCTGCCAGCGCTCGATGTCGATCTCGGCCCGGCGCCGGGCCGCCGCGATGCCGGACAGGAAGCCGATCGCGGCCACCAGCACGTGCAGCGCCCAGACCAGGCCGGGCACCTCGCGGGGGACGAGCTGGACGCCGACGATCGTCAGGATCGCCAGGCCCAGGAAGACCGCCGACCAGACGACGGCGATGCTCTGCAGTCGTTTCCAGTTCATTGAGTGACTCCGGGGGTCATCAGCGTCTCCCCAGTAACTCGAGCAGGCCCAGGGTGAGCCCCGGAACATACGTGATCAGCAGGACGCCGAAGCCGAGGATGACCAGCGCCGGCACGGCGGCCCGGTAGACCGCCAGCAGCGGTCGCTCGAAGCGGTAGGACGCCAGGAACAGGTTGAGGCCCACCGGCGGCGTCAGGTAGCCGAGTTCCAGGTTGGCGACGAAGATGATCCCGAGGTGGATCGGGTCGACGCCGAAGGCCAGACCGAGCGGGATGATCAGCGGCACGACGACGACGGTGGCCGAGAAGATGTCCATCAGGCAACCGACCAGCAGCAGGAAGACGTTGAGCGCGAGCAGGAAGACGATCTTCGACTCGATGTTGTTCTGCACCAGATCGACCAGGGCCTGGGCCGCCTGGGCGTCCACCAGCCAGCTCGTGAGGCCCATCGCCACGACCAGGATGATCAGTACGCCGCCAACCAGGACGGCGCATTGCCGGAAGACGGCCAGCAGAGGCTTGCCCAACTTCACGTCGCGGTGCACCAGGCACTGGACGACGAAGGCGTAGAGAGCGGCCAGCGCCGCCGTTTCGACCAGGGTCGCGTAGCCACTGAAGAACGCGCCGAGGATGACGAAGGGCAGCAACAGCTCCCACTTGCCGGCCCAGACGGCAAGCACGATCTCGTTGACACGGGGCGGCAGCCATCGCCTGAGAACCGGCGGCAACCGTTCCGACGGGGAGGGATCCGACAGCGCTTCCCCTTCCTCCGCGGCGATCGGGGTCGCGCCGGCGCCGGCGCGCAGACCCTCCCTGACGCCCCATGCGGCGATGAGCGCGATCAGCAGAAGCCCCGGGAGAAGTCCGCCGATGAACAGGTCCTCGATCGGCACTTCGGCGACGATGCCGAAGAGGATGAGCGGCAGGGCCGGCGGCAGCAGCAGGCCGAGCGAACCGGACGAGGTCAGCAGGCCGAGCGAGAAGCGCTCGCGGTAGCCATCGGCCGACAGGGCGGCGAAGAGGACGCCGCCCAGCGCCAGGATCGTGACGCCGGAACCGCCCGTGAAGACGGTGAAGAACGCGCAGACGACGGCGCACACCACGGCGGTGCTGCCCGGCGCCCAGCCGAACAGGGCGCGGAACACCCTGAGCAGCCTTTCCGACGCCCCGCCCTCGGCGAGCAGGAATCCGGTCAGCGTGAACAGCGGGATCGCCGCCAGGGTCGGCGACACCGCGAGCCGGTAGCTCTCCGCCGGGATCGCGGCGAGCGGTACCCAGTCCGTCAGGAACAGGAAGACCGCGGCACCGCCCAGAGCGGCGAAGATCGGTCCGCCCAGGAGAGTCGAGGCGAGGATCAGGACCAGCCAGGGTGTGACGGCACGATCGGCGAAGGAGTCCGCGTTCGCGCCGATCCACAGACCGACCACGATGCCGAACCCGGCCAGGGCCCGGCCCGTCCACAGGTCCGACGACTTCCAGACCAGGCGCAGGGCCAGGACCGCGAAGCCGACCGGCATGACCGCCTGCCCCACCCAGACCGGCACGCCGGCGGCCATCTCGATGCCGCCCTCGCGTTCGATCCGCACCAGGTCCAGGCTGGCCGTTCCCAGCAGGGTCGCGACCATGGCGCTGACGCCGCCGGTGAACACCGCGGCGATCGTCCGGAACCTGCCTTCCGGCAGGAAGTTGCCGGTGGCCAGCGCGAGCAGGCGCCCTTCGCGCGCCGCCAGGGCCGCACCCAGGAAGGCGACCCACAGGGTCAGGTGCTGCTCGAAAGGGAGCGCGCCCGGGATGCCCGTGCCGAGCCGGCGAACGACGATCTCCGCCAGCGGCAGGAGCACCATCGCGCCGAGCAGGACGGTCGAGACGCCGTCCTCCAGCCGGTGGAGGAAGCGCACCGGGGCCCAGGGACGGGCCGCGGCGGCGCCTTCAGTCAATCGAAGACTGCCGGCGGTAGGCGTCGCGAACCGCCGCCGCCCGGTCGAAGATCGCCTCGGGAACGGTCGTCCCGCGCATGCTGGCCGCGAAGTCGTTGGCGATCTCGACCCAGTTGTCCTCGACCTCGCTGCCGACGATCGGTACGACCTCCAGGCCCTGCCCGCCCATCAACCGGATCGCCGTCTGCTCGAGGGTGGGGATCGTCTCGAAGATGCTCTTCTCGGCCCGCTGACCGGCCGCGATCATCACCTCCCGGTCCTTCTCGGAGATCCGGTTCCACGCCCGCTTGGTGACCAGGATGGCGCCCATCATCGGAATCAGCGGAATGTCGGCGAAGTACTTCGCCTGCTTGAAGAACTGGACCTGCATCGCGTAGATCGGCGGCACGGCGAGCGCGTCGATCATGCCGGTCTGGAGCCCGGTCACGATGTCGGTCGCCGCCAGTGCGACCGGCTTGAAACCGCCCTCGCGCCACCAGCTCGTCATCGCCTCGTCGCCGGCCCAGGTGAAGATCCTGAGGCGCTGCATCTCCTCGACCGTGCGGGCCAGTTCGTTCGTGAAGAAGTGGACCTGGCCGACGTAGCCCCAGCCGAGAAGAACGAAGCCCTCTTGGTCCAGTTTCTCGCGCAGACCGGGGGTCAGCTCCCGAAGCACGTGGAACATCTCCTGCTCGTCGTGGAAGAACAGGGGGATCTCGAAGACGGTGAAGTCCTTCGAGATATCGGCCAGACCGGCGACCGAGAGGGCGGCCGCGTGGTACTGGCCGATCTTCATCTTGCGCAGGATGTCCGGTTCGTCTCCGGCGACGCCGCCGGGGTAGATCGTGAGACTGACCCGGCCGTCAGTACCGGCCTCCCAGTCCCTGCCCATCGTCTCGAAGAAGCCGTCCCACGGTGAGCCGTCGGGCGAAAGCGTCGCCATCTTGACCGCGAATCCGGCGCCGGCGACGGGCTGCGCGGCAAGCGTCACGACCGCCGTGATCAGGATCAGCGGCAGAAACCGGACGGATGGCGCGGCGGCGTTCACCAGCCGGCACTGTATCAACGGCCGATCTCGCGCTTCCCCACTGCGCGGCGCTCGACGCCCCACGCTTGCCAGCCAGCCGGCGGCGTCACCCCACCGGCATCGTCCCCGTCAGCTTCAGCAACCAGGAGGAGGCGCAGCCGGTCGAGCAGCGCGGCCGCCCTGCGATCCCGGCCTCCGCTCCGCTCCACGACCGCCGCGGCCAGCAACCGCTCCTGCTCCGTGTCCACGAGGATCGTCGTCGGCCGGCACCACAGCACCGAGCCGGCCAGCGCGCGGCGGCTCGGTTCGAGCACCAGCACCGCCAGGTTCGCGCAACACCAGTCGAGCCACAACCGCGCGAGGCGGTCGGCGGGCGTTGGCGCCGCGGGGTCCGCAGGCGGCGTGACGACGACGATCTCCCCCGTCGAAACGTCGCGGGAATCGCGAGCATCGCGGGCGAGGAGACCGTCGAACGCGGCGATCGCCTCTCCTGAACCACCGGCCGACGCCGCAACATGGAAACAGAGAGCCTCCGGCGAGGACTCGGGCGCGGGTTCGGCACCGTCGGCAGGGCCCTCGCCGCGCTCGAGCACCGCCCGCCAGCGTTGGACCTCGGTCCACGCGCGCTCGAACGACCACCAGCGCCAGCGACCGTCCCGCGGGTAGAACAACCACGGCTCATGGCCGAGGCGACTCCGGGCCGCGGCCGCTAGAGCCTGTGACGCCGCCACGGGGGTATCCTATGGCGTTGCGGAATCGGTCAGGCTCCGCGGCCGTTGGTTCCCCCATGAAGCGCGCACACGAACCGTCCCGAACCGGAAGCATGGCGCGGCCCGCCATCGCCGCAACGCTGGCCTTCGCGCTGGCCGCGGCCGACGCGGCACCGGCCGTCGAGATCGCGAATCCCGCCCTGTTCGAGAAGAGCGTGGCCGCGGCAGCCGAGGCTGTAAAGCAGTACGGGCTCGTGGACGATACGGAAGTGCAGGAGCGGATCAACCGCATCGGCTACGAAGTGGCGTACCACGCGGACTTCGACAGTTATCCCTTCACCTTCGCGGTCGTCGACACGCCGATCCCCAACGCCTTCGCCCTCCCGGCCGGCCAGATCTTCGTGACCAGGGGAATGCTCGACCTGGGCCTCTCCGACGACATGCTCGCCGGTCTGCTCGGCCACGAGATCGCGCACGTCACGTCCGAGCACTTCCTGAAGCAGAAGAAGCGCGCGACGAGACTGAACCTGCTGAGTTCCCTGCTCGGAGTGGGGCTGATCGCGGCGAGCGCCTCCGACCGGGAGGACGGCTACGTCGGCCCCTACGGTTACACGAGGGACCAGAGTCCAACCGAGGCGGCGGCCCAGGCCGCCCTGGTCGGCGGCATGGCCATCACCGAACTCGTCATGCGCAGCTACTCGCGCGAGCACGAGGACGAAAGCGACGAGGAAGGCCAGCGTCTCGCGGCGGCCGCCGGTTACGACCCGAACGCCCTCGGCCTGC
The DNA here is from genome assembly GCA_022823665.1 of Thermoanaerobaculia bacterium. Taxonomy (GTDB): domain Bacteria; phylum Acidobacteriota; class Thermoanaerobaculia; order Multivoradales; family Multivoraceae; genus Multivorans. The sequence goes on along the minus strand of JAJEHN010000024.1, from coordinate 78,181 downwards.
TGATGGCCAAGATGGGCGAACGCATTCCGCAGTCGAAGGCGTACGGCTACTGGCAGACGCATCCCTTCTTCGACTCGCGGGTCCAGGCCGCCAGGGCCCGGGGCCGCTATCTCGCGACGCTCGAGGCGGCGCCGGGCGAGGAGGTCGACGCCTACCGCCGGGCGACGCAGGAGAGCCTGCTCGCGTTCGCGGCGAACCCGTCGAAGCGCCTCGCCCGAACCGGCCCCCAGGAGTCGGCCGCCGTGCCGCCGGCGCTCCGGTTCCTGAAGACGATGGCCCTCAACGCCTGGCCCAGCGGAACGGCAGCCGAGTCGATTCGGTTGGACAGGCTGCATGAGCTGCGCGCCCGGGAACTCGACCGGCTGGCGACGTCGAGGGACTACGGTCGTATCACCGCCACCTACCGCCGCGAGATGGAGAGCGTCCAGGCCCTGACCCCGGATTCGCCCTTCCTCGCCGTCCTCAGCCAGGAACTGGCCGACCTCCGACGTCAATCCGAGGAGCTCTACGCCCAGTCGATCGACATCCTCGATCGCGGCGTGTTCGAAACCCCCTTCCTCGAGGCCTTCCTCTCGAACTACCCCGATTCTCCCCGCGCGCCCAGGGTGGCGCTTCTGCTCGGCACCGCCTACAGCCGGCTGGGCCGCGAAACCCAAGCCGTGGAGAGCTTCCTCAAGGCGTGGGAGTCGGAGCCGGCCGAGGAGATCACCGAGGATGGCGACAGTCCCGCCGCCGCGGCGCAACGGGGGCTGCACAACCTGACGCCGGTGCTGACCCGCCTCGGCTCGCTGCAACACCTGGCCCTCCAGCAACGGGACCCGGCACTCGGAGACCGGGCCGAGGATCGCCTGCGCAAGCTGGCCGGCAGCTACGACGACATCACGAGCGGTTCCGAGTATCTCGAGCGCTTCCCCGAAGGGCCCCACGCCGAAGAGGTCGAGGAGCGACTGAACCAGCTGGCGGACCTGCTCTACAAGGAGATGGTGATCTACCAGGATCTGGGCGACGCGGCGAAGGCGATTGCGCGCGCCAGTCAGATCCTCACCCATGCCCCCCTCTCGCCAACCGCCCGACGGCTCAGTGACGAGCGGCTCGAAGAAGAACTCGACGCGTAGACGCATCGGGGCGGGGACCTTCGTCGGCCTGACCCTGTTCGCGGCGGTCCTGCCGGCGCAGGACGAGGCGGCTGAACGGGAAGCCACGGTACTCGTCGAAGCCGGCCTTGCCGCTGCCCGTGACGCGGCCAGCATTGACGACCTCGCCCGGGCGCGGGAGCGGTTGCTGGAAGTCCCCCGGCGCTTCCCGCGGAGCCAGCATCCCCGCCTTCAGCTCCGCGGCCGGGCGCTGGTGGAAGCCGCCGCGCTCGGCCGCCGCACCGGCGCCGAACGGGAAGCCGCCGGCGAGCTCCTGCGGGTGCTCGAGCGCGAAGCCGGGAGCGAGTGGACCCCGCGGGCTCACTTCGAGCTCGGCGACCTGCTGCTGATGCGAGGCGACTGGCAGGACGCCGCGCGGCACCTGCGGCTGGCCCGGGAAGGCGCTCTCGGCGGGAACGGCGGAAACGGCAACGTCGCCGGCGACGCGCTCGAACGGATGACCCTGATCCATCGGCTCATCCTGCGGCCCCTCGCCGGTCAGGAGCGCTGGCTCGACTCCCGCGGCTACCTGCCAGCCCCGACCGGCATCGAGCGGCCCCGCGGCGTCGCCGCCGGACCCGACGGCCGACTCGTCGTCACGGAGACGAACCGGGCCGCGATCCTCGACGCCGACGGAGCGCCGGTGTCCGCCCGCGACCTCCGCGGCATCGTCCGGCCGAGCCACGCGGCGGCGGATTCCCCCGGCGTCATCACCGCCGACGGCGTGACCGGGATCGAGGACCCCCGGACCGTCTCCTTCAGCCGTGTCGGCGGCGGCGAGCTGGACCGCATCGTCGCCGCCCACCGCGACGGCTTCGGCAACTGGACCGTGCTCTCGCGCCGCTCCGCCGAAGTGCTCCGCTTCGACGCGCAGGGGCGGCCGATCGAGACGCTGCGCGTCGCCGCGATGACCCAGCCCGTCGACGTGGCGGTGGGCCGGGACGGCGCCATCCATGTACTCGACGCCGGCGCTCGCTCCACGCCGCCCTCGGTGCTGCGATTCGCCGCCGACGGCCGCTTCGAGGAGGCCTTCCGGGTCGACTGGAGACGCCCCGTCGCGCTCGACGTCGACGCGTTCGGCAACCGCTACGTGCTCGACGCCGGCACGCTGCAGATCCTCGTCTACGACGCCTTCGCCACGCCGCTGGCAGCCCTCGGGCCCGGCCTGCCGGGCGGCCAGGAACTCCGCACGCCCGAGGACATCGCCGTTGACGGCCAGGCGCGGATCTTCGTCGCCGACAGCCGCCTCGGCCAGGTCGTGGTCCTGGAGTAGTCGAGGATGTCCAGGAACCTGCTCGTCCTCGCGGCCGTTCCGGCGGTCCTGGCCGGCCTCTGCGGCGCGGCTTCCGCGCAACGGATCGGAGTCCAGGAGATCGGCCGGAGCGACCTCGAGATCGAGCGGTCGACCCGGCTGCCTCCCAGGACGGCGGCCGCTCTGAGCGAAGCCGGCGACATCTACGCCGGCGGTGACTCGGAAGGCGCCGTTCCGCTGCTGCAGGAGGTGATCGACACGCTCGAACCGCTGGCCGCCGACGCCGGCGGCGGACGGAACCTCGCCGCCGGCGACCCGCGGCTCTTCGAGACCCTGCGCACCGCCTGGCTCTACCTGGCTGCCGCCCGCTGGACGCTGGATGACCGGGAAGGCGCCGACCAGGCGCTCGACCGGATCATCCGGCTCGACCCGGTCTTCGAACTGGACGCGACGACCGCCGGCCGGCAACTGACGGATCGGCTGAAGAGCCGAAAGGAAGAACTCGTCGGCCGGGTTTCCTTCGTCGTCGCGCCTCTGGATGCGGAGATTCGCGTGGGCGACCTGGCGTTCGAGAACGCCGCGCCCCCGCCGGAGCCGCCGCCCACCGGGGAGGACGCGCCGGAGGACGCGGCCGCGGATGAAAGCGCGGAGGGGGAGCCGGCCGGCGAAGCCGCCACGTCCGAGGGCGCCGCTCCCGAGGAGGAGATCGAGCCCGAACCCGAGCCCTTCGTGCCGCCGGAGCCCACGGCGATGCTGGCGGGCGACTACCTGGCGCAGGTGTCCCGCCCCGGCTACCTGCCGACCACCGCCGCCTTCGCCATCGACGGCGGACGGGACCTCGAGGTTGCGGTCGAACTGGAGCGCGACAGCGCGGTCGTCCGGTTGCGCACCGCCCCGACCGGCGCCGCCGTGCTGGTCGACGGCATCGAACGCGGACTGACCGAGGGCCAGGCCGAGCCCTGGTTCCGGCCGGAGGGGGCGGCCGCGGACCACCCGCCCGAGGACTTCTCGCGCGAACTGTGGCTCGACGACCTGCCGACCGGCCGCTACCGGATCGACATCGAGAAGGACGGCTTCCGGAGCTTCCGCACCAGTCTTCAGCTCCCCGACCTCGTGGACTACGAACTGCCGCCGATCGTCCTGGAGCGCGAGGAGGCGGTGATCGGCCTGGTCGGCCTGACCGAAGGCGCGAGCGTTCTGGGCAACGGTCGGGTTCTCCGGCCCGACTGGTCGAGGTCGCCACCCCAGGTTCGCCTGCCGCCGGGGGCGTACGACCTGTCGGTGACCCACGGCACGTTCGGCTACTTCGAAACCTCGGTGGTCGCCGAGGACCGGCGCCGGATCGACATCGACATCCGGCTACGGCCGGCGCTGGTCTACCTCGGCGTGCTCGGCGACGACCCCGCCGGCATCCGCGCGGTCGAGTTCGCGCTCGATGCGTTGCGCGGCGCCGGCACGTACACCGTCCTCGATCGCGGCGCCGAGGGCACGGAATTGCTCGCCGAACTGGGCGTCGACGCGAGCGCCTTGCGCGACCGGACCAGGGCTCGACGGGAGCTGGACTGGGCAGCGATCCAGGAACAGGTCCAGGCGAGGTTGCCGGCCGCGCTCTACGTCGCCGCCGTCCTGAACGACGACCTGGTCGCCGACGCGGTCGACTTGTGGTGGTGGCCGGCCGTCCCCGGCCCGCCGTCGCCCGACGTGCGCACGCTGCGGATCGAGAACCGGCGGCTCGAGCAGGGCGCGCTGCAGCGACTGGCCGCGGCCCTCGACCCGGAACTCGGCCGGAGGACGCCCCGATTCGGCGCCACGCTCATCGACTCCCAGGCCGGCGGCGTGCCGATCGTGGCCACGGTCGAGCCGGGCGGTCCGGCCGCGGCGGCAGGACTCGCGCCCGGCATGGAGATCGTCACGATCGCCGGTGAACCGGCCTCCTCCACGATCCAGTTGACGAACGCCGTCGAGAGCGCCGAGCCGGGAGATGAGATCGAACTCGCCACCCGCGGCGAGGGCGGCGCCACGGTCCACCGCGTCGAACCGGAATGGGGGTGGACCCTGCTTGACGCGTTCGATCCCGACCTGCTGCCCTCGGCGGTCACGGCCCGGCTGCACCGGGAGCTGGAACGCACTGGAGACATCCCGCGGTGGCTCCTGGAACTCGATCTGGCGAACCTGCTGCTGGCTGGCGGTGACCAGGCGGAGGTGGTCCGCCAGCTCCGCACGGTCGAGGCCCCCGGCCGCAGCGGACTCGGCCGCGACACGGTGCAGTACATGCTGGGACTGGCCCTGACCATCCTCGCGGAAGAAGGCAGGGACGAGTACCGGCCGCGGGCCCGCGCCCTCTTCGAGGCGCTCGCCTCGACGGAGCGCGGGCGCCTCCGGTCCGACGCCGGGCCGAAGATCGCGCCGCGCGCCCGGTTGCACGCGGAAGCGCTGGCCGGCAACTGATGGCGCGGCGGAACGCCTCGGACCCGAGGCCGCGGCCCGACGTCCTCGTCGTCGGTGGCGGCCTGATCGGGCTGCTGACCGCTCGCGAGCTCGCCCTCGCGGGCGCCCGGGTCGAGGTCGTCGACGACCGGCAGGAGGGCGCGGCGTCGCCCAACGCGGCCGGAATGATTGCGCCGATCGCGGAGAGCATCGCCGACCAGGCATTCGCCAGGCTCTCGATTCGCTCGCGCGACCTCTGGCGCGACCTGGCGCCCGCGCTCGAACGGGAGAGCGGCATGTCGATCGACTACGACGACTCCGGCTCGCTCCTGCCCGTGCTCGATCCTGAAGGTCGCAAGGTGCTTGATCGAATCCGGGCGCGGGCGCTTGACCTGGGCGAAGCGGCCCGGGACCTCGACCAGCCCGAGCTGGCCGAACTGGTGCCCGATCTCCGTCCGGGGATCGAGGAAGCACTGCTGCTGCCGGGTGAGCATCGGGTCGACAACCGCCGGGCGGCGACCGCGGCGGCGGCGGCGCTGCGCCACCGGAACGTCGTCCTCCACCGCGCCACGGTAGAACGTGTCGTCGAGGCGTCCGGCGAGGTTGTCACCTCAGGTAATGGCTTCGAGTGCGCCGCCGGCGCCGTCGTGGTCTGCGGCGGCGCCTGGACTCCACGGGTCCACGGGTTGCCGGCCCTCCCGATCGTTCCCGTCAAGGGCCAGATGATCGCCTTCGACCGGGTCGACTGGCCGTTCACCGGCGCCATCCGCACCCCGGCCTTCTACGCCGTGCGCCGGGCGGGAGGGCGCCTGCTGATCGGGGCTTCCGTCGAGCACGCCGGCTTCGATCTCAGCCTGAGCGACGAGGTCGGCGCGGATCTGGCGACGGGGGCCGCCGCCCTGCTGCCGAGCCTGAAGGACCGTGAGCCGGTCGAGCACTGGGCCGGCCTGCGGCCGGGTACGCCCGATCCCTGGCCGATTGTCGGCCGGTTGAGCGAGCGGCTGCACGTCGCCGCCGGCCACTTCCGCAACGGCATCCTGCTGGCCCCGCTCACCGCCAGGATGATCGCGCCGCTGGTGCTCGACCAGCAGCCCGGCGACCCCTGGCTGGCTATTCCGGAAGTCATGCACCCGGGCCGCTTTGCCGCCGGCGAGCGTCTTTCCTCCTGAGGGCGACTCTGTTACTGTCTGCCGCGTTTCAAGGCTGCCCCGACAAGAGCCCGGGGTGGTGTGCGGCCCGCGAGGAAGAGTCCGATGACCCACATCATCTTCGAACCCTGTATCGGCGTGAAGGACACATCGTGCGTCGATGTCTGCCCCGTCGACTGCATCTACGACGACGACGACTGGGAACTGCTCTTGATTCACCCGGAGGAGTGCATCGACTGCGGCCTCTGCGTCGATGCCTGCCCGGTGCAGGCGATCCTGCCCCTGGAGGAAGTTCCCGAGGGCCAGGAGAAGTACATCGCGCTGAACTACACGGCGTTCGGCTTCGACCCGCCGTGACGGGCTGAGCCGCTCTCAGACGCTTTCCGAAGGGCGCGACGCAGGTCGCGCCCTTCGTGCGTAAGGACTGGGTGCGCCGGGTTCCAAAGTTGAGTGAGTTAGACTAAACTATCTGCCGGAGTTGGGTCGGAATCGCTCAAGCCCACACGCAGGAAAGCAGACACCACGTGGAGTACAAGGACTACTACCAGACGCTCGGCGTCGACAAGGAAGCGACGGCCGCCGACATCCAGAAGGCCTACCGCAAGCTGGCGCGCCAGTTCCACCCGGACGTCAACAAGGACGCGGGTGCCGAGGCCCGCTTCAAGGACATCGGCGAGGCCTACGAGGTGCTGAAGGATCCGGACAAGCGCGGCAAGTACGACCAGTACGGAACCGCCTGGAAGCAGGTCCAGACCGGAGGCGCTCCACCGCCCGGCTGGGAAGGCTTCCGGTTCGACTTCGGCGGCGGCGACAGCCGATTCGAGTTCCGAAGCGCCGGCGGCGGTTCCGGTTTCAGCTCGTTCTTCGACATGCTCTTCGGCGGCGCGGGCCCGCAGGGCTTCCCCGGCGGCGGCCGGCAGTCGACCTGGTCCCCTCCGCGCCGGGGTCGGGACCACGAGGTCTCCCTGCCGCTCAGCCTCGAGAACCTGGCGGAGGGCGGACCCCAGACGATCGAGTTCCTCGACCGGATCAACGGCCGGACACGGAAACTGGAGGTCCGGATACCGAAGGGCGTGCTGCCGGGCCAGTCGATCCGCCTCGGCGGTCAGGGCGGAAAGGGCGCCGGCGGACCGGACGGCGACCTGCTGCTACGGGTCGAAGCCCTGCCGCATCCGGTCTTCCGGCGCCGCGACCGCGACCTCCACTGCGACGTGCCGGTCTCACCCTGGACGGCGGCACTCGGCGGCAAGGTCCGGATTCCGACGCTCGGCGGAACCGCCGAGGCGCGGCTCCCCGCCGGTTCGTCCACCGGGCGGAAGATGCGATTGCGGGGACGCGGGCTGCCCAACCCGAAGGGACCCGACGGCGATCTCCTCGCCGAGATCCAGGTCGTCGTTCCCACCCAGTTGACCGAGGAGGAGAAAGCCCTCTTCGAGCAGTTGGCCGAGACCTCCGCGTTCGAGCCGTCCTACGACTCCTCCGGCGCCACTCGCAACGACACCTGAGTCCACCAGGCAGGAGGACCTGAACGATATGGACCCGAACAAACTGACGATCAAGTCGCAGGAAGCGCTCACCGCGGCCCAGGATCGGGCACGGCGCCTGGGCCATCAGCAGGTGGACGCGAACCATCTCCTGCTGGCTCTGCTCGAGCAGCAGGACGGTCTGGCGCCGCGGATCCTGAATCGCCTCGAAGTCGACGCCGGCGCACTGCGGACCAGGATTCGGGGCGACCTCGAACGCAGACCCAGGGTCTCGACCGGCGGCGGCGAGGCCGGCAGGATCTACATCACGGCCGACCTGGAACAACTCCTGGCGCGGGCCGAAGACGAAGCCGGGAAGTTCGGCGACGACTACGTCTCCGTCGAGCACCTGCTCCTGGCTGCCCTGGATGGCAAGGACGGAGCGGCACGGGCGCTGGCGGACGCCGGCCTGTCCCGGCAGCCCCTGCTGGACGCGCTCCAGGCCGTCCGCGGATCCCAGCGGGTGACGAGCAACAACCCGGAGACGGCCTACGAAGCGCTCGAGAAGTACGGGGTCGACCTCGTCGCCCAGGCGCGCAGCGGCAGGATGGACCCGGTGATCGGCCGCGATTCGGAGATTCGCCGCGCCATCCGCATCCTGTCCCGCAAGACGAAGAACAACCCGGTCCTGATCGGCGAACCCGGAGTCGGCAAGACGGCGATCGTCGAGGGTCTGGCCCAGCGCATCGTCCGCGGCGACGTGCCCGAGTGGCTCAAGGACCGGAGCGTGTTCTCGCTCGACCTCGGATCGCTGCTCGCCGGCGCCAAGTACCGCGGCGAGTTCGAGGAGCGGTTGAAGGCGGTGCTGAACGAGATCGCCGAGAGCGAGGGCCGCGTTCTCCTGTTCATCGACGAGGTCCACAACATCGTGGGCGCCGGCCGCACGGAGGGCTCCACCGACGCCGGCAACCTGCTGAAACCGATGCTCGCGCGCGGCGAGCTGCACTGCATCGGGGCCACCACGCTCGACGAGTACCGCAGGTACATCGAGAAGGACGCGGCGCTCGAGCGGCGCTTCCAGCCGATCGTCGTCGACGCGCCCTCGGTCGAGGACACGGTGTCCATCCTGCGCGGCCTGCGCGAACGGTTCGAGGTCCACCACGGCGTCCGCATCCAGGACAACGCCCTGGTCGCCGCGGCCACCCTGTCGGACCGCTACGTCTCGGACCGGTTCCTGCCCGACAAGGCGATCGACCTCGTCGACGAGGCCTGCGCCCTCATCCGCACCGAGATCGACTCCCTGCCGGCCGAGCTCGACGAGGCGACCCGCCGCGTCATGCGGCTCGAGATCGAGGAGGCGGCGCTCAACAAGGAGACCGACAAGTCGAGCAGGAAGCGTCTGCAGACGCTGCGGCGCGAACTCGCCGACCTGCGTACGAAGGCCGCCGCCATGCGCAGCCAGTGGGAAAGCGAGAAGGCCGCGATCGACGACGAACGGAAGGTGCGCGAGCAGGTCGAGCAGGTACGGCACGAGATCGAAGTCGCCGAGCGCCAGTACGACCTGAACCGGGCCGCCGAACTCCGCCACGGCGTGCTGCCGGGACTGATGGCGAAGCTCGAGAACCAGGAAGGGGCCGCCGGCGAACCGGACGGAGCGGGACGGCTGCTGCGGGAAGAGGTGACCGATAACGAGATCGCGGAGATCGTGTCGAAGTGGACGGGCGTGCCCGTCACTCGCCTGGTCGAGGGAGAACGCGAGAAGCTCCTGCGACTCGACGAGATCCTCCACCGCCGGGTGATCGGCCAGGACGAGGCGGTCCAGCTCGTGGCCGACGCCGTGATCCGCGCCCGCTCGGGAATCAAGGACCCGAGGCGGCCGATCGGCTCCTTCCTGTTCCTCGGCCCCACCGGCGTCGGCAAGACGGAACTCGCCAAGACCCTGGCCGAGGCGCTGTTCGACACCGAGGACAACATCGTCCGCATCGACATGAGCGAGTACATGGAGCGGCACACCGTGTCGCGGCTGGTCGGCGCGCCGCCGGGCTACGTCGGCCACGAGGGCGGCGGTCAGTTGACCGAGGCGGTGCGGCGCAAGCCCTACGCGGTCGTCCTCTTCGACGAGATCGAGAAGGCGCACCGCGACGTGTTCAACGTGCTGCTCCAGGTCCTCGACGACGGCCGGATCACAGACTCGCAGGGGCGGACGGTCGACTTCAGGAACACCGTCGTCATCATGACCTCGAACCTGGGCTCGCCCATCCTGCTCGAAGGCGTGACGCCGGCGGGCGAGATCACGGACGCCGCCCGTGACGCGGTGATGACCGAACTCCGCCGCACGATGCGGCCCGAGTTCCTCAACCGGATCGACGAGGTCGTGCTGTTCTCGCCGCTCACCGTCTCGGAGATCGAGCAGATCGTCGACCTGCTCACCGCCGACCTGGCGAAGCGGCTCGGCGAGCAGGGCATCGGCCTCGAGCTGAGCCCCGCGGCCCGCGAGTTCACCGCCAGAGCCGGCTACGACCCGGTCTACGGCGCGCGGCCGCTCAAGCGCTACCTGCAGCGCGAGGTCGAGACCCGTGTCGGCCGCGCCCTGGTCGGCGGCGACATCGGCCCCGGCGACCGCGTGCTGATCGACGTGGAGGAAGGTAGCCTCGCGATCCGAAGCGAGTCCGCGTCCGGCCCGGCCGAAGCGTCCAGCGACGGCAACAGGGCCGCCTGAAGCGGCGCCACAATCCACCCGATCCACGCCCGAACCTCCCAGGAACCGACATGAAGCTCTACGCCTTCCAGGGCTACCGCTACAACTCCGCCACGGTCGACGCCGCGCTGCAGGCGGCGCCGCCGTTCGACCAGATCGACGAGTCCCTGCGCGACCGCCTGCACGCGCGGTCGCCGCACCAGTTCGCGCGCGTCACGAAACCGGTCGCCCACGGCGACCTGACGCCGCACGAACAGTCCGTGGCACTCCACCGCGAGTGGGTCGAGACCGGAGTCGTGGCGCGGGACGAGACACCGTCGATCTATCCCTACGCGATCACCCAGCCGGACGGCTCGAGCCGCCTCGGCCTGTGCGCGCTGGTCGGCATCGAGCCGGGACGCGAAGGAGACCTCTGGCCGCACGAGCAGACGGTCGCGAAGTCGATCGCCGAGCGCCTGGGCCTGCTGCGGCTCAACCGGATCGACATCGAGCCCGTGTTCTACCTCGCCGAAGACGACGGCACGCTGGAACGTCTCCTCGCCGAGGACTGCAGCGGCGCCGCGGGAGATGCCCTGGTCAGCCACACGGATCCGTGGACGGGCGATGTCCACACGCTCCACCGGATCACCGATCCCGAGCGGATCGGCGCCTATGCCGCCGCCTTGGCCCGCAACCGCGCCGCGATAGCGGACGGCCACCATCGCACCCAGGTCGCCCAGACCTACGCCGCCGAAGAGGGTGCCGCAAGCGGCACCGCCGCGGCGTGCAAGATGGTCGTCCTGACCAGCCTGGCCTCCGCCAACCTGCGGATCGACCCGGTCCATCGCGGCGTTCGGGTGTCGGTGAACCGCGAGGCGATGTCCGCCCTGCCGTTGCGGAGAGAGCCCCTCCGGGAAAAGGCCGGCGCAGCCATCGCCGCGCGCGTCGCCGCGGCCGATCAACCGGCGCTCGCCGTCCGGTTTCAGGGAGACGAGGCCCCCCAACTCTGGACTCTCGACCCGGACGCCGCTCCCGCCGACACTCCCGGCCGCAAGGCGAACCTGCCCGCCGTCCTCCTCCACCACCACCTGCTCAAGACCACCGGCGTACCCATCGAGTCCGCCACCGACGGCAGCATCGCCTACGAGGCGAACCCCGACGACATCGTCGCGCTGCTCGACCGCGCCGAGATTACGGCCGGCGTCTTCCTGCCGCCGATGACCCCGAAGCAGTTCGCGCTGGCCACCGAAGACGGCGACCTGCTGCCGCCCAAGTCGACCCGGTTTCTGCCGAAGCTCGTGTCAGGCCTGGTCTGGTGCGGCCATGATGCGGAGATCGTGCCCGGCTGAGGAATCAGTCCAGGAACCGGTGGCTGCCGTCGCAGTGCGGCATCTTCTCGCTGCGCTTGCATTGACAGAGCGCGACGCGACGATCGGTCTCCAGCGTGAGACGCATCGGTTCGAACTCCGTACCCCGGTGGGAGCCATCGCAGAAGGGCTGGTTCTTCGATTCGCCGCAGCGGCACCACCAGTAGGTGCCGGCTTCGAGCTCGATCTTCGCCGGGACGCGGTCTGCGATGCGGGCTTCGCTCATCGGATCAATCTCCTTGTGCTACTCGACGGCGGCGAGCGCCGCCAGACGGGCCGCTTCGAACTCGTCGCCGGGGTTCCAGGACGGCAGTTCCGGGCTCTCCGAAATCGCGCGGGCGCAGGCCAGGCCGAGTTCGACGTCGTCGACCATGCCGTCGAAGTTCCAGGCCTCGCCGTACTCGTCGGACACCTGGTGGTAGATGTTCTCGGTCCAGGCCTCCAGCACCTCGCGGCCCCACCCTTCAGGCTGGTCGACGAAGTCGGTGCCGTTGTCGAGGTAGATCGCCGGCACGCCGATGCGGGCGAAGTTCAACTGGTCCGAGCGGTAGAAGTAGCCGTTGGCGGGGAACTGGTCGGGCAGGACGGTGCGGCCCTGCTCGGCGGCCGCGGCCTCGACGACGGCGTCGAGGCTCGACTTGCCGTAGCCGATGTAGGTCACGTCGCGGGTACGGCCCCACTGGTTCCCGCCGTCGTAGTTGATGTTGGCGGCCATCTTCCCCGGCGGCACCGTCGGGTGGGCGGCGTAGTACTCGGAGCCGAGCAGACCCTGCTCCTCGGCGCCGACCAGAGCGAACAGCATGGAGCGGCTCGGCCCGGGACTCTGGGCGGCCAGCTCACCGGCGATCGCGAGTACCTGGGCGACGCCGGCCGCGTTGTCCAGGGCGCCGTTGTAGATGCGGTCCTCCAGGCTCTCGTCGGGCGAGATGCCGATGTGGTCGTGGTGGGCCGTGAACACGATCCACTCGTCTGCCAGCTCCGGGTCGCTGCCCGGCAGGGCGCCGAGCACGTTGGCGGTCTCCTCGCTCGTGATGGTGTTCATGAGCGACAGGCTGGTCGACACCCCGAGCGGCACCGGAGTGAAGTCGACGCTCCGGGCCGACTCGAGCGTGGCGTCGTAGTCGACGCCGGCGAACTCGAACAGGCGCCGGGACGCCTCCTCCGTCAGCCAGGCGTTGATCTGCGTACGGGGTTCGCCCTCGTCGGGCAGTTCGAACTGCGGACCGGTCCAGGACGACTGGACCACGTTGAAGCCGTAGCCGGCCGAGGGCGTCGTGTGGATGATGATCGCGCCGGCCGCGCCCTGGGCCGCGGCGCTCTCGTACTTGTAGGTCCAGCGGCCGTAGTAGAGGCGGCGGTCGCCCTCGAACAGGTCCGGATCCCAGTCCGGGTCGTTGTTCAGCATGACCAGCACCTTGCCGGCAAGGTCGGCGCCGCCGTAGTCGTCCCAGCCGTACTCGGGCGCCTGGATGCCGTAGCCGACGAAGACGAGGTCGGCGTCTTCGATCACGGCCTGCTCCGACTGCACGCCGCTGTGGGCGATGAACTCGTCCCAGAAAGCGAAGTCGACGCTGTCGCCGCCGCCGGAACGGAAGGTCCAGGTTTCCGGCACGGCAGCGTCGATGCCCACGATGTCGAACGGCTGCTCCCAGCTTCCATCCGCCGCGGCGGGTTCGAGGCCAATGTCGGCCATCACGTCGGCTATGTACTGCCGCGCCATGACGTCGCCGGCGGTACCGGGGCCGCGGCCTTCCATCGCGTCGTCGGAGAGGTCGGCGATCCAGGTGGCGAGCTGGGTCGCGGTATCGGGAGCGGGCTGACCGCAGGCGGCGAGGCAAAGAAGCGAGAGCGAACAAAGGGCTGCAGCGATCGTTCGTTTCATCATCGGCGAATCGTAGCGCGGCGTGACTCGGGCTCGCCGCTCCGCGGCATCGCGCTCGATGCGGGTCAGAAGACCCGCGCACCCAGTGTTTGGCGACTGGTAGATTGCTGGCTACAGAAATGGCCGCCACGAGCACGCCGAGCAGGCCCGGCAGGGTGTCCGAGAGCGAGCGGACGCTGGACCGCTATCTCGACGGGCTCCTGGTCGAGCGGGGCCTCTCCCAGCACACGGTCGACGCCTACCGTCGCGACCTCGTCCGGCTGGCTGGCAACCTGGAGGACGCGGGCGGCGACCTGCTGACCGCCAGCGTCGACCAGCTCGGCCGGCACTTGCGGCGCCTGCGCCGGGAGGGGCTGTCGCCCCGCTCGGTCAGCCGCGCCCTGGTCTCGATGCGTCGGTTCTACGCCTTCCTGGTCAACGAAGGCGACCGCGACGACAACCCCGCGGTCAACCTGTATCCGCCGCGGCTGCCCCGGCGGCTGCCCAAGGTACTGAAAGAAGAACAGGTAGAGGCGCTCCTCAGCGGACCGGACACGAGCCGGCCGGCGGGGATCCGCGACCGGACGATGATCGAGTTGCTCTACGCCACGGGGCTCCGTGTCAGCGAGATGGTCGGACTCGAACGAACGCAGCTCCAGCTCGAGGCCGGCTTCCTGATCGCATTCGGGAAAGGGGCAAAGGAACGTGTCGTGCCGGTCGGCGAGTCAGCGGAAAACTGGCTCCACCGCTATCTGCGCGAGGTGCGGCCGGCGATGGCGAAGGGCCGGCACGACACCGTCTTCGTGAACTACCGCGGCAGCGGTCTGACCCGGCAGGGCTTCTGGAAGCTGCTCAGGAACTACGGCCGGGGCGCGGGTATCCCCGACCTGTCGCCCCACGTGCTGCGCCACAGCTTCGCCACCCACTTGCTGGAGCACGGCGCAGACCTGCGAGCCGTCCAGGTCATGCTCGGACACGCGAACATCACGACGACGCAGATCTACACCCACATCCACGAACACCGCCTGCGGACGCTGTACGACCAGTACCACCCGCGGGCGCGGTGAGGCCGGCTACAGGCCGAGGAAGCCGTAGACGCGGCCGATGAAGGTCACCGTTTCGCGGTACGGCGGAACGCCGTCATGGGCGTCGACGGCGCCTTCACCGGCGTTGTAGCCGGCGAGCACGCGCGGCAGATCGTCCTCGAAGCGACCGCGAAGCCAGGTCAGGTAGCGGGCCGCCGCGAGGACGTTCCGGGCCGGGTCGTGGAGTTCACGCGGCGACACGCCGAACCGTTCGGCGGTCGCCGGCATCAACTGGAGCAGGCCCCGGGCGCCCTTGCTGGACACGGCGCCCGCGTCGTAGTTCGACTCGGCCCTCGCCAGGGCCGCCAGCAGATCGGGATTCAGTTCGTGCTCGCGGCCCACCTCGAGAAAGAGCTCCCCATAGGGCGTCGGCGGCGCCGTCTGCCCGGGCAGGTAGTCGAACGTGAAGCCCGGTTCAGCCGGAGAGTCCGGCGGCGGCTCCTCGACGATCTCGTCATCGACGATGCGCTCGACCTGCATCAGCGGCAGGGTCACCGTCCCGCCGCCTTCCAGGCTCAGACGGATCCGCTCGGCCCCCACGGCCTGGCCGGGGTGCAGAACTTCCCACTCCGTCACCTTGTAGCGGTGGCCGTTCGTCAGAATCGCGAGTTCGGCGCCGGCCGCCGCCGCGCCGGCCAGCAGAGCCATGGCCGCCAGGGCGACCCGGAGGACGGCGCGCACCCTTCTCCTCAGCCGCCGGCCGCCCGCAGCAACTCGTCGGCGGGAGTCTCGGAGGTCGCGGCCTCCGGCTGGTAGCGCATGACGACCAGGGTGAGATCGTCCTCGGCGCCCACGCCTTCGGTGTAGCTGCGGATGTCCCCGAGAATGCGGTCCCGCACTTCCATGGCGCTGTCGGCAGAGCCCTTGAGCGAGTCGATCGTGCGCTCGTAGCCGAAGACCTCGCCGCCTTTGTCCGCAGCCTCGATGAAGCCGTCCGAGAGCCAGACCATGACGTCGCCGGGCTCGAGCTCGAACCGCCGGAAACCGTAGTCCGCGCCGAGCGCGCCGAGCGGAGACCCGGCAAGCAGAATCTCCTCGATCTCGCCGTTCCGCAGCAGGTAGGCGGGAGGATGGCCGGCGTTCGTCAGTTCGACCACGCCGGTCGAGACGTCGATCAGGGAGAGACTCGCCGTGACGAACACACGGTCGCGGTCACCGGGCGCCGCGGAAGCACGTTCCGCGCTGCGGCTGCTCGCCTTGCGCACCAGCCCGTCCAGAGCGGGAAGCAGTTGCCGCGCCGGCTTGCCCTCCCCCACCAGGGTCAACAGGCCGGCCTTGAGCATCGCCATGCGGAGGCCGGCCGAGAGACCGTGCCCGGCCACGTCCGCGATGACGACGCCGAGCCGGCCCCTGTCGCCTTCCCATTCGCCGGGGAGCTCGAGGATGTCGAAGTAGTCGCCGCCGATCGCCGCCGACGGCTCGAAGAAGGTGGCGAACTCGACCCCCTCCACCTGCAGTCCCTGGCCCGGAATCAGGTTCTTCTGGACCTCGCGGGCGAACTCGAGCTCCCGCTCCAGGGCCCGCCGGGCCGTGCGCTCGGCGATCAGGCGCTCGAGACCCGCCGCCATCTCGTTGAACGACCGCTGAAGAGCGCCGAGCTGATCCTTGCGCCGCACCGGAATGCGGGCCGAGAAGTCCCCCGCCTGCACGGCCCCGGTGGCCGCGCTCAACCGGTTCACGGCGCGGCTGAGCCCAAGGATCATGAACATGGCCATGATGGTGGCCGAGATGAAGACGTCGAAGAGAAGGAAGGCCGGAATGATGAAGAAGATCCAGCCCAGCGTGTCCACCTGGCTCGAAGGCGAGAAGAGATGGCGGAAGACGATTCGCTGGGTCGCCGCCAGTGACACCGGAACCGGTGGCGAGACCGGCGCGCCGTCGGCGAACGCATGGAGCGGTCCGGCCATCTCGACGCCGACGATGCTCAAGGGAAAACTGGCGTTCAGGGACTCGAAGAACTCCTCGCGCTCTGCGCTTCCCTGAGTCCGCGCCAGAGGCTGCAGGACGAACTGCGCGCCGCCGGGGATCTGGACCGTCCAACCCGTGCCGCCCGTCTCCCCCGGGCCGCGGAGCTGCGTCCAGACGTCGCTTCGGCGGCTCAGCTCCCGCGCCAGTGGCCCACCGGCCGCCGGGTCGTAGAACGCGATGACCGCCGCGGTCCCCCGGCGAAACACTGCTGCCAGGGTGGCCGAACCGTCGGGCAGGACGACCAGCGGCGGAACCCGGCTCCGGCGCCGCTGCCCGTCCGTCGCCCCGTCCGTCTCCAGCCACGCCGGGAAGGACGCCGGGGCCCTTGGATCCCCGCCCGCGAGGGCGCCTCCCTGGTAGTACGCCAGCGCGGCGCCGCCCTGCGCGGCAGGCAGGGCGGAGGGATCCAGCAGCCCCATTTCGAGAGGCTGGAGAAGGAAGCCGGACACCGCTTCGAGCTCCTCGTGGAGACCGATCGCCGCGTCGCGGTAGAGATGGCCCAGAAAGGAGCCGGACAGCAGGTAGGCGGCGACGATGACCAGCACCAGGCTGAGCAGGAACGGCAGCAGACCCAGCAGCATGTAGCTGAAGGCGAGTCGCCGGCCCACCCGCCACAGCAACCGGCGTTGCAGCCAGACGAAGAGAGCCCAACCCACCGCACCCCCGATGACCGTGATCAGGGTCCACGCGAGCAAGTCGAGCGCCAGAGGCGCATCCAGCGACACCGTGACGATCGAGAGCGTTAGCGTGAGAGCGGCCGCAGACAGCCAGACGGCTCGCCGCCATGGCCTGCTTCGGCTCGCTTCTTTCTCGCGACTGGGCACCTGAGGTTCTCGCCGATGCGCGGGGCAGCGTCATGGTACTATCTGCCACCAGACTGTCCCGCGGACGGAGCCCGCTGACGCGGCGGCGGGCAGAGTTTCGCCCCCGATAGCGTCCGGCTGCCACATCCCAGGAACCACCATGACCCTCCCGATCGCAGGGCAGACGGATGCCGGCAAAGCCGCTGAAGCAACCGTCTCCGATGTCGTCATTCGCTTCGCCGGCGACTCCGGCGACGGCATGCAGCTCACGGGCACGCAGTTCACGAACACGTCGGCGCTGATCGGCAACGACCTCTCGACGCTGCCCGACTTCCCGGCCGAGATCCGGGCGCCGGCGGGGACGCTGCCGGGCGTCTCCGCGTTCCAGGTCCGCATCGCCGACCACGACATCCACACGCCCGGCGACGCGCCGGACGTGCTCGTCGCGATGAACCCGGCGGCGCTCAAGGCGAACCTCCGCGACCTGCGCGACAACGGCGTGATCATCGTCAACACGGACGAGTTCACGCCGCGGAATCTGAAGCGCGCCGGCTACGAGTCGAACCCGCTCGAGGACGACAGCCTGAACGCCTTCCGGCTGTACCGGGTCGCCCTGACGACGATGACCCGGCGGGCACTGGAAGAGAGCGAACTCGACGTCCGTTCCAAGGACCGGTGCAAGAACTTCCTCGCCCTGGGGATGATCTACTGGCTGTTCAGCCGGCCCCTCGAACCGACGATCGACTGGCTCCGGGTCAAGTTCCGGCGCCGGCCCGAGATCGCCGAGGCCAACGTCAAGGTGATGAAGGCGGGCTGGAACTTCTGCGACATCACCGACGCCTTCCAGGTGCGGTACGACGTGGAGCCGGCCAAGCTCGAGCCCGGCACCTACCGCAGCATCCACGGCAACTCGGCGCTCGCCATCGGCCTGGTCGCCGCCAGCCGCCGCAGCGGCCTGCCCCTGTTCCTCGGCGCCTACCCGATCACGCCCGCCAGCGACGTGCTCCACGAACTGGCGACCTACAAGCACTTCGGCGTCACCACCTACCAGGCGGAGGACGAGATCGCCGCCGTCTGCGCCGCCATCGGCGCGTCCTTCGGCGGCAACCTCGGCGTCAGTTGTTCGAGTGGTCCCGGGATCGCGCTCAAGGCGGAGGGGATCAACCTGGCGGTCATGGTCGAGCTGCCGCTCGTCATCTGCGACATCCAGCGCGGCGGACCCTCGACCGGCCTGCCCACGAAGACCGAGCAGGCGGACCTGCTGCAGGTCATGTTCGGGCGGAACAACGAGTCGCCGGTGCCGGTGATCGCCGCGTCCTCGCCCGCCAACTGCTTCGACACCGCGCTCGAGGCGGTTCGCATGGCGACGGCCTACATGACGCCCGTCATCCTGCTCTCCGACGGCTACATCGCGAACGGCGCCGAGCCGTGGCGCATCCCCCAGGTCGAGGAGCTTCCCGATCTCCGGGTCGACTTCCACCAGAACGCCGAGGGCTTCATGCCCTACATGCGCGACGAGCAGACGCTCGCCCGGCCGTGGGCCATCCCCGGCACGCCCGGCCTCGAGCACCGGATCGGCGGGCTCGAGAAGGAGGACGTCACCGGCAACGTGAACTACGAGCCGGAGAACCACGACCACATGGTGCGCCTCCGCGCCGAGAAGGTGGCCCGGATCGTCAACGACATCCCCGACCTGGAGGTGGAAGGGCCGCAGAGCGGCAAGCTCCTCGTGCTCGGCTGGGGCAGCACCCTGGGCGCGATCACCGGCGCCGTGAACCAGGCCCGGGCCGACGGCCTCACGGTCAGCCGCGCCCACCTGTGGCACATCAACCCCTTCCCCCGCAACCTGGGTGACGTGCTCGACCGCTTCGAGCGGGTCCTGGTGCCGGAGATGAACCTGGGTCAACTTGCCCTGCTGCTGCGGGCCCGCTACCTGAAGGACATCGAGACCTACTCGAAGGTCGAAGGCAAGCCCTTCACGCGGGACGAAATCCTCCACCGGATCGAACGGATGACCGGAGAGTCGAACCAGAGATGAACACCACCGAAGCGCCGCCGCTGACCAGGAAGGACTTCCAGAGCGACCAGGAGGTCCGCTGGTGTCCCGGCTGCGGCGACTACGCCATCCTCTCCGCCGTCCAGCAGGTGTTCCCGGAGCTGGGGATTCCCCGCGAGAAGTTCGTCATCGTGTCCGGGATCGGCTGTTCCAGCCGCTTCCCGTACTACATGAACACCTACGGCTTCCACTCGATTCACGGCCGCGCGCCCGCCGTGGCGACCGGGATCAAGATGACCAGGCCCGACCTGGACGTCTGGGTCGTCACCGGCGACGGCGACGCCCTGTCGATCGGCGGCAACCACCTGATCCACACCCTGCGCCGGAACGTGAACCTCAAGATCCTGCTGTTCAACAACCGGGTCTACGGCCTGACCAAGGGCCAGTACTCGCCCACCAGCGAGCTCGGCAAGCGGACGAAGTCGACGCCCCACGGCTCGGTCGACTTCCCCTTCAACCCGCTGAACATCGCCATCGGCGCCGGCGCCACGTTCGTCGCCCGCAGCGTCGACATCTTCATGCCCCACCTCAAGGCGGTGCTGAAGAGGGCGGCGGCCCACAAGGGTTCGGCCTTCGTCGAGGTGATGCAGAACTGCAACATCTACAACGACAAGGCGTTCGCCGCCCTGACCGACAAGGCGGGCCGGCAGCAGAACGGCCTCTACCTCGAGCATGGCAAGCCCCTGGTGTTCGGCGACAACAAGGACAAGGGCCTGCGCTTCACGGGAACGGACTTCGAGGTCATCGAACTGGGCAACGGCAAGAGCGAAGACGACTGCCTCGTGTGGGACGAGGAGCACGCGAATCCGTCCCTGGCGTTCCAGATGGCGAGCATCTCCACCGGCGACGGCCTCGGCGACTTCCCGGTCCCTCTGGGCGTCCTCCGAGCGGTCGACGCCCCGACGTACGACGCCGGCGTCATCGACCAGATCGACGAGCTGACGACGGCGCGGCCGCAGACCCTCGACCAGTTGATCCACGGCACGGACACCTGGACCGTCGACGCCGGCGGCAACGTCCACCGCGGCGCAAACTGACAGCGGCGACCACGGTGAAGTCCCGGCGAACCCTCCAGTCGTGGGTGCGCGGGTCTGTCAGCCGTCAGGCCGGCTCCGCTTGGCTCTTCGCCGCTTTCGTGTGGACGGCCGTCCCGGCACCGGGCCAGGAGGTGGAGATCCCGGAGGTGTTCTCGGAGACGATCGACGTTCGCGTGGTGAACGTCGAGGTCGTCGTCACCGACCGGCAGGGAAACCGGATCCAGGGCCTGAAACCGTCGGACTTCGAGCTCCTGGTCGACGGCGAGCCAACGCCGATCGCCTACTTCACGGAGGTCGAGGACGGGCTCGCCCGCGGCGCCCGGGATGGCGACATGGCCGCCGTGCCGAGCGTAGACCCAAACGCGCCGGTGGGCACGAACTTCCTCATCTTCATCGACGACCTCTTCTCGATCAAGCGCGACCGGAACAGGGTGCTCGACCGCCTGAGGGACGACCTCAGGACGCTGCGTCCGGTCGACCGGGTGGCCATCGTCGCGTTCGACGGCAAGACTGCAGAGACGCTGACCGGCTGGACGAAGGCCTCGACGGGGTTGGATGAGGCGTTGGTGCGTGCACGCGAGCGGCCGACCCGCGGCATGAAGCAGCTCACCGCACGGAGTCTGGCCGATACGGACCGGCAAGTGCGGGCGGATGTCGAAGCCGTCCAGCCCGTGGCCTCCAGGAGCCTGCGCTCTCTCTTCTCCAGAGCCCAACACTCCTACCGGCAGCGCTTGACCAACCAGCTGGAGAGTTCGGTGCTGGCGGCGATGGCAACGATGCGCCAGTTCTCCGGCCAGCCCGGCCGCAAGGTGATGCTGCTGCTTGCCGGCGGCTGGCCCAGGTCCGTGGCGATCTACACGCGAGCAAACCTGCCTGACGGCGGCCTGCCGCGGGATCGCCGGATCATGAGCGAGGATGACCTCTACGGTCCGCTCGTGTCGACGGCGAACCTGATCGGTTTCTCGCTCTACCCGGTGGACGTGCCGGGCCCCATGAGGGGCTTCGGGGGCGATGCCTCCAGGGGATTTCGCGCGAACGCAGCAATCGACCCTGCCGACGCGTCCGCCGCTGCGCTCGAAAGGGAAGACACCGTGCACAGCACGCTGCACCTGCTGGCACGCTCGACCGGCGGGGTCCCGCTCGTCAACTTCCGGCGGGACGTGGCGCTGGCCAGCGTGGTGGCGGATACCCGCTCGTACTACTGGCTCGGCTTCGAACCTCGACGGCGCGAGGACGACAGGTTCCACCAGATCGCGGTACGACTCGTAGGCCGAGCCAACCTGAACGCTCGCACGCGCGAAGGCTACGTGGACATGTCGCGCGACCACGAGCTCGACATGACGGCGAAGGCCGCGCTGCTGTTCGGCGATCCGCCCGACGCGCTACCGCTAGAAGTGCACTTCTCCAAGCCGGTTCGCGCCGGCCGCCGCAAGATGTCGGTGAACGTCGAGGTGGCGATCCCCCTCGACCAGATCCAGCTGCTGCCCGTCGACGGCGAGTGGCTAAGCGTGGTCGAGGTTCGGGTGACGGCGATGGACGAAGGCGGCAACCGCTCCGAAGTGTCCTTCGAGAAAGTCCCGATCACCGGTGCCCAGGAACCGCAGCCGGGCCAACTCTTCTACTACGAGACCGATCTGCAGCTCCGCAGGCGCGAACACTCGTACGTGATCACGGTGCACGACCCCTTGACGGGAACGAACCTCACCTCGACCGGAAAGGTCGGCCCTAAGTCGATCTAGGGGCGTCGGAGGGGACGCGGGCCCCTCAGCCCAGCTTCCGCCGGAGCGCCTCCAGCACGACGGGCGGCACGACCCCCGTCAGATCACCGTCGAGGCTGCCGACTTCCTTGGTCAGCCGGCTCGAGAGGTAGATCCACTCCGGCGCCGGCAGCAGGAAGATCGTGTCGATGCCCGGGGCGAGGCGGCGGTTCATCAGGGTCATCGGCAGCTCGTAGTCGAAGTCGGCGCCGGAGCGGAGGCCGCGGACGACGGCGGTGGCGTTCCGTTCGCGGGCGTAGTCGACGAGGAGGCCGCTGAAGCTCTCGACCCGGCAGTCGCCGGAATCGCCGACCAGGTCCCGCAGAAGCTCGATCCGCTCCTCCACGGAGAACAGGGCCTGCTTCTGCTCGTTGTAGAGGACGGCGATGTAGAGCACGTCGAAGAGGCGACGGGCGCGTTCGATCAGGTCGACGTGACCGTTGTGGACCGGGTCGAAGGAACCCGGGAAAACGCCTATCCGCTGGCTCATCGGCCGGAGCCTAGCTGACCCGACAGGTCGATCGTGGTCACGTTGTGGGCGGCGTCGGTCAGCCTCAGGAGCAGCAGGCTCGCCCCGGCCGGAACCGGGATGGAGAGCGTCTCGCGCTGGCTGTCGAGGAGGCCGTCCTCGACCCGGGCGGAACGCCACTCGCCGGCGTCGACGCTGATCACCGCCTCGCGCAACGGGCTCCAGGCGTCCTCGACCACCGCGGTCACCCGGTCGCCGTCACGGGCCGCGGAGACCAGGCGGGCCGGGCTGTGGTCGACCACCGTCGCGGCCGAAATCTCCTCCGCCTCCAGCGCCTCGCCGGCGACGTTGTCGAGACGGTCGCTCGCTTCCACCCGGAAGCGGTAGACGCCGTCCGGCAGGACGGTGGCATCGAAACTGAGGAACGTCGCCTTCAGGTCGTCCGCCACCTCGAGCCACAAGGCGTCGGAACCGTCGTCTCCTTCTCCGGCTGCCGCCAGAGCGGCCTCGCGGGCGAAGGAGAGCCGGTAGCGGAGACGGTCCTTGTTCGGGTCCTCGGCTTCCCAGCGGAGGGTCCGGTAGCCGAGCTTCCACAGGGTCTTCGTCGAGCCCTGTTGCGTCTGCGCCGGGTCGCCGACGACAGTGAAGATGCGGTCGCGGTTCGGGTGCGCCGGCTCGTAGGCCTGGTTCGACGGGTTGAAGTTCGTCGGCACAAGGATGGTGCCCGCGGGCAGCACGTCCAGTTTCTTGATCTCCGGCTTGCGGTTGTGCTGCCGGTAGGTGACCTCGACCGCAACGACTTCGGGGGTCCGGTCGCCGCTGCCGCGGAGTTCGGCCCGCCACTGCAGGTACCGGCCCGGCGGCAGGTCGGAGAGCGGCGCCTCCCGCGCCGCGGAGGCCGTGGTCCACCCGGACCAGGTCTCGTCCGGCGTCGAGCTCATGCCGCTGCGCGCGGAGAGCGCGACCTCGACTCCGTCGCCGGCGCGGCCGCGCCAGCGGATCGAGCCGAAGCTCGCCACGGACGACGCGTCGAGCGGCTTGGCGGTGACCGTGCCGCGCTCCGCCAGCCCGGCGGCTCCGCCGCCGACGAAGCCGTAGACGGCCGCCGCGTTCGTGCTCGCGAAGACGGGACCCGCGAGACCCTCCGCGAGGCCGACGATCTGGCCCTGGTCGAGGTCCTTCTCCAGCACCATCTGCTCGTTCTGGTAGCTGAACAGCTTGCCCTCCTGGCCGGTGGCGACCCAAAGCCTGCCCTGTTGGTAGCTCAGGGCGTACACCGTTTCGGCCTCGAACTTCCAGATCGACTCGACCGAGCCGCTGCCGTCGATCCGCAGCACCTCGGAGCGCGGTCCCTTGAACGAGGCGGCGCGGCTACCGACCGAGATCGCGCCCGCCTGGGACGTGACCTGGGTGGTCTGGCTGTTCGATTCCGCCGCACTGCCACCGGTGCCGCCGGAGCCGCTGCTCCCGCTGCTCGACGAGCTGCCGGAGGTGGACCTGCGCGCGCTGCTCAGGTCGACGAAGCTCGCCTCGGAGGCCAGCGCCGTGGCGTAGAAGGCGCCCTCGTCACCCTGAACGATCGCCAGCACCTCCGGCCCGGCCGCGTCGTAGAGGGTCCGGGCCGAACCCGCGGCGTCGATCTCGAGCAGGAGGCCCTCGCCCGCGGTGCCCGCGAACAGCGTCCCGTCCGCGCGCCTGGCGAGCGAGCGGATGTGCAGGTCCGTGCTGTCGTAGAGGAGCGTCGACTCACCGCTGCCGAGGTCGACTCGATGGAGCTTGCCTTCCGGACCGGTGCCCACCAGCAGACCGCCGTCGCCGTCGCCCAGAAGGGCCCAGATGTACTTCGCCTCCGGATCGAACACGACCTCGACTTCCCCGTCCGGGCGCTTGCGGTAGACCTTGCCGTCCGGCGACGACCCGGCGTAGACGACACCGTCGCCGTCGACCCACACCGCGAAGATCTCCGGTTCCTCGGCGGCGAAGAGCTCCGCGACCGAACCGGCGTCGGCACTGGCGGTTATCTCCAGCACCTTGCCCGAGTTCCCGGTGCCGGCCGCGAACCGGCCGTTCGCACCGGCGAAGGAGAACAGGAAGGGCTCGGTGAGGGTGGCGAACTGCTCCGCGCGCTGCGCCAGCCTCAGAACTCCCAGGCGATCGACGCTGACATCGACGAGTTCGCCGGCAAGGAAGGCCGCCTGACTGTCGGCGCGCCAGATCTGGACTTCCGAGGCGGCGGTGATCCCGGCGCTGCTGAGCAGCAGGCTTGCCGCCGCGGCGAGAGCCGCGGCGGTGCGGTGCCGGGGCCTCACGGCGCGGTACCCGGCAGGATCTGGAGGTCGATCCGGAACAGACCGTCGAGCGGCGTGCCGAGATCGCGGCCGTGCTCGCTGACGATCGCCAGGTTCAGGGCCCGCGGCTCGCCCTGCAGCGGCGACGCCTGCCAGATCGAGCGCACGGTGGCCGGCAGGTCGGGCATCGGCCGGCCTTCGACAATCAGCCCGCGCGCCGGCACGACGCCGAGCGCCGCGAGCCGGCTCTGGGACCTGAAGGACCGCAGCAGACTCAGCTCGTCCTCGAGCGAGGAGGCCCTGGCTGGCTGAAGCTGAAGCCGGGCAGCGTCGATGCTGACGCCGTCGCCCACGAAGAGGTAGTAACGGCCGGGGCGGCGGTCCTCGGGCACCACCACGTCCAGCGTCTCCTGGAAGCGGTCGCCGCGATGCCGGCGCAGATCGAAAACGACCTGGACCGTATCGCCCGGGCGGACACGGCTGGACGATGCCTGGGCCCGCTCGATCGTGATCGTGCGCGGAGAGTGGCCCTGTCTCAGGGTCAGATCGACGCCCTCGATCTCCACGGCCTCGTGGTCCGAGTTCACCAGCGCGCCCACCAGTGCGATCAGGTAGAAGGCGGCGCGCGTGCCGGGGTTCGAGCCGTCGAAGACCTGGCGCAGCGGCACCTCGGCGTGGCCTCGCAGCCGCAGGGTGCCGGTCATGTCGAGGCTGCTCTCGCCGCCGCCGTACGAGGCCGAATCGAGTGCCTGCATGGTCGGAATGCCGACCAGCGACGGCAGCATGATGGGCAGGTCGGCGAGCCGGAGGTCGAAACGGCGGGACTCGCCGTTCGGCGTCTCGACCTCGATCGTCATCGGGATCGTCCGCGCCTCGGCGCCGAGCGTGCCCCTGAGCCCGGCGAAGCGGTCCTGGTCGAAGGCGCCGACCACGGGTCCGATGTTGCTGAGCCGGGTCGAGCTGTTGAGCCGGGGCACGACGCCGACCACCTCGACGGTCGCCATCGGCACGCCCAGGGGTCCCACGCCGAGATAGGGGTGGCCCATGGCCAGCACTTCGCCGTCCTCCACGCGGGTCACCGTGCCGCCGACGGCGAGCTTCAGGTCGCCGTCGATCAGGACGCCCGCGACCGCGCTGCCCGCGCCGAGTTCGGGTGCGTCGGAGGCCTCGGCGCGGCCGGCGGGAGCGGCGGCGAGCATCCGGCGGACCGGCTCGCCGAAGCCCAGCGTGGCGATCGAGGCGCCGCGGCCGCCCCAGTCGGCCGGCGCCAGCAGAGCCCCGAGCTGCTCGGCCACGACTTCGCCGACCGCCTCGGCCACGTCCTCCGGCGGTTCGAGAATCTGCCGCACCGAGCGCTCGAACGGCGCGGATGCTCCCGGAGCGGACAGCCCCAGCGACCCGCCGGCCGCTTCGCCCGGGTCGAGCGCACTCAACTGCCGCATCGCGGCGATCGGCGTGATCAGCGCCAGAGCCTCGCTCGTGAACGCCCAGGAGTAGGCCACGGCGCCGGCCAGACGGTCGTCGATGTAAACCGGGCTGCCGCTCATTCCGGCCACGACGCCCGACTCCTCGAGCCCCTTGCCGCTCAACCGGGCGACGATGAAGCTCGTGCCCGGGTCCATCTCGCGCAGAACGCCGACGACCTCGACCCCGAAGCGTTCCGGCTCGCTGCCCGCGAACACGGACAGGCCGTAGCCGGTCTGGCCGCGCGCGACTTCGTCGACCCCGATCTCGTCCCCGGCCAGGTCGACCGCCGGCGCCCCGTCGGTACGCGCAGCGGCGACGGTTTCCTGAGCCGCCGCCGGCACCGCCTGCGGCAAGGGCCCGGCGCAGAGGAGCGCGACGAAGGAAACGGCGGATCGGCTCACGGTCTTTGAGTCTCTGACCTGACGACTGCGCGGGCCGCGGGGATCAGAACTCGAAGCGCCCGCGGCGCAACACCCGCAAACCGGCGGAACTCCAAGATACCACGGTGGATGCCAAGCCCCCGGGGGTCCGCTCGCTGCCTATCACCAGTGCGCCGGAGTCGCCGAGGATCGGTTCGAGGTCCGCCAGGCCGCACGCTGGCGGCTCACCGCTCCGGTTCGCACTGGTCGCGGTCAAGGGATGGCCGAGGGCCTGGAGGACCGCACGGAGGCGGTCATGGTCCGGCACCCGCACCGCCAAAGTGTCTCCCCCGGCAGCCGCCGGCACGGACAGGCCCGCCCGAAGCGGCGCCACCACGGTAAGCGCCGCCGGCCAGTGTGCTTCCGCCATCCGGATCGCCTCGTTCGGTTCGACGCCGAGGTCGAGCGCCTGTTCGAGATTCGCGACGACGACCGGTAGCGCCTTGCCGCGTTCGCGCTCCTTCAACCGATAGATCGCCTCGACGCCTTCTGCCGAACGGGGATCCACCGCCAGACCGTAGGAGGATTCGGTCGGGATCGCCAGGATCCGCCCATCGACAAGGGCCGTCCTCACTTCGTTCAGATCACCGTCCCAGTGCCACACGTCCAGCATGGTGGGCGAGCCTAGCGATTCACAGGGCTACAAAACGGACGCCGGCTTCGCCGGCGACGTCCTCCAGGCCGGCTTCGCCGGCAGCGGGTCAGAAGACCCGCGCACCCAGCGGACGGCAGCGGCGGAGTTCTGCGGTACACACATCGTGCGCCAACGACCCCCAGCCCGGATCGGGTCCGGAGGGGACAGGTCCCAGGGGGTCGGAGGCCAGCGACTGTCGAGACCCTTGCAGCAACCGAGGACCTACCGGAGCGCAGCCGACAACAGCGAGCCCACAACCCCCATCCACTCCGTGAGGGTGAGCGTCCCCTGGGACCTGTCCCCTCCGGATCCGATCCGGGCGGCCTACGCAGCCGACTCGGCCTACTCGCCCGCCGAACCGCCGGCGAGCAACTCGGCCGCCGCGGAGCGGGAGGCGTCCGTAACGTGTTCGCCGGCGAGCATGCGGGCGACTTCTTCGATGCGGCGTTCGTGGTCGAGGCGGTGGACGTCGACTCGGGTTCGGCCGGCGTGGACCTCCTTCCTGACCTCGAGGTGGAGGTTGCCGCGGGACGCCACCTGGGGCAGGTGGGTCACGGCCAGGATCTGGCCGCCGGCGGCGAGTCGCTGGAGCTTGCGGCCGACGATCGCCGCCTCGGCGCCGCCGACGCCGGAGTCCACCTCGTCGAAAACGAGGGTCGACCCCTCGGCCGGACCGCCGCCCCGCACCGCGGTCTGAAGCGCCAGGAACAGGCGCGCCAGCTCGCCGCCGGAAGCGACCCGGGACAGGGGCCGCGGATCCTCCCCCGGATTCGCGCTGAACCGGTAGTTGACCCGGTCGACGCCCTGGGCGTCGAAGGCGATCCGCTCACCATCGAGTTCGAGCGGGCTGCCGGCCCGAAGCTCCCGGGCGACCTCGACCTCGAACACCGCCCGTTCGAATGCCAGGTCCAGGAGATGACCGAGGACCTCGCGCTCGAGAGCGCCGGCCCGTTCCCGCCGTGCAGCCGAGAGAGTCTCGGCCCGCCCGGCGTACTCGGCGAGGCGCGCGGCGGCTTCCTGCTCCACTTCCTCCCGGCGCACATCCGCCGTCTCCAGCTCGAAGAGCTCCTCCGCCAGGCGGCGGCCGTGCTCCAGGACATCCGAGCTGCTGCCGCCGTGCTTGCGGGTCAGACGCTCGATCACGCTCAGCCGCTCCTCGATCTGGTTCAGCCGCGCCGGGTCCGACTCGCAGCCGGCCGCCCGGGTCCGCAGCTCCTGCGCGAGGTCGTTCACGGTCGCGCCGATCCCGGCCAGAGTCTCGGCCCAGGACTCGGCCTCCGGCTGCCAGCGCGAGATGTCCGAGAGCGCGTGTCCGGCCTGTGCCACGCGACCGTCGACCGCCATTTCGTCGTCGCTGAGCAGGGCGATCGCCCGGTGAAGCGCGCCCGCGATCGCCTCGGCGTGGCGGAGCACCTCCCGTTCGGCCCGCAGCTCTTCGTCCTCGCCGGGCAGCAGTTGCGCGGCATCGATCTCCGAGGTCTGGAACTTCAGCAGGTCGATCCGTTCCTGGCGAAGCTGGTCGTCGAGGGAGAGGCGCTCGAGCCGGTCCGCCGCCTCGCGCCAGGCGCCGTAGGCCTCGCGGCATGAAGCGACCACTGCAGTCAACGCATCCCCGCCGGAGCGGTCGAGCCAGGCCCGCTGGAGGTCGGCCGACAGCATGCCGAGTTCGTCCCGCTGGCCGAAGATGCGGATCAGACCGTGGGCGACGGTCGAGAGCAGCCTCGCCGTGACCGGATGGTCGTTGACGAACACGCGGTTGCGTCCCTCGCGGGTGACCTCCCGGCGCACCAGGAGTTCGTCGCCGTCCGCCGGCACGCCGGCCTCTTCGAGCCGGCCGCGCCATGCGGACCCCGAGGGCTCGAAGACGCCGCTCACCGCCAGCGTGCCGGCGCCCGTGCGGATCATCTCGGAACTCGCGCGCCCCCCCGCGAGCAGCGAGAGCGAATCGACGACCAGGGACTTGCCCGCTCCCGTCTCGCCGGTGACCACGTTCAGCCCGGGGCCGAACTCGAGCTCCGCCCGTTCGATCACGGCCAGGTTCCGGACGTGCAGGGAGCGAAGCATGGCCGCCCTACTCGTCGGGCACCAGTTCGCGGGCTCGCGCGGCCGCCTCGATGATCGCCTTGATCAGCGTCACGCGGAGGCCGCCCTCCTCCAGGCGCAGAATGCCGTCCACGGTGCAGCCCGCCGGCGTCGTCACCTCGTCCTTGAGCAGGGCCGGGTGGCGGTCCGTGTCGATCACCATCTTGCCGGCGCCGAGGCAGGTCTGGGCCGCGAGCTCGATCGCCATCTTCCGCGGCAGCCCGGCCTTGACGCCGCCTTCGGCCAGCGCCTCGATCACGATGTAGAGGAACGCGGGCCCCGAAGCCGACAGCCCCGTGATGGCGTCCATGTGTTTCTCGTCGGCCACCACGGTGCGCCCGAGCGGCAGGAACAGACGCTCCGCCTGCGCCACGTGGTCGGCGGACGCGAACCGGCCCGGCGACAGCGCGGTCATGCCGGCGGCGACCCGGCTCGGCGTGTTCGGCATCGCGCGCACCACCGGAACCTCGGCCGGGATGCGATCCTCGATGTAGGACGTCCTGACCGATGCGAGGATCGAAACGAGGACCTGCCCCGGATGGAGCAGGTCGCCGATCTCCTCGAGCACCTGGTCCGCCGTCTGCGGCTTCACCGCCAGCAGAACGATGTCGCCGAACCCGGCGGCGCGGCGGTTGTCGACCGCGCCCTCGATCCCGAACCTCTCGCCCACGGCCGCGATCCGCTCGCTGTGTCCGGCGGTGGCGAAGATGGACGCCGCGGCGACGGCGCCGGCGTCGAGCCAGCCGCTGATCAGAGTCCGTCCCATCTCGCCCGCGCCGATCACCGCGACGCGGGGTTCTCCGCTCCCGGCAGCGGCCCTGTCGGTACTCGTCGTCACCTTCTCGTCTCCCTCTGAGATGAACCGCGAAGCTGGCGTGCCCGCGGAAGGCGACGATTCTGCCCTACTTGGCCTCAGCGGGCAGCGCCCGTCTGCCCGCGCAGCAGGCGCAGGAAGAAGGCCCGCGCCACATGCCCGGCGATGCTCGGGTTCTCGCGCAGCCGTCGCGTCGAGTAGGCGTACCACTGCCGGCCGTAGGGCACGTAGATGCGGACCCGGTGCCCGGCCCTCGCCAGCCGGTCGCGACGCTCCTCGGTTACCCCCAGCAGCATCTGGAACTCGTAGCCGTCCTTCCCCAGACCGCGACGCTCGATCATCGCCGCCGATTCCCGCAGCAGGTAGTCGTCGTGGGTGGCGATGCCGACATAGGCGCCGCGGTCGAACAAGGCCTCGAGGGTCGCCAGGAAGTTCCGGCGCACCTGGCCGTAGTCCTGGATCGCCACGCTCGGCGGCTCGACGTAGATCCCCTTGCACAGGCGCACGTTGGCGCGCTCGGGCAGCGCCGCGATGTCGGCCAGCGTACGGTGCAGGTAGGCCTGGAGCACGACGCCGACCGCGTCGCCAGAGGCAGCCGAGCCGGTCGGTCCCCCGACCGCGGCGCGGGTTCGCGAAGCGGCCACGGCCTCCCGGTAGAGATCCAGGGTGGCCGTCGTGCAGGTGTGGTCCTCCATGTCGATCCGGACGAAGTTGCCGCGGGCCTCGGCCCGCCGGACCAGATCGAAGAGGTGGTCGCGGCACAGGGCCCGGGAGACCTTAAGGCCCAGCAGCGTGAGCTTGACCGACACGTTGCAGTCGAGATCGCGGTCGGCGAGGGCGTCGACCAGGTCGAGATAGAGCCCCGTTCCTTCGGCGGCGAGTTCCGGGCTGTCGATCTCTTCGCCCAGCAGCGCCAGGGTCCCGGCGAGTCCGCGGCGGTTGAGCGCGGCGGCGCAGTCGAGGGCGTCCGCCGGCTCGTCACCGGCCACGTAGGGCGCGGCCGCCCAGCGCACGAGCGGCGGCGGCATCAGCGGCAGGGACCAGCCGACCACCCGCGAGAAGACGGTCACGGGCTCTCCATCAGGAGCGGGCGACGTGCTCGTGAGCGTGATAGCTGCTGCGCACGAGCGGGCCGGCCTCGCAGTGGCGGAAGCCCAGTCCGAGTGCGAACCCGCGCAGGCGGGCGAACTCGTCCGGGTGCACGTAGCGGTCGACCGGCAGGTGGTCGCGGGTCGGCTGGAGATACTGGCCGATCGTCAGGATCCCGGTTCCGGCCGACCGGATGTCGCGGATCGTCGCCTCGAGCTCCGCCGTCGTCTCGCCCAGGCCCACCATCAGACCCGTCTTCACCCTGCCCGCGTAGCCGCCGCTGTCGCGGCGGGCCGCCGACTCCTCGAGCAGCGCCAGACTCCGTTCGTAGCTGCTGCCGGGGCGCGCCTGCCGGTACAGCCGTGGAACCGTCTCCACGTTGTGCGAGAACACCTCGGGTCGCTCCGCGAGCACGATGTCCAGAGCGTCACCGACGCCCCGGAAGTCCGGAGTCAGGACCTCGACCGCGGCCCCCGCGAGCCGCTCGCGGATTGCGCGGATCGTGTCGGCGAAGTGCCCGGCGCCGCCGTCCGCAAGATCGTCCCGGTCGACCGACGTGACGACCACGTGGCGCAGGCCCATGGCGGCCGCGGCTTCCGCCACCCGCGCCGGTTCGTCCGCGTCGACGCCGGCCGCGGGCCGGCCGGTGTGGACGGCGCAGAACCCGCAGCGGCGCGTGCAGGTGTCGCCGAGGATCATGAACGTCGCGGTGCCGTGCTCGCCCCAGCACTCGTAGATGTTCGGACAGCGGGCCTCCTCGCACACCGTGTTCAGGTTCAGCCCTTCCATCAGCCGTCGGACACGCTGGTACGGCTCCGGCGTGCTCAGCCGGATGCGCAGCCAGTCGGGCCGCGGCGGGCGCGCGGCGCCGCCGACGGGCGGCGGGGCGCCGATGGAGACGAGTTCGTCCATGTGGGTTACGACTCGGGCGACCGACTCTCGAGCGGCCGCGGGTCACCGTGGATCCTAGCGTCGCGCAGCGTCGGCCCGAAGCCCATCTCGGCGGGTTCCGCAGAGACGAGACGACGCTCGAAAACCCGCGCGAAGTTCTCCGCGCAACACCCGGCGACGTCCTCCAGACCGGGCCGGCGGCCCGTGAGTTCCTCGATGGAAGTCATCACGCCGGCGTCGAAGCCGCAGGAGAGGATGCCGGCGAAGTCGGCCAGGTCGGTCGTGACATTCAGAGCGAATCCGTGGGTCGTCACCCAGCGCCGGAGGTGGATGCCGATCGAGGCGATCTTCCGGCGACCGACCCAGACGCCGATCCGCTCCCGTTCCTCGCCGCCCACGGCAGCGACGTCGAACGCCGCAAGCGTCCTGACCAGCGCCTCCTGCAGATCGCGGACGTAGGCGCGCACATTGCGGCGGTCGGGCCGGAGATCGATGACCGGGTACCCCACGAGCTGACCCGGACCGTGATACGTCGCGCGGCCCCCGCGGTCGCATTCGGCGACGGTGATTCCACGCTGCTCGAGCCACTCCGGCGCCGCCAGGACATCGCCGCCGGCGCAGTTCCGGCCCACCGTGTAGGTGGGCGGGTGCTCGAGCAGGAGCAACGAGTCCATCGCGTCCGGGTCGTTCTCCAGAATCCCCCGTCTGATCCTCTCCTGCAACTCGACCCCGCGCCCGTAGCCGACCCGGCCCAGCCAGGCCGCGCGAATCGGCGCCTCCGCACGCGGCGCGGCGACCTCTCGCGTCTCAGCCATGTCCACAAGCCTACGCTTTCGCGAGTTGCCATGTTCCTCACATGAAACTAGGATCCAAGACATGTCCAAGATGCTCCAGATCCGAAACGTCCCCGAAGATACCCACCGGCTTCTGAAGAGTCGGGCCGCGCTCGAAGGGGTGTCCATGTCCCACTTCGTGTTGCGCGAGATCGAACGGATCGTGCGCCGGCCGAGCCGCCGGGAAGTGCTGGACAGGATTCGCAGTTCGCCGCCGGTGACACTGGACAAGTCGCCTGCCGAGGTACTGCGAGAGGCCAGGGAATCTCGGGAGTGGTGATCGACGCCTCCGCGGCCGTCGAACTGCTCCTGGACACCGCCCGGGGTCGTCGCCTGAGCGAAAGACTGCGACGGGAGTCCGTCGAGATTCACGTCCCGCATCTGGCGGATCTGGAGATCGCCCAGACCCTGAGGAGCTACGTCATTCGGGGCGCCTTCGGGGCCGACCGGGGTCTGCAGGCCCTGCGCGACTGGCGTGATCTTCCGGCAGAGCGATACGGTCATCACCGGTTCCTGGACCGCATCTGGGAACTCCGGCACAACGTCTCGGCGTATGACGCGATCTATGTCGCCTTGGCCGAGGCCCTCTCCACGATCTTGCTGACGGCGGACCGGAAGCTCGCCAGTGCTCCGGGGCTCGAAGGCCGCGTCGAACTGATCTGAACGAGGCTGCCGAAGAGCAGGATCAAGGGCTGATCGCGTGCCGCTGCCAACAAAAGGGACACCCGAGCGCAAGCCCAGCGGCGGCGGCCACCGGGACCGCGGTTGCCGAATCGGTCTCGTCCTCACCGGCGGCGGCGCGCGGGCGGCCTACCAGGTGGGGCTGGTCCGGCACCTGGCGAAACGGCTTCCCGAGTTCCACTTCGACGTGCTGACCGGCGTTTCGGCGGGCGCGATCAACGCTTCCTTCCTCGCCTCTCATCAGGGCAGCGCAGCCGAGGCAACGGAAGAACTGAGCCGGATCTGGCTCGAGCTGACGCCCGATCACGTGTTCCGGGACGACGGCTGGTCGCTGGGCGGCATGGTCGTCCGCTGGCTGCTGAACCTGGCTTCGGGCGGTCTGCGTTACCGGCCGCAGGTTCGCGGTCTGGTGGACACGTCGCCGCTGGGCGGGCACCTTGGCGAGGTGCTCGGCGCCGACTCAGGCAATGGCCGCGTGCTGCCGGGAATCGCGAAGAACCTGGACCGCGGCCGCCTGGACGCAGTCGCCGTGACCACCGTCGAGTGGTCGACCGGGCAGACGGTCACCTGGGTTCAGGGCCGCGACATCGAGACCTGGGAACGGCCGAAGCGCCGCTCGGAGCGGGCGCGGCTGACGCTCGACCACGTCCTCGCCTCCGCCTCGCTGCCGCTGATCTTCCCGGCGGTGCGGATCGGCGACGCCTGGCACGGCGACGGCGGCGTGCGTCTGACCTCACCGCTGTCTCCGGCCCTGCACCTCGGCTGCGACCGGCTGATCGCGGTGTCCACGCGGCACGAGCCCCTGGCGCCCAGGGCCGCTGCCGTCGCGTACCCGCCGCCGGCCCAGTTCGCGGGCGTGCTCCTCAACGCCGTCTTCCTGGATCAGCTCGACCAGGACGCGAACCGGATGGAACTCGTGAACGGCCTGCTGGCCCGGATGCCGGAGTCCGAACGGGGTTCGCTTCGCCTCGTCGACCTCGTGCTGCTGCGCCCCTCCGAGGACCTGGGGCAGCTCGCCGGCCGCTTCGAGCCCCGGCTGCCCAAGGCGTTCCGCTTCATGACCCGCGGTCTCGGCACCCGCGACACGAAGAGCCCGGACCTGCTCAGCCTCCTGATGTTCCAGCCCGACTACATTCGAGCTCTGATCGAGGTCGGCGAAAGGGACGCAGAGGCTCGCCACGAGGAGATCGCGGCCCTGCTGGGCGGATCGCCTAGGCGATCGTGACGTCCTCGCAGAGGTAGACGTCCTGGATGTGGTTCAGGAGTTCCACGCCCTCTGCCATCGGCCGCTGGAACGCCTTGCGGCCGGAGATCAGTCCCTGGCCGCCGGCGCGGCGGTTGATGACCGCGGTCCGGACCGCGGCCGCCAGGTCGCCGGCGCCGCCGGAGGAACCGCCGGAGTTGATCAGCCCGACCCGACCCATGTAGCAGTTCGCGACCTGCCAGCGCACCAGGTCGACCGGATGGTCGGACACCAGGTCGCTGTAGACCAGGTCGTGGGTCTTGCCGAAGCCGACCGCCGGGTAGCCGCCGTTCTTCGTCGCCTGCTTCTGCTTGACGATGTCCGCCTCGATCGTCACGCCGATGTGGTTCGCCTGCCCGGTCAGGTCGGCCGAGTCGTGGTAGTCGACACCGTCGACGACG
This sequence comes from Thermoanaerobaculia bacterium, assembly GCA_022823665.1. Lineage (GTDB taxonomy): Bacteria > Acidobacteriota > Thermoanaerobaculia > Multivoradales > Multivoraceae > Multivorans. The sequence continues at coordinate 42,836 of JAJEHN010000024.1, read as the reverse complement.
AACGCGCTGTTCCGCAGGTAGCACCAGAGGATGCAAGCCATGCCGAGTTCGTGGGCCTGCTGAAAGCACTCGGCGATCTCGACCAGTTCCTCGCGGCAGACGTCGGCGCCGAAGTACACCGTGGCGCCAACCGCGGTGGCGCCGAGATCCCAGGCCTGCTCGACCTGCGAAAAGAGGACCTGGTGGTAGGTGTGCGGGTAGGTCAGGCTCTCGTTGTGGTTGAGCTTGACGATGAACGGGATCCGGTGCGCGTAGCGGCGGCCGATGCTGCCCAGCACGCCCAGGGTCGAGGCGACGCCGTTGCAGCCGCCCTCGATCGCCAGCCGGATGATGTTCTCGGGATCGAAGTAGATCGGGTTCGGAGCGAACGAAGCGGCGCCCGAGTGCTCGATGCCCTGGTCCACGGGCAGGATCGACACGTAGCCGCTGCCGCCGAGACGGCCATGGCCGAGCAGACGTTCCAGGCTCGCCAGGGTACGGTTGTTCCGGTCGGAAGGCCCGAACGCCCGGTCGACGATGTCGGGCCCGGGGACGGTCAGGTGGTCCTTCGGGATTCCCGTGCAGACGTGTCCGAGGAGGCTCTCCGCCTCACTGCCCAGCAGTTCTTCGATGCGCGCGATGTCGGCCATGTTCTCCCCTGGTTCAGAGACCCGGCGGGTCGGATCGGGCGCATTCTAGGAGCTTGCGCCGCGGAACGCTACGTGTGAGTCAGTTCAAGCTGGCGGCCGGCGCCTCCCGCACCGCTTCGGGGCGCTCCAGCACCTCCAGGAGCTGGAGCAACACGTCGAGGGCCGGCCCCCACAAGCGGTGCCGCCCGAGATGGTAGACGGCGAGCGGCACCTGCCGCCCCTCGATCTCGAACGTCCGCTCCTCGACCAGCCGGGGGTGCCGCAGCGCGGAAAGCGGCAGCCGCACGCCCGGCGCCTCCGTGTTGCTGCCGTCGTCCTCGGGAGACGGAACCGCGACCACGCATGCCCGCATCCTGAAGCCGCCACTGCCCCCGACCTCGTCCAGCTCGCCGAGCCGGAGAATTCGCGACGGGTCGACGCCGAGACCGACGCTGCCGAGGCGCGCCACGGTCGGCCACGGGTCGTCGCCCTCGAAGGCGGCCGCCGGGAAACTGAGCGGAGGCGACTCGTTCGGCTCTTCCCGCAGCACCGTCCAGAGTTCGGCCGACTCGACGTACAGCGGCACGACGACGACGACGCTGCTGCCTTCGCCGCCCGGCGCCGCGGGCAGCCGCCTCGACCCCTCGAGCCGGCGTTGAATCTGGAGGATCCAACTCACGGAACCGACCCTATCCCCAGCACGTGCTGCGACGCCGGATCGTCGCCTCCGTCCAGAGTCAGACCCAGTCGAAACAGGTCGACGGAGCCGTTCGACCACCACATCCGGTGGCGCGCTTCCGGTGCGTCCAGAAGCAGGCGCACCGACTTTCGACCCGATGGAAGGGACCTGCTCTCCTCCACTTCCGCGCCCACGACCTCCAGGGCCGTGTCCTCCCGCTCCAGGAGAAGCCGGAGCCGCGTCCGGCTCACCTCGCCGTCCGTTTCCCTGCTGGCGGGCGCGGCCGGTTCCCACGCGACGAGAAACTCAGCCGAACCGCCTTCGACCAGGAGCCCCGACTCACCGAACGGAGTGATCCGGCCCGCAACAGGCCGCAGCCAGACGCCACCGGCGAACAGGTCCGCCGGTTCTCCGGCCCGCGGACGTTGGCCGGCCTCCACCGCCAGGAAACGGTGCAGTGCACCCTCGGCCGCCGGGTGCGGCCCGAACGCCGCGGCGGGCCGCAGCCAGAGCGGGTACAGGAAGAGAGCCGAAGAAGCGGCGACCGCGGCGATCTTCGCCAGCCGCAGCCGGCCGGCGGGGAGCCAGAACATCGGAAGAACGGCGCCGATCCCGCCGGGGCCCGTCAGCACGGACTCGTCGCCGAGGTCGAACGGGAAGAGAACGACGCGCGCGGCAACGGAGGCGAGCCCGCCAAGGAGGAGCGCCCGCCGCCAGCCGGCGGCGAACAGGCCCCAGAGCGCCGCCGCTACGAGGGGTACGCCGTAGGGGACGATCCCGACGGTCCGGCCGGCGACCCCGTGGAGCAGAGTCTCCGGACCCGCGCCGCCGGCCCGGAACTCGGGACCGGACCGGGTTCGCTCGACGCCGCCGGCTGGTAGCGGGTCGAGACGCCACTCCTCCACCTCGAAGTCGACGGCCGGAAAGCCGGTCGAAGGACTGAACACCGCCCGCTCCACCGGTCCGAAGCCGCCGCGGGCGAGCGCCGATGTCCCGAACGATGCGCCGGCGGTCAGCACCGCCGTCACCGCGAGGGCGAGGAAGGCGGCTCCCCGCCGCGGTTGCGCAAGGGCCAGCCAGGCGGCCGCGATCAGCGCCGGCAACAGGCTCAGACCGTCGACGGAGGCGACCGTGGCGAGCGTGAGCAGGAAGCCGACGAGCGACCAGCGGAGCGCCGCGGATGCGGGCCAGAAGGCCCGCGCACCCGGAGCACGGCCCTCACCTTCGCTGCCGCTTCCTTCGCCACCGGGACTCCCTGCTGCGTTTCGCCGCTCGGAAGGCCCGCCCATCGGCATCACGTGAACGACGAGCGCCCATGCCAGAGCCGATGCGGCGAGGCGGAACGTCCCCGGCGATGGCAGCGGCAACAGGGTGAAGACCGTCGTGCCGGCGACGAACACGGCGATCCAGGCCGGCGCCCAGGGACCGACGCGTCGCTCGAGCACCAGGGCCGACCCGGTCGCCGCAACCGCCAGCAGCAGCCAGTTCAGCAGCGCCGGTCCCCACCGGGGAGAGATGCGGACGAACGGCGCCGCCAGCACGGCGTAGGCCGGTGGCCGCGCGAAACCGATCCGGGCGCCGCCGGTACTGCTTTCCAGGGCGACTGCCTCAGGCTCCCTCCCGAGGAGGCGGACGTAGCGGTCGTAGTCCGCGCGGCCGTAGTTCAGGTCGCCATCCCAGGCCAGACTCAGCGCCGCCATACGGAAGGTGATTTCCCGCTCCCCGGCGCCGACGGCATCCGACCGCATCGTGGACGTGAACAGGGCGAGCAGCAGTCCGGCGAGCAGAAGCCAGGACCACCGCCGCCCCACCGTGCCTTGGGTCACAGTGCGCGGTCGAAAGCGGTTGCGCCGCAAAGCGTCATCGAACCGCCGCCGAAGAGGTGCGGCTCGAACCGGAGGCGGGCCCGGCCGATCGGTCGCCGGAGCCTGAGGGGGATCCGGCACGAGTCGCCCGGCGGCAGGTCCCGCGGCAGCGGAATCCACGGCCTTCCCCGGAACAGGTCCCGCCCACCGCTCCAGAGCTGAGGCTCGAGCACGACGCCGCCGTCCTGGTTGTGGCCCGAAAGCCAGGTGGCGAAGCCCGTGTTCGCGACGACGAGTTCGATCGAGCGGCGCTCGCCATCCGGCCAGGGCGGGTCGCAGCCCTCCACCTCGATCCGCCCCGGCAACCAGCCCCAGGTCAACGAGGTGGGGGCTGGCGGCCGCGGCGGCGCAGGCCGCTCTCCGTCCGGAGCGCGCGACCACTCGTCCAGAGCCTCGAAGACCGCCCGGGCCACCGACGCCGGCCGGTGCTCGCGCTCGATGAAGGCCCGCGCCGCGGCGCCCATCCCGGCGAGCCGGTCCGGCGCGGCGAGAAGACCCCGCAGCAGGAACGCGAGCGCGCCTGCCTCAGCGCCCGGATCGTCCTTGAGCGGAGCCTTGATGACGATGTCGTCCGGCAGTTCAACGAACTGGGCGTAGTCGGAGACCACCGCGGCCCGGCCCAGCGCGAGGATGCGAAGCAGCGAGGCCGAGGTTTCGCCGGCGCTCGGGTAGCGCAGGTTGAGGCACAGATCGCAGGCGGCGATGGCCGTCGGGAACGCCGCCGTGTCGAGGAAGCCGGCCATCGTGACCCGATCCTGGACCCCCAGATCCCGGGCCAGGGCGTCGAGATCGAGTTCCGGCGCGACCTCTCCCACCACCAGCGCGTGCGCCTGTTCCATCCCCGGTTCGGCGAGAACGCGCAGCAGCACGTCCGTGCGTTTGATCGGCGTCTGGAAGCCGAAAGAACCGATCAGGACGGCCGAGCGAGGAACGCCGGCTCGCCGCCGCCAGGCCGCCGCCTGCTCGGGCCCGGGTAGAGCGGGCGCCGGCATCGGCATCGGCACCCGGCGCATCGGCGGCAGCCGGCCCCCGGCCCGCCCCGACTCCTGGCCCAGCTCCTCCTCGAGGAACCGGAGACCCCAATCGCTATGGGTCAGGAGGCCGCGCTGCCGGAGCAACAGGGAGCGGTGCGCCGGCATCTCGAACAGCCGCGCCCGGCCGTGGCCGCCCCAACGGATCGACAGCGCCGCGGCCGCGCCCTCCCAGCCGTGCTCCTCGCCGAGGCCGCTGACGTAGGCATCGAGATTCCCGGAGGCCAGGGTCGACTCGACCAGCAGGTGGTGCAGGCGCAGGTCGTGCACGGTCACGACCCCCGGGGAATCCAGGGCGAGCCGGCGGACGCCCTCGTGGTAGACGTTGTTGCCCATCTGGTAGAAGGGCAGGCGTCCGGCCGGGTCGAGCGCCGCCGCGTCGACCACCGGGTATCGATCCAGGACGTGGGACGCGATCTCCTGCCCCGGCAGGCGGACCAGGCGCAGGTCGCAGAGCGGTGCGAGCTCGTCGAGCAGGTCGACGCTGTAGTCCGCGATCCCCGACCTGACCGGAGGCAGCGGCGACACGAAGTCGACCGCGGGAGCGCTGCTAGGACTGGCCGGCATCGGGAGTTTCGAGCTGCTGGCCCAACCAGGCGTCGATGAACGGATCGAGCTCGCCGTCGAGCACCTTCTCGACCGCCGACACCTCGAGCCTGGTCCGGTGGTCCTTGACCATGCGGTACGGGTGCAGCACATAGCTGCGGATCTGGGAACCGAAGCCGATCTCCATCTTCTGGCCTTCGCGTTCCGCCTGTTCCTCGCGGCGCTTCTGCACTTCCCTGTCGTAGAGCCTCGCCTTCAGGATCTTCATCGCCATCGAACGGTTCTTGATCTGGCTGCGCTCGTTCTGGCAACTGACCACGATGCCGGTGGGCATGTGCGTGATCCGCACCGCGGAGTCCGTCACGTTCACGTGCTGACCGCCTGCGCCGGACGACCGGAAGGTGTCGATCCGGATGTCCTTGTCCTCGACCTCGATGTCGATGTCGTCCTCGACCTCGGGATACGCGTAGACGGAAGCGAACGACGTGTGGCGCCGCTTGGCCGCGTCGAAGGGCGAGATGCGCACCAGCCGATGGACACCGCTTTCGCCGCGCAAACGGCCGAAGGCGTACTCGCCCCGGACCGCCACGGTCGCGCTCTTGAGCCCCGCTTCCTCGCCGTCCAGCCGCTCCAGCAGCTTGACGTCGAAGCCGCTCTGCTCGGCCCATCGGAGGTACATCCTCAGGAGGATCTCGGCCCAGTCCTGGGAATCCGTCCCCCCCTCTCCCGGATGGATCGCAAGCAGGGCGCTGCGGTCGTCGTCTTCCCCCGAGAGCTTGAGTTCCAGGTCGAGCTCCGTCGACTCGCGCCCGACCCGGTCGATGAAGGAACCGAGCTCGGCGTCGTCCTCGGCGTCCAGGGCATCCTCAGCCAGCAGTTCGAGCCAGGCCTCGATCTCGTCCCGGTCCGCGTTCAGCCGTTCCAGGGTCTTCCGCCGCCGTTCGAGAGCGCGGCGACGACGCAGCAGCGGCGCGCTCTTCCTCGGCGCGTCCCAGAAGCCCGGCTGCTGCATCTCGTGATCGAGTGCCGCTAGCTGCTCCTCCAGCTCCGCCGGGTCAAAGATACCTCCGAAGGCCGTCCAGACGGTTCTTCAGGTCGGAGAGCGAGCGGTTCGCGTCAGCGGCAATCATCGGCGCAGTATGGCAAAGCCTGCGAGCGCCACGCAAAGCAGAGGCACGAGCAGCGGCGCGCGGGCGAAGGGAGTCATGCCGCCAAGCGGAACGACCTGCGCCCTCATGACCATCGCCTCGTCGATCGGTGAGTCGGCCAGCACCCGGCCCCGCCGGTCGATCACGGCCGAGATGCCGGTGATCGCGGCCCGGACGAGCGGCCGGCCGTTCTCGGCCGCGCGGAAACGGGCGGGTCGCAGGTGCTGGTGAGGCGCCCAGGTTCGGCCGTACCAGGAGTCGTTCGTGATCGTGACGAGGAGGTTCGCTCCGCGCCGCACGCGGGCCGCAACCTGCTCCGGGAAGACGATCTCGAAGCAGATCGACACTCCCAGCACGGCGCCGTCCACTTCGAGGAGGCGAACCTCGTCGCCGGGAGAGAAACCCCCGGCCTGGCGGGCCAACTGGCGTACCGCCGGCAGATGGCGGCCGAACGGCACGTACTCGCCGAAGGGAACGAGGTGCATCTTGTCGTAGGTCTGGCGCCGGGCGCGGCCCGAACCGGGCGTCAACAGATAGGCCGCGTTGAACGCCCGCTCGTCCGGAGCCGACCGGTCCCAGCGCGCGCTGTTGAGCAGCAGGGAGCAGCCACCCGCGACGACTTCCTCGAGATCGCCGGCGAAGGCACCGTCCCGTTCCACCTGGTACGGCCAGCCGGCGCTCTCCGGCCAGACGACGAGCCGCCCGGGTTCGCAGGCCTCCCGGCTCAGCGCGAAGAGCCGCTCCTGGTTGGAGGCGAGGTCGGCGAACTGGTCGTCCGGTCCTCCGTCGACCATTGCCGCGGTCGCCATGTGGATGTTGGGCTGCACCACCGCCACGTCGAGGCGGCGTTCGTCCCCGGGCGGCCGATCCAGGTTGGTCCAGCGCGCGATCGAGAGGATGGCCGCGACCGCGACCAGAGCCGCTCCCGCCCCGCGGCGCCTCTCCCGATCAACGAGGAGAAACAGCGCGAGAGCGGTGGCGGCGACCAGGAACGAGAGACCCCAACTTCCGATCCAGCGGGTCGCGTCGAGAGCCCCGGGGACGTCCACCCAGGCGTACGCGAGCAGGTTCCACGGGAACCCCGAGGGGCCGAGCCCGCGAACCCACTCCAGAGCGACCCAGATCGCCGGCGCGAGCAGGAGGGACAGTGCATCGCCGCGAGCGAGCAGCCTGCCCGCGAGCCAGCAGAACAGGCCGTGGTAGAGCCCCAGGTAGAGCGCCAGCAGACCCAGGAGCAGCACCGACGCGAAGCCGGGCAGACCACCGTAGATCTCCAGCGTGCTGGCGATCCACGGCACCGCGACCAGCCACGCCACCAGGCCATGCAACCACCCCAGCAACAGGCGGCGCAATGACCCGCCCGGTACGGCGGCGATGGCGAACACGGGTACCGCCGCGGCGAGCGGCAACAGCACCCCGGGCCGCTGATCGAAGCAGTACGCCCACCAGACCCCGCCGCCCGCGCTCAGGGCGAGTTGAAACCAGAGCGACCGGAACGGCGACCGCCGCCGCCCGTTCCGCGGAGCTCCCCGCGGGCCGACCGGGCGGGCGATCAGTTGTTCGGCGTGATCCAGGTCTCGAGTCCGTACTGTTTCGCGAGCTGCTCCGCGGCGGCCCCGGCGGCGGCCTGGTCCTCGAACGGCCCCACCCGTACCCGCTGCATCACCTGACCGTCCAGCGCCTGCGGCGAGAGGAAGGCGCGGTGGCCGTCGGCCCGCAGCTTCTGCTCGACCGAAGCCGCCTGCTCGGCATCGGCACTCGAGAACACCTGGACCACCAGGGCGGCGCCCATGGCCTGGCTCGGCGCGTCGGCCGCGGCAGCGACACCGCCTGCGCCGGCGACGGCGTCTTCATCGCCGGATTCGCCGAAGAAACGGACGACCTCGGCGGGCTCCGGTTCCGTCGCGGCGGCAGGCGGTTCAACCGCGGACAGGGCCGGCTCGGAGACGGGCGCCTCCTCTTCCTGAACTCCGGCGAGGTCCGTGGCTTTCGACTGACCCCACCAGACTCCCGCCGCGAAGGCGCCCACTACCGCCAGGACCAGAAGTGCTACGAACGCGGCAATCTGGGTGTTGCTGAGGGTGACCTCATACGCTTCGTAGGCTTCGCGGCTCACTCTTCGGGTTCTTGCGGCGGTGGGCTCAGGAAGCTCCCGAAGGCCCTCAACAGCTCAAGCGGCAACGGGAAGAGAATGGTCGAGTTCCGTTCCGTGGCGATGTCCGCGAGCGTCTGCAGGTAACGCAACTGGAGCGTGACCGGATTCTTGCTGATCGCGTTGGCCGCCTGGGCGAGAGACTCGGAGGCCTGGAGCTCGCCGCTGGCGTGAATCACCTTGGCGCGCTTCTCGCGCTCCGCCTCGGCCTGCTTGGCCATCGCGCGCTGCATCTCCTGAGGCAGGTCGACGTGCTTGACTTCGACCATGGAGACCTTGATGCCCCAGGGGTCGGTCTGCTGGTCGATCACCGTCTGGAGCTGGTCGTTCAGTGTCTCCCGCTCGCTAAGCAACTGGTCCAGTTCCGTCTGGCCGAGGATCGACCGCAGCGTGGTCTGCGCCAACTGACTGGTCGCGAACAGGAAGTTCTCGACTTCCACGATCGCCTTGGTCGGTTCCAGCACGCGGAAGTAGACGACCGCGTTCACCTTCACGGAGACGTTGTCCTTGGTGATGATGTCCTGAGGCGGCACGTCCAGCACCACGGTGCGCAGCGAGACCTTGACCATGCGGTCGATCGGCCACAGCACCAGCACCAGGCCGGGGCCCTTCGGCTTTTCCAGAATCCGGCCCAGCCGGAACACGACGGCACGCTCGTACTCGGCCAGGACGTTGATCCACCTGGTGAGCAGGAAGAGGCCCGCGACGACGAGGAAGCCAATGAACGGAAGGGTGGTCATACGGATTCAGGTCCTTTCTGGAGAGTGATTCACGAGTCCCGAACCGGTTCCACGTGCAGGGTCATCCCGTCCACCTGGACGACCCGGACGCGGTCGCCCTCGGCCACGGCGACATCCGCTTCCGCGTTCCAGATCTCGCCGTGCAACCGGACCTTGCCGGGTTCGCCGACGGCGATGCCGCTGCTGACCAACCCGAGTTCGTCGAGCAGTCCCTCGCTGCCGGTCGCCACCCGCCTGAACTGAGCCTTGAGCGCCAGGCGGCCCAGAGCCAGCGCGAGGAGCCCGATCGTGATGCCGATCGCCACGACCAGCCGCAGACTCGCCTGCAGCGCGGGATCGGCGTCCCGGAACAGCATCATGGCTCCGAGACAGAACGAGATCGCGCCGGCAAGCGTCAGCATGCCGAAGCTCGGAATCTTGATCTCCAGCACCCATAGAACGCCGGCCAGCAGGAGCAGAGCCAGTCCGGCGTAGTTGATCGGCAGCACGGACATCGCCCAGAGTCCCAGGATCAGGCAGATGGCGCCGACGACACCGGGGAAGATCGCACCCGGGTGGGTGATTTCGAAGATCAGACCGATCGAGCCCAGGGACATCAGCAGGATCGCGATTTTCGGGTGCGCGATCGTCGATCGGATCCGCTGGAAGGCGGACATCTCGACACGGCGGACCGAGGCGTCGCGGGTCTCGAGCGTCCTCTCCACGCCGCGCTTCTCGACCACGCGGCCGTCGAGTTCGACCAGCAGCGACTGCAGGCTGGGGGCGACGAGGTCGACGAGGCCCGCTTCGAGCGCTTCTTCGGCCGAGAACGACCTGCTCTCCGTCACCGCCTCTTCGGCCAGCTTCTGGTCGCGGCCGCGCCGAGCCGCCAGCGAACGGGCGGTCGCCGCCGCGTCCTGGGTGACCTTGTCGCCCATCGCGCCGGGAATGTCCTGGCCGCCTCCCGCCACGGGGTGTGCGGCGCCCGTGTTCGTGCCGGGCGCCATCGCCGCAACGTCCGCGCCGAGCAGGATGAAGAAGCCGGCCGAGGCCGCCTGGGCGCCGCTCGGGGAAACGTACACGATGACCGGGGTGTCGGCTTCCAGAAACGCGGTGAACACGGCGCGCATCGCCTGCATTTCCCCACCCGGGGTCGACAGCTCCACGACCAGCGCTTCGGCGCCGGCCAGGTCCGCCTCGGCGGTCACCTGTTCCATGAACTCGGCGACGACGACCTGGATCGCCGAGTCGATCCTCGCGACGATGACCTCCGGTCCGGCCTCCGCGTCGAGGTCGGACGCGCTGGCCGCCTCCCCGTCGGCCGGCGCAGCCACATCGGATTCCGACCCGGCTTCCGCTTCCGCGGCATCGCCATCGCCCTCTGCTTCCAGCGCCGGTCCGGCGGCGAGCAGCGCCAGCGGGAGGAGGATCAGGATGAGGGCAAGGATCAGCCGCGCCGAACCTGCCAGCTTCGGAGCGTTCATCGCCAACAGTCTACTTGACGGCCTGCGGCAAAGTGGTCGGGGCGAGAGGATTTGAACCTCCGGCCTCACGGTCCCGAACCGTGCGCTCTACCAGGCTGAGCTACGCCCCGTCGCACCAGGTCCGCATGGCGCGCTCCGCGCCGTACGCGAACCAGTTCGAGCGTCCGTCGTCGGGCGCGCGAATGGCACGCCGCAGAATACGGTTCCCCAGCCCGGAAGTCCAGCGTCCGCCACCGACCGGAAACTAGCCGGTGGGGTCCTGCTCCGGGACGGAGATCACGATCTCCTCGTCGTCGCCCGCTCCGTGCTCGAAGGGCTCGTCGTTCACTTCGATCGTCGTCACATCCACGCTGCTCAGGGTGAGCCGCACCTCCTCGTCGGCCGCGACGGTGAGCGACTCCCCCTGCACCCGCAGCTCGCTGACCGTTCGATCGCCGTCAACGTAGACGTCGACCCAACTCGTCCCCTGGAACTCCATCGTGACCCGCAAGGCACGCTCCGGCAGCGGCTCGGCCGGCGGCAGTTCCGGCGCCGTCTGGGTCAGCGGTGGCGCCATCGTCTCCACATCCTCACCGGGATCCCGGTCCAGGGCGGTAAGCCAGACGATGGCGGCCGCGACCACCGCAAGACCGACGAGGATCGCCACCGTTCGCCCGACCAGCCAGGTCGACGCAGGGCTTCCGGCCGTTTCCGTGGACCGCTCATACTCGCCGCCCGCGGAAGCGACAAGATAGAAGTTGAGGACTTCGTCCGCATCGAGGCCGACGATGCGGGCGTACTCGCGCAGGAAACCCCGGACGAAGATGGAGGCGGGAAGGAGGTCGAAACGGTCCTCCTCCAGCAACTCCAGGTAGCGGATGTTGATCTTGCTGGACTGCGCGATCGCCTCCAGATCGACGCGCCGAACCTCGCGCTGGCTGCGGAGCCAGGATCCGAATGACTCCCGTTCCACCCTGGCCTCGGGCGCCTGGTCCTGCTCGGACGCCTGATGTTCCTCAGGCGCCGGCTTCTGCTCGCTCATTTCGCCGCCTCTGCCCAGCGTGGCATACCCTCCGCGCCATTGTACTCCGTGAAGAACTCACTGGCCGCGGACCTCTCCACACCTGCGACGGCTGATACCATCATCGGCCCTGTTGACGCACCGTTGCCGCGGGCGCGCTCCACGGACGCCCAGGCCGCGCCGGCTACCGCATGAGGATCCCGCAAAGCACTCAAGACAGCCTGGCGCGCGGTGACATCGACGCAGTAGAAGCGGACTGGCTGGCCGCGATCGAAGGCGATCTCGACGTCGAGCAGTTCCTCGCCATCACCAAGGGCCTCGTCCGGCTGGGTGAAGAGGATCGTGTGGGCACGCTCCTCGAGCTCCTCGACGACCAACTGCGGGAACGCGGCATGTGGGCCGCGCGCCTGGATCTCGTCCGCGGCGCCGCACACTACTTCGTGCGCAGCGGACAGGTCTACGACACCGTTCTCGACACCCTGCACGAGCTCTACCGCGACCGCGAATCCGACCTGACCGACCTGCTCCAGGATCTCCATCTCGACCAGGGACGGCAGCACGCGGACAAGCTCTGGGACAAGGTGGACCGGCTCCGCAACCTGCTGGCGTTCCGGCCTGGCGACATCGTGGAAATGGAGGGCCGCGGCGTCGGCCGAATTGCCGACGTCAACATGCCGCTCCACGTCTTCAAGGTGAACCTGGAGAAGGTGAAGGGAGTGTCGGTCGGATTCCGGGCAGCCGGCAAGATGCTCAGACTGCTGCCCGAAGGACACGTGCTCCGCCAGAAACTGGAGGAACCGGAGCAGCTCGAGGGACTCAAGCCCACCGAGCTGCTCGAACGAACCCTCAAGAGCTACGACCGGCCGCTGACCGGCGCCGAAGTCAAGGTGATCGTCGTCGGCATCATCCCCGAGCGCCGGTGGTCGAGCTGGTGGACCAGCGCGCGGAAACAGCCGCAGGTGCTGTCGTCCGGCGGCCCCCGCCAGACCTACCAGTGGCTCGAGGCAACGGACGCGGAGGAGTCGCTGTGGCGCGAGTTCCAGGCCGCGCCAAACCGCCAGAAGGTCGGGCTCCTCCGGCGGGCGGCCAACCAGTCGCAGGAGCTCCGCGGACGGATGGCGGAAGCGCTCGATCGCCTCAGCCGCGCACTCAAGGACGCTCAGCCAGCGCTTGCCTTCGAACTCCGCTACGCCCTGGAGCGCTTCGGCGCCGAGCCCTCCTGGCCGGCCGAAGACCTGCTGAGGAACCTGCCGGACCCGCTCGAGTTCTTCGCTTCCGTCGAGCAGCGCGCCGCCCGTGAACAGGGCTACGCGTTGCTCCCGGCCTGCAGGGACGACTGGCTCGACGTGCTCGAACGACGCTTCCTGCTGGAATCCGACACGAAAGCAATCGACGCGATCGCCGCGGTGTTGGAGGCGGAGACGCTGAGCCGCTGCGCCGCCCGTGCGCAGGTCCAGCCTCACCGCACCCCCGCGGCCTTTACCTGGCTGGTCGAACGGGCCGCTTCGGAGCCGGCGCTGCGGCAAGGTCGCCAGAGCCGCCTGCTGAACCTGCTGATCCAGGCACTGCGGCACGAGGCCTTCGCACCTTTCCGAGCCCGCATCAAGGCCCTGTTCGACTCCGGCGGCACTGCGCCCAGGCTCCTTCCGGAACTGACTCTCGACGAGGCCCGCCAGGCGGAGGTCGCGATCCGTCACGCAGCGCTCGAGGACTACCGTCGGGAACCGCTGCTGGCGGCCCTCCACCTGAAGTTCCCCGACCTTCAGGCCGACCAGGAAACCGAGAGCGACGATCTCTACGCGCTGCCGGCGTCGATCGAAGCGCAGCGCGAGAAGCTGCGGGAACTGGTCGAGGAGGAGATTCCGGCCAATCGCAAGGCGATCGAGGAGGCGCGCGCCATGGGCGACCTGCGCGAGAACTTCGAGTACAAGTCCGCGCGGCAGCGCCACGAGTACCTCACCGCCCTGGCGACCCAACTGCAGCAGGACCTGCAACGCTCGACGCCGATCGACATCGCGGGCGCGGCCTGTGACCGCCTGCGCATCGGCAACCGGGCAACGCTTGAATCGGACAGCGGCGAACAGCGCACCCTGGCCATCCTCGGTCCCTGGGAGAGCGCGCCGGAACGGGGCATCATCTCGTACGAGTCGGACCTCGCCGGCCGTCTGCTCGGATCGGAGCCGGGAGCGAGGGTGGAACTGGACGGCGAGACCTTCACCCTGCGCACGATCGAAGCGGTTCCCGCCACCAGCGTCGAGCCGGCCTAGGGCCGCCGAAGCGGGGCCGGCCAAGTAACTGGGGCTGCTACACTTATAGCGAAGTGTCTCTGGGCGTCGAAGAGGTTCGGCGGATTGCCGAACTGGCGAGACTGCGGATCTCGGCCCGCGAAGAAACGACGTTCGCGAGTCAGCTCTCCGAGATCGTCGACTACATCGATCAGCTCCGGGAGTTCGATGGCGGCACGGCCTCCCAGGATGACATCCATGCGGCCAGTGAGACGGCGGACAGCGACCTGCCCCGGCCCGCAAGTGCGACAGACGGTCCGCTTCTCGACCAGTTCCTGGACAACGCGCCCGCGTCCCTCGACCGCTTTCTGCTCGTACCGCAAGTCAAGGCGACGCCGGGCGGCGAAGAGTGATGCAGGCGATGACCGCGGAGGGGCTGGCAGCCGCGATCCGTTCGGGTGAACGGAATGCCGTCGACGCCGTCGAAGCGGCGTTCGCCCGCATCGACGAGGTCGACGCCTCCGTCGGCGCCTTTCTCGAACTCTGGCGGGATGAAGCGGCCGAGCGGGCCGCCGACATCGACCGGCGGCGGGACGAAGGGTCGCCGCTCGGTCCGCTCGCCGGCGTGCCGACGGCACTGAAGGACAACATGTCCCTGGCAGGGCACGAACTGAACTGCGGCTCGCGCATCCTGGCCGGTTACCGCGCGCCCTACACGGCCGGCGCCGTCGAGCGTCTGGTGGCAGCCGACGCCGTGCCCGTCGGTCGGGTGAACATGGACGAGTTCGCCATGGGTTCGTCGTGCGAGAACTCGGCCCTGGCCACGACACGCAACCCCTGGAACCCGGCGATGGCGCCCGGCGGTTCGAGCGGCGGTTCGGCGGCGGCGGTGGCGGCAGCCGAGGTCCCCCTCGCCCTGGGCTCGGACACCGGCGGCTCGATCCGGCAACCGGCCGCCTTTTGTGGCGTGGTCGGCGTCAAGCCGACCTACGGCCGGGTATCCCGCTACGGTCTCGTCGCCTTCGCCTCCTCGCTCGACCAGATCGGACCGCTCGCCCGTAACGTGCGGGACGCGGCCCTTGCGCTCGGCGCCATCGCCGGCCCCGACCCGCGGGACTCCACCTGCAGCGAAGAGCCCGCCTGTGGCTTCCTGGAACGAATCGAGGACGGCATCGAGGGATTGAAGGTCGGCACCATCCGCGAAGTCGGCACCTCGGCGCTGGAGAGTGACGCGGCACGCGGCTTCGAACAGGCGCTCGAGACGCTCGCACGCTGCGGCGCCGAGCTGGTCGAGGTCAGCGTCCCACTGGTCGAAGCCGCGGTCGCCACCTACTACGTGCTCGCCAACAGCGAGGCCAGCGCGAATCTCGCCCGGTTCGACGGCAGCCGCTACGGCCACCGCGCCGCCGGCGCCCGGTCGCTCGCCGAGATGTACACCGGCAGTCGAAGCGAGGGCTTCGGCCCCGAGGTCAAGCGCCGGATCATCCTCGGGACCTTCGCCCTGTCCTCGGGCTACTACGACGCGTACTACGGCCGCGCCGCGCGAATCGCCGGGGCCCTGCGGCAGCAGTTCAGCGACGCTTTCGACAAGGCCGAGCTGCTGGTGACACCGACCAGTCCGAGCGGCGCCTTCAAGCTCGGCGAACGTGTCGACGATCCGCTGGCGATGTACCTCTCGGACGTGTTCACCACGCCGACCAGCCTGGCCGGCATACCGGGAGTCTCGGTCCCCTGCGGCCTCGACAGCCGGGGACTCCCCCTCGGGCTCCAGATCCTGGCGCGGCCGTTCGCCGACGGCACCGCCCTGCGGGCAGCCCGGGCGTTCGAACGGGAAACGGGGTTCGAGTGCCGGCCGGAGGCAGTCTCATGAACGTCCGCGCCTCCCTCCTCGCAGCCGCCGCCCTCGCCGTGCTCCTGCCCGCGGCAAGCGACGCGGCCACCCGGCGCATGGCCGTGCCGGAGATCGGATCGCCGAGTCCGGTCGCGGTGCTGGCATCCTCCGGCAGAATCCACATCGAGGCGAAGCCACGGCGGAACGAAGGCCTGCTGGCATTCGCCGAGCGGCTCTGCGACAGCTCCCGGCACGCCTCCGCCGTGAGCCGGGCGAACGGCGGCGTCCAGCGGCTACGCCGCGGCGTGCGCTACAAGGTGCCCTTCGATCTGCTGCCCGCGCGACACCAGCAGGCCGTCATTCGCGCCCTGCTGCCGAGGGATGAGGCCACCGCCGAGGGTTGGCGGCACCGTGTCGCCTCGTCCTCGCGCGGCGCCAGGTCGGAGAGCCTGTGGAGCATCGCGGAGTGGTTCACCGGCTCGGGCGAGAACCACGGGACACTAAGGCGGGCGAACAACCTGACCAGCAGCGTCATCCGGCCCGGTCAGGTCATTCTCATCCCGCGCAACATGCTCTCGGAGCCCTATGCCGGCATGCTGCCCGCCGCCGCGACACGCCAGGTGGTCGCGGCAACGGACTCCGGAACCGGTTCCTCCACTGGCGATGGGCCCTTCGTCCGCTACGACTCGGACGGCCAGGGCGACTACGCCAGCTACCGCCTGAAGGCCGGCGAAGCCCTCTACTCCAGCGTCGTCATGCGCTTCACCGGCCGGCTCCTCGCCAACGACGTGAACGAACTGGTCGACCGGATCAGGGAGCGCAACGCGATCCACGACGTGCGCGACCTGCCGGTCGGCTACGAGGTCCGGATCCCGCTCGACCTGCTCTCGGCCCGCTATCTGCCGCTCGATCATCCTCAGCGCCAGGAGTGGGAAGCGCAGCGCTCCGCCGCCGAGCAGATCGAGAACGAACTGCTTGCCCTCGATCTCGACGGGGTCACGGTGGTGCTCGACGCCGGCCACGGCGGCCGCGACACCGGAGCGCCGGTTGGCGGGCTGTGGGAAAGCGTGTACGTCTACGACATCATGCTGCGCACGAAGCGGCTGCTGGAGAGCCGCACGGCCGCCACCGTCGCGCCGACCACGCGGGAAGGCGCAACGTTCCGGATCCAGGACTCCGACGCGCTGCCGCGTTCCCGCGGACACGTCGTGCTCACGGACCCCCCCTACCGCATCGACAACGCGGCAGTGGCGACGAACTTCCGGTGGTACCTGTCGAACTCGATCTACCGGCAGCAACGCAGGGCCGGCGCCGAACCGCGTCAGGTCATCTTCATCTCGATTCACGCGGATTCGCTGCACCCGTCGCTGCACGGCGCCATGGTCTACATTCCCGGTCTGGTCGGCATCACGAACAACTACGGCAAGTCGGGCAGCGTGTACGACGCCCGCCGCGAAGTCCGGGCCGAACCCCGCGTCTCCTTCACGCGAACCGAGCGGACGACCAGCAAGGGCCTGTCGCGCGACCTCGCCGAGCATGTGCTCGACAGCTTCCGCCACGCCGGCCTGGGCGTTCATCACAACAACCCGATCCGCGACCGGATCTGGCGCGGACGCCGCGTCTACGTACCGGCGCAACTCCGCTTCAACCGGATACCGGCCAAGATCCTCCTCGAGGTCGGCAACCTGAGCAACGAGCGGGACCGCCGCCTGATGAAGACCCGCGCCTACCGGCAACGGGTCGCCGAGGCGATCGTGAACGGCATCCTGTCCTACTACGGCGTGACCGGCGCGGGAGTCGAGCGCAGCGTCACCGCCGGAAGCTAGGAGACGGTCAGTAACGGCGCATCAGCCCGACCACGATCCCCTGGATGCGGAGTCGGTCCGCGGCGACGTAGAGCGGTTCCATCTCCCGGTTCGCCGGCTGCAGCCGGATCGAATCGCCTTCGGGGAAGTAGCGTTTGAGCGTCGCCTCGTCGTCAACCAGGGCGACGACGACCTGCCCGGATCGGGCCCGGTCCCGCTCGGCGATCACCACCAGGTCGCCGTCGCAGATACCGTCGTCGATCATCGAGTCCCCCTCCACCTCGAGGACGTAGCGCCGTCCGGCCGGGCCGTGCTCGAGCAGGTGTTCGGGAACCGGCAGGTCGTCGACGCCCGGCACCGCCTCGATCGGTCTGCCGGCGGCGATCCGGCCGTGGAAGGGCACGGCGTTCGCGGCCGGACGCCGGCCGCGCAGCGTCTTCTCCGTCAGCTCCAGGCCGCGCTTCTGATTCCAGCCGCCGCGCAGATACCCCTTCTGCCTGAGGAGCTTCAGGTGCTTGTGGACGGTGCCGTAGGACCGGTAACCGAAACGGCGGCGGATCTCCAGGTGGGTGGGCGCGATGCCCCGCCTCTGGTGGAACTCGCAAACGAAGTCGAGAACCTGCTTCTGGCGCTCGGTCAGAAAGTCGTCCATGGATGCTCATGCTAGACGCAAACCCAGCGTAAGACAAACCGCGCCGCCGATCACCGGCCGTCGACCGGCCCGGCCGCATACACTACGCGGCCGATGCCGGAGCACCTGGAGCAACACGAACTCCCGAACGGCATGCGGGTCGTTCTCCACGAAGACCCGCGGCTGCCCCTGGCCGCTGTGAACGTCTGGTACCACGTCGGCTCGAAGAACGAGGAGACGGGCCGTACCGGCCTGGCGCACCTGTTCGAGCACATGCTGTTCCAGGGATCGGCGAACGTGTCGGAGAACGGCCACTTCGAGCACATCCAGAAGGTCGGCGGCGTCGCCAACGGCTCGACCTGGTACGACCGCACGAACTACTACGAGACCCTGCCCGCGAACCACCTGGAGCTCGGCCTCTGGCTGGAATCCGACCGCATGGGCTTCCTGCTCGAGGCCCTCACCGAGGAGAAGTTCGAGAATCAGCGGTCGGTGGTCATGAACGAGCGCCTGCAGCGGGTCAACAACCAGCCGTACGGCCTGGCCGGGGAACGCCTGAGCGAACTCCTCTACCGGCGTCCGAACGGCGCCCGTCACCCGTACGCCTGGCCGGTGATCGGCTACATGGACGATCTGGAGGCCGCCAACCTCGACAGCGTGGAGGACTTCTTCCGCACCTGGTACCGGCCGAACAACGCGGTCCTCACACTGGCCGGCGACATCGACTGCGAAGCCGCTCTCGAGCAGGTCCGGCGCTACTTCGGGGAGATACCGCCCGGGCCCCTGCCACCGCCGCCCGCCGTCGAGCCGGCGACCGAGATCGGTCCCCACGGCGCTTCGCGGGAGATCCTGGAAGACTCGATCGAACTGCCGCGCTGTTACTCCGCCTGGTGCCTCGACGGCTACGGAAGCGACGACTGGTACGCCGGCGAGCTGCTGGCGATGATCCTCTCCTCCGGGAGGATGAGCCGGCTCCATCGCGACCTCGTCTACGAACGCCAGATCGCGCAGTCCGTCTCGGCGGTCATCCTGCCCACCGAGATCTGCGCGACCTTCGCCATCGTCGCCACCTGCCAGAACCGCGAGCCGGACCCTCTGACGAACGCCGAAACCCTGGAACAGGCGACGCTCGAGCACGTAGAGGCGATCCGTTCGGCCGGCCCGACCGCCGAGGAACTCGAGCGGGCCCGGCGGAGTCTCCTGCTCGCACACCACGACAGCAGGCAGGATCTGGCCCTCTCCGCCGACCGCCTGTCCTGTGCCTCGACCTACTTCGGCGATCCGTCCAGGATCTTCACCGAACCCGAGCGCCTGCTCAAAGTCGACGCCGAACAGGTCCGGGACCTGGCGCGGCGCTCACTCGGTCCCGAACGCCGCGCCGCGATCATCGTGGTGCCGGAAGCGTGACCGCGAACGGACAACCCGCGCTCGACCGTGGCCGGCCCCCGGTTCCCGGCCCCAGCCGGAGCTGCTCCTTCCCGAACTTCGAGGTCGAGAAGCTCGAATCCGGCGCCCGCCTGTGGACCCTCGACGTTTCTGGCTGCGGGCTGGTCACCGTCGTGCTGCTCATGCCCGGCGGCAGCGAACTCGACACTCCCGACCGCGCCGGCCTCGCTTCGTTCACGGCGGGGCTTCGCGGCGCCGGGACGAAGCACCGGGACGCGCTCGAGTTCGCCGCCGCCGCGGAGGACCTCGGCACCACCATCGCGACCTCCTGCGGCTGGGAGAACGCGGCCATCGGCACCACGATCGGCCTCGAGGATGTCGCGGCCGGCCTGGAACTCGTCGCCGAAGCCGCCGCGGAACCGGCCTTCCTGGGCGAAGAGGTCGAGCGCCGGCGGCGGCGGCGCCTCGCCGAGATCGAGCGGCGTCGCAGCGATCCCGCCGCGCAGGCCAGGCTCGCCTTCGCCCGCGCCGTCTACGGCGACACGCCCTACGCCCACCCGACGATCGGCGACCGGAACACGACCGAGGCGATCACCCGCGAGGACATCGCCTCGTTCCACGGGCGGGCCCTCGCGGCGGGCTCATGCCATCTGATCGCGGTCGGCGATCTCGGGCCCGGCAGCGTGCGCCGGGCGATCGAGGACACGGTCGAACCGCGGCTCCTGGCCCACGGCCGCCATTTCGACGCCGCGGCGGAGAGCCTCGAACCCGAACCGGCCCCGCCATCGGGGCGCCGGGTCGTGGTCGTTGACCGGCCCGGCGCCGCGCAGACCGAACTGCGGATCGGTCATTCCGGCGTACCCCGACGCCACCCCGACCGCGTCCGGCTCCAGGTGGCGAACTCCATCCTCGGGGGCAAGTTCATGAGCCGCCTGAACCTCACGCTCCGGGAGAAGCACGGCTACACGTACGGCGTCTCGAGCGCGTTCCACTTCCGTCGCGGCCCCGGTCCCTTCGTCATCTCGACCGCGGTGGCCAACGAAGTCGCGGGCGCCGCCTGCCGGAAAACCGTCGAGGAAGTGGAGCGGATCTGCGCCGAACCGCCAGGCGCGGCGGAACTCGACGACGCCCGGAACTACATGGTCGGCGTCTTCCCCTACACGCTGCAGACGATTCAGGGTCTCTCCTCCCGCCTTCAGACGCTCGCCGTCTTCGACCTCGACCGCGACGAGTACGACCGCTGGCCCGAACGGGTGCGCGCGACCTCGGCGGAAGATGTCCTTCAGGTCTGCCGCCGCCACCTGTCCCCTGAAGGCCTGACGATCACCGCGGTAGGTCCCGCCGACGAGCTCCTGCCGCAGCTCGAAGGGCTCGGAACGACCGAGGTGCAGGCGGCCGCCTGAGCGCCGGGAGAACGCCGCGCGCGTGGTATCTTCTGCGGCTGTTTCTACGCCTGTGACGGGAGTGTCGATGCAACTCGAGAACTCGGAACAAATACGCAACCTCGCCGTCGTCGGGCACAACGACAGCGGCAAGACGACACTGCTCGCCGGCCTCCTCTACACCGGCGGCGTCTTCAACCGGCAGAACAGGGTGGAAGACGGGAACACGGTGACCGACTTCGACGATGAAGAAGTCCGGCGCGGCATCTCGATCGGTCTCGCCGTTTGCTACACGCCCTGGTCCGACGGCGCCGCGCGCTACAAGGTCAATCTGATCGACTGCCCCGGTTCCGGGATCTTCGTCCACGAGAGCAGTTCCGGCATGCGCGCCGCGGACGCAGCCCTCCTGTGCGTGAACGCCGCCTCGCCGACCCAGGTCATGGCCGAAAAGGCCTGGGAGATCGCCGGCGAGATGGAGCAGCCGGTGATGTTCCACCTGACGAAGATGGACCGCGACAACATCGACTTCGCCGGCTGCATCGCGGAACTCCAGGAGAACTTCGACCGCATGGTCCTGCCCGTCCAGATCCCGATCGGCGCCGGCGGGGACTTCGCAGGCGTCGTCGACCTGCTGAGTCGCAAGGCCTACACGTACGACCGGGACGGCGCCGGCCGGAGCCAGGCGTCCGAACCGCCGGCGGACCTCGCGGACCAGATCGACGACTGGCGCAACAAGCTGACCGAAGCGGTCGCGGAGAGCGACGACGAGTTGATGGAGGCCTACTTCGAGAACGGCGACCTGACCCAGGAGCAGTTGATCCAGGGGCTCAAGACCGCGATCAGGTCCCGTGCCCTGTTTCCGGTGACCATGTCGTCCGGCGGCCACGGCATCGGCAACTCCGCCCTGCTCGACGCGGTGGTCCGGATCCTGCCCTCGCCGGTGGACGCGCCGCCGATCCCGGCGGCCGATCTCGGCGGCGAGCCGGTGGAGCTGGATCGAGGCGACGGCGCGCCGGTGAGCGCGATCCTCTTCAAGACGATGAACGACCCCTTCACCGGCCGCATCTCCCTGCTTCGCGTTGCCGCCGGCGACATGGGCTCCGACACGGTCTACTGGAACGCGGGGCGTGAGGAGGCCGAACGCGTCGGCCACCTGATGCACATGCAGGGCAAGAACGGCGAGGACGTCCCCCGACTCGTCGAGGGCGACATCGGCGGCGTCGCCAAGCTGAAGTCGAGCGCGACCGGCGACTCGATCACGAGCCGCGAGCGGCCGGTCAAGCTCGACTTCCCCTCGCCCCCGGTCGCCGCCATCTCGTTCGCGATCGAGCCGAAGACGAAGGGCGACGAGGAGAAGATCGGCGAGGCGGTGTCCCGCCTGGTCGAGGAAGACCCCAGCCTCCGCGCCGGCCGCGACCCGCAGACCGGGGAGTTCCTGCTCTCCGGCGCCGGCCAGCTCCACGTCGAGATCGCGGTGTCCAAGCTGAAGAGCCGGTCGAAGGTCGAGGTCATCCTGCACCCGCCGAAGGTGCCCTACCGGGAGACGATCAGGAGAACCGCCGTCGGCCACGGCCGGCACAAGAAGCAGAGCGGCGGCCGCGGCCAGTTCGCGGACTGCACGATCACGATGGAACCCGTCGCCACCGCGGAGGAGTACGAGTTCGTCGACGAGATCTTCGGCGGCTCCATCCCCCAGAACTACCGCCCGGCGGTCGAGAAGGGCCTGCTCGAAGCGGCCGGCCGCGGCTACCTGGCCGGCTACCCGGTCGGCAACTTCCGGGTCCGCCTCCAGGACGGCAAGTTCCACGACGTCGACTCCTCGGAGATGGCCTTCAAGGTCGCCGGCTCGCTCGCCTTCAAGGACGCGATGGCGAAGGCGGCGCCGACCCTCCTCGAACCGGTCATGAAGGTCGACATCAACACGACCGAAGACTTCATGGGCGACATCATGAGCGACCTCTCCTCCCGCCGCGGCCGTCCCCAGGGCATGGAAGCCAAGGGCAACGCCCAGGTCGTCAAGGCCACCGTCCCCATGGCAGAAATGCTCACCTACGCACCCGCCCTCCGCTCGATGACCCAGGGCCGCTCCAGCTTCACGATGGCCTTCTCCCACTACGAAGAAGTCCCCCGCCAGATCCAGGAGAAGATCATCGCGGAAGCGAAGCGGGCGGAAGAAGAGGACTAGCCGGAGGCACCGGAGGCGCCGGAAGCGCGGCTACGCCGCGCGAAGCTCGCCGGTGGCGTTTGTCGGACGCACCCGCCTGCCGGGGTCCGGGGAGGGGGTCCCAGGGGACGCTCGCGCTCTCTTTGTGGAGGAAGGTTCCTGCGCTCGCTTCGGTCGCCGGCGCTCCGGAAGGGCGTCGGCAGGGGAAAGCTCTACGGAAGTCGCTTGGCTCCAGCCCCCTGGGACCCCCTCCCCGGACCCCGGCAGGCTGGAGGTTGCCGCGTCGCCACACGACGACGATGAATAGGTCCGCTGATCAGCTCAGGGGCCGTCTCCTACGCGACCAGAGTTTGCCTAGCTTCTCTGCGTTGCACCAAAGCCTCTTGGGGTCGTGAGGCGACGGTTCGCCGTGCAGCAGGATGCGGTTCAACCGACGACGGTCCCTCCTCCGCTCGGTTACGATCCACTCCGGCTCGTTGCTGACAGTCCGGCGAAGTCGATGACCCTTCGGCCCCACAGCTAGGTTAACAGCGGAAAGCGGCGAACCCCTCATCAGGGGCACGCCTGAACCGAGAAGTAGCGCCGGCAGAAGCTCGACCGATACGGCATCTCCGCGTGCCTCCGCTCCTGGCTGTTGTCGGTGCCACAGCGCGGACGAAACCCCTCGCCTATCGGCCAGAAACAGTACCTCGAACCACTTCCGCGCTGCTTTCTCATCGGGGAACAGCCGCGCCAGTTCGAGCACCGTATGCCTTCACGGAGTCACTTGCCGGCTGCCGTGTACCTCATCCCGTCTCGCCTCCGTTCAGTGCCCCTAGACACGAATGGGCTCGGACGCCGCTCGTCTACGCTGCTTGACAATCAGCTCCGCAAGCACAGCGGCGTGCTCACAAAGGAGCGAATAAAGTCGGTATGAGACACCGCCTCCGGTTCCACTGTACCTCCCCCATCTAGTGTGACCAAGAGGGAACCACCACAACAGGTGCGATCCACACTGCCAAGCGCGAACGCCTGACTCAAATGCACAAGCGGCTCGGTTGGCAAGCGACCGGAACAGTCCTGCGAGAGTTGAGTACACACGATCCGTGCCTCTGGCAGGAGCTCGCGCAACGCTCGCACGGTCTCGGGTCGCGGGTAGCCCTTGCGTCCCCTCCCCACCGAGAAAACTACAAGCGCCGGCGAAGTAGCCCCCAAGAGCCTCTCCGCAAAGGTCCCTACTTCTCTCGTACCTGGCAGTCCACCATGATGGGGATACACCAGAATAGGGGCGCGCAGGCACTCCTTAACACCATCCGCGAGCAGGTCATCCAACCCGACGCCATCGATATCTCCCGCAAGCACTGCCACTGGCCGCCCGGCCGCGTCGACACGTACAACTGCACTCATCGCATTGCTAGAAATCGTTCGGCCCTTGCTGTCTTGACCAGCCACAGCCTTCCCTGCCAGATACTGGCTAGGGCCCAGGACCGCCACAGATACATCTGCCAAGTCCTCCCGCTTGCCCCTCGTCAGGCCCACGGCCCACTCCTCAACGCCACCGTCTCTCTCCGCACACCGCAACGCAAGCAACAGATCATCCCACACCTTCGTGTCCTTGGATGCGTCGCCATTGAGGACGACTCGCCCAATCTTCACGATGCCAGAAGCCAGTACATTGATCAGGCCTCCGATGTGGTCTTCGTCTGCATGGGACAGATACACCGCTCGGATCATAACGACGCCGTGGCGGCTGAGAAACTCGAGAAGACCGTTTCGGAGACCAGTATCGATCACGACGACGTCACCATTACGATCGGTCACGACTGCGCAGTTTCCGTGTCCTACATCAACTATGCAGAGCTTGTTCCGCAAAGTCGGCATCGCCAACCTCCCAACCGTCGAAAAAGAGCTCATCCTCACTCTCAGCGCCAATGTTCACCTGACAGAAGAACCTCGCATCAGGCAGCAGCCGACCTTGGAACTCGCTCGGAATCCCCTCGATCTGGACGTTCACCGGCTCTCTCACACTCCACCCCGGCACGACGGCCGAGACGTAGCCCCTCTCGAGATCGGTCTCCACCACGCGCACCAGTGTCCGCCACGGCCTACGAGCAGGGTGGAGTGAACCCCTGATCTCCCTCAGGCACTGCGCCCACCCGTCAAGAAACGCCTCCGGTTCTACCTCCCGGCTTCGCACGCGCGACGGAATCCACCTTAGACAGTCGCGCCGTATCGACAAACCGAAGTCCGAGTAGCCAGTGCACAACACTCCAGCCATTCCCCGCTCCACACAACGCGCGAGGAGCACATCACCGTCGGATTCCGCGTAATCCTGTCGCTTCAGGTGGTAGTCGCACAGGATGACGTCCGCTTCCGTCCCGAGAGCGAGAATCCGGTTCTCATCAACGGGACCGCTGATCTTCACCGGCACGAGGTCCAGATCCTCCACCAGCTCCCCGTACGCTCCCCGGGCATCGGGCTGATCGTCCACTATCAGCACTCGCTTAACTTCCTGGCCCTCAATCAGCCTCGTCATTTGTGTACTCCTAGCACCGGGAGCTCTACAAGCAGCACCGCCCCGCCGGACTCCCCGCTCTCCAAAGCGTCCACTCGTCCCCCAAGATCGCGTACTGCGTCGCGAACGATCGTCAGGCCTAGTCCGGTACCGTCACGCCGAGTAGTCCGACCCGGAAGCCAGATCTCGCGCGTCGAAATCCCCCGGATGCCAGGCCCATTGTCCTCAACGGTCAACGTCCATGTCCCCTCGGAAAGCTCCGTGCGCATCCTGATTCGCCTGCCTCGTGTCGCATCCTCTTCAAAGGCCGCTACGCTGTTGGTCAGGAGATTCGTCACGATCGATTCTATTGCAGCCTCACTCCCACGGAGATACGGCGAACCGCTCCCCAGCTCAACCGTGAGCTTGACATCCCGTGCCGCGAGGAACGGTTCGTAGTTCTTGACGACTTTGGCGAGCAACTCATGGAGATCGATTCGAGAAAGGCGTCGCTTCTCATGAGCCACGAGACGCAGTGTAGCCGCGCCAAGAACGGCCAAGTTTTTCACTGCTCGGCGTATTCTCCTAACTGGCTCTCCCAGCGTCTCACTGTATGCGGGACCCATCCGACTTCGAGCGCGCCGTGCGACCGTCCCAATGGATTGAGTGATCACCTTTACTGAGTTACCGCTCGACTCGTGCGCAAACGTGACCGCAGTGATGCCTGCCGTACTGAGCGTCCGGTAGAGCTGCACCTCCTTCTGAAGAGATTCCACTTCCTTGTTGCGCGACGCTTCGTATCGCTCGAATGCGCTGCCGAGACGTCCTCGAATCCGGGGCGGAGAACCTCGAATCACACGCTTCATCTCAAGCTCGGACTCACCACTCCGCACGGGAGCTTCCGCACGCTCCTGCTGACGACGCCTCTCCGCTTCCTCCAGACGGCGCCTAGCCATCCAGTCCAGCGCATCCTGCGCAAACGCGCGTAGGTCACGAAACTCAGTGTCCTCAATGAAGCCAGAACGATCGGTCTTCTGCTCGAGCGCCTCGCCCTCGTCTTCCACACAGACTCGCCCGATCGCGGTATTCGTGCTCGGCCTTTCCTCAGGACTGCGAACGCGACGGAGATTCATCTCCAGCCAGTCATTGCCAGCGTTTCCGTACGGGTTTACCCGGAGACCGTTGTAGTAGAGATGAACGCCCCCAAACTCGCCGAGCCAGCTTCGGACCTCCCCAAGACTCGACACTCGGGTGGAGAACGTCTTGCGGTTCAAGAGAAACGCCCAGAGCTCGAAAGTTGCTCGCGGGCACTCGTAGCTGCCCTGCGCCTTCCTCTTTCTCGCCAGCTCCTCGTGCTCCGCGCTGAAGAGCACCTCCCCTCTCCAGTCGGTCACACGCGCGGTGGCACGACCAGCCCGGTCGAGTTCAGCCCTTAGCAGGAACTCAGCATCTCGGAAGTACCGGCCGCGCACGAGTTCCTCTAGGTCCCGGAACTCGGCAGCGCGAAGTTCCGGCCGGAATGCCTGAGGGTCGTCCTGAAAAGGGTCGGCCAGGAGGATTAGCTCCCGGGCGAGGCGTTTGACTGCCATTCTCCCAAACCCGTGTCTCAGATCTTCTATCCTGATCGCAGTGCCATACGCGGCCTCTCCCGGGCTCATCGACTCGATTGTCAACTCCACGTCCTCCACGACTTCAGCCGCGTCAAAGCGCTCCCAATCGATCTCTAACCTGTACCCGGGCCCCTTCTCTTGTCGAGGTTGGGTCGTGAGCAGCGCTCTCTTCCCCATCCTCAGCGCGGCGAGCCGCCCGAGACCTTTACTGCCAGCCGGCACTCTTCCTAACTTGGTCTTGCGCCTTTGACTCTTCCTCGAACGACCCAAGACCAGCCACCCACCCACGATATCGCCGACCGTCATTCCGTCGCCGTTGTCTGAGACGAGGACCGTACCGCCCGCCCTGTCCGTATTCAGAAGCTCCACACGGCACTGAGTGGCATCAGCGTCGTAGGCGTTCTTGACCAGCTCCACGACACCCTTGTCGAGACTGGGATTCAGTTCCTCGCCGAGCCTTCTAATGATCTCCGTGGAGAATCTTAGCCGGGCTTCGTTCATGGATTGCTCCACCAAGGTAGGGCAGCGAGAATCCGAGTTGTGAGGTGTCTGCACCGCATCCTGTTGTCAAGCCAAGAGTCAGTCCTGTGCGAGGCCAGTCGGCGGATGAGCTCTTTGCACGTCGCAACGCTGGCATCCCTCGGAACGAGCACCATTAGGTGATTCTCGACTGCAACCGGCGACTGGCCTAGAACAAGGGTCGGCACTGCACGCTTCGCATCGCCTGGGCGCGAAGTTCTCCTGACCACGACAAAGGGAGGAAGAAAGAGCCTTCCGCTAAACCTACGGGTCTCAACAACCCCTTCGCATTCCCCCCAGGCAGGCACGGACCGCGCGTGAATGAAGCGAACATCAGGTCCGGTCTCTTTGTGGCGATGGGGCACTACTGGCCCCACGTGAACAGAGAAGCGCCGGCCAACTCCACCAGGGGACCTTCCGGCCGGCAGCACTTCCTTGCTCTCTTGTTCTCCCTCGTTAGATACCCTGACGAGGTCTAGGAGATAGACGTCTACATCCGTCCACTTGTCAAATCTCCCGAGAGGCCGTTGGCCTCGGATCTGGGCAAGAGAGGCCAAAAGGCTTCTCCAGCGATCGTACCGTGTGCCGGAGCGAAGGACCTCGGGGAGAATCGCCATAACCCGAAGGCCAACAGGGGCCTGGCGCATCACCTTCTCCGTAAAAACGGCCGCTGCGTTGACCTGGCCAGAAGACCAGCTACAGTCGTATGGCGTGGCAATGTAGGAGAAGGGAGGGTTCATCACTACCACATCGTCCGGCTGCAACGGCTTTGACTGTGCGAGAAAGTCCCTAACACTAATTCTCGGGAAGACCGTGTCTAGGACGATCTCGTGAGAGTTCGGCCGGGCCCGGCAACGGCTAGCGGCCAAGAGAACCAGTCGCGCTTTCGCCATTCGCACGAATTCGGGCGAGATGTCCCAGCCTGCAAGTCGCTTGCCCCAGTCAAGAATGGTCTCTTTGAGGGTAGGAGCAACCGGAAGCCGCTTCGCAACTCCGATCAACAGATCTCCTGCACCACAAGCCGGGTCGAAGTAGAGCCCTTGGAAGTCTGACCGGACGGGTACTCTGGTGGCGAGCCTTCTCGCCATCTTCGCGCTCGTAAAGTAAGCACCTTGTTCTCTCAGGAGTGAGCGATCTTCCTGACGGCGAAGGACCTCTGCCGGTTCACCGTCGAGGCACGCTGTCAATCGCCGACGCCATTCAGGCGCGCTAGGTGCCACGTCCCCTTGGGCAAGAGCTTCCAGGGTACTAACGTACCGTCGGGTTGTCGCCGCCCGTGGAACCACCTTCTCGCTCTCTAGACTCACTAAGTCGCGCACACTTTCGGCCTAGAGGTGGGAGCGCCTCGGGTGCAGGATGACCCCAGGGCGGCTGCCCCGGCCTTCGGACTGCTCAAGGAGGGAAAGCATGGTGTAGGTGTTCTTAGAGACACGGGATAAACCCGCGTTCGCGTTTAGGGCCGACACAGGCCCTGTAGTGCTGGGCGATTCTAGCCCCTGCCCGGCGAGACGCGACAACGAGACGACCTCCAGCCTGCAACGGGCCGAAGGAGGGGTCCCTGCGGGCTGGAGGCAAGCGACGGGCGACGTCCACGCATCGTCCGAAACCAACCGGAGCGCAGCCGACCGAAGCGAGCGCCAGACCCCCATTCACCAAGTGGGCGTGAGCGTCCGCAGGGACCCCCTCCTTCGGCCCGCTGCAGGCGGGTGCCACCGACGCGCCATCGCGCCACGCCGACACTCCGGCGCGGCGCGGCAGCTACTCGTCGGTGTCGACGAACTCGATGACGGCGAGCTCGGCGGCGTCGCCCTTGCGGGGGCCGAGCTTCGTGATGCGGAGGTAGCCGCCGGGGCGGTCGGCGTAGCGGGGGGCGATCTCGTCGAAGAGCTTCTTGACGTGGTCGCGGTTGGGTAGCCAGCGGCGGACGAGGCGGCGGGCGTGGACGGTGTCCTCGCGGCCGCGGGTGATCATCTTCTCGGCGACCGGCCGCAGCGCCTTGGCCTTGGCCAGGGTCGTCTGGATGCGGCCGTGCGCGACCAGCGACGCGAGCTGGTTGCGGAACATCGCCCGGCGGTGGGCCGTCGTCCGGCCGAGTTTCTTGTAGCCAACTCCGTGACGCATCTTCGCTCCTTCCCGGGAGAGCTCGAGAACGGTCCAGCGGGCCGCTAGGCCTGCACTCCGCTCTCCGCGTTCTCGGGAACCTCCATGCCGAAGGACAACCCCATCTTGTCGAGAACCTCCTGGATCTCCTCGAGCGACTTGCGCCCGAAGTTCTTGGTCTCGAGCATCTCCTTCTCGCTTCGCACGACCAGGTCGCCGACCGTGTTGATGTTCGCGTTGCGCAGGCAGTTCGCCGATCGGACGCTCAGGTTCAGGTCGTCGATCGCCTTGAGGAGCAGAACATCCAGGTCACCGCCGTCGATCTCCTCTTCGGCCACGGTGCCCGCGATCAGGCTCTCCTCCGCATTGATGAAGATCGTCAGGTGCTCGCGCAGCAGCGTGCCGGCGCGCGACATCGCCTCTTCCGGCGTCACTGTGCCATCGGTCCAGACTTCCACGATCAGCCGCTCGTAGTCGGTGGTACGACCGAGTCGGGCCGCTTCCACACGGTAGTTCACGCGCTTGACCGGGCTGTGCACCGAGTCGAGCGGAATCCAGCCGATGCCCATCGACGGTTCGAGGTTGCGGTCCGCGCTGACGTAGCCGCGGCCGTTCCTGACCTGCGCCTCGAGACGGAGGCGGCCGCGTTCGTTGAGCGTGGCCACCTTGCTGGCCGCGTCCCGGATCTCGACACTGGCAGCGGTGTCGAAGTCGCCGGCGGCGACCTCCCGCGGACCCGTGACATCGAGGGAGATCACGCTGGTCGCACCGTCGAGAGAGCGCAGCGGCACCTGCTTCAGGTTGAGGATGATGTCGGTGACGTCCTCGACGACCCCCTCGAGCGACGAGAACTCGTGCAGCGCGCCATCGATGCGCACCGCGGTGATCGCTGCGCCTTCGATCGCTGACAGCAGACTGCGGCGCAGCGCATTGCCGACCGTCGCGCCGAAACCGCGTTCGAACGGCTGAGCCGAGAACTTCCCGTAGCTGTCGGT
The DNA here is from genome assembly GCA_022823665.1 of Thermoanaerobaculia bacterium. Lineage (GTDB taxonomy): Bacteria > Acidobacteriota > Thermoanaerobaculia > Multivoradales > Multivoraceae > Multivorans. The sequence goes on along the minus strand of JAJEHN010000024.1, from coordinate 12,483 downwards.
CAGGGTCTCAGTGTCGATTTCGACGCGCTTGGGGCGTTGGAATCTCTTCCAGAGCATGTTCACTCCTACCTATCTCGATTGCGTTCCAGGTTGGAAACGTTGGTTTCTCGCTAGCGATGCGGGGGCGGAACCGGGTTCAGACCCGGCGCCGCTTGCGGGGACGGCATCCGTTGTGCGGAATCGGGGTGACGTCCCGGATCGACCGGATGCTGATGCCGGTCGCCTGCAGCGCCCGGACCGCCGACTCCCGGCCGCCGCCCGGTCCCTTGACCAGCACGTCGACCGTCCGCACGCCCATGTCCTTGGCCTGGTAGCCGACCGCCTGGGCGGCCACCTGAGCCGCGAAGGGCGTTCCCTTGCGCGATCCCTTGAAGCCGTTGCGGCCCGACGACGACCAGGTCAGGACGTTGCCGTCCGGATCCGTGATGCAAACCAGGGTGTTGTTGAAGGTCGCGTTGACATGCGCCACCGCGTGGGGCACGACGCGCTTCTCCTTCCTCGCCTTTGCCATCTGTCCTTGTCCCCTTCCCCTTTACTTCGTGGCCTTCTTCTTGCCCGCGACGGTAGCCCGGCGCGGTCCCTTGCGCGTGCGCGCGTTGGTGTGCGTACGCTGGCCTCGAACGGGCAGGCTCTTGCGGTGCCTGACCCCCCGGTAGCTGCCGATCTCCATCAACCGCTTGATGCTCTGGGTGACTTCCTTGCGCAGGTCGCCCTCGACCGCTCCGGCGTCCTGAACGACCTGACGAATGCGCCCGGTCTCGTCTTCGGTCAGGTCCTTGACCTTGACCGTCGCTTCGACGCCGGCCTCGTTCAGGAGCACCTGCGCCCGGGAGCGCCCGATGCCGTAGATGTAGGTCAGGCCGATGCCGACCTGCTTGTTCTGCGGTAGATCGATCCCCGCGATTCTCGCCATAACGAACTCTCCTGATCCTCTTCAGCCCTGCCGCTGCTTGTGCTTCGGGTTCTCACAGATGACGCGGACCACACCGCGACGCCTGACCACCTTGCACTTGACGCACATCCTCTTGACTGACGCTCGCACCTTCATGATGAACCTCCTCTGGCTGCCGACCCGGCCGTCAGGTTCTCAGCCTGTAGACGATCCGGCCGCGACCTGGATCGTAGGGAGAGAGCTCGACCAGCACACGGTCTCCCGGAAGAATGCGGATGAAGTGCTTGCGCATCTTGCCCGAGATATGGGCCAGGGCCTGATGCTTGTTGTCCAGCTCGACCTTGAAGACCGCGTTCGGCAGCGTCTCCATGACCGTGGCCTCGACTTCAATCGCCTCTTCCTTCTTCACTCCGCGTTCCCTTCTCCCGCCAACTCTCGATTCTACTTCCGTCAGGCCCGCGCCGTCCCGGCCAGCGTCGCCTCGATCGCCGCCGTCACCTGTTCGATCGGGACGTTGCCGTCTACGCGGCGCAGCAGGCCCAGGCCCTGGTAGTGAGCGATCAGGGGCTCGGTCTGCGCCGCGTAGACCTGCAGCCGCTCGCGCACGACGTCCTCGCGGTCGTCCGCGCCGCGGCCGCGCAGAACGATGCGCTGGACCAGTTCCTCGTCCGGCACATCGATCGTCACGACGTGATCGATCCGGCTGCCGTTGAGGATCTCCTCGAGCGTTCCGGCCTGCGGCGCGGTGCGCGGATAGCCGTCGAGCAGGAACCCCGCGGCCGCATCCGCCTGACTCAGCCGGTCCCGCACCACTTCGGCCATGAGATCGTCGTCGACCAGCGCGCCCGAGGCCATCACGCCTTCGACCCGTCGACCGAGTTCGCTGCCGGCGGCGACCGCCGCGCGCAACATGTCGCCGGTCGAGATGGCGGGAATGCCGAGCGTCGCCGCAAGGCGCTCCGCCTGGGTGCCCTTGCCGCAGCCCGGCGCCCCGAGCAGCACGATGCGCATGGAATCAGCCACGGCGTCCCTTGATCCGGCCCCGCTTCATGAAGCCCTCGTAGTTCCTCATCACGAGCTGGCTCTCGATCTGCTGCAGCGTGTCCATCGCGACGCTGACCACGATCAGGAGCGACGTGCCGCCGAAGTAGAAGTTGATCCCCATGCCTTCGGTGAGCCAGAGCGGCGCGTAGTTGTCCAGGGTCGAGCCGACGAATGGAATGCCCCCCACCTTGAAGCCCGCGATCATGAACTCGGGCAGCACGGACACGCCCGCCAGGTAGAGGGAGCCGACCAGCGTCAGGCGCGTGAGCACGCGGTCGATGTACTCCGAGGTCCGCCTGCCGGAGCGGATGCCCGGAATGAACCCGCCGTACTTTCGCATGTTCTCGGCGAGGTCGTTCGGGTTGAAGATGATCGAAACGTAGAAGTACGAGAAGAAGATGATCGCCGCCACGTAGAACAGGTAGTAGACCGGCTGTCCCCACTGCATGGCGGTCGAGATCCGCTGGATCGGCTCGTACTGGATCATTCCGGCGACCGTCGCCGGCACGGTGACCACGGAACTCGCGAAGATGACCGGAATCACGCCGCCCGTGTTCACGCGCAGCGGCAGGTAGGTGCTCTGTCCGCCGTACTGCCTGCGGCCGACGATCCGCTTCGCGTACTGCACGGGGATCCGCCGCTGCGCCCTCTCCATGTAGACGATGAAGGCCACGACGACGAGCATGAAGACCGACAGCAACAGGATCTTGAGCAGGGACATCGCGCCGCTCTGGAGCTGGCCGAAGAGGCCCAGCACGGCGCCCGGCAGACCGACGACGATGCCGGCGAAGATGATGAGCGAGATGCCGTTCCCGATCCCCCGTTCGCTGATCTGCTCGCCCAGCCACATCACGAAGGCGCAGCCTGTCGTCAGCGAGAGCACGGTGACGAACTTGAACCCGAGGCCGGGGTTGAGGACGAGGTTCGCGCCTCCCGGCGAGGTCAGGTTCTCGAGGAAGAACGCGATGGTCGTCCCCTGGATGATCGAGATGACCACGGTCCCGTAGCGGGTGTACTGCGTGATCTTGCGCCGGCCCATCTCGCCCTCCTTGGAGAGCTTCTCGAGATAGGGCACGACCACCGTCAACAGTTGCAGGATGATCGACGCCGAGATGTAGGGCATGATGCCGAGGGCGAAGAGCGCCACCCGGCCCAGGCTGCCGCCGGTGAAGGTGTTGACGAAACCCAGCACCGTCCCCTGCATCTGCTCCATGAACTCGCTCAGGGCCAGGGGGTCGATGCCCGGAGTCGGAATGATGCAGCCGATGCGGTAGACCGCCAGCAGGCCCAGCATGAACAACACCCGATTCCGGAGATCCGGAATCGCGAAGATGTTGCGGAAACTCTCGACGCCCACGATCTACCCCGTCAGCCGATCACTTCACAGACGCCGCCCGCGGCCTCGATCTTGGCGCGCGCGGAGGTACTGAAGCGGTGGGCCCGCACCGTCACGCCGGACGGCGCGTCGCCGTCGCCGAGGACCTTGAGCTTCATGCCGCGGCGTACGCGGCCGCGGGAGACGAGGAGTTCGACATCGATCGTCTCGCCGAGACCATCGAGATCGCCGACGTTGATCACCGTGTACTCGGTGCGGAAGATGTTCGTGAACCCGCGCTTCGGCACCCGGCGGATCAGAGGCATCTGACCGCCTTCGAAGCCCGCCCGCCTCGAGAAGCCCGCCCGGGAGCGCTGACCCTTGTGGCCGCGCCCGGCGGTCTTTCCCGTGCCCGAACCCGGACCGCGGCCGACCCGCTTCCGCGGGCGGCGGCTGGCCTTCGCCGGTTTGAGATCGTGCAGCTTCATTTCAGTCCTCCAGGACCTGGACGAGATGGGGAATCTTCCGCACCATGCCACGCACCGCCTGGGTGTCCTCGCGTTCCACGACGTGACGGATACGCCTCAGGCCCAGGCTGCGCAGCACGTCACGTTGCGGCCTCGGCCTCCCGATCGCGCTCCGCACCTGCTGAATCCGTATCGTCTTGCCTGCCACTTTCGGCTCCTCCCCGGTCTCCGTTGGTCGAACTGTCTCCATTCATCGAACCGCCCGCCAGGCCGTCGAGCGAATCCAGTCCCCGCAAGGTCCGAACCTGCTTCTCGTTGCGAAGGGACATGAGCCCGGCGAAGGTCGCCTTGACCACGTTCTGCGGATTCGTCGTGCCCAGCGACTTGGTCAGGATGTCCTGGATGCCGGCGCCTTCGACCACGGCGCGCACCGCTCCGCCGGCGATCACGCCGGTTCCCTCCGAAGCCGGCTTCAGCATCACGCGGCCGGCGCCGAACACGCCCACCGTCTCGTGCGGGATCGTCGTTCCGGCAAGCGGCACCTGCACCAGGTTGCGCTTGGCGATCTGGATTCCCTTCCGGATGGCGGCCGGAACCTCCTTCGCCTTGCCCGAGCCGTAGCCGACCCGGCCGCTGCCGTCGCCGATAACGACCAGGGCGGTGAACGAGAAGTTCTTGCCGCCCTTGACGACCTTCGTCACGCGGTTGATGTCGACAACCTGCTCGAAGAACTCGCTGTCGAGGTCTATGTCTCTAGCCACTGTTCGTGTCCCTGGCCAATGTTCGCTCCTTTGCTTCCCTGCCGGCTCCGGTTCATCAGAACTCGAGGCCTCCCTCGCGCGCGCTGTCCGCAAGCGCCTGGATCCTGCCGTGATACAGGAATCCGCCACGGTCGAAGATGACCGTGCGAAATCCCTTTTCCTTCGCGCGCTCGGCCAGCACCTGACCCACGGCCTGCGCCGCCTTGCAGCTTCCCGTCGAACCCTCGAGCGCTCCCTGGAGGTCCGACTCGAGCGAACTCGCGAAGGCCAGGGTATTGCCCGACCGATCGTCGATCAACTGGGCGTAGATGTGACGCCGGCTCTTGTGCACGGCAAGGCGAGGCCGTTCCTGCGAACCGCGCAGCTTCTTGCGGACGCGGTATCGCGCCCGCTGCCGCCGGCGGCTGCGGTCGAGCGTTCTCTTTCTGCGCAGATCACTCATGCCTTGTCTTTCCTGTTCCGAACCTGTCCTATGCGGTCGCCGCCGCCTTGCCGACCTTGAGCCGGATTTCCTCGTCGCGGTAGCGGATGCCCTTGCCCTTGTACGCGTCGGGCTTGCGCAGGCTGCGCAGATCGGCGGCGACCTGCCCCACCTGCTGCTTGTCGTTGCCGGAAACTGTGATGCGATTCGCTCTCTCGTCGATCGAGACGTCCACGCCCTCCGGCACCGGGTAGACCACCGGGTGGGAGTATCCGAGCGCAAGATGAACCTCGCGGCCCTTGACCTCTCCCCGATAGCCGACGCCGACGATCTCGAGTTCGCGCCGGAAGCCTTCCGTGACGCCTACCACGGCGTTGGCCAGGAGTGCCCGCGCCAGACCGTGCCGGGCCCGCTCCTCGCCGGTCGAGCCGGAGCGGTGCAGCGTCACTACGCCGTCCTCCACCCGTACCTCGATGCCGGGCTGAAGAGGCTGTTGCAGCCTGCCCCGCGGCCCTTCGATCGTCACCGTACCGCCGTTGACCGCGACCGTCGTCTTCTCCGGCAGCGAAATCGGCGCTTTGCCTACACGCGACATCTTCTAGTACACCTCACACAGGACTTCGCCGCCGACCCGCTGCCGTCGCGCCTGGGCGTCGGTCAGAAGGCCCTGCGAGGTCGAGAGGATCGCGACCCCCAAACCGTTCAGCACCGGTTTCAGATCGTCGGCCGCGCGGTAGATGCGGCGTCCCGGCTTGCTGATCTTGCGCACCTTCGTGATCGCCGGCACGCCCTCCTTGTCGTAGGCGAGGAAGATCCGCAGCGTCCGGCCGGGAGGCGAGTCGAACACCTCGTAGTCGCTGATGTAGCCCTGGTCGCGCAGTACCCGGCAGAACGCGATCTTCAGCTTCGAGGCGGGCGCCTCGGTGCGATCGTGCTTGACGATCAGCGCGTTGCGGATCGTCGTCAGAAGGTCCGCGATGGGGTCGGTTACGGTCATCGATCTTTCCTTGAATTCCTCGGTTCCTCTTAGCGGAAGTTCAATCCGCGAACGGCATTCCCAGACCCCGCAGGAGATGCAGCGCCTGAGCGTCCGACTCCGCCGACGTCACGAGCGTCACGTTGATTCCCTTGGAGCCGTCGCTCCTGGAGTAGTCGACCTCGGGGAAGATGAGGTGATCGCGAATGCCCAGCGTGTAGCTGCCCCGACCGTCGAAGCTCCGGTCCGAGATGCCCCGGAAGTCACGCACCCGTGGCAGCGCCACGGTGATCAACCGGTCGAGGAAGTACCACATCCGGTCGCGGCGCAGGGTGACCCGGCAGCCGATCGGCATCCCCTCGCGCAGCTTGAAGGCGGCGATCGACTTCCGGGCGCGGGTGATCACGGGCTGCTGCCCGGCGATCAGCGCCAGCTCGGGCACGGCGTTCTCCAGCACCTTGATGTTCTGGATCGCTTCGCCAATGCCCATGTTGAGCACGATCTTCTCCAGCCGGGGCACCGCCATCGGGTTGGCGATGCCGAACTCCTCCTGGAGGCTCTTCGTGACCTCCTCCCGGTACAGGGTCCTGAGTCGCGGAACCATCAGCTCAACACCGAGCCGCTGACCTTGGCGTACCGGGTCAGCTTGCCATCCTCGAGGCGACGCCGCCCTACCCGCGTCGGCTTGTCCGTGTCAGGACAGATCACCATGAGATTCGAGATGTGGATCGGCGCCTCCCGCTCCAGGATGCCGCCCTGGACCTGACGCTGCGGGTTCGGCCGCTCGTGCTTCTTGACCATGTTCACGCGTTCGACGATGACCCGGTCGGAACCGGGGAGAACGCGCAGCACCCGGCTGCGCGTTCCGCGGTTGCGGCCGGCGATGACGAGGACCTCGTCGCCCTTCTTGATTTTCAGCCTGCGCACGTCAGATCACCTCCGGCGCCAGCGAGACGATCCGCATGAAGCGCCGCTCCCGCAGCTCACGGGCCACCGGCCCGAAGACGCGGGTGCCGATCGGCTCGCGCGCCTCGTTGATCAGAACCGCGGCATTGTTGTCGAAGCGGATGTAGCTGCCGTCCCGCCGGCGCCGCTCCTTGCGGGTGCGCACGATGACCGCGCGGACGACCTGGCCCTTCTTGACCGTGCCTTCCGGCGTCGCCTCCTTGACCGAGGCCGTGATCACGTCGCCCAGCGCGCCGTACTGCCCCGAGGAACCACCCCGAAGCTGAATGCACGAGATGCGCTTCGCTCCCGAGTTGTCGGCGACATCGAGCATTGTTCCCATCTGGATCATGGTCCCGCCTACCCTTCCGCCCGCTTGACGACTCGCTGAACGCGCCAGCGCTTGCGGCGCGAGAGCGGTCGGGTCGAGACGAGAGACACGACGTCTCCCTCGCGGCAGTCGTTCGTTTCATCGTGGGCCACGAACCGGGACGACTTCTTCATCAGCCGGTGGTAGAGCCGGTGCATGACCGTCTTCTCGACCGCCACCACGACCGTCTTGTCCATCTTCGCGCTCACGACCTTGCCGACCCGGACCTGTCGGCGGCCTCGCGTTGCTTCGTGCTCAGCGTTCATGTCATTCACTTCGCCTTCTCACGCAGAACGGTCAGAACCCGCGCCAGTTCGACCCGGGCATTCCTGATCCTGCTTGGCTTCTCGAGCTGTCCGATCGATTTCTGCAGCCGCAGGGCAAACAGCTGATCGGCCAGTTCCTCCTCCTTCTGGCGCAGTTCCTCCGCCGTCAGGTCCCTGAGTTCGCTTGCCTTCATCGCCTCGCCACCCTCAGATCTGCACGCCGTGGCGCGCGACGAACCTGGTCTTGATTCCGAGCTTGTGGGAGGCGAGCCGCATCGCCGACCTGGCGAGCTCCGGCGAAACGCCCTCGAGCTCGTAGAGGATCCGGGCGGGCCGTACGACCGCGACCCACTCCTCGGGGTTGCCCTTGCCCTTGCCCATTCTCGTCTCCAGCGGCTTCTTGGTGATCGGCTTGTCCGGGAACACCCGGATCCAGACCTTTCCCGACCGCTTGATGTGACGGGTGATGGCGATTCGGGCGGCTTCGATCTGTCGCGCGGTGACCCAGCCGGCCTCCTGCGCCTGCAACCCGTACTCGCCGAAGGACACCACGTTGCCGCCCTTGGCCAGACCGCGGCGGCGGCCGCGGTGGTGCTTGCGGAACTTGACCTTCTTCGGCATCAACATCGCTCGTTACTCCTTCGAATCCCGGTGCCCGACCATTCAGGCCGCCGTCCGGCGGCCGCGCTCCCGCGACAGGTCGCCCCGGTAGACCCAGACCTTGACTCCGATCACACCGTAGGTCGTGAACGACTCCGCGATTCCGTAGTCGATATCCGCCTTCAGCGTGTGCAGCGGCAGACGCCCTTCCTGGTACCACTCGGTTCGGGCAATCTCGTTGCCGCCGAGCCGGCCCGACACCATGATCTTGACGCCCTTGGCGCCGAAACGAAACGCCGACTCCATCGCCTTCTTCATCGCCCGCCGGAAGGCGATCCGGCGCAGGAGCTGGCCGGCGATCGCCTCGGCCACGAGTTGGGCGTCGAGTTCCGGGCGCTGAATCTCCTGGATGTTGATGTGGACTTCCTGCCCCATCTGCCGGCTCAGATCGTCGCGCAGCTTGTCCACCTCGGCACCCTTGCGGCCGATGATGATGCCCGGACGCGAAGTGTAGATCGTCACACGCAGCTTGTCCGCGGCACGTTCGATGTCGATCTGGCTGACGCCGGCGTGCATGAGCCGCTTCTTCAATCCGGTCCGCAGCTCGATATCCGACTTCAGGGTGCCGGCGTAGTCGCGCTCGGCGTACCAGCGCGAATGCCAACCCTGGTTGTAGACCAGGCGAAAACCGTAGGGATGTGTCTTCTGACCCATGAACGCTCCTGACTTGGCTCTGCCCTCTAGGCGTTCCCGTCGCGGGAATCGATCTTGATCGTTACGTGACTCTGCCGCTTGAGGATGCGGAAGGCCCGGCCCATCGGCTGCGGGCGCAGCCGCTTCAGGGTCGGTCCGCCGTCGACGAAGATCTCCTTGACGTAGAGACCGCCGAGATCGACTCCCGGTTCCCGGTTCTCGGCGTTGGCAACCGCCGACCGCAGCAACTTGTAGACCGGCCGCGCCGCCGACTTGGTGCTCAACTGCAGCAGGTTCGACGCCTCTTCCACGTCGCGACCGCGGATCAGGTCCGCGACCAGGCGCACCTTCTGCGGTGACGCCTGCAGGTACTTGAGTCGGGCTGTTGCTTCCATCGTTTCTCTTTCGGGGATACTGCCGTCTGCCGGGATCTCGTCCCTGGCTAGCGGGGACGCGCCCTGCGTTCCCGCCGGCCGCCCGCATGACCCCGGAAGGTGCGGGTCTGAGCGAACTCTCCGAGCTTGTGGCCGACCATGTTCTCGCTGACGAAGACCGGGATGAACTTCATGCCGTTGTGGACGGCAACCGTGTGCCCCACCATGTCGGGGATGATCGTCGACCGGCGGGACCAGGTCTTGATGACCCGGCGATCGCCGGTCGCGTTCATCGCCGCCACCTTGTCGTAGAGGTGATTGTCGATGAAGAAACCCTTCCTGAGTGAACGTGCCATGCTGTCCTCTTCTCCGTGCTGCCGCCGACCTACTTGCGGCGTCCCCGCCGCCGGACGATCATCCCGGTCGTGCGCTTGTTGCTCCGCGTCTTGTAGCCCTTCGTCGGCTTGCCCCAGGGCGTCGTCGGGTGCCGGCCGCCCGACGCCTTGCCCTCGCCGCCGCCCATCGGGTGGTCGACCGGGTTCATCGACACGCCGCGGTTGTGCGGCCGCCGGCCCCGCCAGCGATTCCGGCCCGCCTTGCCGAGCGACATGTTCGAGTGCTCCGAGTTGCCGACCTGTCCGATCGTGGCGGAACAGTCGATGTGGACCCGCCGCACTTCTCCGGAGGGAAGCCGGACCTGGGCGTAGGCCCCCTCCTTCGCCATCAACTGGGCGCCGGCGCCGGCACTGCGCACCATCTGGCCGCCGGCGCCGATCTTCAGCTCGATGTTGTGAATGATCGTGCCCAGGGGGATGAACCGGATCGGCAGGCAGTTGCCGACATCGATCTCCGATCCCTCTCCGGACTGCACGGTCGCCCCGACCTTGAGCCCCTGGGGGTGCAGGATGTAGCGCTTCTCGCCGTCCGCGTAGTGCAGAAGGGCGATCAACGCACTGCGGTTCGGGTCGTACTCGATGCTTGCCACCTTCGCCGGCACGCCGACCTTGTCGCGGCGGAAGTCGATCCGCCGGTAGCGGCGCTTGTGGCCGCCGCCCCGGAACCAGATCGTCTGCCAGCCCTTGTTGTTCCGGCCGCTGATCCGTTTCTTGCCCTCGACCAGGGGCTTGTGCGGCTTGTCGGTCGTGACCTCTTCCCGCCGCGCGTACTCCTGGAAGCGGCTGGCCGGATTCGTCGGTTTCAGTTTCTTGATCGCCATGTCCTGGACTCTCTGGCTCTCGCTACACGTTGTCGAAGAGATCGATCTGGCCCTCGGCCAGCCGTACGTATGCCTTCTTCCAGTCAGGTGTTCGACCGACGAACCGGCCGCGACGGCGGACCTTGCCGTGCACGTTCGCGATCCGGACCTCGGCCACCTTGACGCCCGCGAACTGGGTCTCGACCGCCTTCCGCACCTCGATCTTGTTCGCCCGGGAGTCGACCACGAAGGCGATGATGTTGCTCCCATCCCGCAGCTCGGTCGACTTCTCGGTGATCAGCGGCCGCCGCAGCACGTCCTGCACCCTCATGATTCGCTCCCGTTCCGCTGCCTGCGCCGTTGCAGCACGGCGGAAAGGCGGCCGATCGCGTTCTCGCTGAAGAGGACGTAGCCCCGGTCGACGACGTCGTACACGTTGACGCCCAGCGCATCCACCGCCTTGACCTGCGGATGGTTGCGCGAAGCCAGCATCAGGTTGCGGTTGCCGTGATCGTCGACGATCAGCGCCTTGCCATCGACGCCGAGATCCTTCAGGCAGGCCGCGAAGGCGCCCGTCTTGTGGCTTTCGAGCTCGAGCGAGTCGATCACCATGATCCGCTCCTCGAGGAGCTTCCTCGACAGCGCCGACTTGAGGGCGTTCCGCTTCTCGTTCCGGGACAGCTTGTTGCGGTGGCTGCGGGGATGAGGTCCATGCACGACTCCACCGCCACGACGGAGCGGCGAGCGGCGGCTGCCGGCCCGGGAACGACCCGTCCCCTTCTGGCGATACGGCTTGACCCCTGAGCCGCGGACTTCGTGCCTGCCCTTGACCTTGTGGGTTCCCGCGCGCTGCGCGGCCCGCAGGGCGACCACCGCCAGGTGGATGAGGTGCTCCTTGTACGGGTAGGAGAAGACCTCCTCCGGCAAATCGACCTTGCCGACGGCCTTGTTGTCGAGACTCCTGATCGCAATCTCTGGCATCAGACCGAACTCCGAACCATGACCAGACCGCTGCGGGCGCCCGGAACCGCGCCGCGCAGATAGAGGAGGCGGTTTTCGGCATCCACCTTGACCACCACGAGTTTCTTCGTCGTCACCCGCTTGCCGCCCATCCGGCCGGGAAACCGCATGCCGGGGAAGACCCGCGAGGGACTCGCGGACTGCCCGACCGAGCCGGGGGCGCGATGGAACATCGAGCCGTGGGTGGCGCGGCCGCCGCCGAAGCCGTGCCGGCGCATGACTCCCTGGAATCCCTTGCCCTTGCCGGTGCCGATCACGTCGACCCGGGAACCGACCTCGAAGATCGAGACCTCGATCTCGTCGCCCGGCTGCGACTCGTCGGTCGCGTCGACCCGCACCTCGGCCAGATGGCGCAGGGGATCGACTCCGGCCTTCTTGAAGTGACCCCGCCGAGGTTCCGTGATCCGTTTGGGGGGCCGACTCTCCACCAGGCCGATCTGCACCGCTTCGTACCCGTCGGACGCTTCCGTCTTGCGTTGCACGACGCGGCAGGGACCGACCTCGAGTACCGTCACCGGCACCGCGGCCCCGTCTTCGGTGTAGATCTGCGTCATGCCGATCTTGCGGCCCAGCAGTCCCTTCGTCTGGCTGTTGTTAGCGCTCACCGCCCGTTTCTCCTCCGTCTCCTCGGGCGCCTCAGGCACCGAACGCCTTGATCTCGACATCGACGCCGGCGGGAAGCTCCAGCTTCATCAGCGCGTCGACGGTCTGACTGGTGGGCTCGAAGATGTCGAGCAACCGCTTGTGGGTGCGGATCTCGAACTGCTCCCGCGACTTCTTGTCCACATGCGGGGAACGGTTCACCGTGTAGCGGGCGATGTGAGTCGGCAACGGAATGGGTCCGACCACACGGGCGCCGCTGCGCCGGGCCGTATCGACGATCTCATGCGTCGACGTATCCAGAATGCGGTAGTCGAAGGCCTTGAGCCGGATGCGAATCTTCTCGTTCATCGTTCCCTCGAATCCCAACCTTCCTCGATCGCCTGACGCACCCGGTACCGATTACTCGACGATGTCGGTGACGGTGCCGGCGCCGACCGTGCGGCCGCCCTCGCGGATCGCGAAGCGAACGCCCTTCTCCATCGCGATCGGAGCGATCAGCTCCACGTCCAGAGCCACGTTGTCCCCGGGCATCACCATCTCC
>JAJEHN010000033.1 GCA_022823665.1 Thermoanaerobaculia bacterium | reverse complement strand
AACGGCACGAAGTCCGCGCCGCCCTTCTTCGCCAGTATGTTCGTGATCGCTGCCGTCAGCGTCGTCTTGCCGTGATCCACGTGACCGATCGTCCCCACGTTCACGTGCGGCTTCGTACGCTCGAACTTCTCCTTCGCCATGCCTCGATCTCCTCGCTATCTCGCTTGATCTCTCTGAATCTCGTTGACTTTCCGCATTCGTTTCAGCCGGTCGCCCTGGCCACGACTTCCTCGCTCACGGTGCGCGGCGTCGGTTCGTAGGACTCGAACTGCATCGAGTAGTTCGCCCGGCCCTGGGTCGCCGAACGCAGGTCGGTCGCGTAGCCGAACATCTCCGCGAGGGGCACGCGGGCGTTGACGATCTGGGTCTTGCCGTGCATCTCCATGCCGAGCACCTTGCCCCGGCGTGAACTGATGTCCCCGATCACGTCGCCCATGTAGTCCTCGGGCGTCGTGATCTCGACCGCCATCACCGGCTCCAGCAGCACCGGACCGGCGTCCCTGGCGGCGTCGCGCCAGGCCATCGAGCCGGCGATCTTGAACGCGACCTCGGATGAATCGACCTCGTGGGAGCTGCCGTCGTAGACCTCGACCGCGACCCCCGTGACCGGATAACCGGCGAGCGGACCCGATTCGAGCGCCTCGGAGATGCCCCGTTCGATCGACCGGATGAACTCCCTGGGAATCACGCCGCCCTTGCTCACGTCCTCGAACTCCATCCCCTCGCCTTCGATCGGCCGGACCCGCAGGAGGCAGTGACCGTACTGGCCCCGGCCGCCGGACTGGCGCACGAAGCGCCCTTCGCCGGAAGACTCCAGGGTGATCGTCTCGCGATAGGCCACCTGGGGGCGGCCGACGTTCGCGCCGACGCGGAACTCACGGATCAGCCGGTCCGTGATGATGTCCAGGTGGAGTTCGCCCATTCCCGAGATCAGCGTCTGGGCGGTGTCCGGATCCGTGTGGACCCGGAACGTCGGGTCCTCGCGCATCAGCTTCTCGAGCGCGAGACCGAGCTTCTCCTGGTCCGCCTTCGTCTTCGGCTCGATCGAGACGGACAGGACGGGCTCGGGAAAGTCCATCGACTCGAGCACGATGGGCGCCGAGGGCTCGCAGATCGTGTCGCCCGTCGTCACGTTGCGGAGACCGACCGCGGCAACGATGTCGCCGCACCAGACCCGCTTGACCTCCTCGCGCTTGTTCGCGTGCATCTTGAGCAGCCGGCCCACGCGCTCCTTGCCGCCGCGGTTCGCGTTCAGCACCGATTGCCCCGTCTCGATCCGGCCGGAGTAGACGCGCAGGTAGGCGAGCTGGCCGACGAACGGATCGGTCATGATCTTGAACACGAGGGCGCTGAAGGGCGCGTCGTCCGACGGCGCGCGGGCGGCGCGCTCGTCGCCCTCGACGACCCCCTCGATCATCGGCACGTCGAGCGGCGACGGCAGGTAGTCGAGGACCGCGTCGAGCAGCGGCTGTACGCCCTTGTTGCGAAACGCGGATCCGCAGAACACCGGCTGCAGGCTGTTGGCCACCGTCGCCCGGCGCAGCGCCGCCCGCAACTCGTCGCTCGTGACTTCGGCGCCGGAGAGGTACTTCTCGAGCAGCTCCTCGTCGGTCTCCGCCACGGCCTCGACCATCGCCTCGCGAGCCGCCAGCGCCAGGTCGGCGTACTCCTCGGGAATCCCGGTGATCGTGAACTGCGCTCCCAGGCTCTCGTCCTCGTAGATGTAGGACGACATCTCGACCAGGTCGATGACACCGGCAAAGGCGTCCTCGCGGCCGAGCGGCAACTGCAGAACGACGGGCGAAGCGCCGAGCCGTTCGCGCATCATCCGGACGCAGCGGTCGAAGTCGGCGCCGACCCGGTCCATCTTGTTGACGAAGGCGATCCGCGGCACGCCGTAACGGTCCGCCTGCCGCCACACCGTCTCGCTCTGCGGCTCGACGCCGGCGACCGCGTCGAACACCGCCACGGCGCCGTCGAGCACGCGGAGCGAACGCTCGACCTCGGCGGTGAAGTCGACGTGGCCGGGGGTGTCGATGATGTTGATCCGGTGGTCCTGCCAGGTGCAGCTCGTGGCGGCCGACGTGATCGTGATCCCGCGCTCCTGCTCCTGCTCCATCCAGTCCATCGTCGCGGTGCCTTCGTGCACCTCGCCGATCTTGTAGTTCACGCCGGTGTAGTAGAGGACGCGCTCGGTCGTGGTCGTCTTGCCCGCGTCGATGTGCGCCATGATCCCGATGTTCCGGGTCTTTTCCAACGGGACGTTTCTGGAGGTGGCGGTGGCGGTGGAGGCGGGCATGGCGTAGTGATCGAACGGTTCGCTGAAAGACAGGTTTGACGGGCGGATTCGTGACGGGTGAGTAGGGGTTCAACGCGGGAGTCGCCGCCTTGCGGGAAGGCGGCGACGCAACGGGACGGGCCGTGGACGACCGGCGGCCGGAAACGCGATCGGGACCCGCACGGGGCGGGTCTCGCGCCGTTCGCTACCAGCGGTAGTGGGAGAATGCCCTGTTCGCTTCTGCCATCCGGTGGGTGTCCTCTTTCCTCTTGATCGCAACTCCGCGGTTCTCGGCGGCGTCGAGCAGTTCGCCGGCCAACCGCAGTCTCATCGTCTTCTCACCCCGGCCCTTCGCCGCCAGAATCAGCCACCGCATGGCCAGGGCCAGCTTGCGCGCGGGCCGCACTTCCATCGGCACCTGGTACGTCGAACCGCCGACACGCCGCGACTTGACCTCGACCGCGGGCTTCACGTTGTCGATCGCCTTCTGGAAGACCGTGACCGGATCCTCCTCCCCGGTCCGCTCCTTGATCGTCGTCAGGGCGTCGTAGAGGATGCGTTCGGCGACCGACTTCTTGCCGTCCTTCATCAGGACGTTGACGAACTTGCTGACCAACTGCGAGTGGTACAGCGGGTCGGGGAGTATCTGTCGCTTCGGAACTTCGCGGCGTCGAGGCATCAGGGGGCTCCGTGATCAGGCCTTGGGGCGCTTGGCCCCGTACTTGGAGCGTCCCCGCCGACGTTCGTCGACGCCGACCGCGTCCAGGGTGCCGCGAATGACGTGGTAGCGGACGCCGGGCAGATCCTTCACCCGGCCGCCGCGAATCAGAACGATGGAGTGCTCCTGGAGGTTGTGCCCGACGCCCGGAATGTAGGTCGTGACCTCGATGCCGTTCGTGAGACGCACGCGCGCCACCTTGCGCAACGCCGAGTTCGGCTTCTTGGGCGTCTGCGTGTACACGCGAACGCACACTCCCCGCCTCTGCGGCGAGGCCTGGAGCGCCGGGCTCTTGGTCTTCGCGACCTGGCGTTGGCGGCCCTTTCGGACCAGTTGACGGATGGTGGGCATGGGTCCTCTTTGCTCCAGCAGACTCTCTAGGTTCTCTCTTCGCGCTGGCGCCGGAATCCGGCATTCCTGCGGGCCCGCCGCCGCGCACGGCGCGGGCCTGATCCAAGCCGACCCGGGGCGACCCGAGGCGACCGAAGACGAGCAGACCAGCCAACCGCGTGGAACGCCAGAAGCGCGCGGCACCGGGCGCACCCGGTTCAGAGCCTGACTCGCTGAGTGAAGTTGGGACTGTCTCTCGGCTCGCCCCGCGCGAACCGCACAAGGGCGCGAACGTTAGCAGAAAGGCCGGATTCGGGGCAAGCCCGAAACCCCCCTAGTTGTCGCCTTCGCTCAGCACCTGCGGCATCGTGCGGATGAACTCCTCCGGGTAGTCGTAGTTGTACAGGTCGTCGGCCACCAGTTCCGGCGTCGGGTAGACCACGTCCTCGATGTGGAAGTCGTGGTAGTGGTCCATGCCGGTACCGGCCGGGATCACCCGCCCGACGATCACGTTCTCCTTCAGTCCGCGCAGATGATCCACCCTGCCGCTGATCGCGGCCTCGGTCAACACGCGGGTAGTCTCCTGGAAGCTCGCGGCCGAGATGAAGCTCTCGGTGGACAGCGAAGCCTTGGTGATTCCGAGCAGCAGCGGCCGGCCGATCGCCGGAGTGCCCCCCGCCGCGGTCACGCGTTCGTTCTCCTCCTTGAACCGCCAGCGATCGACCTGCTCGTCGATCAGGAAGTCCGTGTCGCCGACCTCCTCGATCTCGACCGAGCGCATCATCTGGCGCACGATCACCTCGATGTGCTTGTCGTTGATCGCCACGCTCTGGGAACGATAGACCTCCTGGATCTTGTCGACCAGGTAACGCTGGAGCTCCCTCTCGCCCTTGACCCTGAGGATGTCGCGCGGATCGATGTTCATCGTCTCGCCGACGAGAACGTCCCCGGCACTGACGAACTCGCCGTCCTGCACGTTGACGTGGACGTTGCGGGCGACCGTGTACTCCTGGGCCTCGCCCGCCTCGTTCTCGACGGTGATGACGCGGTTCCCCTTCACGAACTCCTTGCCCAGACGAACGACGCCGTCGATGTCGGCGATGACCGCCGCTTCGCCCCGCGGCTTGCGGGCCTCGAAGAGCTCCTGGACCCGCGGAAGACCGCCGGTGATGTCCTTGGTCTTGGTCGTTTCCCGCGGGATCTTCGCCAGCGTGTCGCCGGGATGGACCTCGGCGCCGTCGTTGACCACCAGGTGCGCTCCCACCGGCAGGGAGTAGCTCCTCGCTCCGGTCGCATCGAGAACCTTCAGTGCAGGAGCCCGCTTCTCGCTCTGCGACGCCTCGACGATGATCCGTTCGGTCAGTCCGGTGACCTTGTCCGTCTCCTCGCGAACGTTCTCGCCGTCCACGATGTCGTGGAACTCCACGCGTCCCCCGACCTCGGAGAGGATGGCGGAGGTGAACGGATCCCACTCGACCAGGTCGGTTCCCGGCTCGACTTCCTGGTTCTCGCGCACGAGAAGGTGGGAGCCGTAGGTCAGCGGGTGGCGCTCGAGTTCACGGCCCGCCTCGTCGACCAGAACCAGCTTGCCGTTCCGGTTGACGACGACCAGGGCGCCTTCGCGGCTGTCGACCGTGGCGACCTGGATGAGCTTGACCCAGCCCTTGTTCCGCGCCGCGTGCCGGGACTGTTCCGAAACGCGGCTGGCCGTGCCGCCGAAGTGGAACGTGCGCATCGTCAACTGCGTGCCGGGCTCGCCGATCGACTGGGCGGCGATGACACCCACGGCTTCGCCGAGGTCGACGCTGCGGCCAGTCGCCAGGTTGCGGCCGTAGCAGGAGGCGCAGACGCCGCGGCGGGTCTCGCAGGTCAGCACCGAGCGGATCTTCACCCGCTCGATACCCGCCGCCTGGAGGTCGTTCGCCATCCTCTCCGTGATCCCGTCGCCGACGGAGAGGAGCTGATCGCCGGTCATCGGATCGAAGATGTCCTCCTGGCTGACGCGTCCGACCAGTCGGTCACGCAGCGGTTCGAGGGTGTCTCCGCCTTCCATGATCGCACCGACGACGATTCCGTCGATCGTGCCGCAGTCCTCCTCGGTGACGATCACGTCCTGGGCGACATCGACCAGGCGGCGCGTCAGGTAGCCCGAATCGGCGGTCTTGAGCGCCGTGTCGGCCAGACCCTTGCGGGCGCCATGGGTCGAAATGAAGTACTGCAGGACGGACAGGCCCTCGCGGAAGTTCGCGTGAATCGGGGTCTCGATCACCTCGCCCGACGGCTTGGACATCAGGCCGCGCATGCCCGCCAACTGCCGGACCTGCTCACGGGAACCTCGGGCGCCCGAGTCGGCCATCAGGTTGATCGGGTTGAACTCGCCCCGTTCGGCCTCGACGTCCTTCATCTCGCGGAACATCTCGCTCGAGACGTTCTCCGTGACCCGGTGCCAGATGTCGATGATCTTGTTCTTGCGCTCACCGGCGGTGATGACGCCCGCGCTGCGCTGCTTCTCGATCTCCAGCACCTCGCCGCGCGCTTCCTCGATCAGCTTCTCCTTCGTCGACGGCACGACCATGTCGTCGACGCCGAAGGAGATGCCGGCCCGGGTCGCGTACTGGAAGGTGATCTCCTTGATCTCGTCGAGCATCCTGACCGCCAGGTCGGCGCCGTGGCGGATGTAGCAGTAGCCGACCAGATCCTGGAGGCCGCGCTTGCGCATCAGACCGTTGATGAACGGCAGCTCGTCCGGCAGGTGATCGTTCAGGATGACCCGGCCGACGGTGGTTTCGACCACCTCGCCGTCGAGCTGCTGCAGCTCCGCGTGGACGATGTCCTGCGTGTCGTGCTGCGCTCCGAGATCGACGTACGGCCCGCTCAGACGCAGACGAATCGGCGTCTGCGTCTCGACCACCGCGTCCTCGAGGGCGAACAGGACCTCGTCGACGCTGGCGAAGGTCCGCCCCTCGCCGAGCGCGCCCGGCCGGGGCATGGTCAGGTAGTAGCCGCCCAGCACCAGATCCTGACTGGGCACCGCCAGCGGCCGGCCGTGAGCCGGACTCAGGATGTTGTTCGAGGCCTGCATCAGCACATGGCTCTCGATCTGGGCCTTGGGCGAGAGGGGCACGTGAACCGCCATCTGGTCGCCGTCGAAGTCCGCGTTGAACGCGGCGCAGACCAGGGGGTGAATCTGGATCGCCTTGCCCTCGATCAGGACCGGCTGAAACGCCTGGATGCCCAGACGGTGAAGCGTGGGCGCGCGGTTCAGGAGCACGGGATGATCGCGGATGACGTCGTCCAGGGCGTCCCAGACAACCTCCTCCTCCCGCTCGACCATCTCCTTGGCGGCCTTGATCGTGCCGACGTACTCGCGCTCTTCCAGCCAGCTGTAGATGAAGGGCTTGAACAGCTCCAGCGCCATCTTCTTGGGAAGCCCGCACTCGTTCAGCCTCAGGTCGGGACCGACCACGATCACCGAGCGCCCCGAGTAGTCGACGCGCTTGCCGAGCAGGTTCTGGCGGAAGCGGCCCTGCTTGCCCTTCAGGGTGTCGGACAGCGACTTGAGCGGACGGTTGTTCGAACCCTTGAGGACCCGGCCGCGGCGGCCGTTGTCGAACAGGGCGTCGACGGCCTCCTGCAGCATCCGCTTCTCGTTGCGGACGATGACCTCCGGCGCGCGCAGCTCAAGCAGCTTCTTGAGCCGGTTGTTCCGGTTGATGACGCGGCGGTAGAGGTCGTTCAGATCGCTCGTCGCGAAGCGTCCGCCGTCCAGCGGCACCAGCGGCCGCAGCTCGGGCGGAATGACCGGAATCACGTCCAGGATCATCCACTCCGGACGGTGGCCGCTGCGCCGGAAGGCGTTGACCACCTTGAGCCGCTTGGCCGCCTTCAGACGGCGGATCTGGCTGGTGTCGGAGCGCATGACGATCCGGAGTTCCTCGGCCAGTTCATCGATGTCGATGCGGGCCAGGAGCTCCTTGATCGCCTCGGCGCCCATCCGGGCGTCGAAGCCGTCCGGGCCGTACTCCTCGCGCAGCTCACGGTAGCGCTCCTCGGAGACGAGCTCGTTGTCTTCGAGATCCGTGTCGCCGGGATCGATGACCACGTAGCTCTCGAAGTAGAGGATGCGCTCGAGGTTGCGCAGACTCAGATCGAGCAGGTGGCCGATGCGGCTGGGCAACCCCTTGAAGAACCAGACGTGGCTGGCCGGACTGGCCAGCTCGATGTGGCCCATGCGCTCCCGCCGTACCCGCGAGCGCGTGACCTCGACGCCGCACTTGTCGCAGACGACGCCGCGGTGCTTCATCCGCTTGTACTTGCCGCACAGACATTCCCAGTCCGTCATCGGCCCGAAGATCTTCGCGCAGAAGAGGCCGTCCCGCTCCGGCTTGAACGTGCGGTAGTTGATCGTCTCGGCCTTCGTGACCTCTCCGTAGCTCCAGGAGCGGATCTTCTCCGGTGAAGCCAGCGCGATCTTGATCGCGTTGAAGTCCTTGGCCGACTGCGTCTTCTCGAAACTGGACAGTGGTTGCACCCGCGACCTCCTAGACCTTCATCAACTCGACGTCAAGACACAGACTCTGCAGCTCGCGCACCAGTACGTTGAACGACTCCGGCAGCCCCGGGTCTTCCGGCACGTCGCCCTTGACCAGCGCCTCGTAGGCGCGGCTCCGGCCCTCGACATCGTCGCTCTTGACCGTGAGCAGCTCCTGCAGGGTGTAGGCGGCGCCATAGGCCTGTAGCGCCCACACCTCCATTTCACCGAAGCGCTGGCCGCCGAACTGGGCCTTGCCGCCGAGGGGTTGCTGGGTGATCAGCGAGTAGGGCCCGATCGACCGCGCGTGAATCTTGTCGTCCACCAGGTGGGACAGCTTCAGCATGTAGATGTAGCCCACCGTGACCTTCTGCTCGAAGGCGTCGCCGGTGACGCCGTCGTGGAGCGTCGTCTTGCCCGAAGACGGCAACTCCGCCTCGTCCAGCAGTTCCTTGAGCCGCGACTCCTGGATTCCGTCGAACACCGGAGTCGCGAACTTGACGCCCAGGGACTTGCCGGCCCAGCCGAGATGCGTCTCCAGAATCTGGCCGACGTTCATCCGGCTTGGCACGCCGAGCGGATTCAGCACGATCTCGACCGGCGTCCCGTCCGGCAGGTAGGGCATGTCCTCTTCCGGCAGGATGCGCGAGATCACCCCCTTGTTGCCGTGGCGGCCCGCCATCTTGTCGCCGACCTGGAGCTTGCGCTTCATCGCCACGAACACCTTGACGAGCTTGATGACGCCGGGAGGCAGTTCGTCGCCCTTCTGGAGGAGCTTGATCTTCTCCTCGTTCACCCGGTGCATGACCTCGATGTAGGAGTCGGTGTGCTCGTAGATCTCCGACACCTCCTTCAGCAGATCTTCCTGCCTCAGGGGCAGCGCCAGGATCTCGCGCCGGGTCAGGCGTTCGAGATGCTCGTACTCGATCTTCTCACCCCTCTTCAGGAGGCCCTCGCCGTCCCGGTCCTTGACCCCGGCGGTGGGTTTGAGACCGACCAGGAGATCGGCGATCTTCTTGTTCCGCTCCTCGTGCATGATGCGCGTCTGGTCGCGGATGTTCTTCTCCAGCCGGCCGACCTCCTGCTCCTCGATCTCGAGCGCCCGCTCGTCCTTTTCGACGCCCTTGCGGGCGAAGATCTTGACTTCGACGACGGTGCCCTCGATGCCCGGAGGCGCCTTCAGGCTCGCGTCCCGCACGTCGCCGGCCTTCTCGCCGAAGATCGCGCGCAGCAGCTTCTCCTCCGGGGTGAGCTGGGTCTCGCCCTTCGGCGTGACCTTGCCGACCAGGATGTCGCCGGCCTTGACCGAAGCGCCGATCCGGATGACGCCGCTCTCGTCGAGATCGGCGAGCGCCGCCTCCGAGACGTTGGGGATGTCCCGGGTGATCTCCTCGGGCCCCAGCTTGGTGTCGCGGGCCTCGATCTCGAACTCCTCGATGTGGATCGAAGTGTAGGCGTCGTCCCGCACCAGGCGTTCGGAAACCAGGATCGCGTCCTCGAAGTTGTAGCCGCGCCAGGGCATGAAGGCGACCAGAACGTTGCGCCCCAGGGCCAGTTCGCCTTCCTCGGTCGAGGCGCCGTCGGCCAGGACGTCGCCCCGGGCCACCCGCTGGCCCTCGCCGACGATCGGCTTCTGGTGTACGCAGGTGTTCTGGTTCGATCGGCGGAACTTGGTCAACTGGTAGATGTCGGCGCCGAATTCACGCGGCTCGCCGGTCTCCGGATCCGCGCCCTCGACCCGGACGATCACCCGGTCGGCGTCCACGGAATCGACGACGCCGGCACGCTGGCACAGCACCACCGCACCTGAGTTGCGGGCGACGATCCCCTCGAGCCCGGTGCCGACGATCGGCGAATCCGAGCGCAACAGGGGTACCGCCTGACGCTGCATGTTCGAACCCATCAGGGCGCGGTTGGCGTCGTCGTTCTCGAGGAACGGAATCAGGGCCGCCGCCACGCTGACGAGCTGCTTCGGACTGATGTCCATGTAGTCGACGCGTTCCCGGTCGACCGTCACGAAGTCCCCGCGGGCGCGCGCCACCGGCCGCTCGTTCTCGAGGAAGCCCTTGTCGTCGATCTTGGCGTTGGCCTGGGCGATGATGTACTTCTCTTCCTCCCAGGCAGTGAGGTAGAAGGCCTGCGGCTCGGCTTCCACCTGCCGCTTCTTGTTCCGCTTCAGGCGGTTGTTCTCCGCCGTGAGTTCGTCGGCCGAGACGATCTGGCCGAGGGCGAACGTGCCGTCGCCGGGCTTGATCACCTTGAAGTGGTCGATGACCCGGCCGCCCTCCACCTTCTTGTAGGGGCTCTGGATGAAGCCGTAGTCGTTGATCTGGGCGTAGGTCGCCAGCGAGGAGATGAGGCCGATGTTCGGCCCCTCGGGCGTCTCGATGGGACAGATACGGCCGTAGTGCGAGGCGTGCACGTCGCGGACCTCGAAGCCCGCGCGCTCGCGTGACAGTCCGCCCGGGCCAAGCGCGGACAGCCGCCGCTTGTGGGTGACCTCGGACAGCGGGTTCGTCTGATCCATGAACTGCGAGAGCTGGGACGAACCGAAGAACTCCTTGATCGCCGCGATGACCGGCTTGGAGTTGATCAGGTCGTGCGGCATCGCCGAGTCGATGTCCTGGTGCACGGACATCTTCTCCTTGATCGCCCGCTCCATGCGCACCAGACCGACCCGGAACTGGTTCTCGAGCAGCTCGCCGACCGCGCGCACCCGGCGATTGCCCAGGTTGTCGATGTCGTCGACCCGGCCCACGTCCTTCTGCAACTGCAGGAGGTACTCGATCACCCGGTAGAAGTCCTCCGCGGAGAGGGTCTTCTGGTCGACCGGCACTTCCGTCTCGAGCTTGATGTTGAACTTGAAGCGGCCCACCCGGGAGAAGTCGTACCGCTTGGCGTCGAAGAACATCCCGTAGAACAGCGACCGGGCGCTTTCGTGGGTCGGCGGGTCGCCGGGACGCATCCGCCGGTAGATCTCGATCTGCGCTTCCTTGGTGTCCCGGGTCGTGTCCTTGGCCAGGGTGTTCGAGATCGTGGCGCCGCACAGCTCCCAGTCGGGGAAGAACACCTCGAGCTCGCTGTGGTTGCGTCCGTCGAGCCGTTCGTCGAGATCCTCGGGAATCGGCTCGTTCGCCTCGAGCAGCACCTCGCCGGTATCCGCGTCGATCACGTCGGCGATCAGGAAGGCCGGCTCGAGCTCCTGCGGTCCGACCTCGGCCTCGATGTTGTCGCCGGCGTCGAGCCGCTCGATCGCCGTCTCGTCCAGGGTCAGACCGGCGAAGACGCTGTAGCGGTGACGGACGCCCCGGCTCGAGCGTTCGCGCAGGCGTTCGCGCTCCAGCACCTCGGGACCGATGCCGAGGCGGTACACGCCGCCGCCCTCGATCGTGAGCGGCAGCGCGGTGTAGAACTGACGGAGAATCTGCTCGTTCGTCTCCAGGCCCAGGGCGCGAAGGAACACGGTGCCGTAGAACTTCCGTTTGCGATCGATCCGGACCGAGAGGATGTCCTTCTGGTCGTACTCGAACTCGACCCAGGAACCGCGATAGGGGATGATCTTCGCCAGGTAGACGCGCTTGTCGCGGGTGAAGAAGACGCCGGGGCTGCGGTGCAACTGGCTCACGATCACCCGCTCGGTACCGTTGATGATGAACGTGCCGGTGTCGGTCATCAGCGGGATCTCGCCGAAGTAGACCTCTTCCTCCTTGGCGTCCCGCATCATCCGCTGGCCGGTTTCCGGGTCCTTGTCATAGACGAAGAGCCGGAACGTGACCTTGAGCGGCACCGCGTAGGTCATGCCCCGTTCCCGGCACTCCGGCATCGAGTACTTGAGCTGCAGCTCGACCGGCCCGCCGCAGGTGTCGCACTTGGTCACCCGGTTCGCGTTGACCGCACCGCAGCTCGGGCAGCCGACGCTGTCCTCGAGCGGGTGGTCGGTCATGATCTTCGCGCCGCAGTTCGTGCACGACATGCGCAGGTACTCGAGACCCTTCAGGTCGCCGCAGCGGCACTGCCAGTCGCCGATCGAGTAGCTCACGAAGTCGAGCGAACAGGTCTCCCGGAAGTCCCAGAACGGGAAGATCCCCGTGAAGACCGCCTGCAGGCCGTGGTTCTCCCGCTCCTCCGAGAGCAGGCTCATCTGCAGGAACCGATCGTACGAGCGGCGCTGCACCCCGATCAGGTCGGGAATCGCCAGCGTCGTCTCGATGGTCGAGAAGTCGATCCGCCCGTTGCCGTTGCCGTTGCGGTGACCGTTCTGCGCAACTGAAATGTCCGTCATGCTTCGATGTCCTCTACGTCAGATCCCTGCACGAGATGAAAACGCACGAATGCCGCCCCGGCACTGGTCTCGCGAAGAGACCTGGGCGCCGGGTCGCGGTT
Organism: Thermoanaerobaculia bacterium; assembly: GCA_022823665.1. Classification (GTDB taxonomy): domain Bacteria; phylum Acidobacteriota; class Thermoanaerobaculia; order Multivoradales; family Multivoraceae; genus Multivorans. The sequence goes on along the minus strand of JAJEHN010000033.1, from coordinate 3,520 downwards.
GGCCGGCCCGATTCTACGCCGACCCAGGGAGAGATCGCCAGCCGAAATGACTACTTGACCTCGGCCTGACCGCCGGCCTCCTCCAGTTTGCCCTTGACCTCTTCGGCCTCTTCCTTCGAGACGGCCTCCTTGACCGCGACCGGCGCCGACTCGACCAGGTCCTTGGCCTCCTTGAGACCCAGGCTGGTGACCTCGCGCACGACCTTGATCACGGCGATCTTCTTGTCGCCGAAAGAAGTCAACTGCACGTCGAACTCCGTCTGCTCTTCGGCTTCCTGGGCCTCGCCGGCGCCCGCCACGCCCGCCATCGGGACAGCGGCCGCCGCCGCCGAAACGCCATAGTGCTCTTCGAGCTCCTTGACCAGCGTGTTGAGCTCCAGGACGGTCATCTCGTCGATCTGTTTGATCAGATCCGCTGCTGCTACTGCCATCTTCTTGGCTCCCTCATGGTTCACCGGCGCCGGCTCGGCGCCGCGTTTCCAAACTTCCTGACAGGGCCGGAATCAGCCCCCACTCTCCGGACTTGCTTCCTTCTGATCCGCGACCTGGTTCAGGGCACGGAGGAACTGCGGCGTGATGTCCCCAAGCCCCCGGACCAGCCGCGCGATCGGCGACTGGAGCAGGAACAGGAGCTTCGCCACCAGCGCTTCCCGGCTGGGCAGATTGGCGATCTCCTTGATCGCATCCGCCGACACCTGCTGGCCGTCCACCAGGCCGGCCTTGAACTCGAGGACCGGCACGTCTTCCGCGAACTCGGTCAGCGTCCTGGCCAGCCCCACCGGATCGTCGTCGCTGTAGGCGATCGCGGTCGGCCCGACCAGGTGATCCGACAGGGCGCCGAGACTGCTGTCCTCGAACGCGAGCCTGGCGATCCGGTTCTTGACCACCGAGTAACTTCCGCCCGCCGTTCGCACGCGGCGCCTCAGATCGTTCACCTGCCCCACCGTGATGCCGGAGAAGCCCACCAGGAATGCGTGCGGCGCGTCCGCCATGTCGCCCTGGTAGCTGGCCAGCAACTCGGCCTTCGTCTCCCGTGTCAGTGCCATCTCTCTCGACCTCCTCGTGACCGGCCCGGCAGATCAGGCGGCCTCGACCGCGGCGGCTTCGGACGAGTCGACCCGCACGCCCGGTCCCATCGTCGAACTCAGATTGACCGAACGCAGGTACGTACCCTTGGCGGCGCTCGGACGCGCACGCATGATCTCGGAGAGCAGCGCCGTTGCGTTCTCCACCAGGCTCTCCGTGTCGAACGAGACCTTGCCGAGCGGCGCGTGAACGACGCCCGCCTTGTCGACGCGGAAGTTGACCTTGCCCGCCTTGATGTCCTCGATCGCCTTCGCCACATCGGGAGTGACAGTGCCGGTCTTTGGATTCGGCATCAGGCCGCGCGGCCCGAGAACGCGGCCCAGGCGACCCACGACCCGCATCATGTCCGGAGTCGCCACGACGGCGTCGAAGTCCAGCCAGCCTTCCTGGATCCGGCTCGCGAGTTCCTCGCCGCCCACGTGATCGGCGCCCGCCGCTTCCGCCTCCTGCAACTTCTCCCCCGACGCGAACACCAGCACCCGGACGGTGCGACCCGTGCCGTGCGGAAGGACCACGGTGCCGCGCACCATCTGGTCCGCGTGCCTCGGGTTGACCCCCAGCCGGATCGCCATCTCGACGGTCTCGTCGAACTTCGCGAAGCTGCCGTCCTTGATCCGCTGCAGCGCCTCTTCCAGACCGTACGGCCGGTCTTCCACCGCCGCCCTCGCTTCGTCGTACTTCCTGCCTCGATTGGCCACGCGCGTTCTCCCTTGAGCCTCTGTTCCCGGTGCTTCCGCGCCGCTCAGGCGACGACCTCCAGGCCCATCGAGCGGGCCGTCCCGGCGATGATCCGGCAGGCGCCCTCCAGGTCGACCGCGTTCAGATCCGGCATCTTCGTGCGGGCGATCTCCTCGAGCTGGGCCTGAGTCACCTGGCCGACCTTGTCCCGGTTCGGCTCGGAAGACCCCTTGTCCTGGGCCGCGGCCTTCAGCAGCAGAACCGCGGCCGGCGGCGTCTTGGTGATGAACGAGTAGGTGCGGTCCGCATAGACGGTGATCACGACCGGGATGATCATCCCGGCTTCGCCCTGCGTCCTGGCGTTGAACGCCTTGCAGAAATCCATGATGTTGAGGCCCGCCTGACCCAGCGCGGGCCCCACCGGAGGCGCCGGCGTCGCCCCGCCGGCGGGAATCTGCAGCTTGATCTGCCCGGCTACCCTCTTGCCTGTCGTTCTCTGAGCCATCGTTCCTACCTGGTTGTGCCTGAATCGCTAATCCTCAGGTCTTCTGGACCTGCAGGAACTCGAGTTCCACCGGCGTCTGGCGGCCGAAGATGGTCACCATCACCTTGAGCGTGCTCCGCTCGAGGTTGATCTCCTCCACGGTGCCCGTGAAGTTGTTGAAGGGGCCATCGACGATCTTCACCAGCTCGCCCTTCTCGAACAGGTACTTCGGCTTCGGCTTGTCCTTGGCCGTGGCCACCTTCTCGATGATCGCGTCGACCTCGTCCTGGCCGAGCGGCGTCGGCTCGTTGCCGGTACCGACGAAGCCGGTCACCTTGGGCGTGTTCTTGACCACGTGCCACGCCTTGTCGGAGATCTTCAGCCGCCCGTCGCCGCGCGGCTCGCACGCGATCTCGACCAGGATGTAGCCCGGGAAGAACTTCCGCTGGGTCTCCCGCTTCTTGCCGCCCTTCAGTTCGACGATCGTCTCCGTGGGAATGCGCACTTCGCCGAACGCATCCCCCATGTCGTGAGCCTCGGCGCGCTGCCGCAGAGTCTGCTTGACCCGCTCTTCGTAGCCGGAATAGGTATGCACGATGTACCACTGCCGCCGCGGCCCGGAGGCCTCCCCGGCGCCGCCCTCCGCGACCTCTACGCTGCCCGTGGCTGCCGTTTCGACTTCGCTCATCGCGTACTCCCCACCGTCGGCCGCTTCCGGCTCACTGCCCTAGGAGAAGGTTGTTGAGACCGTTGTAGAGGCGCAGGATGACGACGTCGGCTACCCACAGGAAGATGGCGAAGATCACGCTTGTGATCAGCACCACGACCGTGGTGCCCACGACCTCCTCCCGCGAGGGGAAGGTCACCTTCTTCATCTCGGTGCGCACTTCGCCCAGGAAGGCACCGAGCCTGCGGACACTTGCCATCTGCGTTTCTCCGACTCCCTCTTCTGTTCCCTGAAACCCGGCCTACGCCTTTGTCCGGACGCCCAGGCCGTTTTGCCGTCTACGTCCTCCGAAGGAAGGTCTGGCAGGCCAGGAGGGTCTCGAACCCCCAACCTTCGGTTTTGGAGACCGATGCTCTACCAATTGAGCTACTGGCCTGAATCTCCCAACTCGAGCCGGTACCGACTACTCGACGATGTCGGTGACGGTGCCGGCGCCGACCGTGCGGCCGCCCTCGCGGATCGCGAAGCGAACGCCCTTCTCCATCGCGATCGGAGCGATCAGCTCCACGTCCAGAGCCACGTTGTCCCCGGGCATCACCATCTCC
>JAJEHN010000013.1 GCA_022823665.1 Thermoanaerobaculia bacterium | reverse complement strand
GCACCACCTCGCGCACCCGCCAGGGCGGCCTGATCCCCAACAACTTCTCGAACGTCCTGGCACTCTTCATCCCGACAGCCTAAAAGGCCGACATGCACCCAGCGCCTGCACCGTCTGGCCCACACAGAAGCCTGAAGACCCGACTTCTTGACCCTGCCCATGAGGGAGCAAGCTACTCCGTCGGGAGGGTTGGGGTCAATGCGACCGAGCGGGCAGCGGGTTCGGCGAGCGCCCTCCATTGGGCGAGTGCGTGGTGCCGAATCCAGGGAGGAGCGCCGGGCCTTGGTCGTGGCCGCCGGGTCAAACGCCGAACACCTTCATAACTTCGTCGCCTAGATGGTTGATGACCTTGACCGCGATACGGCCGGTCGTGGGTTTCGGGAAAGGCCGCGAGGTGTCGCTGCGCAAGGTGGCCCAGGCGTCGGCGTCGATCTCGGCCTTCAAGGTGGTTCTGAGGGACTTGTAGGGGTCGCCGGCGCCGAGAAAGTAGGCCTGGCGGACGAAGAAGCTCTCTTCGTTGTAGTCGTTGTCGACGAACCAGCAGGCGATGCCTTCGGGACCGTCGCTGCGGACTTCGCCGGCGGATGGGTCGAACACGTCGACGCCGTTGATCTTCACCTGGAGCCAGTCGGACTCGCCGTTGCTACCGGTGGCGGGTTCGATGTCGATGTCAGGCTCGCCGAAGATCACGAAGAGGTTGGCGGTGTTTGTCTTCTTCAGGTCGTCCGCCATGTGCAGGTCGGCGTTCATGCGGGCCTTGAGTACGGGGACGCGGCCGAGCTTCGTGAACTCGGTGGCGTGGGCTTCGTAGTTGAAAGCGCAGGCGATGAGGACGTCGAAGCCGGCATCAGCGGCTTCGCGGGTGGCGCTCACCAGATCCGGGCGGGAGACGGTCCCGAACTCCGGACCGATGAAGACGCCGGCGCTCCGTTCCTTGCCGTCGCCGTCGATGTAGCGGCCCTCGGCGCAGACGAGCTCGCCGGGCCACGGCTCCAGGGAGGAGAAAGTAATCCGGCCAGCCTTCCTGGCTTGCTGCACGCCAGCCGTGCGGAGGTTCTCGAGAATCACATGGGCGAAGTCGTGGCGGGAGACGTCGGCTCCCGCGTCGGAACTGACGCGAGGCTCGGCGACGAGCAATTCGTCGTGCTCGTCCAAGGCGGCCAGGCGGTGCGGCGAAACGCTCTCCACCGTAAAGGGGCCGGCGACGCGGACCCTTTTGTTGTCCTGGTAGGGCTTGTCGTAGAGGTGCTCGTAGTCGGCGCTCGCGGCGATGCAGGCGTCGATCTCGCGCTGGCGGGCGATCCGGGCCTGCCAGAAGCGCTCGTGCGCTTCGCGCGCGGTCTCGTTCCAGTCGTTCTCCGGCTTCCGGGGCACTTCCCATTCGAGAAAACCGTTGGCCGGGGCCGACTCGCCCGACGGAAGAGCGACCGTACTCCCCGCTGGGGCGCCGAAGTCGATCCTCTTGCCCTTGCGTCCGCCGTACTCGACGGTGAATGGTGTGGAGTGGCCCCGCATGGCGCGGTTGAGATCCGACAGCGCACTCTCGACTTCCGGCTGAAGCCGCTCATGGATCACGTCGATCTCGGCGTTGTTGGCGATGGACTTCAAGGTGATGTGCGGTACGCGTTCGTATACGAAACCGTGGCGGACGTCGTTGTACGTGGGCGCTTCCGAAGGGGGCTTGCGGGCCAGAGCGGCTTCCTTGAGTTGGCCCTCGCGGCTGTCGGCGAGCAGGTAGTACGGGTAGCGCGCACTCATGATGCGGGCACGGGCGAGGGCGAGTGCGACGCGGGAGGTATCGATGGTGATCCAGCGCCGACCCCACTGCTCGGCAACGTACGCAGTGGTGCCGGAGCCACAGGTGGGGTCGAGGACGAAGTCGCCGGGGTCGGTGGCCATGAGGAGGCACCGCTCAACTACCTTGGTGTTCGTTTGAACCACGTACATCTTCTTGTCCGTGAAGTTCCCGGTGCCCGTGTCGGTCCACATGTTCCCATAGACGCCGAGGCCGAAGTCCGTATGGAACCGAACATACTGAATGGAGTTCCGGGCAACGTGGATCCTCCCCGCTCGACTCAATCGGTTCATTCCCTCGGGATAAGCGGCTTTCCAATGAGAGTTCTTCTCCCAACTGTCGTAGAGTAAGCCGTGGTGTCCGTACGGCTGTCGCGCCTTGGCTCTGCCCTGCGAGATCATGTTGTCCGGTTTGTAGGGTGAAGCCTCCGCGGGCACGCTCTGATCGCCGCGCTTCTCTCGGGCCGATACGCCTCGGTACGAACCGTCAGGGAACATCAGCCAGCGAGCGTTCCCTTCTCCGAGAACGAACTCCTTCCGATAGAAGGGTGGCCGAGCCTTGCAGGCGTCCTTGTCCTTGGCGTACCACAGGATGAAGTCGGACATGTTGCCGAGATAGTCGGTGAGAAAACCGGTCGTGGTCTGAACCGAGATAAGTGAAACGAAGTTCTTCTCACGAAAGATCTCGTCCATCAGCGCTCGCACCCGGTGGACGTTCTCGTCTCCGATCTGCACGAAGACCGACCCGCTCTCGGCCAGCAGATCCCGGGTTGCGGTCAAGCGGTCCCGCAGGTAGCTCAGGTACGAGTGAATGCCGTCCCGCCAGGTATCCCGGAACGCCTTGACCTGTTCCGGTTCCCGCGTGATGTGGTCCGCCTTGCCATCCTTGACGTCCCGGCTCTTCGTTGACCACTGGAAGTTCGAGTTGAACCTGATGCCGTAGGGCGGGTCGATGTAGATGCACTGCACCTTGCCGCGCAACCCCTCGCGCTCCGCCAGCGATGCCATGACTTGCAGGGAATCGCCGAGGATCATCCGGTTGGACCAGTTGGCGTCGTGCTGGTAGAACTCGGTCCTGGCGTCACCGTCCGGCAGGCCGTTGAAGTCGTCGAAGAGGTCGGGCTGGATCGCCTGGTCGTCGGCGTCCTCTTCGCGGGCCCGGCTGCTCATGCGGGCCAGGTCTTCGATCAGCACCTTGGGATGCACTTTCTCCTGGATGAAGAGAGGCGGTGCCGGCACGACAAGCTCGGACCAGTCCTGCATGTCCTTGCCGCGCCAGACCAGTTGCGGGTCGAGGTCGGGGTTGCGCTGCTCGTAGGCGACGCGGATCGGATCCCGGTCGTACGCGTGCATGACCGGCTGGTACTCGGCGGTGGGGATGTTGCGGCGGGTCGCCTTGCGGTGGATCAGCGTTTCAACCTTCCTGGTCCTCTTGGCCATGTCGCTAGCTGTCCTCCGAGTCGGGGACGTGGGCTATGCCGAGTTCCTCGGCCAGGCCCCGGAGTCTCCGGTCAGTCGTCCACAGGGTCGCGTTCCCGTCCGCCAGGACGGCGCCGAGGAGGTTGGCGTCCACGTAGCCGATACCTCTTCCCATCCAGGCGTGCCGTTCGATCAATGCCAGGAGGTCGTCCGAGGATAGTGCTTCGAGCAACGGGAAACCCCTGAGGCGCTCGAGAAACTCATCGCGTTCAGGCAAGTGGCCACACGCCAGTTCGCCAACGACCATCGCGTGACAGAGCACCTCGCGGGCCTCCACGCGTCGCTGCAGTTCGCGGTTGGGGGTGCGGACGTTGTCGATCCAGACGGACGTGTCCACCAGGATCATCTCGCTTCCACGCTCCGGCGCCGTGGAATGTACTCGGCGTCGGGCATTGAGCCGCCGATCGCGCTGAGGAACCGGGCGGCCTCCTTGGCGCGCTCTTCGCTGGCGAGTTCGTCCAACTTCGTGGCGATCCCGGCCTCGAAGTCGCGTTCCATTCCAAATGGCTCCTGCAATTCGAGGAAGGCCCAGCGCCCCCAATTCTGGAGCCTGTTGACGCCGGGAATCCAATAGCTGTGCATGGCGTCTGCCTTCGCCCGGCCTTCCTCGCCGCGCATCCCCTTGACCTCCACCACGACGTGCAGAGGCTCGTTTTCGCCCAGGCCATACTCAAGGGTCGCGATGAAGTCGGGGACGTAGCGTCGCGTTGCGCCGCCGAACCGGTACGGCACCTCGAAGCCGAGGTTGCGGTTCTTCACCCAGGAAAGGACGCGGGGGTGCGAGTCGAGAACGCGGCAGAACTCGCCTTCCCATGTGCTGTCGAGGATTGCCCAGTTCAGATGGCAGCGACGCCCGGTCGCGTAGCGTTGGGTGCGGGACGTGGTGAAGTTGACGCCGCAGGTCGTGCCGACCGGGTTGTAGGGATCGAGCAGCGCCTTGACCGGCTGGCGATGCAGCTCCGCGCGGGTCACGGCAGCCGCGATCTTCTCGCAGGCGTGGTCGGCCAGTTCGACCATCATCAACTGCGCGGGATAGGTACTCCCCTTGCACATGAGGCAGTCATTGAGCCACATGCGTGTTATGCGTTTCAACTGGCCGAACAGGTGCAGTTTCGGCTCCTCGTTCGCGTCCCGCCAGTGTTTGAAGAGCAGCCGCCTGGTCAGCTCGTAGAGCACCGTGGACTGGCGGACGCTGTCCAGCCGCTCGGGGGTGAGATCGTGGCCTTCGCCGATGATGCCCTGATTGTGGGTGATCGTCGGGCCCACGAGCTCCGGCGTGAGCTCGAGCGCGGAGTCCTCCGTGAACGAGGCGGCGAGGCGGTCGTTCGGCAGGTCGACGCGGTAGCCGGCCACCCGGGGGAAGCGGATTTCCGCGTCATCCCGCTCCGGCGAGAGCGCCTTGACCTGCACCGTTTCGGCGGGCCTTTGCGGTGGCGCCACGACGGGCTTGGCGGTGAAGTCGAAGGGCACGCCGAAGACGTCGGCGTACTCGGCGTCGAAGAGGCCGCCGTCGTTGAGCTCGTAGGACTGCCGGCGCAGGGAGCGGCCGATCACCTGTTCGCAGAGCAGTTGCGTCCCGAAGGCTCGCAGGCCGAGGACATGAGTGACGTTGCTGGCGTCCCAGCCTTCGGTCAGCATGGCGACGGAGACCACGCAGCGGATGTCGCCGCCGAGCCGACCCGCCTTGCCGACGGTGTTCATGACCTCGCGGAGCAGGTCCTGGTCCGTGAGCTTCTCGGCTTGTTGGAGATCGCCGGTGCGTTCGACGATCTCCCGGCGGAAGCGATCGATCTCGTCCGCGGCGGCCGCGCGGAAGCTCCTGTCGAGCCCATCACCGGATTCGAGCTGCTGGCTATCGATGAGCAACGTGCGGGGCCTGGGTAGCGGCGCCCCGGACGCGTCGAAGTTTCGGAACAGCGGCAGGTGACCGTTGTGAAAGATCCCCGCGCCGTTCTCGGACTCACGGTGGAAGCCCGCGATGTAGTCGTAGACCAGCTTCGACGTGGCTGTGTTGTTGCACACGACGATGAAGCAGGGCGGTACGTCGATGCCGGATTCCTCCCAGAGACGAAACGTCTTGTCGTAGTGGCCGTAGAGAGCCTCCAAAGCCGTTTGCAACTCGGCCGGCAGCGACATCGGGTCGGGCGTTGCGCCGTTCCCCCGGCCCTTCTTCGGCATTTCCTTGCCGATGTGCTCCCAGAGGTTCCGATAGATCGGCATCTCGGTACCGGGGACGTTGTCCACTACCGGTACGCGCGGGAGCTTGACGATGCCGCACTCGATCGCGTCCATCAGAGAGAAGTCGCTGACGGTCCACGGGAAGAGCGTGCCCTCCGCATAGCCGGAGCCGCGCAGGAAGAACGGCGTGGCCGAAAGGTCGATGACCCGTTTCAGGCCCAGTCTGCGCTCGGCCGCCTCCAGGCCGGAGATCCAGACGCGTGCCGCTTCCTGGTTGCGCTTCGCCTCGCGGCGGTCATCCCCGGTTAGCTTGCCCTCTTCGTCTTCGCCGGCCTTCTCGCGGTAGCAGTGGTGCGCCTCGTCGTTCAGGACGAGGATGCCCTTCGTGGTCATCAGTTCCGGTATCACGCGGGCCAACATCTGGCCTTCCGTTTCGCGGGTCGCGAGCTCAGCACCGCGACCCTGGAGCAGAGCGCGGCTACCCTTGGCCAGCTTCATCGTCTCTCGCCGTTGAAAGGCGTGGTAGTTCGTGATGACGATCTTCGCCTTGTCGATCTCGCGCAACATGTCCGGGGGCACGAGTTCGCGGCTGGCGTAGTAACTGTCGGGGTCGTTCGGTTTGAGTACCCGTAGGCGGTCCCGGATCGTGATGCCTGGCGCGACGACGAGAAAGCCTCGCGTAAAGCGGCGGCTCGCCGGGTGGCGAACGGCGTTCACCGTCTGCCACGCAATGAGCATGGCCATGACGGTGGTCTTTCCCGCGCCGGTGGCGAGCTTGAGGGCCATGCGCGAGAGACCCCGATTCGCCTGTTCGCTGGCCATCTGGATCTGCTCCAGGAAGCCGCGGCCGCGCTTGCCGACGACCGGCGCGACCTCGGTGAGCCAGATGGCGGTCTCAACCGCTTCGACCTGACAGAAGAACGGGCGGATGCCACTGAACCGATGGTGGCGCCAGTGCTTGAGCAGGCGCGCGGTTTCGGGCGTCACCCGCCATTGCGACTCCGGCAGCGTGCGCCAGGCGGCAATCTCCCGGCGCAGGCCGCCGATGAGCGCCGTCAGTTCGTACTGCTGACCACCGGGCGTCTCGAGTGCCTCGACATCCGCGTCCAAGGTGAGCCGACGTTGCGCCTTGCGGCCGGTCTTCCTCGCCGTGGGAATCGGCGAAATGAAGGACACGGGGCGACGGCCATCGCCTATTCGCTCGGTCGGCTGACGGCTTTCGTCCAACACCCAGTGTCGCCCCGGCAGTTCGTAGGGCGAATTGAGGATGGGGCTCCGGTGGAAGGGAGTGGCGTCGTCCATGGCTGCTCGGAGCTTAGCGGGAGATGACCGTCAGACCCTGCTGAATGGGTCCGCCGGGAGGACGAATGCGCCAGGCCGCTGGAGTACGCTGCGCGATCATGGCTCCATCCGCCGCGCCGGGCTCCGCGGCGCAGCCCTCGTTGCCGCGCCGCGCGGGCGTGATCGTCATCGGCGGCGGCGTGATCGGCTGCTCGGTTGCCTACCACCTCGCGCGCTCGGGCCGGACCGACGTGCTGCTGCTCGAGCGCCGGCGGATCACGTCCGGCACCACATGGCATGCCGCCGGCCTGCTCGGCCAACTGCGACAGTCGGTCGCGATGACGAACCTCGCCCGCTACACGAGCGAGCTCTACGCTCGCCTCGAGCGGGAAACCGGCCAGACGACGGGTTATCGCCGCTGCGGCTCCGTCTCGGTCACCGCCGACCCGGAGCGCTTCGAGGAACTCCAGCGCGGCGCGTCGCTGGCGAAGGTGCTCGGGCTGCAGGTCGACGTGGTGACGGCGACGACGATCGCGGAACGCGTACCGCTGCTCGAGACGTCCGACCTGCTCGGCGGACTGCACATTCCCGGCGACGGCTACGCGAACCCGACGGACGTCACGCTGGCGCTGGCCGCGGGCGCCCGCGCCGCCGGCGCCCGCATCGTCGAGGATGCGCGGGTGACCGCGGTTCGCACCTCCGGCGGCCGCGTCGTGGGCGTCGCCACGGAGCAGGGCGACATCGATGCTGACTGCGTCGTCCTCTGCGCCGGCATGTGGACCCGGGAGCTGGCCGCCTCCATCGGCGTCAACGTCCCGCTGCACGCCTGCGAGCACTACTACGTCCGGTTCGACTCCGTCGATGGACTCGATGCGCACATGCCCGTCGTGCGGGACTACGACGCCATCTCGTACTTCCGGTACGACGCGGACAAGCTGATCGTCGGCGTCTTCGAACCGAACGCGCGGCCCTGGGGCATGGACGGCATCCCCGAGGAGTTCTGCTTCGACGAGATCGCCGCTGACCGCGAGCACTTCGAGCCGCTGCTGCGCGGCGCCAGGGAGCGCATGCCGGCGCTACGGTCGGCCGACGTGGTCCAACTCTTCTGCGGCCCGGAGAGCTTCACGCCGGACGTCCGCTACCACCTCGGCCAGGCGCCGGAATGCGAGAACTGCTTTGTCGCGGCAGGCCTGAACTCGATCGGCATCCAGTCGGCGGGCGGGATCGGCAAGGTCGTCTCCGAGTGGATTCTCGAAGGGCATCCGCCGGCCGATCTCTGGGAAGTCGACGTGCGCCGCAACCTGCCCTTCCAGGGCAACCGCAAGTACCTGCGCGAACGGGTCTCCGAGAGCCTGGGCCTCCTCTACGCCATGCACTACCCGTATCGCCAGTTCGAGACGGCGCGGGGCGTGCGCCGGTCGCCGCTGTACGACCGCCTGGCGGCGGCCGGCGCCTGCCACGGGGAACTCGCGGGCTGGGAGCGACCGAACTGGTACGCGCCGAAGGGCCTGCCCGCGCGCTACGAGTACAGCTACGGGCGCCAGAACTGGTTCGACTACTCGGCCGCCGAACATCGGGCCGTGCGCGAGAACGTGGGGCTGTTCGACCAGTCGTCGTTCGCGAAGTTCCGGCTGGAGGGTCGGGACGCGGCCGGGGTGCTCAACCGGGTCTGCGCCAACGACGTCGACGTGGAGCCAGGCCGGATCGTCTACACCCAGTGGCTGAACGAACGCGGCGGCATCGAGGCGGATCTCACGGTGGCGCGTCTCGCGGAAGACAGCTTCCTGATCGTCACCGCCGCCACCTGCGAAGTGCGGGACTTCCACTGGCTCAAGGCGCGCATCCCGAGCGACGCGCACTGCGTGCTCGTGAACGTGACATCGGCGCTGGGCGTGGTTTCCCTGATGGGGCCGAACTCGCGTGCTCTCCTGCAGTCCCTGACGCCGGCGAATCTGGCCACCGAGGCGTTCCCGTTCGCGACCAGTCGCGAGATCGAGCTGGGCTACGGCCTGGTGCGGGCATCCCGCATCACCTACGTCGGCGAACTCGGTTGGGAGCTCTACGTCCCCACGGAGTTCACTGCCGGCGTCTACGACGAGATCGTGACGGCCGGCGAGGCGTTCGACCTCGTCCACGCCGGCTTCCACGCGCTGGACTCGCTGCGGATCGAGAAGGCCTACCGCCACTGGGGCCACGACATCACGGATCAGGACTCTCCACTCGAAGCGGGCCTCGGGTTCGCCGTCCGGTTCGACAAGCCCGGCGGTTTCATCGGTCGCGAGGCGCTGCTCAGGCAGAAGGAGAGCGGCATCGCGAAGCGTCTGATCCAGTTCAGACTCCGGGATCCGCAACCCTTGCTCTACCACAACGAACCGATCTGGCTGGGAGACGAAGTCGCGGGCTACATCACCTCCGGGAACTATGGCCACACCCTCGGAGCGGCCGTCGGCCTCGGCTACGTCCCCATGTCGCTGTTGCCGGACTTCCCGGAACTGCCCGACCGCTTCGAGATCGAGGTGGCGGGCGTCCGTGTCCTGGCCGAGGCCTCGATCCGACCCATGTACGATCCCGCCGGTCAACGCGTTCGTCGTTGCTAGTCTCGCCTGTGTGGGGCAGGGACTGGGAGCGCCGGCCTCCGGAGGTCCTGCCTGGCCCAGCGCGGCGATTGACCCGACGATGCACTCTAGACCCACCCAGGCCGTGATCCTGGCCGGTGGCCGGGGAACCCGTCTGGCGCCGCTCACGGACACCTTGCCGAAGGCTTTGATCCCGTTTCACGGCAAGCCCTTCCTCGGCCACGTCGTCGACATGCTGCGCGAGCAGGGCTTCGAGCGCGTCCTGCTGCTGCTGGGCTATCGCGCCGAGGCGATGATCGAACACTTCGGCGACGGCTCTGCCTACGGCATGGAGATCAGCCACCGGGTGACGGCGCCGGACGATCTGACGGCGCACAGGGTCAAAGACGCTGCCGGCGAACTGGACGAACGGTTCCTGCTCCTGTACTGCGACAACTACTGGCCAATGCAGTTCGACCGGATGTGGCGCGCCTACGTCGAGTCCGGGGCGGCGGCGCAGATCACCGTCTACGCGAACCGCGACGGCTACACCCGCGACAGCGTGATCGTCGGCGAGGGCGGCTTCGTCACCGTCTTCGACCGCGGCCGGACGACGCCCGGGCTCAGCGGCGTCGAGATCAGCTACGCGATTCTCCAGAAGTCGGCCGTGCTGCCGCTCCTGCCGGACCGCCAGGAGCTGTTCGAGGAGGCGGTCTACCCGGCGCTGACCGCGCGCGGCCAGCTCCACGCCTACTGGAGCGAGCACCGCTACTACAGCGTCGGCGGTCACGAGCGGTTGCCGCTGACCGAGGCCTTCTTCGCCCGCACGCCGACGATCATCCTGGACCGCGACGGCGTGCTGAACGTGCGCCCGCCGAGGGCGGAGTACGTCTGCACGCCTGAAGAGTTCCGCTGGCTGCCGGGGGCCCGCGAGGCGCTCGCCGCCTTCAACCGGGCTGGCTGGCGGGTGCTCGTCGTGTCGAACCAGCCGGGAATCGCGCGGGGGCGGATGACCGAGGACGACCTGGCCGCGGTCCATCGGCGTCTCTGCGGCGAGGCGGAGGAGGCGGGTGGACGGATCGACCGCATCTACTACTGCCCCCACGGCTGGGACGAAGGCTGCGACTGTCGCAAGCCGGCGCCGGGGATGCTCTTCATGGCTCAGCGCGATCACCATCTCGACCTGACCCGGACGACGTTCCTCGGGGACGACGAGCGCGACGGCAAGGCGGCCGACGCGGCGGGCTGCCCGTTCGGCCTGGTCACCGGGAGCGAACAGCTGCTCGCGCACGCCGAGCGGCTGCTGGGCCTTCAAGCGACCGGCAGAACGGCGGTGGCGGGATGAGCTCCGCCTTCGTTCGCCGCCCGGTCCTGGTCACCGGGCACCGCGGCTACCTCGGCTCCGTCATGGCGCCCCGGCTGCTGGAGCGCGGCTACGACGTCGTCGGGCTCGACACCGGTTACTTCGACGACTGCACGATCTCCGGCGACCCGCTGCCGATTCCGTCGATCCGCAAGGACATCCGGGACCTGGAGCCGGCCGACCTGCGCGCCTTCTACGCGGTGATCCATCTCGCCGCGCTCTCGAACGATCCGATCGGCAACCTGGACGAGACCTGGACCGAGGAGATCAACCACGAGTCTTCCGTGCGGCTCGCGGAACTCGCGCGCGAGGCCGAGGTGCGTCGCTTCCTGTTCTCGTCGTCCTGCATCATGTACGGCCAGTCGAGCACGGAGACGGTGGACGAGACTTCGCCGCTCGACCCGCGCACACTGTACGCGCGTTCCAAGGTCCGGAGCGAGGAGGCGATCCGGGAGCTGGCAAGCGACGGCTTCTCGCCGACCTTCCTGCGCAACGGCACGGTCTACGGGCTGTCGCCCCGGATGCGCTTCGACACGGTCCTGAACGACCTGACGGGCGCCGCGTTCGTCAACCGGCGGGTCGTCGTCTTCGGCGACGGCAAGCCGTGGCGGCCGGTCGTCCACGTCGAGGACGTGGCGGCGGCTTTCGGCCGCGTGCTCGAGGCGCCGCTCTCCGTCGTTCACAACGAGGCCTTCAACACCGGCGCCGACCACCTGAACCACCGCGTGATCGAACTCGCCGAAATCGCGGCCGATCTCGTGCCCGGCTGCGAGGTCGAGGTACGGGGCGAGCCCGGCGCGGACCAGCGCACCTACCGGGCCTCGTTCGAGAAGTTCGCCCGCGCCTTCCCGGACTTCGGGTTCCGGGACGCGGCCGCTGGTGCGAAAGGGCTGATCGAGGAGTACCGCGACATCGGCCTCGACGCGGCGCGCTACGGCGACGCGCGCTTCGTCCGCCTTCGCTGGCTCAACCGGCTGCTCGATTCGGGCCGGCTGGACGGCTCGCTGCGCTGGAAGGCCGGCGCCGGCGGCGAGGAGACAGAACCGGAGGCAGCAGACCTGGAGGGTGGGGGATGATCCACGGCGTCAAGGTGGTTCCGCTTCGTCAGATCGTCGACGAGCGGGGCAAGATCATGCACATGCTGAAGGCCACGGACGAGCACTTCCTCGGTTTCGGCGAGATCTACTTCTCGACCGCCTGGCCGGGAACGATCAAGGCCTGGCACATCCACCGCTCGATGACCGTGAACAACGCGGTCGTCAGCGGCCGGGCCAAGCTCGTGATGTACGACCTGCGCGAGGATTCGCCGACCCGCGGCGAACTGCAGGAGGTCTTCTTCGGCGAGGACAACTACGTCCTGGTCCAGATCCCGCCGGGGATCGCCAACGGCTACAAGGCGTACGGCGACAGGCAGGTGATCATGGCGAACGCCGCCACCGAGCCGCACGACCCGGACGAGATGGAGCGGCTCGACCCCTTCACCGACCGGATTCCCTACGACTGGGCGCTCCAGCACGGCTGAGGCGGCTGGAACTCTCGCAGACGTGGACCAGTCCAGGCTGATCGTGACCCGCACCCCGCTGCGGGTGTCCCTGGTGGGCGGCGGCACCGACCTGCCGGCGTTCTACCGGCGGGAGGGCGGCGCCGTGCTCTCGACGACGATCGACCGCTACGTCTACGTCACCGTGAAGCGCCACAGCGAGCTGTTCTTCGAGCCGGTGCGCGTCAACTACTCGCGCAGCGAACAGGTCGAACGGATCGACGAACTGGACAACAACATCGCCCGCGAGTGCCTGCGCTTCGTGGGCATCGACCCGCCGGTCTACATATCGACCGTCGGCGACGTGCCCGCGTCCACCGGGCTGGGCGGCTCGAGCGCCTTCGCCGTCGGCCTGCTGAACGCGCTGCACTCCTACAGGGGCGAGCGCGCCTCGGCGGGGCAGCTGGCGGAGGAGGCGTGCCACATCGAGATCGACGTGCTGGGCGCGCGGATCGGCAAGCAGGACCAGTACGCGGCGGCCTACGGTGGGCTCAACCTGCTGTCGTTCAAGCCGGACGGCGGTGTTACCGTCGAGCACCTGCGGATTCCGGGCGACCGGCTGCGCGAGCTGTTTCGTTCGGTGCTCATGTTCTGGACCGGACACCAGCGGGACGCCAGCGCCGTCCTCTCCGAACAGGACGACCGCACGGACATGAACCTGGAGTCCCTGCGCAGGATGCGCGACCAGGCCCGCGACCTGCACGCGGCGCTGGGCGCGGGCGAGATCGATGTCGAGGGCATCGGCCGGCTTCTCGACCAAGGCTGGAGTATGAAGCGGGAGCTCGCGGGATCGATCACGACGCCGCTGATCGACGGCTGGTACGACGCGGCGATCGCGGCCGGCGCCCTCGGAGGCAAGCTGTGCGGCGCCGGCGGCGGCGGGTTCCTGCTGTTCGTCGTCCCGCCCGATCGCCAGCCCGCGGTCCGTTCGGCGCTGGTCGACCTCTACGAACTGTCCGTCGGCCACGAGTCCCACGGCTCGCAGCTCGTCGCCCCGTTCCACCATGGCTGACGTTGCGGCTGGAGCGAGGCAGCGTCGTGTTCAGTAGAGAAGCCTGTCAGGGGACAACCTGTCTCTGGGTGCGCGGGTCTTCTGACCCGCTGCCGCCGCAGGCGGCGGAGAGAACGCGCCGGCCGTCAGGCCGGCACCGCCTTGGCGGGAAGCTCCCCTATGGCTAGTTGCCTCGTCTGCGCCGCTTCTACCGTCGAGACCTTCCTCGACCTCGGCGCCACGGCGCTCGCGAACAAGTTCCCCACGGCCGAAGACCTGCAGCAGCCCGAACCTCGCTTCCCACTGCGTGTCGGCTTCTGCCACGGCTGCGGCCACGTCCAACTCGTCGACCGCGTGCCGCCGGCCGCGATGTTCACGGACTACCTCTACGTGTCGTCCGCCTCCGACACGCTGCGCGCCCACTTCGACGACCTGGCGGCCACGCTGACCGCGCGCCACGGCCTCGCCGACGACGGCCTCGTCATCGACATCGGCTGCAACGATGCCTCGCTTCTCTGCTGCTTCCGCGACCGCGGCGCCAGGACCCTCGGCGTCGATCCGGCCGAGAACCTGGCCGAGTTCAGCCGCGACACCGGGATCGAGCGCTACCAGGGTTTCTTCGGCGTGGACACGGCCGGCGAGATCGCCGACCGCTGGGGCCGGGCAGCGCTGATCACGGCGACCAACACCTTTCCGCACATCCCCGATCTCTCAGGCTTCGTTGCCGGTCTCGACACCGCCCTCGCCTCCGGCGGCGCCTTCGTCCTCGAGGCGCACTACCTGGTCGACCTGCTCGACCAGCTCGCCTTCGACACCGTGTACCACGAGCACGTCTCCTATTGGGCGTTGGGTCCGATGATGCGCCTGTTCGAGGACCACGGCATGGAGGTCGTCCGCGCCGAGCGGCTGCCGATCCACCACGGCCAGCTCCGCGCCACCGTGATGCGCCGCGGCGAGGGCGAGGTGGACGCGAGCGTTGCAGAGGTGCTCGCCGCGGAGCGCGCGCTCGGCATCGACCGCTTCGCTACGTGGCGTGCCTTCGCCGAGCGCGTCGACACATTGAAGACGGAGGTCATGGACTGCCTCGAGGGCCTCAAGGCGGACGGCCGCCGTCTCGCCGGCTACGGCGCGCCGGCCAAGGGCAGCACGCTGCTCGAGTTCTTCGGCGTGGGCCCGGACCTGCTCGACTTCATCGCCGACCGAAGCCCGCTGAAGCAGGGCCGCTACACCCCGGGCTCCCACATCCCGATCCTCGCGCCGGAACGGCTCCTGGATGAACCGGCACCCGACCACGTCCTGCTCCTGGCCTGGAACTTCGAAGAGGAGATCCTCGCCCAGCAGGCGGAGTTCCGCCGCCGCGGCGGCAGGTTCATCCTGCCGGTGCCGGAAGTCCGCATCGTCTGATCGCTGGCTGCGCCGGCGCCCCCGCCGGCTCTCTCTTGCCGACTTTGGTCCGTGAGAGGCTTGCGTCATGCCGCCAGCCACACCTTGGGTCGGTGCCGCCCTGTGCCTCTCACTCGCATGCGCCGGGCCGGAGGGTTCTGTTCAGGAACCCCCATTCCAGGGTACGGCCTTCATCGACCCCGATCTCATCGTTGCGTCCGACCCGTCGGCACTGCTGAGCCTGGACCATGCCGGGCGTGGCGTCCGCACGATGTTCGATCGTCGGATGGACAAGTTCGTTCCCACGGATGCCTACCTGTTCCACGCCACTTTCGAGGGTGAGGCGGTCGTGGAGGTGCAGGTCAACGCGGAGTTCGGCGATGCGGTTCTCGCCGAGCGCCACGCTGCCTTCTATGCCAGGGCGATCGGACAACTGCCGGCCGGACTCCGAACCCGCGTCGAAACCGTCTGGATCCACCGGGGCGACATGCCCTTCGGCGGCGGCAACGACAACATCCTGATCCACACCGGCAAGGCCGCCGAGTACCTGCGCGACGGTGTGCTCGAAGAGATCCTGATGCACGAGGCGGCGCACACCTCCCTGGATCCGGTCCATGCGGCCGCCGACGCCTGGCTCGCCGCGCAGGCCGGCGACGGCGGCTTCATCTCCGACTACGCGCGCGAGCACCCCCATCGGGAGGACGTGGCCGAGAGTTTCGGGCCGTTCTTCGCTCTCCGGCACCGCCCGGAGCGGATCTTACGCGGCATGGCCGAGACGATCCAGGCGACGATGCCGAACCGCATCGACTACTTCGACCGTCTGGACCTCGACATGCATCCCGCCAGGTAGCGGCTGGGCCGCCGATCGAGTTCTCCTTGTGAGAAGGAGAATTTGTGGCCAAGATCTCCTTGTCATGAGGAGAAATCTGTGGAATATTCTCCTTCTCAGAGGGAGAATAACGTGGGAGTCGTGCCAACTCAGCTCCGACAGGTGCTCTCCGAGTTACTCACGGAGTCGTTGCGGAGCCCGCCGCCCGCCCACACGCCCCGACGTGTGTCCGGGCGCACGCGGTTTCCGGGCAAAGTCACCGCCGTGGTGGGGATGCGGAGGGCCGGCAAAACGACGTTTCTTCACCAACTCCGGAGGGAGTTGACGCCGGAAGGCAATGCGCCGTTCCGTGCGCCCTACCTGTCGTTCGAGGATGACCGGTTGACAGGTCTGGAGACCCGGCACCTCGGTCTCCTGCTCGACGAGTACGACCGGCTATCGCCGGCCGGACCGGACGGTGAACCGGTCATGTGGTGTTTCGACGAAGTGCATCTCGTGCCGGGTTGGGAGAGCTTCGTGCGGCGGTTGCTCGACACCCGCGATGTGCAGGTGGTGGTCTCAGGTTCGTCGGCCGCGCTTCTGTCGCGGGAGATCGCGACCGCGCTCCGCGGCCGGGCGTGGCAAGTGCTGATCCACCCCTTCAGCTTCGAGGAGGCCATTCGCCACCAGGGCATCGCGGCGCCGTCCGGCAAAGGGACGTTGCCTCGGGACGAGCGACTACGCCTGGAGCGAGCTTTCTCCGCGTGGCTTGCTACCGGTGGATTCCCGGAGGCGCAAGGCCTCGACGCCGCCTCACGGCAGCAACTGCTCCGCGACTACGTGGACGTGGCCATCCTGCGCGACGTAGTGGAACGTCACAGCGTCAGCAACGTCACCGGGTTGCGGTGGCTCGTCCGGCAGTTGCTCGGCAACGCCGGCAGCCTGTTCAGTGTCGAGAAGTTCCATGCCGCTGTCAAGTCCCAGGGCCTCGCCATCGCGCGCGACACCGTGCATCGGTTTCTCGGTTACCTGGAGGACTGCTTTCTCGTCCGCGTGGTCTGGATGGAGTCGGGCTCGGAACGGCAGCGCATGGTGAATCCGCGCAAGGTGTATCCCGTCGACACGGGTCTGATCCCGCTGTTCGACCGCACCGGGCGTGCGAACGTTGGGCATGCCCTGGAAACGGCTGTCCTGGTCGAGCTCGAGCGCAGACGACTCGACGTGACCTATGTTCGAACGCGAAAGGGATACGAAGTCGACTTCCTGGTCCGCTCCGCCGATGGGCAACGCGAGCTCATTCAGGTCTGTGCCGACGCTTCGGACCCGGTGACCGCTGAACGGGAGTTGCGGGCTCTCGAGGCTGCGGGAGAGGCATTCCCCGACGCGCGCAAGCTCCTGCTCACGCTCCATCGAGACGGCATCCCGCCGGCATTGCCGGCGGACGTTGCGGCTCAGCCGGCCTATGCCTGGGCGCTTGGAGGTTCGGCGGACTGAGCCCGACGAACTCGGGTCTCTCCGGGCTTCAGTGCGTGTCGCTTCACTGCATGGAAGCCGTCATCGTCGTCACTCCTCCCGGAAGCTGTACAGTTTCGTCCGGGTCCGGATCAGCAGCCGGTCACCGGCCAGGGCCGGGGACGCGAGCGTCATCTCGTCCAGCGGATTCGCGAGGAGCTGCTCGAACTCGTAGCCGGTGCCGAAGACGAAGGTCGTGCCGGCCTCGTCGGTCGCGAAGATGCGGTCGCGGTAGGCCCAGGGCGAGGTCGTGAAGTGGCCGTTCGAGTCCTTGATTCGCGCCTGGAAGAAGCGCTCGCCGGTGGCCGCGTCGTAGCGGGCGAAGATGCCCCGGTCGTAGACGACCCACAGCGAGCCCTTGTACGGCACGGGAGTCGGGATGTAGGTGCCTGCCCGGCTGTCGTTCCAGACCACGAAGTCGTTGCTCGTCTCGTCCTCGCCCAGGGTGAGATCGCCGGCGGCGCCGGGGCGGATCGCGGTGATCGGGCGGTTCTGGTCTCCGTGGACGCCGGACGTCACGTAGAGCAGGCCCTCGTAGGCGAAGGGCGTCGGCACCGGCAGCAGCGAGTGCCGCGTCAGCCGCCACAGCTCCCGCCCCATCGTGTCGTAGCTGATCGCGGTGTAGGGGCCGAGCGCGACGATCTCGGTCCGTTCGTCGTGCCGCCAGACGAAGGGCGTGCTCCAGGAGGTTCGGTGGTTGGGCGCATGCGGAGCGGCCAGCCGTCCACGGGCGGCGCGCCACATCTCGCGCCCGTCCAGCTTGGAGAAGGCGGCCAGGAACGGATGCTCCTGGTTGTCGTTCAGGATGAGGACCAGGTCGTCGGCCAGGGCGGGCGAGCCGCCGGTCCCGAAGTCCATGTAGATCTGGAACTGGTCGAGCCGGCGCTCCCAGCGCAGGTCGCCGTCCAGTGAGTAGGCCCAGAGGCCGAGGCCGGTGATGTAGACGAAGATCGTTTCGCCGTCGGTCACCGGCGTCTCGGAGGCGAACGTGTTCTTCGAGTGGCGGCCGCCCGGCGGCGGGCCGGAGAAGAAGGTCCGCCGCCAGAGTTCGGAACCGTCCTCGAGCGACCAGGCGATCAACTGGTAGTCGAGATCGACCTCGTCGGGAAACTCGATGAAGCGTTCGTCGTGGCGCTTGAGCACTTCCTCCCAGGGAAGCCCCTGTTCGCGGAGCTCGCGCATGAACTCGTTGCTGTACTCGGTGCCGAACTCCGGCCGCTTGGTCGCTTCGATCGACCTGCCCGCCGTGGTCAGGAAGACCGCGTTGCCCGCGACGACCGGCGACGACCAGCCGGAACCAGGTACGTCCACGCTCCACTCGACGTTCTGGGTCGTGGACCAGTTGATCGGCAGGCGATCGTTGTCCGAAACGGGAATGCCGTCGGGTCCACGGAAACCGGGCCACGTCGCCACCGACCCGGACTCAGCCGCCGATTGCGCCACCGCCGCGACAGGAAAGGCCAGCAGCGCCACGAAAGCGCCCGCACACTGGGTGCGCCGGCGCCCCCGCCGACTGCCGCCGCAGGCGGCCGGAAAGACGCGCCGGCCGTGAGGCCGGCGTCCACTTCGCTGCATGGCGTGGATACTAGCCGCCACCCCTCCTGCGTTACGCTGCCCGCGTGGCCCAGGAGCAAGCACCGCGCGTCGCCGCCCTCGTCCTGAACTACAACGGCCGCGACATCACCCTGCAGGCGCTGGCGAGCCTTGAAGCGTTGACCTATCCCGTCTGCGAGCTGATCCACATCGACAACGGTTCGAGCGACGGCTCGAGCGAGGCGGTCGCCGCCGCGCATCCGAACGTCACCCAGATCCGGGTGGAAGAGAACCAGGGCGTCGTCTTCGGCATGAACCAGGGCATCGAACTCGCCGTCAACCGGGGCGTCGACTACCTGCTGCTGCTGAACAACGACATCGAAGTGGAGCCGGACTTCCTCGACGAACTCGTCGCGGTCGCCGAGGCGGACGCCGGCATCGGCTGCGTGGGGCCGAAGATTCTCTACCACGGCGAGCGGGACCGGCTGTGGTCGGCCGGCGGCCGCATTCGCTTCCGCGAGTCGATGACCCGTGAGCGGGGAGAAGGCGAGGTCGACCGCGGGCAGTACGACCGGGACGAGGAAGTCCCCTATGTGAACGGCTGCGCCATGCTGGTGCGCCGGAGCGTCGTCGAGGACATCGGCCTCTGGGATCCGCTCTTCCACCTGGCGCTGGACGACGCCGACTGGTGCATGCGGATGAAGGCGCGCGGCTACCGCTGCTACTACGCCCACCGGGCCGTGCTGTACCACATGGTGGCCCGGACCGTCGGCGGCTACCGGGCGTCGCGGACCTTCTTCAACGGCCGCAGCGCAGCGCTGTTCGTACGCCGCTACGGCGGGCCGGTGCAGTGGTGCTCGTTCCTGGCCTTCCTTTCCGCAGGTCTGTTCCTCGCCTTCTTCCGCGAGCTCGTCCGCGGCAACCAGGGCGCGGTCATCGCCAAACTGCGCGGCGTGATCGAGGGCCTCCGGGCGCCGATGGCGCCGCCGCCGAGGATCGACGAGGGCGTCCGGGCATGATGAAGAACCTGCGGGAGGACACGCGCCGTCTGCGCGCGATCAAGACGAAGCCGTTCCCCTTCTATGTCATCGAGTCGCTGCTGTTCGAGAACGGCTACCAGGCGGTCGTCCTCTACCGCATCGCCCACTGGTTCAAGAGCCGTCGCGTCCCCGTCCTGGGGCCGTTCTTCGCCCGGCTGTCGCTGTTCCTCACCAGCGTCGATATCGCGCCTGGGGCCCGAATCGGACCGGGCCTCTTCATCAGCCACGGCATCGGCCTGGTGATCGGCGCCGGGGTTCGCATCGGCAGGAACGGAACGTTGCTCCACCAGGTCACGATCGGCGCTCCGACCGGCAGGCGGCTGGAACAGATGCCGACCCTCGGCGACAACGTCTTCGTCGGCGCCGGCAGTCGCCTGATCGGGAAGATCGAGATCGGCGACGACGTCTTCATCGGCGTGAACTGCGTCGTGACGGAGGACATCCCGGCGGGGACGAAGGTCACGACGACCGCGGGCCTGACGCTTGAGGCCGGCGGCGAGGTTCCGGCGGACGAGGAGAGCGAGCGGGACGCCGTACTGCGGGAAAGATGAGACGCCGCCCCTATCGCGGAGCGCATTGGTACGCTTGGCGATCACGTTGGAGAACAACGAGGAGCTGCCGCGCCGATGATCGAAGTCAGTCGCTTCTACGGGATCGTCGTCGAGATGGAGTGTGAAGACACGCCTCCGGCCCACTTTCACGTCCGGTACGGCGGTGCGGTCGCGTTGATCGGCATCGAGAAGATGACCATGTTGAAGGGCCGCCTCCCGCCGCGTGCCCTGGGCCTGGTGATGGAATGGGCCTCTCTGCACCGGGACGAGCTGCGGCGGGCCTGGAAGCGCGGGCAGCGCTCGGAAGACCTGGGGAAGATCGCGCCGCTGGAGTGAGCGGGAGACGGCGTCCGGGTCACTACCGGTCACCGTGTGGCTGGGATCAACCTGAACAGTTCCCGGGCCGAATGCGAAACACTCCCCCCGGTCCGTCGTAGGACGAAACCGTCCAGGCGGTCAGGCGCGCATTCTCTAGCGACTCGTTCGAGAACGTCTGTACGCCGTGCTCCCATCGACCGCGCCGCCGGACGCTCACGCCCCCGCCGTGGCCGGCGTAGGACATCACTGTCCCCTCCTGGCCCATCTCGTGGCGCAGCCCGAGATTGTGGCCGATCTCGTGCGCTACGGCCCTTGGAAGGTTCACGCGACGCCTGCCGCTGGAAGTGGCGACGATCGAGTATCCGTAGTCTCGTCCGCGGAAGAGGAAGCCCCTGCCCGCAACGTGGGGGCTATCCGAGGTTGACACCCAGATGAGGACCAGATCGGCACGGCGGCAAAGACGTTCGCGCTCGACGTCCTGGCGAACCTCTCGGAGGGCTGGCGTGCGGCCGGACAGGATCGCGCCCAGGTCGCCGCTCAACAGCTCCGGGATCGGATGGAGCCGGACCAGCCCGGCGAATCGCAACGACAGCAAACCGTTTGATTCGTAGATCTTCGATGCGTCGCTGATCAATCGAGCGGAGGAAACGTCTGACTCGAAGCCTTCGGGAGCGACGACCATGACGTCGATGACCGGGATCTCCTGCGCCCCCGTCATGCTTCCCGACAGTGCTGGTGACAGGAGCATGATGGCCGCCAGCCAGACCCGACGCCGGCTCCGGCGGCCGTAGTCCCGCTGTCGGTTGGTCGGTCGTCGGGTCATCCCGGGCACACGTTCTGTTCTAAAGGACAACAGCGTTCCAATGAAGCGGCGCTACGCGCTGTACAGAATCCGCTCCCCGGCGTCTTCCCGCTGCAGCTCTCCCAGGTCCTCAAGCCATCGCAGGTGCGCGATCGCTTCGCCGGTCGCGAACCAGCGCTGCATGATCGGGAAGTCCTCCCAGGACTTGGCCCGGATGTCCCAGGTCATCAGGGCGGCGGTTTCGTAGGCGTTGCGGCCGCCGTTCGCGCGCAGGATGTCGACGACTTCCTGGCCGCGGACCTCGTGGTGTTCGCGGAGTTCCCGGCAGCGGCCCTTGAAGTCGTGGATCAGACTCCGGTGGCCGGGAAGGCAGAGGTCGACGTCGAGCGCCTCGACCTTGGCGATGCTGTCCAGGTAGAGGCCCAGGGGATCGTGGTCGTCGGCCCAGGCCTGGATGTTGGGCGTGATGTCGCCGAGGATGTGGTCGCCGGCGATGAACAGGCGCTTCGCCCGGTCGTAGAGCGAGATGTGGCCGAAGGTGTGACCCGGCGTGTCGATGACTTCGAGGCGGTAGCCGGCGATCTCGATCACGTCGCCTTCGTGAAGCGGCGCGTACTCGATCATCTGGCCGCTGAAGCGCGCGCCCGGGTGGCGCTTGAAGGACTCGGCGAGTTCCTCGGGCGGGAAGCCGCTGCGCCGCAGGTAGACACCCATCGGGCTGTTTTCGGACCATCCGCCGTGGGCCCGACCCATCGAGGCGGCGTCGATGGCGCCCATCGACGCGGTTCGGCCGGGCCGCAGCAGTTCCGGGATCAGGCCATGGTGATCGGCGTGCAGGTGGGTCGCCAGGAAGTCCGTCTTGTCGAGGTCCACGCCGATCTCGTCCAGGCCCGCGGTCAGAACCTCCCGGCACTCGGGACGGTTCATGCCCGTGTCGATGACGAGGAAGCGGTCGTCCTCGGCGAGGACGTAGCAGTTGACTTCCTTGAGCGGGTTTCTCGGCAGCGGCACGACGACCCGGTAGAGCGAATCGAGGACTTTCTCGGCGACTTGGTTGGTCATGGGCGCGGAGGGTAGCAAGCGGCTACGATTCCGTGTCCGGATGAGAGGAGACCAACGATGCCGCTGACCGAGAGCTACGTTCCCGCCGACACGAGTTCACCCGTCCTCGAGACGACGGTCGGCGGCATCCTGCGCGAGGCCGCGGCCGAGGCCCCGGACACCGTGGCCCTGATCGAGGGCGTTCCCGGCGAGAGGCGAACCTGGACCTACGCCGAACTCCTGGTCGACGCGGAGCGTGTGGCGCGGGCGCTGGTGGCACGCTTCGAGAAGGGCGAGCGGGTTGCCGTCTGGGCGCCGAACATCCCGGAGTGGGTGCTGCTCGAGTACGGCGCGGGCCTGGCCGGCGTAGTCCTGGTGACGGTCAACCCGGCCTACCAGCCGAAGGAGCTCGAGTACGTGCTGCGCCAGTCGCGGTCGTCCGGCATCTTCTACCTGCGCTCGTTCCGCGGCAATCCGATGGAGGAGTCGCTGAAGCAGGTGGCGGACGGCCTGCCGGACCTCAGAGAGATCATCCCGTTCGACGACTTCGAGGAGTTCGTGGCCTCGGCGCCTGACGACGTCGAGCTTCCCGAGGTGAGCCCGGACGATCCGGTCCAGATCCAGTACACGTCAGGGACCACGGGTTTCCCCAAGGGCGCCTACCTTCACCACCGCGGGATCACGAACAACGCCCGTTTCGTCGCCGAGCGTCTGGGCGTCACGCCCGGCGACGCCTACGTGAACCCGATGCCCCTGTTCCATACGGGCGGCTGCGTGCTGGGCGTTCTCGGTCCCTGCCAGCAGCAGGCGACGCTGGTCAACCTGGTCATGTTCGAGCCCGGTCTCATGCTGGCGCTGGTCGAAGAGCTCCGCGCCACGCACCTGCTCGGCGTGCCGACGATGCTCATCGCGGTGATGGAGCATCCCGACTTCGCCAGCCGCGACCTGTCGTCCGTCCACACCGTCTGTTCGGGCGGCGCGACGGTGCCGGCCGACCTGGTGCGGCGCATCGAGAGCACGCTCGGCGTGCAGTTCTCGATCATCTACGGCCAGACCGAGGCGTCGCCGGGCGTGACGCTGATGAAGCCGGACGACAGCGAGGAGGACAAGGCGAACACGCTCGGTCCGGTGCTGCCGCAGACCGAGATGAAGGTGATCGACCCCGAGACCGGCGCCACCGTGCCGATCGGCGAGGCCGGCGAACTCTGCTGCCGCGGGTATCTCGTGATGCTCGGGTACTTCGAGATGCCCGACAGGACGGCCGAGACGATCGACGAGGACGGCTGGCTCCACACCGGCGACCTGGTCACGATGGACGACCGCGGCTACACGACGATCACCGGCCGGCTGAGAGACATGATCATCCGCGGCGGCGAGAACATCTATCCGCGGGAGATCGAGGAACTGCTGTTCGAGCATCCGCAGGTCGCGGACGTCGCAGTCGTCGGCCTGCCGGACGAGCGCTGGGGCGAGATCGTCGGCGCGTTCGTCCGCGACGCCGACCCGGCCGACCCCGTTTCGGACGCGGAACTCCATACCTACTGCCGCGAGAACCTGTCTCCGCAGAAGACGCCGAAGGCCTGGTACCGGGTCGACGAATTCCCGCTCACGCCGTCCGGCAAGATCCAGAAGTTCGTGCTGGTGGAGGAATGGCGGAAGGGGGCCTACAGCGCGGCCTGAGATCTGACATGATCGCCGCTCGCAACGGGGACTTCTCTTCGCCGCTCCGCGACTAGCGAAGCGGTTTTCGCATGCAGGCTCTCAGATCCAACGTCGACGTTCGCTCGGAGCAGTTCAGGAAGAACCGCGCCGACATCCTGGAGCAGATCGACCAGGTGAACGGCCTGCTCGAGCAGGTGTCCGGCGGCGGCGGGCCGGAGGCGATGAACCGCCTGCGCAGCCGCGGCAGGCTGCCGGTGCGCGAGCGGGTGGCGAACGCACTCGACCGCGACAGCCCGTTCCTCGAGATCTCGCCGCTCGCGGCCTGGAACTCGTACTACACGGTCGGCTCGGGCTTCGTGCTCGGCGTCGGCGTGATCTCGGGCACGGAGTGCGTGATCCTCGGCCACGACCCGTCGGTGCGGGCCGGTGCCTTCAACGAGTTCAATTCGAAGAAGCTGATGCGCGGCCTGGAGATCGCGCGGGTCAACCGCTTGCCGTACGTCCAGTTCGTGGAGTCCGCGGGCGCCGACCTGCGGGGCAACACCGGCGACGATCCCGACGCGCAGACCAAGCGCACGCTCGGCCACTTCGCCGAGTCCGGCCGCCTCTTCTACGAGATCTCCGAGCTCTCGAAGATGCGGATTCCGACCGTGTCGATCGTCTTCGGCGCCTCGACCGCGGGCGGGGCGTACCAGCCCGGGATGAGCGACTACAACATCTTCGTCAAGAACCAGGCGATGGTCTCGCTCGGCGGTCCGCCCCTGGTCAAGATGGCGACCGGCGAGGACGCGGAACCGGAGAGCATCGGCGGCGCCGACATGCACTGCCGCGTCTCGGGCCTGGGCGACTACCTGGCCCAGGACGAGATGGACGGGATTCGCCTTTGCCGCGACGTGATCGCCCACCTCAACTGGCGCAAGGAAGGCCCGGGTCCGAGCCTGCCGCCCGACGATCCGGTGCTCGATCCCGAGGAGTTGCTCGGCCTCGTTTCGCGTGACCTGCGCTCGCCGCTCGACATCCGCGAGGTGATCGGCCGGGTCGTCGACGGTTCGCGCTTCGAGGAGTTCAAACCGCTCTACGGGCCGACCCTGGTGTGCGGATGGTCGTCGATCCACGGCTACCCGGTGGGCATCCTGGGCAACAACGGCGCGCTGTTCTCCGAGTCGGCGGAGAAGGCGACGCAGTTCATTCAGCTCTGCAACCAGATCGACGTGCCGCTGCTCTTCCTGCACAACATCACCGGCTACATCGTGGGCACGGACTACGAGCAGGGCGGGATCACGAAGAACGGCTCGAAGATGATCAACGCGGTCGCGAACTCGACCGTGCCGCATCTCTCGGTGATCGTCGGCGCGTCGTACGGCGCCGGCAACTACGGAATGAGCGGCCGGGCCTACGGCACCCGGTTCACCTACATCTGGCCGACCGCGAAGATCGCGGTGATGGGCCCGGAGCAGATGGCCGGCGTGATGACGATCGTGACCCGGAGGGCCGCGCAGCGGCGCGGCATCGAGTTCGACGAGGAGGCGGACAGAAAACGCGCGGCCGGCGTCATCCACTGGGCCGAGAAGCGCTCGCTGGGCCTCTACGCGACCTCCCGGGTTTCCGACGACGGGATGATCGACCCGCGCGACACCCGGACCGTGCTCGGTCTGTCGCTGTCCGCCTGCCACAGCCGGGCGGTCGAGGGAGCCAAGGGCTATGCCGTCTTCAGGATGTGAGGGCGGCGCGGTGAGGTCGGCATGATCACGCGGCTCCTGGTCGCCAATCGCGGTGAGATCGCGCGGCGGATCTTCCGTTCGGCGCGCGAGATGGGGATCGCGACCGTGGCGGTCTATGCCGACGGAGATGCGGACGCGCCTTTCGTGGCCGAGGCCGACGTTGGCGTGGCGCTCGACGGGCGCTCGTCGGCCGAGACCTACCTGGACATCGGGAAGGTGCTGGCCGCGGCGGCGCGCACCGGCGCCGACGCGGTGCATCCGGGCTACGGCTTCCTGTCCGAGAACGCGGACTTCGCGCGCGCCGTGACCGACGCGGGCCTGGTCTGGGTCGGCCCGTCCCCCGAGGCGATCGCCGCGATGGGTGACAAGCTCTCGGCCAAGGCGCTGATGCGCGAGGCGAAGGTGCCGACCCTCGACGCGGTCGAACTCGACGATGGCGTGGATCTGGCCGCCGCGGCGGCGGAAGTCGGCTTCCCGGCTCTGGTCAAGGCGGCGGCCGGCGGCGGCGGCCGCGGCATGCGCGTGGTCGAGTCGGAGGCGGAACTCGCCGACGCGGTCGAGGGCGCGCGCCGCGAGGCGGCGGCCGCGTTCGGCGACGGCACCGTCTTCCTCGAACGCTGGCTGGCCTCCTCGCGGCACGTCGAGATCCAGATCCTGGGCGACCTGCACGGCAACCTCGTCCACTGTTTCGAGCGGGAGTGCTCGATCCAGCGCCGCCACCAGAAGATCATCGAGGAGGCGCCGTCGCCGGTCGTGAGCGAGGAACTCCGGGCCCGCATGGGCGCGGCCGCGGTGGCCGCCGGTCAGGCGATCGGCTACAGCTCGGCGGGGACGGTCGAATTCCTGGTCGAGCAGCCGGCGGACGGTTCGGCTCCGACCGACTTCCGGTTCCTCGAGGTGAACACGCGGCTGCAGGTCGAGCATCCGGTGACCGAGGAGATCACGGGGCTCGACCTGGTCCGCGAACAACTGCGGATCGCTCAGGGGGAGCGTCTCGGTTTCGGCCAGGACGACCTGGCGATCCGCGGCCACGCGATCGAGGCACGGCTCTACGCCGAGGACCCGGCGAACGACTTCCTGCCCCAGACCGGGCAGGTGCAGTGCTGGCAGCCGGCGCCGGGGATGAACGCGCGCTTCGACTCCGGGATCGAGAGCGGCAGCGACGTGGGCATCGAGTTCGATCCGATGCTGGCCAAGGTGATCGTCGGCGCGCCGAACCGGCGCGAGGCCGCGCTCCGGCTTGCCCGGGTGCTGGAGACGACGCGAGTGCAGGGCATTCGGACCAACCGCGACTTCCTGGTCGCGACGCTGCGGTCGGCCGAGTACCTGGCCGGCGACACGACGACCGACTTCATCGAACGGGTGGCGCCCGAGCCCGTGCGACGGCCGTCCGCCGACGAGGTGGTCGCCGCGGGGATCTGCGCGGCGATGGCCGCCCAGCACGATCGCAGGCAGGCGGCCCGCATCCACCCGACGATCGTCAGCGGCTGGCGCAACACGGTCATGCCCTACGAGCGGGCAGAGTTTGAGACGGGGGGCGGTGATGCGCTGCGGATCGAGTACCGGATCCAGCGCGACGGACGGTTCGATACGCGCGCCGCCGCTGGCGACGACGAGCCGAGCCGGCACGCCGTCGAGTTCCGGCGGCGGACCGGGGACGGCGTCGAAGTCGTGATCGATGGCCGCCGGTTCCGATCGACCGTGACGTCCGACGGCGACCGCTGGCTCGTGCACGGTCCGCAGGGCGACGTCGAACTGCGGGAACTGCCGCGCTTCCCGGTCGCCGGACTGGAAGCCGTCGCCGGCGGCCTCACCGCGCCCATGCCGGGCAAGGTGATCTCGACTCACGTCGCGGTCGGGGATCGGGTCGAATCGGGTCAACTCCTGCTGGTTCTGGAGGCGATGAAGATGGAGCACCGCGTGACCGCGCCGGAGCCGGGCACGGTCTCGGAGTTCCGCGTCGGCGAGGGCGAGCAGGTCGGCAACGGCGAGCTGCTCGTGGTGATCGACGAGGACGCCGCGTAGCAGCCTGAGGGTTGCCGGAGGAGGATGGGAATGCCGAACCAGCCGGGGACCGAATTTTCGCTCTACGAGGTCCGCAGCGGCGCTGCGGTCATCACGCTCAACCGTCCGGAACGGCGCAACGCCCTGTCGCCGGGGCTGATCACCGAGGTCTATGACCACCTGGCGGCGGCCCAGGCCGACGCCGCCGTCCGGTCGATCGTGATCACCGGCGCCGGCAAGGGATTCTGTTCGGGCGCGGATCTCAAGCGCCAGCCCGGCGAGGGCGAGTCGGACCGGGTCGTTCCCTATCCGGATCTGCTGACCGCTATCTGGGAGGGAGAGAAGCCGGTGATCGCCGCCGTGAACGGCCATGCCTTCGCCGGCGGCCTGGGCATGGTCGCGGCCTCTGATCTGGTCATCACCGCCGAGGAGGCGATGTTCAGCTTCAGCGAGGTGCGAATCGGCGTGATCCCGGCGATCATCGCCGTCGTCTGCCTCCGCAAGCTGGGGCCGCACCACGGCATGAGGCTGTTCCTGACCGGCGACCGCTTCGACGGCCGGCAGGCGGTCGAGTACGGCCTGGCCCACAAGGCGGTGCCGCGCGACGACCTGTGGTCGGTGGTCCAGGAGGAGATCGACGCGATCAATCTGGGCGGCCCGACGGCGGTCGTCGAGTGCAAGAAGCTGGTGCGGGCGGTGCCGGACATCTCGCTGGCCGAGGGGTTCGAGCTGACCCAGGGCTGGAGCCGCCGCATGTTCCAGGGCGAGGAGGCGGCCGAGGGCATGGCGGCGTTCCGCGAGAAACGCAAGCCGAGTTGGGCGGCGGCCGTCGGTTCCGGTGGAGAGTCCTCGTGACGATTCATCTCTACCACTGCCAGGGAGCTCGGTCGCTGCGCGCGGTCTGGACGCTGGAGGAGATGGGCATCGACTATGACCTGCACGTGCTGCCCTTTCCGCCGCGGGTCTTCAAGAAGGACTACCTCGGCACCAACCTGCTGGGCACGGTTCCCTACATGATCGACGGCGACGTCCACATGACGGAGTCCTCGGGCATCGCGAAGTACCTGGTCGACCGCTACGGTCCGACGCCGCTTGCCGTCGCCGTGGACGACCCCGAGTACGGCGCGTACCTGAACTGGCTGTTCTACAGCGACGCGACGCTGACCTTCCCGCAGACGCTGTTCCTCCGCTACACGCGGCTGGAGCCCGAGGAGCGCCGCGTGCCGCAGGTCGCGGAGGACTACCGCAAGTGGTTCCTGGGCCGGTTGCGGCTGGTCGAGTCGGCGACCTCGGACGGCCGCGATTTTCTGTGCTGTAGCCGCTTCACGATCGCCGACATCTGCGTCGGCTACGGGCTGAAGCTGGCGGAGTCGCTCGGCATCGACGACTTCGGCGAGAACGTGCGGCGCTACTGGACGGGCTTGCAGGAAGTCCCTTCGTACCAGCGGATCCGAGAGGTCTGAGGCGCGGCCGCGGTGGCTGTGACGCGGCCGGAGGGCCTTCCCAGCGGACGCTCCCGCTCTCTCGGTGATGGGGAGGACGGCGGTCGCTTCGGGTGTCGGTGCGCCGGCCCTCTGGCCGGCATCTGGATTCTGGGACTCGCGCTCGTCGCTTGCGGCCCGACCCAGAACCTGCCGACGCCTGAGCAGCCGATTGGTTACGACCACCAGGTTCATATCGAGGCCGGACTGGAGTGCGTTCGTTGCCATCGGGGCGCCGAGGAAGGGGTTCATGCGGGGATGCCGTCGGTGCAGGCGTGTGCGGGCTGCCATCGGCGCGAGATACCCGACCACCCCGAGGTGCAGAAGGTCATGCTCGCCAACGAGAACCGGGAGCCGATCCTGTGGGCAAAGGTGAACGTGATCCCGGACTCTGCGATGGTGCACTTCAACCATCGGGCCCATGCCCGGGCCGGCATCGAGTGCCTGACCTGCCACGGCGACGTGGCTTCAATGACGGTGGCCGAGCCGGTGCGGAACGTCGCCGACATGGGCTGGTGCGTCGAGTGCCACCGTGAGAACGAGGCCAGCGACGACTGCCTGGCGTGCCACCGGTGAGGACGGGATGAGCGGCAACGACGGCAAGCGCGGTGAACCGCGGGTCACGATCGGGCGGCGGGACTTCTTCAAGGTCTACGCGGCGGCCGGCGTGGCGGTGTTGCAGGGCTGCCGCCGCCGGGACGAGGAGTGGATCGAGTCGCCGGTGCGGCGGAGCACCGCCCTGCCGGGCGCGTCCGTGTGGCGTCGCTCGATCTGCGGACAGTGCGGCGCCGGTTGCGAGATCGAGGTCCGGACCGTCGACCGGTTGGCCAAGAAGATCGAGGGGTTGCCGGAGGGCTTCGTCAACGCGGGCGGCGTCTGCGCGCTGGGGCATTCGGCCCTGCAGGAGCTGTATCACCCGGACCGGGTGACGGAGCCTATGCGGCGCGGCGCCTCGGGCGAACTGGAACCGGTGTCCTGGGAGGAAGCGCTCGAGTCCGCGGCGACGGCGATCGCGGCCGCGCCGGATGCGACGACGGTAGTCGCCGGCGCGCCGCCGGGGCCGCTCCTTGGTCTGTGGCGGCGGTTCGCGGCGTCGGTCGGCGCGCAGGCGCCGGTTCACTGGCAGCCGGCTGACGTCGTCGTCGAACGGGAGGCCGCCCGGCTCGCCTTCGGTGAGGCGACCCGTCCGGCGTACGACATGGCCCGGTCCGACTACGTGCTCAGCATCGGCGCGCCCTTCCTCGACGGTTGGCGGAGCGCTGCCCATTTCGCCGGCGCCTGGGCCGAGTTGACCGCCGACCGGCGTGGCAAGCTGGTGCAGGTCGAGGCGCGTCACTCGCTGACCGCGGCGAACGCGGACGACTGGCTGCCGGTGCGTCCGGGCAGCGAGGGTTTCCTCGCGCGCGGCGTCGCCGGTCTCCTGCTGGGCTCGGGAACGGTCGGGGAGGCGGAACGCGCGGCCTACGAGACGCTCTATCCCGAAGCGCCGCCCGATCTGGCCGCGACGGCCGAGCGCTGCGGCATCGACGCGAACCGGATCGAGCGGCTCGCGGCCGAACTGTCCCGGGCCGAACGGCCATTGGTGATGGTCGGCGGATCGGCCCTCGATGGCGGGAACGGCGTTGCCGCGGGCGCCGCCGGGCTGGCGCTCAACGCGCTGCTCGGCGCGGTGGGCCGCGAGGGCGGGGTCTTCGCCGGGGTCGACTTCGGCTTCGAGGACCGCGTTGCCGGCGATGCCGAAGCGACCGTGCCGCCGGCGACGCTCTCGGACCGGCTGGACGGCGCCGGCGGGTCGAACGTGCTCGTCGTGTCGGAGGCCGATCCGCTCCACGGGATGCCGGGGTTCGAGGCTGCCTTCAAGGGTGCGTCCACCGTGATCGCGCTCTCCGCGTTCTTCGACGACACGACACTTCAAGCCGATCTGGTGCTTCCGATCCAGACCGACCTGGAACGCTTCCAGGCGGTGGAGCCGGACCCGGTGCGCGGCATTCCGGCGCTGCTCATCGCATCGCCGACCGTGGCCCCGCGGAGTGAGGCGCGGCATCCGGGCGACGTGGCCCTGGCGCTCGCCGCGGCCGCCGGCAGCGCGCTGCCCTGGCCGGGCTTCCAGGAGGCGGTCGAGGCCTCGCTCAGCGATGCCTTCACCGCGACGAGAGCCGATGCCGAGGGTGCCGGGGCGTTGCCGGCATTGCTGATTACGGGCGCCCTGAACGCGCGTCAGTTCGTGCGGCGGACGACGGACGCCGGCGGCCTGGTCGGAACGGCGGAGATGCGGCGCGCGCCCGTTCGACCGGCTCAGGTCGACGGGGAAGGCGCGCCTGCCGGCCTTCCCGATCCGGCCTCCATGGCGGCGTCGGCCGCTCCCGCGGGCGTGGAGTCATTCACGCTGATCCCGTTCGAGTCCGTGAAGCTCGGCGACGGCCGCGGGGCGAACCGTCCCTGGCTGCAGGAGCTGCCCGACCCGCTGTCGACGGTCATGTGGGGATCGTGGGCCGAAGTCGCCACCGAGGACGCGGACCGCCTCGGAATCCACGGCGGCGACATCGTGCGGCTGACGGGCACCGCGGCCGAGATCGACCTGCCGGCCATCGTCCTGCCTACCGTGCGGCCGGGCTGCGTCGGCGTGCCGGTTGGTGGCGGCCATGCGGACTACGGCCGCTACGCGCGCGGCCGCGGCGTCAATGTGAACGCCCTGCTGTCAACGGACCGCCACGTAGCGGGAGTGGGCGCCTTCGCCCGAGGCGGCGTCAGGGTGCGTGTCGAACGCCTGCGCCGGCCGCGCCGCAGCGAACGGCCGGTGATCTACGGCCGCGGCCTGCGCCAGGCCGAGGAGATTCCGGTCGGCTGGGCGCCGCACGATGGAGGAAAGGCATGACGCGCTGGGGCATGGCCATCGATCTCGACCGCTGCACGGGCTGCGAGGCCTGCGTCGTCGCCTGCGCGGCCGAGAACAACATCCAGACGGTTGGCGAGGAACAGGCCCGCGAGGGCCGGGCGATGCACTGGCTGCGGATCGAGCGCTACTACGAAGGCGAGTTCCCGAACGTCCGCACGCGCTTCATGCCGGTGCTCTGCCAGCAGTGCGGCGCGGCGCCGTGCGAGCCCGTCTGCCCCGTGTATGCGACCTACCGGAACCCGGAAGGGCTGAACGCGATGGTGTACAGCCGCTGCATCGGTACGCGGTTCTGCGCGAACAACTGCCCGTACACGGTGCGCGTCTTCAACTGGTTCGACGCCGAGTTCCCGGCGCCGCTCGACTCCCAGTTGAACCCGGACGTCAGCGTTCGCCCCGGCGGCGTGATGGAGAAGTGCACGTTCTGCGTCCAGCGCATCCAGGCCGGCAAGGACGAAGCCGCCCAGGAGGAACGGGACGTCGCGGACGGCGACATCAGGACCGCCTGCCAGCAGTCGTGTCCGACGAAGGCGATCACGTTCGGCGATCTCGAGGATCCGGACAGCGAAGTCTCGAAGTGGGCCGAGTCGCCGCGGGCGTTCAGCCTGCTGGGTGACCTCGATACCCGGCCGGGCGTCGTCTACCTGAGTGGTTCCGAGTGGAGGGAGCCGGCCGAGTGACGGCGGAGTCCCAGCCCTCGGCCGCCGCGCTCGACGGCCAACTGCTCGGCCGCCTCGACCGCCGGCGTCCGGGTCTGCTCGTCGGTTCCCTCGCCAGTGGCGCGCTGGCTCTGGTCTTCATCTACTGCTGGGGCTACCAGATCGCGAACGGCATCGGCGTCACCGGCATCAACCGGCCGGTGTTCTGGGGCTTCTACATCATCAACTTCGTCTTCTGGATCGGCATCAGCCATGCCGGCACGCTGATCTCGGCGATCCTGCGGGTGACCAAGGCGGAGTGGCGGCGGCCGGTGACCCGTTCGGCCGAGGCGATCACCCTGTTCGCGCTGGCCATCGGCGGCCTGTTCCCGTTGATTCACCTCGGCCGGGTCGCGATCTTCTACTACATGATCCCTTACCCGAACAGCCGGATGCTGTGGCCGAACTTCCGGTCGCCGCTGGTGTGGGACATCGCCGCGATCACGACCTACATCATCGGCAGCGCTCTCTACCTGTTCCTGCCGTTGATCCCGGACGCGGCGGTGATGCGGGACCGCGCGGCGGCCGGTCTCAGGAAGCGCTTCTACGCGGTCCTCGCGCTCGGCTGGCGCGGCACCGCGCAGCAGTGGCACAGCCTGGAGTGGGGGATCCGCATTCTTGCCGTCGTGATCATCCCTGTCGCCGTCTCGGTTCACACGATCGTGTCTTGGGACTTCGCGATGACCCAGACACCGGGCTGGAAGAGCACGATCTTCGGCCCCTACTTCGTGGTCGGCGCGATCTTCTCCGGGATCGCGGTGCTGATGATCGCGATGGCGCTGCTACGCCGCGGCCTCGCCCTCGAGCGCTTCCTGACCGACCGGGTGTTCAACAATCTGGGGCTCCTGTTCGTGACGATGTCCCTGGTCTGGGGCTACTTCACGTTCGCCGAGCACCTGACCGTCTGGTACAGCGGCGATCTGTTCGAGAAGAACGTGCATCACGTCCTGCTGCACGGTGACTTCGCGGTCCCGTTCTGGACGATGGTCGTGGTCAACCTGGTCATTCCGGTCGCCGTCCTCTCCTTCGCGCGAGGCCGGCGCCCGCTGCCGACCGCCCTGGTCGGTTGCGGGGTGCTCGTCGGCATGTGGCTCGAGCGGTTCCTGATCGTCGTGCCGGCCCTGTCGACGCCGCGGCTGGCGTACAGCATCGGTGACTACATGCCGAGCTGGGTGGAGCTCGGGATCATGATCGGGGCGGTCGGCGTCTTCGCCTGCCTCTACTTCACGTTCACGCAGTTGCTGCCGATCGTCTCCGTGTGGGAGATGCGGGAAGGCTGGCGTCACGGGGGGAGTGACGAAGCGGGTGGTGCGACTTCGGACGCCGCGGCGACCTCGGGGACGGCCGCGGCACCGGTACCTGGCGGAGGTGGGGCATGACGGCGGCCGCGGAGCGGCATCTGGTCGAAGCCGCCTACGAGCGCGTCGAGGAGGTCCGGGCGGTCGTCGAAGCCGCGCTCGAGTCGGGGATCGCGGCCTCGCAGATCGAAGTGCGAAGCCCGGCGCCGCTGGAAGAAGGCGAACTGCCGCTGCCGAAGCCCAGGTCCCGGGTCCTTCTGTTCGCCCTTGCCGGCGCCGTCCTTGGCGGCCTCACCGCCTTCGGACTGGCGGCTGGTACCGCGTTGGCCTACCCGCTGCCGACCGGCGGCATGTCGATCGTCGCTGGTCCACCGGTCGGCGTCGTGACGTATGAGGGTACGGCGCTCGGGCTCATCCTGATGACCGTGCTCCGGGTGCTCTGGGAAGGCGGGCTGCTCCCGGGCCGGGGGATCCGGAGCGGCAGAGGCCGGGCTTCGGATCTCGATCACCATGTCGCCAACGGCCAGTTGTTGCTGCGGATCCACGGCCTGAGCGAGGAGCAGGCCGGCCGTCTGCGCGACTTGAGTCGTGCTTCCGCACTGGAAGTGGGTTAGGGCCCGGCGCCTCGCCCCTTTTGAGACGCCGGACCCTGGCCGCCCGCTGGCCACCCAAGTGGCTCGCGAGCGGCTAGACAGCTACTAGAACTCGAAACGGATTCCCGCTTCGAATCGGCGCGGTTGCACGTAGGCCGAGGCGGCATCGAGCTCGAGGCCGCCGGCACAACCTTCGACTCGGGTGCAGACGGTCGTCACCTGCTCGTCGTTGAGGACGTTGAACACGGCTCCGATCAGTTCAAAGCGCATGTCGCGCCAGAACCTGAACCCCTTCGATACCTGCAGGTCCATGCCGTAGCGGTCGTTCGCCTCGCGGCTGCCGCGCCGCTCCGTGAAGATACGGCCGTAGGTCTCGGATGCTTCCGTCGGCGCGTAGACGCCCGCGGACGACCAGAAACCCTCGACCGCCAGCCCGAAGTCGAGCGGCAGATCGACGAAGCCGTTCACCTTGACCCGGTGCCTGCGGTGGTCCGAGAGATACCCGTACGTGTTCTCGAAGTGGTCCGGATAGATGTCGAAGTCAACGCCGGCGTTCTGCGTGTAGCCGACGTTTCCCTCGGACTCGGAGTTCGTGTACGAAGCGAGAACGTGGAACCAGTCCGTGAAGCGGGACTCGAAGTCGAGGACGAAGCCGCTGTAGTCGCGCACCAGTCCCGGCAGGTTCGCCATGACTTAGAAGTCGCAGTCCGCCCCGGCGGCCGGCTCCGGCAGGTTGCCATTGCAGGTGTCTTCGAAGATGTCCAGGGTCTCCTTGGTGATGTAGGTCAGGCCGATCGATGTGCGTCGGGTCAGTTCCCGTTCGACGCCGACGCTCCACTGGTCGGCGTAGGTCGGCTCGAGATCGGCCGAGATCCTGCTCGCGGTACTCGAGAACACCGTGTTGTAGAACCAGCCGTTCGGATCGAACCCCGCGGGGTCGGCGATCCAGTTCGAGAAGGTCAGGCCGCCGACTGTTCGTTGACCGGGGTACGCGTCGCGGCAGTTCGCGCCGAGTTGCGGCCGGAACGACGAGCAGGAGATCCAGCGGACCGTCGGGAACTGGTTGACCCTCGCGAAGCTCGGCAGCGTGAGGGCGTTCGGGTGCATGAAGCGGCCCCAGTTTGCGCGAGCGACTGTCCTGGCGTCGCCGCCGATATCCCAGGCGATTCCGAATCGCGGCTGCAGCTTGGACAGGGCCGCCACTTCGTCGCCGATGTCGTTCTCGAAAGCGACTTCATCGTGGCGCAGACCGAGCTTGAGCGTCAGGTTAGGCAGTACGCGCCACGTGTCCTGGATGTACGCGGTGAACTGCCTGCCGTCGTTCTCGGCTGGCGACTCGATGGGCGAGAAGAGGAGCGTGTAGGGCGCGCCGAAACGGTCGCCAAACGAGTAGCCGCCTCCGGTGGCATTGTTCTGGCTGGCGAAGAAGTTGCTGGCGTAGTCCACGCCCACCTCAACTTGGTGGTCGCCCGCGGCGCCATCGGTGAACCAGACCAGATTCGTCGTCAGGTCGTCCCGGTCGCGGGTCGAGAACTGCTGGTTCGTGTAGTTCACCGAACGCGAGCCGTCGCCGAAGGAGTCGACGTGACCGATCGTGTCGAAGTCGCGGCTCTGCGGGAACGAGTTCAGCTCGCCGCGGACCGTGCCGGCCTTGATGTGCCACTGCAGGTTCGAGGTCAGCAGTCCGAGCGCGTCGACGCCGAGAATTGTCTTCGGCTGCTCCTGGTAGCGCGTGGCTTCCGGCGCCACGGAGCGGGAAGCGTTGGCGTTGGCGATCGTTGCGTCTTCGCCAATGTACCGGCCGGTGAGCTGCCACTCCGGGTTGACCTGCCACGTCAGCTTGCCGTTGAGGTTCATGCCTTCGAAGTCGCGGGTGGCCGGCGACTCGGTGGGGGTGTTCTTCGACCTCACCGGGTTGGCCGCGGCGAAGAACCAGAGTTCGTCCCGGCGGATCGGGCCGCCCAGCGTTGCGGCAGTCTCCTGGAACTCGACGACGTTGTCGTCCGTGTCGAAGTGCTCGCCGCTGGTGTTGAAGTCCGTGTCGCGGTAGCGCACGTCCAGACTGCCCGAGAACGAGTTGCCGCCGGACTTCGTGACGACGTTGACCACGCCGCCGGTCGCGTTTCCGTAGCGAGCCTCGAATCCGCTGGTCTCGAAGTTGATCTCCTGGACCGTGTCGAAGTTCATGTTGATGTTCCAGGTCGCAGTGACCGGATCCGTCGTGTTCACGCCGTCCACGACGAAGGAGTTTTCGCCCAGAGTCGAGCCGAACACATTCGGGTTCGATCCGCCCGCGACGCCGCCGACGTCGGTCAGCACACTCTGGTAGCTCCGGTTGGCCGACCCGATTGAGGCCTTCTTCAGGTACTCGGCGCCGAATGTCTGCGAGGTCGACACCTGCTCGGGATCGACTACGGGAGTTTCGGCGACGACCATCACTTCTTCGCCGAACGCTCCCACAGGCATCGAGAAGTGGATTTCCGTGACGCGGTTCAGTCGGACTTCGACCTCGGTCCGTTGTTGCGGGATGAAGCCATCGAACTCGGCTTCGACGGTGTAGACGCCCGGCGGCAGGCTGGGGAAACTGAAGCCGCCGTCGGCGTCCGCGAAGTCGGTTCGAGAGCCCATCAGGTTGGGCGAGTTGACGGTTACCGTGACGCCGGGAAGCGGTGCGCCTTCGGCGTCCATGACCTGGCCGGCGAGCCGGCCGGTGAGTTGAGCGGCGGCCGGGGCGGCCAGGAATGCAAGCGCCAGGGCGGCGCATAGACCGAGGACCGCGCTTCGGCTGAGGCCGGTACGGTTTCCTCGGTGTTCGTTTTGAAGATGTGACAACACGGAAGTTCCCTCCTGTTGTGGGGCACAGGTCCGGTGAGCAAGGCGGATGCCAGTTGTTGTGACGAAGGCAGGACGAGCACCCGGTCAGGCCGTTTGGTGTCGTTTCCACGCGGGTTTTTCGAGTTCGGGCGTTGGTTGGCTCTCAGACGTTCCAGGATGGCAATTCACTGTCCTGGACGGATCTCCTACGAAGCTCTGGATCCGGCGGATCCATGATTCGGCTACCGGATTCCGGTTCTTGAATCAACCGGCTGCCCGAAGCGGCGATCGCGACGCCCGGACTGTGGCGTCCGCCGGCCGGCTGCGATAGCTTCGCGGCCTCAAATCACAGAGCCCTGTCTTTCTGGGAGAAGGAGCAAGAGAGCCATGCCCGATCTCGACCCGTTCGGCATCGACGCCGAGTTGTACGACCTTTCGATGTCCGAGGGAGCCAAGCCGCTCCTGACGAAGGTCAAGAACTTCATGGCCGACTACGTCGAGCCGATCACCGAGGAGTACTACCGCCGCGGCGAAGGGCGGGAGGACCGCTGGAGCTACGGCGAGGGGCAGCTGGAGCTGCTCGACGGCGCGAAGGCGAAGGCCAGGGAGATGGGCCTCTGGAACTTCTTCCTGCCGGACGCGGAGACGGGCGAAGGCCTGAAGAACCTCGACTACGCCTACATCGCCCAGGAGCTGGGCAAGAACCCGCTCGCTTCGCAGTGCATGAACTGCAGCGCGCCGGACACCGGCAACATGGAGGTGCTCGAGCGCGTCGGCACGGAGGAGCAGAAGGAGAAGTGGCTCGAGCCGCTGCTGAACGGCGAGATCCGCTCCTGCTTCGGCATGACGGAGCCGAACCTGGCCTCTTCGGACGCGAAGAACATCGGTACGCGCGCGACGCTGGACGGCGACGAGTGGGTGATCGAGGGCGAGAAGTACTACATCTCGGGCGCCGGCGACCCGCGCTGCAAGATCATGATCTGCATGGTCAAGACGAGCCCGGGCGGGCCGGCGCACCGCCAGCAGTCCCAGATTCTGGTGCCGATGGACACGCCGGGCGTGAACGTCCTCGGACCGATGAAGGTCTTCGGGCACGACCACGCCCCCCACGGCCACATGCACATCAAGCTGGACAACGTGCGCGTGCCGAAGGAGAACATCCTGCTCGGCGAGGGCCGCGGCTTCGAGATCTCGCAGTTGCGGCTGGGCCCGGGCCGTATCCACCACTGCATGCGGTCCGTGGGCCAGGCCGAGAAGGCCCTCGACCTGATGGTCAAGCGCGGCATGTCCCGTGAGGCCTTCGGCCGGCCGATCATCCAGCTCGGCAAGAACATCGAGGTCGTGTCGCGGGCCCGCATCGACATCGAGGCGATGCGCCTCATGGTCCTGCGCGCCGCCAAGGCGATGGACGTCCTCGGCAACCGCGAGGCGAGGGTGTGGGTCCACGCCGTCAAGGCGATGGTCCCGGAGCGCACCTGCCAGATCATCGACCAGGCGATCCAGATGCACGGCGCCACCGGCGTCTCCCAGTGGACCCCGCTCGCCGACATGTACACCGGCCAGCGGACCCTGCGCATCGCGGACGGCCCGGACGAGGTCCATCACCTCGTCGTCGGCCGCGCCGAGCTGCGGCGGTACACGGAGGAGAGCGCCGCGAACTAGGTCGCCGAGCGTGGCAGCCCTGGTGAGGCTTGCGCCTTACCTCACATACACCGGATTCGAGTAGATCCAGGTACGCAGTTCACCGTCGACTTCCAGCCAGCCTTCGACGCGGTAGACGCCGGGTTGATCGAGGCGGTGGTTGAGGGACCGGGCTTCGGTGAGGGCGACCTCCTCGCCGTCGCGGATGAGGCGGATGGTTGCGGGCAGGGGGAAGTGGGCCTTGAGTTCGGCCGTTGCGCCGGCTTCCAGGGTCCACTCGTCGCCCATGATGGCTGTAGGCCCTTCTCCCTCGGCGATGTAGAAGGAGAAACCCGTCGGGTCGGCCAGCCAGTCGTGGGCGACGTAGGCGCGGCCGGCGGCGACGGCGGTGCGGATGGACTCTTCGTCGAGTGCCGGCGCCAGGATGTGGGTCGTGGAGTTGTTCATGGAGACCCAGTAAGGGTCGAGGTCGTAGCGGCCGATGACGGCGCCGGCCTCGTGGCCGCTGACGAGTTCGGGGATTCCAGGCGCGTCGGCGGTCGTCAGGACTCTCATCTCGTCCGGATCGTCGACGATCGTGCCGACGCGGATGGACTCATGGTCGACCTTGAACACGACGAAGACCTGGTTGTGGTGGCAGTCGTTCGCGTTGACGCCGACGGTCCGATGTCGTGCTGTCTCGCGGTCCCACTTCTCCAGGTAGAGCGCGGGATAGTCGAACTGGGCGCCGAAGACCTCCTCGGGGTAGAGCTCGACGGCCCGCGCCAGGGCTTTCGACCGGTCCGGGTCGACGATCCAGGCGACCAGGGCCCGCATCGAATCGCCGTCGTCGAGGGCATCGGCGTGGCGGTTGTAGATCTCCATCCCGGTCAGGCCGTCCATCGGATGATCGACCCGCTCTTCGACGTGGGAGAGGAAGGCCATGCCGGCGCCGCGGTTCACTTGGCGGAGCAATGTGCCGGCGTTGGCACCCATGTATTCGACGACTGACTCCTCGGGGTGGATCAGGAAGCCGTGCGCCTCCGAGCCGGGAACGAAGAGCACGCCGTCGTGGAGTCCGCGCCAACCGTCCATGAAGTCGCGGGGCGGCCGGTAGTGGTCGGAGAGAAAGACGACGTCGACGCCGATTCGCCTGGCGTCCCGGAGCAGTTCCTCAGGCGTACCGCCGGTGTGATCGGAGTCGCCGGCGTGGGCGTGGAACACACCGCGATAGTCGTTGAGGCCGGGGAGGGGTGGTGGCGGTTGAACGGCCGCGCGGAGGCGTTGGATGTCGGCGTGAGCGGCCGCCAGACGTTCTTCGGACAGGCGTTCGATCGTGGTCCAGCGGCGCGCCGGCGGCTCGCCGGGCGTCGATTCCGGAACCTGACTCCAGGCGGACGCCGCGGCCAGCAGGCCGCAGACGCCGACCTGGAGCCGCGGCCTCACAAGGAGTAGACCCGGGCCGCGGTCCGGTAGAACATCGCGTCCCGCTCGTCGTCCGGGAAGCCGGCCGCGATCTTCTTCAGGCCGTTGTACATGGCGTGGTACGGGATCGAGAGCTTGTCGACGGGGAAGTTGCTCTCGAACATGCAGCGGTCGGGGCCGAAGCAGTCGATCGTGTGCAGGTAGTAGCGGCGCTGGGCGGCGACGAGCTCGTCCGAAGTCGCGGGCGTTGCGCGCTCGCTCCAGCCGAAGCCGTTGTCGGGCATCGCCAGGCCGCCGATCTTGGCGACCACGTTGGGACACGCGGCGATCTCGGCGATGTCGTCCTTCCAGGCCTCGAAGATCTCCTCGCGCCTGT
Source organism: Thermoanaerobaculia bacterium (assembly GCA_022823665.1). Lineage (GTDB taxonomy): Bacteria > Acidobacteriota > Thermoanaerobaculia > Multivoradales > Multivoraceae > Multivorans. The sequence goes on along the minus strand of JAJEHN010000013.1, from coordinate 125,761 downwards.
CCGCGTAGGGGCCGACGCCAAGCGGCGTGCCGAAGTGGTCGAGGATCATCGTCGTTTCGGGCACGGCGCGCGCCAGGTCGGCGAAGTCGCGGTTCTGGTGGTGGTAGTGCCACGTGTCGAAGGTCAGGCCGCGGTCGCCCAGCACCTTCATGCCGCGGCGGAAGTCGTCGCGGGCGTAGAGACCCTCGGGCGCCCGGCCTGCGATGCGCAAGTGCTCGGGATGGGGATCGCGGGCCCCTGCGTGGCGGATGCCGCGGAACAGTCCGTTGCCGGCCTCCTCGTGGGCGTCGAGCACTTCCGCGACGGCTTCGCCCAGGGTCAGGTTCGCGTGGCTGACGATGCCGGAGATCGTGGCGCCGTCACCCGCCGCGGAGGCGGCGGCGGCTTCCGCCACGAACTCCGTCTCACCGACGCACCGCAGGTGTTCCGGACCGTCCTCGCGGTAGCAGGCCCGGCACTCGACGAACACCGTCTTCTCGACGTTGTGGCTCTCGCCGTCGGAACCGACCGCCTCCGTGTCGCCCCAGAGGTCCTCGAGGAGATAGTCGCCGGTGGGCCGTCGCCAGAGATGGTGGTGTGGATCGACGATTCGCCGGGACGGGTCGACGGTTTCTTCCTGGACCTGGGCAAGCCACCCGGCCGTGCCGGGAGCGGGTGCTGACATTGGGCGCCTCCTGGATGAGTGGGGGGCGTACCCTAGCAACGCGGCCGGGTGCCGCGTCAGTGCTTGTAGTCGCGGTGGTGCTGCGCCAGCAGATCGCGGCCGAAGTCGCCGTCGAAGTCGCGCCAGACGGTGTGGCTGTGGTTGGCCCGGTTCTGGACGTTGTCGTACTCGATGACGAAGTCGGGCGCCTGCACGCGGTAATAGTGGGGAGCGCCGGGTTCGCCCGGACCGATCCAGGCGAAGTGGATCGCGTCGCCGGCGGCTTCGACCTGGGCGCGACGCTTCTCGGCCAGGTCCGGCGGAACGTTGCCGGCGTACTCCTCGATCAACGCGTCGAGCAACTCGCGCTGATCGGACCCGAGCGCGCTGGCGGGGAGGCCCTGAGGTTCCTCGCGCTGCACCCGCGGCCGGTTTGAACTGAAGATGTCCCGCGGCGCCTCGTCGCCGATCACGGCCCGCTTGCGCTGGTCGTCGTCGAGGGAGTCGAGGAGACTGCGGGCGAGGTCCTCTTCGCGGCCCAGGGCACGCAGACCCTCGCGCGGCCCACTCGGCACGCGGTGCGGATTGGCGCCCAGGAAGAGGGGCGTGGAGGCGGTCGCCTCGCCGGCGACGACGGTGAAGTTGAGCGACACATGGTGCCCCTCGAAGCTCCAGCCCCAGTCGCCGTCCTCGCTGGGTTCACCGAAGAACGTCACGTGGTAACGGAGGGGGTCGCGCATCGACGTGAAGCGGTTGGCGCCGGCCGCTTCCTCGAGCTTCCGCAGCACGGACTCCAGGCTCATCACGGTGGTCGTCTTGCCGTAGCCCGTGCGGCTCAGGGAGGCGCTGAGCAGGGCGTGGAGCAGGTGGTGCTGGGCCGGGTCCATGTCCAGCATCGACAACCCCTTGCGCTCCTTGGGGATGAAGTGCCAGTCGACGCGCTCGGCGGCGTCGAAGTCGAGCATGACGGTCGCCTGCTGCTCGGCGCTCAGGGAGGCGAGCAGGTTGTTCGCCGCCGAGGCCATCGTGTCGGAGGTCTTCTCGTTGCCGGCGGCGCCGAGGAATCCGGCCGCGCCGGCGCAGCCCAGGGCGATCAACAGCATGCGTGCGGACATCGTATGTCTCCTGCGGTTCTCCGGGCGCCGGCGGTTCTTCCCAAGGCGCCTTCTCCTGCCGGTTTGGGACTCCTCAGCGTATCGCGCTTCGGCAGACCTGCGGCGGCTCGAAGGCGTTGGTGCGTCCGGCCTGGCAGGGGTGCTTGACGCGCATCCGGAGACGGTTGATAGCGCGGCTAAGATCGCGCGATGGCCGGGCTGAGTGAGCGTCGCGTAGTCCTGTGCGGTGCCGTTCTCGCGCTGCTGGCTTCTGCTCCCGTCGTCTCCCAGGACCGTCCCAGCGTCGCGGCGCACCGCATCGACCAGGCGGTTCGGGTCGACGGCGAGCTGACCGACTCGGCCTGGTCGGCCGCCGAGTGGGCGGGCGGCTTCATTCAGCGGGACCCGAGTCCGGGCGCGCCGTCGACGGAAACGACCGAGTTCGCCGTCGCCTACACCCCTGACACCCTGTTCGTCGCGATCCGCGCGAACGACCGCGAGCCGGAGCGGATCGTGGCGAAGGAGATGGAGCGGGACAGCGACCTGTTCCAGGACGATTCGATTCTCCTGATGCTGGACACGTTCCACGATCTCCGCAACGGCTACGTCCTGGTGACGAACCCGAACGGCGCCCGCGGCGACGCATTGGTCACCGACGAGGGCCGGGACGTGAACTGGGCCTGGGACGGTGTGTGGCGGGTTTCGGCGCGCCGGACCGCCGCCGGCTGGGTGGCGGAGATCGCGATTCCGGTTTCCACCCTTCGGTTCGATCCCCGGGTCGAGCGGTGGGGACTCAACGTCCAGCGGGTCATCCGCCGCCGCAACGAGGAGACCCACTGGGCCGCGCTGCCTCTCGAGGCAAGTGCCGAGGACCTGAACCAGCAGGGAAAGATCGCCGTGTATCGCGTCTCCCTGGCGGGTGATCTGACCGGCCTTCGAGGCCTCCGGCCCTCGCGTCAGTTCGACGTGAAGCCCTATGTCATCGGCGGCCGCACCGACGACCCGGCTCTTGGCAGCTCCGACGACTCGGACGGAGGCATCGACCTGAAGTGGGGCCTGAGCCGTTCGATGGTCCTGGACCTGACCTGGAACACGGACTTCGCCGAGACCGAGGTCGACGACCAGCAGGTGAACCTGACCCGGTTCTCCCTGTTCTTCCCCGAGAAGCGCGACTTCTTCCTCGAGAACGCCGGCGTGTTCGATTTCGGTCCCAGACCCAAGGTGCCGTGGGAGAGCGCGCTGATGAGGCCGTTCTTCTCCCGCCGCATCGGCCTCGACCAGGGGCGCACGGTCCCGCTCGAGCTCGGCGCCAGACTCACGGGCCGCGCCGGGGGCTGGAATGTCGGCGCTCTCGGTGCGCGGACCGAGGCGCTCCATGGCGAGGCGGGCGAAATGCTCGTTCCCGGGACGACCTACGGAGTGACCCGGGTCACCCGGAACATCGGCGACCGATCGACCGTCGGCGGCATCTTCACGGAGAGGAGCCGGGAGGGGTACGAGAGTGAACGCCTCTACGGCCTCGACGTCGACTTCAAGCCGACTCAACGCCTCGAATTCTCCGGTTTCTGGGCGGTGAGCGATCGCGGATTGCCGGACTCCGAGCAGGAGGCCAACGAGTCGCGCGGAGCCGGCTTCATCTACCAGGGGCCGGAGCTCAGTCTGACGGGGGACTACGTGGAGGTGCAGCCGGACTACGAACCGGCGGTCGGATTCCTGCAGCGTCGGGACTTCCGGATGGTCAATCCACGCCTGGAGTGGCGGCCGAGGATCGAGAGGGCCGGGCTCCTCAGTTGGTGGTCGGATCTCAGCTACGAGCGCTTCGAACGGAGCAGCGACGGCCGGCTCGAGAGCCAGACGGTCGGTGTCTCGCCGCTGGGCATGCAGACCCTGAGCGGCGAGTTCCTCTGGGGCGGAGTCCGGAGAACGAAGGAGCAGTTGTTCGCGCCGTTCGAGATCTCTCCCGGGATCGTGGTGCAGCCGGGTCTCTACGAGAACGACGGCTTCGCCGGCGGGTTCTCGACGAGCGGCAGGCGGGCCGTCTGGTTCGACAACATCACCTTCGGGGGCGGTTTCTTCGACGGCAACTGGCTCAGAACGAACTCCGGGTTGACCTTTCGCCTGTCCCGCTTCCTCCGCGTCTCGACGCAGTGGACCTACGCGGACGTCAAGCTGCAGGCCGGGGCCTTCAGCTTCGACCAGTTCCGCCAGCGGATCGACGTCTCCTTCAGTCCGAACATCCGGCTCAACCTGCTGGCCCAGTACAACACGTCCGACGAACTGCTCGGCGTCAACGCTCGCTTCCACTGGATCTATCGCCCGGGCTCGGACCTCTTCATCGTCTACAACGAGAACTGGACGGCCGAGACGATCAGCCGCCGCGAGCCCCTGGGCCGGCAGTTGATCGTCAAGCTGAACTACCTGCTGCAGCGCTGACGCGTCAGGCGATGCTCGGGTCGGCCTGCACCGCCAGTTCACGGACCACGAAGGACGAGCGTCCGCTGTTCTCCTCCCAGATGCCGACCGCCAGCCGGTAGGAGCCCGGCGGCAGGACGACTTCGCTGCGGACGGCGATGTACTGGCCTGCCGCCTGCTCGAGTTCGGCGACCGGCACGTTGAGCTCGAAGTCGAAGTGCTGGGGAGGCATCCGGCTGCCGTCGTCTCGCTGGACCTGGACCACCACGCGGAAGAAGCCGCTGGCGACCGGGTTGCGGGTCGCCCGGACAGGCGCGAGTTCGAGGTCGCCGACCGGCAGACTGGCCCTGACTTCCAGCGGCGTGTGCCCGGGTTGCTCCGGCCGCTCTCGCGACGCGGATCTGCGGACCTGGACCTCCATGCCGTGGTTGTTCTCCTCCCAGCCGAACAGCAGCGTTCCCCAGGCTCGGCTGGCCAGGTTCTGCTGGATCGTCACCGGCGCGTAGCTCGCCCGGTAGCGGAGCGAGCCGCTCCGGGCGAGAGGCCGTTGCCGCAGCCGGAGGGTGATCTCGCGAATGCCGGTGTCGCCCATCGAGTCGGGCGGCGTGAAAGAGAGCGAGTAGTAGGTCGAGATGTCGGTGCGGGTCGACTGCAGGAACTCGGCTACGCCGGTGTCGGAGACGAAGGAGAGCCCGCCGGTCAGGCCGGCCAGGCTGTTCAGGCCTGTCCGCACGTTCGACAGCTCGACGATCGAGCCGCGGTCCTTGGCGCTCTCGCCGAGTTCGCTGATCGCCGGGTCGATGACCGGCGGCTTGAGCGGATAGAAGGTAACCCGGTGGGTATTCGCGAGCGCCGCCAGTTGATCGAAGGCGTCCGCGCAGCTCAGCTCGGCGGCCATCGTCTGAAAGGCGAACGCGCCGCCGTCGTCGACCTGGACGATGTTCGTGGCCATGCCCATGCGGTCGGCCCGGTCGACGCCGAAGGGCCGGTGGTTGCGATCGTTCAGGTCGAGCGAGCCGGGGGCGCTGATCATCTCGTCGCCCTCGAGTTGCCGGGAGGCGCCCGCCAGGCGGTCGTACATCGTCTTGGCGGCGCTGTCGAGTGGGTGGCGGGGAAGGCCGTCGCTCACGAACAGGATCGCCTTGCGGCCGGGAACGAATGCCAGCGCCTCGACCAGCGAGCGCACCGCGCTGACGGTGAGCAGGGTGTCCTGCCGCAGGGCCTGGCCGAAGCTCCGGAGGTTCGCCTCCACGCTGGCGAGGGAGGCCTCGCCGAGGCGGTAGCGGCTGCCCCTCGCCGCCATCAGCCGGAGCGTCTCCCTCATGGCCAGGGAAGTGGAGCGCTGCTGTGAGCGCAGGGTCGTCACCGGGATGTCCCGGGCCATCGCCGCTTCGATCGTCGCCCGCACCGCCGCGCGGTCGCGGGTCGGCGACAGCAACGGTTCGAGACGCTCACCGAACGCCGCGGCCGCCACCCAGGTCGGGTTGGCCGCGATCTCCTCGTCGAGGGCGCCCGCGATCTCGGCCAGGGCCGCGTCGCGGTGCTTCCGCTGCAGGTGGCGCTCGTCGATGAAGAGGAGAATGGTCAGGCGTCCGGTGACGGTGGTGCGGAGGTCCTCTCCCGCCGCGACGCTCAGTATCTCGACCGGTTCGTCCTGGACCTTGAGGTCGAAGTCGTCCTTGGTCAGGCCGGTGACCGGCCGGTCGGAGGAGTCGGTGACGACGGCGTCGAGACTGATCAGCCGAACGTCGATCGACTCGCGGAGCACGATGTCCTCTCGAATCTGCCCCTGCTGCGGCCGACCGTCCTGGGCGTTGGCCCCTGTCGGACCCGCGAAGTGGGACGCGGCCGTGAGCGCCATGGCGGCGATAGCGACCAGCAGCCTCGGCGGCAGGCGGTGGCGTGCGGAACCGGTCAACGGACACTCATGTTAGCGCCAGCCGTTTCGTTTCCGCTTCGCGGCGAACCCGGCGAATGGGCTGCTATCCTCACCGCTCGCGACCAGAGCAGGCCCTCATCGGAGGAGGCAGATTGTGATGAAGCGGAGTCTCACGGAACGGGCGGTATTGACGCTGCTTGCGGCGTTGGTGCTCGCGGCGGCGCCCGCGGCGGCGCAGGACAGCGATTACAGGGCGCCGCGCACCCACGACGACAGGCCGGATCTCAACGGGATCTGGCAGGCGCTGGGCGCGTCCCACTGGGACATCGAACCGCACGCCGCACGCCACGGCCCGGTGGTCGAGATGGCCGCCCTGGGCGCGATACCGGGCGGTCTCGGCATCGTCGAAGGCGGCAGGATCCCGTACCTGCCGGAGGCGCTGGAGAAGCGTGACCAGAACCGCGAGAACTGGCTGGCTCTCGATCCGGCGGTGAAGTGCTACATGCCGGGCATCCCGCGCGCCAACTACATGCCGTTCCCGTTCCAGATCGTTCAGACGCCCGATCACGTGCTGATCGCCTACGAGTTCGCCAGCGCCAGCCGCGTGATCTACATGGACCGCGAGGGCTTCGAGGCGCCGTTCGATACCTGGATGGGACACTCGATCGGTCGCTGGGAAGGGGAGACGCTGGTCGTCGACGTGACGAGCCAGGTGCCCGACACCTGGCTCGACTCGAGCGGCAACCACCACACGGACGCGATCCACGTCGAGGAGCGCTGGACCGCGATGAGCCCGTATCACCTCCAGTACGAGGCGACGATCACCGACGAGAACGTCTACAGCCAGCCCTGGACGATCAGCCTGCCGCTCTACCGCAGGGTCGACCCGAACATGCAGTTGCTCGAGTTCAAGTGCGTCGAGTTCGCCGAGGAGCTGATGTACGGCCACCTGCGCAAGGGCGCCGACTCGGGTCCCTGACGGATACCGCCAAGGAGAGGAGAACCGCGATGAAGTTCCAGCGAATCGTCCTACTGGCAGCAGGCCTCGCCCTGGTGCTCGCCATTCCGCTCGCCGCTCATCACGCCTTTTCGGCCGAGTTCGACGCCGACAGGCCGCTCCAGCTTCGGGGCAAGGTGACGAAGATGGAGTGGATCAATCCCCACGCCTGGATTCATCTGGAGGTGATGAACGACGATGGCTCGTCGACCGTCTGGATGGTCGAAGGCGGTACGCCGAACACGCTCGCCAGACGCGGCTTCACGAAGAGATCGCTCCTGCCGGGGACCGAGATCGTCGTCGACGGCTACCAGGCGAAGGACGGCTCGAACAAGGCGAACGGCCGCGACCTGACCTTCCCGGACGGCCGCAAGCTGTTCATGGGTTCCTCCGGCACGGGCGCGCCGCGCGACGGCCGGGATCCGACCGAGCAGTAGCGGACGCAGCGGTTCGGGAGCTACTGGCCGCCGCTGGCCGCGCTGCGCGTCTCGTCCTCGAGCAGCCGCGCGCCCCTGAGGATGTTGCCCATGGCGTAGTTTCCCTCGTGGCAGGCGTACTCGTAGACCTTGGCGGGCGTGCCGGGCCACAGGTACTCGCCGCTCCAGGGCGCGCTCCACACGGTCGGGTCCTCTACCGTGAAGGCGTAGAGCAGGTCCTCCGCTTTGACCCGGGTGAAGCGCTCGGTCACCTTGAGGTTCCGTGAGGCCAGGAAGAGCGCCGGGCGGTCGATGAAGTTCGTCGTCTCGACCACGAGCGTGTCGCCCTCCCACCAGCCGATCGAGTCGCCGAGCCAGCGGCGTTCGTCTTCCGGGATGTGTTCGCCGCCGATGCGGACGATGCGCGCGTCGTGCACCATCTCGACCAGGATCATCAGGTGGTCTTCGGTCTGCACGATCCGCTTCGCGTTGTTGTAGAGCACGGGCAGCATCGGCGGTCCGCCGGTGGAGCCGAAACCGATCAGGCAACGTTCAGGCACGCCCAGGTTCTCCGGGCCGTCGTACGGACCGGGGCCTTCGACCTCGAGCCACCAGGCCGTGCCGTCGTTGCCCCGCCGGCGACCGCGGCGCTCGGACATCCGCTGCAGCGTCTCGGCGGTCAGTTGCGGCATCCGGCCGTTCGGCGGGTCGACGATGATCGAGGTCCGGAACCTGCCGTCTATGGAGAACACGTCGCTGCCGCGATCGGTCCAGAAGTTGTTGTAGCCGCCGACGTTGCCGGCGCCGCTCGTCTCCCGGAACTCGTCGCCGAGGCCGATGGGCGGCGCGCCGCCGGGCGGGGGCGGTTCGTCGATCTGGCGGACGGCGGCCCGGGCCGCTACCCGCTGGCGCTCCCGTTCGACGATCTCTTCCGCCTGCTCGCGCGTCAGGTACAGGTTGTCACCGAACTCCTGAGGTCGCTGCAGCGGGGTCAGTGTGGAGATCTCGTAGTCGCCGGTCAGGTCGGGACGGCCTGAGGCCGTGCGCGGGATCACGTCGTCATCGGCGGCAGGCGCGGCTGGTACCGCGAGGAAGGCAACGACCGCGGCCGTGGCGGCAGCGAGAGTAACTCTGCTCGGCATGGTGGCTCTCCTCATCGATTGCTGGGAGTGCCACCGTTATACCAGCCTGCCGCGGCTTAGGCAGGCGGAGAGAGTTGGCGCCGGGCCTTGTTGGTCGCCATGCACAGTGGGCACGAAACGCCCTGCCTATTCGCCGAGCGCCGGGAGCGACCCGGCGCCTGGTGTCGACTGTTGTATTCGGCAGGAGACCCGGCTCGCAGGCCCACGGCGCGACGACAACCAACGGCGAGAAGCTACCGCGCGGTCGATTGTCCGTCAAACGACCCGGCTATCTAGCGGAGTGGGACCGGGCCGGACGCCGACCCGTTCGGTCAGCGTAGGGACGCCGTCACCACCGCGAAGACTAGGCCTGCCAGACCCATCTCCAGCACCTTCCCTGCCGCCCAGTGGATCGCGGCAATGGCGAACCCGGCTGGTCGGGACACCCGGAACACCGAGGCGGCGCCCAGGCCGAGCAGGAGCAAGGACCAGACGAAGACGAAGGAGTGGATCATCAGGTCGAGAATCGCGCCCGGCGCCATTTCAGCTACCTGCCCGAACACGTCCAGGCCGGAGTCCGGTCTTCTGTCGAGGAGGTTCCGCTGCTTCTCGACGAGGCCGTCGACCTGGGTGGTTCTCAGCAGCGAGCGGACGACCAGCCCCGCGGCGCCGATGAGTCCTACATGGAGGGCCAGCGACAGGCACTGTTCGAACCGCGCCCGACCCTTGAGGGCCGCGGCCAGGAGCCGGAGCACTGCCGCCTCGACCAGGAGCGCGAGCGGGATGGCTGCGATGACGAACGACAGCATCCCGTAGGGAATCTCGAGGGGATCACCGATGCTGTCCATCGCATCGGCCAACAGCGACGTCGTCAACAGAACGGCCAGGACTGTCAGGGAGATGCCCAGAGTCAGGCCGGCAACCCACGGGTGGTGCTCGCGAATGACGGCGAAGCTCTTCCGCGGAGCGGTGAAGATCCAGATCAGGGCCTTGAACCGGAGGTGGCCGCTCGCCTCCGGTTCTTCGCCCATGAGGGAAGTGTAGCGACGCGGGATCGAGCCGGTTCGCCAGAGCCGGGTCAGCTCGGTGTGAGCCGGGCGAACAGACCGGCCGCCACGGCGGTGAAGGCCGTCGTCGCTGCCCAGTAGATGGCGGCCAGCAGCCATGCCTTGCGCTGCGGGACCTCGAACACCGCGGCGGCGCCCAGCGCGAGCAGCGCGAGAAACCAGATCGTGAACGGGTTGATGCTCGCGTAGACGGCGTTGAGCGTCGCGTTGTCGCCGGCCAGCAGCAGGTCGAGTCCCATCGGCGCCCGGAGGTCCAGTTGCGATCGGATCGCGTCGGTGCCGCGGAGGTGAACGAGAAGGAAGTTGGCCCAGCTCTGGAGGTGAGTGATCACGGCCAGGTGGATCATCAGGGCGAGGGACTGGACGAATCGGAGACGCCCCTGGAACGCGATCGCGAGTAGCCACACGAGGACGGTCTGAATCGCGAGTCCGACGGCCACGGAGAGGGGGCCGGTGGCCATCGCCAGCCAACGCCCTGCCGCGGCTGCCTGTTCGAACTGCGCCATCATGGCGTCGACCTGTTCGGGGCTGCCCGGCATCCGTTCCGTCAGTTGGGCCCGCATGGCCTGGAGACCCAGCGGCGCCGAGGCCAGGGCCAGGGCGGCGTTTCCCGCCAGGACCAGGAGCAGCGTTGCGAGCCATGGGTTGCGGTGCCGGATGATCTCGAAGCTCTGCCGCGGCGACGCGAAGAGCCCGAGCAGCGCCGTGAGCCAGGCGTTCCGGCCCAGTGAGTCGTCGCCGCTGGTCCCGGCGTTGCGTTCGTCGTGAGTGTCGCCTGGATGCTCGGTCATGTCGTGCTCCTGTTGCCGATCCAGGAGAGGCGGGAGAACCTCTCGCGCCTGGAGATGCTGAGAATGAGGTTCTCGAGCCGCCCGGCGCCGTCTTCTCCTTCGGCGGCGGGCAGTTCGCGGAACTCCTCCCGGGAGCACGACAGGAGGACCTTGCCGTCCCTGATGACGGCGATGTGGGTCGATACGCGCTCGACGTAGTCGAGCATGTGGGATGTGAGGAAGATGGCTGCTCCCTGCTCTGCCATCTGCTGCAGGATGGACATGACGGTGCGGGCGCTCAGGGCGTCCATTCCCTCGAACGGCTCGTCGAGGAACAGGACCCGCGGTCCGTGAAGGGTCGCCGCGGCAAGGCGGATCTTCTTCCTCATGCCGTGTGAGTAGGTCGTGATCGGCCGCTTGGCGGCATCCTCGAGGTCGAACACCGCGAGCGCCTCGTCGGTCCGCTGCCCGGCGTCCTCGCGGCCCAGGCCGTAGATGCGGGCATACGACAGCAGCAGTTCCTCGCCGGTCAGGCTCTCGAACATCACGCTGTGGTCGGGCACGATGCCGAGTTGCTGCTTGAGCTCGGTGTCGTCGATGTCCATCGGCTTGCCGAGGAGGCGCACCGTGCCCTTGGTCGGCCGCAAGACCCCGGTCAGCATTGACCAGGTCGTCGTCTTGCCGGCCCCGTTGGGGCCGACGAAACCCAGGATCTGGCCCTCCCGGACGTCCAGGTCGACGCCGTCGACGACGACGTTTCCTCCGTACGACCGGGTCAGGTTCTCTGCCTTGATTGCTTCTTCCATCCGTGAGGTGTTCCTTGTGGTTGTAGGGGCAGAGGGGGGTGTGGGGCAGGGTTAGTGGGAAGGGTCCTTGAGGAGGAGTTCGCGGCCCCGGGCTGCCAGCAGCCGCATCCGTCTTCGTCGAGACGCGTAGGCGGTCGCGGCTGCGAGGAGCACTACGCCGACCGCGATGACGCCGGCCGTCAGCGGCGTCACGCGCTCGCGTTCCAGGAGTATCCAGAGCAGAAGGGAGAGGAAGACCGGAAGGCCCACGATGTGTACAGCCACCACGGCGGCCCCGAGCTTGGCTCCGTCAGGCTCCTGGAGGAGTCCCTGGTTGCTGCGTTGGGGCCAGCGGAGCTGAATCAGGCCGTATGTTGCGTCGGCCATGAGGAAACCCGCGAGGATCAGGCAGGTGGCGACCAGGAAGAACGGCCAACCGAACCAGTCCAGTGGCGTGAGTCCCAGGATGAACACGATGACGGAGAGGATGACGACGTTCATCGCGCGGCCGGGTGTGCTGAAGATCCGCCGAACAGGAAACGGCAGCGTGAGCGACTCCCGCCATACGTGGCAGGTCGGGGGCTGCTTTCCGACGCGGAAGTCGTTCAGACAGAGGGCGAGGATCGCCACCATCCCCGCCGCGAAGCCGCCCACTGCGGGCACGAAGACGAGGGAGGTACCCAGGGCCAGCGCGAGGACCAGACGTGCCGGTTTGAGACGGAGCAGGCACTCGGTCTCGACCAGCGCGAGGACGCCTGCTGGAGTCAGACGATTTGCCTTGCGGAGCAGCCGGGCCACCGGCAGGCTGCCGGAAGCCGCGCGCCGGTCGCCGCCGGGGCGCTCCAGATAGCTGCGAAGCAGGAGCCGGTTCTCCAGTACGACCAGACTCCCCAGAATGGCTGACAGGCCGCCGAGTCTCGCCAGGTTCGTCGTCGAAAGCCCCGGTTGGTGGACGATGCCGGCGACCAGGCCGGGCGGTGTGTAGCCGAGGCCGCCCAGAACGGCGGACTCCTCGATCGCCCGAGTGATTCCCTCGGAACCGAGCTCCCCGCCGAGGGCCATCGCGCCGACAATGAACGTCCCCTGGCCCGCGGCGACGACCGCGACCAAGGCCAGGGCGCCGCTCTTGCCTTCGACCGAGCGGTCGACGAGCAGCGACAGGATCGCCGCGGCGCGGCCGAAGATCCAGACCAGGCTCAGTATGGAGAGCAGGGTGATCGGCGCTCCGCTGACGCCCCCCGATCTTGCGACGGCGAGGTAGACGCCAGCGGGACCGAGAACGGGGAGCCAGTAGCCGATGGTGCTCAGAACGAAACGGAGTCCGTACAGGTCCCGGAAACCGACTGGCAGCCGCAGCAGGTCCTCCAGGTCGAGCAGCCAGGTGACGGGCGCTCGAAGCAGCATCTGGACGAGCAGCGCGATCGCCGTCACGGAGCAGGCGATCAGGCTCAGGAGGTTTCTCCGCAGTGCGTCGCTCTCGATCGCGAAGATCGCCGGAAGCAGCCCCAGAGTCGCGACTGTCGCGAACACGAGGAACAGCACGGCCACCGGGATCACCACCGCCAGCGGCTGGTTGGCCCGCCGAATGGCGTCCGGCAACGCGAGCCGCGCCAGGGTCAGCAGCCGGTCGGCCCGGCTTCCGTGCACAGTCAACCTGGCCATGGAGTCCTTGGGGTCACTGTCCGGCTCTCGCGATGGGGAAGGCCGACACCAGGACTGGCGGCGGGCCGTGCTGGCCGCCTTGCAGAGGAGCGACGAGACCCCCCACCGCTTCGCCTGACGAAGGGAGCGACCCTAGGCCCAGGGGCACTGGCCAAGCATGGCAGGGGGTCCGGCTCGCAGGCCCACTGCGCCTCTGACAACCAACGGGCGGACGCTAGCGCGCCGGGATGGCGTCCGTCAAACATCTCTGCGGAGTAGAGAGACGATGGCCACGCAGGAGACGTGGGCGGCCCGCCCGGCGAGGGGCACTCCTGACTCCTCGTGGCCATCGAACTCTCTATTGACGTGTGCTATTGGGCTTGAATGGGCCTAGGAGCAGAAGACGAGGGCAACTGGCGCGTAGGCTCCGGCGATGGCTAGACCGGCGCCGCCGGTGGCAGCTCCGACTCCGAGGGCGACGAAGCTGAAGGCGAGGACTCCGCCGACGCAACTCCACTTCGTTCCGCCGATCGCCGCCGCGAGGACGAGGTCATCGGCTTGCCCGGCTTCGGCCGGGTAGCCGCGGTCGGGGACCGGGAAGTCGGGAGCGCTGCTGGCTCCTGCCGTTGGAGCGAGGGCGAACGCGAGAGTGATGAGGAGAACTGTGGCTAGTGTTTTCCTGGACATGTCGTTCCTTTCTAGGATCAAGTGGTTTGGGTTGATTGGTTGACTGACTGGTTGCGTCGAGTGGCTGAGCTCAGAAGAACATGGCGCAGGCCATGCCGGCGCCGCCCAGCAGTACGCCCGGGATCGTCCCGACGCCGCTCAGCGTGAGGGCGAAACCGGCTCCCGCGGCCGCTCCGCAGAGGAAGTCGGAAGTGGGGCCCGTTCCCACTGTCTGCGCCAGAACCCGGTCGGGCAGGGAACGGGGGTCGAGTTCAATGGAGGGTTCGTGAACGGACGCTGCCGGGCGCAGGTCCGGGTTGACGGCCGGGTGAGAAAGGGAATCGGGTGGCGGAACGGCTGCGCTGACCGACAGCGCAGCGCCCGTCACGACGGCTAGAAGGGTCGTTGTCATGAGTCGGGTTCCTTTCGGTTCAGATGTGAACGAATCGTTCGTGGTGGTTCAGGGGACGGGAATCAGACAGTAAAAGGCGAACAAGTAAGCGGCGATGCCACCCCAGGGAACAACAGCGGCGATCGCGGTCGCGGTCCACCAGCAAGGCCCGGAGACGACCCAGTCGACTCCGCCGGTTACGGTCGCCATGTCGGCGTCGGGAAGGATCGCGATCAGGGTTGAAGCGGTGTTCATGTCGGTCTTCCTTCGAGGAACGTGCGTGCCATCTGCACTAGAACGGCAGCGGACACGTGCACGGACCGGGCAGCGGGAACGGGAACGGGAACCCGGGACCGGGCGTGGGCCAGGGAATCGGCAACGGACAGCCGGGAATCGGCGTGCAACCGCAGGGCGAGTAGACCGCCAGCTCGGTCGGTTCGGGCGCGGCGATCGGCGGGGCGAGCGTGTAGCCGGCCGAAGTCGGCGCTGCGGCCGATTCCAGGTCCCACGCGGCCAGGAGTTCGGCTCCGTCGGGAACGGTCGGTTCGCCGATGGTCGGAACGGCCAGTGCCGCGCCGGCGAGGAACAGGAAGAGGGCGGAAACAAAGAGAATGCGGAGTTTCATAGAGGAGTATCTCCTTCAAGGGTTGTGAGTTGCGGGTGAAACGGACGGGTTTCGTACCGTCCGCGGAATCTGTGGAGGGCCGCCGGTGAAGCTCAGAACGACGCCGTCCCAGGAGCGGGCGAAGGCGCGGGAGCTCATGCGCAGCCGGCCCAGAGAGGGGTCGTCGATGACGAGTTCGTCGCCGGTGCTGCGGATGACGACGAAGTGGTCGCCGTGAACATGGGCGATCGCGGGGAGGGGGATCTCGCGGAGCCGATGGACCGGAAGCCGGAGCCCCTGGCTCGTCACGCCCCGTTCCTCGGCGGCTTTCTTGAGCGCCAGGAGGCTGGTGCCGTCCGGTCCGGTTCCGGTCGCGATCTCTAGCTCGGCGAGCGTCACGTCCTGGATGCCCCAGTGGTCCAGGACCATCTTCAGGGCCGCCGGACCGCAGTCGGAGCGCCTCTGCTGGCGGACCACCTCGCCCGGGGCGGGCGCCGATGGGTCGAGCGCGGCGGCCCAGGCGAGGCGGTCCATGGTCGGCCCCAGCACCCGGGCCGCGACCGTCACGAGACCGGCCGCAACCAGCAGGCCGGCGGCCGCCGCGTGCGGGGGACGGATCCGGAATCGCTCAGAGCGCATCGGTTCCGGACTCCAGAAAAGCGCGCCAGGCGGTCTCCGGACGTTCGCCGGTGGCGACTGCGAGGACTCGGGACTGTTCGTCGACCAGGAAGACGAGCGGCACGTGGACCACGCCGAAGCGCGTCGAGACGGAGGCGTCCGGGTCGGCGATGGCGAGAAGGCCGTCGCCATTCGCTTCCGGCTCATTGGCGCCGGCGACGACCGCGATCAGGTCGAAGGCCGGGTCTTCGGTCCGGTTCAGGCGGCGCAGGGTGGTGATCGTGCGGTCGCAGTTGCCGCAGCCGGCCCTGGCGAACGTGACTACCCGCAGCCGTCCCGGAGCGGCCGGCAGGGTCTCGCCGTCCGCGAGGCCCGGCAGCGCGGGGAACGTCGCGCCGACTTCCGGGCGCTGGGCTTGCCGGGCGCGGATTCCGGACTCGAACCAGAGGAGACCGCCGACGGGGGCGAGAACGGCCACGACGACGGCGGCGATGGCCAGGCGGCGCCGGTTCATCGCCGCCGCCTTCCCGCCGGGCCGGCGGCCCGGCTGTGCAGCATGGAGACCAGTGGCGCCGACGGGGCGTCGAGCATGTGAAACGCACGGTTCAGGCGTGCTTCGAGGGCGCTGGCCGGAGGCTGGGAGAGTCGGGGGTTCCATCCGCGCAGCCGATAGCCGGCGCGCGGCCTGGTTCGCGGTTGGCGGAGGTTCGAAGTGAGGTTCGGGGACGTCATCGTCCAGCTCCAGTAGTTCCGTTCGTGACGGCCGGACGGCCGGGTCGTTGTCGGTGGCCGTGGGTTCAGCGGCCGCGTGTATCGACTAAGACGCAAAAGGGCCCTCGGAACCGATTGACGGTTCCGAAGGCCCTTCGGAGCAGCCGGACGAACCGGCTCAGATGTCGTCGACGCCGCCGCGGCGCCAGCGCGGCGGCGGCGGTGCGGACGCCCGCCCGGCGTCCGGCTCTAGCTCAGCAGGAGCCGCAGATCGTCGGCGGTGAGATCCCGCAGGGACGATCCGCCGCCTTCGAGGATCGCGTCGGCGATCTGCCGCTTCGAGCGCTGGAGTTCCAGCATCTTCTCTTCCACGGTGTCCCGGGCGATCAGGCGATAGGCAAAGACGGGCTGGGTCTGGCCTATGCGGTGGGTGCGGTCGATGGCCTGCGCCTCGACGGCCGGGTTCCACCAGGGGTCGAGCAGGAAGACGTAGCCGGCGGCGGTCAGGTTCAGGCCGACGCCGCCCGCCTTCAGGCTGATCAGGAAGATGTTCGTGTCCGGGTCGCTCTGGAAGTGATCGACCACCTCGCCGCGGTTCCTGGTCTGGCCGTCGAGGTAGGCGTAGGGGACGCCCTGCTCCTCGAAGTGGCTCCGTACGTAGGCCAGCAGCGACGTGAACTGGGAGAACACGAGGCACTTGTGCCCTTCGGCGAGCACCTCGGACACCTGCTCGAACAGCGACTCGAGCTTGGCGCTGCCGGCCTCGTTCCAGGACTCGTCGATGAGGCCCGGATGGCAGGCGACCTGCCGCAGGCGGAGCAGCGCCTCGAGGACCTGCATCGCCGACCCGCCGACCCCCTTGTCCTCGACCTGCTTCAGCAGGCTGTCGCGGTACCCGGCCCGGAGCTGGTCGTAGATCTCCTGCTGCTTCGGGTTCAGGGTGCACTGCAGGATCTGCTCGGTCTTCTCCGGCAGGTCCGGGAGCACCTCCCGCTTGCTGCGGCGGAGGATGAAGGGCCGCAGGCCCTTGGCGACGAGGGCGAGTTCCTGTTCGCTTGGCGCGCGGCCGCCGGCGAGCACGTCCAGCGCCGGCAGCCGGCCGAGCAGACCCGGGTTGAGGAACTCGAAGATCGAGCCGAGTTCGCCCAGGTGGTTCTCGATCGGGGTGCCGGTGAGGGCCAGGCGGTGCTTGCCGGTCAGCAGGCGGCAGGCCTTGGCGGTCTGCGAGGTCGCGTTCTTGATCGCCTGGGCCTCGTCGAGGATCACGGTGTCGAAGTCGACGGTCGCGAGATAGCCGATGTCGCGGCGGACGGTGCCGTAGGTCGTGACGACCAGGTCGGCCGAAGTGAGTTCGTCCCGCAGCTCCTCGCGGTCGCGACCCGCGTACTCCAGCACCTTGAGATCCGGTGTGAAGCGGGCTGCCTCGTCGATCCAGTTGTACACGAGGCTGCGCGGCGCGACGACGAGGTAGGGCAGCTTCGTCGTCCGGGAGGCGGTGCGGTACATGCGGAGCACGGCCAGCGCCTGGATCGTCTTGCCCAGCCCCATGTCGTCCGCCAGCACGCCGCCGAGACCGAACTCGCGCAGGAAGCACAGCCAGCCCAGGCCGAGGCGCTGGTAGTTGCGGAGCGTGCCGACGAAGCTGCGCGGCTCTTTCTTCGGCTTGATCGACGAGAAGGTGCTCAGTTTCTCGCGCAGCTCGGCAAAGGTCTTGCTGACGTTCACCGGCGGCGTCACCGCCAGCAGGGCGTCGACCAGCAAGGCCTGCGAGGGCAGGAAGCGCAGTCCTTCTTCGCTCGAGGCCTGGGCGAGCTGGCTGAGCGAGCCGTAGTTCTCGACCCAGGCCGCCGGCAGGAGTCCCTTCGATCCGTCGTCCAGCTCGACCGATCGCCGGCCTTCCGAGATCGCCGACAGGATCTCCGAGAACTCGATCTGGTCTTCGCCAAAGTCGATCTGGCCGCTGAGCTCGAACCAGTCGACGCCGCTCTCGATACGCAACGCCGGCGGATTCGGCGGTCGGATCGAGGCGCCGTGGGCTTCGACCTCCCATCCCTCCGTCAGCAGCGGTTCGGCGACCGCGGGCAGGTCGCGCGGCTCGAGCTCCAGGCTGTGACCGGCCTTGGATGCGACCGGCTTCAGACCGAGCTCGAGGAGACGGACAAGCGCGTCCTGTTCGACTTGCTGGTCGCGCCGGACGAAGCGATGCTCCTCCCAGTCGACCACCGCCGACCTCGGATCGCCGGCGTCGACGGTCAGGCTGCCGTAGCCGAAGGAGAGGCGGGCCTCGAGCTGGGGATTCATCCACTCCGGTGCGTCCTCCGGCTCGAGCGCCAGCCGTGGCTGGGGGACCGGGGACTCCTCGGAGAGGTAGACCTCTTCCGGAAGCTCCAGAGGGGGCAGGGCGGGCAGCTCCAGGAGGCTGGTCACTGCCGCTTCCAGGTCTTCGTCCGGGATGACCAGATCGCCGCTGGCGCCGAGCAGGGAGTACCAGGGCTGGTCGCGCTGCGGTTCGAGGTGGAGGCGGCCGATCGAGTTGTCCAGCAGCAGCAGGGTGTTGCCTGCATCGCTTGCCTCCGCGCCGGGAGTGACGCCGTTGCCCCTGGAGAACGGCAGCACCAGGGCCGCGCGGCTGAGAGGTGTCGTCTCCTCGCCGCGCTTGAGCAGCCCGCGGAGCCGGATACGGCTGGCGGCGGCGATCTCCAGTTGCAGGGTGAGGCGCCAGGGTGCGCCGTCGTCGAAGCTCACCGGGTGCAGGTTGGCGAGAGAGCGGCCGTCCCACCAGAAGAGCTGGTCGCTCGAGCTGAGGCGGGGCAGAAGGTGATCGACCCAGTTCAGGGGCACGAAGACGCGCTGGATCTGGGGGCGCCCCGGTGGTCGGCCGCGCCCGGCCTTCCGCTTGCGCCCCTGGCGTTGCGGCGCCTCGGGCGGCAGCGCGGTAACCATCGCCGGCTCCGCGGCAGGGGACGCTCCGTTCGTCGGCGAGGCGTCGGCGTCAAGCGAGTTCAGGCCAAGCAGTTCCTCGACTTTGGCGTGGTCGATATTGAGACGCTTCAGTTTGCCGAGCTCGCCTTGCGGATTCCTCTTGCGGCCGAAGATGTCGATCATCAGCCCGCCGGCGGTGCGGCTCGTCGCCGCGTTGATCAGGAACCGGATCTCGGGCTCTCCGTGCCTTGCCGCGGAGGTCTTTTCGGGAATGCCCTGCTGCTCGATGTCCTCGCGAACGGCGTCGACGACCGACCTCCAGCTCGTCGTTGCCGGTGTTCGCCTCCGGCGCCGGCTGCGGCTCCTGCGGGTGCGCCGGGAAGGGCGGGGAGGTGCGCTCGCGGCGGCGGTCGGGGTGTCCATCGTGTTCAATGCCGATCCTGGTATGGAGACCTGTGGAGGCCGGGTCTTCCGCAGCGAAACGCGGCCTGATCCGGCTGGCTGGCTCTTCGGCTCCTTCGCGGCGAGCTCGAGCAGTGACGCCCAGATGTGTCCGCAGGCCGTGCCGCCGGCGAACTGGGGACAGTCGCACACCGCGTGGAGAATGCGTTCGTCGGGAACCCTCGACCAGTCGATCTCCACGGTGGTGGCGTCGTTCCCGGCCGGCTCGTCCGCGGCGGCGCCTTCGCAGGGCGCCAGCGCTTCGACGATGGCCCGGGCGCTCGTGCCGTCGACTTCCAGCTTCACGTTTCCCGCCGAAAAGACCGCCTTGCCCCGTTCGCGGTCCTCGGGGCGGAAGTGAGACGCACTGCGCTGATGAAGCGCGACCGTGCGCGTCTTGCCCGCGCCGCCGCGTTGACGGGGACGCCGCCGACGGCGGGCCGGCCGCCGTTTGGGGGCGGCAGGTGTCCCGGTGGGGTGTTCGCCTTGCGCTTCTGGCATTCCGGTGGGGTATCGACCCGTTGAGTCCACTGGCGCCGCCGGCTGGCAGTTCAGTTCCTCCCGGAGGACGGGGCGACGTGGTGGACGTCTCGGGAAGCTGAGGCGCGGCCGCTTTGAGGCATCTGGTGGCGACAGCCGGGGTGGACGGTCCCCTGCCTCGCGGCGCCGTGAAAGCTCCGCGATTGTAGCCCAAACCGGGGATGAGTCCAAGTGGCGGCCCGTCTGGCCGCGGCGCCTACGGCTGGATCAGGTAGGTGAACTTCACCGCGATCTGGCGGTGGGTGCTCTGCCGGTAGCGCAGATCCTCGGCCATCCAGTTCTCGTTGTAGACGACGAACAGGTCGGAGCCCGGCTTGTAGATCCAGTGCAGGCGGATGTTCGTCCCGAGGTCGCCGGAGTGGTCGTTGTACTGGATGATCGTGTTCAGCCGCAGGTTCGGGGTGAACGTGAAGTTCACGAGCTGGCTGTAGAGGCCGACGTCGAAGGCGCCCTGGGGCAGTTCGACGTCGTTGAAGACCCAGCTGGTCTGGGTCTGCACGTTCCTGGAGATCCTGAAGTTGAACCCCATGCGCCCGGAGGTCTGGGTGCCGTTGTAGAAGTCGCCGATGCTGATACGCCCGCGCAGGCCGAACAGTCGGCTCTGGTTCGAGAAGCCGGCGAGTTCAAAGGTCTCGAAGTCGTAGCGGCCGGGCGGAATCACGACCCCGGACGACACCTCGAAGGGTTCGACCAGGTTTTCCGCTTCGAGGACGTAGCCCAACCGCCAGCGGTCCTCGGTCGTCATCCTCATGCCGATGGGCGAGATCTCGATCCGCCGTGACTCCAGTTCGCCGGTGTCCAGCGTCTCGTAGTAGTCCATCGTGACCTCGGTGAACCAGGAGCGGACGAAACCGCGTTCGATCCGCGGCAGCCACTGGATCAACGGGTTCAGGTGGCGGACGTTCTTGCGCAGCAGGAAGCCGGCGTCCGGACTGTAGTCCTCTTCGATCTCCTGGGAGTCCAGGTACACGGTCAGCGCGCGTCCCTGGTAGTCGAAGTTGAAGCCGTAGGCGGATTCGCCGGCATCGGAGGGAGCGTCGGCGGCGGCACTCCCGGAACTCGCCGACGGCTCTTCGCTGATGCCGCTGGTGCTCCAGAAGCCGCCGAAGATCAGCTTCGGGGTCGGCTTGTAGACGAAGTCGAGGCCGGCGACGCGATTCGCCGAGGTGCCGTCCGGAGCCGCCTCGGTGATGATGGCGCCGATCGAAGACCGCTGGCCGACGTTGCGCTTCAGGCGGGCCACGCTGAACGCGTTGGCCGGCAGCGGGCCGTCGTCGCGCTCGACTCCGGCCGTTGCGACCCGCAGCACGCCGAGATCCCAGCCCCCCATCCTCCCGGTGAGCCGCGCTCCCCAGTCGATCGGCACCGGCTGGCCGTCGGCCAGGCCGACCCGTCGCGAGAAGAACAGTTTGAGCACGGGCGGCAGGTAGAACAGGCGGTGGGGAGGACCGAAGTCGAAGATGCCGGCGTTCTCGAGAAAGAAGTCCCGCTTCTCGGGGAAGTAGAGCGAGAACCGGGTCAGGTTCGTCTGCAGCTCGTCGACCTCGACCTCCGCGAAGTCGGTGTTGTACGTCAGGTCGAGCGCCAGGGAGCGCGTAACGCCCCACTTGAGGTCGAGACCGTAGTCGCCACCGGTGTTCGGGTCGAGATCGAGACGGGGGTCCTCGCTGACGTCGCCGATGGCGAACGGCTTGATCTGAAGTTGCGCCGATTGCGCAAGACCCGTGAGTCCGGTCAGCTCGCCGGCCATCGATACCCGGAAGACGGGCTGGTTTTCGGAGCCGACCTGTCCGAGCACGCTGACCTCGCGCGGCAGGCCCGACCAGTGCGTCATCTCGCGCTTGTGGGCGATGTAGCGCTGGACGTTGAAGCCCCAGGAGGGAGCTCCCGGGTCGAATCGGAGCGTCGAGATCGGGATCGCGATCTCGGCCGTCCAGCCGAAGGCCGTCTTGCGGGCGGCCACCGACCAGATGCCGTCCCACTGCGGAGTGAGATCCCTGCCCTCGTCCGTGACCAGGGCGTCGGTTCGCGCGCCGTTCAGGTTGGTGGCAAAGGCGTACCCGTTGCGCCGATCGTGGAACGTGTCGAGGAGCAGCAGGACGGAGTCGTCCTGGAAGATGCGGCTGTCGCGCTCCATCTCCTTGGCGACGATCGCGTCGGGGTTCGCGTCGAACGCGGTGATACCGAAGAAGATCGCGCTGTCCGTGAAGACGACCCGCACTTCCGTCTGCTCGGTCGCCGGCACGCCGTCGAGCGGCTCGTGCTGCATGAAGTCCGTGCCGACCTCGGACGCCTGCCAGGCCCGGTCGCTCAGGTCGCCGTCGACCGTCGGGCCCTGATCGACCCGGGTGGCCGCCATCGTCGGCCGCCCGGGGCCGGGCGCTGCTTCCTGCATGCCGGTGGCCGGCCCGGCCGCCACGAAGGCGAGCGCAAGTGCGGGGGCGATCTGCCTCGGTCGCGACATGCGCAGGCTAGGGCTGGATCAGGTAGGTGAACTTCACGGCGATC
This sequence comes from Thermoanaerobaculia bacterium, assembly GCA_022823665.1. Lineage (GTDB taxonomy): Bacteria > Acidobacteriota > Thermoanaerobaculia > Multivoradales > Multivoraceae > Multivorans. Next base: position 103,535 of record JAJEHN010000013.1, on the reverse strand, counting down.
TGCCGGTGGGTGCTCTGGCGATGGCGCAGATCTTCGGCCATCCAGTTCTCGTTGTAAACGACGAACAGGTCGGAGCCCGGCCTGTAGATCCAGTGGAGGCGGATGTTCGTCCCGAGCTCGCCGGAGAGATCGTCGTACTGGACGATCGCGTTGAGCCGGAGATTGGGGTTGAACGTGTAGTTGACCCCCTGACTGTAGAGCGCTACGTGGAAGGCGCCCTGGGGCAGCTCGACGTCGTTGAAGATCCACCTGGTCTCGGTCTGCAGGTGCCTCGAGAGCTTGAAGAAGAACAGGGCGCGTGCGGACACCTGCCTGCCGTCGTAGAAGTCACCCACGGTGAGCACCGTGCGTGTGCTGAAGAGGCGGCTGGGGTTGCTGGTGATGGCGCTCTCGAGAGCGTCGAATCTGTAGTAGCCGGGCGGGATCACGATTCCCGGCGCGACCTCGAAGGGCTCGACCAGGTTCTCGGTCTCGCCGACGTAGCCGAAGCGCCAGCGATCCTCGCCCGTTGTCCGAATGCCGATCGGTTGAATCTCGATGCGGCGGGATTCGAGTTGTCCTTCGTCCAGGGTCTCGTAGTAGTCGGCCCTGAGGTGCGTGTACCAGGTGCGCACGATGCCCTTCTCGACTCTCGGAAACCACTGGAACATCGGATGCAGGCGGCGGACGTTCTTTCGCAGCAGGAAGCCGGCGGCCGGATGGTAGTCCTCCTCGATGTCCTGGGCGTCGAGGAAGATCGTGACGTCCCGGCTCTTGTAGTCGAAGCTGAAACCGTAGGCGTCTTCGCCTGCGTCGCCGGCCCCGCCCGCGGCGCCGTTGCCGGTCGGCTCTTCGCTCAGGCCGCTGCTCGTCCAGAAGCCGCCGAATCCGAGCCTCGGCGTGGGCTTGTAGTCGAAGTCGACGCCTACGACGCGGTTTGCGGCCAGGCCGTCGGGCGACGCTTCGGTGACTACTGCACCGACCGAGGAGCGCCGGCCCACGTTCCGTTTGAGCCGGGCGACCGTGAAGGCGTTGGCCGGCAGCGGCCCGGCCTCCCTTGCGATCCCAGCGGTCGCCACCCGGAGAACGCCGAGGTTCCAGCCTCCCACCCGTCCGGTCAGACGGGCGCCCCAGTCGATCGGTACCGGTCTGCCCTGGTTCAGGCCGACCCGGCGCGAGAAGAAGGCCTTGAGCAAGGGAGGCCGGTAGTAGAAGCGTTGCGGCGTGCCGAAGTCGAAGATGCCCGCGTTCTCCAGAAAGAAGTCGCGCTTCTCCGGGAAGTAGAGCGAGAACCTCGTCAGGTTCGTTTCCAGGTCGTCCACCTCGACTTCGGCGAAGTCCGTGTTGTAGGTCAGGTCAAGCGTCAGCGAGCGCGTGACGCCCCACTTGAAGTCGAGTCCGAAGTCGCCTTCGCTGCCTGGAGCGGTGTCGAGGCGCGGATCCGCGCTCACGTCGCCGACGACGAAGGGCTTGACCTCGAAGTGCCTCGACTCGGACAGCCCGTCAAGTCCGGTGAGTTCTCCCGCCATCGAGACGCGATGGATCGGCAGGAGCAGGGAACCGGTCTGCCCGAGGACGCTGATCTCGCGGGGCAGGCCCGACCAGTGGGTCGTCTCGCGCTTGTGGGCGATGTGGCGCTGCACGTTCAGGCCCCAGGCCGGCGCCGACGGGTCGAAGCGGAGGGTGGAGAAGGGAATGGCGATCTCGACCGTCCAGCCGGAGGCGGTACGTTGCGCCGCGGAGTGCCAGATGCCGTCCCACTGGAGGTTCAGGTCGCGGCCCTCGTCGGTAACCAGGGTGTCGGAGCGGGCGCCGTTCAGATTCGTCTCGAAGGTGTAGGCGTTGCGTCGGTCGTGGAACGTGTCGAGCATCAGGATGATCGAGTCGTCCTGGAAGATGCGGCTGTCCCGCTCCATTTCCCTGGCGACGATCGCTTCGGGGTTGGCGTCGAAGGCGGTGATGCCGAAGTAGAGCGTGCTGCCCGTGAACACGACCCGGACCTCCGTCTGCTCGGTGGCCGGTACGCCGTCCAGTGGCTCGTGCTGCACGAAGTCCGCGCCGACTTCCGAGCGGGCCCACACCGGGTCGCTCAGGTCGCCGTCGACGTTGGGTCCCTGCTCGACCCGGGTCGCCGCCATGCTCGGGCGCTCGGCGACGGCTTCCGGCTGCTCCTGACCGGCGACGGGTGCGAGGAAACCCAGCAGCCCCACAGTCGCGGGCAGGCTCCGTTTCACGGCGTGGAGGCTAGCAGCGCTCCTCGGGCGGCCCGTTTCGCGCTGGGGTAACGTCCGCGGCCATGCCCGACGAACCTCGCCCCGACCTGTTGCAGTTGGCCGAGCGGGCCTGGCGCGGAGAACTCGACCTCCAGTTCGAGCACCACCCGGTCCACCGCTACTACCCGGGCTCCTGCCGCATCGCCGACGACCTGCTCGCTTTCAAGGGTCTCGCCGGCTTCTATGTAGTCGACACGGGAGACGGCCTGGTGATGCTGGACGCCGGCCATCTGCTGGACGTGAAGCGCTGTTTCGAGGATGTACGCCGTGTCTGGCCCGAGACGCCGGTCGTCGCCGCGATCTACTCCCACCACCACGCGGACCACGTGTTCTCGGTGACCGCCTTCGACGCCGAGGCCGAGGAGCGGGGTTGGCCGCGGCCGACGGTCTACGCCCACGAGCGGGTGCCGGCCCACTTCGACCGTTACCGGGCGACCCTGGGCTGGAACACGGCGATCAACCGCCGGCAGTTCGCGATCGACGTGCCGCACTACCGCTGGCCTGACAGCTACCGCTATCCGGATGTCCTCTACCGGCGGAACATGACCTTCCGCCGCGGTGGGCTGACCTTCGAACTGACGCACGGCCGCGGCGAGACGGACGACGTCACCTGGACCTGGATACCCGAGCGCCGCATCCTCCACACCGGCGACCTGTTCATCTGGGCGGTGCCGAACGCGGGCAACCCGCAGAAGGTGCAGCGCTACGTCGGCGACTGGGCCGACAGCCTCGAGCGGATGCTGCCGCTCGGCGCCGAGATCCTGCTGCCGGGGCACGGTCTGCCGATCCTGGGGGCCGACCGGGTGCGGCGCGCTCTGGACGGCACGGCGAGCTACATGCGGTCGATCGAGGAACAGAGCGTCGCGGCGATGAACCGCGGCCTGAGCCTCGACCAGGTGGTTCAGGCGGTGACACCGCCGGCGGACCTTGCGGACGAGCCCTATCTGCAGCCGGTGTACGACGATCCGAGTTTCCTCGTGCGGATGGTCTGGCGGCGCTACGGCGGCTGGTGGGACGGCGAGTTCGACAACATCGTGCCGGCGACGAAGAGGGAGCAGGCCGAAGCCTGGATCGAACTGGCGGGCGGTGTGGAGAAGGTGATCGAGGCGGCGCGGGCCGCGTCCGCGGCCGGGCGCCACGCGGTGGCGTGTCACCTGATCGAGGCGGCCCGGCACGCTGCGCCCGAGAGCGCGGAGGTTCACGAGGCGCGCGCCGCGGTCTATCGCGCGAATGCCGACACGCAAACCTCGTCGATGGCGAGGAACATCCTGAACCACGCGGCACTGGCCAGCGACCAAGGCCGGCGGGACCTCGCTTCGGATGAGTGACGCCGCCTCCACCGGCGCGCAGACCGATGGGGTGGTGAACGCGAACCGCGGCCTCGCCGGCGGCGCCGTGGCGACGGCCGGCGCCTTGTGGGCGGTGGGCGGGATCGTCGGCCTGCTGGTGTGGGCGGTCTACCGGCTCGCCAGGATCTCGATCGCGGCCTTCGACCATCCGTTCGCCTGGTATCACTGGGCTTCGCTGCTCGCGATCATTCCCTTCATGGCCTGGTCCGAGGGATTCCGCGGCTTCCAGTTGCGGTTCTCGCCGCGGGTGGCCGAGCGGGCGATGACGGTGCGCAACCAGCCGACGCTTCGGCGGGTCGTGCTCGCGCCGCTGTTCGCGGCTGGTTACTTCGAAGGCACGCGGAGGGAAAGGCTTGGCGTCTGGCTCGGTACCGCCGGCATCCTGGTGCTGATCGTGATCGTCCACCGGCTGGATCAGCCGTGGCGGGGCATCCTCGACGCCGGCGTCGTCGTGGGCCTGTCCTGGGGGACGATTGCGACGCTGGCGCTCAGCGTGCGCGCCTGGCGCAGTTGAACTGGCCGCTTGCTGGGTGCGCGGGTCTTCTGACCCGCTGCCGCCGCAGGCGGCCAGAGAAACGGGCCGGCCGTCAGGCCAGCTCCGCTTGGGCGGCCAGTTCAACTGCGCTAGCAGCTAGGGCTCGATCGTCTTCAGGATGAAGCGGGCCATCGTCTCGCGCAAGTGGAGCGAGAGGTCCGGGTCCGAGATGCCGTGGCGTGACTTCGGGTAGAGCATCATCTCGAAGGGCTTGCCGGCCTTCTGGAGCTTCCAGGCCAGCTGCAGGGTGTTCTGCATGTGGACGTTGTCGTCCATCGTGCCGTGGATGATCAGCAGGTCGCCGTGGAGATCCCCGGCCGACTCGAGCACCGAGGTGCGCTCGTAGCCGTCCGGGTTGTCGTCGGGAGTCGACATGTAGCGCTCGGTGTAGATCGAGTCGTAGGCGCGCCAGTCGACGACGCTGCCGCCCGCGATACCCGCGCGGAAACGGTCGGAGCGGGTGAGCGCGAAGAGCGTCATGTAGCCGCCGAAGCTCCAGCCGTCGAGACCGATCCGCTCCGCGTCGACCCAGGGTTTCGCGCCGAGCCAGTCGACGGCTTCGACCAGGTCGATCAGTTCCTGCTCGCCGAAGTTCCTGTACACCGGCCAGGTCGACTCGACGCCCTTGCCCGAGGCGATCCGGTTGTCGACGACGAGGACGACGACCCCCTGCTGCGCCAGGTACTGGAACCACATGCCGCGCGAGCCCTGCCAGCCGTCGCGCACCTGCTGGGCGTGGGGTCCGCCGTAGACGTGAACCCAGGCCGGGTAGACGCGGTCGGAATCGAAGCCGTGGGGCCGGATCAGCATCGCCGCCAGGTCTACGCCGTCGCTGGTCGTGATGCTCAGGAGTTCGGGCGGCGAGATGTCGAACCGCTCGAGGTCCGGCACGTCGCCGCCTCCGAGGTCGCGGACAGTATCGCCGCTGGCGCTTCGCAGCGTCATCGTCGTCGGCGTGTGGAGGTCGTTCGAGGTGGCGATCCAGTGGCTGATCGATCCGTCCTCCGGGAAGCTGGCTCGATGGCTGCCGGGCGCTTCGGTCAGGAGGGCCGGGGCAGAACCGTCAAGCGACACGCGCAGCACGTCGGCGCCGAGCGCCGAGCGGTAGGTGCCCGAGACGTAGGCGAACCCGGCTTCTTCGTCCACGGCGTTGAGCGAACGAACCTCCCAGCGGCCGTCGGTCAGGGTCCTGGCGAGCTTGCCGTCCCGGTCGTAGCGGTAGAGGTGCTGGAATCCGGTGCGTTCGCTGAACCAGAGGAAGCCGCCGTCCTGGAGGAAGTGCGGCGGGCCGAGCACGTTGACCCAGGCGTGGGACTGCTCCCGCAGAATTCGTTCGGACTCGCCGGTCGCCGGGTCGGCCCGGTGGAGGTCGAGGAACGTCTGTTTGCGATCCTGTACCTGGTACCAGACATCGCCGTCGGGCGAGAACGTGACGTTGACGATCAGGATCTCCGTGTGGCCGTAGAGGCCCGGGTCGATCCAGGTGATGCCTCCGCCGCTTGCCTTGGCGACTCCGAGCCGGACGCGGGGGTTCGGGTCCCCGGCCTTGGGGTAGGGGTAGACCTCGAGTGGCGGCCGGAAGGGTATGTGGTCGACCACCGTGAAGCGGGGAACGTCGCGCTCGTCGCTCTGCAGGAAGGCGAGGCGGCGGCCGTCGGGGCTCCACCAATGGGCCTGGTAGTTGCCGCGGCCGTAGATCTCCTCCTGGTAGACCCAGTCGAGCTTGCCGTTGAGCGTGTTCTCGCCGCCGTCGGTGGTCAGCCGGAGTTCGTCGCCGGAGAGGTCGACGACGTAGAGATCCGCGTCGCGGACGAAGGCGACACGGCGGCCGTCCGGTGCGAAGCGGGCCAGTTCTTCGGCTTCCGGACCGCGAGTCAGCCGGGTGAGCGTTTGGTCGTCGAGACTCCAGACGAAGAGGTCCGAGGCGAGGTCGAGCAGCAGCCGGTCAGCGTCCGGGGACAGCCGGAGCGCCCCGGGGCGCGCCCTCGACGCCGCGTCCTCAGGGCTCAGGTCCAGTTGCTCCCGGAGCGCGGTTGCCAGGGGCCCCGGGTCGTAGAACGGGCGGCTTTCGCCCGACGCCGCGTCGATGGCCGTCCACGACCAGCCATCCTCGCCGTCCTCCCCCGAGAGGTACTCCTGGCCGCCGGGCAGCCAGCGGATCCGCGGCAGCTCGGGCGAGAAGTCGAGCGCCTCCGGCCCGTAGATGTGGTGCAGCTCCAGCGGCTCCTTCTGCGCCGCTACGGGGTGGAGGGCGAGAAGGACGAGGAGAACGAACGTGCCGAGGTACTGACGCCGGAAGATCTTGAGCATCCCCGAACAGTAGCGGAGCCGGTGGCGGCTCTGTCTCTAGAACTCGAACTCCAGCAGCACGTTCACGCTCTGGCCTTCCGCCGTGACGGTGAACCGGTTCATTCCGAGCCGGAAGTGCTCGGCCAGTTCCTGGAAGTCGACCTCGCCCAGTCCGTCGACGAGGTGGATCTCGATCCATCGAATCGTCTGGCCGTTGACGGCGCTTACGTGGGCCTCGTCGGTTTCGGCTTCCAGTCCGTAGAACTGGAGAGGCAGGGTAGCGAGGCGGACCTCGGGGTCGATGCTGTCGTACGGGATGCTCACTTCGAATCCCGGGATGTCGGCGCGCAGAACCGGGAGATCCCGCGCCGCCACGACGTCCACTTCGGCCGGAGCCGCGGTCTGGGCGTCGAAGATGACGCCGCGGCTCAGGTGCGCCTGCTTGCCCTTGATCAGGATGAAGGGCCAGGCGATGACCTTGGCCAGGACCGCGGCGGTCACGAAGCGGCCCCTGCCGGAGCGGTCGTAGCCGCCGGCGAGGCGGATCGACGTGTCGTCCACCGCGGCGACGGTGTTGGCTTCGACCTCGAGTCGACCCCGGATGCCGGCGACCTTGGCCCGCCGGGCCTTGCTGACTTCGGACCAGACCACGGTACCCGCTTCGATGACGACGCGGCCGTCGATCACGACGTCCTCGGCGACCTTGGCGCGGACGCGGTCTCCCGGCCGGACGAAGTTGCTTGATTTCTTCTTCGTCGAGAGGCTCTCGTCGAGGACGCAGTAGACGGTCGTGCCTGCCGGGATACGGACAGTTTCGGCCACGGCGAGAGCCGGCAGGGTGAAGAACAACAGGGCAACGACGGCAGTTCGGAAGATGGTGGCGTGACGCATGGGAGATGACCTCCGGGGTTGTCGACTGCGTACTAGCAGTACGGCGGACGGCTGTGGCCGGTTTCGTGTGCCAGTTTCGTGCCAGCCGCGCGCCCGGTGGCGGGCGCACGGCCTGGTTCAGGAGTGGCGTCAGCTCGCGCCACCTGCGTGGTGGGCGGGTGATACGGTCAGCCGTTCCCAATGAGCTTGATCGTCTGGTCCTGGCTGTTCCTGGCCGTCTACATGGGCGGCATGCTGGCCTTCGGGCTGATCGGCCGGAACCGGGTTCATGGCGCCGACGATTTCGCGACCGCGCGGGCCGCCTACGGCCCTTTCTTCCTCGCCCTCGCCTTCGCCGCAACGACCGCGAGCGGCGCGACGTTCCTGGGGTTCCCGGGGCTCGCCTACGAACACGGGACGGCGGCCCTGCTGTCGGCGGTCCTCTACCCGGCCGGCGTCTATCTCGGCGTGCTGATCTGCATGCGGCTGGTGGCGAACGTTGGCGACCGGTTCGGCTCGCGTTCGATCCCCGAGTTTCTGGGGGACCGCTACCAGTCGGACGGCATTCGCGTGATCGTCACCGTCGCGTCCCTGCTCCTGTTCTTCTACCTGGCGGGCCAGCTCCTGTCGGGCCTGGTCATGTTCGAGACGATGCTCGGGCTTTCGCCGGCCTGGGCGCTCGGGATCACGGCCGTCGTGCTGATGGTCTACGTGTCTCTGGGCGGCGCCCACGCGGACATCCTCACCGACGGCGTCCAGGGCTTCCTGATGCTGCTGATCGGCGTGCTGGTCATCCTCCTTTTCCTCTTCGGCGCCGGCCTGGACGGCGGCTTCGGAACGGTCATCTCGAGCATTCGCGGACAGGACCCGAACCAGGTCGGCTGGATCAACCGCTCGACGCCGCTCTACCACTCCTGGTGGTCGCAGTTGGCGGTGCTGCTGGCCCACATTCCGCTCGGACTGCTGCCGCACATCGGCAACAAGATCTGGGCGCTCAAGACGGGCAAGTCGCGTTTCACCTTCCTTCGCTTCGCTTCCGTCTTCGGCGTCACCCTGGGCATGCTCGGCCTCGGCGGCGCCCTGGCGCGGGCGGTGCTCGGCGGCCGCCTGTACGAAGAGGGATCGACCCCGAACGAGGCGCTGCCGGCACTGTTCATCGAGCTCTTCCCGGCCTGGCTGGCCGCGCTGATCGGCGTCGGCATCCTGTCGGCGGTCATGTCGACGGCGGATGGACTCGTCGTGTCGTCGTCCCAGATCGTGGCGAACGATCTCTACCGGCGGACGATCGCGCCGCGCTTCCACTCGCACCTCAGCGAGGAGCAGCTCGACCGGCGGGTGCTGGTCATCAGCCGCTGGGCGACCGTGGGCGTCATGGTCGTCTGCGTGACGATGGCCTGGATGCTGATGGACATGAACATCGCGATCCTGGTCTGGACCGGGAACGGCGGCATGATGGCGGCGTTCGCGGGTCCGCTCGTGCTCGGCGCGCTGTGGAGCGGCGTGACGCGTACCGGCGCCTACACGGGGTTGATCGTCGGTTTGAGCTCCTTCCTGATCCTCCACACCGGCGTCATCGATCCGGCCTGGTTCGAGGGCAGCTTCCTGCACCCGGTGTTCTCCTGGCTGCACGGTGAGGCGCCGAACCCGACTTCCTGCGCGGCGCTCGCCGGACTGTTCGCGATGGGCTGCACCGCGGCCGTGTCGCTGGCGACGAAGCCGCTGCCCGAGGCCCATGTGGGGTCGCTGTTCCGGCGCGTGCCGGCGACCGACTGAGCCCGCGCCATCGCTCGAGGAACCTGCGGCTAACATCCGCCGCCGGAGGAACGCCATGCCAAGGATCGACGAAGGAGCCATGGACGTCCTGTTCCGGGACGCCCGCAGCCAGAACAGGTGGTTGCCGCGCGACGTGCCGCGGGAGACCCTGCGGGAACTCCACGACCTGATGAAGTGGGGGCCGACGAGCGCGAACTGCTGGCCGCAGCGGGTCGTCTTCACCGTGAGCGACGAAGCGAAGGAGCGGCTGGCTTCGATCGCCATGCCGGGCAACCAGGACAAGATCCGGCAGGCGCCGGCGACCGCGATCCTGGGCTACGACCTGGCCTTCTTCGAGAAGATGGACGTGCTCTTCGCCCACAACCCGGGCATGGCCGAGATGTTCCGCACGAACGCGGAGCTGGCCGAAGTGACGGCGTTCAGGAACGCAACCCTGCAGGGCGCCTACTTCATGCTGGCCGCGCGCTCGCTCGGCCTCGACTGCGGTCCGATGTCGGGGTTCGACAACGCGAAGTGCGACGAGCTGTTCTTCCCCGGCACGACGGTGCGCTCGAACTTCCTCTGCTCGATCGGCTACGGCGATCCCGAGGGCCTGTTCGGGCGCCTGCCGCGGCCGGAGTTCGAGGACGTCTGCCGCGTCGAATAGGGCTCAACGGCGCCAGAACGCTGGCAGGAGGATCGCCGCGACGGCGACGATCTCGAGTCGGCCCAGCCACATCAGGAAGATCAGCAGCAGCTTCTCCCAGCCGGCGAAGAAGGCGTAGTTGAGCGACGGGCCGGCCGCCCCCATCGCCGGGCCGACGTTCGACAGGCAGGCCAGCGAGGACGACAGCGAGGTCACCATGTCGTTGCCCGCGAGGGCGAGGATGGCGGCGACTCCCAGCCACAGGAAGGCGAAGAGGGTCATGAAGCCGCCCAGGCTGCGCGCCACCTGGTCGCTGATCGTTCGCTTGCCGACCCAGAGCGCCAGTACCCGGCGCGGGTTGAACATGAGATGGACTTCGCGCAGCGCCATCTTGAGCGTCATGACCAGCCGGCCGACCTTGACGCCGCCAGCGGTCGAGCCGGCGCAGCCGCCGACGAACATGGCGAGCAGCAGCAGGGTGCGCGACGTGTCGCTCCACGAGTCGTAGTCCCTCGTCGTGTAGCCGGTCGTCGTCATCAGGGATACGGAGTTGAACGCGGCCTCCCGGAGCGCCTTCAGCAACGGCAGGTCCGTGCTGCGCCAGCGGTCCAGCGTGACCAGGGCCACCAGCACGGCGGCGATCGAGACGTAGGCGCGGAACTCGACGTCCTTGTAGAGCTGGCTGGGCCGCGACCGGACCGCGAAGATCAGGGAGAAGTTGATGCCCGCGATCAGCATGAAGACGATGATCGTCCACTCGATGAACGCGGAGTCGAAGGCGGCAACGCTGGCGTTGTACGGGGCGAAGCCGCCGATCGACACCGTCGTGAAGGCGTAGCAGAACGCTTCGTACTGGGTGGCGCCGCCGGCGAGCAGGAACAGGATGAGGACGACGGTGAGGCCGACGTAGATGCGCCACAGCACGGTCGCCGTCTTCTGGACCTGGGGCTGGAACATGTCCTGGGTCGGCCCCGGCACCTCCAGGCGGTAGAGCAGGCGTGCGCCCGGGCCCAGGCTGGGGAACAGGGCGACGAACAGGAGCAGGATTCCCATGCCGCCCAGCCACTGGGTGAGGCCGCGCCAGAGCAGGATGCTCGGACTCAGCAGCTCGATGTCGGTCAGGATCGAGGCGCCGGTCGTGGTGAATCCGGAGGCGGACTCGAACAGGGCGGAGGCCGGGTCCGCGATCTCGCCGCTCAGCAGGTAGGGGAGAGCGCCGAAGAAGGAGGCCAGGATGTAGGCGCCGACCACCACCAGGGTCGCTTCGCGCCGGTAGATCTTCTCGTGCGGCTTGCCCCACCAGTGAGCGACCGCGCCGGCCAGCGCGCTGACGATCAGCGACCCTCCGAGTGCCGCCGCGGGCCGGTCTTCGCCGTGCCAGATGGCGAAGAGGAAGGGGATCAACTGCGCCCCGGCCAGCAGCAGGAGGAGCCGCCCGACCAGACCGGAGACGGCGCGCAGGTTCATCCGGTGTACGGGGCGTGTTGCCGGCGGTCAGGGGGCCGCGGCCACCGCGGATTCGGGAAGCGCCAGGGCCAGCAACTCGTTCTCGAAGTCCGTGCCGCTGAGCGCCATCACGATGTACTGGCGCCCTTCGTGGAGGTAGGTCATCGGTGCGCCGCTCACGCCGGCCGGAAGCTCGGTTTCCCAGACCACGTCGCCGGTTCCCTTGTCGAAGGCCCTGAACTTGCGGCTGCCCGCGCCCTCGGGCTGGACGACCATGACGTCCGATCCGTCGGCCAGGAACACGAGGGTCTTCGTGACCAGGGCGGAGACCCGACCCTGCTGGCCGAGGGGCGGCAGGTTCAGGTGGGCGAGCGCGGGGTGATCGCGAGGGCCGTCGCCGTTCGGGACCATCCAGAGGTGCTCCCCGGTGTCCAGGTCGATCGCGGTCAGCCGGCCGTAGGGCGGCTTGGTGATCGGCAGGCCGTTCGGCAGCGTGACCCAGCGGTAGCCGTCCGCTTCACTCAGATCGACTCGATAGCGAAGGTTGGAGCGGCCGGGATCGGGCGGGGGTCGAAGGCCCATGATCCCGGGCACGGTCACCGACGGCAGGTAGAGGACGTTCGTTTCCGGGTCGAGCGCCGCGCCGTTCCAGTTGGTGCCGCCTACGGGCCCGGGCACCTGGATCGTTGGCAGCGCTTCTTCTGAACCGTCCATCAGGGTCGGCGGCTGGAAGATCGGGCCGATCCGGTACTGCGAGACGTACTCGATCGCCATCGCGCGCAGTTCGGGCGTGAAGTCGATCAGGTCGTCGATGGCGAGTCCCTGCAGATCGTAGGGGAGAGGCCAGGTCGGGTGCGGCTGGGTCGGCCAGGCCTGCTCGCCGGGCACCTCGGACGCCGGCACCGGCAGTTCGACGATCGGCCAGACGGGTTCGCCCGTCTGGCGGTCCAGAACGTAGAGGAACGCCTGCTTCGAGGGCTGGGCGAGCGCCCTGATCGGCTTGCCGTCGACGACGATGTCCGCGAGCACGGGCGCCGCAGGGAAGTCATAGTCCCAGAGACCGTGGTGTACGGCCTGGAAGTGCCAGCGCCGCTCGCCGGTTCCGGCGTCGAGAGCGAGGATCGATTCGGCGAACAGGCCCTTTCCCGGGCGGTGGCCGCCGTACCAGTCGTTGCTCGGAGTGCTGGTTGCCGCGTAGGCGATGCCCAGTTCCTGGTCGCAACTGATCCAGGTCCAGACGTTGGCGGCGCCGGCCTCGGCCGCTTCGGGGCTGTCCCAGGTGTCGAATCCGAACTCGTCCGGCTCGGGGATGATGTTGAAACGCCAGCGCAGGGCCCCGGAGCGCGCATCGTAGCCGCGGATCATTCCCGGCGGGTTCTTGCGTCGCGACCAGGCGTCGGACGTGGACTCTCCGACCACGATCGAATCGCCGCACACGACAGGCGCCGATGTCCAGAAGTACTGGCGGCGCGTCACGCCGCTGCCGACGTCGAGCATGTCGGCGCGCCCGCCGTCGCCAAAGTCGGGGTCGAGGGTGCCCGTGTCCGCGTCGAGAGCGGTGAGCCGGCCGTTGCCGGTGAAGAAGAGCCGGTGCCTGTCTCCGTCGCTCCAGGTCACGCCGCCGCGGACGGAGCCGCGGCCCATGTTCCGTGGCTGTTCGTCCTCGAACGGATCGTAGGTCCACAGGATCTCGCCGCTGGCGGGGTCGAGCGCGGCCGCGGCCAGGCCGGTCGCGACCAGCACCCGTCCGTCGCGCATCATCGGCGTGTTCTGGAACACGAAGGGCGGAATGACGCCCTCGTGGCGGGCTGCGATCCCGTAGTCGATCGACTTCCAGCGCCAGGCGACCTCGAGCTGATGGACGTTGTCGCGGTCGATCTGGTCGAGAGGCGAGTACTTGCTGCTGTGGCTGTCCGCGGCGTAGTTGTGCCACTCGCCGGCGGGCTGTGTTTCTGCGGCGCTGGCTGAGGCAGGCCTCAGGTCCGCGGCTGCCTGGGCATGGGCCGCGGCCGCGGCGCCGGCCGCGGTCAGGGAAACGGCGACGAGGCGCCGTCGGATCTCGGGGCGCGGGATCATGCGCTAGAGATCGCCGTCCGGGTCCGTCTGTCCGCCGTCGGGTGGCGCCGGGTCGTCGTCTTTCTCACCTTCCCGGTTCCCCAGCGTCTTGACGAACTCCTGCAGTTCTTCCTCGGTCCTCGGCAGGCCCTTCGCGGAGGAACCGAGCGCCCTGCTGAGCGACTCCTGCCAGGTCAGGCGTTCGCCCGGCGTGCCGTCGGGATTCGGCTTCGGATCGAGCCACTCGAGGGAGTAGAGGAAGCCGTCCATGCGGGAGACCGTGTCGTCGTACCACTTGTTCCGGTTCTCGCCGTCCTCGCCCCGGCCGAAGTTGAAGAAGCCGTGGCCCTGGTCGTGGTAGCTGACGAAGTCGCATCGGTTCTTGTGGTCCCGCAGGCCGCGGCAGAATCGGTCCGCGGTGCTGTGGGGTACGGTCTCGTCGGCCTGGCCGTGGAAGAGGATGGTGGGCGGCAGGCCGGCCCGCAGATGGTGGAACGGGGACATCGACTCAGGCGGCGCCCCGAAGCGCTCTTCGAGCGCCGCGAAACGCTCCAGCTCCTCCTCCGTCGGCAGCGGGTCGCCATCGACGGGAGCGAGGACGGTCGCCGGGTTGAACAGGACCAGCGCGTTGGGCACGGGGCTCACTCCGTCGGGATCGGGATCGTGGCCCGGCAGCGTCGCGGTGGCGGCCGCCAGGTGACCCCCTGCCGAGCCCCCGCCAGCGGCGATGCGGTTGGCGTCGACGCCGAGGCGATCAGCGTTCGCGCGCAGCCAGCGAACGGCGCTCTTCGCGTCCTCCACGCATTCGTGCGCCGTCACGCCGTGCCGACTCGCGACCCGGTAGTCGGCGACCGCGGCGACCATGCCGCGTTCGGCGAGATAGCGGCAGTGCGGCAGGAACTGCTGCGGGGAACCCGCTCTCCAGCCGCCGCCGAAGAAGAAGACGATCGCCGGGCGCTGGTCGTCGGCGGAATGGTCTTCGGGATTGCAGAAGTACATCCTGAGCTCGACGTCGCCTACCGTCCGGTAGACCTCGGAGGTCGTTCTCTCCATCTCCGGCGGGTAGGGCCGCTGCGCCTTGAGGGAGTCGGCGCCAAGGCCGAGGAGGATGGTGGCGGCCAGCACGGGCGCGAGACCGGGCAGGCGTCGGTTGGGTCGGATGTTGGTCGAACGGATCATCGGCACCTCTCGGGAGCGGAACTCTGCGCGGGAGTCTACCGGCCCGTCTCGAGGACGCCGTCAAGGGCGCCCTCACTGCCGGGGCTCTCGTCCGTGCCGCCGCGGATCCACGTCAGGCGGTACACGTCGTGCGGCTGCAGTTCGGTCTCCAGGGCGCGCCGGATCACCATTGAAGAGCCTGGGCGGGCGTCGAAGGCGCCGCGCGCGAGGAAGGCGAAGACGCGTTCGCGGTCCTTGCAGGCGTCGTCCTCCTCGTCGCAGCCGAAGTCGTTGCCGTCCGTCTCGAGCAGGAAGAGGAGCGGGTCGGGCGACACGAAGCGACCGTCGAGGGAGCGGTACGCTCGCCAGAGATCGAGAGAGGGAATCGTCCAGCCGTCCCCGGATTCGGCGAATCCGACCGCCTCGATCACCGGCCCGTCCGGCACGGCGGTGATGACGCCCGGGAACGGATCGAAGACCCGGCGCGAAAGCTCCCGCAGGGTGAAGGCGTCGTCATCCGGAACCTCGAAGATCTCCAGCAGCGGTTCACCGGCTTCGACGATCCGTTCGATCAGCTCGAATTCGAGGTCGCGGAGGACAGGCTGGTCCTGCGGCCGCTCGGGCGGCGCCGGCGGAGCCGTGTTCGGCGCGAGCTCCCGCGGCGACGCGACGAGCGTCGATTCGGGCAGTTCCTCGCCCCGGGCGGCCGCGAACAGGGCGCGCAGGCACTCGAAGCGACGGCCCGGGTTCTCGTCCATGTAGCGCCACAACGCCGCGACGCGTCGGTGGTAGCGGGCGGCGTCGACGGCGAAACCGCGCAGACCGCGGTCGACGGTGTCGGCTTCGCCGGCCGTGGCCTGCGTTCCCCCGTCGAACACGAGCTCCAGGGAGACGGTCCGGGGCGGCGGCCGCTGCTGGTCCGGCTCCCGCCGTTCGTTGTCCCAGACGGCCAGGGACGGCCGGATCGGTGTGTTGGCGAAGAACTCCTGGAGCTCGGCATCCGGGTTCCCGACAAGCGCCCAGCGGCGGTAGCTGGTCAGCTCCCTGCCGGCCCGTTCCCACTCGGCGCCGTCGGCGAGCGGCTCGTACAGGCGGTCGAACCGCAGGTGCCAGACGTCGTAGCCGTTCATCAACGCCTCGGTCCGGTCGTTCAGCCGGCGTTCGATCAGTGCGTGCCCCTCGGGGACCGCGTGGCGTTGGATCGAGACCTCGGCCTCGAGCCTCACGTAGCCGTTGGCGTCGTCCGGCTCGACGACGTCGTTCTCGTCCGGCTGCGTGTCCTCCGCCGACGGCGGGTAGAACTCGAGGTGCAGGGTCTCGGCTACCGGGTCGTCGGTGCAGCCGGCGAACCCGATGGCGAGTACCGCCGCGCCCAGACTTGGGAGAGCGCGGCGGATGGCGACTGCGGGCGGGAGGAACGGACGATTGCGGCTGGCGACCATGGCCGGGTGACCTAGTTTGCAACACGCGTAGGATCGACCGTCTTCCCGCAGACCCGCGTCGATAAACGATGAACCTCTTCGCCCTGCTCTCCGAGCGTTTCGAGGCAGCCCTCGATTGTCCCGGCCTGGCGCCGGTCGGCGCCGCGGCAGGCACGAGCGGACCGGCGTGGACCTATCGCGATCTCGACGACGCTTCGGCCCGATTCTCGGCGGCGCTGCGCGAGCGCGGGGTCGAGCCCGGGGATCGGGTACTGGTCCAGGTCCCGAAGTCGGTCGAGGCGGTCGCGTTGTACCTGGGCGTGCTGCGCTGCGGCGCGGTCTACGTGCCGTTGAATACGGCCTACACCGAAAGAGAGGTTGCCTTCTTCGTCGACGACGCGTCACCGCGGGTCGTCGTTGGGGCCGAGGCCGCCGGACCGCAGACGGTGGGCATCGGCGCTTTGTGGGAGGAGGCGCAGTCCCTCGATCCCGACCCGGCGGTCGAACCTCGCCGCGACGACGACCTGGCCGCCATCTGCTACACGTCGGGCACCACGGGGCGCTCCAAGGGAGCGATGATCACCCACGGCAACCTGACTTCGAACGCGCTCGCCCTGCACGAGATCTGGGGCTTCGAGCCTGGCGACGTGCTGCTTCACGCCTTGCCGATCTTCCACGTCCACGGGCTGTTCGTGGCCTTGCACACCGCGTTCCTGAACGCCTCGAAGGTCCTCTTCCTGCCGCGGTTCGACGCCGCGGAAGTGCGTCGCTTGCTGCCGGAGGCGACGGTGCTGATGGGTGTGCCCACGTTCTACTCGCGGCTGCTGGCGGAACCGGGCTTCGGAGGTGCGGACTGCGGGAGCATCCGGCTGTTCGTCTCCGGCTCGGCGCCGTTGACGGAAGCCGTCTTTGGCGACTTCGAGGCTCGCACCGGCCACCGGATCCTGGAACGCTACGGCATGACGGAGGCCGGGATGATCACCTCGAACCCGCTGCTCGGGGAGCGGGTGGCCGGCACGGTCGGTTTCCCGCTGCCCGACGTCGAAGTGCGGGCCGTGGGCGAGGACGGCATCGAGGTGGCAGTGGGCGAAGTCGGCACCCTCGAGATCCGCGGCCCGAACCTGTTCCCGGGCTACTGGGGCCTGCCGGAGAAGACGGCCGAAGAGATGCGCGACGACGGCTTCTTCGTCACCGGCGACCTCGCGAGCGTCGACGGCGAGGGCCGGGTCACCCTGGTCGGCCGCGGCAAGGACCTGGTCATCGCGGGCGGCTTCAACGTCTACCCGAAGGAAGTCGAGG
The DNA here is from genome assembly GCA_022823665.1 of Thermoanaerobaculia bacterium. Lineage (GTDB taxonomy): Bacteria > Acidobacteriota > Thermoanaerobaculia > Multivoradales > Multivoraceae > Multivorans. The sequence goes on along the minus strand of JAJEHN010000013.1, from coordinate 86,463 downwards.
ACCGGCTCGACGAGGTGCCGGGAGTAGCGGAATCGGCGGTGATCGGCGCGCCGCACGCCGACCTGGGCGAGGGCGTGGTCGCCGTGCTCGTCGCCGAGGACTCGCCGGTGGAAGACGATACGCTCCGCGCCGCGCTCGATGCGGGGCTGGCGCGCTACAAACATCCCCGCCGGTTCTACTGGGTCGACGACCTGCCGCGCAACGCGATGGGGAAGGTACAGAAGAACGTGCTGCGCGAGCGGTACCGCGACGCATACTGCGGATGACGGCTCTAGACGGATGAAGGAGGAAGCACAGTGACGCAAGCCGAGAAGAAGCTCGAAGGCAAAGTAGCCCTGGTCACCGGAGCGAGCCGCGGCATCGGCAAGGCGATCGCCGAGCTGTTCGCCGAGCACGGCGCACGGGTCGCCTGCACGGCGCGCACCCTGTCCGAGGGCGGCCACTACCTGGGCGGCTCGCTGGAGGAGACGATCGAGGAGATCCGGGCGGCCGGCGGCGACGCGACTGCGTTCGCCTGCGACGTCTCGGAGTACCCGAACTGCGAGCGCCTGGTGAACGAAGTCCGCGACGCGCTGGGGCCGGTCCAGGTGCTCGTCAACAACGCCGCCCTGACCTACTTCATCCCGGTCGTCGATTTCCCGATCAACAAGTGGCATCGCTCGACCGCGGTCAACTTCCACGCGCCGTTCTACCTCTCGAAACTCGTGCTGCCCGAGATGATCGAGCGGGGCGCCGGCAGCATCGTCAACGTCTCCTCGGGCGCCGCGATCGGCCCCGGCCGCGGTCCGTACAGGGGCCCGCAGTTCGCGGGCGGTTCGCTCTACGGCGCCGAGAAGGCGGCGCTCGAGCGCTTCACCCAGGGCCTGGCCTCCGAGGTCTACGAGCACGGCGTCTCGGTGACCTGCTACAGCCCGTCCCAGATCGTGCCCACGCCGGGCGTCGTCCATCACCGGCTGATGGAAGGCCGCGACCCGAACGAGGCCGAGACGGTCGAGGTCATGGCGCAGGCCGCCCTGCTGCTCGCCACCGAGCCGCTCGATCGGGTCACCGGCCGGGTCACCTACAGCCAGGCGATCCTGGAGGAGTTCGGCTGGATCGAGAAGGGGCGCGGACTCGGCACGGAGCGGCAGGGCTCCGGCTACAGCATGATCTGAGCCGCTACTCCCCGCCCTTCACCGGTTTACCGGCGGCGATCCACTCCTTCTCGAGCTGGCGCGCGCCCCGGAGCTGGCCCAGCATCGAGTAGTTGCCTTCGTGGCAGGCGTACTCGTAGTTGTACTGGTCCGTCCTTGGCCACGGCATCTCGCCGCCGTAGGGCGCGGTGTACTCCTCGTCCTCGACCTCGAACTGGTAGAGCAGCGACTGGCCGTCGATCGGGCTGAAGCGCTCGGTCACCTTCATCGCGCCGCGCGGCACGCCGGCCGACTCTCGACCGTGCAGCATCTGGGGCGCCGCCTCGCGACGGAAGTTCGTCGTCTCGACGACCAGGGTGTCGCCCTCCCAGCGGCCGATCGAGTCGCCGGAGTAGGACTGGTACGCCGCAGGCGAGTGCTCCGAGTCGATTCGCACGACCCGGGTCCAGTGCATCCACTCGATGTGGATCATCAGATGGTCGTCCGTCTGCACCAGGGTCTTCAGGTTGTTGTAGGAGATCGTGCGGATCGGGATCGAAGCCCCTGGCTGGTAGATGCAGCGGACGCCGAGGACCATCGTCTCCGGGCTGTCGAAGGGGGTGTCGCCCGACTCCAGCCACCAGGCCGTGCCGTCGTCGTTCATCCAGATGAACCTGGGCAGGGCGCCACGGTGTTTCCGGGCTTCCTCCGTCATCGGCGGCATCCGTCCGTTCGGCGGGTTCGTCAGGATCGACGTCCGGTACTTGCCGTCGATCTTGAACATCGTGTGGCCCGGATCGAACCAGGCGTAGTTGTAGCTCTGGCGGTCGATGAAGGCGCCCTTCTCCGGGGGCGGCCGGTCCGGGCTGCTGGCCGCGTCGCCGTCCAGGACCCGCTGGCGCTGGTTGGCTTCGACCCCGGCCGCCTCCTCCGGGCTGAGAACGAGTTCCTCGCCGCGCTCGGGCCTGCGCTCGAAGGGCGTCAGCGAGCGGATGTCGTAGCGGCCGGTGAAGTCGGGCTTGCCGTTGGGCGTTCGGGGGATGTCGTCGGCAGCCGCAACGGCGGCCGCGCCGGCACCCGACACGAGCAGCAGAGAAAGCAGCGCGAGGGTCTTCCGCATCTCGGATCTCCTTGTTCGGCGGTTTCCCCGAGCCTACCCGGAGCGTCACCCACCCAGAACGGACTCGACCACGCCATGCTGCCGTCGATCTGGCGGACGCGGAGGTAGTAGTAGTCGCCGGGCCGGACTTCGCCCTGGTCGGTGAAGCTGAACTCCTGATCGAGGGCTTGGCCCTCGGTCACGATCTGCGCAGAGAGCGCGTCGGTGTGCTCCAGCACCGGGTACTCGCGGCGATCGACCTGGCCGTTCAGGTCACCCAGACGGAACCGCACGGTGTTCGCCGGCAGTTCCTGGGGGATGCGCACATAGCCGCCCGAGCCGCGCGACTCGGTCGTCGTCTCCATGTCGACGGTGATGACCGTGTCGGCGCTTGCGCCGCGCAACTCGAGAACCAGCGACTTCGGACGGCCGCGGGTCGGGAAGTCGAAGTCGATCCGGTTGCGGTCTTCCGTGTTGCGTGCCACATGGTAGGTCGCGGGCTGCGTGAACCAGGGATCGTCGTAGTCGACCAGCTCGGCTCCGGCGACGTGGATCGCTCCTCTCCACGGTCGGCCGCCACGGGGCGGCGTGCGCTCGCCGTGGATCTCGGTCGACGACTCGAAGGTGATCTGCACCCGCGCTTCCCCGGACAGTGCGCTCTCCAGGTATCTCCTGGTGTAGACGATCTCGCCGTTCCTGATCACGTCGATCGCGTCGATCGGGGCCGTGCCGTTCACCCGGCAGTCGATCCGGCGCACGGCGGCGTCCTCCTGGCGCGTGCCCATGCGGGCGCCGTTGAGAGTCGCCTCGAGGAGGATCCGTTCGCCGGTCGTCGCATAGGCGGCCCGGTCGCGAAGCGCGCTGAAGATGGCATCCGCGTTGTTCTCCGGCGCGTAGACGGCGGCCAGGCCGCCCAGTTGCCGGTTGCCGGCCCCGGAGTACCCGGGATGGCCGTTGTGGTTGTCGGAGGCGCCGATGAAGCCGACCTCGAAGCCGTTTTGCAGGTACTTGTTGCCGAACCAGTCGAAGGTGCCGTGGCCTGACTGGATCTCGACGAGGCGCTCCAGGTCCGGATCGCTGTTCGTCCAGTCGCCGGGCTGATGGGCGTGGGGGATGACCAGCACGTCGTCGTTGCTGTTCAGGTCGCGCAGCCCCGCGTACAGCTCGTCGAGCAGGGGCGCCTTCTGGTTCGGGACCCGGCTGCGGCCGGGCGTGTCGCGGAAGAACACGTTGTGGTGCCCGCCGAGCGGCGACCGCGAGGTCCACTCGAAGCCGAGGATCGTCGTGAACTCGCCTTCGATCCGGTACTCCTCGACCAGCTCCTGAAGCTTCCGCCATTCGCTGTCGTCCATCCAGATGTCGTGCTCGGAGAGGCTCAGGAAGTCGAGCCGGGCCACGTCGCGGCCGAACCGGTAGTAGCCGTCGGGCGACCCCTGGCCTTCGGCGAAGGCGGTGTGACCGTGGGTCTCGCCCCAGTAGACGCGCGTTTCGGGGTCCTCCTCGACGCGAACGGGATTGCTGGTCGCCCGGATCGATCCGTCCTCGTTCCGGACGGAGAAGCGATAGACGCCGGGTTCGGCGAGGCTCACGTCCTCGAACAGCGAGATGGCCGGACTGCCGGCCTCGATCGTGCGGAATGGCTCGCCGTCCAGCAGCACCTCGAGCGCGGGCATGACGCCGGAGGACGGGTTCTTCAGCCGATCCTCGGCGCGAACGGCCAGCGTGAAGGGCTCGCCGGGCGCGACGATCGACGGAGCGACCGCGTTGACGTAGCGGACCTCGTCCCGGCCCAGCACCTCGAAGGAAGGCCATGCCGGTCGCAGCAGGTCGCCCGTGCCCTCGATGTCGGCGTAGAGGTGCAGGATCACCTGGTCGTTCGAGGTTTCCTGCAGCGCGAAGCCGGGTCCGCCCGCCGAGGTGTCGCCGTAGGTGATGGTGATCGTGTCGCCTTCCTCGAGAGCCGCACCGCTCAGACGGAACTGCAGCACGGCCCGCGGCACGCCGGGGCGCACGCGGCCGGTCCCGGACTGGAAGTGCATGCCTCGCCAGTCGCCCCAGGGTTCAGTGGACGTCAGCGTCGCGTCCGGATTCGACGTTTCGACCGTGACGTAGTTCCGGCCCGCCGGGTCCTCGGCCTGAATGCCGGTCCGCCGCGCTCCACGCACCAGGACGCCGCCGCCCTCCGCCATGCCGAGCGTGCCCACGGTGTAGGTCAACCGGACCGTCACCTGGTCGCCGGCGCGGAAGGGACCGGGCGGGTCGAGCGCCAGCGTGCCGACTGCCCCCGGGTGTTCGTCCTTGATCTGGAACTCCCGGGTGTAGAGGCGGATGAACTCCGAGACCCGCGGCACCGGAATCGTCGCTCCCCCTCCGAGCCCCCGGAGTGAGCGGTTCGCGTTCGCGAGAAGCTGCGGGAAGACGTCGGGGACCGGTCCGCCGGTGAGGGAGTAGGCGTTCGCCCACTGCCACAGCGTGTCGAGTCGATCGCTCAGGATGGCTACGTCCTCGGTGCTCCCGGGCGCCTCCAGCTTCAGTGTCTCGACGCGCTCCCGAAGCTCGGGGGTCAGGTAGTCGCCCGAGTCGCTGGTGGCGCAGGCCTGGACAGTGAACGCCAAGGCGAGAGGAGCGAGGATCGCGAGATGCGTTGGCGACCGGTAGCGGTCGGCTTCATTCCTGATCGGCTCGATCTCCATCTCGCCCCCCCTTGACCGTCGTCGCGTTGATCCGATCGTACTCCCTGAGCGTTCACTCCTCGCCGTCGCCACGGGTCATCGTGTCGACCGTGGTCGCGGCGCACATGTGCCCAATCACGTTGGCCGCGGAGCGGAAGACGTCGGGCACGCGGTCGATCCCCAGCAGGATGCCGAGCCCCGCCAGGGGCACGCCCACGACGTCCAGAGCCGGCGCCAGCGACACGATGCTGGCGCTGGGCACCGGAGCCACCGTCATCGCGGCGAGGAAGATGGCCAGCACCGCCGCGGCGATCAGCCCCGCGTCGAGCGGAACGCCGTAGATCTTCGCCAGGAAGACGAGCGACGCGCTCTGGAACAGCGCGCTGCCGGGTCGGTTGATCGACGCCGCCAGCGGCAGGATCAGCGTGTACTTGCGCTCGGACAGGCCGAGCTTCTTCGCCTCCTGCAGCATCATCGGCAGCGTTCCCACGGACGTCGTCGTGGTGAAGCCCACGGTGTAGGTGCCCACGGTCGCGCGGATGAAGCGGCCGGGCGGCACGCCGCCCAGGAACCACACCGCGGGCAGGAGAACGAGGCCCTTCAGGATGAAGAGGCCCGCCACGACGGCGACGATGAAGACGGCGAGGTTCTGCAGCATCGCCGCCCCGGTTTTCGCGATGACCGGCGCCGCGAGACCGAAGACGCCCACCGGCGCCGTCCACAGAATCCAGCCCATCAGCTTCGTCAGAGCGTCGCCGAGGGCCTCCGCGAAGGACGTCAGCGTCCGCTGTTTCTCGGCCGGAAGGGTGGTCGTCGCCGCGGCCAGGAGGACGACGAAGATGAGGAGGGAGAGCAACGCGCCGTCGGCTGCGACCTGAACCGGATTCCGCGGCACGAGGTTGACCAGGAAGTCGACGATGCCCACACCCGCGGCGTCCGGAACCGTCACAGGGGTCGGTGGCGCCACGGGCGCCGTGAACGTCAGGGCGAAACCCATGACGCCCATCCCGATCAGGATCGCCGGCAGCGTCGTCGCCCAGAAGAAGCCCACGGCCAGTCCCCCCAGCCGACCGAGCTTCCGCAGGTCGCCGATCCGCCCGACCCCGACGAAGACGACCGCCGCCACCAGCGGAATGACGACCATCTGGATCGCGCGCAGGAAGACCTGTCCGAGCGGCTCGACCGCCTCGGCGGCCCGCAGCAGCGCCGGCGAACCGGTCGCCGACGCGGCGATGCCAAGCCCCAGGCCGAGCGCCAGCCCGATGAGAATGGCGCGTGTGTTCACAGGGGAGATGGGCCGCTCTTCACAGCTTGGCCGCTGCTAACGCTAGCGCTAGCCGGCCGGAATCCGTCTCGGCCCTGTCCACTTCAGGCTTCCCGATCTTCCGGCAGGACGTCGAGCCCGAGGGCGGCGGCGTTCGAACGGATGCGGCGGTCGAAGGTCAGCACTTGCAGATCGGGTTGGAATTCGGCGATGCGCAGCGCGGTGGCGAGGTGCAGAGCATCCAACGAGCGCACCGGCTCGTGCGGGAAGCGGCGTCGCGCATGGTCCATGACGGCCGTGCCGATCCGATGAACGTTCCACGAGGTTGTCGCCGCCTCGAGCCGTGAGCGCGCCGCATCGGCCTGCACGGCATTCAGACGACCGGCCGATTCGTGCTGGTGGGTCGCTCGGTCGCACTCGAAGAGCGTCAGCTCCGAGGCGAAGACCCTGGTTGCGGACGCCAGGAGTTGGTGCACCTTGTCGCCGGGCGGCTCTCCGAACAACCAGGAAAGGACCGCGCTGCTCTCCGCGTAGAGCGTCACCTGTCGCCGCGAACCGCGTCCAGGAGCGCCATCACCTCATCGTGAGGTAGCTGTTCCTCCTTGGGCGGGCGGGTGTACACCGCCTCTGAGTTGGGCCGGCCGAGACGGATCTCTCCCGCTCGTGCGAGCCGCAGCAACTCGTCTTCGGGGTCAAGGCCGCGCGGCGCGTGGGGAACGAGGTCGGCAACTGGCGTTCCCCGGCTCGTGACGGTAACGCGCTCGCCGGATTGGGCGATGCGCAGGTACTCGCTGAGCTGGTTCTTCAGGACGCGGATGCCGACGGTCGTCATGGCCGCAATGTAGCCGCAATGCGGCTACATTGCAACTTGGGCACTCGCCGAGTCGGCGCCGGTTCCGATGGAGGTTGAGGGTGACCGAGGCCGCTAAGCCCACAGACCCCGAATCACCTCGCCCTTGACCAGCTCTCTCGGCTGATCCAGGTGATTCAGAATCTCCATCGCCGGGTCGATCCCCAGGGTGTAGTACACGGTGGCCAGCAGGTCGTTCGGGTGGACCGGCTTCTCGCGGGGGGCGGAGCCGGTCTCGTCGGACTCGCCGTAGAGTTGGCCGCGGGAGACGCCGGCGCCGGCAACGAGGGCGGTGTAGCAGTAGGGCCAGTGGTCGCGGCCGTCCGGGGAGTTGCTGTTGCCGGAGGTGCTGACGCCCAGCCTGGGTGAGCGGCCGAACTCGCCGACGGCGACGACGAGGGTCTCGTCGAGCAGGCCTCTGTCGTCCATGTCGGAGAGGAGCGCCGACAGCGCGCGGTCGAGGACGGGGCAGTGGAGGTTCCTGAGCGGGCCGAAGTTCGCGGCGTGGGTGTCCCAGGAGTCGACTTCGGGGTTGCCGTTGGCGACCGCGGGCCAGTTGAGCTGGACGAAGCGGGTGCCGGCCTCGATCAGCCGCCGCGCCATCAGGGCGCCCTGGCCGAAGGTGTTCTTGCCGTAGCGCTCGCGCATGTCGTCGCTCTCGTTGGCCAGGTCGAAGGCCTGGCGGGCCTTGCCGGAGAGCACGAGGTCGTAGGCCTTCTCGTAGTACTCGTCGAGAGCGGAGTCGGCGACGGCCTTCTCGAGTTCGGGCAGCGAGGCGTTCAGGCCCTTGCGGAGCTCGAAGCGGCCGGCGAGGCGCTCGGGCGAGGTCTCCTCGCGCAGTTCCAGATCGCTGAGCGCGATCGGCTGGTTCGGGTCCTGGTAGAGGCGGTAGGGGTCGTAGGCCTTGCCGAGGAAGCCGGCGGCGCCGCCCTTGCCGATCACGTTCGATTCCTGGAGCGGCCGCGGCAGCTCGACGAAGGGGAGCATCGCGTCGTCGAGAGGCTTGAGTCTGGAGATGTGGGAGCCGGCGGTCGGGAAGTCGGCCGGAGTCGGCGGCTCGAGCTGGCCGGAGGGCGAGACCCGGTCCGGCGGATAGCCGGTCAGCATCTGGTAGATCGCGGCGGTGTGGTTGAAGAGCCCCTTCGGGGTGTAGCTCATCGAGCGGATCAGGGTGCACTTGTCGACGTGCTCGGCGAGTAGCGGCATCGTCTCTGAGAGCCGGATGCCGGGGATCTTCGTGTCGATGGCGCCGAACTCGCCGCGGATGTTCGAGGGCGCGTCGGGCTTCGGGTCCCAGATGTCGATGTGGCTGGGGCCGCCCTGCAGGAACAGCAGGATGACGGACTTCGCGCTGCCGAAGCCCTTGCCGCCCGCGAAGGCGTCAGCAGCGACGGTCGCGGCCTGCGCGTCGCGGAGCGCCAGGGTCTGGCTGAGGGAGATGCCGAAGATGCCGAGCGAACCGACGCGGAGGAACTCCCGCCGGGTCGGGCCGTCGCAGGTGTGGCCGGACTTGCCTGGGATGACGAGCATGGTCGGGGCTCCTTTGCGGCTGCGAGCTAGAGCTTACGAGTTGAAGAGAAAGGCGTTCGAGTTGAGGAGCGCCCACATCAGGTCCTGGGCCGCGGCGGTGCGGCTGCCTGCGGCCTCGAAGTGACCCTCGGCGAGCGCGGACTCATCGTCCGTGGGGTAGCGGCCGAGGGTGGCGAGATAGAGATCGGCGATGAGCTCCTCGTTGTCCAGGCCTCCGAGGACGAGGTTCGCAACCCGGCCCTCGGGGTCGGCGATCGCGTCCGCGATGACGGAGCCGTTCAGCAGGCTCAGCGCCTGCGGCAGGCTCATTTCCGTCTTGCGCTCGCACTCGCAGGCGGTCTCGCGGTCCGGCTTGCCGAACAGGTCGAGGAAGCCCTCGATCCCCATGCTCGCCGTCATCACGTGCGGGTCGGGCAGGGCCGTCGCGTCGAAGTCCTCGGGCAGGGTGTCGATCTCGAAGCGGGAGCCGGTGGCGCGGGCGACGGCGTCGGCGAGCTGCTCGGCGCTGAGCCGTCGCGGTTCGTGATGGGAGAAGTTGATCCGGTCGTCCTGGTTCCACTCGTTCGTCTGGAAGGACGACTGGTAGGCCCGGGAGGTGGCGATCGTCCGCATCAGGTGGCGGAGGTCGAAGTCGTTCTCGATCAGGTCCGCGGTCAGGGCGTTGAGCAGCTCCGCGTTCACGGGCTGGTTCGAGGCGCGGATGTCGTCGACCGGGTCGATGATCCCGCGGCCCATGAAGTAGCTCCAGACGCGGTTCGCGATCGCGGGTGCGAAGTAAGGGTTCTCGGGCGACGTCAGCCATTCGGCGAGCGCGGCCCGGCGTCCCAGGCCCTCGCCGAGGTCCGGCGCGCCGTCGACCGGCACGAGGTACTTCGGCGCCACGACCGCGTTCGTCTTCGGGTGCAACTGCTCGTTGTCCCGGCGCTTGTCGAAGACGATCTCCTCGCCGGTGCGGAAGCCCGGGCGGACGCCGAGGCCGGCGAAGAACGCGGTCATCTCGAAGTACTGGTTCTGGGTCCAGCGCTCGAAGGGGTGGTCGTGGCACTGCGCGCAGACCATCCGCACGCCCATGAAGAGCTGGGTCGTGGTCTCCATCGCCTCCTTCGGATCGCGGGCGGCGCGGTAGTAGCTGGCGGCCGGTCGATCGAGGGTGCTGCCCGAGGCGGTGACCAGTTCGCGGACGAGCCGGTCGTAGGGCCGGTTCTCCTCGATCGCCTCGCGCAACCATCCGCGGAAGGTGAGCATGCCCTTGTAGCTCATGAACTTCCGGTTGCTGCGGAGCAGATCGCCCCACTTCAGGGTCCAGTGGTCGACGTAGGCGTCGCTGGCGATGAGCTCGTCGACCAGGCGGTTTCGCTTGTCCTGGGTCGGGGAGTCGTCGGCAAGGAAGGCGCGCACGCGTTCCGAGGTCGGGATCTGGCCGGTGAGGTCCAGCGAGGCGCGCCGCAGGAACGCGGCGTCGTCGACCGGGGCCGAGGGCTGGACCTCGATCCGCTGGAGCTTGTCGTCGATCAGCTCGTCGATGTAGTTGGCCTGAGGCAGCGCGGTCCAATCGAAGCCCTCGCGGCCGCTGAGGACGGTGACGGGCGCGGTGGTGAACTGCCCTTCGTAGCGGACGAGCAGGGTGCTCTCCCCGCGGCGCAGGCCGGTGGCGACGGGACCGGAGGGGCTCTCCTCGATCGCCATCGTCTCCGTGTTGCTGCTCGTGATGTGCGCCTCGCGGGTCACGTCGCGGCTGCCGCCGTCGCCATAGTGAGCGATGACGATCGTTTGCTGGCTCATTCCCGGCCGGTGCATGAAGACCTCGCCGGGGTGGATCTCGAGCCGCTCGACGCGGTCGTTCGCCGGGTCGCCGTAAGGCACGCCGCCGGAGATCCAGTCGAGGATCTGGTTGTAGTAGCGCGAGCCGTGCTCGAGCCGCAGGCCGCCCTCGTGGGCCACCTGCATCGTCGGCTTGGCGAGCATCAGCGAGCGCGCGGGCTCGGCGCGGTTGAAGCGGCGGCCGGACATGTCGTACAGCAGCGACTGGTAGTCGAACTCCGGGTCATAGCCGCGCAGCGACAGCTTGAAGCCGTTCTTGCCCTTGGCGGCGCCGTGGCAGGTGCCCGTGGAGCAGCCGATCTTGTTCATCGCGGGCAGGACGTCGCGGACGAAGGTGACGGGCGGGGCGGCGTTGGCGGCTGCGGGAGCCTGGACCGTGACCGGTACGGTGGCGGCGAGGCCGCCGGCGTGGATGGTGAGGGAGCCGTTGCCGGGAGTGGTCGGTGTGAAGTAGCCGTCGTCGCCGCGCTCGACGGGGGCGCTGGTCGTGTCGACTTCGGCGTCGGCGGTGAGGTCGATGCGTTCGCCGCTTTCGAGGATGCCCGTGACGAGGAGCTTGCGGCCGTCGCGGGGGTTGTCGAAGGTGAGTTCGGCGGGGTGGATGAGGAGGTCGACGGGGGTTGTGACGCCCGGCAGGGCGGCGGCGAAGCCGAAGAGAAGGGTGATGGCGCACCCGGCGAAACGTCTCATCTGCCCTTCACCTCCATTCGCGCGCTCACCGGCATCGTAGTGTAGGCCGCCCGGACTTCTCTCTCGCCGGCCAGCCAGGACGACGAGGTGATCAGGAAGTCGTAGTCCCCGGCTTCGACCGCATCCGACGCCTCGCAGGCGAGCCGGAACTTGCCGTCGTCCTCGTCCTCGATTTCGGTGCTGTCGCAGACGACGCCGGTAGGCAGCCCGTCGGCGCGCAGCTCGACCGGCTGCCGGAAGCTCTCTTCACGGTGCAGGATGCCTTCGACGGCGCCCTTCCTGCCGGACCGGACACTCGCCTTCGCGACCTCGATTCGGTAGCCGGGGACGATCTCGAGCGTCACGCCGGGTGTATAGAGCCGCTCGGGGCGGCCGCCCACCGTGACTTCGCCGGTGAGGGTCACGGTGTAGCGGTCGAGCCGGGTGCCGTCGCTGCTTCGGATCAGTTTGCTGCCTTCCGGCTTGTTGTAGTCGGCCTTCTCCGTCGTCTCGACCCGGAACTCGCCGCCGCCGATCGTGGCGTTGACGACCCTCGGCGGTTCGGTCGCGGCTTCCTCTCCCGGCGGGGCTTCGTACTTCCACTCGAAGTCGAACGGCATGCCCTTGACCAGCCTCACCGTCGCCGGCTCCAGCGTGGTCAGCCGGGGCCCGGGCTTGCCGGTGAGCAGCACGGGCAGCCGGCTCTCCAGCCACGGAGCGCTGAACGAGCGCTCGGCCTCCGTCGTGTAGCTGCGGCCGTCGCCGGCGCGCACACTGGTCACGCTTCCCGGCAAGGTCGCCCGCCGGCGGATGACGGTGCCGTCCTCGAGCACGCCTTCGCCCCAGATCTCGAGGTCGAAGCGCTGGCGCTGAGCGTCGAGGTCGGCGGTGACCAGGATCCGGCCGGAGCGCGCCAGCGTGCGGGTGTCGAGGTCGCGCACTTCGCTGGTGATCCATCCGTCCCGGGCCTCGATGCCGGGCGGGGGTTCCTCAACGTAGAGACGGATCGGACCCAGATAGCCGCGGCGCACGGCGCCGATGTCGATCGGCTTCGAAGCGCCGCTGTTGAGCGTGAGTTGGGCCGAGCTCAGGCGCAGTTCGAAGTCGGGACCGTTCGCTGTCGCCGTCAACCGGTAGCCGAAGCGCGGCCCGCCGCGCCCCACCAGGTCCTCGACCGAGACGTGCAGTTCGTCCGTTCCTTCCGGTGTCTCGACCAGAACCCAGGGGTCGAAGGAAGTGGCGGTCGGTGACAGCAGCCGGAACGTGTCGGGATCGGGGATGTCGTCGCCGGAGGAGGCCAGGAACTCGCCGTCCGGCGTCGTGACGGTCAGCACGCCGAAGAGGTCGGAGGAGCCGAGCGCGGCGCCCTCGACCTCGATCAGGAGCCTCTGGCCCGGCTCGGCGGCGATCCGGTAGCGGTCCACTTCGCCGGCGTCGTCGATCCGGCCGTTGACGACCAAGGGCGTGTCGAGGGCCTCGCCAGCGGGCGTTTCACCCTCCAGCACCTCGGGATGGCTGCCGACGACGACCCGGAACGGCAGGGCCGCGCTGGTCTTCGAGGCTACGGGCGGACCGACGATGTCGAAGGCGTTCTCCGTGTCGACGGTGCGGGTGACTTCCCTGGCGGCGGCCCCGCTGCCGCCGCTGAGCCCGAATCGCGTCTCCTCTCCGCGGCGCGCCCCCAGCGGGAAGACGGCGTCGGCGTACTCGTAGTCCGAGGCGGCGATCAGCTTGAGACGGTAGAAGTTCCGCCGCTGGTCACTGAAGCGGGCGTCGTGGACTTCGACGACGTATTCCCCGGCCTCCGGCGGCTGCCAGTCGAGACGGGCGTCGACGTCGATACCGGGGCCTTCCTGGTTGAAGGCGACCTCGCCGCCTTCGCCGTCGAGCAGGCGGAGCACCGGGTCGATCGCCGAGCCCGCGCGCCGCGCCTCGACCTCCAGCACGATCCGCTCGCCGGCTTCCGAGCGAAAGCGGTAGCGGTCCCGCTCCGCTCCGTCCAGCGTGCCGTTGACGACGACCGGCAGTGCATCGATGTGTGGCGGCTCGGTGGCGACGCTGCTGTCGCGGATGCCGTCGCGCAGGCTGCGCTCGGAGACTTCGGGCACGGTGTCCACCCGGAACAGCAGGGCGTTCGACAGGCCGTCCTCGCTGACAGCGCGCAGCGGGTAGAGCCCCGGCGCGGCGTCGGCGTCGATCTCCACGAGAAAGACGGCGGCCTGGAGGTTGCGGTCGTTCGGCCGCCGCTGCTTCTGCAACCTGTCCTCGTCGCGAGCTTCGCCGAGACGGGCGAATGAACCGGGCAGCGTGCTCTCGATCTCCATCTCGCCCGCGACGCCGTAGCCCTCGATGACCAGCCGCAGAGCTCGCCCCTGCTGGCCGCCGTGGGGATGCATGTCGACGAGATTCGGCGGCGGCCCCGCGGCTGCGGCGACCGTGGCGATGGCGATGCCGGCGAGGGTCTGGCAGGCGCTCAGAAGCAGCAGTCGACTGCTCATGGCGCGCCCCCGCCGGCGGCAGGGGTTCCGGCGTCGTGTTCGAGCGGCACCGGCACGAACTCGTGCAGCAGTTCGCCGTCACCGGCGCCGTAGAGCCTCAACCGACCGTCGAAGCCGGCGGTGGCCAGTTCGTCGCCGGTCGGGTCGAACGCCAGCGTGTAGATGCCGGCGCGGTGTCCCGCGGCGGTGGCGGTCCGTTCACCCGTCTCGAGGTCGTAGATCGGCACCGCCGCTGCGGCGCCGCCGACGGCCAGCCGCTCGCCGCGCGGGTCCACCGCGAGCGCGAAGATCTCTCCGTCCTGGCGCTCGAACTCCCGGACCAGCGTCGAGTCGTCGGCGATCAGCATCTTCCGGGCGCGGTCCATCCGGTAGTAGTAGGGCACGCGGTCCTCGCCGCCGATCACGACCGCCTCGATTCGTGGATTGCGAACGACCGCCGACAGCTCGCCGCGCAGCAGGTTGATGTTCTCGACGAAGGCGCCGCTCGAGGCGTCGATCAACTTCGCGGCCCGGTCGCGGCCAACGGAGACGATGCGCCGTCCGTCGCCGCCGAAGACGACGCCGAGCACCCAGTTCTCGTGGTGGTTCATCCGCAGCAGCTCCCGGCCGCTCGTCGCCTGGTGGATGCGGACCGTGTGGTCGGCGCAGCCGATCGCGAGCCTGCGCTCGTCCGGCGACACCGCGAGACCGAACAGAGTGTCGTGGCAGAGCATGTTCGAGACCCGGAGCTCCCGGTCCTCGACGTCCCAGATCTGGATCTCGCCGAACCGCGCGGGCGTACCGCCGGTGGCGATCAACCGCCCGTTCCTGAGGAACGCCAGCCCCTGGATGCGCTCGGAAACGCTGCTGAAGCGGGCCTCCAGGCTGTTGCCGCTGCCGATCTTCGACCGGCGGTGGAGCAGTACCTCCCGGTTGCCCGACACCGCCAGCCATTCCCCGTCGGCCGAGTAGGCCACCGCCGTGATGACCGGCGGCTGGCGGTAGACGATCGGCCCGGTCGCCGCTCCAAGCCGCATCTCCTCCGGCGTGTCGTCGTGAGCCCCCGCCGCGATCCACTCGCTGATCGCGGCGATCTCCCCCTCCGCCAGCGGTTCCGCCCGCATCGGCATCGCCGGCTCGATCTCCCCCCGTAGCATCCGGAGCATCCGGCTCTCATCCGGCTTGCCGGCCACGAAAGCCGGTCCACTCATCCCGCCCGCGACGAGTCCCTCGAAGCTGGTCAGGTTCAGCTCACCACCCAACTGCGCCGGCTGATGGCATCCCTGACATCTCTTCTGAATCACGGGCCAGACATCCTGGTAGTAGCTCGGTCCCCCTTCCTGAGCCAGCGCCCCACTCTGGATCCCCAGAAGCGAACCGACGAAGGCAACGAGGCCGAGACCCCGTAGCGCGACGACCTCCAGCCTGAGCCGGGGCCGCGGGGGGCGGACTCCAGCGGGCTTGGAGCGAGCGACTCCCGGTGACCCTGCGCAGGGCAACGACCGACCGAAGCGAGCGGAACGAAGCGAGCGCCGTCCCCACATTCTCCTGTGAGCGCGAGCGTCCGCTGGAGTCCGCCCCCCACGGCCCCGGCTCAGGCGGGTGAGCACCACCGCACTACGCCAGCACGTCATCGACCACATTGCCGTGAACATCGGTGAGGCGGAAGTCGCGGCCGCCGTAGCGGTAGGTGAGGTTCGTGTGGTCGATGCCGAGGAGGTGGAGGACCGTGGCCCAGAGGTCGTAGATCGTGACCTCGTCCTCGACGACGTGGTAGCCGAAGTCGTCCGTAGCGCCGTGGATCGTGCCGCCCGCGATGCCGCCGCCGGCGAGCCAGATCGAGAAGCCGAACGGGTTGTGATCCCGTCCATCGGCGCCCTGGTGGAACGGCGTCCGGCCGAACTCGCCGGCCCAGATGACGAGCGTCTCGTCCAGCAGGCCGCGGGCCTTCAGGTCCTTGAGCAAACCGGCGATCGGCTGATCGACCTGGAGCGCCATGGCCCGGTGGCCGACCTCGAGACCCGTGTGCTGGTCCCAGGGGTTCGCCGCCTGACCGGCGTCCGTCGGTTCCGGCAGGCAGCTCAGTTCGACGAAGCGGACGCCGCGTTCGACCAGCCGCCGCGCCAGCAGGCACTGGCGGCCGTAGTCCGCGGTCGTCCGGTTCGGGTGGTCCAGCGCGTAGAGCTCACGCGTCGCCCTGGTCTCGCCGCTGATGTCGCAGAGTTCGGGCACCTCGGCCTGCATCCGGAACGCCGTCTCGTAGTTGCGCACCGCCGCCTCGACGTCGGCGTGCCCGCCGAGCCGCTCGAGGAAGGCCCGATCCATCTCCTTGACGAAGTCGAGCCGCTCGCGCTGCGCCGACGGAGCTTCCAGTGCCTGGATGTTCTGGACCGCGTCCTCGGAGTCGCCGCGGAGGATGGAGCCCTGGAACTCCGCCGGCAGGTAGCCGTTGCTGTAGATGCCGACGCCGCCGTGCGGGATGCCGGCCTGGCCGCTCTGGAGGACGACGAAACCGGGCAGGTTCTCGTTCTCGGTGCCGAGCCCGTAGTTCACCCAGGCGCCGGCCGACGGGTGGCCGACCAGCGGGAAGCCGGTATGGAAGAAGTAGTTGCCCTGGGCGTGCTCGTTCACCGTGCTGGTCATCGAGCGGATGACGGCCAGGTCGTCGACGCATTCGCCGACGTGGGGGAACATGCTGCTGACCGGGATGCCGCTCTCGCCGTACTGCCTGAAGGGGAACGGCGAGGCGAAGATGTTCCCGTTCTGGTTGAACTGGGTGCGTTCGATCCTGGTCGGCATCGGCTTGCCGTGATCGCGGTCGAGCAACGGCTTCGGGTCGAACGAGTCGACCTGGGAGACGCCGCCCGACATGTACAGGAAGATGACGTGTTTGGCGCGGGCTCGCGGAGCGCCGCGGGCGGGTCCCGGCAGGAGCGCCGAACCGAGCATGCCGTTCAGCGCGATCGCGCCGAACCCGGTGGAGACCTGGGCCAGCATCCGCCGCCGGCTCATCAGGGAACAGGTGTGTTCGGTCATCGGAGGTACATGAACTCCTTCAGGTTGAACATGGCGTGCGCCAGTCGACGCCACGCGTCGCCGCCGCCGGCGCTCTGTTCGAGCTGGTCCGCTTCCGCCTCGAGGCGAGCGATGCGGGACCAACTGCCGCGGTAGATCCGCGCCTGCTCCGCTTCCGACGGCGCTTCGATGTTGCCGAGCGCCGAGGCCGCGACATCGGCGGGGGCCAGGACGCGGTCGTAGAGGCGGGCCTGGAGCAGCCCCAGAGGCGCGTGTCCGGCGCCTGCGAACCGGATGCGACCCTCGTCCAGGCTCATCGGAAGTTCCTGGCGGACGCTCTCCGGGTCGGCCTCGGCGCTGTTTCGGTAAGCGGTCCAGGCGCCCTTGCGGTCACGTGCCAGGACCAGGTGGACCGGCGCGTCGCCGGTGTCCGCCGCGCTCGGGAGGCCGGCTACCCAGGCCTCGAGCGTGTACTCGTCGAACGTCCGCCGGATTGGCTTCGACATCACGACGTCCGATGTCCCCAGCCATAGTGCGCCGTCGTCCACGCGGACGTGGCGGCCCAGCTTGAGCGGGAAACTTCCGGCGGAATCGTAGGCCCGGCCATTCTTGGGCGTGTCGTCGAACTCCCACGCGGCGACCGCCTTGGGCGCCGACGCCCGGTGGTAGAAGCGCAGCACTCCGCGCGTCTTGTCCGCGGTGAAGTCGCGGATTCCGGCGCTCTCCTCGCGGCGTTCCCGGGCTGCCGCGCTCCACGTTTCCACGTCCTCCTGGGCGGGCTTCCGGTCGACGGCCTGGCTGAGGAACTGCTCGGCCGTGCCGAGTTCCGCTTCGGTCGGGGGCCGGCCGAGAGCGAGCCGGAACATCGCGGCGATGCGTTCCCGGTCGCTCTGCAGATCGGGATCCCGGGCGATCCGCTCGGCGAAGCGAGTGGCCAGATGCATGACCTGGGTGTTGTTCATCATGAGCAGCGACTGCGCGGGCACGTTCGTCTGGTCGCGCTGGCCCTTGGTCGTCACCGGGGTCGGCAGGTCGAGGGTGTGAAGCAGGGGATCCGGCTGATTCCGGATGACCTGGACGTAGACGCTGCGCCGGTTGGACCAGCCGGTTTCCGGGAGGGTCCCGCTGGCCGTCACCGGTTCGAGTTCACCGGCGGCGATCAGCATCGAGTCGCGCACCGCCTCGGCCTCCAGGCGGCGCAGATGGGCGTGGGAGAGCAGCCTGTTCCGCGGATCGCGTTCCCGGGCGGCGTCCGACGGCGTCGAGTCGAGCTGGAAGGCCCGGGTCGAGGCGAGCCGCCGCACGAACGTCTTCAGGGACCAGCCGTCGTCCTGAAGCGTCGTCGCCAGGTGATCGAGGAGGGCGGCGTTCGAGGGAAGCTCGCCCATCTGTCCGAAGTTGTCCGGCGTGGCGACTATGCCGTGGCCGAAGGTGTGGGCCCAGAGGCGGTTCGCGATGACGCGGGCGGTGAGCGGGTTGCCGGAGTCGAGGACGCTGTCGGCCAGGGCCAGCCTCGGGTGGACCGAGTCGGCGTAGGGCTCGGGATTGATCGCTTCGAGGAATCGCTGCGGCACCGGCTCGCCAAGCCGCCGGTGGTTGCCGCGCTCCATCAGCGGTTGATCGAAGCGCGGGCCGGCGAGCACCGCGGGGGAGCGGGTCGGCACGGGGATCGCCTCCTCGAGTTGCCGGATCGCGTCGACGATCGGACGCGCTTCCGGTACGTCGCCGAGGTCGTTCGGCAGCAGGCCGCGGCGCACGAAGCTCGCCAGGAAACGGGCCTGGGCGTCGGTCATCGAACCGTCGCGCCAAGCCTCGGCGGCGCCGCGAAGCGCTTCGCCGTAGCGGGCCGCCAGCTCGCCGCGGTCGCCCGGCGCTCCCTCGATCTCGAACAGGGGCGCGGTGAACTCGGCCGGCTCGTCACGCGGCGGTTCCCCGTCTTCGTCGAGCACGACCGCTTCGGTGATCCCGAACCACGAACGGTCCGAGCGCCCGCCGGAGCTCTCACCGGTCATCGGGTGATCGGCGGCCGTCACCAACTCGATGTAGGCGTGGTCGCCGTCCCAGTAGTCGAGGTCCCAGTGCTGCCATCGCCACTCGCCGTCCGAGAGCGTCTCGATCGGATGGACCTCCCCGCGCTGGGGGTAGTTCTGGACCGCGTAGCGTGCGATCGCCCCGCCGCGGCCGGCGATCCGCACCGCCAGTTTCTGCCTGGTCCCGATGAGAAACCGCGGCGACGAGAAGGTCCCGTTGTGGCGGTTCGTGAGCGAGTGCGTGTAAACGCCGCCGGGAAGGATGTCGGCGACGATCGTCCCGCCGCCCTGGGTGACCTCGTAGCTACCGGCTTCCTGCGGCTTCGCCTCGGGAAGGCCGTTGCCGTGCCGGTACCACTGCTCGACGTCCTCGGTTCGGCTCAGGTCCCAACGCTGGACGGCCGGCGCCTGTCGCCGGGCCTCGAGTTGCTGCCCGCTCCGTTCGTAGGCGGCGGCCAGTTCCTGCCATTGCTTCGCGAAGGCCCCGCGGCCACGGATTCGACCGGCTCGAACCCAGGCGTAGAGCGGGTCGTAGGGCGACTGGCCACCGGTGAGTGCGGCGGCCCACGGGCCGTCCGGCTGCTGCAGCCGGGCCGGCACCTCGGCGGCTGCTTCGAGCCATGCGTCGGCCAGCACCTGCCTCAACTCGCCCTTGAGCCGGATCAGGTCGGTCCGGTGGGCGTTTCGGCGCGCTTCGTCGTCGATCGTCTGGACGCCCGGGCGGCCGTTGACCATCGTGCCGTACAGGGCGTAGAAGTCGGTCTGGCTGATCGCGTCGAACTTGTGGTCGTGGCAGCGGGCGCAGGCGACCGTCATCCCCAGGAACGCCTTGGAGACGACGTCGATCTGGTTCTCGGTGAAGCGGACCTGTTCGTCGAGGGCGTCGGTCGGGCCGAAACCGTGCAGGACGAAGCGGTACTGGGCGATGCCGATGGCCGACTCGTTGATCCCGAGTTCGGGGTTCATCCGAGGCTCGTCGAGCAGGTCGCCGGCCAGGTGCTCGCGGATCAACTGGTCGACGGGCACGTCGGCGTTCAGCGCCCGGATCAGGTAGTCGCGGTAGCGCCAGGCGTAGGGCACCGGTGGGTCGCCCTCGCTGCCGTGCGTCTCGGCGTAGCGGACCCAGTCCATCCAGTGCCGGGCCCAGCGTTCACCGAAGGCCGGGTCGGCGAGCAGCCGGTCGACTTCGTCCGCGACCGCGGCGTCCCGGTCGATGGCGGCGCGGCGCTCGAAGTCGTCGACCTGCGCCGGCGTCGGCGGCAGGCCGGTCAGCACGTAGGAGAGTCGCCGCATCACGGTGCGCGGCTCGGCAAGCGGCGCGGCCTCGAGCCCGGCGTCGGCGATGCCGCGGGCGAGGAACCGGTCGATCGCGTTCTGCGACCAGTCCGCATCGGCGACCTCGGGAGGTTCGGGCTGGGTGATCGGCTGCAGGCTCCACCAGCTTTTCCGTTGCTCCAGCGTCGCCTGCCATGACGTGACCTCTCTGAGCGCCTCGGCGGAGGGCGGTTCGTCCCGCGGGTCGGGAGCGCCGATCTCGATCCAGCGCTCGAAGTCGGCGACCACGTCGTCGGGCAGTTTCGCTCCGCCCAGGGGCATCCGGAAGTCGAGGCTCGGGTGCCGCATCGCCCGCAGCAGGAGGCTGCCGCGGGGGTTGCCGGGCTGGATCGCCGGGCCCCGCATGCCGCCCTCCAGCATGCCTCCGCGGTAGTCCAGGCGAAGTCCGCTCTCCGCGATCTCCGTGCTGTTGTGGCACGTGTAGCAGTGCTCGACCAGGACGGGGCGGATCTTCTGTTCGAAGAACTCCAGATCCTCCGGGGCGAACTCCGCCGCGGCAGCCGGTCCCGCGCCGAGTAACAGTGCGGCCAGAATCGCGGCGCCCGCGCGCGGCGGGATCCTCCGTTTCGCGTTCATTGGAACACCGTTCAGTTTACAACGCGAGTCGACCTCTCGTAGCGATCGATCACGCTGCCCGTCACGCCCTCGCGGATGGTCCCGAACAGGTCGCCGCGCCAGCCGCGTCCCTTCGACACCTCGGTCGAGATGACGACGACGACCATGTCCTCGGCCGGGGAGACGTAGATGTACTGGCCGCCGTAGCCGCTGGCAATGTAGGCGCCCCGTTCCCGCGGCCCCCTGAGCCACCACAGGTAGCCGTAGCCGCCGTAGATCCGGCCGCGCCCCCGGGGGGCGGCGAGTCCGGCGGGGCGGGTCGACTGGTCTACCCACTGCCAGGGCAGGAGTTGCTCGCCGTCCCAACGGCCGCGGTTGAGGTAAAGCTGACCGAACTTCAGCATGTCGCGCGGACGCAGGGAGAGGTTGTTGCCGCCGACGTGGATGCCCTGCCGGTCGCGGGCCCAGGCCGAAGGGCCGATGCCCAGCGGGTCGAAGAGGTGGCGGCGCGCGAAGTCGTGGGTGCTCCGGCCGGCGGCGCGGGAGAGGGTCGCCGAGAGCAGGTGGGTGCCGCCTGTGCTGTAGGAGAAGCGGGTGCCCGGGTCCGCCAGCAACGGGCGCGTGAGTGCGGCACGGACCCAGTTGCGCGACGCCACCCAGGAGCCGTAGTTGCCGAAGCTGGTCGACTCGAGGCCGGAAGTCATCGTCAGAAGGTGGCGCACCGTAATCGTCCGCTTGTCCGGATCGTCGAGTTCGCGGCCTTCCGGCAGCACGTCTGCGATCTCCTGGTCGAGGTCCAGCAGTTCCTGTTCGATCGCCAGACCGGCCAGAGCGGAGAGGACGCTCTTCGAGGCTGACTTCAGGTTGTGCGGCCGCTGGCCGGCGGAGCCGCGGAAGTACCGTTCCGCGACGAGCCTGCCGTGGCGAGCGACGAGCACGCCCTGCAGCCCGTCGAGTTCCCCGATCCGCTGGAGGGCCTTCTCCAGTCGCCCGGAGTCGAGACCGACCTCCGCGGGAGTGGCGGCACGCCAGTCTCCGGACCAGTCGTCGTCGCCGGGAGGGACCGGTAGTTGAAGCTCGACGAGGATGCCGGGGTGATCCGAAACCGAATCGGCCTCCGCCCACTCCATCCAGAGCGGCCACCAGCCGGGGTTGCGGGCGTCGAGCAGGACGTGGTCGATGCCCCCCTCCAGGAGATCGCGGTAGCCGGCTTCCCGGAAGCGGACCAGCGCCGGATGGTCCCCCGGCAGGTTCAGGTCGCCGGCGACCAGGACGGGACGCTCCGGCCGGGCGACGATGCGCTCCAGGAGATCCGCCGCCTGGGCGCCGGCGAGGTCGGCGTCGCCGTTGGCGAGGTGGACACCGACCAGCTCGAACGTCAGCTCGGGATGGTCGATCCGCGCGGTCAGGGCGATGCGGCGCTCGAAAGCGTCCCGATCCGGCGCAAGCCGCCACACCTCGGGGTCGTCGATGGGATAGCGGCTGACGATGGCCGAACCCTCTTCGAAGCCCAGCCAACGGAGCGAGCCGTTGGCGCGGGCGTAGACGGCGTGGAAGCCGAGTTCCTCAGCCAGGCGGTCGGCGAGACAGCCTTCGCCCACCGTGCACCAGGCCTCCTGCAGGACGACGACGTCGGGTTGCAGCCGCGAGACTTCCGCCGCGAGGCGGCCTGCCCGGACCAACCGGTCGGAGGGGCTCTCCCGGACCATCAGGCGGCCGCCGGGGTCCGGGTAGCCGTGCCACGCGTTCAGTTGAAGGATGCGAAGCCGATCCGCTGTCGGCGCGGCCGTGGTCGAGTCCACGACTCCGGCGGCGCGCGGTTCGGCCGGCGCCTGGTCGGCCAGGATCCTCGTGAAGGCAGGGCTCGAGGCCACCGCCAGCAGGCCGAGGACCCCCGCCGCAACGCGGACCGCCGGATGGCCCTGGCGGAGAACGGCGGCCGCCAGCACGGCTGCGGCGCCGCCGGCCGGCGCGGCGATCAACAGCAGGCGCGCCAGGTCGGGCTGAACGACCGTGAACGATCCGGCAAGCCAGGGCAACGAACCCAGCACGCCGGCGATCAGGCCGGCTGCCGAGGCCAGGAAGGAGGAGAGATTGCGCGTCAAGACGGACTCCGGAAGCCCGGAAGCCTAAACCGCCCGGCCCCGGAGACCGGACCAGCGGAGGCCGGTCGAGCCGGATTTCAGGTGCTACCCTTAGGAGTTACAGGGGACGAGCGACATCGAGACAGCGGCTCCGCCGCAGAAAGGAGGTCCGGAATGGGCAAACGAGGAACACCTCGGAGGATCTCTGCGACCCTTGTGCTCTGCTCGGTGCTGGCTCTCGCCGCGGGCTGCGCCGCGCCTCCGGCCGAGGAGCCGCCCGTTCCCGAGGTGGATCCGAGGGCCGAGGCCGAAGCCGCGTTGGGCGAGTTGGCCGCCAAGTACCTTCAGGCCGTCAACCGGGGCGACGCGGATGGACTGGCGGTGCTCTACACCGAAGACGCGATCCGGCTTCCTTCGGACGGCCGGCGCATCGAGGGCAGGGACGCCATCCGGCTGTTCGCCGCCGCGGACTACGCCGACACCGATTGGGACATGCAGCTTCGCGTCGACGACAGCGACTACAGCGGCGATCTGGCCTTCGTGCGGGGCACGTACGCTCTCACCCTCACCTCGAAAGAGGATTCGTCCGTCGTCTACCAGGAAGTGGGCAAGTGGATGGACATGATGCGCCGCGGCGAAGACGGCTCCTGGTTGATCGCGCGGGAAATCTCGAATCGGGATCATCCGCCGGGCCAGATGCCGGCGGACGCGATGCCGCAGGAGGAGGGCTGATCATGAAGCGCACGACCCGCTGGTATGACCGTCCCGGGATCAGCCTCCTGGCTGTCCTGCTGGTCGGTTTCGTCGTCGTTGCCTGCCCCCCGGTTGAGGAGGAGGTGGCCGAGGATCCGAACGCGGTCGAACCCAGCCGCGGCGACGAGGACGCCCTCAACGCCCTGGTTGGCGAGTTCATGGTCGCGCTGAACACGGGAGACGCGGACGCGATGGCGGCGCTCTACGCCTCGGACGCGGTCCGCATGCAGCCGGAGGGTCCCCCGATCGCCGGCCGCGAGACGATCCGGCAGAACATCTCTCAGTTCTTCGAGACCGGCAGTCTGGACGTGCAGCTTCAGGTGGAGGAGACAGTGTTCAGCGGAGAGTTGGCTTACGTCATGGGCACGTTCGCTCTCGGAGTGATCCCGAACGACGGATCGCCGAGGACGGACACGCTCGGACACTGGATGCGGCTGATGCGGCGTGAGCCGGACGGCAGTTGGCTCATCGCGTACGAGCTCTGGAACTTCCAGGCGTAGACCGAAGTCGGCGGCTGCGGGGCGGCCGGGTATGATCCGTCGCCGCTCCTGATGTCCGAACCGTCGCCGCAGCCTCTTACCTTCATGGGCGCCCCCGGGTCGCCCTACACGCGGAAGATGCGCGCGGTGCTGCGCTACCGGCGCATCCCGTACCGCTTCCTGATCTCGGGCGCCGACGGTCGCGAGGACCTGCCGGCCGCCAAGGTTCGGCTGCTTCCCACGTTCTATCTGCCGAACGCGGACGGCGAGATCGAGGCGGTCGTCGATTCGACGCCGCTGATCCGGCGCTTCGAGCGTGAGTTCGAGGGACGGTCGGTGATCCCGCCGGATCCGGTAGCCGCCTTCATCGACTACCTGCTGGAGGACTTCGGCGACGAGTGGCTGACCAAGGCGATGTTCCACTATCGCTGGGTCTACGAGGCGGATATCGAGAAGGCCGGCCAGATCCTTCCCCGCTGGCGGCAGGTCGAAGGCCCCGAAGAGCACTTCCAGCAGGCCGCGAAGACGGTGTCCGAGCGACAGATCTCGCGGCTCTGGGTGGTCGGTTCGAACGAGACGACGGGCCCCGTGATCGAGGCAAGCTACCGGCGCATCCTGGAGCTGTTCAGGGACCACCTGACGGAGCGGCAGTTCCTGATGGGGAACCGTCCGGGCGCTGCCGACTTCGCGTTCTTCGGTCAGTTGACCCAGCTCGCGGCCTTCGACCCGACGCCGATGGCGGTGACGCTGGAGGTGGCGCCACGGGTCTATGCGTGGGTGGATCGCGTCGAGGATCTCTCGGGGCTCGAACCGACAGCCGACGACTGGATCGGCCGCGAGTTGCCGGGGACGCTGCGCGCGCTGCTTGGCGAAGTCGGCCGGGTCTACGCTCCGTTCCTGCTCGCCAACGCGAAGGCCCTGATGGCTGGCGCCGAGCGCGTTGAGTGCGAGATCGACGGCCGGCCCTGGGTGCAGAAGCCGTTCCCGTACCAGGGCAAGTGTCTGATGTGGCTGCGGGAGCGGTACGGCGAGTTGTCGCCTGAAGACCGGTCGGCGGTAGACGGGTTGCTCGACGGCACCGGTTGTGAAGAGCTGCTAGCCGGCGGAGCTCCGGGCCCCTAGGCCGGCAAGGGACGATCCAGTGGGGGCCGGAATCGGGGACACCGGAAGCGACTTTCGTTCCCCTACCGGCCGAGGCCCCAGTGGTTCGTCGCGGATCAACTGGAGCTTCTACGGTTGGCGGATGCTCCCATTCGCCTGGCTGATCTATGGGCTGGGCGCTGCGCCTTTCTACAGTTGGGGCTTCTTCCTGCCGGAGATGCTCACGGACCTTGAGATGACCCGGGCCGACAGCGGCTGGGCGTTTGGCATCTGGTCCTTTTGCGGCGGCGCAGTAGCGCCGCTCATCGGCGTCTGTTTGACACGCTTCGGCCCTCGTCTCGTGTTCACGGCCGGTTTCCTGTCCTGCGGTGCCGCCTACTACATGACCAGTCGAGCCCAGGACCGCTGGGATGTCCTGCTTTACTTCGGTGTGTTCGCGGGCCTTACGCACACCTTCTCGACGGTTCTGCCAACGCAGACCCTGGCGACAAACTGGTTCCTCCGATGGCGCGCGACGGCCATGGCGTTCCTCCTGATCGCGGCCGGCGTCATGGCACCGCTGATCTACTACGTTGACAACGCCCTTCTCGACCGGGGCGGAACCTGGCGCGATGGCTGGGCGCTCATCGCGGCGTTGTGTGCGGCGCTGGGCGTTCTGTCCTTTCTGGTCCTGCGTAACACCCCCGAGTCGATGGGCCAGCTACGGGACGGCGCCCGTTCTTTGGCTCAGCTTCAGGCAGCGGTAGCTCGGACTGGCGCACAGACCCCTGATCAGTGGGTCGCGAAGGAGGCCGTGCGGACACCCCAGTTCGCCCTGATGGTGCTCTGCGGACTCGGCTACGCGGTCCCTTGGGGCGTGCTTGCGAACCACGGTCGTCTTCACCTTCAAGACGTCGGATTCGAGCGTGGCGACGCCGGGGCGCTCCTTGCCATCATGGTCTTCGTGAGCATCTTCGGGCGTGCCAGCGGCGCCTTGGGCGACAAGATCTCGCCACCCCGTCTACTTGGTCTCGCCCTGGCGATGGAGGGAACGGGGATGGCGCTGCTGCTGTTCGTTCGCACCACGGGCCAGGCGCGCGTCGCCCTGATCCTCCTCGGACTGGGATTCGGCCTGGCCTACATCAGCCAGGCAGCGACCTTTGCCCGTTTCTTCGGACGCCGCGCCTTCGCGACAACGACCGGCGTCCGTTTCGCCGTAGGCGCCGGTTTCGGTGCCACCATACCCGCTGCCACCGGCTGGGCGTTCGACACCCAGGGCACTTACGCCGTCCCCTTTCTGACGATCGCCGCGGTCACTCTGGCCGGCTCCGTGGTCGCCTTTCTGCTACAGGCGCCACGGAAGAAGGGCTGACGACTCTGCCGCCTCAGCCTCCGGAGGCGTCGGCTGACCGTTGTCCCCGAACGTGGGTGCGCCAGGCGTCGAGCGCCCGCGGGCGGGCGGCCGCGTGGTCGACCATCGGCAGGGGATAGGTCTCGCCGAGCCGGACGCCGGCTGCGGCGCGCGTCGGCTCGGTCGCCAGCCACGGAGCGTGGATCGTGCGGTCGGACAGGCGCCGCAGCTCGGGCAGCCACTTCCTGAGATACGTGCCCCCGGCGTCGTAGCGCCGCGACTGGGCGACCGGGTTGAAGATGCGGAAGTAGGGTGCCGCGTCCGCGCCGCTGCCCGCGGTCCATTGCCAGCCGCAACTGTTGTTGGCCCAGTCGGCATCGACCAGCGTGTCCCAGAACCAGTCCGCGCCGTGCCGCCAGTGGATCAGCAGGTGCTTGGTCAGGAAGGAGGCGACCAGCATCCGCACCCGGTTGTGCATCCAGCCAGTGGTCCAGAGTTCGCGCATCCCGGCGTCGACGATCGGGTATCCGGTCTCGCCCCGTTGCCAGCGGCGGAGGTCGCCCGGGGCGCTTCGCCAGGGCATGCGGTCGAAGGTGGGTCTGAGGTTCCGGGTCCCCATCTCCGGGCTGTGGGCCAGGAGATGGTGGCTGAACTCGCGCCAGCCGAGTTCGCTCAGGAACTTGTCCCGGCCCGGTCCCGGCGGCAGCGTTCGCGCTCCGGCGGCCACCTGGCGGGGACCGATCTCGCCGAAGTGCAGGTGCGGCGACAGCCGGCTGGTTGCCTCGATGGCCGGCAGGTCGCGGTCCTGGTCGTAGCGGTCTGCGGCGTCCTTCAGGAAGCGCGTGAGACGTCGCCGCGCGCTCTCCTCTCCGGGTTGCCAGACTTCGCGGAAACCCGCGGCCCAGTCCGGCTGGGAGCACCGGAGGTCCCAGCTTTCGAGGTCGTCGCTCGCCGGCCAGATGAACGGCGCCTCGGGCGGGGGCGGAGCGGCGACCGGAGGGCCGAACTCGTGTTCCAGGCACTTGCGCCAGAACGGTGTGAACACCCGGTACGGCCGGCCGCTGCCGCTCCGGATGTCCTCCGGCTCGAACAGGAGGCTGGCCTGGAAGGTCCGCGTCCCGGGACCACTCTCGGCGCAGCGCTCCTCGATCTCCCCGTCGCGGTCCATGATCGCCGGTTCGTACAGCCGGTTCCAGACAACCGTCGTGGCGCCGGTTTCCCGAGCCAGTGCGGCGAGGGTCGGCTCGGCCGTCCCTCGCCGGAGAACGAGCCGGCTGCCCTGGCGCCGCAGCGTCCGGTCCAGCGCCTCGAGACTGCCATGCAGCCACCAGCGCGACGCGCCGCCGATCGGTTGCTCGCCTTCGTCCTCGTCGAACACGAAGACGGGAACGACGGGCCGTCCGCTTTCGGCGGCCCACGACCACGCGGGATTGTCGGTCAACCGGAGGTCGCGCCTGAACCAGGCGAGGATCGGCTGCTGCGCGGTCGGAGTCATGCGAGCGGAGCGTACGGCAGTTGACGTCGATGGCTCGACGGAGCAGAGTGTCCAGACGATGAGGCTTGCGTGGAACTGGCCACTCGGGCGGAGCAGGCGTTGCGGCCGGCGCCCCCGTTGTGCGGCCGATGCCGTTTCCGCCGTTTCAGTTGGCGTTGTCCTTTTGCTGATCGCCTCGTTGATGGCGCCTGTCATGGCCGGTGCCGAGGACTGGCCGCAGTGGCGCGGTCCGGGGCGGGACGGCGTCTCGAGCGAGACCGGGCTTGTCGACCGCTGGCCGGCCGGAGGGCTGCCGGTGTCGTGGCGCATCGACGGCCTGGGCGAGGGCTACGGCGCCGTGTCGGTGGCCGATGGCTCGCTCTACGTTCAAGGAACCCGCGGCGGCCAGAGCGTCGTCTTCGCCCTCGATGCGGCGGACGGCAGCGTCCGCTGGGAGCGCGAGCTTGGCTCGCGGCTGCGGGACAGCCGGGGCAACGGCCCGCGCGGGACGCCGACGGTGGCGGGCGATTCGCTCTACGCGTTGACGGGCGTGGGTGACCTGGCCCGCATCCGGCTCGCCGATGGCGAGGTCGTCTGGCAGCGGAACATCCTCCGGGACTTCGGCCAGCGGAACATCAGTTGGGGGATCAGCGAGTCGCCGCTCGTCGAGGGCGAGTGGGTGGTCGTCATGCCGGGCGGCGACGGCGGCGCGATCGCCGCCCTCGACCGGGGAACGGGCGCCACGGTATGGACCAGCACCGGCCTGACCGACCGGGCCGGCTACTCGTCGCTCATCGCCGTCGACCTGGAGGACGGCGGCGAGCCGCTGCGGGCGATCGTCGGCTTCACGGCGCGTGCCGGCGTCGGCGTGCGGGCCTCGGACGGCGAACTGCTCTGGCACTACCGCGAGCCGGCGAACCGCACGGCGAACGCGGCGACACCGATCTACGCGGACGGCCTCGTCTTCTACACGTCGGACTACGGCACCGGCGGCGGCGCGCTCCGGGTGCGGGCGACCGGCGACAACGTGAGCACCGGACAGGCATGGTTCCAGTCACGCCTCCGGAATCACCACGGCGGCGTCGTGCTCCACGAGGGACATCTCTACGGCTTTTTCGGCAGCGCGCTTGCGTGCGTGGACTTTGAAACCGGTGAAACCGTGTGGAGGGACCGCAGCGTCGGCAAGGGTTCGTTGACGCTCGCCGACGGCAAGCTGTTCCTGCTCGGCGAGAGGCACCTCGCCGGCCTGGCGGAAGCGACGCCCGACGGCTACAGGGAGCTCGGCCGGTTCGACGTGGACAACCGCGGCCGCCCGAGCTGGGCACATCCGGTGGTCAGCAACGGCGTGCTCTACATTCGCAACTGGGACGAACTGCTGGCCTACGACGTTGCGGCCCCCTAGGAGTTGGCGCCGCGCGAACCGGGTGCGCCGGCGCCCTCGCCGGCTGGGTGCGCGGGTCATCTGACCCGCTGCCGCCTGAGGCGGCCAGGAACGCGCGCCGCGAAGCGGCGACAATAGGGCGTGCCGATCAAGTACCTCGGTTCCAAGCGGCAGTTCGTGCCGTTGATCGCCGGCATCGTCGAGCAGCTTCAGGGGGCCTGTACGGTGCTCGACCTGTTCTCGGGCACGTCGAGGGTGGGCGACGCGCTCAAGCGGCGCGGGTACCGTGTGCTGGCGAACGACTACCTGGCCTGCGGCGAGGCGATCGCCCGCTGCTACGTGGAGGCCGACGGCACGCCAGAGCAGCTCCGGCAGGCGCGGCTGCTGATCGACGAGTTCAACCGGCTGCCGCCATCGGCGGGCTACTTCACGGAGGTCTTCTGCGAGAAGAGCCGCTACCTGCAGCCGAAGAACGGCGCCCGCGTCGACGCGATCCGGGATGAGATCGAGCGCAAGGACCTCGACCCGGAACTCCGGGCGATCGTGCTCGTGTCGCTGATGGAGGCGGCCGACCGGGTCGACAGCACGACGGGCGTGCAGATGGCCTACCTCAAGCAGTGGGCCCCGCGAGCTTCCAACGACCTGGAGCTCCGGCTGCCGGAAATCGCGCAGCGGGCCGCGGCCGGCAAGGGCAGGGCGCACCGCATGGACGCCGCCGAGGCGGTAGAGACGCTCGAAGCGGACGTCGCCTATCTCGACCCGCCCTACAACCAGCACAGCTACCTGGGCAACTACCACGTCTGGGAGAGCCTGGTGCTTTGGGACAAACCGGAGCACTACGGCGTCGCCTGCAAGCGTGTCGACTGCCGCGAGCGCAAGAGCGACTTCAACAGCAAGAGGAAGTTCCGAGCCGCGTGGGGACGCGTCATCGATCGGGTGCGGGCGCGGCACCTCCTCGTCTCGTTCAGCGACGAGGGCTTCATCGGCCGGGAGGAGATGGAAGCGATCCTGGCCCGGCGCGGCGAGGTCCAGGTGATCGAGAACGACTACAAGCGTTACGTCGGCGCGCAGATCGGCGTCTTCAACCCGAGCGGTGAGAAGGTCGGCCGCGTGAGCCACCTGCGCAACACGGAGTACCTGTACGTCGTCTCGCCCTGAGCCGTTGCGTCGCCTTCAGGTCGTCAGGCCGCTACGCATCCGACTTGCCGTCGACTGTCCGCAGGGTGAGTTCCGTCCCGAACGCGACCTGGAAACCCGGTCGTGCCTCGAGCCGCCCCAGATAATCGAGCAGCTTCGGGTAGCGGTCGTCGAGGACCTCCACCCGGCGGGCGAGGACGAGGCTATAGCCCATCATGACGTCGGCGGCGGTCAGTTCGTCGCCGAGGAGGAAGTCGCGCTCCGCGACCGCCGCCTCGACCGCGTCAAGGCAGATCTCGGCGCGCTGGCGCGCGTCCTCGACGACCGCCGGAACTCGCTCGGCCTCGGGCTTGAGCCAGCGGTGGTGGACGATGTCGCCGAGCGGCCGGGCCAGGCTTGCCTCCGCGAACCAGGACCACTGCAGGAAGTGAGCGCTCTCGGGAGTGCCGGGCGTCGGCTGGAGCCGGCCGCGGCCGTAGCGTTCCAGGAGGTAGTGGACCATCGCGCCGGACTCGAACATGGAGAACCGGTTGCCGTCCGCGTCCAGATCGGTCATTGCGGGGACCTTGCCGATCGGGTTGAGCCTCCGCCACTCCGGGCTCTTGCGATAGTCGGAGTAGAAGTCGACCGCGACGATTTCGTAGTGCAGGCCCAGCTCCTCGCAGAGCCAGATTACGCGGGCCGAGCGGGTGCTCGGCACGTGGTAGATCGTGATCACTTGCGCCGGAGATGTCGCGGACTGAGCGCGTCTACGCCAGGGCCCGGTCGAACAGGGCCAGCAGCCGGCTCCACGCCCGCTCCGCCTGGGCCTCGTGGTAGACCGGCGTGTCGGGCGGGCACCAGCCGTGCATCGCGCCCTCGTAGACCTCGATCTCGGCCGGCAGGCCCGCCGCGTCGAAGGTCTCGCGGAGCACGTCCTTGGCATCGGGCTGCCTCTGATCGTCGTTCTCGGCGATCGCGAACAGGTAGTGCGCCGTCATCTTCTCCACGAGAAGGTGCGGGCTGTCCGGCTGGTCCGTGACCAGGCCGCCGCCGTGGAAGGAGGCGCCGGCGCCGATCCGGTCGGGCAGCGCGGCGGCTGTCCGCATCGTCATCGGACCGCCCATGCAGTAGCCCATCGTGCCCATCTTCCGGTCGCTGTCGACGGACGACTGGCTGTCCAGGAAGCTCACGAACGCCCTGGCGTCCGTCACATTGGTTTCCGGACTCAGGGCGGCCCTCAACGGCCGCAGCGTCTCGCGCAACGCGGCGAAATCGGTCCCCTCCGCGATGGGCGCCTTCTTCGACCGGTAGTACTGGTTGACGGCCAGGACGCTGTAGCCCGATTCGGCAAGGCGGGTCGCCATCTGCCGCATCGCCGGCCGCAGGCCGAACGCGTCCGGCCAGATCAGGACGCCGGGATGGGCGCCGCTCGCGGGATGAACGAAGTAGCTGTCGCAGACGCCGTCGGGGGTCGTGACCTCGATCTCGGACTCGGTGACGCTCTGGGCGTTCGCCGGCCGCGGCAGCAGCGCCGACAGCCCGGCACCGGCCGAGACGGCCCCGAACTCCCGGCGGGTCATCCGTTTGCCCTGCAGGTACCTGGCGTTGTCGGCGTTGGTGTTGTCGTCACACATGGCGGTCTCCTTGCTTGGCTGGCTGGAACGTCGGTGAACCGGTTGATGACTCTGGCTAGACGTGGCTCTCGCCGGGCTCGTGCTGGCAGCCGCGGAAGCGCTCGACGCGGACGCGCTCGGGCAGACCGAGAGCCTCCGTGCGGCCCACCTTCGACGTGTAGAACGCGAACAGGGTGCGCCGTTTGAGGTCGCTGAAGAAGGCGGCGCCGGCGGCGAGTTCCGGCGGGTGAGCCTCGTGCTCGTCGCTGATCTCGCGCAGCATCTCGAGTTGCCGGGCCGCGTCGAGACCGAGGAAGGACGAACCGTGGAGCTGCTGCGCGCGCCGGTCGATCCAGTCCAGACCGCCGAGTGCGGCCAGTTGATCGTCGCCGTCGGCGAGCGAGAGCTCCAGGTCGATGAACTCGTGGACACTGGCGTCCCTCGCGCCCGGGCTATCCGTGCGCGGCAGGATGTGCTCGCAGAGAGTGGCCAGTAACTCGCCCTGGGCCGGCGTCAGCAGCCGGGGTGTCCAGCCGGCTCCTTCGGCCTGGTACGCGGCCACGGCCGGGATCGCGGCGCGGATCGGCTCGGCCTGCAGCGTGGCGTAGCCGAAGGCGCCCGCGCCGGCCGCCAGGACCTTCCGTCTCGTCGTCCGCTTGCTCATGCGAGTTCTCCGCGTTTGTGCTGCTCGACCAGGTACTCTGTGGAACGAAGCGCCAGCGACATCATCGTGAGTGTCGGGTTCACGCAGCCGATGCTCACGTAGCAGGAACCGTCCATCACGAAGAGATTCTTCACCGTGTGGGACTGCTGGTACTGGTTCAGGTAGGAGGTCTTCGGGTCGTCGCCCATGCGCGCCGTGCCGACCTCGTGGATCCCTGAGCCCAGCGGCGCCGGTTCCGTGTTCTGGGTGATGTTCGTGCAGCCGAGCGCCTCCAGCATGGCCCGGCCTTCCTCGATGATGTCCTGGACCATGGCGTACTCGTTGCTGCCCAGGGTGGTGTTCATCTGCAGCACGGGGACGCCCCACCTGTCGGTCACCTCCGGATCGAGCGTGACCCGGTTCTCGGGCCGCGGCAGGATCTCGCCGAAGCCGCCGAGGCCGATCGTGGAGACGGTGCTCGATTCGATCGCGTTCTTGAGGTCGGCGCCGAAGCCGGGGATGCCGTTGCCGTGCTGCCAGGTGGTGATGTTCTCGCCTCCCTGGTAGCCGTAGCCGCGGATGAAGTTCGGGTTCTTCGTCGCCGGGTCCTTCAGGTTCTGGAAGCGGGGGACGTAGATCCCGTTCGGCCGGTTCGCGCGCTCCGGTTGCGCGCCGGCCCTCGCTTCCAGGACGCCGCGCACTCCGGTCGCGTAGATGTGGTCCATCACGTAACGGCCCAGGCAGTCGCTCTCGTTGGCGAGGCCGCCTTCCGCCGAGTTGAGCAGGATGCGGGTCGACGCCAGGGTCGAGGCGCAGAGGACGACGACGTCGGCCCTGGCTTCCCGGGTCTGGTCCGTGTTCTTGTCGACGTAGGTGACGCCCGAGGCGAGGTCGCCGGCCTTCATGTCGACCTTGATGACGGCGGCGTCCGGAACCAGGGTGAACCGGCCGGTCGCTTCGCAGTCGACGAGGGTCGTCTGCGGCGAGTTGAAGTAGGAGTTCGTCCGGCAGCCGTAGTGGCAGGGGCCGCAGTAGTGGCACATGTCACGGCCGTTGTGGCGTTGGGTGAGCACGGCGTTGCGGCCGATCGTCATCGGCCGGTTGAACTTCTCGGCCAGCGTCTCCTTCAGCATCGCCTCGCCGCAGGTGAACGCCATCGGCGGCAGGAACTCGCCGTCGGGCAGGATCTCCAGGCCCTCCTTGCGGCCGTTGACGCCGATGTAGCGCTCGACCCGGTCGTAGTACGGCGCGAGGTCGGCGTAGCCGATCGGCCAGTCCATGCCGTAGCCGTCCAGGCTGGCCGCCTTGAAGTCGTAGTCGCTCATCCGGTACGACTGCCTTGCCCACATGATCGAGCGGCCGCCGACGACGTTGCCCTGGATCCAGTTGAAGTGGGTGCCCGGGGCCTCGGTGTACGGATTGTCGACGTCGTCGATGAAGAAATCCGCGTTGACCTCCGTGCAGGCGTAGCAGTACGACTGGCGGTGCCGGCGCTGCAGCAGTTCGTTGCGCGGGTCTGGTCGGCCCCGAAGCGGCATGTCGTGCGGGAGAGTGTGCTCGCGGAAGTCCCTCTCGGGATCGAAGGCGCGGCCCGCCTCGAGCATCAGCACGTCCATGCCGGCCTCGGCCATCACCTTGGCGGCCCAGCCACCGGTGGCGCCCGAGCCGACGACGACCGCGTCCCAGGTCTTCGTGTCGGAGGTCTGCTTCATGCGGGATGGTCCTCGGCAGGATGATCTAGCGGACGACGGCCTCGGTCGACGCTTCGACGTTGTAGGGGAGGGCGTCCTCGCCCTTGAGACCCAACCGCTCGTTGATCGCCAGCAGATGGTGGTCGACACCGATCTCGGCGCCGGGACGGAAACCGGGCACGGTGATCACCTGCGCCAGGACGCCGCCCAGGCCGCGGTGGATCACGCCGCGCGGCAGGTAGATCAGGTCGCCGGCGCGAACGTCGTGGACGTCGAAGAGTTGCTCGGCGAGTTCGGGGGTCATCGTCTCGGGCGACTCGATGTCCTCGGCGTGGTAGCTGGTGAGCAGCCTGTCGGCGTCGTTGCTCATCTGGACCAGGTAGAACTCGTCGAAGCCGGTGTCCAGCGGGTGGTAGTGCGTGAACGAGTCGGTGATCCGGACCCGGTGCGCGTTCAGGCCGTGGAAGGTGTACGGGCCGTTGTCGTTCAGCCAGGTGAGCAGGATGCGCCGGTAGGCGCCGGTCTCCGTGGCGCAGCCGCCGGGGACGTCCGTGATGTCAGGGTCCCAGTCGGGGCGGATCGCCGCCGGCACGTTCTCGCCCGGTGCGTCGGGGACGTCGAACACGAGCGCCGCGATCGCGGGCTCGACGGTCAGCCGTTCGCCGGGACGGAGCACCGCGATGTCGCCGACGTGCAGTTCGGTCGCGATGGTGCCGGAGCCGGCGTGGATCTCGGCCGCCGCGGGTTCCTCCTCGACCGGCCTCTGCACGAAGACGAGCCGGTTCGAGGCGTCCGCCGCGATCTCCGTGGCCGCGGCCAGGAAGGTCATCGCGTAGCCGGGATTGCCCGCCTCGAAATGCTCCTTGACGCGGGCGAAGGCGGTCTGGCCGTCCGCGTCGCCGTCGAAGAGGTGGGCGCGGACGACTTCCGCCCGTGGCTGCGGGCTCACGGGCTCCGTGTCCGAGTTGTCGGCTTCGGTTTCCGCTTCGCCGGTGGTACAGGAAGTGAACGTCACCGAAGCCAGCAGCATCGCCGCCAGCGGCGCCAGGCATTTCCGTGGTTTCACGGGCGGGACGGTACCATGCCGGGATCTCGCCCGGAACGCGCACAACGGCGGAGGAAACAGCCCATGTCACGTCCCAACCCGCCCGGACTTTCCGTTCCGCTGCTTTGCCTGGCGGTTCTCTCCGCGCCGGCGTTCGCGGCGGAGGACGATCCGGTGATCGACCTCGGCAAACGTAGTGGCGACCGCGTCCTCGTCACCGTCGACGGCAAGCCTTTCACTGAGTATCGGCCGGGCGGCGAGGCCGACGGCGGCGGCCACCTGCCGTACCTCTACCCGGTCTATGGGCCCGGCGGCCAGGCGCTGACCCGCAACTGGCCGATGTCCGAGGCGGAGGGGGAGGAGCGGGACCATCCGCACCATCGCTCCCTGTGGTTCGCTCACGGCGCGGTGGGCCTGGCGGACGGCGGGAAGCGGTACGACATCTGGAATGGCCGCGACGGCTCGGCAATCGTCCATCGGAAGATCGTGACGATGGAGTCCGGCGAGTCCGGCGTGTTGCGCACCGCGAACTCCTGGCTCGACCCGGGCGGCGGCGAGATGCTTCGGGAGGAACGGACGATGACCTTCCGCGCCGGCGCGTTCGACACCGGCCAGGCCTGGCGGGCGATCGACTTCGACGTCCGGCTGAGAGCCAGCGACCGCGACGTCGTCCTCGGTGACACGAAGGAAGGCACGATGGCCATCCGCGTCGCGGCGACCCTCCGCCACCAGGGCGAGCGCGCGGCCGGCTCGATGCGGAACAGCGAAGGCGTCGAGGGCGTGGACGTATGGGGCAAACGCGCCGCATGGGTCCACTACACGGGCCCCGTCGACGGCAAAGCGGTCGGCATCGCGATCTTCGACCACCCGGAGAACTTCCGCCACCCGACCTGGTGGCACGCCCGCGCCTACGGCCTGTTCGCGGCGAATCCCTTCGGAGTCCACCACTTCGAGAAGGCGGAGAAGGGCGCCGGCGACTGGACGATTCGGGCCGGAGGCGAGCTGAGGCTGCGGTACCGGCTGCTGTTCCATGACGGCGAGGTGTCGCCCGGCCAGCTTGACGCGGAGTTGCGCCGGTATGGCGCCGAGTAGCAGCGGGGATGGGAAGGTGCAGGTACTGCCGTCGAGACGCGGGCTTCTTTCGCCGCGAACATGAGGAGTGCAGACGTTCGAATGCCGCGGGCATCGAGCGGATAGCGGAGCTCGTCGGCGAGAGCGAATTCTCGCCGGAGGCGGGTGCGGAGGAAGTGCGACGGGTTGCCGGACGCAACTACGTTTCGAAGGAGCAGCGTCGAGTCGCACTCGCCGAGGGCTGGCGGTCGAGCGTGGCTGCTGGCCTGCGTGCGGGGGAGCTCGGTCGGGGGGAGGAAGAGCGGCTCGACGCACTGCTTGGCGAGTTCGGCCTGAGCCGGCTCGACGTCGACACCGACGGACTCTGGAAGAAGGTGGCGAAGCGGCGCAGGAAGGCTGCCGAAGAGCGCATCGGAGAACTCGTCTCGGAAGCGGCCGCGGTTGTTCTGAGTGTCGGCTCCGAGGGGGGTTCGAGCGACGCCGACACCAGTGCGGGGCGTGCGCTGGCTGGCATCGAGGACGCGCTGCAGTCGGCGGTGGAGGAAGGCGAGCTGTCGAGTTCGGAGCGTCGAGAGGCACTGATCGCGGGGTTCGAGGCGGAGATGAGTCGTCTCGTGGCCGGCTATCTCGTTACCGCCGATCACGAAGAGGCGCTTGAGACCCTCTACCTGCACTTCGGACTCGGCGAGGAAGACAAGGGGAGGCTGAACAGAAACGGAGTTCAGGAGCGCTTCGTCCAGGCGCTGGTCCTTTACGACCTTTCTCGAGGAGTCGTCAGCCAGCGGCAGCATATTGAGGGAGATGAGTTGCCCTTTCGCTTCAAGGGGTCCGAGACGCTCCTCTGGTTGTTCCAGGGGGTGAAGTACCGGACGACCGAGAAGGAGGTGCGTGGCTCTTCCTCGGTCGGCCCGCTACCGGGGTCGGGGACCGTTTGGGGGTCGGGGTACGTTGGCGAGGAGGAGGTGCCGGTGAGCGACAGCGGCATCCTGGGCGTCACGACCGGGCACGTCTACTTCGCCGGTTCCGACCTCCGCTTTCGGATCCCCCATGACCGAATCGTCACATTGAGGCCTCTTGCGGATGGAGTCGGCTTGACGCAGGACCGGCCGAACGCCAGGCCCGAGTTCTTTCTGCTGGCCGACCCGGACTTTGCCTACGAACTGTTGCGGAGCGCTCCGGCGGGGCTCACGCCGTCGCCTTCTTCGCCAGTGCTTCGGCTCCAGGAGCAGGGGCGGCCTGAAGCAACGCGGCCGACTCCTTCCGTGGGCGGCACCGGATTCACGAGGACTGGCCGGGAAGGACCGGCGGACGGCGGCGAGATGGCCGGGGAGGACGGTTGCGGCCAGGGCTGCGGGAAGGGATGCGGTATGGGTTGCCTCGTCTTCATTCCCATCGGCGTGTTCATCCTTGCCGAGCTCGTCTTCTGACGGGCGGTCGCGCCTTCGGGGGAAGTTGCGGCCCGCGGGCGACACGATGGGCACCGACGTCAGGTGGGACGCCGAACCTTGAATCCGCGTGCTACCCTCGCCGCCCTCGCTCGGGCGTCCGGCCCAGCGTCACCAGAACAACGTTCCGAGAACAACGCCCGGAGAGATTCCCATGCGGCCAGCCCACTTCGTTCCGATCGCGATTCTCGCTGCCTCCCTGGCGGCCGGCAGTCCGGCGTTCGCCGGTGACGAAAGTGCCGTGGCGGCCGTGAAGGAGGCCTTCGAGACCGGTGTCGCCGCGCTCAACGACGGCAACCTCGACGGGTTCCTCGACACCGTGCACGACGAAGCGCTGTCCTTCTATGCCTGCGGTCCCACGTCGGGCAAGCAGGGCCGGGAAGCCTGCGCGCTCGACTGGCGCCTCTTCTTCAACACCACGACGAACGCGCGCTTCGAGACCCGAAACGAGGAGTATCGGATCATCGGCGACACGGGAATCGCCTACGGGGAGTACTCGCTGTCGGTGAACTACAACGGGCAGGGACGGCAGACCGTGCACGAAGGCCGCTACACGATGACCTACACGCGCGTGGGCGACGAATGGCGGATCGCCATGCAGCACAACACGCCGGTGGGCGACTCTCCCCAGCCGGTGCGCGAGCTGGCGCGCGGCGCCCGCTAGGTCGGCCCGGCCGGCCAGCGGCCTCGCCTACGGGAACGCGGGGTCCCCGGTCTGGCGGGAGTCCGGCGCCCAGATCCGGATCTGGCTGAACCGCCCGGTGTCGTCGAACGACCCGAAACCGACGCGGCCCCAGCCGAGCGGGTCGCGGTCGGTCGAGACGGTCGGCTGTTCCGCGCCGTCGAAATAGACGCGCAGCGCGCCGTCCTGGCGTTCGACCCTGACCCGCTTCCAGCCGCGGTCCCAGTCGACCCCTTCATCCGGGATCGCGCCCATCGGCGCGCGGTCCGCGTTGTCGACCAGGAAGATGTTGTGGGCCCGGTCGTCGGGTTCGGTGGCCAGGTGGGCGTAGTAGTAGCGGTTCGGGCCCTCGAAACCGAAGAAGAGACTGAGATCCCGGTGGCCGTACTCGCGGCCCGTCTGCCAGGCCTCGGCCTCGAGGACGAAGTCGGCGAGCAGGAGATCGTCGATCAGGGCGATGTTGAGCGGCGAACGGTGTTTCGGCTCGTACTTGCTGCCGCCCTTGAGGTCGAGGTAGCCGCGCCAGTCTCCCGCGCCGTACCCCCACGCCCGCTGGTCGCTGAAGGTGAAGTCGTCGAGGGCCGAGGCGTCCGTGAAGTCCTGGGAATAGACGAGTTCGTAGCCGTCCGGGACGCCTGACTGGGCGTGGAGGCTGCCGCCGGCGGCGACCAGCACGATCAGAGCAAGGGCAGAGCTTCCGGTACAAGTACCGCGCATCAGACGGCCCGCGGCACGACGAACGGCTCGCGGTACTCGCGAGTCAGCAAGCGGCTCGCCTCGACGTCGCCTTCGATCGTCTCCGTGTCGGGATCGATCGTGAGCCATGGGCCGACGATCGGCTGTTCGATCTCGGGGTCGATGCCGTTCCGGACCAGGTGGTCGAGGAAGCGGTCGGCGGTGTCGCCGGCATGGCGGAGCTTCGAGGCGATCTTCGCCACCTTGGTCGGCCCGCCCGCTTCGCCGCGCAGGTAGGAGATGTTGCCGAGATGGCAGAGGGCGCTCGAGAGGTGGCCGTCCTCGATCGAGGCGGTCAGGTCCTCGCTGCGGCGGCTGCGCACGGCGTCGACGAAGTTCGCGTAGTGGTTGGCGCCGCCCTTCCAGCTTTCGAGCTTCTTGCCCTTGGAGTCGAACGCGGTCGCCTCGGTGTAGCTCGGAATCTGCAGGTGGCCGCCTTCGCAGTGGACGATGACGCCGATTTGCGCTCCGAGGTACTCGTCCATCCCCCGCCGGCGCCATTCCTCCTTCTGCGCCTTGAGATCGCGCGGCAGGCCGCGGACCTCGAACAGCAGCGGGGCCCGCTCGTAGTCGTGGTAGACGAACTGGGTGTTCGGCGTGTTGCCGTCGTCGACGTAGGCGAACCGGCCGCCGACGCTGATCGTCCGCGGCGGCAGCGCCGGCTCGCCCAGCGCCCATCGAGCGATGTCCATCTGGTGGATGCCCTGGTTGCCCAGATCGCCGTTGCCGGTGTCGAAGACCCAGTGCCAGTCGTAGTGCAGGCGCTCACGCATCAGGGCCTTCCTTGGCGCCGGGCCGCACCAGAGGTCGTAGTCGACTGCCGGGTCTATCTTCTGTGCGCCTTCCACCCGGCCGATGCTCTGGCGCGGCTTGTAGCAGAGGCCGCGGGCGAGCTGAATCTCGCCAATATGCCCTTCGTTGACCCAGGCCAGGGCCTCCTGGATCGACGGCGACGAGCGGATCTGGGTGCCGGTCTGGACGATCCGGTCGTACTTGACGGCCGCGTGGACGATCTGGCGTCCCTCCCAGACGTTGTGGGAGACGGGCTTCTCCAGGTACACGTCCTTGCCGGCCTGGCAGGCCCACACGGCCTGCAGCGCGTGCCAGTGGTTCGGCGTCGCGATGGACACCGCGTCGATGTCGTCGCGTTCCAGGAGCTCCCGGTAGTCGACGATCGTCAGCGGGTCGGCGGCGCCGGCCTCGATCGCCCTGGCTTTCGCGGCCTCGAGCACGTTTCGGTCGACGTCGCAGAGCG
Source organism: Thermoanaerobaculia bacterium (assembly GCA_022823665.1). Taxonomy (GTDB): domain Bacteria; phylum Acidobacteriota; class Thermoanaerobaculia; order Multivoradales; family Multivoraceae; genus Multivorans. The sequence continues at coordinate 46,133 of JAJEHN010000013.1, read as the reverse complement.
CGGCGACTTCGACGCCCGGCAGCTTCGCGTAGTTGTTGACGTGGTCGTTGCCGCGGCCGCGCAGGCCGACGACGGCGACGCGGAGAACCCCGTTCGGGCTCGCGGCGGCGGTGCCGGCTGAAGCGCGGCATCCCAGGGTCGTCGTGGCGGCGGCAGCGGCGGCCGAGCCGAGGAAAACGCGGCGGGTGATCGCGGACATGGTGTTCCTCCCAGAGTCGGAAGCGCCCGGAGGCGATACAGGGATTCTAGCCCCCGCGTGCTGCTACCGTCGTGGACCGATGCAGCCGGCCCGGTACCCGACACCACTCGCGATCCTTGCAGCGGCGGTCTGCGTCGCCTCCCTCGCGGGCTGCGCTGCCGAAACGCCGGCCGAGCCGCCGAACATCGTCTTCCTGCTGGTCGACGATCTCGGCGCGATGGACATCGGCGTTTTCAACCCGGGCACCTTCTACGAGACGCCGAACATCGATCGCCTGGCGGCCGCCGGCGTGCGTTTCACGAGGGGCTACGCCGCGAACCCGGTGTGCAGCCCGACCCGCTTCAGCATCATGACCGGCCGCTATCCGACCCGCGTGGGCGCCACGAACTACTTCGCCGGACGCCGCGAGGAGAAGTTCGCTCCGGCCCCGCTCAACGACCGGATGCCGCTCGAGGAGTACACGCTGGCCGAGGCGCTCCGGGACGGCGGCTACAACACCGCGTTTCTCGGCAAGTGGCACCTGGGGCCGACGGAGGAGTTCTGGCCGCTGGCCCAGGGCTTCGACGTGAACGTCGGCGGCCACCGCGGCGGCATGCCGCGGAGCTACTTCTCGCCGTACTCGAACCCGACTCTCGAGGACGGCCCCGAAGACGAGCATCTGACCGCGCGGCTCACCGACGAGGCGCTGGCGCTGCTCGACGGCTACGCGGCGGACGAGGAGCGCAGGCCCTTCCTGCTGTACCTCTCGTACTACACGGTGCACACGCCGCTACGGGCGCCGGCGGATCTGATCGCGAAGTACGCCGCGAAGGCCGGCGTGGAGGTCAGCGTGTCGGAGGTGCCACCGGGCCGCGTGTCGGCGTATCCAGCCGATCCGGCCGACTTCGGCGAGGAGGAGCAGGTCTGGCCACGCGACGAGCCGCGGCGCGTGCGCGAGGTCCAGAACCACGCCGTCTACGCGGCGATGGTGGAGACCCTGGACACGAGCGTCGGCCGCATCCTCGACCGGCTCGATGCCCTGGAACTGGCCGAGAACACGATCGTCGTCTTCTTCTCCGACAACGGCGGCCTGTCCACGGCGGAAGGGTCGCCGACCTCGAATCTGCCGCTACGGGGCGGCAAGGGCTGGCTGTACGAGGGTGGCATTCGCGAGCCGATGATCGTCCGCTGGCCGGCCGTCGCGTCCGCTGGCGGGGTGACGGCGGCGCCAGTCATCAGCACGGACTTCTACCCGACGCTGCTCGAGGCGGCCGGCATCGACCTGCCGCCGGAGATCGAGATCGACGGGTCGAGCTTCCTCGACCTGCTCCGGGGAGGCGAGGCGGGTGAGATGGCGACCGCCGCAGCATCCGAGCGTGACCTGTTCTGGCACTACCCGCACTACGCCAACCAGGGCGGCTTTCCGGGCGGCGCGGTCTCCACGGGCCGCTACAAGCTGATCGAGCGCTACGAGGATGGTCGGGTCCGTCTTTACGACCTGGAGACCGACGAGGGCGAACGGGACGACCTGGCGGCCGAGCAGCCCGAACGCGTCACGGAGATGCGAGCGCGGCTCCACGCCTGGTACGAGGAGGTCGGAGCGCAGTTTCTGAGCGCGTTGCCAGACGGTCCCGAGCCCTGGCAGCCGCCGGTGCAGGCTGGGGACGGAGGTTGAGCCGGCGCTACACACCTCCGGGCCACCATCGCAGCGTCGAGGCCTTCCGGGAACACCTGCGCGGGCTCGACCCGGCGTTCGACTGCGGCGATGAACTGCTCGGGCCGGAGGGGCCGCTGGCGAAGCCGCTCACCGTGTTCGGCCGCAATGCCGGCAACCGGTTCGCCGTTCATCCGATGGAGGGTTGGGACGGAAACCGGGACGGCAGTCCGAGCCACCTGACGCGGAGGCGTTGGCGGCGGTTCGGGCTGAGCGGCGCGAAGCTGATCTGGGGCGGCGAGGCGGTGGCCGTGTTGCCGGAGGGGCGCGCCAACCCGAACCAGCTCTTCATCGACGGCGAACGGCTGGATGACTGTGTCGTCTGGCTCGAGGCTCTTCGCCGGGAGGTCCTGGCGGGGCACGAGGAGAGCGGAGTCGCGGGCCACCGGCCGGTCGTCGGTCTGCAGTTGACCCACTCGGGGCGGCTGTCGCGGCCCGATCCGCCACCCGCGTTGCCGAGGCCGTTGCGGGCGCAGGTGCATCCAGTGCTTGACGGACGACTCGGTGAAGCAGCGAACCGCCCTCTCGTGGGCGACGAGCAGTTGGAGGAAATCGCCGACGCCTACGTGCGCGCAGCCCGATGCGCCGAGCGGGCCGGTTACGACTTCGTCGACATCAAGTGCTGCCACGGCTATCTGCTGCACGAGCTGCTGGGCGCGCACATGCGGCCGGGACGCTACGGCGGCTGCTTCGAGAACCGGGTACGGCTGCCGCTCGGGATCATTGCGGCGGTGCGCACGGCTTGCCCTGATCTCGGTGTCGGCGTTCGCCTGTCCGTCGGCGACGTGGCGCCTTTCGGCGCGGACGGCGCCGGAGTCGGCGTGCCGGAGGTCGAGAGCGCCCGGCCGGCCGAGCTCGGCTTCGGTCTGAACGCGGCGGATGTCGGGCTGCCCGAGCCGACCTGTTCCGAGGCGATCCGCTACATCGCTCTGCTGATCGAAGCCGGCGTCGAGGTCGTCAACGTGACGATGGGGTCGCCCTACAGTTGCCCGCACTTGTCGCGGCCGTTCACCTATCCCGCTTCGGACAGCTACATGCCTCCCGAAGACCCGTTGCGATCCGTGCTCCGGCAACTGGCCGCGGTGCGCACGGTGCGCGCGGCGTTTCCGCGACTCCCTCTGGTGGGGACGGGCTACAGCTACCTCCAGGAGTGGCTGCCGTACGTCGCCGAGGCGGAAGTCGGCGCCGGCCACGTCGACTTTGTGGGCCTGGGGCGGATGGTGCTGGCCTATCCGCGCCTGCCGGCCGACGTGCTGGCTGGGCGGCCGCTCGAGCGCAAGCGGATCTGCCGCACCTTCAGCGACTGCACCACGGGACCCCGCAACAACATGGTCAGCGGTTGCTATCCACTGGACGAGCACTACCGGCGGACTCCCGAGTTCGGCCGGATCAGGGAAATCAAGAAGGCGGCGGCTTCGTTGTGAACGGAGTGACAGGAGTTCCCGGACAGCTTTCCGCAGCGCCGTTGCCCAGGCTCTGCTACGCGGCGCTCCACGTCGTCGTCCGCGGTGGCTACGGCGAAGTCGGCCACTCGATCGAGAATCCCGGCTCGCCGCACGAGATCGAACACTGGATCGACTGGAAGGCGACGGCAGGTCTGCGCCGCCACGTCGACTCGCTCGGCTTCGGCGTCGCCGAGGCGATGGATACGGCCCAGCGCTTTGAGATCGGCTGGCCCAGCGCGCGGCGGTTGATCGAACTCTGCGCCTCCCTCGAACTGCGCAACGGCTTCGTCGCCGGCGCCGGCAGCGACCAGTTCGACGCGGTCGGCAGCAACACGGAACTGATCGACGCGGTCGCGGAGCAGGCGGAGTTCATCGACCAACAGGGCGGCGTGCCGGTCCTCCTGCCGATGCCGCGTCTTGCCGAGACCGGCGCCTCCGAGCGGGAGTACGTCGACGTCTACGGCGCGATCATCGATCAACTGGAGGGTCCGCTGTTCCTGCACTGGCTGGGCGAGATGTTCCACCCGGCGATGCGCGGCTACTTCCCGGGCAACAGCCTGGAACGCATCCTCGCCCGGCACGCCGACAAGGTGCGCGGGGTCAAGCTCTCGCTCCTGGACGAGGAGTACGAGGTGCTGCTCCGTCGGCGGATCGGCATGCGCGGCCAGATCGTGCTGACGGGGGACGACTACCACTTCGCCCGGCTGCTGGAAGGCAAGCCGGCGCCTCGTGGCTCCAGACTCCATGGCACGTTCGAACTGAAGGGCCGCAGAGTGGCCCTGGGCGACTACAGCCACGCACTGCTCGGCGCCTTCGACGCGGTAGCCGTGCCGGCGGCCGCGGCGCTTCGCGCGCTCGGCGACGGGGATGTGGCGCGCTATCGCGAGTTGATGGGCCCCGCCGAGGAACTCGCCCGCTTCATCTTCCAGCCGCCGACGCGCCACTACAAGGCCGGACTCGCCTACCACGCCTGGCTGCGCGGGCTGCAGGACAACGCGATGCTGGTCAACCGCGAGGACCTGGCGCGGGACGAGGCGTACTACCGCGGGGTCGAGTCTCTCGCCCGGCGCGCGGGCACGTTGGGCGATGGCTGACTGGCGGCCGACCGGCAGCCTGGTGTTCCCGACGCTGGCGCTGCTGCTCTGCGCCGGCGCGGCGGCGGGCCAGCAGACCGGGGGCATCGAAGGAACGGTGACGCTGCGCGGCGCCGCCTCGTCCGAGGACATCGGCGTTCTGGCCGAGACCGGCGCCGTGCCTCGGCCCAGGTCGACCGTCACGGACGCGTCCGGCCGCTACGCGTTGCCGCGGCTTCCTCCCGGCCTCTACCGGGTCACGTTCACGACCGCCGAGGGAGCAAGCCGCACGGTCGAGGCCCAGGTGCTGCTCGGCCAGACGACGACACTGAACCTGGAACTCGACGCCGCGGCCGCCGCCGTCAGCGAGGAGCTCGTCGTGATCGGAGAGCGGGTCGCCGTCCGCGGCCGCGCCTCCGTCGCCAGCGCCATCGACGGCGAGGCGGTGCGGGACATGCCGCTCGGTCCCGACTACCGCAGCCTCGTTCGGCTCGCTCCGGGCGTCCAGGTGACCCAGGACAGCGTGCGGGGACCGGCCAGCGGCGGCAGCGGTCAGGACAACGTGTACCGTTTCGACGGCGTTGACGTGTCGCTGCCGATGTTCGGCACGCTGTCGGCCGAACTCTCGAGCCATGACGTCGACCAGGTGACGTTCGAGCGCGCCGGCGCCACGGCGGTGGGCTTCAACCGCAGCGGCGGGTTCACGATGGACTCGACCGCGAGATCGGGCACGAACGCTTTCGCGGGCAGCGTCGAGTACACGGCGGAGCCGCCGGATCTCCAGGCGGAACCCGAGACGGCCCTGGAGTCAGTGGCCGGCCACGACACGGACCGCCAGCGGGCCGTCGCGACCCTTGGCGGCCCGATCGTTCCGTCGCGGCTCTTCTTCTTCGCTTCCGCCTTCCGGCCCACGGAGGAGCGGACGAACGCGGCCACGGCCTACGGACCGGTCAAGGACTACGAGAACACGCGCCGCGAGTTCTACGGCAGGCTGACGCACGCGCCGTCGGACCACCTGCTGCTCAACGCCGGCTACCGTACGTCGCGGCGGGTGGAGAACGGCGTCTCGATCGGACCCTACGAAGCCGATTCGGTATCGCTCGGCGGCAGGGCGGACCAGCGGGTGGCGAACGTCGACGGCGTCTGGCAGATGGGTCTGGGCGCCCTTTCGTTCCGGTTCAGCGACTACGAACTCGAGGGCTCCTCCCGGCCCGACGTGGCGCTGGGCGTTCAGCCGGCGCTCGACGGCAGGCTGGACGTGGAGAACCTGGACCGGATGGGGTACTTCAGCGTCCCGGTTTACTTGGAGGGCGCCGATGCCTACAACGACGCGGTGAGGCCCCTGGTGGAACGCTACGGCTACACGGACGAGCGGGGCGCGCGCCGCGGGGGCGGCGCCGTCGGCGCGCATCCGTCGATCAACGACCAGGCGTTCTACCGGCGGAGCTTCGAACTGGCGTTCGATCACGGGTTCGACTGGGGCGCCGTGGGCCACGATCTCCACTTCGGTCTGCGGGCCGCGGAGGCGCGCGAGACGCTGAGCCGTGAATCGAACGGTTGGGGCGCCATCGCGGCGCCGGGCGGCGTCGACCTGGCGGAGGACGGCACGCCGGTCTTCTACGTCGCCACGGTGCAGCAGATGAGCCTCCGGCGCCCGGACGGTACGGTGGTCTCGCCCATCGACTCCTTCACGGAGACCGTGTCCCTGGAGGCCCACGACCGCCTGACCGCGGGCGACTTCACCTTCGACGCGGGCGTACTGCTGAGCCAGGACGTCCTGTACGGACAGGGTCTGCGGGCAGCGCCGGGAACGGTCTCGGGCTTCGCCCTGGCGCCGGGCGAGAAGTACCGGATGTACACGATCGACTGGCGGGACATGATTCAGCCGCGTCTCGGCGTCACCTGGTCCTATGGGGCGGAAGGCACGGTCTTCGCGAACTACGCCCGCTACCACCCGGAGGCGAGTTCGCTGGCGCGCGCGGCCTCCTGGGACCGGAACACCCGCGCCAGCCTCCGCGTGCTGTTCGACGAGGGCGGCCGGATCATCTCCCACGAGCCGTATCCGGGGTCCTCCGGCAAGGTGTTCCAGGACGGCATGAAGCCCCGCCGCGTCGAGGAGTGGACGCTCGGCGCCACGCGGACGTTGTCGCGTGGACTGTCGCTCAGCGCCCACCTGCGCCGCCGGGAGGGCGGGCACTTCTGGGAGGACACCTGGAACGGATCCCGGGGCTACGACAGCGCCCCCGCCCACATCGCCGCCCGCGGCCTCTACGTGCCGGGCCTCGATGCCGTTCGGGCGGAGATCGGCGGTTCGAGCTACGTGATCGCCGAACTCGACGACGCCTACACGGAGTACTCGGAGGCGGCGCTCGAACTGGTGTGGCGGGGTGATCGCGGCTACCTGAACGCTTCCTACGTGCGGAGTCGCTACACCGGCAACTTCGATCAGGACAACACGAGCTGGAACAACGACGCCAACCTGTTCATCGGTTCGTCCAACCTCGCCGACGGCTACGGCCGCCAGCTATGGGACAACAAGGACGGGACGCTGCGCGGCGACCGGCCGCATGTCGCCAAGGTGTTCGGCGGTCTCGACCTGCCGTGGCGTGCGAGCGTTGGCGCCTTCGTGTTCTTCCAGTCAGGACAACCGTGGGAGGCATGGGATTCCGTCGCCTACGGACTGCCCTCCTACTTCTCGTCGACCAACCGCTACGCCGAGCAGGCCGGCAGCCGGCGCAGTCCGAGCCACTGGCAACTGGACCTGGGCTACACGCAGCGCTTCCGCCTGCCTGCCGACCTGGGCGCACGGCTGCGGGTCGATCTCTTCAACCTGCTCGACCGCCAGACGGGCTACAACAACAACCCGTTCCGGCGCGACGCCGCCTTCGGAGAACCCCGCGACCGCTTCGACCCGCGCCGGGTGCAGATGTCGATCAGCGTGGAGTTCTGACGCCTTGTCGGGACGACCTGACGGCCGCTCGCCACTGGGTGCGCCGGCGCCCCCGCCGGCTTCCGGGAAGAGATCCGCCGCGAACGTGGCGGCTTCCGCCGCAGGTGCCGTACGGGCCGAGATCACGGTCCGCGACGCGCGGCGGCTGGCGCTGGCCCGGGCGGGACTGCTGAATCCCGAGTGGACCGGTCTGCCGCGCGTGGCTTCGGGCCGGGGAGCGCGGGCCCGCCGCGCGCTCCACGCGCTGATCGAGCGCTTCGGCTACCTCCAGCTCGACACGATCTCGATTGCCGGCGCCCGCACCCACGCCCTCGTGCCGCTGTCGCGCTGGCCCGGAATCGACCGGAACCTGCCGGAGGAACTCCTTCAGCCGGGCGAGCCGATCTTCGAGTACTGGGGTCACGAGGCGAGCTGGATCCCGATCGATCTCTATCCGGCGTTCGGCTTCCGCCGCGAGGAGTATCGAAGCGGCAGGACCTGGCACAGCAAGGGGATACGCGAGTATCCGGACGTGGCGAAGGCGGTCCTGCGCCGGGTCCAGGCCGAAGGGCCGATGCGGTCGCTGGACCTGACCGGGCCGATGCTGGGCGAGATGTGGCGCTCGAAGCGGGAACGGTGGGTCGCCTACTCGCTGTGGTCCACCGGGGAGCTTGCTATCCGCTCGCGGCACAACTTCCAGCGCACGTTCGACTTGCCCGAGCGGGTGATCCCCGAACGCTGGCGGAACGAGGAGTGGAGCCTGGAGGAGGGGATCCGGGCGTTGATCCTGCGCGCGCTCGAGGGTCACGGCTGGGCGACGATCGGCGCGCTGGCCGACACCTGGCGGCTCAGGAACGTGCGGCCCCAGATCAAGGCCGCGCTGGAGGACCTGGCGGCTGCCGGCGAAGTGGCGCCGTGCGACCTGATCACCGCCGACGGAAAGCCGCGGCCGGGGTGGGTGCGGCCCGGGGATCTGGAACTCGCGGCCCGGTTGCGGCGGGTGCGCCCCGCGCCGGACCGCGGCGTTCTGCTCTCGCCGTTCGACCCGGTGCTCTGGCGGCGCAACCGGGTGGCGCATCTGTTCGGTTTCGACCAGATCCTCGAGATCTTCAAGCCGGCCTCGCAGCGGCGCTATGGCTACTACTGCATGCCGGTGCTGGCGGGTGACCGGCTGGTGGCGCGCTACGACCTGAAGGCGCACCGGAAGCAGGGGCGTCTGGAAGTGCTGTCCTTGCACTACGAGGCGGACGGTCCGAAGGCGCCGGCCGCGGACCGGGCGGCGGCGGAGAGTGCGCTGGCGAGATTCGCGGAGTCGGTGGAGCTTGCGGTGCGTTGAAGGGCGAGCGGTCCAGTACGCTGGAGCGCGATGAGAGACATGCGCCGTTGCCGGACCGTCCCTGTTCTGATCTTCGCCGCCTCGCTGATGGTCGGCTGCGGCGGCGGCGATGTGCCTGGCGACGAAGCCGGCGCGCGGCCGCAGGTCGCCCTGGTCATGAAGTCCCTGGCCAACGAGTTCTTCGAGACGATGGCCGAGGGAGCGCGGGCTCACCACGAGGCCAACGCGGACGAGTACGACCTGGTCGTCAACGGAACCCGGAACGAGAGCGACCTCGCCCAGCAGGTCGCTCTGGTCGAGCAGATGGTGGCCGCCGGCAGCGACGCGATCGTCATCGCGCCGGCGGACTCGAAGGCGCTGGCGCCGGCCCTGGCCCGGGCCCAGGCGGCCGGCGTGGTCGTCGTCAACATCGACAACCGCCTCGACGTCGAGGTGGCGGCGGAAGCGGGCCTCGACGCGCCGTTCGTCGGCCCGGACAATCGCGACGGGGCTCGGCGGGTCGGCGAGGTGCTGGCGGAACGGCTTGCGCCGGGCGATCAGGTGGCGATCGTCGGCGGCATCCCGACGGCGTTCAACGCCCAGCAACGGCAGGCCGGTTTCGAGGACGCGATGGCTGCTGCTGGCGCGGCGATCGTCGACGTCCAGAGCGGCGGATGGGAGCAGGCGCAGGCGAACACGGTGGCGGCGGCGATGCTGCGCGAGCACCCCGGGTTGCGCGCGATTCTCTGCGCGAACGACAACATGGCGCTGGGCGCTCTTGCGGCGCGTCGGCAGAGCGGCCGGGACGAGGTGCTGATCGTCGGCTTCGACAACATCGACGCGGTCGCCGACCTGGTCGCCCAGGGCGAGATCCTCGCCACCGCCGACCAGCACGCCGACCGGCTCGCGGTCTTCGGAATCGAGGCGGCTCTCGAGATTCTGCGCGGAGGGACGGCGGAGGACCTGAAGACGCCGGTCGACGTCGTCACCTCGCCCGGCTAGGGAGTTTCGTCACGATGGCCTGGCCCGTGGGCAGGGCAAGCGGGGCCTCGGGTCGGGCGGAGAAGAACTCGTCGACTGCGTCCTTCTCTCCGCGGGCTGCGGGGAAACCGTAGTCGTCGAAGACCACGATCCCGCCGGCGGAGAGCCGCGGATAGAAGTACTCCAGGCAGTCGAGCGTCGAGCGGTAGAGATCGACGTCGATGTGGACGAAGGCGAACCGTGACTCCTCAAGTCCGTCGAAGGTCGACGGGATGAAGCCTTCGTGGATCTCGAGAGTCCCCGGGAAGCGGCCGAGCAGTGCCTCGACGTCCCGGGCGGACGTCGCCTTGAAGACGCCCTCTTCGAGATCGGGGTCTTTCGCCGGATCGGGCGCGGGGAGCCCCTCGAAGCTGTCGAAGAGATGGAGGGCCTTGCCGCTTCCTTCGAGGACCCTCGAGAGGAGAAGCGCCGTGCCTCCCCGGTACACGCCGCATTCGGCGAAGTCGCCGGCGACCGAGAGAGCCTGGCGGCCGAGGCGGTAGAGGATCTGGCAGCGATCGGCTGAAACCACCGTGTACGCCTCGACGCCGTCGTATGCCTCCCGGAAGTCCGGCTCGCCGCGCCAGGGCGCCCAGACCGGCGAGGGCGAGTTCCATTCTCGGTAGAAGCTCGCCTCCGTGGTCTCCACGGCGTCGGCGTCTCTTCTCGAGCGGGAGAAGATCTCGAAGTCGTAACCGAACCGACGCAGCACGCCCTTCACCAGCCGGTATGCCGCGGCCTTCGAACCTCCGCGGACCCTGCGAACGAGAGAGCGCACTAGGCGGGACGCGGGGGCGTTTTCATCGGATCGGGGCTCTCCGAGCCAGCCGCGACTGTATCCTCGCCTCGATGCTCGCCGGGCGGTCCGACCGATGACGCTTGCCGTTGCCGGCTGGCGCCGCTCCTTCTCGCTGGGATACCGGGGAGGACTGGTCCTGGTCCTGCTCGCCCTGAGCGTGGCCTTCGGCCTGATCACGGACCACTTCTGGAGCGCCTTGACGTTTCGCACGCTGGCGAACCAGTTGCCGCCTCTGGTCATCGCTTCGGCCGGCCTGACGCTGGTGCTGATCGCTGGCGGCATCGACCTTTCCGTCGGCTCGGTGCTGGCCCTGGCGGCGGCCGTCCTGGGCGTCCTGACGGTCGATCAGGGGCTGCCGCTGCTGCTCGCGACGCTCGTCGCGCTCGCGGTCGGCGGGCTGTGCGGTGCGATCAACGGCGTACTGGTCGCTCGATGGTCCATCCCGTCGTTCCTGGTCACGCTCGGGATGCTCGAGATCGCCCGAGGCTCGACGTACATGGTGACCGCCTCGAGGACCAGCTATCTCGGCGACCGGGTCGCGGCACTGGGCGCCAACGTGCCGGTCCTCGGGTTGTCGGCCGCTTTCGTCGGTTCGCTCGCGGTGGTGGGAGCGCTGCAGTTCGTCCTCTCGCGGACCGCCTTCGGCCGTTGGGTGTTCGCGGTCGGCGGCAACCGCACGGCGCTCCACCGCTGCGGCGTGCGGCCCTCCCGGATTCAGTTCGCCGTGTTCACGCTCGCCGGGTTCCTTGCGGCGGTCGCCGGCTTGTGCCAGGTCGGCTATCTGCAGTCCGCCGATCCGAACGCGGCGATCGGCATGGAGCTGTCGGCGATCGCGGCGGTGGTCATCGGCGGTACGTCGCTTCTCGGCGGGCGCGGCTCGGTGACCGGCACGCTCCTCGGCGTGCTGGTCATCGCGGTTCTGCAGACGGGGCTCGCCCAGGCCGGCGCCACCGAGCCGACGAAACGGATCATTACCGGCGCGGCGATTCTGGTCGCGGTGGCGACGGACGTCTGGCGCCGGCGGCGGAGCGCGGCGGCCGTTTCCTGACACCGGCTATTCTCCGGGTTCGTTGTCCCGGAACTCCACAACCCGAGAGGAGCCCGCCATGAAGAGTCGACTGGCCGTCCGGATGCAGGTGCTGTCCTTCGCAGTGTTGGCCGCGGCCATGCCGGTCGGCGGTCAGGAGCGCGCGATCGAGTTTCCCGACGTCGACGGTTACCGGACCTTCAGCGTCGATCTGCACACCCATTCCGTTTTCTCCGACGGCATGGTGTGGCCGATCATTCGCATGCAGGAATCCGAGCGGGACGGCCTCACGCTGATGGCCGTCACGGAGCACCTGGAGTATCAGCCGCGCCGGGAGGACATTCCGCACCCGGACCGGAACCGGTCTTACATCGTCGCCAGCGAGTACGTTGCCGAGACCGGCTCCGACGTCATCGTGGTCAACGGGGCCGAGATCACCCGCAGCATGCCGCCGGGTCATGTGAACGCCGTCTTCATCACGGACGCGAACCCTCTCCTCCTGGGCGAGGACCCGGCCCGCCTGCGGCCGTCTACTCCCGAGGAGCAGGGGGCGAGTGAGCGTCAGGGGCGCCAGGCGATCGAGGAGGCCAACCGGCAGAACGGCTTCGTGTTCTGGAATCACCCGAACTGGCCGCGACAGAGGCCTGACGGAGTCGCCCGGCTGACCGACATGCACCGGAGTCTGATCGCCGACGGGCTGCTTCACGGCATCGAGGTGGCAAACGGCGACTTCTACTCCGCCGAGTCGCTGCAGATCGCGCTCGACAACGACCTGGCGATCCTGGGCGTCTCGGACATTCATGGCCTGATCGACTGGGACTACATGCCCCATGCCGGCGGCCACCGGACCGTGACGCTGGTCTTCGCCGAGGAACGGAGCGCGGAGTCGATCAAGGAGGCACTGCACGCGAACCGCACGGTCGCCTGGCTGGGCAACTGGCTGATCGGCCGGGAGGACGCCCTCATGCCGTTGCTTGAGGCGTCACTTCAGTTGACCAAGGTCGAGCGAAGCGCAGGCGACGAGCTGATCGACATCCGGCTCTCCAACATGTCGGACGCCGCCTTCGACCTGCGCGTCACCAGCGGCCACCGGTTCAATGGTCCCCCGTCGACCATGCGGGTCGAACCGCACAGCGACATCGACCTGGCAATCAGCGGCGAGTCCCGAGCCAGCTTCGAGATGGCCTTCGAGGTCCTGAATGCCATCACGGCGCCGGAGACCCACCCGACGTTGACGCTGGCAGTGGAAGTGCCCTCCCAGTAGCCAACTGGGTGCGCGGGTCTTCTGACCCGCCGCCGCCGAAGGCGGCTTGGATTTGTCGCCGGCTCCCGGCCGGCGTCCTTCAGTCCCGTTCGCCGCGCCGCTGGCGCTCGACGATGCGCCGCACCGAGTCCACGTCGGGCGCCCAGTACCGCTCCTGTTCTTCGACCGGCGGCTCGACCAGCGGCCGGACGACGCGAAAGCCCAGGAACCGTGCGTTCGTGTGGTACCAGATGCTCTGTGGGAGCTGGGGGTCCATCCGCTTCCAGGAGAGTTCCGATCCTCGGCGGGCGGCGCAGCGAAGAGCGGCCGGCTCGTCCCGCCAGGAGCCGCCGCGGACGCTGCGCGGGTACTCCTTCTCAGGCCAGGCGAGCGGGTCGATGAGTGGATCGGCGTCGCCGAACCCGGAGTAGTCGGCGTAGGCGTCGAGCGTCCACTCGGCGACATTGCCGTGCAGGTCGAAGAGGCCCCAGGCGTTCGGTTCGAGCCGGGCGACCTCGCGGTAGCGCCGCTCGCTGTTGCCGGCGTGCCAGGCGAAGCGGTCGATCGCGGCCGGGTCGTCGCCGAATGACCACGCCGTCCCGGCGCCGGCCCGGCAGGCGTACTCCCACTCGGCCTCGGTCGGCAGGCGGTAGAAGCGGCCGGTCTTCATCGACAGCCACTTCGTGAAGTGGCGGGCCGCGAACTGGGTCATCGAGATCGCCGGAAAGCCCTCGACCCCCATGCCGAAGTCCATCGGCCGGTAGGGCGGCGTCGGGCGGCTTACGGCGTCGGCCCAGGCGGCCGCGGGTTCTTCGCCTCCGCGGTCCGTGTCGAACATGAACACGCGGTAGAGGTCCCAGGTCGTTTCGTGGGTCGCCATCCAGAATGCGCCGACCCGAATTCGGCGCCGCGGCGACTCCAGTTCGTCCCTGCCCGGCTCGCTCCCCGGGCTGCCCATCAGGAACTCGCCGCCCGGAATCGGCGCCATGTCGAGGTGGAGTTCGCCGCCCTCGGCGCTGACGCCGACGATCCGTTCGCGGTAGGGCCGCATCTCCGCTTCGACGGCAGCGTTCGCGGCCGGCACGTCGACGGTTGGCGGCCGGCCGGGCGGCGGCTCCGGGTAGCGGCCGGCACCCGGCTCCTGGACCGCGGCGACGAGCAGGGCCGGCAACGCGGTGAGCGCGGCCGACACGCGGAGCCGGGCCGGATGCCGTAAACGCGGGCCAGAAGGCCCGCGCCACGGCCGGCGCACCGACACGCACCTGCTCCGTCGGTGCAAGCTGCTAGCGGCCCCGGAAGGCTGCTCGCCGCTTCTCGAAGAAGGCAGCGATGCCCTCGGATGCGTCCTCGGTGCGGGCCGCATCGGCGATGGCCTGCGATTCGAACTCCATCTGCGATTCCAGGTCCTCGGAGAAGGAGCGCATGACGAGTTCCTTCGCGGCGCCGAAAGCCCAGGTCGGTCCGGCCGCCAGTTGCTTTGTGAGCTTCTCGGCGCGAGCGTCCAGTTCGCCGGCCGGCACGACTTCGTTGACGATCCCCCACTCGTGCGCCTCGGCGGCGGACAGAGTGCGGTTCGTGAGGATCAGCTCCAGCGCACGGTGGCGTCCAAGGAGCCGTGGCAGGAAGTACGTGGAGCTGCCGTCAGGCGTCAGGCCGGCCCGGGTGTAGGCCATCGTGAACACGGCCTGCTCGGAGGCGACGACCAGATCGGCCGCGCAGGCAAGGGAGAACCCGGCGCCGGCGGCCGGCCCGTGGACGGAGGCGACGACGGGCGCGCTGCCGCGGGCCAGGCGCGTGATCGCGGCATGGAGGTAGACCGTCATCTCCTTGAGACCGCGCGGCAACGCGTCGCCAGCCTTGGCGAACGATGCCAGATCGCCTCCGGCGCAGAACATCCGTCCCTCGCTGCGGAGCAGGACTGTCCGCACCTCCGGGTTCTCGTCGCACTCGATGCCGACCTCCAGCAGATCCTTCGTCATCTGCAGGTTCATCGCGTTCGCCGCGTCGGGCCGGTTGAGGGTGATCCGGGCGACGTTGTCGGCCAGTTCGAATCGCAGCGTCTCGAGGTCGTTCATGGCGGCGGATGGTAGCGGAGCGTCGGCTAGAGTATTGCGACCACGGGAACAGGCCTCGACCGATACGGATCGACGAAGACGGCACCTTCGCGGTGCGGGGAGACACCATGGACGGAACCTCCAGGCGCAGTTTCATCACGGGGGCCTCGGCTGCCCTGCTGGCGGGCGGAGTCGGCGGCGGCGCGGCGGCCGCTGCCGCGAACACGACATCTGACGTCGGCCGCGCCCGCGGCGACGCGACGCTGCGGGTCGGCTTGATTGGCTGCGGCGGCCGCGGCACGGGCGCCGCGGCGCAAGCGCTGTCGACCTCCGGGCCGGTCGAGCTGGTGGCGATGGCCGACGCGTTCGAGGACCGGCTGGACAACTGCTACGCGCGCCTCGCCGAACAGGCTGAGAACGGTTCGTTCGAGAACGGCAAGCGCCTGCAGGTGCCGGCCGAGAACCGCTACGTCGGCTTCGACGCCTACCGCAAGGTGATCGACTCCGGCGTCGACGTCGTCGTCCACGCCACGCCGCCGGGCTTCCGGCCGGAGCACTTCGAGTACGCGGTGGAGCAGGGCAAGCACGTCTTCATGGAGAAGCCGGTCGCGGTCGACGCCCCGGGCGTCCGGCGGGTGCTCAAGGCGGCCAAGGCCGCGAAGGAGAAGAACCTCAAGGTCGGCGTCGGACTCCAGCGCCACCACAGCGCGATGTACAACGAGACGATCGATCGCATTCACGGCGGGGCGATCGGCGACGTGGTCGCGCTCCGGGTCTACTGGAACGGTTCCGGCGTCTGGGTGCGGGCGCGCAAGCCCGGCCAGACCGAGATGGAGTACCAGATGCGCAACTGGTACTACTTCAACTGGCTCTGCGGCGACCACATCGTCGAGCAGCACATCCACAACATCGACGTCGGCAACTGGATCAAGAACGGGCATCCCGTCGAAGCCCAGGGCCAGGGCGGCCGCCAGTGGCGGAACGGCCCCGACCACGGCGAGATCTTCGACCACCACTTCGTCGAGTACACCTACGACGACGGCGCGGTCATGCTGAGCCAGTGCCGGCACATCCAGAACTGCTGGGACCAGGTCGCCGAGTACGCCCACGGCAGCAAGGGCCGGGCGAGTCTCGCCGCCGGGCTGATCGAGGCGCCGGGCGGCTGGACCCACCGCGAGCCGGAGGACGAGAAGAGTCCCTACCAGGTCGAGCACGACCGTCTGTTCGAGGCGATCCGCGAGGACAAGCCCTTCAACGAGGCGAAGAACGGGGCCATCGCCACGATGACGGCCGTGATGGGCCGGATGGCGACCTACTCCGGCAAGAAGATCACCTGGAAGGAAGCGCTGAAGTCCGACGTGTCGTTCGAACCCGTGACCTACGCCTGGGACGCCGCTCCGCCGACCGTGCCGGACGAGAAGGGCCGGTACGCGGTGGCGGTTCCGGGGGTGACGAAGGCGTAGGGGCGCAAGATGGATGCCGCTTCGCGGCGCGTTCTTTTGGCCGCCTGCGGCGGCAGCGGGTCAGAAGACCCGCGCACCCAGTTCTCGCGGTGCAGCCTTCTAGGGTGCGGCGTCGAAGGCGGCCAGGAACTGGTGATCGCCCCAGGCGATCCGCAGCACAGCGCCCGGCTCGACTTCCAGGAACTCGATCGTCAGCTTCCCGGCCGGCTCGTCGGCTGATGAGTGCTCGAGCGGCACCTCGACCGCGTCGGCGGCCGGCTTGCGCTGGCTGCCCCAGATGTCGGCTTCGTTGTTGAACACGAGGCTCCAGCCGTCCTCGGTGCGCTTGGGCCAAAGGCTGTAGACGCCGGGATAGTCGGGCGAGGCGTTGCCGTAGGGAACGACGATGCCGTCGAAGGAAAGTGAGGTGTGGGTGAGCAGCTTGACCGCCCGGCCGCTGTTCCAGGCGGAGACGGCTCCGGTTCCCAGGCTCTCTAGCGCCCGGTAGTCATCGCTGTCCGCCAACAGGTCCGGATAGGAGATCCGGAGCTGTTTGCCGGCCAGTTCGATCTCGGCCAGGTTGCCGTAGCGCAGGCGCCGGAAACGTTCCCGCCTGGCCGCCGCGGCGGCTTCGGCGTCGCTGTCCGCGGTTTGGGCGGTCGCCGGGGCGGAGTCGGATGGGCTGGGAGAACTTGTCTCCTGGGCGGCGATCGGGGCGGCCATGAGGAGCAGGGCGGCCAGGAGGGTCAGGCGAGTGATCGTAGTCGTCGTTCTCACGGCGGACTCCGGTAGAGGTTGCGATTAGTCGGCCGGCGGCGGCCGCTGGTGCTGGGCGGGTGTCGTTCGCGGAGCTTACAGGCCGTGGCGCGCGGGGCGACAAGGAGCGAGGCTGAAGCTTCGCACGCCTCTCCCGGAAGCCGGCGGGGGCGCCGGCGCACCCAGTGGGGGACGGCGCTGCACGGGCGGTAGACTCCGGGCCGAAGTTCGCCGCCTGGAAGCCCTCCCATGACCACACCTGAACAGGAACCACGCGCCCGGCCCGCCGAGGATGCCAGCCCGCTGCGGTTCGTGACCGCGGCGTCGCTCTTCGATGGTCACGACGCGGCGATCCACATCATGCGGCGGATGATCCAGGACCGCGGGGCCGAGGTGATCCACCTGGGGCACAACCGCGGCGTCGACGAGATCGTCCGCGCCGCGGTGCAGGAGGACGCGGACGCGATCGCGATCAGCTCGTACCAGGGCGGCCACATCGAGTTCTTCCGCTACATGGTCGACCGGCTGGCGGAGGAGGGCAGGGAAGATGTTCTGGTGTTCGGCGGCGGCGGCGGCACGATCACGCCGGAGGAGATCGCGGAACTCGAGGCTTACGGCGTCGAGCGGATCTACCACCCCGACGACGGCCTGAAGATGGGCCTGCCGGCGATGATCGACGACGTCGTCGAGCGGGCTCACGCCAAGCGCCGGCCCGCGCCAGAACCGCGGTTCGGCGTGCGCGTGGCCTCGGACCCGGAGGGCGACATCGAATTGTCGCGCCTGCTGTCCGCGATCGAGCGCGGGGCGGTTGGCGAGTCCGAGCTCCGCCGGCTGCGCAAGGAGTGGCAACTCGCCGGCGCCGGCGTGCCGGTCGTGGGGCTGACAGGGACCGGCGGCGCCGGCAAGAGCAGCGTTGCCGACGAGTTGCTGAACCGCTTCCTCGAGTGCATGCCCGGGGCGGCTTCGGGCATGCGGATCGCCCTCCTGGCGGTCGACCCGACTCGCCGGCGGACGGGCGGCGCCCTGCTTGGCGACAGGATCCGGATGAACAGCCTGCGCAGCGAGCGCGCCTTCATGCGCTCGATGGCGACGCGCCGGCAGCACCTGGCGACCAGCGAAGTCCTCGGCGACGCGATCGCTCTGCTCAAGGCCTCCGGGTTCTCCATGGTCCTCGTCGAGACGGCCGGCATCGGCCAGAGCGACAGCGAGATCGTCGACCTGGTCGACCTCTCGATCTACGTGATGACCTCGGACTACGGCGCGGCGAGCCAGCTCGAGAAGATCGACATGCTCGACTTCGCCGACGTGATCGTCCTGAACAAGTTCGACCGGCGCGGCGGCCAGGACGCGCTGCGGGACGTCCGCAAGCAGTGGCGGCGCAACCGGCTGGCCTTCGGCACGGCCGACGAGGACGTGCCGGTCTACCCGACGATCGCCAGCCAGTTCCAGGACCCGGGTGTCAACTGGATGTTCTGGAACGTGTGCCGGCTGCTCCGGGAGCGGCTCGACCTGGACGAGTCCGTCTGGACGCCGGAGGTCGACCTGGACGAGCGCGAACCGAAGGCGGCGGTCCTGATCCCGGACAATCGCAACCGCTACCTGGCCGAGATCGCGGAGGCGGGACGCGCCGCGGAGGCAGACGCCGAGCGCCGCGCGGCCGCGGCGGGCAGGGCGCACGGCTGCTACCGGGCGCTGGCTGAGCTCGACGATCCCGAGCTTCCGGCGCCTCTCGAGGGTTACGGCACGTCAGCGCTGGAGACGGCGCCCGACCGGAGCCTCGCGCGTTTGCGCCGGAGCTACCAGGAGGCGTTGGCGGAAGTCGGGGTGGAAGCCGCGGAACTCCTGAAGGCCTGGCCGGGTCGCGTCGACGCCGCGCGCGCCGACGAGTACAGCTACCCGGTCCGCGGCCGCGAAGTCACCGGCGAGAACTACGTCACGACCCTGAGCCACCTGCGGATGCCGAAGCTGGCGCTGCCCGAGTATTCGGACTGGGGCGACCTGCTGCGCTTCCTGATGAAGCACAACCTGCCGGGCGCGTACCCCTACACCGCAGGCGTCTATCCCTACCGGCGGCGGGGCGAGGAACCGACCCGGATGTTCGCGGGCGAGGGAATCGCCGAGCGCACGAACCGGCGCTTCCACTTCGTGTCGCGCGGGCAGCCGGCGAACCGGCTGTCCACCGCGTTCGACTCGGTCACGCTCTACGGCTCGGATCCGGGGCTCAGGCCCGACATCTGGGGCAAGGTCGGGAACTCCGGCGTCTCGATCGCCACCGTCGACGACATGAAGCGGCTCTACTCGGGCTTCGACCTTTGCGAGCCGGCGACCTCCGTATCCATGACGATCAACGGCCCGGCGCCGACCATTTTGGCCTTCTTCATGAACGCCGCGGTCGACCAGCAGGTCGAACGACACTTGCGGGAGACCGGCGGCCTTGAGCGGGCGCGCGCCGAGATCGAACGCCGCTCCGGCGGCGACGTGCCGGTCTACCGCGGCGACCTGCCCGAGGAGAACGACGGCCTGGGGCTGGCGCTGCTCGGCATTTCCGGCGACCAGGTGGTCGAGCGCGACGTCTACGAACGCATCCGCGCCGACGCGTTGAGCCGGGTCCGGGGCACGGTCCAGGCCGACATCCTGAAGGAAGACCAGGCCCAGAACACCTGCATCTTCTCGACCGAGTTCTCGCTGCGGATGATGGGCGACGTCCAGCAGTTCTTCATCGACCACAACGTCCGCAACTACTACAGCGCCTCGGTGAGCGGCTACCACATCGCCGAGGCCGGAGCGAATCCCATCACCCAGTTGGCGTTCACGCTCGCCAACGGCTTCACGATCGTCGAGTACTACCTGGCGCGAGGCATGGCGGTCGACGACTTCGCCCCGAACCTGTCGTTCTTCTTCTCGAACGGCATGGACCCCGAGTACGCGGTGATCGGCCGCGTGGCCCGCCGCATCTGGGCCCGCGCGATGCGCGAGCGGTACGGCGCCTCGGCCCGCAGCCAGATGCTGAAGTACCACATCCAGACCTCGGGCCGCTCGCTCCACGCCCAGGAGATCCAGTTCAACGACATCCGCACCACGCTGCAGGCGCTCTACGGCATCCTCGACCGTTGCAACTCCCTGCACACGAACGCCTTCGACGAAGCGATCACGACGCCGACCGAGCAATCCGTGCGCCGCGCGCTGGCGATCCAGTTGATCATCAACCGGGAGTTCGGGCTCAACCGGAGCGAGAATCCCTGGCAGGGCTCCTTCGCCCTGGACCAGCTCACCGACGCTGTGGAGGAGGCGGTCTACCTGGAGTTCGAGCGCCTCGCCGAGCGCGGCGGCGTGCTGGCGGCGATGGACACGATGTACCAGCGCTCGAAGATCCAGGACGAGAGCATGGAGTACGAGGCGAAGAAGCACGACGGCAGCCTGCCGGTGGTCGGCGTGAACACCTTCCTCGCGGAGGGCCAGGACTTTGCCGAGACGGTCGAAGCGGAGCTCATCCGTTCGACCGACGCGGAAAAACAGCAGCAGATCGAGAGCCTGGCCGCGTTCCACCGCCGTCACGCCGATCACTCGGGGGGCTGTCTCGAACGGCTGCAGGAAGTGGCGCGTCGCCGGGGCAACGTCTTCGAGGAGCTGATGGAGACGGTCAAGCACTGCTCGCTCGGCCAGATCTCGGACGCGCTCTATCGCGTCGGCGGCGAGTACCGGCGCAGCATGTAGGCGGTAAGGCGGAGCCGGCCTTGCGGCCGGCGCGTGTTCTGGCCGCCTGCGGCGGCAGCGGGTCAGAGGACCCGCGCACCCAGCGGCCCGTGCGTGTTCCGGCCGCCTAGCCGCAGCGGAACGCTCTCAGGTCGCTCTTCGTAGCGGCCGTGGCGCCCGGTGCGTTCGTGTGCTCCCAGGGAGCGCCGCCGGGCCCCGTGATCCGGAGGCTGAACTCCAGGGTGGTCACGGGCGCCACGAACACCCAGCGGTAGCCGCTCTCGTTGCAGTTGTTCAGCACCTTGACCAGGACCTCGGGGTTGTTGCGGCCGAAGAACCACAGGATCCCGGCCTCGTCGGACCAGCTCGCCCCTTCGACTTGGCGCTGCTCGCCGTCGGGCAGGAGGTAGCACATGCTGACCTCGTAGCCGCCTTCGAACTCGAGGACGGTGTTCGTGGGCGTACAATTCGCGACATGCGGCGCCTCGGGCTCGGGGTCCGGATCCGGGCCCGGGTCCGGGCCGGGCCGCGGTGCGCTGCCCCTCCCGGCGAAGCCGTCCCTGATCCAGTCGAACACCTTCGTGTTGGGCACCGTGCCGCGCACGTTCTCCGACGTCCGGCCGACGGCGTAGATCATCACGTCCTCCCCGGCGTGCGTCTCCAGCGCCAGCGGGACCGTTGCCTCCTGCCGGTAGGCGGCGTGGCTGGTGCCCGTAGGAACGACGCCGCCGCGACCCGCCGTCCTGTCCGTGTTTGGATTGACGCGCGAACCGCTGCGATGTCCGGGTCCGTTGGCGTAGCCCAGGATGGTGTAGGGAATGCCGCCCGAGTCTCCACTCTCCGAGATCGTGCCCGCGCTGTCGATGTCGTGGACCGTTCCCAGGATGCCGTTGTGCGGCTGGTTGCGGAACGAGGCGGGCACCGAGCGGGGGGTGTAGTGCAGGTCGGCGAGCGGCCGCATCGGGTAGCCGGCGATCGTGAAGACGTGGCTGTGGTCGGCCGTTGCGAGGATCAGGGTCCGGTTGAGGTTGACGCTCCGCTGCGCGGCGTTGATCGCGCGGTCGAACATCCGTGTGTCGGTGAAGGCGCGGTACGCGTTTCCCTCGTGGTGCGCATGGTCGATTCGGCCGGATTCGACCATCAGGAAGTAGGGCTTGCCCGTCGCGTTCAGAATCTGGATCGCCTTCCTCGTCATCTCCTCCAGGCTCGGTTGGCCGCTGCCGCGGTCCGCTTCGTAGTCCAGGTGGCTCGACGCGAACAGGCCGACCGCGCGGCCGGAACCGCCCAGGGAGTTGAGCCCCTGCCGGTTCCAGACGTAGCGATAGCCGAGCTGCTGCAGCTCGTTGCGCAGGTCGCGGCCGTCCGACCGGCTTCCAGGAGATCCTTCGTCGTCCGTAGCCGAAGAAGGAAGGAAATGCCGCCTGCCGCCTCCGAAGATCACGTGGAGCCCGTCCCCGAGTCGGCTGTTGAAGCCGGCTCCACCGGGTACAGCCTGCGCGGCGATGTCGTTCTCCAGGTTGCGGTCGTTGACGTGGGCGAACACGGCCGCAGGCGTCGCGTGCGTGACGCGCGTCGTCGTCACGATGCCAACCGCGTAGCCCATCGAGATGGCCAGTTCGCCGATGTTGGTCAGGCGCGCGCCGTCGCCGTTGCCGTTGAAGTCGGCGTACTCGGTCGTGGGGCCGTAGCCGATCACGCCGGTGTTCGTGTTGACGCCGGTCATCATCGCCGACATCGTGGCCGCGCTGTCGGGGGTGATGTAGTCGGCCGACGCCGTCCGCGAGATGGCGGTGTAGGGCATGCGGTCGAGCGCCAGTTGTCCGTCGACGCCGACCGTCGCAATGCGAGTGGAGGTGACGGTCGAGACCCCCATGCCGTCGCCGACGAACAGGATGACGTTGTTCCTCTGCGCTGCGGCGGGCGGCGCCGCCGCCAGCAGAAGACCGAGCGTCGAAAGAGCGCTCACGAACGCCGCCCGTCTCCTCGCTGCGTTTCGGGTGGACACGAAGGGACTCGTCATGGCCTGCCTCCCGTCTTCATGGCCAGCTTCCGCCGCTGGGATCCATCCCGAGATCCGGCCGCGGTGTGAAGCGCTGGTCTGGTTTGGTGCCCAAGGATAGGTGATCGACGGGGCGTGCCACCGGCGGCGCGGACTGCTACATTCCTGCGCCCATGAGCGACTGGCATCACGCGGACATCCTCGAAGCGATCGCCGAGCACCGGCCGGAGGCCCCGGCGCAGGCGTTCATCGATCCCCTTGGCGGCGCCCCGAGCCGCCGGTACTCGCAGGCGGAGATGCACCGCCGGGCGAACGGCGTGGCGGCCACGCTGATCGAGCGCGGGGCGAAGCGCCAGGACAAGGTGGCGCAGTACCTCTACAACGCGCCCGAGTACATGGAATCGGTGCTGGCCTGCTTCAAGGCGTCGCTGGTTCCGGTCAACACGAACTACCGCTATGTCGAGGGAGAGTTGCTCTACCTTTGGGACAACGCCGATGTCGTGGCCGTGATCTTCCACGGCTGCTTCGCGTCGCGGATCGCTGATCTCCGGGCGAAGACGCCGGCGATTCACACCTGGCTGTGGGTCGACGACGGCTCGGGTCCGTGCCCCGAGTGGGCGATCCCCTACGAAGAGGCGGCCGCGTCCGCGCCACGTTCAGGCGACTTGCCTGGCGGCTCGCTGGCCTTCGAGGCGCCCTGGCCGCGCAGCGGCGACGACCTGTGGCTGCTGTACACGGGCGGCACGACGGGCATGCCCAAGGGCGTCATGTGGCGGCTGGACGATCTCTGGCACATCAGCAACGACGGCCGCCTGGATCCCTTCGACCTGTCTGATGGCATCGAGGGCATGAAGACTCAGTTCGACGAACTCCTCATGCGGCGGGTTTCGCTGCCTTCCTGTCCCCTGATGCACGGAACCGGCTTTCTCACCGCGCTGGGCGGCATGCTGAACGGCGGCTGTGTCGTGACCCTCGCCAACCGCCGCTTCGACGCGGTCGCAACGCTCGAGGCGATCACCAGGGAGGGGATCAACGCGATGGCCATCGTCGGCGACGCGTTCGCCCGGCCGATGGTCCTGGCGCTCGAGGAGGAGCCCGGCCACTTCGACCTGTCGAGCCTCGAGGTCGTCGTTTCGTCCGGCGCGATGTGGAGCGCGGAGGTCAAGCGCGACTTCCTGCGCCACTGTCCGCCGGAGACCATCCTGACCGACAGCCTGGGTTCGTCCGAGTCGATCGGCATGGGCCGCTCGGACTCGACCGCCGGCGAGGCCAGCGAAACGGCCTCCTTCGTGCTCGGCGACAACGCCTGCGTGCTCGACGACGACGGCCGGAAGGTCGAACCCGGCTCGGGCGTGCTCGGCCGCATCGCCGTGACCGGGCACATCCCGCTCGGTTACTACAAGGATCCCGAGAAGACGGCCGCCACCTTCGTCGAGGCGGACGGCGTCCGCTACTCGATGGCCGGCGACTACGCGACGGTCGAGGCGGACGGCTCGCTCAAGCTCTATGGCCGAGGCTCCGTGTGCATCAACAGCGGCGGCGAGAAGATCTTCCCGGAAGAGGTCGAGGAGGTGCTGAAGACCCATCCCGTCGTGCGCGATGCGGTCTGTGTCGGCGTGCCGCACGAGCGGTTTGGTCAGGCGGTCACCGCGGTGGTGGAACTGGACGATCCGACGCGTTTCAGCGAGCCGGACGTGATCGGCTGGGTCAAGCAGGAGCTGGCCTCGTACAAGGCGCCGAAACGCGTCCTGGTGCGGGACAGCGTCGGGCGAGCGGCGAACGGCAAAGCCGACTACAACGGCCTGCGGGACTGGGCGGTGGCGAAACTCGGTTCGCAGGAGTCGGCGCGGTGAATCAGCCCGTGAACCAGCCCGCCAGGCAGAAAGTCGTCGTCCAGTTGCCGGGGATCGCCAAGGCGCCCTCGGTCGACACGCGATACACCTTCGAGCTGGAGGCGCTCCTTCCGGTGGCGGAACTGGTCGAGGTGGCTGCAACGTCGGAGGAGGAGTTCCTGGCCGAAGCATCGGACGCGGCGGCCATCATCACCTCCTGGGGTTTTCGCATCAGCCGCTCGGTGATCGCGGGTCTCGACGATTGCATCGTGATCGGCGTGGGCAGCGTCGGCGTCGACATGGTCGACGTCGGGGCGGCGACGGAAGCCGGCATCGTGGTCACCAACGTGCCGGACGTGTTCATCGAGGAGGTGGCCGACCACACGATGGCGCTGCTTCTGGCCGGCGCGCGGCGGATGCGCGAGATGGACTCGATGGTCCGCCGCGGCGACTGGTTCCAGGGTCGGCCCCTGCTCAACGAGGTGCCGCGGCTTTGGGGCCAGACCCTCGGTCTGATCTCGTTCGGCAACGTGGCGCGGGCGGTCGCGCGGCGCGCGAAGCCCTTCGGCCTGCAGGTCATCGCGCACGACCCCTACGTCAGTGAACTGAAGATGACGGGAGAAGGCGTCGAACCGGTCAGCTTCGGGGAGTTGCTGGAACGATCCGACTATCTGTCGATGCATCCGCCACTCAACCGGGAGACGCGCCACATGCTCTCGGGTCCCCAGTTCGCGGCGATGAAGAAGACCGCGGTGCTGATCAATGCCGGTCGCGGTCCCACGGTCGACGAGGCGGCTCTGATCGAGGCGCTGGACACCGGCCAGATAGCCGCCGCGGCGCTCGACGTGCTGGAGCGGGAACCGCCGGCAGCGGACAACCCCCTGCTGGCGATGGACAATGTGATCCTCACGCCGCATGTCGCCTCGGCCACCACCCGCATGCGGCCCGAGACGCGTCGGCGCGTCGGTCGTGAGGTCGCCCTGGCGCTCTCCGGGCGCTG
Source organism: Thermoanaerobaculia bacterium (assembly GCA_022823665.1). Lineage (GTDB taxonomy): Bacteria > Acidobacteriota > Thermoanaerobaculia > Multivoradales > Multivoraceae > Multivorans. The sequence goes on along the minus strand of JAJEHN010000013.1, from coordinate 20,614 downwards.
GCCGATGAGTTGCGTGAATCCGACGGTGCTGCCGAGAGTGGAGCTCGAACGCTGGCAGCCGGTGCCGATGGAGCGCGGTCCGAACCGCTAGGCGGACCAGTCGCCGGACCGCGGCGTGCTGAACCAGGCCAGCCGGCCACAGTAGGGTTCGACCTCGCTCCATGAGGCGATGTCGAGGTGTACGCAGGCCACTGCGGCGGTGACGAAGCGGGGCGGATCGTCGCCGGTCAGCCGGCGGACGAGTTCCGCGCAGGTGGGCTGGTGGCCGACGATCAGGATCGAGTGCGCGTCGTCGGACTGGTCGCGCAGGAGGTCGACCACGCTGCCGGGGGAGGCGAGATAGAGCGCCGGCTCCAGAATCGTCGTGCGGTTCCAGTTGCCGGCCGCGACCGCCAGTTCGATCGTTTGCCGCGTGCGCGCGGCGGACGAACAGAGGATCCGGTCGGGCAGGGCCTGCCGGTCGGCGAGTCTCCGGCCCATCGTTCGGGCGGCTTTGAGGCCCCGGGCGTTCAGGGGCCGCTCATGGTCGACTCCGCCGTAAGCGGCGCTCCAGTCCGACTTCGCGTGCCGCAGTACGTAGAGGACGCGCACGGCAGACGACGCTAGCATTCGCGACCATGCAGGATGTGGATCGATGGCGCCAGACCGTGCGGCTCGCGGTTCTCGGCCTCGCGATAGCGGCCGCGGCCGTCGGGCAGTCTCCGGAGCAGCCGGCCGGACCGTCGGCAGACCTGAACGTCGAGACCTTCGACTTCGCCTGGCGGAAGATCGCCAACACGTTCTGGGACCAGTCGATGGGCGGCGTCGACTGGCAGGCGGTCGGCGATGAGCTGCGGCCCCGTGCCCGGGCCGCGGCGAACAACGGCGAACTGCGTCTCGTCCTGCAGGACATGCTCTCGCGGCTGGGCCAGTCCCACTTCGGCGTTCTGCCGGGGCCGGGTTCGGTCGAGAGCCCGTCGCCGGTGGACGACTTGGGCGACACGGGCAGGTGCACGCGAGCGTTGATGCGGGCCGTGGCGGGCGCCGGCGGCTCTGCCGCGTCGGACGCGGGTCCGGGATTCGATGTTCGCTACGTCGACTCGACGCCCGTCGTGAGCCGGGTCGAACCCGGTTCGTCCGCGGACCGTCAAGGCCTCCGCACCGGACTCGAGCTCGTTCGGGTCCAGAGCCAGAACCTCGCGCCGCTCGCGGGTTGCCTCGAACTGGAATCCCTCGATCCCTGGGTCGCGGAAATGGTGCGGTTGCGGGCCGTCGAGGGCCTGCTCTTCGGGGATCCGGGGGATCCGGTCGCGGTGGAGTTCTCGGACCCGGCGGGCGGTCGGTCCACGTTCGAACTCGAACGGGCCCACCATCCCGACGCCGTGGAGATCGGATTCGGCAACCTGCCGAAGATGCGCTACCTGTTCGAGACCGAGGTGCTGGAAACCGGCGCCGGCCGCGTGCTGGCGGTGCGCTTCAACGTCTGGCTGATTCCCGTGATCGAGGCGTTCGAAGCGGCGCTTTACGGTGAACCCGCCGAGGGCGCGCCGGCCGTCGACGGCGTACTGATCGATCTTCGGGGCAATCCCGGCGGTGTCGCCGGGACGGCCGTTGGTGTGGCCGGCTACCTGCTCGGCGAAAGGGTCGTTCTGGGCCGGATGAAGAACCGGAACACGGAACTGAATCTGGTCGTCTTTCCGCGGCAGATCTCGAGCGCCAGCCAGAGGATCGAGATGTTCGCCGGTCCGGTGGCCGTGCTGATCGACGGCGGCAGCGCCAGCACCAGCGAGATCTTCGCCGCCGGCCTCCAGGACCATGACCGGGCGAGGCTGTTCGGAGAGCCGACCGCCGCGGCGGCGCTGCCGTCGGTCATCGAGAGGATGCCGAACGGCGACCTGCTGATGCACGCAATCGCCGACTTCGAGCGGCCCAGCGGCGAACGGGTCGAGGGCAGGCCGGTGGAGCCCGAGTCTCCGGTGTCGCCAACCCGCGAGGGGCTTCTCGCCGGAAGGGACGAGCCACGCGAGGCGGCGCTGGCCTGGATCGTCTCGGAACTCGAAGGGGACGGCGGATGAACTTCAGCCTCTGGACCGATGGAGTCAGCCTCGGCCGCTTCGGCAGCGAGGGTGCGCTCGGCCCCCCCTGGTTGTGGGTGGTCGCGGGCCTGCTGCTGCTCTTCCTGGGGCGTCAGCTCTACACGGCGTTGATCGGTCTGGTCGGTTTCTTCGTCGTCTACGGCGTTCCCGAGGATCTGCTGCCTCTGGCAAGCGAGATGCGGCTGATGGTGGCGGTGGGCGTCGGCGTTCTCGCCGCGCTGCTGGCCTTCATCGTGCGCAAGGTCGCGGTGGCTCTGGCGGGCGCCCTGCTGGGCGCCGGGGCGGCGCTGTGGGCGATCAGCTTCTTCGGCGTCCGCTGGGACATCCTGTGGTGGATCGTGATCGCGGCAGCCGCGGTACTCGGCGCGTGGGTGCTTCGCGTCGTCTTCGAGACAGCGCTGATCGTCGTCTCGTCGTTCATCGGCGCCCTGCTCATCATGGCGGCCGTCGGCCTCGAAGGGCTGGCCGCGCATGCCGGTGTCGCGGTGCTGATCGTGGTCGGGGTGGCGTTCCAGATGGGACGCCGGCGCAAGGCGGAGCGGGCCGCGAAGAAAACGTCCGCCGGCTAGTTCTTCTGGCGATTCGGCATCGTCACGGCGACCGTGCCGTGGCCGGTCGCGGTGACGGCCGTCGCGGCCGCGCTCAGCAGTGCCGCCTGCCCTGGGAGTAGCCGTTCCGAGCCGGCGGCGTTGAGCACCTCGACTTCGCCTTCGAGGACGAGGACGACTCGCACACCGTTGTCGTCGGTGAGCGGCGCGGGGGAGCGGCCGGTCAGGCTCAGGACGTCCAACCGGAAGTCCTCGACCGGCGGCGTGAAGCTTGTACGCCGTCCCCATGGCAGTTCCTCGACTTCCGGCGCCAGACTGGCGTCTCCCGCGGCCTCGTAGACGAGGATGTCGAGGAGCGCGCGGGCGTCCACCCGCTTGGACGTCAGCCCGAGGCGCAGGACGTTGTCGGAGTTGGCCATGACCTCGACCCCCGAGCCCTCCAGGTAACTGTGCGGCACGCCAGGTCCCGTGAAGAGTGCCTGCCCCTGGTCGAGATGGACCAGTCGCAGGATCAAGGGTGTGATGACCAGTGGATCTTCGGGATGGAACACGGCGATTCGCTCGATCCAGCGTGCTGCGTCCCGTCGCTCCGGGTCGGTGTCCTCCGTGGCGCGCCGGGCGGCGTCAACGGCTCTGGCGGCCATGTTGGTGCCGCCGAGCCCGCGGAGCGCTTCGAGCAAGGGCCGGTAGGCGGCCGCTCCCTCCGATCCGAGGCGCCGGACGTGCGGCTCGAGTTCCTCCAGGCCAAGCGCGCCGAGCAGGCGTGCCGCTTCCACGGGCGGCCGGAAGCCGGAGAGGGCGGAAAAGGGGGTCAACGCGTAGAGCAGCTCCGGCTTGTGGTTCGGATCCCGGTAGCTGCCGGGAGCGCCTCCGGGCTGGGTCCCGCCTGTGGATTGGGCCGCGAAGCCGCGAGCGGCCTGCTCGCGGCTCGGATGCGCCTGGATCGACAGCGGCCTGCCGGCGGAGAGGATCTTGGTCAGGAAGGGGAGGTCGGCGCCGCGGCCGAGCACGTCGACCCGACGCTCCGCGATCAATCGGTCAAGAGGAATCGAGCCGGCTTCGCCGGACCCGAGCACGACATCGGCCGGTGCGTCCGGGTGGCCCCCGAACCAGAGCTCGGCTTCCGGACTGCCGGTGGGTTCGCGGCCGCAGAGAGAGGGGATGAAGTCGAGCGTGCCCCAGTCGTAGTTCCGGACGCGCGGCACCAGCCGCAGGGGTCGGTCGAGCGGCGTCACGGCGTGCCGTGCCTTTCGTTCCACGACCGGGCCTCGGGCTCCGTGTCGATGTCGACCAGCGGCAGTTCCGAGTCGAGTTCCAGTTCCTCGACGTGAGCGGCCAGTTCGCGGAGCAGGGGACGCGCGCCCTCGTCGCCTCGGAGGCCGTCCAGGTGGGCAAACCAGGCGCGGCCGAAGGTGACCGGGGCGCCGCGGCGCCCCCGGAACGCCGGCACGACGATCGAGTCGGGGCCGTCGAACGCTCCGAGCAGCCGGTCGATGACGGCCGCGTCGAGACCGGGTTGGTCGATCGGCAGGAACATGGCGCCTTCGGCGTCGTCGGAGACGGCGGTCAGGCCGCAACGCACCGATCCGCTCTGGCCGTTCGCGTAGGACGGGTTGTGGACCGCCCGCAGGTCGAGGTCGGCGACCTCCGACCGCACACTCCTGGTCGCGTGGCCGGTGACGAGAATCACCTCCCCGAGAGCGGACGCAAGCGCGGCCCGGCAGGTTCGGCGGACCAGGCTCTCGCCGCCGATCCAGTAGAGCTGCTTCGGCTTGTCCGCGCTGGTCTCGAACCGGGTCGAGAGCCCGGCGGCGAGGACGACGCCGGAGACCGGGCCGGTCATCGCTCGCCGGCAGCCTGCCTGCCGTTTCGCACCGCGACGAGTTCGGCGGCGATCGCCATCGCGATCTCTTCGGGCCTGCGGCCGCCGAGGTCGAGACCGATCGGCGCGTGGATCCGGTCGATCAACTCCTGGCCCAGGCCGGCTTCTCGAAGCGCCGCGACGCGCTTCGCGTGGGTGCGCGAGGAACCCAGGGCGCCGACGTAGCGGACGCCGGCTTCGAGAGCGACCTGGAGCGCCGGGTTGTCGAGCTTCTCGTCGTGCGTGAGGAAGACGCAGTACGTGTTCGCGTGGAGCGGCGCGCGGGCCAGGTAGTCCGCCGGCCACTCGACGACGAGCTCGTCGGCGTGGGGGAAGCGCTCGGCGGTGGCGAAGGCCGAGCGGGCGTCGACGACGACGGTGCGGAAGCCGAGCTGCCGCGCGAAGTGGACGAGGTGGATGGCGACGTGGACGGCGCCGACGATGAACAACTGGGGCAGTGGCTCGAAGGTCTCGACGAACACTTCGACACCCTCGATCTCGCGCAGGCCCGTGGCCGGCAGGATGTCCGCCGTGGCGAGGCCCAGGGCCGTTCGGTCGAGTTCCGCGTCCCGGAGGGTGCCTTCCGACCGGCCGTCAGGCCACACGAGCAGGCGTGCCCCGAGTTCGCCACCTTCGGCGCGAGTGAAGGAGACCACCCGTTCACCCGCGAGCAGGGATTGGCGGAGGGAGTCGAAACCCATCGGGCAGGCCCCGGGACTCAGCCGTCGATGCGTTCGACCAGCACCTCGACCTCGCCGCCGCAGGTCAGGCCGACGGACCAGGCAAGCTCGTCCGAGATGCCGTAGCTGAGCCGCTTCGGTTGGCCGTCCTCGAGCACCGACTGGGCCTCCTCGATCACCGCGCCCTCGATGCAGCCGCCGCTGACCGAACCGGCGATGCCGCCGTCGCCGGACACTGCCATCTTCGAGCCGAGGGGCCGGGGCGATGAGCCAACGGTGCGAATCACGGTGGCGACGGCAACGCGTTGGCCGTCCGCGCGCCAGCGGTCCACGTCGGAGAGGATGTCCAGCACGGAGGCATTCTAGCCCCGCCGCCGACTTCCTACGCCTTGTCGCGTGGCTATAGTGGTTCGGAGGAGGTGGAGTGATGAGGATGTACCGATCGAGCACGACGTGGTCACTGGCCATGCTTCTGCTGCTGACCGGCTGTGCCGTACGCATCGGCGACGGGGCCGCCGAGTCCGAGCCCGAGCCGGCGCCGGTCACCGCCCGCAACCAGCCCGGCACCGGCATGGGCCTCTACGAGCCGGAACAGCACGAGCTGTACGACGGCCGGTTCGTCATCGTGGGCAGCGACGTACACCAGGTCGGCCGGCTGGACGACGAGTCGCCCTGGGACCACATGGGCGACGACGCGAGCAACGTGGCGCCGGTCGGCGGCGAGATCCTGATCGACGTCGACGAGATCGCGAACACGGGGACCTTCCGCGCCGAACTGCAGCTTCCCGAGGGGGACTACGTCGTCGAACTCGACCGCTTCCACGAGTTCTCGCCGTGCCAGGACGGCGGCATCGCGGCCTACCTGTTCGAACACGGCGACGCCGGCTGCGGCGACTCGAACTGGCCCAAGAGCCTGCTGTACGTCGCCGGCTGGGGCTACGGTCGAGCCACGCTGGACGGCGAGGAGCTGTACAGCGACTACCAGATCCACTTCATGGTGACGCAGGGAATGCGCGACCGCGAGACGCTCCAGGTGCAGCTCGAGCCGACCGAAGGCCCCGCCGGATCGGTGAACCCCGCGGCCCAGCAACTCGACTTCTACATCCGCAGCCCCGAGAACAACGACGCGAACCACCCCAACCGGGAGGTCTTCGACCACTTCTTCGCCATGGCGGTGACCTGGAAGTAGCCGGCGGCGACGTTTGGCGGCCGCGTACAATCCAGCGCCAGGTGAGACCTCGCCCCTTCCTCGTCCTCCTCGGAATCAGCGTCCTTGCCACGGCCGCGGTCGCGGAGGTGCGGCTGCTCGACACGCCCGCGGCGGAGAAGAGCAGCAGCTACGCCCTGAACGCGGGGCCCGATGGCACGATCGTTCTGAGTTGGGTTGACCGCCCGGGCGAGGGCGGCCATGCCCTGAGGTTCGCCGAGTTGGACGGAGACGAGTGGGGCGATGCGGCGACGGTCGCGTCGGGCGAGGACTGGTTCGTCAACTGGATCGACCATCCCGCAGTCGTGCCGCTGGGCGCCGACCGTCTGGCCGCGCACTGGCTGGTTCACGACGAGGATCGGCAAAGCGACTACGGCTACGGCATCCGGCTGGTGTTCTCGGACGACCGGGGCGCAACCTGGCGGGAGGTGTTCCGGGCGAGTGGCGAGGGCGTCGACGGGTACGCCGGCTTCGTGGCGTACTCCCCGATCGCGGACGGGTTCGAGATGGCCTACCTGGCTACCGTCGGCAACGACGATGCGGAGGCGACCGCCGCCGGACACGGCGGGGTGGAACCGCGGATGGCCCTTCGTTCAGCGCGTTTCGACCTGAACGGCGGCTTGAAGAGCGACCGGGAGGTCGACGCCGACGTCTGCAGTTGCTGCACGACGGCGATGGCAGGCGCGCCGGGAAACCTGTTCCTCGCTTTCCGCGACCGCCGGGAGGGCGAGTTCCGGGACATCTCCTTTGCCCGCCTCGAGAAGGACCGGTGGACGGCTTCGGAACTCGTTCACCGCGACGGCTGGCACATCCGCGGTTGCCCGACGAACGGCCCGGCCCTGGCTTCGGGCGAAGCAGGTCCGGCGGCCGCCTGGTTCACCGCCGCCGGCGGCGAGTCGAGGGTGCTGGCTGCCTTCTGGAACAGCGGCGAGCAACGATTCGACGCTCCGATCCGGGTTGACGACGGTTCCCCGCGCGGCTGGGCCGGCGTTGCCACCCTCGACGACGGTACCGCGGCGGTCAGTTGGGTCGAGCGTTCCGAAGCCGGGGCCTTCGAACTCCGTGTCCGCCGGGTCGCCCGCAAGGGAAGCATCGGCGCATCTCAGACCCTGGCACTCGTGCCCGCTGGCCGGAGTGCTCTCGGTGTCCCCAAACTCGTCCGCAGCAACGACCGCCTCATCCTTGCCTGGCGGGACGGTCGCGTGCGCACCGCCGTGCTGCCAGGGGCTGCCCTGGACTAGCGCCTCGAGCGACTCTACCTAGTCGCCGGCCCCCGTCGCGGCGCCCGCCGCCGTGTGCTCCTCGTAGTCCTCTTCCGACAGGAACACGAAGTTCGTCCAGCCGATCGCCATGTCGTCGACGGTCCGGTTGCCCCAGCCGACCCAGGCGGTCGGGTCGGGGTTGTAGGGGTTGTTCTCCGAGTTGTCGTGGTAGGAGGTCACGTGCAGGACGGTGCCGGCCGGAAAGACCGGCGGATGCTTGTAGGGATAGGCGATCTGCCAGTTGAAGTCGTAGTTCTGAATCCGGGTCAGCAGTTCGCGGCGGCCGTCGGTGTGGATCGCCTCGAGTTCCATTCCCTTGCCGCGGTAGTGCATGTGGGCCTGGAAGCTGATCAACTGAATCGGCCGGTCGAGCACGCGGTAGCCGTCGTGACGGACGTTGTCGGCGCCGGGCGGGATGGAGAGCTCGTTGTTGCGCCAGCCGCGGTTGCTGGGCAGGCCGGCGAACAGCCGGGTGGAGACGATCCGGTGCTTCGGCACGACGCCCTTGGGGTAGAAGCCGAAGCCGACCCGCTGGCGGTCGCGGATCTCCTCGCCGAGCGAGTGGTAGTGGCCGCTGAAACGGATCTTCGCGCCTGCCATCAGCAGCTTGCCGGTGTTCTCGGCGTAGATGTCGCCGGTGTTGCCGACCGCGTACTCGATGAGGAGCGAGCCGACCGGGTTGCCGTCGGCGTCGCGACGGTTCGGGTCGTCGTCGCGCTCGAAGAAGTCCTCGCCGACGTACTCCGCGTCGTCCTGGATGGCGTAGACCATCGTGTGGTGGACGGTCGGCCTGCCTGCCTTGCTCGGCTTGACCTCGATCCAGCGGATGTAGCGGTCCTCGGTGAGACCCGTGTCGGCGATGAAGTTGACGAACAGGTCAGGGCCCTCGGCGGGCACCACCATGTCCTCCTGCATCTCGACGACCAGGTCGGGTTCGCCGTACTCCCAGGCGTCTCCGTCGGGCCACTCGATCGACGGCGGCAGGTCGGCGGGGTTGCCGCGCGGGGCGCCGCCGTCGACCCAGGCCGTGACCAGGGCGATCTCCTCGTCGCTCAGGCTCGGGTCCGGTTCGTAGACGCCGATCGTCCGGTCGATGTGCCAGGGCGGCATCTGCCGGGACTCGACCCGGCGCTGGATGGACCGCGCCCAGGGCCGGATCTGCTCGTAGGTGATCAGGGACATCGGCGCGGCGGTCTCGGGCCGGTGGCAGCGCTGGCAGGAGCGCTGGAAGATCGGCGCGATGTCGCGGCTGAAGGTCGGCGTGTCCGCGTCGGCCGCGGCGGCCGGCGAGCCAGCCGGAACGGCAAGGAACGCCAGGGCCAGAATCGCTGTCGGGGTCAACAGGGGGAGTGCGTTCTTCATCGTTCGCTCCCGGTCGTGGCCGGCTCCGGCTCGACGCAGACGCCGTGCTCGGCTGTGGCGGTGTCGACGCGTCTTGCCAGGTGGTAGGCCATGGAGATGTTCTCGATCAGGTAGAGCGTATCGAGTCCGCCCCGTTCCGTTGTCTTCTCCGTGTTGCCGGCCACCGTCACGGTCCAGCTCAGGTTGCCCTCGTGGTCGGCTGGCAGGACGATCAGGCAGACGTTGCGCTGGCGGCCCGGTTCGAAGACCGTCGGCTGGCCGCGATCGGCCGGTCCGGGATCGAAGCCGTTCTCGTTTCCCGCAGGGATCTCGACCGCGACCGAGTTGTGGTTGAAGTAGCCGAAGACGAGGACCGCGGTACCGTCGTCGTTCGGTACGTAGCCCTCGTAGACCGGGTAGATCGGCCGGGTCGGCTGTGCTCCGGCCGCCGGCGCGAGCATGGCGCCCAGCACCAGGAACACCGACAGCGCCGCGGCCATGGACGGTGCCTCCTTCATCGCCCGATCAGCCGGCAGGGTAGGTGTAGCCCGCCTGGAGGCCGAGCGGAATGCCGAGCAGCCAGTAGCCGATCAGGAAGATCGTCCAGGTGACGAGCAGCGTGACGGCGTACGGGATCATCAGCGACAGGACGGTGCCGATGCCGGCGTTCTTCGTGTAGCGCTGGCAGAAGACGACGACCAGCGGGAAGTAGGGCATGAGCGGCGTGACGATGTTCGTGACGCTGTCGCCGACACGGTAGGCGGCCTGGGTGAGTTCCGGCGAGATGCCGAGGCTCATCAGCATCGGCACGAAGATGACCGAGAGCACCGCCCACTTGGCCGAGGCCGAACCGACGAAGAGGTTGACGACCGCCGAGAGCAGGATGATGCCGACGACCGTCGCCTGCGCCGGCAGTCCGAGATCACGGAGGAAGTTCGCGCCCTTCAGCGCGATCAGCAGGCCGACGTTCGAGCTGCTGAAGGCCGCGATGAACTGGGCGGCGAAGAAGGCCATGACCAGGTAGTAGGCCATGGTGCGCATCGCGTCGCTCATGCCGTCGACGATGTCGCGGTGGGTCTTCACGGTGCCGGCGACGTAGCCGTGGACGACGCCGGGGATCAGGAAGAAGACGAAGATCAGCGGCACCAGCATTTGCATCAGCGGCGCCGAGAACGCGGTCAGCTCGCCGGCGTCGCTGCGAAGCGGCGACGACTCCGGCCACGCCCAGAGCAGCAGGACGACCAGGCCGACCACCAGGGACGCCATACCGGCGAGGAAGCCCCGGCGGTCCTTCCGGCTCGGTTCCTCCATCTTCGGCATCTCGTCCGGGTCGCCGTCGACCTCGGTGCCGCGGAGCCTCGGCTCGATCACGCGGTCCGTCAGGTACCAGCCGACGGCGATTACCAGGATGGAGGACAGCCCGGTGAACAGGAGGTTGCAGAGCGGGTTGACCAGGACCTCGGGATCGAGGATCTGGGCCGCGGACTGGGTGAAGCCCTGGAGCAGTGGATCGATGCCCGAGGGGATGAAATTGGCCGAGAAGCCGCCCGACACGCCGGCGAAGGCGGCCCCGATTCCGGCGAGCGGATGGCGGCCGGCGGCGTAGAAGATGACGCCGCCGAGCGGGATGACGAGGACGTAGCCGGCGTCCGCGGCCGTGTGGCTGACGATCGACGCCAGGATCAGCATCGGGGTCAGCAGACTCTTCGGCGTGAAGCCGAGGATCAGCCGCAGGCCGGTGTTGATGAAGCCCGTCTTCTCGGCCACGCCGACGCCCAGCAGGGCGACGAGTACGACGCCCAGCGGCGCGAATCCGGTGAACGTCGTCACGAGGCGCGCCATGAACGTCGCCAGCGCCTCGCCGGTGAGCTGGTTCTGGATTCGGACCGGCTCGCCGGTGACCGGGTGGATGTCCGCGAACTGGACCGGCGCCAGGAGCGCCGAAGCGATCCAGGTCAGGAACAGCAGGAGCAGGAAGAGGATCGCCGGGTCCGGCAGCTTGTTGCCGACGACCTCGATGGCGGTCAGGAAGCGGTTGAGAAGTCCCTTCGGCCTGCCGTTGTCGCCCTTTCGGTCGTCGTCGCCTGCCTTCGCCATACGCCGGCTCCTCCCCGGATCACCCTGCTGTGGACGGAAGCGTCATCTTAGCGCCCGGTCCTAGACGACGATGCGACCCACTCGCTCGACGAACCAGAACGCCGCGATGATTCCGGTGGCGTAGATCGGCGCGCGAACCACGAGCTCCGGCACGACGATGCCGACCCGCTTGACGAGGGCCACCAGGGCGAGCACGACGGCGACGACCAGGAGTTGTCCCACCTCGACGCCAACGTTGAACAGGAACAGCGCCATCGCGATCGCTCGCTGCGGCAGGCCGATCTCGGCCAGGGCGCCGGCGAAGCCGAAGCCGTGCAGCAGGCCGAAGGCGAAGGCGATGAGCCACGGACTCTTCGTCGTGATCGGCGATCGCTGGTCTTCGGGACGCAGCAGCTCGACCGCCAGGAACAGGATGGACAGGGCGATCACCGCTTCGACCGGCGCGGAGGAGAGCCTGACCACGTCCAGGGACGAAAGCGCCAGCGTGATGCTGTGGGCGAGCGTGAACGAGGTGATGACGCCGACCAGGCGCCACGGACTGCGCACGTAGAAGAGCAGGCCGATGACGAACAGGATGTGGTCGAAGCCGAACACCAGGTGCTCGACGCCGAGCCGGAAGTAGGGCAGGGCGTTGCCCGCGGCCTCCCGGTCCACGGTGGCCGAGGTCGCCTCCGGCCGGAGCAACTGCGTGAGGCTGTCGCCGTTGGCGAAGCTCATGCGGAGCAGGACGTCCGTCAGGGTCCGCTCCAGGCCGGCGATGGCGAAGGTCTCGCCGTGGAAGATGCGGTCCGGATCGCCATCCACGGTGTCGCACTCGACGGTCCAGCGTTCGACCAGGGCGCCGGCCAGGTTCTCCGGCGGCTGTCTGGCGGTCTCGGTGCAGTGCTCCGGCAGCACCGGGTCGAGCAGGAGCAGGAGCGCGCCGCGGCGGGGCTGCTTCCAGACGACCTCGAAGGTCCCCGGTTCCGCCTCGTTCAGTTCGAGGTAGCCGGGACGGACCTCGTGGCCGCTCGCGGGGATCGCCGCCCCGAGCAGTCCGAGAAGGATCGCCCCGGTGAATCCGAGGGGGAGGCGGCAACTCAGGGTTCTTCTCCCGGCGGATTCCCGCCGCCCTCAAGCTCCGAAACGAAGTCGATCTCCTCGATCTCGACGTCGTATCTCTCCCGCAGACGCTCGTGCGCGGCCCGGTTCGCGGCGTCGCGGGCGTCGCGCTGGGCGTCGTCCAGCACGCGCCGGCGCACGTCCTCGAACACCGCCGGCTGCGCTTCCGTGCGGACGGAGAGCCGGACGATGTGGTAGCCGTAGGCGGATTCGACCGGTCCTGCCCACTCGCCGATCGGCAGTGTTGCCAGCCCGTCGACGAAGGCGCCGCCGAACAGTTCGGCCAGGTCTTCGGCGGTGCGGCGTCCGTACTCGCGGCGCAGCATGAAGGGGTCGCCCAACCGGCGCCAGAGCGTGTTCTCGGGCGCGGCGTCGTTGCCTTCGGCGCGGAGCTGCTCGAGGATGTCCGCTGCCGCCGTCAGCGCCTCCTCGTCGCTGCCGCGACGGTCGGGGCTCACGTAGACGTGGCGGAGCGTGAAGCGCCGCGGTTCCCCGTAGCGCTCCGCGTTCTCCTCGAAGTACTCCTCGAGGTCGGCGTCCGACACCGCGTCCGTGACCACCGTGTCCTCGATCAGGAAGGACATCTTCTGGGCCAGGCGCCGGCGGACGATCGTGTCGTCCTGGTCGAGACCCATGCGGGCCGCTTCGCGCACCAGGATCTCTTCCCGGACGTGATCCTCGACAAGCGAGTCCAGTTCCGCCACGGTCGGTAGCCGGCCGATCTGCGCGCTCCAGAGATCCGCCAGCCGGATCACCTGCGCGCGGGTGACGACGATGTACCGGCCTTCGGCGTCGAAGACCCCGCCGGCCATGCGATCGAGCGCGAACACGCCAACGCCGATGAGGAGGAACACGAAGAGAGGATCGCGGAAGAACCGCCGGAGGCGCGAGTCGGGCATGGCGGGGAATACTACGCTCTCGGCGTCGACCGGCACGGAAGCTGATGAGAGGAGAATCGCGATGACGAAGATAACCACCTACCTGTTGCTCGCCCTCCTTCTCGTCCCCATGGCGCCCGCACCCGCCCGGACCAACTCCGCCGCCAGCGGCGAACGAGAGAAGGTCCTCTTCGACTGCGACATCGGCTCGGACATCGACGACGCCTACGCCCTGGCCCTGCTGCTGGCGAGCCCCGAGATCGAACTCGTCGGCATCACCGTCGGCCACGCGCGCACGCCGGACCGGGCGCCTCTGGCGCTTCGGATGCTGTGGGAAACAGGCCTGGAGCACATTCCGGTCTACGTCGGCCGGGAGACGCCCCTGGTCACGCTGCGCGACGGACAGCCCCACGAGCAGTTCAGCGAAGCGCCGTACAACCGCCAGTTCCACTGGGCGCGCGGTTTCGACGAGTTGCAGCCGCAGGCTTCGCCAGCCGCCGAGTTCATCGTGGAAACCCTCGCGGCGAGCCCGGGCGAGATCACGCTGCTCACCGTCGGCCCGGTGACGAACATCGGCGACGCGCTGGAACTCGACCCGGACGTGTTGAAGAACGCGAAGCGGGTCGTGTCGATGTACGGCTCGATCCGCTCCGGCTACGACGGCGGCGACGCTCAGCGCGAGTGGAACGTCCTCGCCGACGCCGCCTCGTCGCGCATCTTCGACGCCGGCGTGCAGGCCGGCGGCACGGACGTCGTCTACATCCCGCTCGACGTGACGGACCACGTTCGCCTCGACGCCGACCGGCGTCTCCACCTGCACATGCGCGGCACGCCGCTGACCGACGGAGTCACCGCGCTCTACTCCCTGTGGCGGAACGAGGAGCGGAACCAGACCACGCCGCGCCTGTTCGACGCCGTCGCCGTCGGCTACCTGCTGTGGCCTGACCTCTTCGGTCTCGAACAGGGCCGCGTCACCGTCGACGAGCGCAGCATGACCCTGTTCGAGCCCGGGGCGGAGCCGACGTCGACGGTCGCGCTGGAGATCGACGACGCCGGGTTCATCGAGCGGATGATGCTGCGCTTCCTCGAGCAGAACCTCCACCGGTAGTCCGCTGGGTGCGCGGGTCTTCTGACCCGCTGCCGCCGCAGGCGGCTGGAAGTTACGTGCCGGCCAACGGCCGGCTCCTTATCTACATCGCCGCCAGCAGATCCCCCAACTGCTCCAGGCTAGCCAGGTTGTGGACCGGCAGAAAGTCGTCGACATGCGGTAGCGCGGCCACGATGCCGCGGGTCAGCGGCTGGTAGTCCGGCGAACCCAGCAGCGGGTTGAGCCAGATCAGGCGATGGCAACTCCGGTGGAGGCGCTCCATCTCGTGGCCGAGCAGGCCGATGTCGCCGCGGTCCCAGCCGTCGCTGATGATCAGCACCGCCGCGCCCTGGCCGAGCAGGCGACGGCTCCAGGTGAAGTTGAACTCGCGCAGCGCGTCGCCGGTGCGGGTGCCGCCGCCCCAGTCCTCGATGCGATGGGCGGCTGCCTGTAGCGCCCTGTCGACGTCGCGTTCGGCCAGCTCCTGGGTCAGACGAGTCAGCCGGGTGCCGAACGCGAACGCCTCGACCCGCGACACGCCCGGGTCGGCCGATCGAGGGTGTGAAACGGCGTAGATGAAGTGAAGCAGCAGCCGCGAGTAGGGCTCCATCGAGCCCGAGATGTCGCAGAGCAGGACCAGCGGTCGCCGCCGGTGCTTGCGGCCCCGGTGAACCAGGTCGACCATCTCCCCGCCCTGGGTCAGGCTGCGGCGCAGCGTCCGGCGCAGGTCGAGGCGGTGGCCGTGGCGGTCCGGCCGGAGTCGCCTGGTACGGCGGGTCTCGAGCTCCCAACGCATCGTGGCCATCAGCCGCTTGATGTCGTCCAGTTCGTCGCCTTCGAGTTCGGCGAAGTCCTTCTGGCGCAACGCTTCGCGTGCGCTGTAGAGCTGAGCGCGGGCCGTGCGGTCCTGGTCGCCCTCGCGTTCATCGCCCCCGTCGCTGTCGTTCGGCGCCAGCTTCTGGATCGCCGCTCGCTTTGTCCGCTCCGTCCGGCGCTGGATCATCAGTCCGAGTTCGAGTTGTTCGAGCTCCCGCGGGTCGCGGGCCTGCCAGAACAGCTCGAACGCCTTGTTGAACCAGGGCAGGTCGCGGCGCCGGCTGACGAGGACGGCCTGGGCCGCCGCCTTCACGTCCCGCTTGCGGGCGAGGTCGACCAGTTCGAGCGCGGCCACCCAGTCGCGCAACTGGGTCGGCGTGACGTCCAGGCTGCCGACCCGCAGCAGGCGGCCGAAGAGGACGATGTTGCGCAGCAGGTGGCCGCGCGTCACAGCCGCGGCCGCCTCAGTCATCGTCGCCGAGGGTCAGTCCAAGCGCCGAGGGGGTGGCTAGTAGAGTCGCGCCACCCGCCATCCCAAGGAGAGCGAGATGACCGAGAGGCCCCTGCGACTTCCGACTGCCGCCCTGGCATTCGCTGTGTTGTGTGCGTCGACTCCCGCCGCCGCGCAGTTGCCCCCGGACACGCCGATCGATGCGGCGGAAACCGGGGCCGCGGCGGCTTCCGCCGACAGCGGTCGGCACACCTCGGGCGAGACGTTCCATGACGCGCTGCGTTCGGGTGGGAACGGTCCGGAGATGGTGGTGATTCCGGCGGGCAGCTTTCGTCTGGGTTGCGTGTCGGGTGTGCGCTGCGGGGACGCCGAGCTGCCGGTGCACGAGGTGACGATCCCGCAGGCTTTCGCGGTGTCGAAGCACGAGGTGACGTTCGCGCAGTGGGAGGCTTGCGTGTCGGCCGGCGGTTGCAGTCATCGTCCAGACGATGAGGGCTGGGGTCGCGGCAATCGTCCGGTGGTGAACGTGTCCTGGGATGACGCTCAGGAGTACGTGAGTTGGTTGTCTACCGAGACGGGAGCGGAGTACCGCCTGCTGAGCGAGTCGGAGTGGGAGTATGCGGCTCGCGCTGGTACGTCGACGGCTTACAGTTGGGGGAACGAGATCGGTTCGGGTCGTGCAAACTGCAGTGGTTGCGGGAGCCGGTGGGATTGGGAAGGGACGGCTCCAGTGGGTTCGTTTGGCGCGAACGGGCTGGGTCTTCACGACATGCACGGGAACGTGTTCGAGTGGGTACAGGACTGCTGGAATGGTAGCTACGGGGGTGCGCCCTCGGACGGGAGCGCCTGGCAGTCGGGCGATTGTTCCCGTCGCGTCTTGCGCGGCAGTTCCTGGTACGGCTATCCGAGGTTCCTCCGCTCCGCGAACCGCTACAGGTACAGCGCCGGCAACCGTTTCCGCAACAACGGTATCCGAGTAGCCCGGACGCTCACTCCTTGAGTCCGAGCGCTCGGAGGTCTGAGCCGGCGGGGACGCCGGCGCACCCAATGGTCTTCGTCCGCTCGGTCCGGCGCTGGATCATCAGCCCCAGTTCGAGCTGCTCGAGTTCCCGCGCGTCGCAGCCGCGGCTGCCTCAGTCATCGTCGTCGTGCTGGCCCTCGCATGCGAAAAGTGGTTGGCGGACCCGGTCCATGTGCTCGCGCAGCGGCTCGTGCGTGGTCAGATCGTAGCTCGTCACGTCGACCGCGAAGGGCAGATTACTCTCGTGGAACAGGGTCCAGAGGCGGTCGATGGCGCGGTCATCCAGGTCGCCGTGGAGCAGCAGGTCCAGGTCCGAGTTCGGGCGATAGGCGCCCGTGGCTCGGGAGCCGAAGAGGTCAACCGCCGTGATCCTGTCCGCCCAAGGCTCCAGGATGCCGCGCACCGTGGCGAGATGCCGGGGCGACAGCCCGTGGTCCACATCGCCCACGTCCGTGAACGTGCAGGTGGCCTTGGATTCGGTTCTGGTCCTCACGTTGCTTGGAAGCCCCCCGCTCGGTTCTCACCTTGTCCCTGTTTGCGACGATTCCTCGGATCCCTCCAGCTCGTCGAAGAGCGACTGGTGGAGGTCGTCCATTGCGGCGAGGTAGCGGCAGCGGACTCGGTCCAGCACTTCCTCGAAACGCTCGAAGCTGTAGGTGTGCGACATCTTGTTGCGGTCGTCCAGTGCATCCATCCAGGCCTCGCCGTCGGCGATGAGTTGCGCCTCGAAGGCGGCCCGAATCACCGCTCGGGGCGTGACTTGGGGCAGGACCACGTTCTGCGCCTCCAGGTAGTCCTTCATTACCTTCCAGGCCAGCTCCATCGTGTACTCGAAGCGTTGGATGGTGCCCTCGCGCTCGAGTTGGGAGAGCTCCTCCTCGTCGAGGGCCTCGCGAAGCAGGAGGAACGCGCGCCGGTAGTTGGCGAAGCGGTAGTGCCAGCGCGGTGGTTCCATGGTTGTCATCGCTGCCTGCCTGGTTCGGCTCCGGACGGAGGCTCAGTCTACCGGCCAGCAAGGTAGCTGGGCTCATCACGGTTCTGGGCCGCGCGGTGCTTTGCAGCCCGGCGGCGTGGGCGCCGGCCATCTCGACCGCGCTAGGCTCGGGGCGGACCGGCCGTGGCGGCAGTCACGGGCGTGAACAAGGAGGAATCCCTGATGAGAGCGTTCGCGACGCTTGTCGCGCTGGCGTCGGCCGCTGTGCCGACCGCAGTGCCGGCCGCAGCCCAGGACCTGTACGACAAGGACGGCGTGCAGCTCTGGACTTCGGCGCGGCTCGTGACCCGCGACGCGGCGACCTGCCGCGTCCTGGAGGACCGGTACCCGGAGGAGGGGTACGAGAAGCTCAAGGTGAACGAGGGTCAGCCGCTGCACGTATGGCGGATGGACCTGACGGCGGCGAACTACTCGGGGAAGACGATCGGGTACCTCCGGGCCAGTGTCGACGTCCGGTCGGAGTGGCCTCCGTGCACGAACTGGGACTGGGAGGTGTTACAGGACTATCCCGGAGGGGTGGACTGGGCGAGCGGAATCCTGAGCTTGCAGCGGGTGTCCGACCTGCCGGCCGGCGAGGAGTTGCGGGAGACGATGTTCCTCCTCGTGTTCCATGACCAGGAGCCGGGGTTCGGCCGCTGGACGATCGACTACAACTTTGCGGAGGCCGCTTCGGCGGCCTCGGAGCGCGGCGCTCCGGGCGCCGGGAGTTCTTCGCGCTCGCCCGCGCGACCGCGTTCCGCGCCGCCCTCCCGGTCCGCGGCGAGGTCGCGCGCGGAGCCGCCGCCGTCGCCTCGCCCGTCCCGGCAGCCGGGCGAGACGTTTCGGGACACGCTGCGTTCGGGCGGGAGCGGTCCGGAGATGGTGGTGGTTCCGGCGGGCAGTTTCCGTATGGGCTGCGTGTCGGGTGTGCGCTGCGGGGACGCCGAGCTGCCGGTGCACGAGGTGACGATCCCGCAGGCTTTCGCGGTGTCGAAGCACGAGGTGACGTTCGCGCAGTGGGAGGCTTGCGTTTCGGCCGGCGGTTGCAGTCATCGTCCAGACGATGAGGGCTGGGGTCGCGGCAATCGTCCGGTGGTGAACGTGTCCTGGGATGACGCTCAGGAGTACGTGAGTTGGCTGTCTACCGAGACGGGAGCGGAGTACCGTCTGCTGAGCGAGTCGGAGTGGGAGTACGCGGCTCGTGGCGGTACGTCGACGGCGTACCACTTTGGCAACGGCGAGTCGGCGCTTTGCCGGTATGGCAATCACGCGGACCGGAGCACGGACTTCGCCTGGCGCAACACGGCGTGCTCCGATGGTGTCGGCAGCCAGACGGCTCCCGTGGGTTCGTTTTCTCCGAACATCTTTGGGCTTCACGACATGCACGGGAACGTCTGGGAGTTGGTAGAGGACTGCTGGAATGCGGGGTACACCGGTGCGCCGTCGAACGGGAGTGCCTGGCGAAGCGGCGAGTGCTCCCGTCGCGTTGTTCGCGGCGGTTCCTGGCTCATCCCTCCGAGGTACCTCCGCTCCGCGAGCCGCGACGGGGTCGGCACCGGCCTCCGCGACATCTACTACGGTTTCCGGGTATCCCGGACGCTCACTCCATGAGTCCTTGCTTCTTTACCTCGTTTGGGGGGGGGCCACGGGGGGCTTGCCCCCCTTGGTCGCTGCCGTAGGCTGAACGGCCGATTCACGAGTCGCCGTGACGCTGCAAGCTCAGGAAGAAGAGGGTCGGAGTGTGCACGCCAATCGTGCGCGCGTCACCGGTGCCGCGCTCGAATCCCACTATCGCTTCATGCTGTGGCTGGTACCGGCCGTGGACCGCTTCCCGCGCAGCAGGAAGTTCACGCTCGGCGACCGCATTCAGACCACCGCACTCGACGTGCTCGAACGCTTGATCGAGGCGACCTACACGAAGCGTCGGCGCCGGTCACCTGGCGAGCGCCAACCTCGGCCTCGAGAACCTCCGGTTCCTGTTCCGTCTGGCCTGGGAGCTGCGCATCCTCGACCGGCGCTGCTACGAGCACGCGGACACCTGGCCATCTTGCGTCAGCGATCTTCCGCGACGAGCGGTACGACTCGGCGCGTTCAGGCGGCGTCTACGCCACGAGCGTCTCGTGCGTAGTCTTCGAAAGAGATCTGGTCGTGTTCGTCAGGGCAGAGGACCTTCTTGACCATGCGAAAGCAGTAAAGGCGATAGGTGTAGACCGCCGTGGCGATGACACCGAAGAGGGCCGCTTGGTCCGTCCAGGTGTCGAGCCCTGTCAGCACGAAGCGAATCGCAAGCAGTGCCGCTCCTGCGCCGGTCGCACTCCAGCCCGCGATGGCCAGAATGGTCACGCCTAGCGGGCGGTCTGCTCGCTCGTCCATAGCTCGTGACCTGTAGGCAACGGGAAGACGGCGACGACGCAGCATGTAGGCGACGAGACCGAACACAAGGCCGACGAGAAGGAGTCTGATCAGGCGATCCCTTGGCGCAGAATCGCAGTAGACGAGAGCGAACCAGTCCGCCCAGTCGACGAGTTGACTGAACCGGGTCGCGAGCACTTGCAACGCCGGGGCGGCCACGAACCAAACGAGGGGCACGGTGGCTACACACGAGGCGAGAGGAACGGTGGCTACGAGCATACGGAATCTCCCGGCGGCCGACTGGCGGGTCTCGGCGGAGCGGGAGCCTGCGTGATCGTTCCAGAACGCGCTGGACTTCTTCCGCTGTATCTGCCGCCACCACGTACTGAGATCGATCAGTCGAGCTCCGAAGAAGATCAGGAACGAGAACACCGCCGCCGACATGGCCGCGGTCCTCCATCCCTCGCCCTGGAGCGCCAAGGAGAGAGAAGCGTAGGTCCCGAGCAGCACGGCCAAGGGTATCAGGCTGTAGAGCCAAAGCAGCAGCTTCCTGTATGCATCCTTCCGGAACCACCTTGGTTGTTTGGGTGGGTCGTCTGCGCCGGACCTGTCTTCGTCGACGGCGCGGTGGAGAATCCACTGGAACAGGCGTTGATCCGTCCAGTACCTGTTGTGCGCAACGCCCGGGACGGAGTAGCGGTTGAAGACGACATCCTCCCTTTTTGGCGCTTCAGGCTATTGTGTGGGTACGGATCGATTCTGGCGCCATGTGGAGGCCTCCGAGGTGGAAGTAGATGGCGAGCCGGAAGTGTTCTGGGTTTCGATAGCCGTTGGCCTTTCGCTTGATTTTCTGGATTTTCGCGT
>JAJEHN010000008.1 GCA_022823665.1 Thermoanaerobaculia bacterium | reverse complement strand
CCAAACCCGCCAACCGCCGGCGATTCACTCCCCGGGCACCGCCGCTACACCCCGAAACAGCCTCTGAAGACTCTCAACCAGCCTGCGATTCCCCCTTCCTGAAGCGCAGAAAACCGCGTTTCTGGACGAGAACTAGCTAGAGGAACGCCGCCCCGGCATGATCCTCGAACGCGTCGGCGTGCCGGATGTACCGCATCACCATGCCCGGGCTGGTGTGCCGGGTGACCTCCATGATCTTG
Source organism: Thermoanaerobaculia bacterium (assembly GCA_022823665.1). Lineage (GTDB taxonomy): Bacteria > Acidobacteriota > Thermoanaerobaculia > Multivoradales > Multivoraceae > Multivorans. The sequence goes on along the minus strand of JAJEHN010000008.1, from coordinate 257,849 downwards.
TCGAGCCGGGCCCCGTGAGCCGCCGCGCTTGTCACGAAGCCCGCCCTCAGCGAGTGGCCCGAGTAGTGAGCGGGGTCCAGGCCGATGGCGGCCACGTAGCGTTTGACCAGCCGCGCGACGTCCGTTGGGTGCAACGGTCTTCCCTGGACGTGGCCGCCGCGCCGCATCGTCTGGAACAGCGGCCCCCACTCGATGCCGGAAAGCGCCAGCCAGCGGCGGAGCCTGGCTGCGGGCCGGAGCAGACGGCCCTCCGGCACGGCGACGCGCTGGCCGCGGCCGAACTGGTCCGTCTTCGACCTGCGGATGTGCAGGAACATCCCCGCGGCCTTGCGGGACGCGCTCAGGAACTCCACGTCGTCGAACAGAAGGGCGCAGAGCTCTGAGCGCCGGAGCGCCGCGGCGAAGCCGATGGCCACGAGCGCGGAGTCCCGGACCGCGATGAGACCGCGTCCGTCGTTCGTCGCCTGCTCGTCACAGCAGGCCAGGATGCGGCCGATCTCGTCCTCGCGCAGCGCCTTGACCTGACGCTCCCGCCGGTCCCGCCGGCGTCCCAGTCCCCGCAGCACAGCGACCACTCTGAGGTCGTCCACGGGAGAGGGCCGGTTCCGCTCGCGGTACTTGCGCTTGATCGCCGCGAGATAGACCCGGATCGTGGCCACGGACAGCGGCTCCCGCCTGCCCGTCGTGGCCTTGGGCGACCGGGGTTGCGAGGCCATCCTGACGATGAAGCCGGCCACGTCGGCCGGCGTCGCGTCCATTGGCTTCTTGCCGGCCTCATCGCAGTAGGCGGCGAAGCGGCGCCAGCCGTTGCGGTAGGCGCGGCGGGTGTTGGCGGACAGCGAGGTCCGAAGTGCATCCCGGACGGAGAACACGCGTTCTGCGTCCGGCCTGTTTCTGGTGTTCACGTATACGTAGCTCCTTGGCGGAACGACAGGCACGCCGTTCCACCTTGCAGGGAAGTCAGTCCGTCGTGGCTGACCTGCCGCCGCCAAAGCTCGTTTGCGGACCGGGCAACAGCCACTCGGTCAGGGCGCCGATCGACACCCCTCTGGAGACCCCCAACAACCTGAACCCCGGTGTGATTCCGCCCTTCGAGTCGGCAGGGAGGTCCGGCGGTCAGCGACTACGGTCGTCGCCGGCAGGGGCATGACCAGCCCTCTCGTCCGGGCGTAGTTTCTTTTGTTCAATGCACCGATTGACGTGCGTATTCGAGGCAAGTTCCGCACCGGCACTTAGCAACACATAACACCCCTAGTGAGGAAGTAACGTGCCTCGCACGACGGGTTCAGCGCGGGCACCGAATGGCGTCGCGGGCTGATCCTGCGAAATCCCCAGCAATGAGAGCACGGCACTTTTTCCCCTGGAGGTGATGCGAGCCCGAACAGGCAATCCGGCGGACGTTCCGCTGGACTAGCTGAGAGACAGATTTGTGGCGGGGGTCGTCCCCGTCATTTTGGACAAGGGGCTAATCGCCCCAGGTTTGCCGGCGCGGAAGGCGCCGGACAGAAGGAGAACAAGTGAAGAACTATCTCACGTTCGCGCTCATGATTGGCGCGACTGCCTCCATGGCCTTCGGCCAGACCGCTAGGTGCGAGGGGGACGGTTGCCATGTCGCTCCCTACTTCAAGGGCGAGGGTGGCTTCGTCGGCGAGAAGGCGGATGGATACGACGAAGTCACCTTCGTTGTCGATTGCGGTCGCGTCAACACCACCGGGACTGCCCCGGTAAACGACGATGGCATCGCTTCTCAGCGGCTCGCTGCCGATGTCGGTCTGGATTGCGCCGACGGCGGCACGGTCGAGATCGTCGGTCTGAAAGACGGCGGATGGTACTGGATCAACGACACCATGAACTCGGCCGTCGCGTCACTCGTAAGGAAGGACGCTCTCGGTAACGACATGGTCATGCCGACCAACCCCGGTTCGCCGGACATCACGCTGGAGTCAATGGAGGGCGGCGCCACCACGATCCTCAAAGAGGTGAGCACCGGTCGTATCGGCATTCTGCACCACGTGTTGCCGGAGGCGCCGGCTGCGCCGGCGACGCTCTGCGGTCCCAGGTACCACTCGGGCAGCAGGGTCTACTGGAGCCAACAGTCTGGCTGCATGTTGGGCGACGGGGGTACCGCGATCGCCGTGACCGGGCCTTCTAACAGTGTTGGCTTGCGACAGCGGGTCACGAACGGCGTCGTGTACCGCCCGGTGGTTGCGGGCGAAACCGTGACGGTTTCGTTTGGGCTCTGGGGCAACGGTTCCGGCCACGTCTCGACGGAGGCTGGCAGTACCAGCGGACACAACAGTGCCGCTGCCCTGAGAGGCTGGGACATGAAGGCGTCCGGAGGTCACGTTCCTGAGTCCTTCGCGGCGGACTTCACCGTTGATCTTCCGGATGCGCCGAACGCGACGCTTGCGTCGGCGGGCATCAGCGAGGTGATGAACGGCCCCGTGCTGGAAGAGACAACGCCGGACGAAGTGGTTCTTGGGCACTTCGCAACTGGGGAGACGGCTGCGACTGCCCCTTCAGTGGGCACTACTGCCGACTCGCGAGCTGACAACAACATCGCCGTTGCCACGGACGACACCATCGACGCAGCAGTCGACAACGGTTTCGGGATGTTCGGAGGTCAGCTCACGTACTGCACGCAGAAGGCCGATGAGAGGACTGGTGGCGCGGGTGCGGTCCTCTACTTCGCTGGCGCTTCGGGCGGGACGGTCATGGTGACGGTGGATGGTAGCGGTGCTGCTCTGGATGCACAGGGCGCTTCGCTCGGACTCACTAACAACCTCACCGGTACCGCTAGTTGGGCGGACCAAGCCACGTGGGCGACCGAGTGGAACGGTCAGGCCGCCAACGCCGACTTGATCAAGAGGAACACCCTGACGGAGACCGCAAACGACGACGCAGGCAACACGACGCCGGCGGTGACGCGCGATCTCCCTGAGGTCATCTGTGCCACGCAACCCGGGACGACGACAACTACGATGGCTACCGGTAGCATCGAGATCTCGCCGTCGACCTCCCACTGCGGACCGGGCAACAACCACCCGACGAAGGTGCGGATCTACGCTCCTCTGAGCACCGCCCAGGCGCTGAACACGGACATCGTTCCTGGTATCGCAAGCGCTGGAAGGATCCTGGGCAGCCACGTAGCTGCCTCGACGATGCTAACCGTGATGTGTCCGGGGAGTTCATCGTCGGCAAACCAGGGGCAGCAGTTGGTGCCTGGCAGCCCGTTCCCAACTCAACAGTAAGGAACGGAAAGCGACATACGGTAGCGTCTCAGGGGTTCATTCGGGTGATCATCAGCATCCGACTCCTTGCTCCGGGACGCTGCCAGGCAGCGATGGAGGTTCAAACTTAGGCCGTCTGTCCAACAAAACCTGAGTGATGAAAAGCGCATAACCCGCTCTTCGTCGCTGCCAACTCTCCCCGGGGCGGCAGGCTGGAAGCCTGCCGCCCCTTTCTCCTTTGGCGCGATACAGTCGACCGCGTCGTGCCGCAGAGTCCCCCGACCGATACCTGGCAGGCCGAGGTTCGGGCCGAGCTGGCCAATCTCGAGGAGATCGGTCTGGCGACGAAGCCGGAGCCGGGCGACCTGCCGAACCTGCGCGGCGTGGAGGTGCACGGGGTCTCCGTTCCGCTGCTGCGGGCGATCGGCGGCGACCATGTGATCTACCTCGACTTCAAGCAGCGCTACGACCTGGAGCGCCGGCTTCGCGAGGCGGAAGCGGCGGGACGGGAGGAGGTCGTCGCCGGTCTGCGCAAGTGCCAGCAGCGGGCCGGCGTCCTGGTGGCCGACGTTTCCGGGCACAAGGTGACGGACGCCCTGGTCGCGGCCATGCTTCACCAGGCCTTCCTGCTCGGGGCGTACTACGAGCTCGACCTCTTCGGCGAGATCACGACCCGGCTGTTCGAGCACATCAACCAGCGCTTCTACAAGTCGACCACCCTGAACAAATACCTCACGATGGTCTATGGCGAGGTGTCCGAGCAGGGCAGGTTCCGCTTCTTCTCGGCCGGCCACCCGGCGCCCCTGGTGTTCGCCGGCCGGCCGGGCCGCATCGAGCACCTGCCCGAAGAACAGCTCGTCCGCTTCCCGCCGGTCGGCATGTTCGCGTCGAACGCCTACATGGACGAGCGCGTCGACCCCGGTCCCCTCGGCTACAAGCGGCCCTACGAGGTCAGCGAAGTGGAGCTGCTCGAGGCGGGAGACCTGCTCCTGCTGTACACGGACGGCTTCGCCGAGCACGGCGGCGGCCGGTATCTCGAGGAGCGGGCGGAGGCGCTGCTCGAGGCCGTTCGCGGCGAGTCGGCGCCGGAGATCTGCGAGCGGCTGCGGCAGGACGTGCTGGCCTTCGCGGCGCCGGAGGACGACATCACGTTCGTGGTGGTGAAGAAGACGGAGTGACCTCCGCTATCGTTGAGGGTCCGCGCTGACAACCTGGAGGGCTCCGCCGATGACCAGGCCCGGTCTCCTCGCTCTCGTCCTGACCGCTCTCGCCTGCGGCGCGCCCGCGGGCGACGAGGCCACCCGCGTCGTCGGAGGCGCCGGCGCCGCGTCCACGGCCCCAGCCGACCGGGTCGCCCTGTTCGGCGACATGCACATCCACACGATGTACTCGCACGACGCCTTCATGGGCACGGTGCGGACGACCCCGGACGACGCCTACCGGTACGCGAGGGGAGAGGCGATCCCGCATCCGTCGGGTGAGTCGATCCGCCTCTCCGGCGCGCCGCTCGACTTCCTCGCGGTAACGGACCACGCGGAGTACCTGGGCGCCCTGGCCGCGCTGATCGATCCGGACAGTCCCACCTACGGGCACCCGTTGACAGAGGATCTCTTCAGCGGCGAGGGCCGCGGGGCCCGGGCGCGGCTGGGAGCGCTGAGCCGGTTGCGGGAACTGGGTCGCGCAGGCGACCCGATCAATGGCCCGGAAGTGCGGGCAAGCGCCTGGCAACGGGTCATCGATGCCGCCGAGCGCCACAACGATCCGGGTCGGTTCACCGCCCTGATCGGCTACGAGTACACGATGGGGGTGGGTGGCCGCCATGTGCACCGGAACGTCATCTTCCGCGGCAGCGAGGCGCCCGAGCTGCCCTTCAGTTCCCTCGACGGCGACCCCGAGGACCTCTGGAACTGGCTCGACGGCCTGCGGGAGGAGGGGATCGAGGCGCTGGCGATGCCGCACAACATGAACCAGAGCGACGGTCTGGCGTTCCCCGACCGGGAGACCTGGAAGGGTGCGGAGATCGACGCGGAGTTCGCGGCCAAGCGGATTCGGAACGAACCGGTGGCCGAGATCAGCCAGCAGAAGGGCACCTCGGAGGTGCATCCGTCGCTGTCGCCGAACGACGAGTGGGCCGACTTCCAGATCGTCCAGTACTACCTGGACCGGGTGAACAACACGGACCCGATCTCGGTCTTCAAGGGCGGCTACTGGCGGGACGCGCTGCTGACCGGGCTCCAGATGGAGGAGCGCCTGGGCGTGAACCCCTATGCCCTCGGGGCGGTCGGCTCGAGCGACAGCCACGTCTCCGCCGGCTCGTTCGAGGAGGACAACCGCTTCACGTCGAGGACGAACACGCCCCAGGCACGCGGTTCCGCGTACCGCGAGGAGGACGGCGGCTGGGAGAACTTCTGGACGCCTCGCCAGGCGACCCACGGCACCGGCGGGCTGGCCGGAGTGTGGGCCGCCGGGAACACCCGCGCCGCGATCTTCGACGCGCTGAAGCGACGCGAGTCGTTCGCCACCTCGGGCACCCGCATCCGGGTGCGCTTCTTCGGCGGCTTCGGGCTCGACGAGGCGATCGTCGGCGCCGCCGATCAGGTCGCCGCGGCCTACGAGCACGGCGTGCCGATGGGCGGCGACCTCGGTGCGTCGGAGGGTCGCCCACTGGGTGCGCCGGCGCCCTCGCCGGCATCTGGAAACGCCGCACCCAGCTTCCTCGTCTGGGCCCTGCGCGATCCGGAGAACGCCTGGCTGCAGCGGGCCCAGGTCATCAAGGGCTGGCTGGAGGACGGCGAGACGCGGGAACAGGTCTACGACGTCGTCTGCTCCGACGGCCTGGAGCCCGACCCCGAAACGCACCGCTGCGACGACAACGGCGCCCAGGTCAACCTGGACGACTGCTCGATCAGCCGGGACAAGGGCGCCGTCGAACTCCGGACCACCTGGACCGACCCGGACTTCGACCCGGGCGCCCGTTCCTTCTACTACGTCCGCGTGCTCGAGAATCCGACCTGCCGCTGGTCGACCTGGGACGCCCTCAGCCTCGGCATCGAGCCGAATCCGGATCTCCACGCCACCCACCAGGAACGGGCGTGGAGCTCGCCGATCTGGTACACGCCGTAGCTACCCGGCGGCGGTTTCGGCCTCTTCCGCCTTCTCGACCGGCTCCAGCTTGATCACCGCGCCGTCCCGCTCGTCGGTGATGACGTAGATGAACTCGTCGGGGCCCTGGCGGACGTCACGGATGCGCTTGCCGATCTCCTTGAGCAGCCACTCGCGGCCGAGCTCCTCGCCCTTCTCGCTGAAGATCAGCCGTTCGAGGTGGCCGGTGTTCGGCATCCGGCCGGTCATCAGCGCGCCCGCGAAGAGGTTGCCCTTCCACTCGGGGAAGGCGTCGCCGGTGTAGAAGACGAGGCCGGAAGGCGCGATGGAAGGCAGCCAGAAGATCGCCGGTTCCTCCATCCCTTCGGCCCAGAAGCGCTCGGAGATGCGCACGCCGTTGTAGTGGCGGCCGTAGGAGACGACCGGCCAGCCGTAGTTCTTGCCGGCTTCGATCGCGTTCAGTTCGTCGCCGCCCTGCGGGGCATGCTCGGTGGTCCAGGGCTGGTTGGTCTCGGGGTGGAGCGCCAGCCCCATCTGGTTGCGGTGGCCCATCGAGTAGACCTCGGGCTTGTGACCCTCCATGCCGACGAAGGGGTTGTCGTCGGGCACGCTGCCGTCGAGGCGCAGGCGCAGCGTCTTGCCGGCGTGGCTGTTCGGGTCCTGGGCCAGCTTGGCGTGGCCGAAGAAGCTCTGGGTGCCGTCGACGAGGTCGGCGCCGAAGGCTCCGCCCATCGTCATGTACATGATGTCCTCGCCGGGCACGAAGGCGAGCCGGGCGGCCGCGATCGAGCCGCCCCAGGGCTCGGCGACGAACACGTCCTCGACGTCGACGAGCGAGGTGCCGTCGAGCCGGCCGCGGACCAGGGCGACGGTGCCCTCGCGGCCGGAGACCTGCCGGGTGTAGGTGAGATAGACGTAGCCGTTGTCGGCGAAGTGCGGGTGGACGGCCACTTCCATCATGCCGGCGAGGCTGCGGGCGAGCACATCGTCGGGGACTCCGGAGATCGGCTCGTCGACGAGCACGCCGTCGCGGATCAGGCGCAGGTCGCCACCCCGCTCGGTGACCAGCATGTCGCCCTTGGGCAGGAAGGCGAGGGACCACGGCCGGTTGATGCCGCGGGCGACGACGGAGACCTTCACCTCGGGGATCAGGTGGGTGTTCATGATCCACGGCTCGTCGGGCAATTCGACCCGGGGGAGGCCGCTGCCCCCGCCGCCGTAGCCCGTCTGGGCCGCGGCCTGGCCCGCGATGGCGGCTGCCAGGCAGAACGCGGCGATCCTGGTCATTCGAGTAGCGGTCTTTCGCTTCATTGTCCGTCCCCCACTGGGTGCGCGGGTCTTCTGACCCGCTGCCGCCGCAGGCGGCCAGGTAACGCGCCGGCCGTCAGGCCGGCACCACAACACTAACCATCCGTCCCGCCTTCCGCCTCTTCCGGCCACTCGGCTCCCTGGAGGATCCACAGCCGGATCGTCTCGATCTGCTCTTCGGTCAACTGGGTGCCGGCCTCGTACGGCGGCATCCGCATCTCCAGGAACTCCGAGCTCACGCGGATGTAGAGCTCGCTGTCGTCCGGGTCGCCGGGGGCGATGTTGGGGAAGCCGCCGAGGTCCTTGAAGGCCAGCTCCCTGATGTCAAGACGGAGATCCGCCTCGCGCAGGGACCTGTCCTCGCCGTGGCACTCGTAGCAGAACGCTTCGAGGATTGGCTGCACGTCCCTGGCGTAGTCGATCTGCTTCTCGTCCTGACCGCTCGCCGGCGGCGCGCCGGCTGTACCGGCGATCAGCAGCGCCAGAGCCACAGCCAGGGACAATCGGGGACGTGTGTTCATGCCTTCTCTTCCGTTCAAGCCGAGAGACCCGCGCCGCCTCAGCAGTCTGGACTAGAGCCGGCAACGGGTCTCGGCTACAGTCTAGTCCCTTCCCGGCGGGCACTCCCGGAACTACAGCGATGAAGTCTGGAGCGAGGATCATACGGCCTCTGGCGGCGACGGTCGCGGCGGTTGCCGTCCTGGGCTGCGGCGACGGTTCCTCGGACGGTCCGGCGCGCGCCGACTGGCCGATGTACCGCGGCGACGCCGCGGGAACCGGGTACTCGCCGCTGGCCGAGATCACGACCGCCAACGTCGGCCACCTGGAGCAGGTCTGGAGCTACGGACTCGCCTCTTCGGCTGCCGGCGAGGGCGCCGTTGGCGATCCCGGGCGGCCGGCGCGCTCGCAGGCGACGCCCATCGCGGTGGACGGCCTGCTCTACCTGCCGGCGGCCGGCTCGGTGGTCGCGCTCGACGCGGCGACCGGGGCCGAGATCTGGCGCCACACGGTGGCGGACGGCGCCCCTTCGCGCCGCGGCGTCTCGTACTGGCCGGGCGTTGGAGCGGACGGGGCGGCGCCCCGCATCCTGTTCTGCGCCGGCGCGCGGCTCATCGCGCTCGACGCGGCCACAGGAACGCCGGCGACGGAGTTCGGCGATGGCGGCATCGTCGACATCGGCGTTCCCTACAACTCCGTGCCCCTGGTCTGGCAGGACATCGTCGTCGTCGGCGCGAACACGCCGCCCGGCACGGCGGGCGGAATCGGCAACGCCCGGGCGTTCAGCGCCGTCACCGGCGAGAAGCTCTGGGAGTTCAACTCCGTGGCACAGCCGGGCGAGGTTGGCAACGAGACCTGGGAGGGCGAGAGCTGGCGTGGCCGCCTGGGCGGGAACGCGTGGCCGTTCTACTTCACGGTCGACGAGGAACGGGAACTCGTGTTCCTGCCACTCGCCGCGCCGATTCCCTTCGCTTACGGCGGCGACCGGCACGGCGCCAACCTGTTCGCGAACGCCGTGGTCGCCGTCGACATCCGGACCGGCGAGTACCGCTGGCACTTCCAGACCATCCACCACGACATCTGGGACCACGATCCGCCGGCGCCGCCGGTGTTGTTCGAGGTCGAGCGGGGCGGCGAGACGATCGACGCCCTCGCCGTGACGACGAAGTCCGGCTACCTCTTCGTCCTGAACCGGGAGAACGGCGAGCCGGTCTTCGACGTCGAGGAGCGGCCGATGCCGGCGAGCACGGTGCCCGGGGAGCGGACCCACCCGACCCAGCCGATTCCGGGTGTGACGCCGGCATTGGGGCGAGTCGGCTACGAGGCGGAGGACCTGGTGACCGCCGACGACACGACCGCCGAGCACGCGGAAGCCTGCGCGGCCCTGGTCGAGAGCGCCGGACCGCTTCACAACGCGGGTCCGTACACGCCCTGGGTGCACCGTGGGGCCGAGGATCGCGGCGCCACCCTGCTGTTCCCGGGCCTGGCCGGCGGGCCGAACTGGGGCGGCGTCGCCTTCGATCCGGCGACGCGCCGGCTGCTCGCTTTCAGCCAGGACGTCGGCACGATGGGCTGGGTCGAGGAGGACACGGAGGCCGATACCGCGACGTACGTCCTGCGCGTGGCCCGGCCGTTCTCCTTCGCGGTCCGCATCGGCGACGTGTCCTGGCCGTGCCAGAAACCGCCCTGGGGAACGCTGACCGCGGTCGATGCCGATACCGGCCAAGTCGCCTGGCGGCGACCGCTCGGACTGACCGAGGGCCTGCCGGCGGAGAAGCGGGAGACCGGCCGCCCGGGCCGCGCCTCGGCGATCGTCACCGCCGGGGGCCTCGCCTTCATCGCCGCGACCGACGACCGCCGCTTCCGGGCGCTCGACGTGGAGACCGGCGAGGAACTGTGGTCGCTGGAGTTGCCGCTCCAGGGCAACGCGAACCCGATGACGTACGTGGCGGCGGACGGCCGGCAGTACGTGGCGGTGGCGGCGACGGAAGAGCTGGTCGCGTTCCGGTTGCCGTAGGGGGGCGCCGGCGCACCCAGTGTGGGGCCTCAGAGGCGGTTGACTGCTTCTTCCGCCAGGTCGAGCGTGCGCACGATTCGCTGGCGCATCTCCGGCAGGTCGACGCCTTCGGTGCTCTTCTTCCCTTCCATGTACCGCGCGTACACGCCGTGCACGATCGCCGCCGACTTCCAGCGGTTGAAGCCGACGTAGTAGTCGAGATTCGACAGGTCGCGGCCGGTCCGCTCCGCGTAGCGCTCCAGCAGGTCCTCGCGCGCCGGGAAGCCGGGCGCCGCGGTGGCGCCGCCCGAGCCGGTGGGCATGGTGTCCGTCGCCGGCATCCACTGGTTCATCGCGTAGGCCAGGTCGGCCAGCGGATCGCCCAGGGTCGAGATCTCCCAGTCGACGACGGCGGCAATCGTCGAGTCCGGCCCCACGAGGCAGTTGTGCAGCCCGTAGTCGCCGTGGACGACCCGCGCCGGCCCCTGGTCCGGCAGGTGATCGAGGAAGTAGCGCTGCAGATCGTGCGCCCGCGGGTCGTCTAGCTGCGCCGGCTCGACGGAAGCCGTCCACGACCGGTACCAGGTGCGAAGCTGCCGCCCGACGTAGCTGTCGCGCTTGCCGAGTTCACCGAGCCCGACCTCGTCCGGGTCGACGGCGTGGAGTGCGGCCAGCACGTCGATGAACGAATGCGCCAGCTTCGGGCGGCGCTCCCGTGGCACCCACTCCTCAGTGTGAGCCGAACTGTAGAGCGGCCGGCCGTTGACCAGGCCCATCACGTAGAACCAGGCGCCGGTCACGTCCGGGCTCTCGCAGAACGCAATCGCCGGCGGCACCGGCACCGGGGTCGGCCCGAGGGCCGAGATCAGCGCCCACTCGCGGCTCATGTCGTGCGCCTTGGGCAGGAGCTTGCCCTGCGGCGGCCGGCGGATGACCGCGGCGCGGCCTTCCGTGTCGTCGATCCGGTAGGTCAGGTTCGAGTGCCCGCCCTGCAGCCGGGTCCACTGGAGAGGCGGCGTCAGGCTGTCGACGTGGTCGGCGATCCAGGCCTCGACTGCGGGTTGATCGTAGCCCTCGGGGCCCGTCCTTTCGTCGTGTGAAGACATCGTCGCGGCGACCGTGAACGGGCAACTGTAACAACGACGCAGCCAGTGTGGGTCGTCGGTGCAGCCGCTAGGCTTGGAACACCGAACACAGCTTGAAGGAGAGAGTGATGACTACTCGCAGGCGCGGCTCGGAACGGCCCAGCCGCCGCTCGTTCCTCGGACTCGCCGGCGCGGCCGCGGCGGGCTCTTTCGCCGCCCGCGCAAGCGCCCAGACGCCGGGCGCCATCCGCGACCTCGGCGAGACCCCCACCGAGTACGGCAAGCCGTCGCCCTTCGAGGACTCGAAGCGCTGGAGCCGCGCGCCCGACGCCACGGCGTCGTCCTCGAACACGCCCCTTGCCGACCTGGAGGGCATCGTCACGCCGTCCGGTCTCCACTTCGAGCGCCACCACACGGGCGTGCCGGCGATCGACCCGGACAGCCACCGGCTGACGATCCACGGCCTCGTCGATCGTCCGCTCGTCTTCACGATGGACGACCTCGTCCGAATGTCCTCGGTGTCGCGTTTCCACTTCATCGAGTGCTCCGGCAACAGCGCCCGAGAGTGGTCGCCGGCCGGCGCGCCGAACGTGCAGTTGAGCCACGGCCTGGCGAGCTGCAGCGAGTGGACCGGCGTGCTGCTGGCGGACCTGCTGGACGAGGTCGGCGTGAAGCCGGAGGCGAGCTGGATCGTCGCGGAGGGCGCCGACGCGGGGCTGATGAGCCGCAGCGTGCCGCTGGCGCGGGCGCTCGACGACGTGATGATCGCCTACGGCCAGAACGGCGAGGCGGTCCGGCCCGAGCAGGGCTACCCGCTACGGCTCCTGGTGCCGGGCTGCGAAGGCAGCATCAGCGTCAAGTGGCTGCGGCGGATCGAGGTGGCCCACATGCCGTCGATGGCCCGCGACGAGACGTCGAAGTACACGGACCTGCTGCCGGACGGCAAGGCGCGGCAGTTCACGCTGGTCATGGACGCGAAGTCCGTCATCACGCGGCCTTCGGGCGAGCAGAAGCTGGACGGGCCCGGGTTCTGCGAGATCCGCGGCTTGGCCTGGTCCGGCCGCGGCGCGATCTCCCGCGTCGAGGTGTCGACGGACGGCGGCCGCTCGTGGACGGATGCGGAGATCGAGGGCCCGCGCCATGCGAAGGCGTTCACCCGCTTCCGATCGCCCTGGCGCTGGGACGGCGGCCGGCATGTGTTGATGTCCCGGGCTACCGACGACACGGGCTACGTTCAGCCGACCCTTGCGGCGCTGCTCGATGCGAGAGGCCGGTCGACGATCTACCACAACAACCGGATCAAGGCCTGGGAAGTCCAGGAATCGGGCGAGGTGACGAATGCCGAGGCTTAGGGGCCCGCTTCTCACTGGGTGCGCGGGTCCTCTGACCCGCTGCCGCCCAAGGCGGCGTCGAAACGCGCGAGGCGTCAGCCTCGCTCCACTCCGCGTCGCCCTCCTCTTCCTCGTCCTGCCCGCTGCCCTCGCCGCCCAGTCCGGGACGACCGGCCTCGGCCACGAAGCAACCGCCGAAGAACTCGGCGCCGCCGGTTACACCGTGTTCCCCGACGGCAAGGGCCTGCCCGAAGGCCGCGGCACCGTGGGCGAGGGCAAGGCCGTCTACCAGCAGTTCTGCGCGGCCTGCCACGGCAGGAACGCCGAAGGCGACGAGGCCGCGGCGCTCGTCGGGGGCCGCGACAGCCTGACCTCGGAGCGGCCACGGAAGACCGTCGAGAGCTACTGGCCCTACGCCACGAGCCTGTGGGACTACATCCGCCGCTCCATGCCCTACGAGTCGCCGGGCTCGCTCAGCGACGACGAGATCTACGCCGTCGTCGCCCACCTGCTGCACCTGGGAGGCATCGTCGGCGGGGACGCGGTACTCGACCGGGAGACCCTGCCCAAGGTCGAGATGCCGAACCGCGACGGCTTCGTCCTGGACGATCGGCCGGATACCGACTAGGCCACAGGTCTATGCCTTACGGCAGCGGCATCTGTTCGCTTTCGACCTCGCGGGCCTGGTCGAAGGCGGCGACGGGTTCGTCGCTGCGCACCTGCTCGAGCCAGTAGACGCCGTCGAAGTCGGCGCTGTTGCCGCGGGTGCCGGCGAAGTCGATGTCGCCGTCACCGTCCAGGTCGCTGGCGACGAAGCTGTCGAACATGCCGCGCTTGCGACGCGAGATGTCGTGCCGGGTCCACTGGCCGTCGATGTCGCCCGGGTTCTCGAACCAGGCTAGCCGCCCGAGCGGCGTGTCGGCCTCGACCTCGCCGTCTTCCGCCCGGCCGCTGCGGCTGTAGGCGCCCGACATGGCGTCGAGGTCGCCGTCGCCGTCGATGTCGGCGAAGGCGAAGCCGACGAGGTTGTCGGGTGTCAGCCGGCCGATGGGCCGCAACCGCCAGGCGTCGGCGGGGTCGGCGGGTCGCTCGAGCCAGACCAGGACGCCGCCGAACTCGACGGTCGCCAGGTCCAGGAGGCCGTCCCGGGAGAGGTCGACGAAGGCCATGTTGAAGCCGTTGAGCAGGGCGCCGGTCGACGGCGCGTTCGGCGGCCGGGGGGTGTCCCCGGCGGTCGTCGTGCCGTCGACGTTGATCGGATGCTCGACGAGGTCGATGCCGCCGTCGCCCGCGCTCCGGTTCTCGAACCAGAAGATTCTCCCCTCGCCAGTCGAGCCGCCGACGATGTCCGTGTCGCCGTCGCCGTCGAGGTCGACGGTCTGGGAGTTGATCGGCCAGATCACTCGAACGATCTCGTGCTCGATCCAGTCGCCGGAGATCGGGTCGGCGGTCGTGTCGAACCAGGAGATGGCGTGCTTCTCCGTGGTCTGGCGGTCCGGGTTCTGCGCGCCCTTGTTCGGGGCGACGACCTCGGGCCGGCCGTCACCGTCGAGGTCGCCGGCGAACACCCGGATGTAGGAGCCGCGGTCCTTGGTCGCGTCGGGGATGACGCGCGGCCAGGCGCCGCTGCGCAGCGCGGCGATCGCCTCTTCGGTGTCCGTGCCGGGGTTCTCGAAGTAGATGAGATGGGCCAGCTCGCAGGCGGCGACGACGTCGAGGTCGCCGTCGCCGTCGAAGTCCGCGATGGCCACGTCCTCGGCCGCCGCGGCTTCGTCTCCCTCGGCGAGGGTCGCGAGATGCCAGGTGGTCGGGTCGGGGCCGCCGAAGGCCAGACGGACGTGGCCCTGGCCCACGTTGCCGTACTCGGTGTCCGACTCGTGGACCGAGACGAGATCGAGGTGGCCGTCGCCGTCCAGGTCGGCCATCTCGAGTCCGTCGCCGCCGCGGATGGGCACGCCGGAGGTGGCGACGTCGTCGATGATGTGCTCGCGCCAGGAGATCCACTGGCCGTCGGCGGCTTGGGCGCGAGTGAGCGTGTCGGCGACGAGGTTGGAGGTCGGAGGCTCGGTGGCGGCCGGGTCGTCGCCTGTGTCGCCGGCAGGGCTCCCGCAGCCGATGAGGAGGGCGGGAAGTAGCACGGCGACGGCCGCCAGGCGGTTCCATCTCATGAAGCGATCTCTCGAACGTAGTTGGGAGTAGACTCCGCAGTGTATCGACCCGGAGGAGTACCGAGTTGCCTGATACGCGCGTTCGATTCCTCTTCGCAGCGGCGGCGCTCTCCGTCGCGATCGGCTGCGCATCCGCGCCCGAGGCTCGCCAACCCAACGTCATCTTCGTCCTCGCCGACGACCTCGGCTACGGCGACCTCGGCGCCTACGGCAGCACGATCATCGACACGCCGAACATCGACGCCCTCGCCGCCTCCGGCGTCCGCTTCGAAGCCGGCTACGTCACCGCCGCCGTCTGCAGCCCCTCCCGCGCCGGCCTGATGACCGGCCGCTACCCCCAGCGCCACGGCTACGAGTTCAACGGGATGGGCCAGGCGTTCGGCCTGAGCCTCGACGAGAAGACCCTGGCCGAAGTGATGCGGTCCGCCGGCTACGCGACCGGCGCGGTCGGCAAGTGGCAGCTCGGCTGGGAGGGGGGCATGCACCCGCTCGACCGCGGCTTCGACGAGTTCTTCGGCATGCAGAGCGGCTCGATCTTCATCGAACCGTCTGCCGAAGGAGTGGAGAACTGGAATCCCGCGCCGATCTCCGAGACGCGCCAGCGGCCCATCTTCCGCGGCCGCGAAGTCGTGGAGGAGACCGAGTACCTGACCGAGGTCCTGACCCGCGAGGCGCTCGACTTCATCGACCGCCACCGTGACGAGCCCTTCTTCCTCTACCTGGCGCACTACACGCCGCACGTGCCGCTGCAGGCGACGGCGAAGTACCTCGACCGCTACCGCCACATCGAGGACCCGAAGACCCGCATCTTCGCGGCGATGGTCTCGTCGCTCGACGACAGCGTCGGCGAAGTCGTGGCGAAACTACGCGAGCACGGCCTCGAGGAGGACACGATGATCGTCTTCCTCTCCGACAACGGTTGCGCGCTGTACGTCGACGGCGCCTGCACGAACGGCCCGCTGCGCGGCGGCAAGCGCTGGTTCTTCGAAGGCGGCATCCGCGTGCCCTTCCTGCTGAGCTGGCCGGCCAGCGTCGAACCGGGCCAGGTCTACGAGCCGGCGGTGTCGTCGCTCGACCTGCTGCCGACGTTCGCCGCCGCCGCCGGCGCGCCGCTGCCCGAGAAGCCGCTCGACGGCGTCGATCTCCTGCCCTACGTCCGCGGCGAACAGACGGGGCCGCCGCACGAGATGCTGTTCTGGCGCGCCGGCCCGAACCGCGCCGTCCGCCGCGGCGACTGGAAGCTCTGGGAAGTCAACAGGGCAACCGAAGAACGCCTCTCCCAGATCACCCGCACCGGCGATCTGCTCCGGGACTTCGACGCGCCCCGCGACTCACCCCTCGGCCAGGTCCTGCGGCTCCACGACCTGGGGGTCGACCTCGGCGAGTTGCACACCGTCGCCGGCGAGGAGACCGAAGTCCTCGAAGAACTCCAGCGCGCCCTCGACGCCTGGGAAAGCGAACTCGCCGAACCGCGCTGGTGGAGCAACCGCGGCACCGCCGCCGTCGTCGACGGCGAGGGGCTGCAGCTCATCTTCTGACCTCCAGCGCGAGGCCCCACACTGGGTGCGCCGCCGCCACTACCGAGTCCCCACACTGGGTGCGCCGGCGCCCTCGCCGGCTGCCGCCGAAGGCGGCCAGGAAACGCGCGAGGCGTCAGCCTCGCTCCGCTCCCTGCAGACCAACGCCGGAACATCAAGCAACCGCAGGTTGTTTGTCCACATGCGGCGGTTGCTCGCTCCGGTCCTGGAGCGGCGACGCTGTTCGTCACGAGAGCCCCGGCAATTCTACCGGCGCGTAGAGCCGTCCTGTGGTTCAAACTCCTCAGTAGTTGGCTCAACTCGCATCTGGGCAGGTGACGGTATGGGTGCCGTGCTCTCAACGCAGGTGGCGGCTGCACGCCTATCGTGCTGGAACCGCACGGAGTAGAAAGGCACCTTTTTCTACTTGCTCGT
The DNA here is from genome assembly GCA_022823665.1 of Thermoanaerobaculia bacterium. Taxonomy (GTDB): domain Bacteria; phylum Acidobacteriota; class Thermoanaerobaculia; order Multivoradales; family Multivoraceae; genus Multivorans. The sequence continues at coordinate 241,179 of JAJEHN010000008.1, read as the reverse complement.
CTCCGGTGCGTACATGTCGGTGAGCAGCTGCTTGGGTCCGCTGTGAGCGAACTGGGAAAGTTCGAACGCATCCTCGCTTCCTTGGACCGTGCCGCGTTCGACGGCGCTCATTGGCCCCGCGCCTCGACCCTGATCGAGGAGGCTTGCGGTGCAAGGGGCAGCGCCCTCTGGATCATTGAAGGTCCGGAAGAGGATTCGCGAATCTACGCGGTCGGGCTCTACCACCGGGGAGAACGCCGCGAGGATCTGGAGCGAGAGTACCTTGAGACCTACTACCGTAAAGATGAAATGGTGCCGCGGTCCCGCCAACAACCGTATGGCCGTTTGAGGCGACTGGTAGACCTCTATACCAAGGAGGAACTGAAGACCTCAGAGACGTACAACGAATTCTCCGTCCGGACGCTCTCCCAGAAGGCCCTGATCGTGCGCCTTGACGGGCCGGAGGGCTACTCGCACTTCACGTGGGTGATCGGCGACCCGGTAGGGGGGGGGTGGCGCCTGGTCGTCCAGTCAGATCGAGATGATCGAGCGAGTTGTGCCCCACGTTCGGCAATTCGTCTGGGTGCGTCAGGCGCTGGCGGACGCCGGGGCGCTCGGCGCCTCCTTGAGTCAACTCCTTGACTCCCAACGGCTGGGTGTCATTCACCTCGACCGGTGGCAGCGGATCATTGCGGCGAATGACCTCGCCCGTGAAGTCCTGCGGCGCGGCGACGGTTTGTCTGACCGTGGTGGGACTCTCTCCGCGAGCACGCCGGCCGATCGAATGGGTCTCGAACAGTTGTTGGCCAACGCCGTGCCCCAACCCGGCTCCATCTCTGTTGGCGGCTCGATGTCGCTCAGCCGCCAGCCCGGACGCCGGCGCCTCATGGTCCACGTCAAGCCCACGGTTGTCCGAGAACTGGACCTCATCGTCCGGCGGGCCGCGGCACTGGTGCTGATTGTCGATCCATCGCTTCCCCCTCCCATCGACCCACGTCATGTGGCTACCGCGTTCGGCCTCACACCTGCGGAGAGTGAGGTCGCCTGTTGGTTGGCGCAAGGCAAGAGCGTCGCCGAGATTGCAGCGAGCACGGGCCGGCAGAAGCGCTCCGTCTACTGGCTCCTGGAGCAGATCTACGCCAAGGTGGGCGTCCGCCGGCAAGTCGACCTGGTGCGGCTGGTGTTGGCGGCGACCGAGTTCGCCTGAAGGTTGCTTCGCTCCCTCTGGACGATACGGGAGCCCCTGTAGCCCTGGGCTGGTCATCCGAGAGCGTCGTCGTCTCGGATGTGGGCCGTTTTGGTTGTCGTCGGCTTTGGGGGTTGGAGAACTTGGGTAGTCCCCGGCAAAACTGCCGGGGACAAGAAGGCCTGCGAGGGGCTAGATTCCTTCTATTGGCAAGCGAGGAGGGGCCTGATTGTTGCGGAGGAGACAGCTGATCGCCACAGGGTTGAGCGTCGTGTTTCTGGCAGGGTGTGCGGGGACGGGGCTGCGAGAGGTCGGTGTGCCTGACCCGCCTTGGCAGGGCGCGCCGCAGGAAGAACTCCGAACCGCGGACTCCGCGCGAGTCCCCCTGTTCAGCCCGGTGCCGTTCCCCGGCCGGTCTTCACAGGAGGAACGCTGGCGCTGCGAGGTCCGTTGGCGCTGCTTCGACACGGATGACGATACCGGAGCACGTACCGAGTTGATCGACTCCGGCACAGCCTGGTACGAGGACGCTGGCTCCCGGGGTTGGGTCTGCAGTCGAGCCAAGGCTCAGCTAGCGGGAGGCTGGCCGTGCAACACAGGCCATCCGGACCACTACGAACTCGAGAAGGACGACGAGTGCTCCTGCTCGCGGCCTGGCCGGTAGTGGTCGGGTCCCGCTAGAGCGCGAAGCCTCGCGGACTCGAACCGTCTCAGAACAAGGAGGTCCCACGTATGCCGCAACTCCCGCTCGCCTCGCTGCACTGCCGGAAGACCGAGGATTGGACGGGTGCCGACGAGGCATACCTCGTCGTCAAGGGAAAACGTCGTTGGGGACCGCAGTTAATGAACGACGGGGACACGGTCGACTTTGTGGGCACCCGCCCGGTCAGCTTCCAAAGCAAGGCCCGAATCGACCTCTACTATGAGGATACTGGCTGGCTGGCCGCCGACGATCATCTGGGTCGGACCTACGCTCGGGCCGCGCATGAGGGCAAGGCGATATCGAGCACCGCTTCACTGGTGACGGTGCCGACTACCTGCTCACGTTCGAAGCTCCGGCTGACGCTCAGTGATCCGCGGCGGCTCCAGAAAACGGCTTGACGCCGACTGCGATGAACGTTGGCATAGGACCAGAGGCGAACGGGGAGCACCGGTCTTCCCCTTGCCGACTGTCAAGTGAAAGCACCCCAATCCTCAAGGTCCTATCCCTGCGGGCACACCGGTGAACTACGACGCCATTCGAGACGAACTGCGTACTGGAGATATCGTTCTGTACTCGGGTAGCGCCGCGATCAGTACTGTCATCAAGCTTGCCACGAGCAACCGATGGTCCCATGTGGGGATGGTCGTGTACCTGCCCGACTGCAGGCTCGTCTCAGTGTGGGAATCGACCAAGCAGGGTACGCGCCTTCGTGATCTCGATTCCGGCCAAGTCCGGAAAGGTGTACAACTCGTTCCGCTAAGTGACCGCCTCATCACGTACCGAGGCTCTGTCGCCGTTCGCCGCCTCCAAGATGCGGACCTCCAAGAAGGCGTCTACAGCCGCCTCTGGAGGCTTCGCGAAGACCTTCGCACCCGCCCGTACGAGAAGGACAAGATAGAACTCCTCAAGGCTGCCTACGACGGACCGTTCGGTAGGAACGAAGAAGATCTGAGTAGCGTCTTTTGCAGCGAACTCGTGGCGGAAGCCTACCAGGCGCTGGGTTTACTCGGGAGTCGCAGACCATCAAACGAATACGTACCGGCCGACTTTTCGTCATCGAGGCAACTACCCCTCAAGAAGGGGACCCTTGGTCGGGAGATCCCGCTGACGATGGTCTACTAGGGGAGGATTCAATTGCCGGCCGTCGGAACCCGAGGGGGCTGCTCGGTTCCCTGGGAAGACGGAAGGCCGCAAGAGGAGAAGACAAGTGCCGGAGCAAGACGCACCAAAAGAGCAGAAGGGGTACGTGTCAGAAGCGTACCGTCTATTTCTTTGCAACGTTCGCCGTATAGTCGAAAAGAGGGTGGCGGACCTCCCGGAGCAGCCCAAGTCTATCGCGGCTGGAATGGCGGAGAGCCTCTTCTCTCTGCTCGGCTCTCCTGAAGCGCTAGCTGAGGTAGGCCGCGCTCTGAGCGAGTTTGGGAACCCGTCCCGAGAGGGGAAGGCGGTTCACGATTTGCTGATTCAGGAGATGAAGCTCTTTAACGCCATGCATGGCGAGGACTCGAATAGTGATACCGGCAAGGCCCTTGGCGATGCAGCGACCGTCAAGGACTCTATTGAGCAGATCCTCGATCTGCCCGACTGGATCAAGAAGGCGCTGAAGATACTCAACGAGCTTCTCTCTCTCGTCTAAGGAGTCTGGGGAAGTGGGGAGTGTGCGGCGTCATTCCGGCAGGTGGTTGTTGTGTCCCAAGCGCTTCTCTACGCTGAAGGTCTCAGTGGTTTTCCTGGTTGGCGGCCTTTCCGCGGCCTCCGTTACAGCTTGCCTGCGGACTGAGATTCCGGCAACACCTGTGGTGCAGGCGGTGCACGAAGGGTCGAGGGAACGGTGGCGCTGCGCGGTCTCTTCCGGTGTTGCGGGATCGATCCCGAAGGGGGAAACGGGCGGAGTTGCGCTGGCCGGATATGGCCTAGTCCAAGCGCGCGGAATCGGATCGCTGGCCTGCCGCTTCGCATACGGGTGTCCGAGGGATTTCGAATGTCGGGAGGGGGGAGCTAGCCGACGGTCCTTGCTTCGGAGGGGTGGCGGCGGCCTTTGAGGTCATGACCGTGAAGAGGAAGGGAGCTTTGGAGGGCGGAGAGGCCACCATCGGGACCGGAAGGGAATTCGGAATGACGGATCCAGGTGCAGCAGACAAGGACGGCGGCACGGTCGGCGGCGTGGATGGCAACGCCTTCGCTTCGGCCCGCCGCGAACTCGGCGTACTGCTCGTGCATGGCATGGGCGAGCAGAAGCCGGGTGCCCACGTGGAGAAAGTGGTGCGCAGCCTGATCGCGAGCTGGGGAACCGACTACGAGGTACGTGACGTATGCCAGGAGCCTGAACGCCCGAGGCCTGCCGACCCGGCGGCAGGGCAAAAGGGCGACCGCGATGGTACGGAGGCTCGTGCGGCCGAGGGTGGTCGTCGGATCGTCGTGCGCGTTCAGGTGGGCGGGAACCAGAACGAAACGGTGGATCTTCATTTCCACGAAGTCTGGTGGGCAGACCTGGGGGTGCGGACGGGGTTGCGCTACTGGGGGAGATTCCTTTGGTGGGTCGTGCGCGCGCCCTTCCTCCGCTTCCGGGCCAGAACCGGAAGGTTCGATAACAGGCTTTGGAGGAATCGAGCCCGGAATGGCGGTCTCGTGGAGTTGGAGTCTCCCCGCTCGGGCATGCGCCGCCTACCTCAGTTCTTCGTCCTCGGCTGCTTCTCGAGCCTGGCGATTCTCGTTGCTTTCACGTGGGGCTTGCTCCGCCGTCTTCTGCGGGGCTTCGCGCCCTCTCCCGTAGTGTTGCTCGAGTCCTTTGGCGATGTGCAGATCTACACCGAGGGAGCGCGGGCGGACACTGGAAGCGGTCCCGACATGGGGCTGCCGTCGCGGGTTCCGATCAGCCGCCGCATGGTGCAGAAGATGGTGTCGATGGCGGAGCGCGACTACGACCAGTGGTACGTGATGGCGCACAGTCTCGGCAGCGTCGTTGCGTTCAACGGACTCATGGAGCCGGACTACGTCCTGCCGAACTACCTCGAAGAGGGGCACTGGGACCAGCTTGACCCGCGGTTCAAGACGCAGCGGGAGGACGACGACACGGAGAACATGTGGCCGAGAAGACCGGACTGGTTGGAGCCGACGGACGCTCTGTCGCGCGAGGAGTTGTTCAGAGACTTGGGAGGCTTCGTGACCTACGGTTCGCCGCTTCACGTTTTCGTCGACCTGTGGCCCCACATGGTCATGCTGAACAAGAACGATGTGTTCGCCAAGGGTTTTCGATGGCTCAACGTCTGCAGCCCGTTCGACCCGATCTCAGGCGCATTGCGCGCGATCAGGGGGAATGAAGCGGCAGCGAAGGCGAAGCTCCGGCCCGAGGTGTTCCGCTTCAGCGGCAACCGCTGGGCGTTCATTGCTCACGGCGCCTACCTGAAGGCGCGCAGCGCGCGACGGGATGTGGGCCACTATCTCGGCAAGTGGTGGCTTCGTCGAGAGGACTTTACGACTCCGAAGGGCGTCCAGTGGCCCGCTTGGTTGGGCGCCTCCTTGCAGATTCTGCTTGCGTCGACGGGCCTCGTTGCCCTGTTTCTCGGCGAGGCCTTGGCGGTCGTGACATCGGTTCGCGGACTCTTGGACGCGCTCCTCTTCGGCGTGGCGGAGTTGTGCTGCATCGTCACGCTCACGGGCCTCTGACCTGCAGTCCCACGAAGGGGCCGTCTTCCTACGGCCCGGCGAGAGAGGAGGTTGCGCCGACCGACTCGGCGGCGTGTGAACTTCTTCTACATGGTGCTGAGCCTGAGCTGCGGCGCCGTGCGGGAACTCTCTTGGCCGGCGTCGCGGGCTCCTTTGCTTCAGGAGTCTGGCGAGCCGCGAGTCTTCGAGGCGGGGCGTGGCGACGCGATCAGCCGCGAGGAGCTTCCACTCAACTGAGAGCAAGAGCGATAGTGCCGACCGTGATCGACACCATGATGGCGAGCACTGCCGCCAGCACCCACTTGATGGTCCTCAGATCTCGTCGCAGGTCGCCCAGTAGGCCGGCGAACTCGCGGCGGGTGCTCTCGAACTGGTGCCGCACGTCCTGCAGTATGGCGTCGGTCCGGAGTTGCGCGACGTCCTGCCGGAGTTCGGTCCGGAGATTCTCGAAATCGTGCGTGAGTGAACTCTCAACCGAAGCGAGGTCGCGCTTCGTTGCCGGCGTGTGTTGATTGCCACCCATCATCGCGACCGCTGCCTCTGCCTGAACGCCATCGGGCTGCTCCTTCAAGTCTCGCCTCGCTGCACTTGATGACCGCGCAGCGTGTACGACGGTGTGGGTCGGGGCCGGACTCACGCGATGCCGGGGAGAGTATCAACGACGATGCGGGCCGCGCACGACGTGTCCGTCGTCGAGGCGGAACGCGGCGACGCGATCAGCCGCGAGATGCTTCCAGCGGTGGGAACATGGCCGGCGTCCGATCGAGGTCGATCCGCTCCACGTCGCCCCAAGCCACGTACTCGGCGCTCTCGCTACCGTCGGTGAAGATCAGCATTCCGGCATTGCCTTCGCCGAGGTCCCCTGCGCACTCGAGTTCCAGGGTCTCGCCGCTGTGTAGCGTCACGCCGGCATGCCGGCCCGGGCCGCAGCCCTCCCGGTCGGGAAGCACAACCGACGCGACCAGGCCGAAGGGAATCGTGTAGTCGATGCCGCCCGCCGGCGCGTCGAGTGTCTCGGTCGTCTCGCTCTCATCGAGGTCGAAGACGAGCCGGCCGGCGAGGCGCCTGCCCGTGCGGGTCGTTACGGTCCCTGAAAGCGGCTGCCCCGGCGGGAAGTCGTCGTAGGCGGGGCCGCTGCCGTCGCCACCGCCGAAGTCGAGCCGCTCGAAAGCCGCCCACGACACGAGCACGCGGCCGTACCGCCGGTCGTCGACGTAGACGCCGCGATTGCCGCGCCCGACGGCGCGGGTGCCGGAGAGCATCAACTTGCGACCGTCGCGCAGCGTCACCAGCGCGCTGTCCTCGGAGTCGCGCGCAATGGCACGAATGGCGTCTAAGCGCAGGCTGAGCTCCCCGTCGTCGGTCCGGCCCTGAAGCTCGTCGACGCCGACGCTGTACTGCCGGTCCCACTGGACGAAGCCGGTGAAGCTCCCCTGTGCGGTGCGTACCGTGGCATGCAGCCGGTCCGGAGCGGCTTCCAGGTCGGCGGTCGGCAGGAACTCGATGGCAGGGATCCGACGCTCGCCGAGGTCCACGACGCCGTGCCGGTCGTCCCACACCCGCACGCCATCGGCGAAGTCGTCGGCGTCGAAGCGGTCGAGGATGAACCCGGTCCCGCTCCTGAGCGTCACGAGGAGTTCGCGTCCGCTCGGCTCGATCCGTCTGATGTCGCCGAAGCGCGCCATGAAGGGCCGGCCCAGGTTGAGCCGGTTCTTCCGCCGGGTGATCTCGACGCCGAGGACGGTGACCGGCCGGCTCTCGGTCAGCCGCTCGGGCGGCACGTTGGCGGCCCAGGGGTTCTCCTCCTTGAAGCCGTTGAAGTAGTCGCCCCAGAAGGCCTCCTCGTCGCCGCCGAAGCGCAGTCTTCCCTCGTACGGGGTGCCGCTCTTCGTCGTGACGCGTCCGTAGAGGAAGCCCTGGTGGGCCTCCACCGACGTCGCGGGCGAGCGGGGAATCGCCGCCGCGGCGGCGACGTCAGCGTCGAGGTCCACGTTTCGCAGCAGACGGGCCGCGACGAGGCCGAGAGCCACGAGAAGGGCGACCAGCAAGAGCGCGGCGGTGCCGCCGGCGATCCTGGCTCTCGTCATTGCCGGAACATTCTCTCCGAACCGGAGGCGGAGGCCTCCTGCAAGACTGACGATGTCGACGGGCCAGCGGTTACCGTAGGCGTCTGCGAACGCGGGCGCCGGCGCACCCTGTGTGGGGCGACCTACCCGGTTGGCAGCATGCGGGTTAGGCGTACCGTCTCTTCACCGGCGCGGATGCTGGCGGCGTTCCAGTGGTCGGCGACGATGCTGTCCGGGCGCATGAGGACGATCTCTCCGTTGTCGTACGGGGAGGCCGAAGGCACCTCGGGCAGTTGCTTGACCTGAATGGGGAACCCGGGCGCGGCGGTCGCGTCGACGGCCGCCTGCCACGGCGCAGGGTCCACGTACGCGCCCAGCACGGCGGTGTAGCCCTGGCCGTTCCAGTCGTGGACGGAACGGGTCCAGCTCTCGTCCAGCCAGAGGTTGGGCGCCCGTCGCCCGGAACGGACGACGGGCACGTAGTCGCAGACGGTGTTGTCGACTTCCGGTGCGGCCGCGTCGTCGCGGGCGCAGAGCGCCGACGTCAACTCGTATCCGTAGATCAGGCCGTCGTAGTCCCCGTACTGGCGGCAGTTCCGGGCGGCGGCTTCCGTATCGCCGCCCTCGTGGAACGCCCGGAAGATCCCTCCGGACAGTTGCGCGTTGCGCCGGCCGGCTGCGACGCGCTGCTCAGCGACCGGCTGGTGCTCGGCGTCGTACGTCTCGAGCAGGGAAGCGGGCGAGGCGCCGCGGAGCACGAAGGCGAGCTTCCAGGCAAGGTTGCGGATACCGACGAAGCCCGTGTTGTTGCCGAGGCCCCCGGTCGGGATGAACACGTGCGCGGCGTCGCCGGCCAGGAAGATCCGGCCCCTGCCGAGACGGCCGGCGCGGCCTGGCTGGAACTGCCATTCCGTCATTGTCCGCACTTCGATCGGGACCGGGTCGTCCGCGCCGAGCGCCGATCGGATCCACTCCTCGGCGAACTCCGCGGTCATCTCGCGGCTCCGGTCGAATCCACCGATCTGGCAGCGCCAGCGTCGTACGCCGTCGAGCGGCTGGAAGACGGCCGCTCCCATCGGGTGGGCGATGAAGAGCAGGCCGCCCTGCCGGTCGCTCGTGTGCATCGTGAAGTCCGCCTCGAAGATCACGTCCTGGAAGAAAACGTCCATGAAGTCCGCTTCCAGCGTGGTTCCGATCGCGGCGCGCGTCGAACTCCGGAGACCGTCGGCGCCGACCGCGAACTCGGCGGACACGAGTGTGGTGCGGCCGCTGCGGTTGTCGCGGATCGTGCAGGTGACGCCGGAGTCGTCCTGGGCCAGCGCGCTCGCCGTGGTGTCGAAGCGGAGGTCGACGTTCGGGTCCTCCTGAGCCTTGTCGAAGAGGATCGCCTCGACGTAGTCCTGCGCCGTCATCACGGGCATGGAGGAACTACGGTCGGTCCGCACCGAGTGGAACGACGGCGTGGGCACCCGGCAGATCTCCCTGCCCGCCAGGCTGTCGAACCAGCGGTTGTACTCGGTCCAGTCGGGGCCGAGGCCGGTGTCGATCACCTGCTGCTCGACGCCGACCTCGCGCATCAGTTCGACCGACGGGGCGTCGAGCAGCCGGGAACGCGGGTGCGTGCTGGTCCGTCCCCGCAGGTCGACGACGAGCGACCTGACGCCCAGCCGGGACAGCAGCAGCGAGCCCATGAGACCGATCGGACCGCCGCCGACGATCAGCACCTGCGTCTCGATGGTCCTGGCGTTCACTCAGATCCCCGGATCGACCCCCGTCATCTCCACCGAAAGCTCCCACAACCGCCGGCCCAGTTCCGGGTCGCGGCTCGCCGGATTCGACCATGCCTTGATGGCCGGACCGCTCAACTCCCCGAACCGTGCCGGACCGTAGTAGTCGCCACCCTCGACATCGGACCCGGTCGCCGCCATCAGCGTGGGCCAGGCGCCCATCGCCTGGGTGTTGAAGAAGGTGCGAACCAGCGGCGCCGCCATCTGGATCAGCGGAAAGGCGCGGCCGATCTCGGTCTGCGCCAGACCCGGATGGCAGGCGACGGCGATCGTCCGGGAGCCGCGGGCCTTCAGCCGCCGGTCGAGCTCGACCATGAAGAGCAGATTGGCCAGCTTGCTCTGCTGGTAGCGGGCCTGGCGCGAGTAGACCTTCGCGCCGTCGATGTCCTCCCAGTGGATCCGGCCGCCGCGGTGAGCGAGGCTGGCGGTGACGACGACCCGGCTGCCCTCGGTTTCCTCGAGCTTCGGCAGGAGCAGCCCGGTGAGGGCGAACGTGCCCAGGTGATTGACGGCGAACTGCGCCTCGAAGCCGTCCACGGTCAGGGTGCGCGGCACCCCCATGATGCCGGCGTTGTTGACGAGTACGTCGAGGCGCGGCTCGGCGGCCGCCCGTTCGGCGGCGGCGCGGACGCTGGCCAGGTCGGCCTGGTCGAGCGGCAGGAACTCGACGTCGGCTTCGGGCGACTCGGCGCGGATCCGCTCGATCGCGCCCGCGGCGCGCTCCTCGGAACGGCACCCGAGAAGCACTCGTCCGCCTTTCCTCGCCAGCACTCTGGCCGTCTCGAAGCCGATGCCGGTGTTCGCGCCGGTGACGAGGAAGGTCCGTCCCGACTGGTCGGGGACGTCGCGGTCCGTAAATCCTTGTGCCATCAGTCCTGCTTCCTCGACGTTGACGCTAGCGATACGCGGCGCCGCGGTGAACGGCGCCGATCAAGAAGACGCTCCGCGTCTCTTCGTCGATCTCGTAGAAGAAGCGCCAGGCGCCGATCCGGTAGCGCCAGGTCGGCGGCTCATAGCCTCTGAGGCGCCTGATGTGTGGGCCCGCGTGCGGATGCTGGCGTAGTTGCGGGTACACGACCTTCCTGAGCTTGTCGACGATCGCTTGATGGCCGGCACGGGAGAGCCGGCGCAGGTCGCGATCGAATTGGTCCGTCTCGAACAGCCGATAGTCAGTCAACAAACGCGCCCTTGCGCTGAGCCGCGTCGCGCGACCCTGCCCTCAGCCGGCGGAGCAACGACTCGTCCTCCAGGATCTCGGCCATCTCGGCGTCGTCGACGAACTGTTGCTCGCGGACCTTCGCGAGCGCCGCCGTCTGAATGAGATTCGACAAGGGCCGATTCTCGGCTGCCGCCGCCTCCTTGAACTCCTCGTAGATCGCCTGGTCGAGTCTCAGGGTGATCGTCTTGCTCATGGAGAACACAATAGCAGTCAAGTGTGTTCGCGTCGACTCCAGGCGCTAGCCGCGCCGACCTGGGTCCTGATCGAGTAGATCGCGCTTGACATCGTCCCAATCCAGTGTCGGGTCCGGGGGTTCGTTGAGGCGGTCAGTGCCTGAACGGCCAGTCCCTTCCCTGGTTCTGAACTCGGCCGCCGTGTCCTCCATCGTGCGGAAGGCGACGCCGTCGCAGTCCGCCATGTGGTCGAGGAGCCGCTCCAGCATGAGCATCCGGGCGCCGCGTCCGATGCACTGCGGATGGAGACAGAGGACGAAGACGCCGGCGCCGAGGCGCTGATGGAGGTAGTCGAACTCCGCGGCCCAGATCTCGTAGACGTCGTTCGGGGAGCGTAGGCCTTCCGAACGCGGGAGGTCGGGGCTGAAGTACGGCCAGTCGTCGAGCGCCCAGTCGAAGGGGAGTTCGACCAGGTCGACCGGTTCGCCGAAAACGTGCGGGCCGTCCGTGCGGGCGATGTCGCCCTTGCGCACCCACGTCGGCTGGAAGTCGTGCGGCGCCATCGAGGAGTCGTAGGAGAAGCCGTACTCGAGCAGCAGATCGACCCAGCGGGGACCGAGGTTCCCGCCTGGATTCCGGCTGCCTACGGGAGGTCGGCCCCGGACCCGTTCGATGCAGGCGATTCCTCGTTCGAGGATGGCGCGCTCCTCGGCTTCGTCTCGCTTGCTCGACGGCGCTTCGTGGCAGTAGCCGTGGTAGGCGAGCTCGTGGCCGGTCTCGGCGATCCGCCGGCACAGGTCGGGCCAGGTGTCGATCGTGTGGCCGGGCGTGAACCAGGTCGACGGGAGCTGCCGGTCTTCCAGCAGATCGAGGAGCCGCTCGGCGCCTACCGCTCCGAACTCACCTCGCGCGAGCAGGTTGGGCGACCGGGTCCGGCGGGCGCCGCCGGACCACGACGAGATGCCGTCGAAGTCGAACGTGAGGCAGACGGAAACGCTCATGGGGAAGACCCGCGTGGGTGCCGGAGCGATGGATGGTAGCGGGTGCGGGGGAACGCGTCGCTTGACTTCAACTGAAGTCAGCGGCAGCGTATGAGGTCGGAGGTGGTGACGTGATGCAGGTATCCGCGAGGCTCCTGCTCGCGCTGTTGACCGTCCTCGCGGTCGCATCGCCGGCCCTGACGGGTCCGACCGCCGGCGCGCAGGAGCCTCCGGCAGGCGGCTTCGTCCCCGTCACGGACGCCATGCTGCAGAACCCGGCGCCGGAAGACTGGCTCAGCTTCCGCCGCACGCTCGACGCCTGGGGCTACAGCCCGCTCGACCAGATCACGCGGGAGAACGTCGGGCGGATCCGGATGGAGTGGACGAGGACCATGGCCGACGGAAGCGCCGAGACGACGCCGCTCGCCTACGACGGCGTCCTGTACGTCGCCAGTACCCGGGACGTCATTCAGGCGCTCTCGGCCGAGACCGGCGATCTGATCTGGGAGTACGGACGCGATCTGCCCGAGGACGTCTGGGGCTACACGGGCGCGCTCGCCCGCAAGACGCGCAACATCGCGATCTGGGGCGAGTACATCCTCGGCACCAGCGCCGACCACTACGCCTATGCCCTCGATGCCGTGACCGGCGAGCTCGCCTGGGAGACGCGGATCCTCGACTACAAGGTCAACCCGGCCCATCACAGCGCCGGACCGATCGTCGCCGACGGCAAGCTGATCTCGGGCCGGAGCTGCAGGCCTCTCGGCGGGCCCGACGCTTGCGTCATCCTCGCTCACGACGCGCGGACCGGCCGGGAGCTCTGGCGGCGCCGCACGTTGCCGGCGCCCGGGGAACCGGGCAACGAGACCTGGGGCACGGTGCCCTACGAGGAGCGCCGGCACGTGGGGACCTGGATGCCGCCGAGCTACGACCCGGAACTCGAACTCGTCTACATCGGCACCGGCGTCACGGCGCCGGCGCCGAGGTTCATGCTGGGCGGCACCGACCTCACGCACCTGTACCACAACTCGACGCTGGCGCTCGACGCCTCGACCGGCGAGATCCGCTGGTACTACCAGCACCTGAACGACTCCTGGGATCTCGACCATGTCTTCGAGCGCATCCTGGTCGATACCGCGGTCACGCCGGATCCGGAAGCGGTCGAGTGGATCAACCCCCAGCTCGAGACGGGAGAGGTCCGCAGGGTCGTCACCGGCATCCCCGGCAAGACCGGGCTCGTCTACACCCTCGACCGCGCCACCGGCGAGTTTCTCTGGGCGACGCCGACGGTGCGGCAGAATGTGATCACCGGCATCGACGGCGCCACCGGCGAGGTCAGCCTGAACGAAGAGGTGATCTTCCGGGAACTCGAGCAGGTCATGTTCATCTGTCCCTCGTGGGCGGGCGGCAAGGACTGGGAAACCGGCGCCTACAGTCCACTCACGCGCACGATGTACTTCCCGCTGCGGCAGGCCTGCGCCGAGATGCTCGTGACGACCGACTTCGAAAGCGAGAAGGTCAAGGCCCTGGACCAGATCGTCGCGCACTACGCCCTGGCGGCCAACCACCGCGTGGCGCCCGGCACGGACCAGCTCGGCACGGTGCGGGCGATCTCGGTGGAGACCGGCGAGACCCGGTGGGTGTACGAGACGCGGGCCGCGACCTTCTCGCTGGTGGCGACCGGCGGCGGCCTGCTCTTCGGAGGCGACCAGGGCGGACGCTTCCGGGCCCTGGACCAGGAGACCGGCGAGGTGATGTGGGAGATCAACCTGGGCGCGCCGGTCATGGGCTTCCCGGTCACGTATGCCGTCTCGGGCCGCCAGTACGTGGCCGTCAACACGGGTCCGGGCCGGTTGACCAACGCGCGCATGACGCCCGAACTCCGCCCGGGGCGCGGCAGCAATCTGTTCGTGTTCGCGTTGCCTTAGAGTCGCCCCCAACCAGCACGCACAAGGAGCCGCCCATGTCCGAAATCCGCATGCGCCAGATCTGCCTGGTCGCCCATGACCTCGATCGCATCCAGCGGCAGTGCGAGTCGGTCTTCGGCGTCGAGGTCTGCTATCGCGATCCGGGCGTGGGGAAGTACGGCCTGCACAACTTCCTGATCCCGTTCGGCGACCAGTTCCTCGAGACGGTGGCGCCCCAGCCGGGCGAGCACGACACCCCGGGCGGCCGCTATCTGAAGCGTCGTGGCGGCGACGGCGGCTACATGGTGATCATGCAGGTTCCACGGGAGAGCTACGCCGGCTACCAGCAGCGGGTGGCGGACCTCGGCATCCGCCTGGTCTCCGAGCCGGGCCGGAACGAGCGCGGCATGGGCATGCAGCTCCACCCGAAGGACGTGCCGGGGGCCATCCCGGAACTGCGCTGGAACGTCGACGAGGAACGCCCGGACGGCGACTGGTGGCCCGCCGGAGAGGATTGGCAGCGGGCGAAGCACACGGAGATCGTTGACGGCATTCGCGCTGCAGAGATCCAGACCGCGGATCCGGCGGCGCTGGCCGCCCGCTGGAGCGAGGTCCTGGACGAGCCGGTCGGCGGCGGCGATGTTCCGACGATCGCGCTACGGGATGCCGAGATCCGCTTCGTCCCCCTTCGCGACGGCCGTCCCGAGGGCCTCGGAGGCCTGGACATCCGTGTGACCGACCGTGCGCGAGCGCTCGCCAACGCCGAGGCAGCGGGCTGCCGCAGTGGCGACGATCTCGTGACGATCTGCGGCATGCGCCTCCGGCTCGTCTGAGCTGCTCCCGGATCGACTAGTTGCGCCCAGCCGACGCTGATGAGCGGCTAGGATGATGGCTAGCGACTCAGGAAACAGCTCACTTCGGCCCGGCGGACGATTGCCGCGGTCGACACGAAGGGAAGGCCGCCATGGTTGAGGGAACGGAGAGGTCGAAACGTCGGACGGAGAACCGAGCGCCAGCGGAGTCCCGAAGTGTCCTGCTGCCTGGTGCTCTCGCGGGCCTGCTCGTATCCGCCCTTCTCGTGCCGGGTGCCCTCCTTGGCCAGAGCTTGACGGCCCAGGAGGCGGTCGACCTCTACGGCGCTGCGTGGGCCGAGCCCGACGAGGAGCGTCGCCTTGACCTGCTGGAACGCGCGTGGGCGGAAGACGGCGTGTACACCGATCCGACCGCGGAGGTGAAGGGCCGGGAGGCGCTGGTCGCCCACATCGGCGGCTTCCTCGAACAGGCCCAGGGCGGCCGAATCGTCATCACGAGCCAGGTCGACCATCACCATGGCACCCGGCTTCGCTTCAGTTGGGCGATGCAATCAGCCGCCGGGCAGACCCTCGCCGAGGGAATGGACTACGGAGAGCTCGACGAGGACGGCCGACTCAAGTTGATCGTCGGCTTCTTCGGCCCGTTCCCGCCGCTTGAGTCGGAGTAGGCGCCCTCGCGAGGGCGCACCGCCTCCGCTCCAAGTTCTCGCACGATCCGAGGGACAAGCAGGATCCGCGCCTCAATGCCCGAGACCATTCAGTTGTCATCTGGTGGGCCGGAACTCCCCACGGAACTCCTTGATTCGCTCTTGGCGGGAGAAGTCGTGTTTCTCTGCGGCGCAGGCGTCAGTGCTCCGCAGCTGCCGGACTTCGAGGAGCTGGTGCGCCAGACATACGAGAGGCTTCGTGTTGATCTAGAGGGCTCAGAGAAGAAGGCATTCGACGAGGGGCGCTACGAGGAAGTTCTCGGCGCACTCGACCGAAAACTGGCGGACCCTTCCGCTGTAGAGGCGACGGTCTCGGACCTGCTGGCTGTGCCGGAGCCTCCAGCTCTCGAACAGCACAAGATTGTTCTCAGACTGTCCCGTGGGCTCGACAACCAGATCTCGGTCGTAACGACCAACTTCGACACGCTCTTTGAGAGAGCCGCTCGGACCACTCCCGATGCTGGGACCGGGAGCTTCGCCGGCCAGGCGCTTCCAGCGCCCGGTAGCGCCGGTTTCTCCGGGATCATCCACATTCATGGCCGGCTTAGAGATGAAGAGCTAGCTCTCGAAGCTACTCCGTTGGTGTTGACGAGCGCCGACTACGGCGATGCCTACCTGCGTTCCGGCTGGGCCTCACGGTTCCTCTTCGACCTGGTCCGCTGCAGGACGATCGTGCTCGTCGGGTACAGGGCGAACGATGCTCCGGTCCGATACATCCTCAATGTCCTTCGAGCTGATCGCTCACGTTTCCCCGACCTCCATCACGTGTATGCCTTTGATGCCTACTGTCGCGACGGCAAGGAAGTCCGTCGGCGCTGGGACACCCTGGCAGTACAGCCTATTGCTTACAGTAAGTTCAACCCCGAGAGTGGTGAGGCCGATCATTCGCCCTTATGGGCCGGCCTGGGCCGGTTGGCCGATATCGTTGAGCGTCCCCGAGCGTGGCGGCGCCGTCGAGCACGCGAGCTCTTGGCGGCACCGCCGACGAATCTCGACCGGAACGGTTTGGCGCAGCTTAGATGGCTCCTGCGCTCTCCGGCAGACCTTTGGCCCCTTGTGATCACGGAAGTAGCGGATGCAGAGTGGTTCACGACGTTCTCGGACAGGGAATTGTGGTCGAACGAGGACGCCACATGGGTTGTTCCTGCTTGGATCGCGCTTGACGCTTCGAATCCAGAGCGCCTTGACGTGGCACGTGAGTGGCAAAGTCGTTTGGGCCGCCCCTTCACGGAGCACCTCGAGAGGCGACTCCGCTCATCGGCGGAGTTGGATGATTGCTGGACTCGCATCTGGCGTCTTTTTTGTCTGGCCGATGTGCCAGTGAGGGATGACAACAGAGGTTACGTGATCAAGAGCCGACTCGAGCGTGGCCTCGTGTTGCGCGCTGACCTTGAGGAGGCAGTGAACTACGTCGGGCCCCGGCTGGTACTCCAGGAACGATACTCGGAGCTGTTCGGTGAGGGCGAGGAAGACGAACCAGTAAGACGACTACTTGACGCTATGCGACCGGAGATGGCCGTGTCCGGCCCTTGGGCGGTGGATGTTGTAGCCGGTCTTCGTGGGTTGACAGATCGAGGGTTGGAGATTCTCGAAGCCGCTACGGCGAGACTGCGATCTGCTCTCGCGCTTGAGTGCGATCTTGAGTTGATCTCGGGGGACTACGACGTGAACGACTTCGAGGTTTCGTCGATCGAAGAACACGTCCAGAACGATCATCACGAAGGGGTCAGCTTTCTGGTTCGCGTACTCGTCGATGCGGTTCCCGGGGCCATGAAGCTCGACTTCGAGCGCACCAAGAGAGTTGTAGAAGACTGGCGACACTTCCCAGGACGAATCGGTACGCGGCTCTGCCTACACGCAATGCGGAATCGGGACCTCTTCTCAGCCGATACCGCGATGCGTTCGCTACTCGACCTGACTGAAGCGGACTTCTGGACGATTCGGCGTGAGATCGCGCTCTTGCTTCGGGACCGGGCCGGTGACGCGTCGCTGTCCCTTGCCTCTCAGGTCGAGGACCAAGTCTGTGGCACTGGTGAGACCTACTACGCCCGCTTCAGCATCGACGTCGGGCAGCCCGACTGGCGCCCTCACTCTAGAGATACGACGGTCTGGCTACGGCTCAAGATGCTTGAGAAGGCGGAGGCTCTCTCCGAGAAGGGGCTGGCTGAACTAGGCGACATCACGCAGCGTCGTGAGTACTTGGACAGGGAAGTCGAGGATCGTGATTTCTTCGGCGTCTACATGTACAAGCCGCGTGCTTCCATGGGAGAGGCAGAGCCGATCGCCGAACAGGCCCCCGAAGACCGTCTTGAGGCGGCGAGAGAACTCGTTCACAGTCCCGACCCGGAACTAGGCCGAAGTTGGTGGGCCTACTGTCGGGCGGATCCTCAAGGAGCCTACGATCTACTGCGTAACGAGGAAACAACCCCCGCGCACGGTGTGCTGTGGAATGACTTCCTCAACGGACTCGCCTTCGGCTACGACGCTACGGAGAGCAACCGCAGATCCTTGGCGGTTGATGCGCTAGCCTATCTTCGCGGAACCTCCAACGAACTGCTGGAGCCGATGGCCTCGGGCTTGGTCGACGTGCTCTCGGTGGTTTCTTCGACGGCGGTTGCAGATCTTGAGGTCTGGTTACAGCGCCTCTGGGACGTCTTGGCCGAGTCCCCAAGCGACGGAGTTGAGCTGACTCGGGAGCTTCTCAATGCTGCGATTAACTCGGCTCCCGGTAAGTTAGTGGAATGTCTGGTCCGGGAGTTCGAGCGTAAGCACCAGGCTCGTACGGCACCCGCCGCCGATGAGTTGCGGTTGCTCGCAAAGGTGGTCAGCCAGGATGGCGCAGCGGGACAGCTAGGGCGAGCGATCTTGGCTAGGAACGTTGCCTTCTTGATGCTTCTCCCGCCGGACCCTTGGAGGGACGCTTTTCGGGCACGGCTCATGCGCTGCGACGAGGAGGGTTCGGCACTACGCACGGTAATGTTGAAGTACGGTGGATTCACGCCCGCGGTCTCCGTTGTCTTGAAGGAACCTGTTGTTCAAGGCGCGATGGAGAGTCGTGAGAACGAGCGGCAAGGAACGATAGTCGCTTCGAAGATTCTGGCGCCGGCGCTGTCGCACTTTCGAGACGAGTCGGTTAGCTGGGGCATTACACTCACGGAATGTGAACGGGTCCTGCGCGACGGCCCTTCTGTCGTCAGGAGCGGAGCTCTGCGAGCTCTTCTCCCCTGGCTTGAGAGGGTCGATCCTGATGCCGCCAGCAGTTGGAGAGATCTGGTTGGCCCCTTGTTGAGTCGGATCTGGCCAAAGGAAGGAAAGCTCCTCGACGATTCGACGACCCAGGGTTTCGTTGATCTCGTGGCGGCGACTGGCAAAGCGTTCCCCGAGGCGCTGGATCAACTAAGGCACTACATCTTGCCGTTTGACGAGAGTCGCGGGAACCTGCACTCAATCAAGGCGTCAGGTGTCGCCAAGACGTTTCCTCGGGAGACGCTCGATCTTGTTTGGCGTGTCTGTGGGCCGCCTGGCGGGCGTCGTCTCTTCGATATGGCAGACATCATCGATCAAATCGTGGCGGCCGACCCTGTTCTGGAGACAGATCGGCGTCTACAGTGGTTCGAACTGCGGGCGGAGAGGTACGACTAACTGGTGGGCTCCGTGCAATGGCCCGTTGCGTCGGTGTTACACCCAGCCAGAGCGGCTGATCGCGGCTTTGTGCGTGTGCGCGTCAGGGAGGACGGGCTACGCTGAGAACCGGAGCTTCAAGCCGCAGGCGGCGGTCACCTTCGTGACCGTGTCGAGTCTCGGGTTTCTGCGGCCCGACAGTGCGCGTGAAAGCGCCACCCGGTCTAGTTCAGCGTGACGAGCAACGGCGGATACGCCTCCGTGCGCCTCAGCCACGTTCCGAAACGCCTTCATGAGCAGGCGCGGATCATCGCCCATCTCTTCTAGCGCCGCGTTCAGATAGGCCGCCGCGTCCTCAGGCGACTTGAGGTAGTCACTGGCCCTATGAGCTTTCACCGGCATTCCGCTTCTCCTGCTTGTACGCCTGCCAGCGCGAGCGCGCTGCCTTGATGTCGGCCGCTTGGCCCTTCTTCACGCCGCCCCCCAGCAGAATCACGAGCGTCTCGCCATCGCGACCGAAGTAGAGCCGGTATCCGGGCCCGACATCGATTCGAAGCTCCGACACACCGCCTCCTACGCTTTTGTGATCTCCGAAGTTGCCGAGTTCCACACGGTCGATCCGGGTTTGAATGCGGGCGCGAGCCTCGCGCGACTGTCGTCGAAACCAAACATCGAAGTAGTCTCTGCCGTCCTCGGAGACGTAGTGGACGACCCGTATCAAACGGGAGATTGTAGCCAACTGGCTACAGTCGCGTCAACGGCCACAGGCTGTAGCGACAGCGCGCTGCGGCTGGCGGCTCGCTAGCACCCCTCAAGAACCGACTCGCCGGATCACACTGCCGGGCCGGTTGCCGGTGGTTTCGCCGCCGTCGAACACGAGTTCGCCGTTGACCCAGACTTTCTCGATTCCTGCTGAAGGAATGTGCGGGTCCTCGTAGGTCGAACGGTCGATGACTGTCTCGGGGTCGAACAGGACGAGGTCGGCGTAGTGCCCCTCCTCGATCGCGCCGCGGTCGGCGATCCCCAGGTGCTGGGCGGAGAGCGCCGTCATCTTGCGGATGCCTTCTTCCAGGCTGACGACGTTCCGGTCACGAACGTAGTGGCCGAGGAAGCGCGTGAAGGCGCCGAAGCCGCGCGGATGGGAGCCGTCGAGGCCGCCGTCGCTGCAGATCACGGCGTGCGGCCAGGCCATGATGGCTTCGATGTCGGGTTCGTCCATGGCGAAACCGATCATGAGTGATTCACTGCCCATCTCGGTGTCTGCCTTGAGCAGGTCCATCAGAGTCGTTTCCACGTCGGTGCCGCGGACTTCCGCGATCTCGGCCAGCGTCAGGCCGTTGTAGGCCGGTTCGGGCAGGAAGTCGGGGAGGAGGACGTCGTCGGGCGAGAGCAGGTCGCGGAGGATGTACTCCGCGCCGTCACGGCGGTCGAGGTCGCGGTCGGGGAAGACGGTCGTGAGCCAGGTGAAGGACGTGCTCCAGGCCCGGTAGGGATAGATGTCCGCCGTGATCTCGACGCCTGAGGCCCTGGCCTCGTCCAGTGTGGCCAGGAGCCGTTCGGCCTGACCCCACCAGTTGTTCATCGCCAGCTTGATGTGCGTCACCTGGACGGGCAGGTCCGCTTCGCGGCCGATCCGGATGATCTCGTCGATCGCCTCCCAGAAGTACCGGTCCTCGCTGCGGATGTGGCTGATGTAGGTGCCGCCGTGGGCGGCGGCGACCCTGGCGAGTTCGACCACCTCCTCGGTGGTCGAGAAGGAACCCGGGTCGTACTCGAGACCGGAGGAGAGTCCGAGCGCGCCGGCTTCCAGCTCTGTGCGGAGCAGAGCCGCCATCGCGGCGACCTCGTCCGGCGTCGCGTGGCGCTGGTAGTCGTCTCCCATCACTTCTTCCCGCAGCGTCCCGAAACCGGCATAGGACGCGACGTTGACGGCCACGGGCGAGGTCTCGAGCTCGTCGAAGAACTCGGCCAGCGGGTACTGCTGGCCGCCATCCTGTCCGGCCACGATCGTCGTGATGCCCTGGTTGACGGCCGCCAGGGCGTCAGGAAGCTCGAACAGCCTGGAGTCGTGATGGCTGTGGACGTCGATGAAACCGGGCGCCAGCACCAGGCCCCCCGCATCGACGACGGTGTCCTCTGCCGGCGCTTCGAAGTCGCCGACGGCGACGATCCGGTCGCCCGCGATCCGGACGTTGACGTCTCGGGAGGGGCCGCCGCTGCCGTCGATGACGCGGGCATTGACGATGACCGTGCCGGCGGGTTCGGGCTCGCCTGGTGCGCAGGCGGTGAGGGCAAGACCGATGGCGGCCACGAGAGCCGTGGCACAAAGGAGCGGCGCACCTAGTGGGCAGATCTCGCTCCGCTCTGTGCCCATCATCGAACCTCCAGCGACGGCTGCCTCTCGAACATCAGCCCCCGCTCCGAGCCCGAACTGAGACTGAACCCGGTGACTGAGCCTGTCCCATCGCGCTGGAACTCCAGCCGTGCCGGCGACGCGGCCCAGCCGCGACTCTCGAACTCGACCCGGAACGCATCTTCGGCAACCGGTTGCACTTCAAGCGCGGGCTGCTGCTCGACCCGCACCACGAGTCCGCCGTCCGTCACGGCGAACCGGTAGGTGGCGTCGAGTTCGGCGGAGAAGAAGCTGCCCGTGAACGGGGCCAGCTCGGCAGATGGCAGGGACGAAACGGGAGCGTCGTCGTCCTGGTCCTCGTTGGCATTCTCCTCCTCTTCGTCGCTTTCTTCGGGCCCGAGCTGATCCGCGAGGTAGTGATCGGCGACGCGCCGCGCCAGCTCGCCGGGATCCCCGTACTCGGCGTTGCAGGAAACCGCGATCGCGAGAGCCGGTTCCACGTACCGTCTGAGCTCGGTCAGGAACCCCCACGAATGCCCGCTGTGCCCCACGGTGCGCAGGCCCCGATACTCGCCGGGAGTGATGCCGTGGGCGTAGCCGATCGGTTCGCCGTCGTTGAGTGTCCCCTCGGTCAGCATCGACTCGTGGATCGCCGGCTTGTCCTCGCCGTGCAGGTAGTCGTCC
This sequence comes from Thermoanaerobaculia bacterium, assembly GCA_022823665.1. GTDB lineage: Bacteria > Acidobacteriota > Thermoanaerobaculia > Multivoradales > Multivoraceae > Multivorans. The sequence goes on along the minus strand of JAJEHN010000008.1, from coordinate 219,336 downwards.
CAGCGCAGCAGGTCCTCCACCGTCGTGTAGAGCTGTCCGTCGCCGGCGATCTCGAAGTTGTAGTTGTGGACGACCCGCAGCCCGCCGTCGTCGTCGCGGTTGTATCCGGTTGCGCGCCGCGGGATGATCCGCTCGCGGTTCTCGTACATCAGGCTGCCGTCCATCCCCAGCGGCTCGAAGATCCGCTCCCGCGCCAGCTCGCCGATCGACTTGCCGGCGGCCCGTTCGAGGGCGTGGGCCAGCAGCATGTAGCCGGTGTTGCTGTACTCGTAGCGCTCGCCGGGAGCGAACACGGGCGCGCGTTGCCGCGACATCATCGCCAGGAGCTGCTCGCGGGACACCGAGTAGTAGTCGCCGGCGCCGGCGAGCGGGAACAGGTTCAGGTAGTCGCGAAGGCCGCCCGTGTGGAAGATCAGGTGCCGCAGCGTGATGGGCGGGTCGTACTCGGGGAGTTCCGGCAGCCACTTGCGGACGTCGTCGTCGAGCGAAACCGCGCCCTCCTGCGCGAGGAGATTGGCGACGGCGGCGACGAACTGCTTGGTCACCGAGGCGACGTCGAAGACCGTCTGCGGCGTGACCGGAATGTCGTAGTCGAGGTTGGCGTAGCCGTAGCCGCGGGTGTAGACGAAGTCGCCGTTCCGCGCGACGGCGAGCGCGCATCCGGGTGAATCGGGCTTGTCCCAGGAGGCGAAGATTGCGTCGATAGCGGCGTCGTCGGCACCGACTTCGGCGCCCGCCGGCGAGTCGTCGGGACCGGCGCAGCCGATGCCGAGCACCAGGACGGCCAGGAGGACTCCGTCACGCGCTGCCATTAGCCCATTCTCTCAACTGTTCGAGAGTCGTCGTCGCGCCGCCGCAAACCACGACCAGAACGGACTCGAAGTCCTCCAGCTCCGGCGCGCCCTCATACACGACCGCAAGCGATGCGCCGCAGGCCGGCTCGACGATCAGCCGGTGGTCGTCGAGGAACCGCTGGCACGCCGAAACCGCGGCCCGATCCGACACGACGACGCTCCGAAGCGGATGATCCCTGGTGCAGTCGAACGCCCGTTCGCAGATCTTCTTCGCCCCCAGCGTGATGGCGAGGCTGGTGATGGCGGCCAGTTCGACCCTGCGGCCGGCCCGCACCGACTGGGCCAGGGAGTCGGCGCCTTCCGTTTCGACCGCGATCACCGGAACGTCGGCCCAGCCGTTCTGCTTCATCCCCTCGACGAGGCCGCAGAGCAGCCCACCGCCGCCGACTGAGACGACCAGGGCACCGGGCTTGATCCCCGACCGCGCGACCTCGTCGATCAGCGTGGAATGGCCTCGCCAGACGAGGGGGTCGTCGAACGGATGAATCAGAACGTCCGACTCCCCGACCGTCGAGATGGCGAGTTCGTTCGCTTCCTGCCAGGAATCCCCGTGGACGACCACTTCGGCGCCTTCCTGCCGGATCAGGGCCTTCGCCCTCTCGCTCGTCGTTTCCGGCACGACGATCAGCACGGGCACCGAGAGATGCCGCCCGGCGTAGGCCACCGCGATCCCCGCGTTGCCGCCGGACGAGGAGATCAGCCGTCTGGCGCCCCGCCGCACGTACTCCTGGCAGGCGAAGCCGATGCCCCGGATCTTGAAGGAGCCGGGCGGCTGCAAGGCGTCGAGCTTCAGCCAGACGCTCCGGCCGGCGTGGTCGGACAGCGGCCGCGACTCGAACAGCGGCGTTTCGATGTGGAGTGGCTTGATCAGGGCCCCGCGGATGACGCCGTCCCGCCTCCGACCGGCTCGGCGAACAGTGGCATCCGTTGCGGCTGATCCGTGTCCGCGCCGATCGTGACCGTTCCCTGGAGTTGCCCCTGCTCGTTGAGCGAGCCCTCGATGACGGTGGTCGTGGCGCTCGCATTGAGCGTGGGGAACTGCGTCGTGATCTTCAGCTCGTCGCCCTGCCACTCGAAGTCGTCGAGGACGATGGAGTAGATGCCGCCCATGTAGAGCCAGCCCTCGCCCTCACGGGGAACGTGGAAGCCCATGAAGGCACCGGACACGTAGGAGTCCTTCGCCGGGTGCAGCGCCAGGAGGTCGAGGATCTGCTCCCTCTGGTTCTGCTGCTCGAAAAGGACGCCTTCCTTCCGGGTGACCTCGATGAAGCCGTTGAACATCTCGCTGAACGTGTCGCCGCGGTAGATGATCTCCTTCGTCGGGTCCGGGTTGGCCGGATTGTCCTCGGAGTTGTCCCAGACGGCGGTGACGTCGAGGCGGCTGCCGGCCGGAATGTCGATCGGCCTCGTCGGGTAGTAGAGCCACTGCCAGTTGTAGTCGTACTTCGGTACGTCGAGCAGCATCTCCTTCGAGCCGTCGGGGTAGGTGACCTCGTAGCTCATCGCCTTGCCGCGGACGTGCATGTGCGGGCTGAAGGCGAGGATCTGCACGTCCTTGTCGAACAGGTAGTGGGCGTTCTCGGCGTGGTGGCCGGCGCCCGGCGGGATACGCAGGCCGGTGTTCGTCACCGGGATCGTGATGACTTCCTTCTCGAGCTCGCCCTCGCCGAAGTGGAGGCCGATCCGCGAGGCGTCACGGGTCGCTTCGCCGATCGGGTGGTAGTGCTGATCGACGATGATGCGGATCTTCGAGCCGAAGCGGCGGCCGACGCCGTCCGGGAAGACGTACGGCGGCATGCCGGCCGTCCAGATGCCGAGAACGCCGGAGGCGGCGGGGTCGCCCTCGTTCAGCTCGCTCACGTAGGTCGTCAGGAAGTGATGGGTGACGCGGGAGTCCTCCGGCAGGAACTCGATGGCCCGGACCCAGCGCGGCTCGCCGAGGTCGACCTCGACGATCTGCTGCGGGAAGATGTCTTCGCCCTCAGCCGGAACCTCGATGCTGTCGAGCGTGACGACGAAATCGGGCTCGCCGAGCCTCCAGCCCTTCGGGAAGGTCGGCGCCTCGGGCAGGTCGGCGGGGTCGCCCTGCGGGGCGCCGCCCTTCGCCCAGTTGACGATCGTCTCGATCTCACTGTCGGTCAGCGACAGGTCGTTCGACCAGACGTGGTTCTCGGACTCGCCGCTCCACGGCGGCATGTCGCGGTTCTCGACGGCGCGGGCGATCGAGCGGGCCCAGGGCCGGGCCTCCCTGTAGGTCATCAGCGACATCGGGGCGACCTCGCCGGTCCGGTGGCACTGGACACAGTTGCTGAAGAAGATTGGCGCCACGTCGCGCGTGTAGGTCGGCGCGTCGGCGGCGGCCGGGGATGTCGCGACGAGAGTGGCGGCCAGCGCGGCTGCAAGGAAGAGGGTCGCGGTCGGGATGCGGAGTGCTCTCTGGTTCATGGGCGGCTCGCCTTGGTTTGTTTGGGGCTCTGGCGACTTGGGCTCACTATACCGTGAGATCATGAGTGTTGACTCAGTTTATGCGACGGGGACGACCTCCACGCGGTCGATGCCGAGCCGCCCTTCTTCGACGACCAGGCCGATGGCGCCGCAGTCGAGGGCGTCGTCGGTGGCTTCGACGAGCGTAGCGCCGTCCACCTTGCCGGCGATTCGGTCGCCACAGGCCTCAAGCGTCAGTTCATGGGGCTCGCCAAGCCGCCACTCGAAGTCGGTTTCCGCCAGCACCTCTTCGCCGTGCACCATCCGCACGAGCTGCACGCGGTTCCCGGGAGCGAGGAGCAGGCCGTAGAAGCGGGTGAGACCCTGGACCCGGGCGGCGACGCCGGCTCGCTTTACGAGATGGGGCGTTACGTCGGCGGTCACCGAGTAGTCCCGCCACTCGCGGGTTCCCTGGATCAGCAGGCCCATGCCGGCGTTCTGGACCAGCCGGAACATCTCGATTCCCTTGGTCAGCAGGTCGACGCCGTTGACCCAGGCGCGGCGCCACATCGTGCCGCGGTGGGTTGAACGCTCGAGACGGAACGCCGGCGCGCCGGACCACTTGAGCGCCTCCAGGAAGACGGTGCCCGTCCGGCCGGGGACCCGCACGCCGGCCGAGAAGATCGGACCGGGCAGGGCCGGGACGGTGAACGACACGCGCCTGCTCTCGCCGGGCTCGAGCTCCACGGTGTCGCCGTCGAAGGCGGCTGTCTCGTCGTCCTCGCCGTAGTAGCCGAGATAGATGTTGGCCCGGGCGCTGTCCGCTCCGGCGCTGAGGGTCGCTTGGACGGTCTGGCCGGGGAAGATCCGCGGCGAAGCCATCAGCGGATAGACGCGGCCCTCGAACCACTTCGCCGTCTCCAGTGAGGGGATGAAGACGGGGGATCCGACGCGAGCCTCGCTCGCGGCGTCGATGCGCAGGGCGCGTTCGCCGGCCGGCAGGGCTACGTTCGCGATCTCGGCCTCACCGGCGGCGACCTGGAAGCCCTGGACCGAGCCTGGGAAGGCGAAGTGGAACTGCGCGCCGTCCTTCGGCGCCAGCGCGTCCTGGCCGGCCAGGCTGCGCCCCATGTTGACGATCTGAAGCGCTTCATGGCCGCAGTCGCTGATCGCCCGGCCGCCGTCGGCCGTCGGCAGGTAGATGCGGTCGGCCACCGGCCCGCGCCAGTCGAGACCCTTCTCCAGCCCGGCCTCGATCCCGGCCAGACCCTCCTTGATCCCCAGGAGACAGCCGACGTTGCCCGAGTTGCAGTCGGTGTCCCAACCGCAGGTGTTCACGATCTTCAGCGTCTCGGCGAAGTCGCTCTCGCCGTGCAGCAGCGCCAGGATGATCAGGCCGTGGTTGGGGACCATGTGGCAGTTGCCGCCGTACTTGTCGTAGCCGTAACGCTCGGCGAGCCTCTCCCGGTTGGCGCGCCAGTCGCCGTCCGCGGCGTGCCAGCGGCGGAGGTCGCCGATCATCCGGGCGATCACCGAGTCCGGCGGGATGTAGGCGAGGGCGGCGTCCAGGAGCGTGTCCGTGTCCCGCTCGACGAACGCCATCGACTCCATCGCGGCGAGGACGCGGGCGCCGTACACCGCCTCGCCATCGTGGCTCACCCGCGCGGCGGCGGTGGCCAGGCGGACGGCCAGGTCCGGATCGCCCGGGGCGACCATCGCCCAGCCGTCGATGAAGATCTGCGCGCCGATCTGCTCGGCCACGACCTTGCCGTTCAGCTCCATCGAGCCGCTTGCGGGCGCCTCGATCCCGCTCTTGAGACGAAGGTAGGCCGTGTGCTCGGTGGAGTTGCCGAGACCGCCCCACCACAGCACCGTCCGCTCCCGGATCAGGTAGTTGAGCCAGGTCTCGCCCACTTCGCGCGGGCTGAGGTCGGCGCCGGAGCCGTGATCCTCCAGCGCCCGCAGGAAGGTGAAGGTGCCCGTGATGTCGTCGTCGGTGACGATCAGGGGCACGTCGAGCCGTTCGTGGACGTAGTACTCGATGTCGCCCAGCCGCTTCCGGATCCACTCGTAGGGCCAGCCCTCGAAGGGGCGGCCGAGGTACACGCCGATGACCTTGCCGAGGACGCCGGCGTAGACGCGCTCCGCGTAGTCCTGAGGTAGAGGCATGTTCATCGTGTTGGATCTTCGGCGCCGAGTTACGACGTGGAACCTTGAACGGTGTATCATGTTCAGCGGATCAAGAGCCAGCTCGCCGGCGCGCCGTCGACGACACCCAACCAGGAGGGAGAACCGCCATGGATAGCAGAACCGGAGCCGTATCGAGGACCGCCAAGGTCCTGACACTTCTTCTCGCGCTGGCATTCCTGACGGTGTCCGCCTGGGCGCAGGACGGCAGCGTCTCTGGAACGGTCAGCGACACGAACGGGGACCCCGTCCCCGGCGCGATGGTCAGTCTGGAGGGCGCGGACGGCAGCGAGGCGGGTTCCGCCATGAGCGGCGCCGACGGCGCGTTCTCGATCTCGGGCGTCGCGGCGGGCGCCTACACGGCGACCGTCAGCCTGGACGGGTTTCAGTCCGCGAGCCAGACGGTCAACGTGACCGCGAGCGGCGCCACGGCGTCCTTCGAGATTCGCCCCGCCTACCACGGCACGGTCATGGTCACGGCGGAGCGGGTCGAGGAGAACGTCATGGAAGTGCCGATGACGATCACCGCCTTCGACTCGAGCATCCTCGAAGATCTCGTGATCCAGGAGAGGACGGATCTGCAGAACCTGGTTCCGGGCCTCCAGTTCGGAGACGAGATCGAGCAGCAGGGCCAGGGAACGGTCATCCGCGGTATCGGCACGAGGAACGCCCAGTACGACCAGGCCGACTATGCCGTCGCCACCTACGTCGACGGCGCCTATACGCTGGGCGTCTACGGCACGACGCCCGGCGGCGGCTTCGACCTCGAACGGGTCGAGGTGGCCCGTGGACCGCAGGGAACCCTGAACGGCCGCAACTCCATCGCGGGAGCGATCAACGTGGTCACCAAGGGCCCGACGGATCACTGGGATGCCGAGCTGATGGGGGAGGTCACCGACATCTCGCAGCAGCGCCTGAACGGCGCGCTCGGCGGCCCGCTCGGCGACAGTCCGTTCAGCTTCCGCCTGACGGCCGGAAACCACACGGGCGACGGCAGGCAGGAGAACGTCGGGGCGGGCGGCGACCATGACGCGCCCGATCAGACTTTCTACTCGCCGCAGCTTCGCGCCGAGACCGATCGCTTCTCCGCGCGGGTGCGTTGGTCTAACGTGGAGGACAACGGGACGCCGCGCGGCTTCGTACAGCTCTCGAACGTGGACCGGACGATCGCCGGCTACTCCCGGGACCGCTACTACCTCTGGGAGACGCCCAATCCGGCTCTCGATCCGAGCTGTGGCTTCGATCTCCCCGCATGGAACTGCCCCGGCGAGATCCGGAACAGGGTGGCGTTCAACTACCCCGGAAGCAACGAGAGCGAGAGCGACTTCGGCGTACTCCGGGCCGACTGGCAGGTTTCCAGGTCCCTCGGCATCAGCTTCAACGCGAGCAGCGGCGAAACGGTGCAGCGCGCGCTCCGGGACGCCGATTACACGAATCGGGTGCCGATCAACACGCCGCCGGGCGATCCGGGAATCGGCGGCGACCCGAACTCGCTGGACCACACGCTGACGACCTGCACGGTGGGGCGCTGGGACGGCCTGTGTCCCGACGGCACGGTGCAGTTCTCGAACTCGTTCTACGACCTTCCGTTCGAGTACGAGGAGAACTCGCAGGAACTCCTGTTCAGGTCGAGCTACGCGGGGGACTTCAACTTCATCGGCGGGTTGTTCATGTACGACAACCAGAGGTCCGGGACGATCCATCGCCATGACTTGCAGATCCCGTACCGCTTCGGGACGGCCGATGAGCAGGCCCGGAGGGCCTCGCCGATCTATGGTTTCGTCGAGGCCAACAACTGTCAGGATGTCCTGATCAAGGTCGTCGAGGGATTCGGGATCGGCACGAGCGACCCGGCGGGCGACGAGGAAGGGCTCTACTGGTACTGCCCGGAGGGCGACGATCTCAGCCATCTGCTCAGCTTCTTCAACAGGGGCAAGAACTGGACCGAGGCCGCGTTCTTCAGTGCCGACTACCGGTTCAACGACAGTTGGGCTCTCTCCGGCGGCATCCGCTACACCGAAGACAAGAAGGAGCAGAAGCCCGAAGACCAGGGCGGGTTCTTCACGCTGGCTCTGGGAGGCGCCCCGGTCACGATCGCGCTTTCAGGCGAGGGCAACCCCTACCCTCAGACCTGGTCGCGGCCGATCGGCCACCTCGCTCTGGAGCACACGACGGATGCCGGCCATCTGGTGTACGGCCGGGTTTCCACGGGCTTCCGTTCCGGCGGCTTCAACATCGGTCTGCCGGGCCAGGTGCCCCCGTACATCGAGGAAGAAACGCTGGTGAACTACGAACTCGGGGCGAAGGGCTTCTTCCTCGACTCCCGCCTGCAGCTCTCGGCCGGCCTCTGGTACAACCAGTTCGACAACTACCAGCTCGCCGCCACGCAGGCGCCGCCGCCGGGTGTGGACATTCCGATCTCGATCTACTCGTCGACGCCGCTCGTCGAGTACACGGCGAACATTCCCGACACGACGATTCAGGGCGTGGACTTCGAGTTCAGCTACCGGATCGGCTCTTTCGGGCTTCGGGGCTTCTATGCCTGGCAGGACTCGGAGATCGGTCGGCACTCCTCGGTGATCGACGGCCACCCCGACGCCCAGACGGCGATCTGGAACTACATCAACTTCGACACCGGCGAGCCGGCCACCAGCGAGTACGACTTGCCGACGGATCAGACCGGGAACCGGTTGCCGAAGCAGCCGACGAACAAGCTGGCGCTGACGGCGACCTGGTTCAAGCCGCTCGTTTCCGCGGGCCACCTCTCGTTCCAGGCGACCTACACCTACACCGATCCTGCCTATCCCAGCATCGGCAACGTCGACATCTGGGAGCTGCCGGCATTCGACCGGTTCGACGTGGGCGGCACCTGGAGCGCTCCGAGCGACAGGTGGTCGATCTCGTTGTTCCTCAAGAACATCATGGACGAGGTCGCGGTTCTCGAGTACCTGCCGATCTCCGGTAACGGGGGCGTCCCCGCGATCGGCTTCTTGACGCCGCCCCGCGAAGCGGGCATACAGCTTCGGTTCCGGCCGTTCAACTAGCGGCGCCGGTACGACAGTCATGAGCAGGGGGATCGGACGCTTTCCGATCCCCCTGTTGCTTCTCCTGATGGCGACCGGAGTCGGCGGGGCCGAGTACACGCTGGGCCCCGATTCTCTACCCCAGGAAGGCGTCCCCGCCGGCACGGTGGAGAAACGCACCTGGGACGCCAGCCGCATCTACCCGGGCACGACCCACGAGTACCGGGTCTACGTTCCGGCCCAGTACACGGACGCCGAGCCAGCGGCCGTCATGGTCTTCCAGGACGGCGAGTTCTACGCCGACCCCGAGGGCCTAGTCAGGGCGCCGACGGTCTTCGACAACCTGATCCACATGGGCGAGATGCCGGTGACGATCGGCATCTTCATCAACCCCGGGATGAAGGAGATCCCCTGGGACCTGCGGAGCATCCAGTACCCGTCGGTCGCCGACACGTACGCCCGCTTCCTGCTGGAGGAGATCCTCCCCGAGGTCGGCAGGGACTACAACCTGACGGACGAGGCGGCGGGCCGCGCGATCGCCGGCATGAGCGATGGCGGACTGGCTTCGTTCACCGTCGCCTGGCAGCGTCCCGACGCCTTCAGCAAGGTCGTCAGCCACGTCGGCAGCTACACGCGGCTCCAGGGCGGTTCGCAGTACCCGTATCTGATTCGCGCGACCCGCGGGAACCCGAAGCCGATCCGCGTCTTCCTCCAGGACGGGGAGAACGACATCAACCTCGCGGAGGGGAACTGGACGCTGGCCAACCTCCAGATGGACTCGGCGCTCCTATTCGCCCGCTACGACTACCGCTTCGAGATGGGCACGGGCGGCCACGACCTGAAGCACGGCGGCGCCATCTTCCCCGACACGCTGCGGTGGCTCTGGCGCGATTATCCCGGTGTCAAGGGCGCCGGCGACCCGCCCGACCTTGAAGCGGTGACCGGCACGTGGGACGTTGTGACGAGGGTCCTCGGCGAGTTTCGCCGCAGCGTGTTGACCCTTGGCGAGCGGGGCGGCGCGCTTGCCGCGACGCTCCACGACGAGGTGGACGGCGAGATGGAGGTCACGGCGGTCCGCTTCGAAGACGGCATTCTGAGCTACGACTACGTCGCGTCCGGATCCCAGGTGAACTGGGGCAAGGGATCGGTCGGCAAGCTGAGCGCCTGGCTGCAAGTGCGAGGAGACACCTTCCGCGGCGCCCTCAGCCTCGATGTGCCCCCCGCGGGCGACTACGCGGTCGAGGGCCGGAGGAGAACCGCGGATCCCTAGCGCCGCGGCGTAAGCTCCCGGCGGTGTGGACGATCTGAAGCAGGCACGCGCGCTCCCCTTCTGGGGCGAGGCGGACACCCCTCCGGAGTCCCCGCCGGGCAAGACTCCGGAGGAGCAGGGCTTCGTCGCCGTCCTCCGGATCTTCGTCCGCACCTGGCCCTATCTCTGGCCCCAGATCGTCGGCCGCTGGCGGGAGCTGCCGCGCAGCAGGGCCGCCGAGGGCGACGCTGCCGCGGACGGCGCGTGGAGCTTCCGTCACGTTCCGCCCCTGGTCACGGTGCTCACGGCGCTCGGGCCGCTCCTCTGGCTTCAGCCCCCGGGAACCGACTGGCGGCACGATCTCCTGCTGGCCGGCACGGTCCTGATGACGGCCCTCGTCTGGGCGCTGCTGTTCGTAAAGGGCCGCGCCTATCTTTGGACGTCCTTCGCGCTCGTGCTCGCCGGCACGGCGACGTTCGTCTTCGCGCTGTTCGGCGTGGCCGGTCTCGCCGACAGCATCTACGTCGGGCTCGTGGCGGCGGGGTGCGTCTGCATCTGGGTGCTGCAGTACCGCTTCGACGGCGGCCGGCTGCGCTTCCGCATCCGGCTCGGCAGTCACCTCGTCTACTACTTCGTCCTGGTGTGGGCCTCGACCCTGCTGACGATGGTGATCGCCCTCTTCTCGGTGGACCTGATCAGCCAGTCGATCCTGCAGGCCGAGCCGCTGACCCCGTTCCTGGCCGACTTCATCGGCCGGTCGGAGCTCGCCGGCGAGGCGCGGCCCGAGGCCGCCGCCGAAGCGAACATCGACCTGGCGCCGCTGACCGCCGAGCAGAGGCACAGCCTGAAGTGGATTTACGCCGTCTTCATGGTCTTCGGGTGGTTCGCGCAGCTCCCGGTGATGATGCTGCTGCCCTACTACTACATCTTCATCATGCAGCGCGTGAACCAGGACCTGCGGATGGCGCTGGTGGAGCGCTGGCTCGGGCTGTCTCTCCGCTACCACAGCGACCACCGGGTGGGCGATTCGGTCTACCGCATCTACCAGGACAGCGCCCAGGTCACGGCCGTCATCGGCAATGTGACGCAGTCGATGCAGATGCTGAGCACCTACGCGATCGGCGTCGTCTTCCTGGCCGCGCTCGACCCGATCCTCGGCACCATGGCGCTCAGCATCGTCCTGCTCGCCGTGGTCTGGGGGCGCTGGTTCTCGCCGCGGATGCGGGAGAGATCGCTCGCTTCCCGGGAGGCCAACTCGGACTTCACGTCGCGCGTGCAGGAGACGTTCGCCGCGATCCGGGTGATCAAGGCCTACGGCGCCGCGGACAGGGAGCAGGAGCGGCTCGAGCGCGATTCCGTCAGGGCCTTCAACGCGTCCTTCCGGGTGCGATCGCTGATGGCCGTCGTCGGCATCGTCACCTTTTCGATCGCCGCCGCCGCGCTGCTGACGGCGCAGTTCCTGATGGCGGTCTGGGCCAACGGCGAACGGGAGACGTTCGCGACCGCGCTCGTCGCCCTCGTGGGTCTGAGCTTCGTGACGTGGAACCTGTCCGCGTACAACTGGGCCCAGGAGCAGATCGGCGCGTCGAGCGTTTCCGTGCGGAACCTGGTCACCTTGTGGTCGCAGGCCCAGGACATGGCGATGGGGCTCGATCGGTCCTTCGACATCCTCGACATCGAGCCCGACGTGAAGAACGCTCCGGACGCTGTGCCGATGGGGCCCTTCCGCCGCAGGATCCGCTTCGACGACGTCGACTTCGCCTACGAACCGGATCGTCCTGTTCTACGGGGCGTCAGCTTCGGTGTCGAGCCGGGCTCGATCACGGCGATCGTCGGCCCGACGGGCTCGGGCAAGAGCACGCTGGTCAGCCTGTTGCTCCGGCTGTTCGACCCCGACTCGGGCACGGTCTCGATCGATGGCGTCGACCTGCGCAAGCTGGATCTGGACAGCCTGCGCGGCAACGTCTCGGTCGCCCTGCAGGAGAACGTCCTGTTCGGCATGTCCGTGCGCGACAACATCCGCTACGTCGTTCCCGACGCGAGCGACGAGCGGGTGCTCGAGGCCGCCCGCGTCGCCTGCGTCGACGAGTACGTCGCCGGGTTGCCGGAAGGCCTGGACACCGTGCTCAGCGACCGCGGCGGCAAGCTGTCCACGGGCCAGCGGCAGCGTCTTTCGATCGCCCGGGCGATCGTCAAGGATGCTCCGATCCTGATCCTCGACGAGCCCACGGCCGCGCTCGACGCCTACACCGAACACCGGGTGCTCGAGCGCCTGTCGGCGTGGGGCGAGGGCCGCGCCATCTTCCTGATCACGCACCGGATCTCGACGATCCAGCAGGCGGACCGGATCCTCTATCTCGACGGCGGCCGGATCGTCGAGAACGGATCCCATGACGAACTGATGGCCGTGGACGGCGGGCGCTACCGGTCATTCGTGGAGACCGAGGCGAGACTGTCGAGACGGGCCGCCGAGGCCGGTTGATGGCCGAAGCGGTCCGGGCGTCGCGGCCGTCGCTTCGGGAAGGCGAGAAGCAGCTCGACCGTGCCGCCAGCGTCCTCGACCTGGGCACGGACATCCCGTTCCGGGAGGTCCTGCGCATCTTCGCGCGGGTCGTCTCGACCTTCCGGCTGTTCAAGGCGCGGATCGCGACGAAGCTCGGCTTCATCACGGTGGAGCTGGTCTTCCGGCTGATGGTCGCGCCCTGGCCGGGCAAGGTCGTGGTCGACCACATCATCCTGGGCGCGCCGATCGGGGACGCGTCCGGCTTCCCTGCCTACCTGGCGCCGGCGGTGCTGCTGCTGGACGGCATGGGTCCGGTCGAGATGATGCTCTGGGTGTTCCTGCTCGGCGTGTTCATGGTGACGGTCTTCGGGTTCACCACGAGCCGGGGCGCGGGCCGGTCGCCCAGCGGAGCGCCGACGGGGGCGTCGGCGGGGTCTTCCGGCGGCGCCACGGCCCTCACGCCGCAGGGTCACGGCACCCTGGCCCAGGGCCACGACATCGCCACGCAGACGGAGAACCTGGCGAACATGGGCTCCGGCCTGATGGCGGGCATCCTGGGGTTTCTCGACTTCCGGGTGCACCTCCGGCTCTCGCAGTCGATGAACCACTTCCTGCGAACCCGGGTAGCCCGGAAGCTCCGGTCGCTGCCGATGACGACCCTGGACGACCTGCGGATCGGCGACAGCGTCTACCGCGTCCTGTACGACACGACGAGCGCCAACATGCTGCTGCACGGGATCGCGCTGGGGCTCTACTCGGGGTTGCTCGGAGTCGTGATCACCCTGTCCATCATGTTCACGTACTTCGGCGCCGCGCCCGAGGTCATCGTGCTGGGCATGCTGGCCCTTCCGATCGTGTTCCTCATCGAACTCCCCTTCGCCCGCATGGCGCGGCGCCGGGGCCAGGCCAGCCGGGCTTCCGGCTCCAGCACGACGAGCAACATCGAGGAGGGGATGAGCAACGTGCTCGCCGTGCAGAGCCTCGGCGGGAACGAGCGGGAAGGAGAGAGGTTCAGGAAAGCCAGCGAGGAGTCGTTCAGGCGCTTCCGTTGGGAGTGGTTCCTCGTGCTCACGTACCGGCAGGCGTTCAGCCTGGCGCTGCTGCTGAGCCAGGTCGTGTTCTTCATCGTGATGGCGGGTCGGGTCATCGACGGCACGTTCACGGCTGGCGACTACTTCGTTCTCACGTACTACTTCTTCGTCCTAAGTGCGACGTTTGGCGCCTGGGGCTTCATGTACACGGAGTGGCAGCGAGACATCGCGGGGATGCGCCGCGTGTTCTTCCTGATGGACCTGCCGGCGGAGAAGGCGCGGGACGGCGTCGAACTGGATCGAATCAAGCGCGGCGTCGAGATGAAGGGCGTGGGGCTCGTCTACCCGGATGGTCGCCGCGCACTCAGGAACGTCGACCTGGAAGCACGCGTCGGCGAGATCGTCGCCTTCGTCGGCCCCACAGGCGCGGGCAAGACGAGCCTCGCCTACCTGGTGCCGGCCTTCGTGCAGGCGACGGAGGGGACGGTGTCGGTCGACGGCGTCGACCTCAAGGACGTGTCGGTCGAGAGCCTCCGCGAGCAAGTCTCTTACGTCTTCCAGGAGACGCAGCTCTTCTCCGACTCGATCCTCGAGAACATCCGCTACGGCAACCCGGCCGCGACCGAGGCGCAGGTCGAGCGTGCGGCCCGCATAGCGGGCGCCCACGATTTCATCGCCGCGCTGCCCGACGGATACCGGACGAATCTAGGTACCGTGACGAGCAAGCTGTCTGTGGGCCAGAAACAACGCATCGCGATCGCCCGCGGGCTGCTGCGCGATGCCCGGATTCTGATCCTCGACGAACCGACCTCCGCGCTCGACCCGGAGACCGAGGCCTACCTCGTCGATGCCCTGCACGAAGCGGCGAAGGACAGGCTGGTCATCATCATCGCCCACCGCCTGTCGACCATCGCCCACGCGAATCGCATCTACTTCCTGGAGGAGGGCGAGGTCCGGGAGTCAGGCTCACACGAGGAACTGATGGCGATCCCCGATGGCCGTTATCGCGAGTATGTGTCGCTTCAGGCTGGCTCACAGGCTTGAGGGGCACACCGGGAGGGTCGAGGCCCTCGCGCTGACGCCTGACGGAAAACGCCTCATCTCCACCTCCGCCGACACCACCCTCCGCGTGTGGGACCTCCGGTCCATGCGTGCTCTCTACACCCTCGAAGGCCACACTGCCGGCGTCTGGTCCGTCGCGGTAACTCCGGACGGCACCCGCGCCGTTTCCGGTTCCTTTGACGCGACCCTGCGCGTGTGGGATCTCGCTTCAGGTCGCACGCGGCACGTGCTTCAGGGGCACGCAACGGAGGTCTACGCCGTTGCGGTGACGCCGGACGGCAAGCGTGCCGTCTCCTCGTCCGCGGACGCCACCCTGCGCGTCTGGGACCTCCACTCGGGCCGCGCCCTGCACACACTCCGAGGCCACACGGATGACGTCAAGTCGTTCGCCCTCACTCCCAACGGCACCCGCGCCGTCTCCGCGTCCTGGGACGGGACCGTTCGCCTGTGGGACCTCGACTCCGGCCGCGGTCAGCGGACGCTCGAAGGCCACACCGACGCCGTCCACGCCGTAGCCGTTGTCCCGGACGGCGCCCGTGCAGTCTCGGCATCCGAGGACCGGACGCTACGGGTATGGGACCTGGTCTCGGGGCGCTCCATGCGGGCTCTCGGCGGTCACACGGGGCCAGTCTACGCGGTCGCGGCGACACCCGACTGCAGCCGCGCCGTCTCCGCGTCCGCGGATGGGACGCTAGGGGTGTGGGATCTACAGACCGGCCGCGCCCTGCACATGCTTGAAGGCCATACCGAACCGGTCTACGCCGCGACTGTGACACCGGACGGATCGTGCGCCGTCTCCACCTCCCCGGACAAGACGCTGCGTCTGTGGGACCTCGAACTCGGGCAGCCAATCGCCAGCTTCGAGTGCAGAGAGCGCGCACGTTCCTGCCCGGTCTCGCTCGACAGACGGACGGTTACGGCCGGTGACGCAAGCGGCATGATCTATGTCGTCAGCGCCGACCCAGTTCGTCGAGACGCTCGGTCAGCGCGCGCACGACTCTGAGCAGTTCCAGAATCGCGTTTCCCGGAGACTCGACGACGGGCCCGGTTCCGGCTCCGAGCCTGTCCTCGAGCCGGGCGAGCTGTTCGGCGATCATGCGTAGTTCGGGGTCGTGGATCTTCATCACATGGTCCTTGTTCTAGTAGGGATTGGAAGGCGTGATCTTCCATGCCTTGAGCGAGTGCACGCGGGCGTCGCCGCCGGTGGAGAAAAGATGGACGCGGATGCTGTCCTTGCGCGACGGGTAGACGCGGCGCGCAATGGCCTGACGGCTGTTGGCGAAGACCTCGACGACGGACTTGTCGACGAAGACACGCAGCTTCAGTCGCTCGCCGTCCCGCAGTTCGAAGGGCGCCGCCTCGACGACCTTCGGTGTGTTCTCGGGGCCTGATCTGCGCGTGTCGAGCTTCAGCAGTTTCTCTTCGGCGTCGTAGAAGATGGGCGTCTCCTCCTGGCCGTCGGGCGACGCGCATACCCTGATTCCGAACCGGGAAGCCGCGGCGCTCTTCATCTCGACCATCAGCTCCAGGCTGTCGCCGGCGACGCCGTCCAGGGGCACCTCCTCGTCGGCCGGCACGACCAACGGCCCTTTTCGGATCTCACCGTAGCGGAGCGCTTCGATCTCCTCCGGCACGTCGATGCGGAGCAGCCCGTCGCCTCCGAGCGTCAACACCCGCGGAAGGCTCAACGTGCCGGACCAGCCGTGCTTCGTGCGCGCTCCGAACAGGGGTTCATCGAGGATCCAGGCCCACATGATGCGACGTCCCCGGTCGTCGACCAGGCTTTCGGGCGCGAAGAACGAGTTGTCGATCCAGCTCATTTGGGCGTGGGATTCGGGATGGAACTGTTCGTCCCGCCATTCGCCCACGTAGTAGCGGCAGCCGAGGCGGTGACTGATGCAGAGGAGCACGTGCTTGCCGCCCAGCTCGAAGAGCTCGGGGCAGGACACGTCCTCGTCGAGGGACACGCCCTCGACGCCGTGCGCGAACAGGTCCCCGGCGTACTTCCACTCGCCCTCGAGCGCGGGTGCTTTCGCGACGGCCGGTCGCTGGCCGCCGAAGATGGCGTAGCAGGTGTGGCCCTCGAGCCAGCCGAAGGGGTCCCATGAACGGTATCTCCCGTGGTGCTCGTCTCCTTCCCGGGTCTCGGGCGTGATCGGGTTCGAGTCGAGCTTCTTCCACTCGTTCAGGTCGTCGTCCAGAGCCACCGCCATCGCGTTGCCCTGGCCTTTCTGGTGGTAGCAGATCGTCGGCACTCCCTCCCTGTTGAGGAAGCAGTTGCCGCTGTACATGCCGTCGAGCAGACCGGTCGGATGGTGGCGCCAGTGAAACAGGTCCGAGCTCGACATGTGGCCCCAGTGGTCGGACTTCTTGCCGAGGCGACTGTCCTGGAAGATGTAGAAGAGGTGGTAGCGGCCCTTCCAGTAGATGGCGCCGTTCGGGTCGAAGGGCATCGCCACGCCTTCGGGGATCACGAAGTGATAGCCGGGACGTGCCGGGTCGCTCAGGATGCGTTCACGGAGTGCGCGGGTGCTTTCGGCGGGCGCGTCGTCGATCTGCGAGAGCGCAATCGACACGCATCGCCAGGCGCCGTCGGGCTCCCTCGTCATCCTGAACTCGAAGGAGCCGTTCCCGGTCGGTGAACGGAGCTTCACGGGGTCGACGGTTGCTGTGTCTCCGTCGACGACCACCATCGCTTCGTCAAGCACGAACCGCTTGTCCTGATCGCCGCTCCGGTCGGCCTGCTGCTGCAGTTGGTCCCGCAGGTCGGCCTTCGTCGTGCCGGAACTGCTTCGCCAGGCCTCCGCAAAGAAGTCGACCTGCCCGTCGAGGTCGCCCGTCCTCGTCGCGGTGTCGTAGGCCCGCAGCGCGGCCAGCACCGCGTCCTTGGCTCGCGCGCCCGAAGATCCGAGGTCGCGTTCGGTCATCAGCCTGCCCCGGCCTGCAGCGTGGCGTACCTCCGGTAGCGCCCGTCGGGCACCGCCATCAGCTCCTCGTGGGTTCCCTGTTCCCGGATCTCGCCGTCCTCCAGGAAACAGATCCGGTCTGCGTTGGCGATCGTCGACAGGCGGTGGGCGATGATGATGACCAGCTTGTCCTTCGCCGCTTCGTGCAGGGCGTCGACGAGGTAGGCCTCCGTCTCCGGGTCCAGTGCGGACGTCGGCTCATCGAGGATCAGGATGCGGGCATCCCGCAGTAGCCCGCGGGCAATGGCGATGCGCTGCTTTTGGCCCACCGACAGCTTGCTGGTGACGGTGCCCAGGTTCGTCCGGTAGCCGTCGGGCAGGGCGGCGATGAAGTCGTGGGCTCCGGCGACGCGGGCGACACGCTCGACCTCCGCTTCCGTCGCGTCCCGGTTGCCGTAGCGGATGTTCTCGAGGATCGAGTCGGAGAAGAGTTGCGTTTCCTGGAAGACGTAGGAGACCTGTTCGCGGAGGCTGTCGACCGACACGTCCTTCAGGTCGACGCCATCGATCGAGACCGTGCCTTCCGTCGGCTGAAGGAACGCCGGCACCATGTAGGCGAGGCTCGTCTTGCCGGCGCCGGTCGGTCCGACGAAGGCGACGATCTCGCCGATCCTCGCTTCGAGATCGATGTTTCGCAGTGCCTGGCGGCCGTCCGGGTAGGTCAACTCGACCCCCTCCATGTCGACACCACCGGTGATCCGGGGCAGTTCGACGCCTCCGCTCGTTCTCTCCGCCGGCAGGTCCATCAGGAAGAACACGCGGCGCAGTCCGGCGATGTTGTTCTGCAGAACCGGGTAGATGAAGCCCGCTCCGCTGAAGGTCGCGCTCAGGACGAAGAAGTAGTAGTTGAGGACGAAGTAGTCGCCGGCGGTGAACGTGCCGTCGATCACGCGTCCGGAGATGACGACGAAGAACAGGACCTGGCCCAGCAGGAACGCCAGGCTGCCGAACTGCTGGTAGGTCAGCTTGAGCAGCGACTCGATGCGGAAGCGCCGGAAGGACTCCTCGCTGGCCTTCCTGAACCGCTGGCCCTCCCGCTCGTTGCCGCCGAGGCTCTGTACGGCGAGCACGTTGCTCATGCCCTCTTCGATGTTCGACGTCGTGGCGGCGCCCGAAGCGCGGCTTGCCTGGCTTCTGCGGCGGGCCATGCGCGCGAAGGGGACGACGAACACCAGCATGATCGGCAGCGAAAGAGCGGCCAGCAGGATGACCTCGGGAGCGTCGCCGAAGTACGTGTACATCATCATCGCGCTGATCGTGATGCCGAGAGAGTGGGAGTAGAACTCGAGACCGACCTCGTAGAGAACGAGGCTGACGCTCGTCGTGTCGTAGAGGACGCGGTAGACGCTGTCACCGATCCGCTGGTCGTCCAGGGTGGTCATCGGCAGACGCTTGATGCGTCCGGCGAGTTTCGTCCGGAGCAGGTGGTTCACGGACTGGGTCAGGCGCAGATGGACCCGGAAGTCGAGGAGTCCGAGAATGCCCCCCATCAGGCCGGAGCCGCGGTTGGCCTCGTTCTCGGTCCGGGTGGCGGTGTCGTGCCCCTGGGCCAGCGTGCCGTGTCCCTGCTGCAGGAGAGTGGTGGCGCCGCCGGATGAGGCGGCGGACGCTCCGGTGGGCATCCCGCTCGCGGACCTGGCCGTGCCCCGGCTCGTGGTGAACCCGAACACGGTCACCATGAACACGCCGAGCAGCAGGACCCAGAGCATGATCTCCACCGGGCCCTTGCCGGCCAGGAACAGCACGAACGGAGACAGGTAGGAGGGGAAGCCGGCCGCGTCCACGATCGGCATGCCCAGGATCACGTGATCGACGACGATCTTGCCCGGCCAGGGCGCGACGAGCAGCCGGAAGACCATCTCCGCGGTCACGAGGGAGAACTTGGCGGCGATGCGCGCCTTGAACAGGCGCATGTAGGAGAGCGCGCGCCAGAAGATGCGCAGGACTTCCCGGAACGGGATGTCGGTAGCGGTGTCGAGCGTGCTCGCCGAGCGATCGAGCTCTCGTTCTCCTTCGCGGAGCCTTGCCCGCCAGGACTTCGGGCGGCGCGGGAGTCGCGGGGCGGCTGCCGGTGTCGTCAGAGCGACTCCAGTAACCGGATCTCCGAGGCGGGGTGTTGCTCCAACGTATGCGTCCCGTCAGTCAATAGAGTTGCACCTTCCCGAGAGATGTCCATTGTCCCACGAGCGTCGCCGTCGAGAGCGAGCGTATCCGCGTCGCTGGTTCTGGTTGCGGCGCTGCAGGCCATCCTCGTCGCCTGTACGCCCGGCAGTCGGGCCGAGCGGCTCGATTCCGACGCGCTGGCGGCCCGGCCCCCCGCTGTCGGCGGTCCGCGCTACGGCGGCCACCTTCGCGTGGGCCATTCCCTGGAGCCCACCTCGCTCGACGCGATCCTCGGGCGGTCGGGCGCCGACGCCTACTTCTGGCGGCAGATCTTCGATCAACTGGTCGACGCGGACCCGCGGCTCAACCCGCGGCCGGAGACCTCGCTTGCTGTGTCCTGGGAGATCGGGACGGATCCCGACACGATCACGTTCCGCCTGCGTCAGGGCGTCGTCTTCCACGACGGCACGCCCTTCAATGCCCATGCGGTGAAGGCCAACATCGAGCGGATCCTCGATCCCGAGACCGTGGCCACGCCGCGCGCATCGCTCGCCGTGATCGAGGCGGTCGAGGTGATCGACGACTTCACCGTGCGCTTCGACCTGGCGCGGCCGTGGGGCGCCGGCTTCGGCATGCTGGCCGACCGGGGCGGCGTGATGAGTTCGCCGGCGGCGATCGATGAGCTTGGCCCCGACTACGGCTGGAACCCCGCCGGGACCGGGCCGTTCAAGCTGAAGGAGGTGATCACCGGCACGCTGGTGCGCTTCGTGCGGAACGAGGACTACTGGGGCCGCGACGAGCACGGCAACCAACTCCCGTACCTCGACGAGGTGACGATCCGGGTGATCCGCGACGAGACGGTGCGCGCCGCGGCCCTGCGCACGGGTGAGATCGACGTGACCTACCTGCCCTACAAGGACGTGTCGACGTTCGAGCGGGACGAGCGCTTCCAGATGGAGACGATGCCGGGCGGCGGCATCGCGCTGACGCTGGTCTTCAACGTGAACAAGCCGCCGCTCGACGACGTGAACGTACGGCTCGCGATCGCCCATGCCGTCGACCCGACCGTGATCAACCGGGCGATCTTCTTCGACCGGGCGATCGAGGCCGATGCGGGCATGTGGCCGGTGGGCTCCTGGGTCCACGAGCCGGACGTTGAACGGCCCTACTACGACATCGACAAGGCGCGGCGGTACCTCGCGAAGGCCGGACGCGAGGGCGGCCTGGAGTTCACGGCGGTCACCCACCACAATCCCCTGCTCGTCTCCAGCGCCGAGGTCGTGCGGGCGATGCTGAAGAAGATCGGCATCCACATGGACATCGACGTGCTTTCCAGCGGACCCGCGACCGAGCGGTTCAACCACGGCCAGGAGTACCCGATGTTCGTCACCTCCTGGAGCCGCTATCCGGAGCCGGACTGGATGGCCTCGCTGGCCTACAAGAGCGACGGCTACTACAACCCGGGGAACGTGCTGCGGCCGGACGTCGACGAACTGGTGGAGCTTGGCGCGTCGTACTACGACAACGAGGCCCGCAAGCAGGTCTACCTCGAGATGAACCGGACCGTGCTCGGCGAGGCCTGGTTCACGCCGCTGCTCTACGGCGTGACCTACGCGGCGGCGCCCGGGAAGGTGCGCAACCTCGACCAGTTGATGGGCTGGGACGGCAAGATGAACTTCGCCACGATCTGGCTGGAGGAGTAGCACCGGTCGAATGCGCAGCTACCTCGCGCGCCGCCTGCTGCAGGCGGTGCCCGTTCTCCTCCTCGTCACGTTTCTGGTGTTCGCGCTGATGCTCGCGATTCCGGGCGACCCGGCGCGGGCGTTCATCGGCCCCGGCGAGGCGCTCGACGAAGAGCAGTTGCAGCTCATCCGGGAGCGTCACAACCTCGACGAGCCGGTCGTCGTCCAGTACCTGATCTGGCTCGGCAACGTTCTGCAGGGCGACTTCGGCCGCTCGACCCAGAACATGCGGCCCGTCGCGGAGGAGCTCGGCGGCCGGGCTCTCGTGACCCTGCAGTTCGGCCTCGCAGCCTGGATCCTGGCGGTTCTGATCGGCGTGCCCGCGGGCATCGCCTCCGCGGTCTACCGCGGCAAACCGATCGACTACGCGGCGACGGTGGTCTCGATCGGCGGGGTCGCGATCCCGAACTTCTGGCTCGGCATCATGGCGATCCTGCTCTTCGGCGTGGGCCTCGGCTGGCTGCCGAGCCAGGGCTACGTGAGCCTCTTCGACGATCCGCTCCAGAGCCTGCGTCACATGATCCTGCCGGCGTTCGCGCTCGGCGTGACGAGCTGCGCGCTGATCATGCGGCAGAGCCGCTCGGCGATGCTCGAAGTGCTGGCGCAGGACTACCTGCGGACGTCCCGCGCCCGGGGTGCGAGGGAGCGGACGGTGATCTGGTCGCACGCGCTGCGCAACGCCCTGCTGCCGGTGGTCACGATCCTCGGCCTGCAGACCGGTCGCATCTTCGCCGGGGCGATCGTCATCGAGACGCTGTTCGGCATCCCCGGCACCGGCCAGTACATGGTGCAGGCGATCTTCGCCCGCGACTTCCTGGTCGTGCAGGCGGCGGTGCTGCTGATGGCGGTCGCCGTACTGGCCGCGAATCTCATCACCGACGTCGCCTGCGCCTGGCTCGACCCGAGGATCAAGTTCGGTGGCTAGCGCTACAGCGACCGGCAGCCACCCGACCGTCGAGCTGCTGCGCAAGCTCGCCGGCGTCCCCCAGGCGCTCGCCGGCCTCGTCGTCCTGGCCCTGATCGCCGCCGCGGCCGTGCTGTCGCCCTGGATCGTCCCGGTCGACGCCGAGGAGATGGACTTCGACAACCTGCTCTCGGGCCCCAGCGCCGCCCACTGGCTCGGGTCCGACCAGATGGGCCGCGACACGCTGGCGAGGCTGATTGTCGGCGCCCGGATCGCGCTTTCGGTGAGCCTCGGCGCGGTCGGCCTGGGCGTGCTGCTGGGTGTACCTCTCGGCCTGCTGTCCGTCTACTTCCGCGGCCGCGTCGACGACGTGCTGATGCGCCTGATGGACGCCCTGGTCGTGTTCCCGAGCCTGCTGATCGCCGTCGGCCTGGCGGCCGCGCTCGGCGGTTCGCTACAGACCGTGATCATCGCGATCGGCATCGCCAACGTGCCCTGGATGGCGAGGATCATCCGCAGCCAGGGCCTGTCCATCCGCGAGCGCGACTTCGTCAAGGCCGCTGAGAGCATCGGCCTCAGCCACGGCCGCATCATCCTGCGCCACATCCTGCCCAACTGCATCGCGCCGGTGATTGTCCAGAGCACCCTCAGCATGGGCTACGCCGTCCTCACCGAGGCAGCCCTCGGCTTCGTCGGCGTCGGCATCCAGCCGCCCACGCCGACGTGGGGGAACATGCTCCAGCAGGCCTTCCCGATGCTTGAGCAGCAGCCGCTGCTGTCGATCGTCCCGGGCGTCGCGATCTTCCTGCTGGTGCTGTCGTTCAACTGTGTGGGGGACGCGCTGAGGGATCTGTTGGACCCGCGGCTGCGGGGGGTGATTCACTGAGGCTGCCGTCCCTCCCACTGGGTGCGCCGGCGCCCTCGCCAGCTTCTGAAGAGTACGCGCCGCGAAGCGGCGACCATCTTGTGGTGCTACTGGGTGGTGTCGCCCTTGACGACACTGTCGCGTAGCGCTACATTCCTGCGGTGAAGGAGATCGTCTACAGCCGTAGCGCCGTGAGGATCCTCACTCGCATGCCCCGCAACCACGCCTCTCGCCTGCGCCGCAAGATCCGGATGTTCGCTGAAGATCCCGCTTCCCAAGCGAACAACGTCTCCCGGCTTCGGGGCTCGGATGCACTGCTCCGACTCCGCGTAGGCGACTGGCGGGCCATCATGCGCGACGGTGACCGCCTTGAGATCCTCCACGTCGCCAGTCGTGCCAGTGCCTACAGGGGGATGACTCTATGACCGAAACTGTGACGATCCCGAAGGCCGAGTACCGGCGTCTGTGCGGCGTCGAGGACGACCTGGCCGACCTCCAGGCCGCGCTTGCTGTGCAGAAGAGAATCGAGGCTGGGACCGAGGAGTTCCTTCCGGAAGCGGTCGCTGATCTGCTGATCGACGGCGAGCCGCCGCTCCGGGTTTGGCGCGAACACCGCGGCTTGTCGCAGTCGGCTCTTGCCCGCGCCGCCGACGCCAGCCGTGTCCAGATCGTTGACATCGAAGCGGGACGCCGGACCGGCTCCGTTCATACGCTCCGGCGACTCGCCGATGCTCTTGGCATCGGCTTGGACGATCTCGTTCCGCGCTGAGTCCATACTCGCGCCACGCGGGCTGTCCGCACGTGGCGTCTGCGTCGGAAGTGTGGGTCGATGAGGAGTATCGAGCTGCCATTGACGAGCTACGGAACCCGACTTGGCCAGCGAGTGCTCCCGTGATTGCCGACCTCGGTGACCCGTCTTAGTGGACCGTGGAGTGGAATCAACGGGGATCCGGTTGTGCTGGGGCGATGGCCGAGGCGCTCACGGACGTCTATGCACTTCCTCGCGCGTCCAGGAACATTTCGAACGGTGGGTCTCTTCGGCCCAGAGCGCGTCCAACCTTGCCAGGACTGCTTCGGCGTCGTCGGTTCGGGTGAGGTCGTGGAGATAGTCCCGCACCAACTGGTCGAGGCTGGTTCCCCGCGAGGCAGCGATCCGCCGGGCCTCGGCAATGACCTGCTCGTCGATGGAGAAGGTGACGTTCATGAGCGGAGGCTAGGTACCCACGTCGTCCGGGTCAACTGGCAGCCGTCCAGGGAGCGGTCCGAAGAACGAGGAGTTTGGGGGAGTTCCTCGCGCAGTAGATGAGGTAGGCCCCGGCGGGGTCGGAACCGGCGCTGGCGCGCCGGATGCCGGCGGGGGCGCCGGCGCACCCAGTTCCGCGGCCCTGGCCTGCTGGCTACTTCGACTCCCGGCCGGAAGGCAGCACGTGGCCCTCCGGGTAGTCGGCGCCGGTGACGCTCGCGTCGACGGAGCGGTTCCAGGCATCCAGTTCGGCGCGCATCCGGGCGGCGATCTCGGGCTGCTCGTCGATCAGGTCCCGCTCTTCAGCGGGATCGTCGATCACGTTGTAGAGCTCGAACGGATCGGTCGGGTCGGAGAAGAAGTTCCGCATCAGCTTGACGTCGTTGTCGAGCCAGGCGTGACCGCCGCTGGCGCGGAAGCCGATGGGCTGATCCCGGCGTGCGGGCTCGGAGTCGAAGACGCCGGCGATGGAGATGCCGTCGTGGACGGCGTTGATCGACTCCGGGTCGAGCCCCGCGACCTCGATCAGGGTCGGGAAGATGTCCATCGTGCTGGCGGGAAAGCTCGAGATTCGCGGGGCGATCTCGCCCGGCCATTCGACGATCGTCGGCACGCGCAGGCCGCCTTCGTAGAAGTCCTTCTTGAAGCCGCGCAGGTGGCCGGTGGTGTCGGGGCGGACGCCGGGGTGTTCGGGGCCGTAGGAGATGTCGGGCAGTCCGCCGTTGTCGCTGGTGAACCACACGAGGGTGTTGTGGGCGATGCCGAGTTCGCGCAGGCCCTGGCGGAGGGTGCCGATGGAGCGGTCCATTGCGACGATCTCGGCGTGGTGCGTCCTCGAGGCGTCGTCCAGCTCAGCGAAGGGCTCCTCGTCGTCCGGCAGGGAGGCGAACGGCCGGTGCGGGGAGGCGTACCAGATCACCGCGAACACGGGTTTGCCGTTCTCCCGCTGTTCCGAGATGTAGCGCAGCGCCTCCTCGACCAGGACCTCGGACGAGTCGCCCTCGAACTGCTTCGGCACGCCGTTCTGGCTCAGCACCGGATCCACGTTGAACTGGTTCGTGTGGCTCAGCCAGTAGTCGAAGCCGAGTTCTCCGGGGTTGTGGGGATCGTCCGCGGGCAGCGGGTTGTCGCCGGCCGGATGGACGTCGTTCAGGTGCCACTTGCCGAAGTGGGCCGTGGCGTAGCCGGCCTGCCGGAACGCCGTGGAGAGCATCTTCTCCTGTTTGTTGATCGAGTCGCCGACGCGGAAGGCCCCGGTGCGGTCGTTCGTGCGGCCCGTCATGACCGTTGCCCGGGTCGGGGTGCAGCTCGGCGCGCCGGCGTAGAACCGGTCCATGCGCAGGCCGGCCTCGGCCATCGCGTCGAGGTGGGGCGTCCGGAGCACGGGATGGCCGTAGTAACCGGTCTGGGCCCAGCCCATGTCGTCGGCCATCAGCAGCACGACGTTGGGTGGAGCATCTTCGACGGCCGTAGGTTGGCAGCCGACGACCGGAATCAGCAGCGTCGCGAGGAGAGGTGCGAGATACTTCATGGTTTCCGTCTATCCTACGGTCGCGAGCCGACACAACACTCTCTAGTTGGAGGACAACATGCACAAGTTCCGAGCAACGATTCCCCTGATCTTCACGGCCCTCCTGGTCACCGCTCTTCCCGCCCTGGCGCAGCGCGCGGACGACGCCGACCGGGCGAGCAAGAACGGCAAGGTCGAAGGGATGATCGACGGCGTCACCGTCACCCTCGAGTACGGACGTCCCAAGGTGAAGGGCCGGACGATCTGGGGCGGCCTGGTTCCCTACGGCCAGGTCTGGCGCACCGGCGCCGACGAGGCGACCACGATCACCTTCAGCGCCGACGTCGAGATAGGCGGGCAGAAGCTGGCCGCCGGCACCTACGCGCTGTTCACCGAGCCGGGCGAGAACGAGTGGACCGTCATCTTCAACAAGGTCGCGCAGCAGTGGGGCTCCTTCCGGCACGACGCCGGCCAGGATGCGCTGCGCGTGTCCGCTACGCCGAAGACGATCGGCGAGCACGTGGAGGAGATGGAGTTCGTGATCGTGGATTCGTGGGTCGCGCTCCAGTGGGAGCGGCTTGCCGTGCCCTTCGAGGTGAAGAAGGCGGGCTGACCTTCTTGCTCGATCGGAACCGGGCGCTCAAGTCCCGGGGCGAGCGGGTGATCCCGGGTGGCATGTACGGGCACATGTCCACCTACCGGCTCCTGCCGCCCCGGTACCCGCAGTACTTCGAGCGGGCGGAGGGCTGCCGGCTCTGGGACGCCGACGGCAACGAGTACATCGACTTCATGTGCTCGTTCGGGCCGATGATCGCCGGCTACGGCAATCCACGGATTCGTGCCGCCGCGGACGCGCAGCGCGACCGGCTCGACATCGCGAACGGGCCTCCGCCGCTTATCGTCGACCTGGCCGAGCGCCTGGTGCGGCAGGTCGGCCACGCGGAGTGGGCCATCTTCGCGAAGAACGGCAACGACGCGACGACCGTCTGCAACATGGTGGCTCGGGCGCGGAACGAGAAGCGGAAGATCCTCGTGGCCAGGGGCGCGTACCACGGTGCGGCGCCGTGGACCAACCACATCTCGCGCGGCACGCCGGCGGAGGATCACGTCCACTTCCCGACGTATCGCTACAACGACGTAGCCAGCCTGGAAGCGGCCGCCGACGCGGCGACCGGCGACCTGGCAGGCATCGTCGTCTCCGCCTTCAAGCACGACGCGGGCTACGACCAGGAGCTGCCCGACATCGCCTTCGCGCGCCGCGTCCGCGAGATCTGCGACTCCGAAGGCGCGGCGCTGATCCTGGACGACGTGCGGGCCGGGCTGCGCCTCTCGCTCGACGCGAGCTGGTCCGCGTTCGGTGTCCAGCCGGACCTCTCGGCCTGGGGCAAGGCGATCGGCAACGGCGAACCCGTGGCGGCGATTCTCGGCAGCGAGGCGTACCGCGAGGCCGCGACGCGGGTCTTCGTGACGGGCTCGTTCTGGTACCAGGCCGCGCCCTTCGCCGCGGCGATCGAGACCCTCGATCTGCTGGCCGAAGTCGACGCTCCGGCCGTCGTGGAGCGCCTGGGGCAGCAGTTCCGGGACGGTCTGGAGGAACAGGCGCGTCGCCACGGTCACGCGATCCGCCAGACCGGACCGCCGCAGATGCCGACCGTGCTGTTCGAAGACGACGACAGGCGGGAGAAGGGCTTCGCCTTCTGCAGCCACGCTCTCGACCACGGCGTGTACCTGCACCCCTGGCACAACATGTTCCTGTCGGTCGCGCACACGGAGTCCGACATCGAGCAGGCGCTCGCCGGAACCGAGAAGGCGTTCCAGGCGCTCGGCTGACCGAGCCCCGCGCCGTTCAGCCGCTTGATGCGGCGATGACGTAGAGGCGGTCCGAGATGTCGCGGACCGCCGCTTCCATCTCCGGGTAGAACTTGCCCCGGGTGGTCATCAGACCCTGGTGCTGGGCCTGTTCCTTGCCGGGCATCGTGTTCGCCGTGTCGATCATCCCGCACATGTGCCAGCCGACAAAGTCGGCGCGGGCGGTGGCGTTCTCCATGAACTCCCGCGTCCAGATGGCACGTTCCGCCATGTCTCGCGCGTGCTGGCCATGGGGATTGGGCATCGTCCCGGTCGGCGTCGTGTAGGCGGCGTCGCCGTTGAGGAAGGGTTGCCCCACGACGTCGGTCAGCCGGTCCATCGTGTCGCGCTGGCCTTCCCAGCGGGCGTAGTGCTGGGTGTTCACGAGGTCGGTGTAGCGGCTTGTCGTGGCGGCGATCGAGTGGAGGCCGTCCGTGTCGCCGTTGATCTTGTCGCCGAGGAAGAGGTGGTTCGGGTCGGCGCGGCGGAGGGCGGCCCTGGCGACGGAGTAGTAGCGCTCGACGCAGGGCAGCAGGAAGGCCGCGTTGTCACGGCGCTCCGCCTCGTTCGCGGGCGCCTGATCGGGTCGCCAGTCCGTTGCCGCGAGCAGATCCGCCCACGCGGCGAAGCCTGTGCCGTAGGTGGCGTTGAAACCGGACACGTCGCCATAGCGCTCGCGCATGCAGTCGACGTAGGCCTGCTTGCCGGGCGCCTGGGCCGCGAAGCTGCGCAGCCGGCGAGGCCACGTCGTGCTGCCGTTCCACTCCGCTTCGTTGTCGGTCAGGGGAGGGCAGTCCGCCATGCAGTAGCCCAGCACCATGGGGTCGTCACGGTAGGGGGCCGCGACGCGCCGGGCCGTGCGCTCGCATAGCGCCTCGAACTCGGGGGCGAAGATGTCCGTGTAGGCGTCGGGCTGGGGCTTGAGGTAGTGCGACAGCACCAGCGGCTCGTAGGGAGCGACGAAGGGGAACCGGGCCTGACCAGGCGGGTGGGTGAGCATCGTGGCGTTCGTGTGAATGCCCAGGGTGTTGAGGCCCAGCCTTCGCAGATCGGCCAGGGCCGCCTCGCGAAATCCCCGGTTCCAGGCCCGGTCGTGGACCTCCTCCGCGCCGAATCGCCGCAGCCAGTGATCGCGGTTGTAGTCCTGCGCCCACCAGGACGCGTGGTAGTGGTTGACGCCCCAACTGATGAACGCGTGGCCTTCGGGAGTGACCAGCCACCAGCGCTGGCCGTCGTGCTCGGTGCGAAAGAAACCGGTGGCGTTGAACTCGAGTTCGGTCCAGCCGCCGAAGCGGTCGCGATCGGCGGTCGTCTGCGCTGCCCGGGCCGGCAGTCCGAGGCAGGCGCCGAACCCGGCGAGAGACGCCTTGAGAAGATCGCGGCGAGCCAGGCGCAGGGGCACAACGCCTTACAGGAATGCGAGGCGGACGAGTGCGGCCGCGGCCGGGGTCATCATGGCGAGCATGGCCCCGAGGAACCACTTGATCGTCGTCAGTTGACCTTCTAGCCCGTCCATTCGACCGGCTAGCCCATCCATCCGACCGGACAGACCGCTTTCCAGCGCGTCCATCCGACCGGCTAGACCGTCCATCCGACCGGACAGACCGCTTTCCAGAACGGATTGGCCGCCTTCCAGCGCGTCCATCCGGCCGTTCAGAGTGCTGCTCAGCGTCTCCATTTGACCGCTGAGCTTGCTGTCCAGGGCGTCGATTCGTGCGTTGACACTGCTGTCCAGGGCGTCGATTCGCGCGTTGACGCTGCTGTCCAGGGCGTCGATTCGCGCGTTGACGCTGCTATCCAGCGCATCGATTCGTGCGTGGAGTTCCTGCCTGAGGCTCTCGTGGCGATCTCGCACTTCCTGTCTGAGCGCGTCGAGGGTGGTGACATCTACGTTCAGGACGGCCATGTCGTCCTTTGTCGCGAGTCGCTGCTCTCTTCTTCTCACCATGTCGACCAACGCCTCGGCCTGGTTCGGTTCGAACCCGACCTGCTCGAGGCTGCGCCTGACTTCGTTCCATTGTACTGCTGTGCTCTGCATCTCCGGGTCCTTGTGCTGGTGGAGCTGGACGCCGCCCACCCTGCGCGGACGTTGTCCCACATAGGACCAGGACGGATTCTGTGTTCGTGTGCCGGCGGAGACGGCTCTACCGAACCAGGACGTACATCACGACCAGGGCAACGGCCAGCAGCGCCGCCAGCAGTCGCGGATCCAGGGCGCCGCGGATCTCCGACCGGGTCAGGAACGCGTACGGTTTGTCCCAGGTCAGGCCGTCGATCTGCTCGGCTTTCGGCGGCGGCGTCGCCAGACTGACGGCCACGTAGATGACGCTCAGGATGCAGAAGTACCACCACGCCTGCAGCAGGAACGGGATCCCCAGGCCGTTCACGGGATCGGAGACGTACTGGACGCCGCCGAGGAAGCCGAAGCCCATGTCGAACAGGAAGATGATGAAGCCGGCGACGAAGCCGAAGAGCAGCGTGAACGTGCCGGCCTGACGCGTTCCGCGGCGCCAGAAGACGCCCCAGAGGAGCACCGTCGCGATCGGAGGCGCGATGAACTGCGCCGGCAACTTGTTGATCGCCTCGAAGATGGAGCCGAAGCGCTCTCCCTGGGTGGACCAGGCGATCGCGACGGACATGACGACGACGGAGCTGATCCGTCCGATGCGCACCTGCGAGGTCTCGGACAGGCCGGGCCGGAAGTGCTTGGCGATGTCGACGGCGACGAGCGTCCCCGTGCTGTTCACCGCGGCGGCGATCGTGCTCATCAGCGCCGCGAGCAGCGCCGCCGCCATGATGCCGATGAGGCCGGTCGGCAGCAGCTCGGTGATCAGCGTCGGCAGGGCGTCGGTCGGCTGGTCGATGATGTCCTTGAACAGCACGTAGGCCAGCACGCCCGGCAGGACCATGAACAGCGGGGGCAGGAACTTGAGCAGCGAGGCGAACAGCGCGCCGTGCTGCGCGTCCCGCAGGGTCCCCGCGCCCAGCACCCGCTGGACGATCGTCTGGTCGGTGCACCAGTACCAGAGGCCGAGGATGGGGAAGCCCAGCAGGAAGCCGTACCAGATCGATCCGGGGTCGAAGCCCTCTTCCCCGGGGAGGTGAATCATGCTGAGCTGGTTCGGCTTCGTGGCGGCAAGAAGGTCCCCATAGGAGTCGATTCCCACGCCGGGGAGCCTGGTCATCGCGATGACCGTGATCAGGATGGCGCCGCCCAGCAGGATGACGGTCTGGATCGTCTCCGTGACGACGACTGCCCGCAGGCCGCCGACCACGGTGTAGATCACCGTGATGATCGAGATCATCGCGATCGACGCCAGTGACGGGATGCCGAAGAACCGTTCGAACACCGCTGCGCCGGCGTAGAGGCTGATGCCGATGTGGATCAGCATCGCCGACATGATGAACATGAAGGACAGCGTGGTCCGGGCGGCGGGGCTGTAGCGCCGCTCCATGAACTCCGGCAGCGTCGTGATCCGGCTCCTGAAGTAGATCGGCACGAAGACGAGACTGAGCAGGATGATCGTGAAAGACGCCATCCACTCGTAGTTGCCCACGACCATGCCGACGCCGAAGCCGCTCTCCGCGAGCCCGACCAGGTGAATCGTCGAGATGTTCGAGGCGAATAGCGCGGCCCCCACCACGGGCCACTTCAGGTTGCGGCTCGCCAGGAAGTACGACTCGCTGGTCTGCCGCTTGATCTTGCGCACCGACCACAGGCCGACGAACAGGATGCCCAGCAGGTAGACGATGATGATGAAGAGATCGACGGCCGCGATGGTCATGGGCTTGGATCCGGACGCCGTCGTCGCCGGCGGGCTCAGACGATGATGTCGTCGACGACCAGGCCCTCGACGTCCGTCAACCGGAAGTCGCGCCCCTGGGAGCGGTACGTCAGCCGCTCGTGGTCGAGGCCCAGCAGATGCAGGATCGTGGCGTGGAGGTCGTGGATGTGGACCTTGTCCTCGATCGCGTAGTAACCGTAGTCGTCGGTGCGGCCGTGGCTGTGGCCGGGCTTCACGCCGCCGCCGGCCATGAACATCGTGTAGCCGTGGGGGTTGTGGTCGCGGCCGTTGCGGGCGCCGGCTTCGGCGCCGGGAGTGCGGCCGAACTCGCCGCCCCAGAGGACGAGGGTCTCGTCCAGCAGCCCCCGTGACTTGAGGTCCTTGATCAGCCCGGCCACCGGCCGGTCGACCTCGGCGCAACTCTGCGGCAGGCCGGTGATGAGGCCGGAGTGGTGGTCCCACTTCGAGTCCGGTCCGTGGGTCGCCTGCACGAAGCGGACGCCGGATTCCGAGAAGCGTCGGGCAAGCAGGCAGCGGAGCCCGAAGTTCCGGGCCACCGGGTCGTCGAGGCCGTAGAGCCGCCTGGTCGCCTCGGACTCGCCTTCGATGCTCATCAGCTCGGGCGCCTCGGTCTGCATGCGGAACGCCAGCTCGAAGGACTCGATGCGGCCCTCGAGCGCCTGGTCGGGGCCGGTCTGCTCGAGCTGGCGGCGCTGCCAGCGCTGCAGGAGGTCGAGTTCGCTTCGCTGGACCTCCGGCGACACGGTCTCGTTGTCGAGGAAGTCGATCGTGGCGTCTTCCGTCTTCATCCGCGTCGTGCCGATCGCCGTGCCGTTGTAGGCGGCGGGCAGGAAGGCCGACGAGTAGTTCTGGACGCCGCCGTGCTGGTACGAGGGGCAGATCGTGATGAACCCGGGCAGGTTCTCGTTCTCGGTGCCGAGGCCATAGGCGATCCACGAGCCCATCGACGGGCGGACGAAGCGGTCGCTGCCGGTGTTCATCGCCAGGATGGCGCCGCCGTGGGCGGCGTTCGTGCCCCACATCGAGCGGATGAAGCAGAGGTCGTCGACCACCGAGGCGATGTTGGGCATGAGTTCGCTCACCCAGGCGCCGGACTGGCCGTGCTGTTTGAACTCCCAGGGGCTCTTGAACAGGTTGCCGGTTTCGTTGAACTGCACGCGGGGCTTGGCGAAAGGCAGCGGCTTGTTGTCGTCGCGGATGAGAAGCGGCTTGTACTCGAAGAGGTCATGCTGCGACGGACCGCCGTGCATGTGCAGGAAGATGATCCGCTTGGCCTTCGGGGCGAAGTGCGGCGGGCGGGGCGCGAGGGGGTTCCCGGGCTCAGCGGCCAGGAGGTCGCGCTGCAGCAGCGAGGAGAGCGCCAGGCCGCCGAAGCCGCAGCCGCAGGTCTTCAGCATCTGGCGGCGGGTCAGCGGTGGCGGCTGGTAGTGGGGGTAGCGCATCGTCTGGCGGTCCTGAGACCGGAATCTAGTTGATGTAGATGAACTCGCTGGCCGCGAGGATGACGTGGGCGAGGCGGGTCCAGGCGTAGATCTCGGCCTCGTCCGCCGGCGCTCCGCGACGCATCTCGTCGAGGAAGGCGAGGCTGTCTTCGATTTCGACATCGTCGGCCGGGCGGCCGTAGGCGCGGACGAAGGCGGTGTCGATTCGATCCGCGGCGCTTGCGCCGTCGATCTCCAGCAGTTGCCTGGCGAAGCCGAGCGCCGCCTCTTCGACGAAGGGACTGTTCATCATCAGGAGCGCCTGGCGCGGCACGACCGTCTCGGATCGATCGCCGACCGAGTCGCTCGCGTCGCCGAAGTCGAAGCCGCCGAAGATGTTGTAGATGGCGGTGCGCACCACCGGCATGTAGATCGAACGCCTGGGCGCGTCGTAGATGTCGATCCGGCCGAGGGTGCCGGTTTCGCCGAAGACGTATCCCCTTGCGTCGTACTCCTCGACCCGTCCTCCGATCGTCAGGTCGAGCCGGCCGGCGAGCTGCAGCAGGGCGTCCCGGATCGGCTCGACCTCCAGGCGGCGCCGGTTGTTGCGCCAGAGGAGGAGGTTCTCCTCGTCGACCGCGGCGCTGGCGGCGTCGTAGTCGCTCGACAGCCGGTAGGTGCTCGACAGCATGATGTCGCGGTGCAGGTTCTTCAGCGACCACCCGCCCTCGACGAAGCGCCGCGCCAGCCAGTCGAGAAGCTCAGGATGCGTCGGTTTGCTGCCGATCGCGCCGAAGTTGCTCGGTGTGTCGACGAGGCCGCGGCCGAAGTGCCAGTGCCAGACGCGGTTGACGATGACGCGGGCGGTGAGCGGGTGCTCGGGGTGGGTGATCCAGCGCGCCAGTTCGAGCCGGCCGCTGGCGCCCGCGGCTACCGGCGGAGGCGGCACGAGGTGGTCCGTGACCTTCAGGAATCCGCGCGGCTCCGGTTTCTCCGCGAGGTTCACGTGGCTGCCGCGGATGTGCACCGGCAGATCGACGATCTCCGCTTCCTCCACCGCCATCGCGTACGGCGGTGCGGGCGGCGATGCCTCCTCCAGGCGTTCGACTTCGGTGCGCAGCTCGGCGAGCCGCTCCAGCACCTCCGGCGGGTAGAGCTTCTCCTCCTCTTCCTGGTCGAGGCAGGGGATGCAGAAGTAGCCGTCGTAGACCAGCCAGCGCAACTCCTCCTGCTCACGCGGCAGCCTGAAGTCCGACGGCGCGAGCTCGTCCTCGTCCTTGAGGCCGAGTCGCATGAGGTGCTCTTCCCAGGCGATCTCGATCGTCGCGAAGAGGCTCGCGTAGCGCCAGGCGACCTCTTCCAGCGTCTTCGGCGCCGGCCCGCGGACGAGGCTCCGGGTCAGCGGCGCCGTCAGCACCTTCTCCGAGGCGATGATCGCCCGCAGCTCTTCGGTCACCTCCTCGTAGCGATTGGGCGAGGCGGCGGCGTAGGCGTTCCAGATGACGAAGACCGTGCTCGGGCTCGGGGCATCCCCCTCGACCGGCGGGCCTTCCCGGTAGCGGTAGAAGGCCCTGACCCAGCGCTCCAGGACCGGAGGTTCCAGCCCGCGGTCGCCGGCGACCTCGGCGATCGTCTCGCGCGCCTTCTCCTGCTTCGCCTCGTCGTCGCTCCAGCTCGGGTAGGCCTCTTCCACGGCGAGCAGGTACTCGGCGAGGGCCGCGCGGCGCGGACGGCGCAGGACGTCGTTCTGCTCCTCGACCACATCGTCGACTTTCTCCTGCGCTTCGGCGACGAGCTTCCGGGCCGCCTCGTACTCGGCGAGTTCGTCGTCCGGGGCCAGCGGCCGCTCCAGCCAGCGCATGCCGGCGGCGTCGCTCATCGTCGCGGTCGAGCGCAGGACGCCGGCCATCGCGTAGTAGTCGGCCGTGGGGATCGGGTCGAACTTGTGGTCGTGGCAGCGGGCGCACCCGACCGGCAGGGCGAGAAAGGCGCGGCCCACGGTGTTGACCTGCTCGTCGACGATGTCGATCAGCATCTTGTCCACGTCCTGCTCGGCAAGCACCTTGGGGCCCAGCATGAGGAAACCGGTGGCGGTGATCTGCTCGAAGCGCTGCGCGTCGGTGTCCGCCGGCATCAGGTCGCCCGCGATCTGCTCGCGGACGAAGCGGTCGAAGGGCTTGTCCCGGTTCAGGGAGTCGACGACGTAGTCGCGGTAGCGGAAGGCGTTGGGGAAGGCGATGTTCTCGTCGAGACCGTTCGAGTCGGCGTAGCGGGCGATGTCGAGCCAGTGGCGGCCCCAGCGTTCGCCGTAGTGAGGCGATGCGAGAAGCCGGTCGACGACCTTGGCGAAGGCTTCGGGGCTCTCATCGGCGAGAAAGTCCTCGATCTCGGCTTCCGACGGGGCCAGGCCGATCAGGTCGAAGGTGGCTCGGCGGAGGAGCGTGCGCCTGTCGGCTGGCGCCACCGGCGCGAGGCCGCGTTCCTCGAGGCGCGCCAGGATGAAGCGATCGAGGGCATGGCTCACCCAGGCCTCGTTCTCGACGTCGGGAAGCGCCGGGTCTTCGACTCGCCGGAAGGCCCAGTGCTCGCGGCCGGGGCCGTAGTCGAACGTCTCGGCAGTTCTCGTGGCGACCACCGTCTGCTCCCCGCCGGTTCGCGGGTCGGGCGCTCCGCGGCGGATCCACTGCTCGAAGTCGGCGATGACGTGCGCCGGCAGCTTGCCGTCCGGCGGCATCTGGGTGAGACCCTCGTAGTGGAGCGCCTCGATCATCAGGCTTTCCTCGGGCGACCCCGGGACGATCACGGCGCCGCTGTCCCCGCCGGCGCGCACGCCCTCCGCGTCGAGCAGGATCAGCCCGCCGCGGATCTTCGCTGGATCGCCGCCGTGGCACTGGTAGCAGCGCTCGACGAGGACCGGCCGGATCTTCGACTCGAAGAACTCGAGGTCGGCGGGATCGATCTCCGACGCGCCGGCGACCGTTCCGACCGCCGCCAGCCAGGCAAGGAGGAAGGGCGCAGCGCGGATCATTGAAGGCTCAGAACTGAACGGCGCAGTTTACCAAGCCGCGGTGGCACCTACTTCCTCGTCACGTAGACGTAGTAGGCGCTCGCGATGACCTCGCGGCCTTCGTCGAACCAGGTGTGCAGCGCCATCGGCCCCTCGGGCAAGGTCACGGTGAAGGTGGCCTCCGTGTCGTCCGAGTCGACCTCCCTCCTGAGCCCTTCGAAGCCGTAGGGCGGCTTGTCGCCGATCTCCAGGTGGTGGTGGTCGCTGATGAACATGCGGGCCGAGGTGATGGGCAGCGCCGTGCCGCCCTCGGGCGCCGATGCGAGCGGCACGTCGATCTCCCGGGGCCAGCGCCGGAGCGCGAACTCGTACTCGCCCGCCTCGGCCACGTCGAGCAGCCAGTAGCCGGTCTTCCGCGTGCCGACGCGGATCTGCCTCTGCTGGTCGACGAACACGTCGAGCCACTCGCAGCCGGTCAGCATCATCGGGTTCTCGATGTCGTCGCCGATGACGATCCGCTGGGGCTCGTTGGCGGTCGGAGCCACTTCGTCCCACCATTCGTAGAGGTGGTCCCGCATTCTGGCGACCACTTCCGGGTGCTCTTCGATCACGTTCGTCGTCTGCAGCGGATCGGACTCCAGGTCGTAGAGCTCGCGATCCTCGAGCAGGCGCCAGCCCTTCCACAGGACCCCCGCGTGACTGCGCGTGAGGATCGACTGGGTGTACGGCGACGGGTAGTTGAAACCGGACGGCATGCGGCTGTAGTTGATGATCAGCATGCGGTCTTCCGGAACGCTCGCCTCTCCGCGCAGGACGGGGGCGAGACTCGTGCCGTTGAAGTTCGCCGCTGCCGCCGTTTCGATTCCGGTGAGGTCCAGGAGGGTCGGCAGGACGTCCTGGACCTGGGTCAGGCCGGTCACGTCCCGCGGGTCCGCCAGGCCGCCGTTCGGCCAACTGATGAAGAACGGCACGCGATGGCCCCCTTCCCACAGCTCGGTCTTCATCCCGCGCATGCCGGCGTTGAAGTAGAGCGGGCCGTGCGTGCTGCCGTTGTCCGTCATGAAGATCACGATCGTGTTCTCTCTCAGCCCCTCGTCCTCGAGGAAGTCGAGAAGCCGGCCCATGTTCGTGTCGATGTTCCGGACCATCCCCAGGTACCTGCTCAGCCGGGTCTTCAGCGCCGAACTCATGTCGGCGAACTCGGGCCGGGCCAGCGCGGCCGCGAGAGCGGCTTCGTCCTCCTCCTTGGCGATCAGCGGGCCGTGAGGCGTGTTCGGGGCGATGTAGGTCAGGAAGGGCGTTCCGGTCTCCGTGGCGCGCTTCATGTGGTCGATCGCTTCGTCGAAGAAGATGTCCGTGCAGTAGCCATCGAACGCCTCCCGCTTGCCGTTGCGGATGTAGGTGTCGTCGAAGTAGTCGTTGCCCCAGAAGTCGGGAACCGAGCCGATGTGGGACGAGGGGAACCACACGGTCTCGTGGAAGCCGCGGTCTTCGGGCCGGAAGGGGTAGTTGTCGCCGAGATGCCACTTGCCGAACACGCCGGTGCTGTAACCCGTCTCGGCGAAGATGTCGGCCATCGTCGGGATCTCCGGCCGCAGGAGCGCCCGGCCGCTGCTGACGTTGATCGCCCCGTTCCGGGCGGCGTCCATGCCGGTCAGCAGTTGTCCACGGGTCGGCGTGCACATCGGCGCGACGTGGAAGTCGTCCAGACGCACGCTTTCGGCCCGCAGGCGGTCGAGATGCGGCGTCTCGAGCACGGGGTTGCCGTGGGCGGAGATTTCGCCGTAGCCCTGATCGTCCGTCATCACGATGACGACGTTGGGAGCCTGCGCGAAGGTGGTCGCGGCGAGCGCGAACAGCAGAACGCCGGGAAGAGACGTTGCTAGCCTCACGATCGAGTCTCCATGGTAGGTGTTTCCAAGAGCGAGCGGTGCCCCGCAGGGTAGCGGAGAACGCTTGCGGACCGGTGCCGGCGTGACCCGGTTCCGCGACCGCTACGGCGGCTGGGCGCTCGTCGCCGGCGCCTCCGAGGGGCTCGGTGCCGCGTTCGCGGAGTGCCTCGCCGAGCGCGGCATGGATCTCGTGCTGATCGCCCGGCGCGAGTCGTTGCTCGACGACCTGGCGGGCCGGCTTCGCGAGCGCTACGGCGTCGAGGTGCGGCCGGTTGCGATGGACCTCGCCAGTCCCGATCTCGCCGACGCTCTCGTTGCCGCCACCGCGGACCTCGACCTGGGCGTGCTCGTCTACAACGCGGCCTTCGTGCCGGTGGGTCGCTTCGTCGAGGCCGACGCCGATTCGCTCGAGCGGGCGGTGGACGTCAATGTCCGGGCGCCCGTCGTCATGCTGCACACCCTGCTGCCGGGTCTCGAGCGGCGCGGTCGGGGCGCGGTGATCCTGATGTCCTCGCTGGCGGGCTTGCAGGGGACGCCGCGGGTCGCGGCCTACGCCGCCACCAAGGCCTTCAACGCGATCCTCGGCGAAGGCCTGTGGCAGGAACTCCGCGAGCAGGGTGTCGACGTGGTCGCCTGCTGCGCCGGCGCCGTCGAGACCCCGGGTTACCTGCGCTCGGGAAAGGGCCGCGTGCCGGGCATGCTCGATCCCGAGGCCGTGGCGCGGCGAACGCTCGACGCGCTCGGCAAGGGTCCCCGGTTCGTGCCGGGGCTGGTCAACCGCCTGGTCGCCGTGCTGCTCACGCCTGCTGCCGCGCGGGGCGGCGATCCGGCTGATGGCGGGGAACACCGGCGACATCGGCTGAAGACGCCGCTCTAGCGGCGGTCGAACCGCAGCCGCCGCACCCGGGACGAATCGCTGATGTAGAGGGCAGTCACCCTGCCTGAGACGTCCCGCTCGAAGCGCGCGGGCCACGCGACGAAGGTGGCGAACAGTGCTCGGGCCGGGAACCTCTCCAGCAGCGGATCACTCAGTGCGAAAGCGTCCCTGAACAGGGGCTCGAGTGTGCGCGGCTCGTGGAGCGGGCGGCGGAACAGCAGCTCGCCGTCCCGGAACTCGACCGAGTACGTCACGTCGAGTTCGTCGCTCGTGTAGGAGCCGACGTACTCCGCCAGCTCCTCGGGCGTCGGAGTGACCGCGGGCATCGCCCGGTAGCGCCGCTTCGGATCGTCCGCCAGGGTCGCCGCCCTCGTACCGTCTGCTTCCGTGTCGAACGCGACGACGAGGCCGGACAGGCCGACCGCGAACCGGTCCTCGCCCAGGGGCCTTGCTCTCACCGCGCCGAAGTAGAGCCCGCCGTTTCGGACGCTGATCCGGACCATCGAGTCGGTGTGGGTATGGAGGTAGGGGTCCGCCCAGTGTTCCAGGTCTTCCAGCGGAACCTCGACGCTCGGCTGTGGACTCTCCGCGTCGGCGGCCTCGTCTTCCGGCCCGAGGAAGACGTCGATCGCGCGGCGACCGACGGCGACCGGATTGATGTCACCGTGGTTGCACAGGAGAGCGAGCGACAGGCGGTCGCGGTCGGGATAGCGGGCCAGCCAGGCGCGGTAGCCGGCGGTGCCGCCGCTGTGCGAGATCTCCCGTTCGCCGCGGTACTCGCCGATCTGGAGGCCGAGCGCGTAGTCGTTCTCGGTCCCGTCATTGAAGCGTCCCGGAGTCTCCAGCATGTCGACGAATCGCTGCCCGAGGACCTTCGGCTCGTCGAGCTCCTGGTTCCAGCGCTGCAGGTCGCCCACCGTCGTCAGCAGGCCGCCGTTGCCGAAGACGTCGGTGTTCGCCATGTTGGTGTGGAGCCCGCCGCTCCTGCCGCTTCCGTAAGCCGTAGCGCGACCCTTGACGATCTGGGTGAAGTCGTCCCGCCAGAGTGTGCTCGCCATGCCCAGGGGCCCGAAGATCCGCTCGGTCGTGAACTCGTTGAACGACTGGCCCGAGACGCGCTCGGCGAGCACGACGCTCAGGATGTAGGGGGCGTTGCTGTAGAGGTACTCCTCGCCGGGCGGGAAGTTGAGATCACGCTGGCGGGCCATGAGGGCCAGGATCTCGGCGTTCGTATGCACGGCAAGGCCGTCGGGCCGTCCCCGCAACGCGACCAGCGGACGGAACGTCCTGAGCCCGCTGGTGTGGGTCAGGAGATGGCGGATCGTGATCTGCGCGCCGAAATCGGGCAGCTCGGGCAGGTAGTCGCGCACCGGATCGTCGAGCGAGAGTTCGCCGTCCAGGGCGAGGAGCACGATCGTGGCGGCGGTGAACTGCTTGGAGACAGAGCCGGCCTCGAAGATCGTCTCGGGCGTGATGGGGGCGGGCTGCTCCAGGTGCGCCATGCCGAAGCCGCGGGCGTAGGCGGTCTCGCCGGCCCTGGTGATGGAGACGGCGCAGCCGGCCGTGTCGTCCCGGTCCCAGGCCTTGAAGACCGCGTCGACCTGTTCCGCCACCGTTGGCGGCGACTCCTCGACGTCCTGAGCCGAGGCGCCGGCGCAGACCGTCAAGCCGAGGAGCAGATACCCGGGGAAGGTCCGGCGCCGGCGTGTGTTCGGGTGACGGAGAGGGTCATGCCTCATGTTTCGATCTCCTCTGCCTGATCAGGATCGCAAGGCCGAGCACGATACGATGCTACGCCCGATGACGCACAACCCGAGGCGGTACCTGGGCGGCGGCAGCCCCGGGCCACGGCCCCTTGTGTTCCTGGCTGCCGCCCTGGTCGCGTCCGCCGGCTTCGCCGAGGACAAGCGGCCGATGACGATCGTCGACCTGATCGACGTACCGGGGATCGGCAGTCCGCGCATCTCCCCGGACGGCGGCCAGCTCCTCTACACGCGCAGCGACACGGACTGGAAGAAGAACGGCCGCACCACCCACATCCGCCGGATCGGGATGGACGGCACGGGAGACGTTCGGTTGACCTACGGCGAGAAGGGGGAGCGTAGTCCGCGCTGGTCCCCGGACGGGAACTACGTGGCCTTCCTCGCGAATCGCGGCGAGGAGGAGACGACGCAGATCTACCTTCTGCCGAACGGAGGCGGGGAAGCCGCGCCGTTGACCAGTCACGAGAGTTCCGTTCAGAGCTTCGAGTTCTCGCCGGACGGGAAGCACATCTTCTTCGTCGCTGCCGACCCGGAGACTCCCGAGGAGAAGAAGAAGGACGAACTGAAGGACGACGTCTTCGCCTTCGACGAGGACTACAAGCAGCGCCACGTCTTCCGGGTCGCCTGGACCGGCGACGCCCGGGGCGGCGTCGAGCGGATCACCGAGGGCGACTTCTCGGTCGTCGGTTTCCGGATCTCGGCGGACGGCGCGCGGATCGCGCACCACCGGGCGCCTTCGCCGCTCTTCGACAACCGGGACGAGGGCGAGGTCTGGCTCATGGATGCCGGCGGCGGCGACGCCCTCCAGCTCACCGACAACACGGTGACCGAGTCCGGCGCCGAGCTGTCGCCGGACGGGCAGTGGGTTCTGTTCACCTCCACCTCCAGTGCCGATCTGGAGACGTACTACAACGGCAACATCTTCGTGGTGCCGGCCGCCGGCGGAGCGCACCGCCTGCTGTACGAGGACATGCCGCACGAGGTCAACGGCGCCCGCTGGGCGGCTGACGGCACGATCTACTTCACCGCGAACACCGGGGTGCGCAACCAGCTCTTCCACGCCGCGGTCGGCGATTCTCAGCCCGTGCCGCTCACCGAGGGCGACCACGCGCTGGGCTCCTGGAGTTACTCGAAGGACGCGGGTCTGCACGCCTTCGGGATCAACCGCCGCGAGAACGCCGGCGACATCCACGTGATGCCGGCCGGCGGCGGGACTCCGAGCAAGGTGACCGCGGCCTACGACTACCTCGACGAGACCTTCATGCTGCCCCGCCAGGAAGCGATCCGCTGGCCGGGCGAGGACGGCGTCGAAGTCGAAGGCCTCCTCTACTACCCGCTCGAATACGAGGAGGGCAACCGGTACCCCGTGGTCGTGCAGACGCACGGCGGACCCGCGGCCTCCGACAAGTTCGGCTTCGGCCGCTGGTCCAACTACGTCCAGGTGCTGGCCGCTCGCGGCTACTTCGTCTTCAAGCCGAACTACCGGGGCAGCACCGGCTACGGCGACCCGTTCCTGCGCGACATGGTCGGCCACTACTTCCACCAGGCGCACCTCGACGTGATGACCGGTGTCGACCACCTGATCGAGCTTGGGCTCGTGGACGGCGACCGCATGGCCAAGATGGGCTGGAGCGGCGGCGGTCACATGACGAACAAGATCATCACCCACACCGACCGCTTCAAGGCGGCGTCGTCAGGCGCCGGCGCGGTGAACTGGATCTCGATGTACGGCCAGAGCGACGTGCGGACGTACCGCACTCCCTGGTTCGGGGGTACTCCGTGGCAGGAGGACGCCCCGATCGGGGTCTACTGGGAGAACTCGCCGCTCCGGGACATCTACAAGGTGACGACTCCGACTCTCGTCCTGGTGGGGGAGAACGACGTTCGGGTGCCCCCGCC
Source organism: Thermoanaerobaculia bacterium (assembly GCA_022823665.1). Taxonomy (GTDB): domain Bacteria; phylum Acidobacteriota; class Thermoanaerobaculia; order Multivoradales; family Multivoraceae; genus Multivorans. The sequence continues at coordinate 177,157 of JAJEHN010000008.1, read as the reverse complement.
CCAGTCGGTGGAGCTCTACCGGGCGCTGAAGGCGAACGGAGTGGATACCCACCTCTACATCGCGCCGCGGGAGCCCCACGGCTGGCGGGAGCTCCGCCACGAGCTGTTCAAGGTGAACGTGGAGATCGACTGGTTCGAACGCCACGTCCGGGGCATCGAGTACGAGTGGGAGACGGCTCCGGGGTCGGAAGACGACGGGGCAGTCGAGGAGACCGGCGAGAGCACCGGCTAGTCGGGGATGGATGTGCGCGAGACCGCCGGGACGGCGGGGAGTGAACAAGGGAGCAGGAAGGGGCCGAAGATCCCGGTCGCGGTCTTCGTCGTCATTGTCGTCGCTCTCCAGGCCGCGGCCTGGAACGTGGCGAGTTACCGGCTGCACGGAAGCGTCGATCCGATCTACTTCGTGCTCAGCCTCTTCCTGTCGATCAACCTGCTGATCTGTTACTGGGAGGCCTGCCTGTACCTGCGGCGCGACTACATCGCGCAGCGGGCGGAGTACTGGCGGGAACGCGGTGCTGCGGCCGGCCGGCCGGCGGCCATCCTGTTCCTGTTCTCCGGGATCCCGGTCGGGAGCATCCTGTCGCCGACGGCATGGGCGGATGTCTGGGCTGCCTACTGCGTGTACGACGACGCCTACACGGACCGGCGGACGTTCGGCTTCAACTGCGACGTGGGCAACGGCTTCGCCACGCCGATCCCGTCGATGATCCTGCTTCTTTCGATGACCACCGGATTCCTGCCGGCCGTCGTCGCGGGGATCCTCGGGGTCGCGCTGTTCTGGCAGTGGGTCTACGTCAGCTCGCTCTACATGGTGAGCTTCTACATCTCCGGCGGGCACCGGGCCATCGGTCGGTTGGATCGACTTCTCTGGGTGTGGGCGCCCAATACGATCTGGGTCGTCGTCCCGATGTTCGGGCTGTACGTAGCGATCCGCCTCGTTCTGGACGGGACGTACGGCGTGTTGGGTCGCTAGATCAGCCGCCGCTGGTTTCGGCTGCCGCTGCGGCTTCCCTCTGCTTGCGCCGGAACTCGCGCAGCATCTCCATCTGCTGCCTCAACTGCTCGGGCACGATGAACGTGGGCATGTCGGTCTGCTGGGTCTTGTCGCTGAACGTGTAGTGGATGAAGCCGACCATCATCTCGTCGGTCGTCGCCTCGCCCCAGGTCACGTTCGACGTCGGATCGGGGTTCGCCAGGTTGTCGGCCGAGTTGTCGAACTTCGCGTCGACGCGAATCGTCGTTCCGGCCGGGATCACCCTGGGCGCCGTCGGCGTGTACGTGAGCTGCCAGTTGAAGTCGTAGTTCGGCACGTCGAGCAGGACTTCCTTGCGGCCGTCCGGGTACTCGGCGGTGAACGTCATCGACTTGCCCCGCAGGTGCATGTGGGGCGTGAAGTCGAAGAGGACGGCTTCGTGTTCCGTGGTGAACGCCGACCAGGAGTGGTAGTCGCTCTCGCCCGCCGGGATGTTGAGGGTCGGGTCGACCAGCCACAGCGTTTCCACCACGTTCTCGGGCTTCTCGTCGTGGAAATAGAGGCCCATCGTCGTCTGGTCGGTGCCGCCGGTCCCCGGGCCCGGAGTCTTGTGGTAATGCATCTGGAAGAAAACGGTGCTGTTCGGCGGCAGGCGCATTCCGTGTCCTTCCGCGAACTGGAGCGGCGCCACGCCCGGCCCCCAGCCGCCGACGAAGGTGAGGTCCAGGGTTCCGGTCCGGCTCTGTACGCCCGCGAGGGTGGCGTCGGGCGGCGCGAGATAGGTCAACTGGTGGTGCACGGCCTCGACGAATCCGGGGTGGATCTCGATCGCCCGGATCCAGCGCTCTTCGTCGACCGGGTTGTCCACCTGGAGCCACTCGTAGTGATCCTCGATGTCATCGGAGACGTGGAACGCCGGCGCCGTGTAGACCATGTCCGGCTGTCCGAGCTTCCACTCCGAACTGAAGGTGGGGGGCTCCGGCGTCTGCGAGAGGTCGCCGGCCGGCGCGCCCGCGGCCACCCAGTTGGTCAGGGTCTCGATCTCGGCGTCGGTGAGGCTCGGGTCCTCCACGAACTCGCCGTGCTCCGGGTTGGCGAACCAGGGCGGCATCGTGCGCTCGCTCGTGACCCTACGGATCGACTTCGCCCAGGGGCGGGTCTCGCCGTAGGTCAGGAGCGACATCGGCGCGGTCTGGCCGGGCCGATGACAGCTCACGCAGTTCTCGTGGAGGATGGGCGCTACGTGGTCCGCCCAGGTCACTTCGGAGGGGTCCGCCGCGTTGTTGGCGGGCGGCGCGGCGAGGGCGGCGTCCGCGAGGAAGGCTAGGGCGAGAGCGAGGAGGGGGAGGCGGGACTTCATGGGTTTCTCCTTGGGCGGTGCGAGTCCGTGGACGCGGCGATTGTAGCCCTCACCGGAACGCCGCGAGGATCTCTTCGTCGATTTGCTGCCAGGCCTCCGGCCGGTTGCCGACGCCGCAGAGGACGATCTCCTCGGCGCCGGCTTCGACGTACTGCTGGAGCAGGTCCTGCACGTAGGAAGCGGTGCCCCAGCAGTACCAGGGCTGGCCCGGCGACTTCGCGGCTTCCTCGTCGTTCGCGAAGAGCCGGAAGGGCAGGCCGACCGTTCTCTTGATCTCCGCCGGATCGCGGTCGGCATCCTCGCAGTGGCGGTCGAGGACGGTCTGCTTGTGCCTGAAGACGTCGACCCCGGCCGGGTGCCAGAAGTCCAGGTTGCTGATGTCGCCGTAGCGGGCGCAGGTGCGGAGCGTCCGCTTCTCGCCGTTGCCGCCGATCAGGATCGGGATATGAGGCTTGTTGGTCGAGCCCGGCACGAGCGGCGCCTCGTCCAGGCGGTAGTGCTTGCCCTCGAAGGTGACCTTCTCGCCCTCTTCCGCGGTGAACAGCAGGCGGATGAGCTGCGCCGCCTCCTCCAGACGGTCGGAGCGCTCGCGCAGGGTGGGGAAGTCCCAGCCGTAGGCCTGGTGTTCGCGCTCGAACCAGGCGGCGCCGATCCCCAGTTCCATCCGCCCGCCGCTGATGTGGTCGACGCTGGCGCAGATCTTCGCCAGCAGGGCCGGGTTCCGGTAGGTCACGCCGCAGGCGAGCGTGCCGAGACGAACCCGCTCGGTCACCACCGCCGCCGCGGTGATCAGGGTCCACACCTCGAGGGCCGACAGGTGTTCGTCGTTGGGAGCGGCCGGCGGCAGGAAGTGGTCCGAGAACCACAGGCTGCTCCAGGTGCCGTTCTCGATCGCCTGGACCGTGGCCTCTGTCTCCGACCACGGCACGCGGTAGCTGCTGAGCTGGGCGCCAAACTCCATGGGCCGTAAGTTACTCCAAGTGGTACGCTGTTCCAAGTTTGTGACGCGCGGCGATGACGGACGACACCCAGCCTCAGACCGCCGCCGACTCCCCCGGCCGCCGGCGCTCCGATCGTCGGCGAATCGTGCCGCTGCGGACCAAGCTGGCCTTCTCTTCCGGCGCGTTCCAGGAGGGGATGGTGGTCGCCGGCCGGATCACGACCCTGATCTTCTACAACCAGGTGCTTGGCGTTCCGGCGGCTCTTTGCGGCGTCGCCTACCTGGTCGCGAGCATCGTCGACGCGGTTTCCGATCCGCTGGTCGGGGCGATCTCGGATCGCTTCCGGAGCCGCTGGGGGCGTCGTCACCCGTTGATGCTGATGTCGGCCCTGCCGCTCACGATCTCCTTCTACTTCCTGTATCAGCCCGTCTCCGGACTCGGAGAGGGCGGCCTGTTCTGGTGGCTGCTTGGCTTCCTGGTCCTGCTCCGCATTTCCACGTCCTTTCACAACATCCCGCGGGACGCGCTGGGCGCGGAGCTCACCGACGACTACCACGAGCGGACCTCGGTCTTCGGTTGGTACAACGTCTTCGCCACGGGCGCCGCGGTCGGACTGAGCCTGCTCGTTCTGAACGCGATCTTTCCGTCCACGCCGGACTACCTCAACGGGCTTCTCGATCCGAGCCGCTACGTCATCCTGGCCGGGTTCGGCTCCATCGTGGTGCTGGCGGCCGTTCTCGGCTCGACCTTCGGCACGGTCGACCAGATTCCCCATCTGCACCCGACATCGCGCCGGCGCTTCAAGTTCCGCGACCACTACGGAGAGCTGCGGCAGCTCTTCGCGAACCGGTCCTTCCTGTCGGTGACCGTCTCCTGGCTGACCATCGCCGCGGCACAGGGCGTGCTGGACATGGTCAGCCTCTACACCTGGATCTGGGTCTACGACCTGTCGACCGAGCAGTTCTCGGTCCTGGCCTTCGCCAAGATCCCCGGGATCTTCGTGGCCCTGCGCCTCGCCACCTGGCTGACGCGCCGTTTCGACAAGAAGCCGACGGTGATCATCTGCAGCGCGACCTCGGCCGTGCTGGTGGCCTTTCCTCACGTCCTGCGCCTGGCGGGCCTGTTTCCGGGGAACGACTCGGCGTTGCTGCTGCCCCTGCTGTTCGGGCCGCTGTTCATCGGCTACGCCCTGGTGACGGTGATGGCCATCGTGGTCGACTCCCAGTTGGTCGACATCGCGGACGACCACGAGCTCCGGACCGGCAGCCGGGCCGAGGGCACGATCTTCTCGGTTCGGGAGTTCGCGATGAAGGCGACGGAAGGGTTCGGCGGTCTGATCGGAGGCTTCGGACTGGAGCTGATCCGGTTCCCGCAGAACGCCGAAGCGGAGGGAGTGTCGGCGGGGACCCTCACCGGCCTGCTCGTGATGAGCGGACCGCTCTGCCTCGTGATCTACGGCGTCGGCATCCTGTTCATGACGATGTATCGCCTGAACGCCGCCAGGCATGAGGAGATCCTGACCGTGCTGGAGGCGCGGCGCGTGGCAGGCGCGACCGGGGGCGGCGGCGGATGAGCCTGGAGCAGCTCAAGCGGGACTTCGACCGGGACGGCTACGTCGTCCTGCGCGGCTTTCTTTCGCCCGAGGAACTCGAGGAACTGCGTGCCCGCGCCGCGGGATGCCTCAGCGAGGTCAGGAGAAGCGAGGAGTACCCGGGCGTCGTCAAGAACCTGAACGGGATCGATCCCTGGTTCGAGGACCAGCTCCGGCGCGGCAAGCAGGCCGAGCTGGTTTCGGCGCTGCTGGAGGACGACCTGGAGCCGGCCAGCGCCGGCTGCTTCGAGAGGATTCCGGGCGAGACATCGGGGATCAGGCCCCACATCGATGCGATCGGCAACCGGCGCAGGGGCGCGACGGCGTGGATCGCCCTGGATCGCGCGGACCGGGAGAACGGTTGTCTCTTCTACGTGAAGGGCACCCACCGGCAGGACCTGCCGAGCGTTGTCGGCCTGGAGGGCTTCGGCGCCGAGTCCGAGGGGGCGGTGGCGATAGAAGTCGAGCCGGGCGACGCAACGATCCACAACTCCCGTACCGTGCACTGGTCGGAAGCGAACCGTAGCGAGCGGCCGCGCCAGGCGATCACCTACTTCTACTGGGCGGCTTCGTGCGAAGGTGAGACGGCGACTGACAACGTCTTGAGAAAGGGTGCGGAGGATGATTGAGAAGAAGAGACTCGTCAGGACCGGTTGCGTGGTGGGGCAGAAGTCCCGGATGCCGGCGCTTCGCGCCGGATGCCGGCGAGGGCGCCGGCGCACCCAGTGGCTGGTGAGCGGCGTCCTGCTGGCGGCGGCCGCGGCGACTGCGCTGCCTGCTCAGGAGATTCCGACGGCCCCGCCCGAGGATGTCGGCATGTCGAGCGAGCGCCTGCGCGAGATCGACGCCGTCATGAAACGGCACATCGACGCGGGCGAGATCCAGGGCGCGGTGACGGCCGTCGCCCGGCGCGGGAAGGTCGTCCACTTCGAGGCGTACGGCCTGATGGACGTTGAGCGGGCCCGGCCCATGGAGAAGGACGCGATCTTCCGGATGGCCTCCTCGTCCAAGCCCGTGCTCGGCGTGGCGGCGATGATGATGATCGAAGAAGGCCTCTTCGATCCGGCCGACGACGTCGCGCAGTACCTGCCGGAGTTCGAGAACATGCGGGTCGCGGTGCTCAAGGAGCCGGCGGACGAGGACGTCATTCCCGAATTCGTCGTGCCGGGGCAGGAGCCCGAGCACCGTCTGGTGCCGGCGAAGCGGCCGATCACGATTCACGACCTCCTCACCCACACCTCGGGGTTGGGCAGCTACGGCCTGGGCACGGCGGTCGCGAAGCTCCCGGACGTCGGCCCGGACGACACCCTGGCGAGTCGCGTGCCCCTGTACGCCGCCATGCCGCTCGACTTTCAGCCCGGCTCGCGATGGGGCTACAGCCCGCGCTACGGCCACGACGTGGTGGCCCGGATCATCGAGATCGTCTCGGGCGTTCCATACGACGAGTTCCTGCGCCAGAGGATCTTCGAGCCGCTCGGCATGGCCGACACTCACTTCTTCCTGCCTGCGGAGAAGGAGCCCAGACGGGTCGTGATCCACGGCCTCGACGCCAGGGCGAAAGGCTGGGGCAGGCGGAGCCGCTACGCCTCGGCCTCCGGCGGGCTCTCCAGCACCGCCGGGGACTTTCTTCGTTTCGAGCAGATGCTGGCCGGCGGCGGCGAGCTGTTCGGAAACCGCCTGTTGAGCCCGGAGTCGGTCGCCCGGATGGCCAGTGATCAGGTCGACGGGCTCTACGACCGGGGAGGCAAGGAGTCCGGCTCGGGGTTCGGCTACGCCGTGTCCGTTGTGCTCGACCCGGCTGCCGCGAAGAGCGCGCGGGGCAAGGGCGCCTTCGGTTGGGGCGGAGCGTTCGGCACCGTGTCCTGGACCGACCCGGCGAACGGGATCACCGCGGTGCTGATGGTCCAGCAGGGCAGCAAGGGCCTGGCATCCGGCTTCGAGAGCGCCATTCGGGACGCGATCCTCGATTGAGGAGGCGGCTCGGCCTCGCGCACGGGGCCGGCGCACCCCGGACGCAGCCGTTGATGACCGGGATCAGTCGCGCGCGAGACGGGCAGTGTACTTGCGGATGCGCTCTGCATTCGCGCCGACATCGCTGCGACCCACTCTCGACTTTGATCGCACGTCAATGCGGCTGCCCGCGCCATCCCCGCGCACCCGAATGACGACGTCGTCCTTGAAGCCGTACCAGAAGGTCGTGTCGGTTGCTTCAATGCGTCCCGCCGCGGCGTCGTCAGCCACCAGCTCCCACCCCATTGCCCCGGCTGCGGCCAGCGCCAGGGAGAACGCTTCGGCGGGCGGTGCGTCCAGCATCACCGAACGGAGATCCGGATATCCCTCGCGCTGCTGCTCGGCAACTGCGGGGTCGTACTCCGGAGGATTCGGGGCGTCGGCCCGGAGGGGGAGAATCGCGACGAAGGCCGGCGGATCGTCGGTGTCGGTCGTGATGTCATGGATCGGCGGGACCGATCGGGCAAGCGCCTGCTGCCCTGCCGGGACCATGTAGCAAACCGCTCCCAGTGCGGCAGCCACCAGGCCGGCCGCGACGTTCTGCCAGTGCAGGCGCCGGAACATGGCCCAAGCCGTCGCGATCAACGCGATGCCCGCCGCGCCTGCCGAGATGAGAGCGCCCCACCGGAGAACGGTGAAGGACATCCCGAGCCCGAGCAGGCCCGTGCGGTAGCCCAGGGCGGCGGCGAGCAGGAGCAGAGCGCCGATGGCGACGGCGCCGGTGCCGGCACAGACTAACGGGCGACCAGGTGCGAGACGTGGTGCCGGTCGTGCTGGTCATTCTGGCTCCTCCCCGGAGATCGTGATGAACCTGGAGATTCTATTGCCGCTGAGGAAGGCGCGCCCCAGGGAACCGCCTCCGAAGGGACTTTTCAGCGCCTCCGGATCCGTGTATACACAGGTTTGGCGAGCGACAACGAACGCGACGGGAGAGAACCACGATGGACGATGTGACGAGCGAAGCGAAGTGCCCGGTCCTGGCAGGAACCGACAGACATACGGCGATGGGGACCATCGCGAATCAGCGCTGGTGGCCGAACCAGTTGAACCTGAGGGCTCTCCACCAGAACTCGGCCCTCTCCGACCCGATGGGCGAGGACTTCGACTACGCCGAGGAATTCGCGAAGGTCGACCTGGACGAGCTGAAGCAGGACATCGAGGAGGTGATGACCACCTCCCGGGACTGGTGGCCGGCGGACTACGGCCACTACGGACCGCTCTTCATCCGGATGGCGTGGCATTCGGCGGGCACGTACCGGATCGGCGACGGCCGCGGCGGCGGTGCCTCCGGCACGCTCCGCTTCGCGCCGCTCAACAGTTGGCCCGACAACGTGAGCCTCGACAAGGCGCGGCGGCTGCTCTGGCCGGTCAAGCAGAAGTACGGCCGCAGGCTCTCCTGGGCCGACCTGATGATCTTCACCGGCAACTGCGCCCTGGAGTCGATGGGCTTCGAGACCCTCGGTTTCGCCGGCGGACGCGAGGACGTCTGGGCGCCCGAGGAGGACATCTACTGGGGGTCCGAGGGCACCTGGCTCGGTGACGAGCGCTACACGGGCGACCGCGAGCTGGAGAATCCGCTCGGCGCCGTTCAGATGGGCCTCATCTACGTGAATCCGGAGGGGCCGAACGGCACGCCGGATCCGGTCGCCGCGGCGCGCGACATCCGCGAGACGTTCCGCCGCATGGCGATGAACGACGAGGAGACGGTGGCGCTGATCGCCGGCGGGCACACGTTCGGCAAGGCGCACGGCGCCGCCGATGCGGGTGAGCACGTCGGCGTCGAGCCCGAGGGCGCCGGCCTCGAGGAGCAGGGCCTGGGCTGGAGCAACACGTTCGGCACCGGCAAGGGCGGCGACACGATCACCAGCGGTCTGGAAGGCGCCTGGACCACCTCCCCGGCGAAGTGGGACAACAACTTCTTCGAGAACCTGTTCGGCTACGACTGGGAGCTGACGAAGGGAGCGGGCGGCGCGAACCAGTGGACGCCGAAGGACGAGACGGCGGCCGGCACCGTGCCGGACGCGCACGATCCGGCGAAGCGGCACGCCCCCATGATGCTGACGACCGATCTGTCGCTGAAGGTGGACCCGATCTACGAACCGATCGCCAGGCGCTTCCACGAGAATCCCGACGAGTTCGCGGATGCCTTCGCCAGGGCCTGGTACAAGCTGACCCACCGCGACATGGGGCCGCGCAGCCGCTGTGTCGGCGCGTGGGTCCCGGCGGAACCGCAGCTCTGGCAGGACCCGGTGCCCGATGTCGACCACGAGCTGATCGACGATGACGACGCCGTCGCGCTCAAGGGCCGGATCCTCGATTCGGGGCTGTCCGTCTCCCAGCTCGTCTCGACCGCCTGGGCGTCGGCGGCGACGTTCCGCGGCACGGACAAGCGCGGCGGCGCCAACGGCGCGCGCATCCGGCTCGCCCCGCAGAGGGACTGGGCGGTCAACGACCCGGCGCGACTGGGTGACGTTCTGCGGACGCTCGAGGCGATCCAGGCCGACTTCAACGCCTCGCAGTCCGGCGGCAAGCGGGTTTCGCTAGCCGACCTGATCGTCCTCGGCGGCTGCGCGGCGGTCGAGGAGGCGGCGAAGAACGCCGGCTCCGAGGTCGAGGTGCCCTTCTCGCCGGGTCGGACGGACGCGGTGCAGGAGCAGACCGACGTGGAGTCCTTCGCCGTGCTCGAACCGACCGCGGACGGGTTCCGGAACTACCTCGCGAACGGACATGGGAGACCCGCCGAAGCCCTGCTCGTCGACCGGGCGCAGATGCTGACGCTCACAGCGCCGGAGATGACGGTGCTGGTCGGCGGCCTGCGGGTCCTGGGAGCGAACGCCGGCGGGTCCGACCTCGGGGTCTTCACCGAACGCACCGGGACGTTGACCAACGACTTCTTCGTCAACCTGCTCGACATGGCAACCGACTGGCAGGCCAGCGCCGACAGCGAGGGCGTCTTCGAGGGCCGCGACCGCGGCACCGGCGAGCTCAGGTGGACCGGCACGGCAGTCGACCTCGTCTTCGGCTCGAACTCCCAGCTTCGCGCCGTCGCCGAGGTCTACGCCTGCGACGACTCGCAGGAGCCGTTCGTGCGTGACTTCGTGGCGGCCTGGAACAAGGTGATGAACCTGGACCGGTTCGACTTGGGCTGATGGGGCGGTCCGGCGGGCAGTGAGTTGGCCGCGGACGGGTTCGCGGGGTGTTGCGGGATGGTCATCGACGGGTAGTCGGAGGCGTGTCACTGGGGCAGGCCGGATGTAGGATTCGGTTACGGGGTGAGTCCCGCGGTCGCGCGACAGCTAGGAGCGCGGCCGCTCTTGGGACGGAGGAGTTGGGTCTGACATGACTGCCGAGATGAACCGCCAACTTGTGAGTTCCATCAAGAGGTTGATCCACGAGGATCTCTCCGGACACTTCGGGGACGCCTTTGAGTTCGGCCCGGTCGTGGTCAGGGAACTCGTCGATCACGACGGTGATCCCTACTTTCGAGTGGACATCGTGTTTCGAGGAGACCAGGAGGCACTCGACCCGGATTGGACTCTTGGCCTGACGAGACGAGTGCTGCACAGGCTGCGCGAAGAAGGGATGGACGCCGATCTGGCACCGCACTTCAGCGACAGGGCGGACTGGGATTGGTATCGCGAGCAGGTGCGCATCGTTGAAGCCGGATGACTTCATCAGGACAGCCCGCTCGCTAGTCACCCAGCAGGGCGCTGGTCGGCCTCGAGAGACAGACCTGCGACGAGCCGTCAGCACCGCCTACTACGCCTTGTTCCACTGTGTCGCCGCGTCCGGCGCGGACCTGCTGGTCGGTGGAGACCAGTCGGACCGGAGCGAGCGAGCTTGGCGGCAGACGTACCGCGCCCTGAATCACGGTCAGGCGAAGAGCCGGTGCAAGGAGATCACCGGCAAGAAGCAGATGGGCTTCCCGGTAGGACTCAAGGACGTCGCGCTGGAGTTCATCAACCTCCAGCGAGCTCGCCACCGGGCGGACTACGACCCCGCCGAGCGCCTCATCAAGTCGGATGTCCTCCAGACGATCCGTTTGGCCGAGCGGGCCGTAGCCAAGTTCAGGGATGCCCAGCGAAAAGACCGCATCGCGTTCGTGGTCTACATGCTCCTCGACAAGAGGAGCGACGACTGAGGTCAGTGGTGCCGGTGTGAGGAGCCTCTCTCCCTCGGCGCCGAGAGCCTTGGAGATTCCGTATCGGCGGCCGTGCGCTCCGGCAGGTTGACAGGACAGCGCTTCTCGCATGACCCACGCCCCCGCCCAGGATCTGAACAGGCAAGTCCGCAATGTGCTGGACCACGCCGTGGATGCGCACGGGAAGAAACTCAAGGTCTACGAGAGTCTCCGCAACCTGAACGAAGTGGTCGGGACGGAGTACGGCGACCGGGTTCTGTACGAGCTGATACAGAACGCGCACGACGCGCATCGGGACGAAGGCGAGGGGCGGATTGCCGTAGAGCTGGTTGTGCGCTCCGAGACCGAGGGCACCCTGTATGTGGCCAACGGAGGCACCGGCTTCCGTAGGAGGGATGTCGAAGCCATAGAGAACCTTGCGACCACGGCCAAGAAGATCGGCGAGGGCATCGGCAACAAGGGTCTCGGCTTCAGGAGCATTGAAGCGCTGACAGACGACGTACGCATCTTCTCACGCGTCGGCATGGACGAGTCGACACGTTTCGATGGCTATTGCTTCAGGTTCGCCGCCGTGAGCGAGATCGAGAAGCTCCTTCTCGCTAGGCGTCTTGACGCGACGACGGCCCGCGAAGTCGCCCATACGGTTCCACGCTATCTCGTCCCTCAGCCACTCGTCGAACAGCCCGAGGAGGTTGTTGCTTATGCCCGCCGAGGCTACGCGACGGTCATCGTCGTGCCTTTGTCCGCGCCCGACGCGATCACGTTGGCGGAGCGCCAAACGCGGGCGCTTGCGGACTTTGATGTGCCTCTCTTGCTATTCCTGGACCGCATCGGGGACTTCCGCATCGACGTGAAGACGCCGGACGGGCGGCGTTATCGGCGTCGGTTGACTCGCAGCCAGAGGTCATTTCGCGACGTGCCGGGCACCACAGGCTGCCGACTGTATGAGGTCGGCGTCGGCCAGGATCGGCGCTTCCTCGTTGTCCAACGCGAAGTGGACAAGGCGCTCGTACTCAGGGCGGTCAAGGAAAGCATATCGAGAGCACCACAGCTCAAGCGCTGGCTCGACTGGAAGGGCCAGCCGACGGTTTCGGTCGCTGTTGGCCTTTCCCACGGGGCGGTGGCCGAGGGCCGCCTCTACAACTTCCTGCCTATGGGCGATGCGGCGCCTGCGCCCCTTCTTGGCCATCTCGACGCGCCATTCTTCGCGGGAATCGACCGCCGCAGGGCGGACCTCGACCTCCCACTGAACGCGGTGCTGCTGGAAGCAGCTGCCGAGGCGAGTGCCCGGGCGGCACTGCACATCGCCAGAAAGGCGGACACGCCGACTCTTCAGCGCGCTGTCTTCGATCTGTTCGCCTGGACTGGTCCACACGCCGGAAAGCTGGATGCCGCCTTGGATGGCATGGGCAGTTCGCTGAAGGACGCACGCGTTGTTCCGGTGATACCGGTCGACCGTTGCCACTGGTCAAGTCTGTCTGGAGTCCACGTCTGGCCGGCGGGGAGATTCTCGTTGATGAAGGCCTTGGAGGTCGCGAGACGAGCCGGCGCGCAGCTCGTGTCGACGGTGGTTGACGAAGGCCGGCGTGAGCGCCTCGAAGCCATGGCAAAGCGGATTCACTGGAATCTGCGGCCGTCCGGCGAGCGTCTCGCCGAATGGTCCGAGTCCTTTGCGCGGTCTCTTGCAGAAAGGAACGCCAAGCCGCGGACCTGGTCACGCTTCTACAATGACCTCGGACCGGTGTTCAGGGCTGCCGGCGCGAATCTCCGGGCGTTGGCCGGGAAGCGGATCATGCTGGATCGGTCGAAGAGACTGCGGGCGGCAGGAGTGGATGGTGCCTCGGGGCGCGGCGTCTTCGTGCGCACCGAAACACCCAGACGCACGCGTACGAAGGGTGGCGTTCCCTTGCCGCCGGCGACGCTCGCCCGACGCTACCGCTTCGTCGACGAGAAGATCCGGTTCCGGCGGGAGACGCTGAACGCGTTGCTCGAGGCCGACCTCGTCCGCGAGTACGACCCGGTGGAAGCCTTGTCCGGGCTCGCCTCCGCCTTGGGCGCCAGAGCCAATGACAATCGTCGTCGGGAGGCCTTGACCTGGGCGTTCAGAGTTTGGGGGGCGAAGGGAGGCACCATAGAGGATGCGCTTCGGAACGCCGAACTGTGGGTACCGACGCTGAGCGGTTGGCAACCGGCGACTCAGGCGGCGTATTCGTCTTCCTGGACGCCTGTAGGCCGGATCCTCGAGAACTTCCTGATGGAGGCGACCGACACGTCGCCGGACTGCCGACGGGCCCGTGAGGGACTTCTCGTGGACTTCTCAGATTGGCCGATGGTCCCAGGTGGCAGCAAGCGCCGGTGGGTCGAGTTTCTGGCGCTGCTTGGCGTTTCGGACGGGCTGAGGCCCGTTCCGGGCAAGATGCTAGCGCGTGGCGAGGGGTGGAGGTGGGGCCAGTTCGTTCGAAAAGGGGTCGCCGAAGAGGCCCTTGACGAGGACTGGTGCAAGGAGGCGTCGCTCACATCCTTCCGGCATCCCTACACCGTATACCAAAGGAAGGGAGAGGCGTGGCGGTTTCCTGGCCAAATGGAGCACGAAGAGCTGCCCGAAGGCGCGAAGGAGATGTTCCACGAGCTTGCATTCAGGCACCTGGAAGCGCAAGGCGCTGAGTTCCTGACATTCGACGTTGGCCGATTCGAGCGAACTCAGCCCTATTGGGACAAGCGGAACGTTCCGACGCCGCTCGCTACATTTCTCCGGTCGAGAGCCTGGGTTGCCGTGGGTGCCCGCGAGGAACCCGCCTTCCGAAGCCCCCACGAGTGCTGGGCTGCCAAGACGAGGAGGCAACGTCCGCCGCGATTCGTGGACCGCCTTCCGGACGCTCTGGCAGGTCTCGTTGAGGGCAGTGAGGACCTCTCGAAACTGGTGTTCGGTACCCTCGGGCTTCGGGATTGGCACGACGAGGGAACCGCGACCGAGCGCCTGGAAGTGCTTGCGGCAGTAGCTCCAGCCCTGGCGGGGCACGACAGGCCTGCATTCCGCAGGGAGTACCGTCGAGCCTGGTTCGACGTTGCGCAAACGGATGCCGTTTTGCCCGCTGATTTGAGTCTCGCAGTGAGCCGGGACGGCCGATACGAGAATCTGAGCGGCGATGCTGCGACGCCTACCACGGTGATTCTCGCCCAAGGTGGAAACACGCTCGAGGCGAGCATGCTCTCCTCAGCCGGGCACGCGTTGCTCGACATCGGCGACGCCTCGAGCGAGAGAATCGCCGATCAGCTGGACGCGACCGGCCGGTTCGTACCCCGCCAACTGGGCGGGACCGACGTGAAGCTGTTGGTGGACGGCGAGCCCTTCGTGCCCAGTGCGGCCGACCCGTTCCTCACGTCTATCGAGTTGGAGTGGTTGCCGGAGACGGTGATCCTTGGCCATCAGATGCTCGCCGAGCAGCTCGAGCGCGGCGTGCTCCCTATCACCGTCGAACGGCGCGTTAGGGCCATCAGAGTGAGACACTGCCGGACGATCAAGTTCGTCGTCGACGAGGCGGGACCGTCGCCGAAGGACAGGCTGGAGTTCTACGGCTTTGAGCATCCCGAGTTCCCCACCCTAGTCCTGTCGGATCGCATGCCATTGACGTGGACGACGCTGGGAAGGGATCTTTCCCGACCGATCTCGCGACTGATAGACACTCGGTTGCGGTTTCTCGAGTCGCTCCTTCCGCGGCTCGCCCTAGGGCAGGAGGGGGTTGGGCTTGATGCTCCGTCCGACGAGGCGCTCGCAAAGGCGCTTCGATGTGACGCGCAGACCCTGCAGGAGCATCGTGCTGCCCTGCAAACAGACCTGGGGCATGTTCTGCACCTGCTGACTCCCGTCGTCGCGTACTTCGGCGGTACGGCGCTTGCTCGACAGTTTGAGGACGACGCGGAGCGGAGCAAGGCCGAGTTCGACGTGCGCGACTGGCTCTGTTCACGGTTTCCCCCTTTGGAGTTCGCGCCGATCAATTGGCTTAGCGCCTGTGAGCAGTCTTCGGATCGTGCGGCGGTGCGGAGGGTGCTTGATCTCGACTACAAGCGGTTCAACCGCACGCTGCTGGCATTGGACGAACGGCCGCTCTCGAACGAGGCCCATCTTCGGTCTCTGTACGACGCGTATCTCCGGGGAATGGGACCTGCGATCGTCGATCGACTGCGACGGCGCCACGTAGCCGACTTCCGAGAAGGGCGCGACCTCGGAGCCTACGTGGAACGTAAGAAGCTCACGTTCCTTGCGTTCGATCCCGAGTGGATTCAGACGAAGGAGACCTTGGAGCAGCGGATCGTCGAGAGCCATGTTCTTGAGTTACTCGACGAGGTGCTCGGAGAGGACGTTGATGTCAGTCTCCAGTCGTTGCGGAGTGTGTCGGAAGCGAATCGCAAGGCGGTGCGCAACTTCGCATCTCGTGCGAGTTCTGTCGTCCTCGCTTGGTGTCACCGCGCTGGTGCCCCTGTCCCTGAACACTGGTCGAGCAAGGAGCCGCAAGCCGTTGCGCGGCACCTTGAGAACGCCGGACTCCTCGATTTCGAGCGGATTGACGACGCTCAGCTCCCCGAACTCTGTCTCCGCTCCGCTTGTTGGCCTGAGACGATGCCGCGAACGCTGGACACCGCGACACTTGGGATTGACCAATCCGCCGTCGACGAGGAGGAACGGCGACGAGAGACGGAACGGCAGCGCATGATTGTCGATAGACGCAGTGTCTGCTTCGGCGGGACGAGGCTCGATACAGGAGATCTCACTTTCCCTCATGCGTTCCTGGAAGTGGCCGAGGAGAGTCTAAGGCGTGACGATAGTTGGTGGGCACGCAGCCGCAGCCGGCCCAGGTTGGCCGAAGTGCGAGCTGGCGGCCAGACAAGGGGCGCTGGGCCTGGCGGTGGCACTCGGCGCGCGAAGAGGCCACACGAGGATCAGCGGCGGGCGATGGGGCTCGCCAGCGAGTGGCTGGCGTTCCAGTACCTGAGACGGCGACACCGCGACGTCGTGGACGAGACCTGTTGGGTTTCAACGAATCGAGTCCACTTCTTCGGAGGGAGTGAAGGCGATGACGCGGCGGGGTACGACTTCTGCGTCAAGACGCCGCAGGCAGAGTGGATGTATGAAGTCAAGTCGTCGGTTGGGGATACGGGCGAGTTTGAGTTGACGCCGAACGAGATGCGAGTGGCGGCCAGGATGCCGAAGCGTGGCCGTCGACGCTATCGGATCCTCTATGTTCCCTTCGTTTTCTCGCCTGAACGCTGGATGGTCCTTGAGTTGCCGAATCCGTTGGGCGACGACACGCGCAACCGCTTCAAGCAGATCGGTCGCGGCTCGGTGCGTTTCAAGTTTGAGCACTCGACTGCAGGGGCGCGACGAGGACCATAACGACTCCACGCCGACCAGGTCTCAGGCGTTGGTTACCGGCTTCTGTCAAATGAGCGCTGCTTCCGCTAGCCAACGCTAGCGCTAGCCGGCCGGCGGTAGCAGCATCTGCTCCATCGCGGCGACGAACGCTTGTCGCGATGGCAGGCTGTCGATCAGGCCGCTGAGCCGCTCGGCATCGGCGCCGACGGGGTTGTGGACCGGGACGTCGTCCGCGGTCACGCATTCGTAGATCCTGTCGGCCACTTCCTGCGGGTCCTGCGGCTTGCCGCCTGAGACGATCGTGGCGAAGTGGTCGCGGAGCTTCTCCGAGTGCTCGACGAGCTGGATGTCGCCTGCTTCGATGTAGTTGTCCGTGTTGTCGCCGAACGCGGTCGTCAGGTAGGCGCCGGGCGCGACGGAAACGATGCGGATGCCGAGTGGCTTGTACTCGAGCGCGAGCGCCTCGGTCAGGCCCTCGACCGCGAACTTCGACGACGAGTAGACCGAGTTGCCGAGGAGGCCCATCAGGCCCGCCATCGATGTCACGTTGACGATGCAGCCGGCGCCCCGCGCCCGCATGTCGGGCAGGGCGCGGCGCATCACGTTCATCAGGCCGAAGACGTTCGTCTCGTAGATGTCGCGGACGGAGGCATCGGGCGACTGTTCGAAGAGCGCGTTGCTGCCGTAGCCGGCGTTGTTCACGACCGCGTCAATCGCGCCGAAGTCGGCGATGCCGCGCTCGAACGCGGCATCGATGCTCTCCGGGTCTTTCACGTCCAACTTCGTGACGAGAACTCCGTCGAGCCCGGCGAGGTCGGTTTCCTTCTCGGGCGAGCGCATGGTGGCCACGACGTTCCAGCCGTTGGCCCGGAAGGTCTTCGCCGCGAGCTTGCCGAAGCCCGTCGAGCAGCCGGTAATGAGTACGGTTCGGTTGGTCATCTATCTGGTTCTCCCTTTGGGGGTTGGGCTACTGACTCACTCGGACGAACTGTTGATTCCGGCTCCGCGCAGGGCGCGCGCCATGCCGGCGCGGAAGTCGGTTTCGGTTTCGCTGTCGGCCAGGAGGCCCTTGGCGGCCATGACGAGGACGAACGCGAGATCGGCGGCTTCCCGGCGTTGCTCGCGGACTCCGCGCGACAGCAAGGCGTCGGTCACCTCGGCGGTGAAGGCGTCCAGGGGGTACGCGCCCGCGCGCCGTCTGGCGGCGTTGCCGAGCCCGAGGATCTCCTCGCCGTACCGGCCGTCGCGCACGAACTTCACGACCGGTCCCAGCCAGCAGCAGAACGCGTCGAGCAGGGCGTCCTCCGTCGGTCTCTCCGAGTCGGCCAGACACGCAAGCGCGTCTTCCCGCAGCGAGCGTACGACGGCGCCGATCGCCCATTCGAGCACCGCATCCTTGCGCCCGAACCGGTTGTAGATCGTCTGCCGCGTGACGCCCGCCGCCTTGGCCAGGGAGGTCATCGACGTCTTCGCGTAGCCCGTACTCGCGAACTCCGCGAGCAGGTTCTCCGCGGTCCTGTAGTCGCTGGCATCGGCTTGCGGCACGGTGTACAGTTTAGACAATAGAAGACCAAATCGTAAAGAAGGAGCACGGGAACCATGCCACGACCAACGATCGGTTTCATCGGGCTCGGCGCCATGGGCGAGCCGATGGCGGAACGTCTGCTCGACGCCGGCCATCGGGTGGTCGGTTCCGTCAACCGCAGCCGCGACGCGATCGAGCGCCTCGCGGCGAAGGGGATCGAGGAAGTCGCGACGCCGCGCGAAGTGGGCGAGCACGCCGACATCCTGATGACGATCGTCTGGGACGAGGACCAGACGGACCGGGTGCTGCGGGGCGCTGACGGCGCGTTGAGCACGCTGCGCGAGGGCGCGATCATCGTGGTGATGAGCACCATGTCGCCGGTCTACTGCCAGGAACTGGCGAGGGAAGCGGAGTCGCGAGGGCTTCACGTGGTCGACTGCCCGGTCAGCGGGCTGGTGGCCGGCGCGCGCGAGGGCACGCTCACCTTGATGGCCGGCGGCGATGCGGCGACGATCGACCGTTGCCGGGAGGTCTTCGACGTGCTGGGCAAAACGATGCACTGCGGCGGCGTCGGCGCCGGCCAGGCGATGAAGATCGGCAACAACGCGATCGTCCTCGGCACCTGGGCGCTCATCCAGGAGGTGCGCGAAGTCGTCGGCGCCTATGGCATGGACCTCGACCGCTTCATGGAGATTCTGAACGAGTCGACCGGCCGGAGCTTCGTGTCGAAGAGCTTCCCGATGCCTCGCCGGCGGATCACCTGGCCGGCGATGCCGGTCAAGGATCTCTCGCTATGCCTCGCCGTCGCGAGACAGCTCGGCATCGAGGCGCCGCTGGTGCAGGCGAGTCTGGACTCCGGTCAACCGGAGGATTAGGGACGCGGCCTTCCGCGCTCCCAGTGGGGGGATTCAGCCGGCGGCCTTGAATGCTCGGTATGGCACGACGACGAACAGCGGCAGAATGATGAGGGCGATGAAGCCCCAGGCGATCGTGCCGTAGCCGCGGGCGACGAGGTCGATGATGCCGACCGTGGAAAGCGCGGCGGCGGCCACGAGGACGAGCACGGCGGTCAGCGCTTTCTGCCCCGGCGTGAGTTCGCCGGAGGCGGGCCGCCACCGGCGGGGCAGGTCGCCCAGGTTGCGTTCGACCCGGTGGACGAGGGCGTGGATGGAGCCGACGGCGGTCTCTACGAGGGTCCAGCCGGCGACCACGCCGAAGACGGCGATCCAGAGCGCCGCGCCGCCGGCGCGTCCGTCGGCGGCGGAGGTGATCAGCCGCAGCCAGGGCACTTCCGCCTCCATCACGGAAGGTTGGGCGAACCGCAGGAGGCAGGCGAGCGTCAGGGCGAACGGAATCGTCATCGCGAGGCCGGAGAGGATCCCGGATGTGAACGTCTCGCTGCGACGGGTCTGACGGTGCAGGCAGAAGAGGACGGCCGGCACCACGGCGACGTTGTAGGCGACATACAGCAGCGCGGCGATCGTCACCTCCAGAGTGCCGGCCTCTGAGCCGGGCGGTGGCTGAGCGGCCGCGGCGCCTTCCCCGACCGGCGCCGTCAGCACGAGGACCGAGAAGGCGCAGTAGCCCAGGTAGAGGGCCGCCGAGCCCCAGGTCTTCGCCCGTTCGATGAAGCCGGACCCGCGCCACGACAGGAAACCGACGCATGCGAGGGCGAGGACCAGGCTGAGCGGCTTCGGAAAGCCGAGGGTCTGCTGGAGGACCTCGCCGATGGCCGCCGTCATCACCGCGATGACGAGCATCATCATGGTCAGGAAGAGGATGTCGACCAGCCACCAGAACGGCCCCACCAGGTTCCGGCTCCAGGCCTTGTAGTCGTACGCGCCGGCCAGCCGCGCCAGCTCGAAGGCCAGCGCCATGACGATCGAGAAGCAGACGGCGATGATCGCGACGGCCAGCCAGCCCCGGTTCCCGAAGCGGCCGGCGTACTCGACGACCTCCCGGCCCGTGGCGTAGCCGCCGCCGATGATCATCGACTGCGCGATGATCGCCGGCAGGAGGAGGGTGTGGAAGCGCGTCGGCGCCCGGCCCTGCATGTGCGCGGGTCGCGGGCCTCAGTCGCCGGCGCGCTGGAAGCGGATCGGCGGGAGGGACGGCTCGAGCGGCAGGTAGACGACGTTGATCTTCCCGTCGTTGCCGTAGTCGAAGCGGACCTTGGCGCCGCCGCGGTCCGCCCCCGGCGAGCCGCCCGGAAGATCGTAGGGGACCATCCACACGTCGTAGTGGTAGTGCTGGAGCGGGAACTCGACGCCGGTGACCTCGACGACCAGGCCGTCGTCCTCCAGTCGCACGGTCGACTTGCCGTAGCCGGGATGCGCGTACTCGCCCGCGTGGTCGGCGAGCGGGTGGGAGGGACTCGTGCCCGGCACGGCGGCCGCGAGGTCCTTCTTCTTCGCTTCCTCGGCTTTCTCTTCCGCTTCCGCGATCTGCTTGCGCGTCCTCTCCGCCCAGTCGATCGGCTCGAGGCCGAGCATGCGGTCGAACGCGTTACGCACGACGAGCGAGGGCACCGTTCCGGAGTAGGTGGTGTTGGACAGCGCGACGACGCCGATCTTCTCGTCGGGCAGCCACTCCATCGCCGAGATGAAACCGTCGATGCCGCCGCCGTGGCTGACGTGCTTGCGCCCGCGGTAGCTGCTCACCATGAGGCCGAGACCGTAGGTGGGGTCCCCGATCTCCGGACCGTTCTGCAGGCGCGCCTGCAGCGGGCCGGTCATCACCATCTGCGGTAGCTGCATGTACCTGGCAGACGCCTCCTTGAGGAGCTGCTTGTCGCCGACCTTGCCGTAGGCGATGTGGAACTGCACGTAGGTGGCGAGGTCCCGGGCCGACATGTTGATCGAACCGGCCGGGCCGATCGCGTCGATGTTGCGGAAGGGCAGGCGTTCGATCTCCTCGTCCGCGGTGTAGCCGTAGGAGAAGTCGTCGTCCTCCTGCATCTGGATCACCGAGAAGGTGGCCCGGTCGATGCCGAGCGGAGTCAGGATGCGCTCCCGGACGAGCTCCTCCCAGGACTTGCCGCCGATCCGCTCGGAGACGATGCCGGCGGTCATGAACATGAGGTTCTGGTACTGGTACCTGCCCCTGAAGGAGGCGGACGGCTCCAGGTGGTGGAGCCCGGCCAGCAGCTCGGCGCGGCTCTTGCCCGTCGCGTACCAGTACGAGTCGTGCCTGGGCAGGCCCGAGCGGTGCGTCAGCAGGTCGGCGGCGGTCATCTCGTCCGTCGCTATCGGATCGTGGAGCCGGAACTCGGGCACGACATTGCGGACCGGGTCGGTCCACGTCAGGGCGCCGTCGTCCACCTGCATGGCCAGGAGCGTCGCCGTGAAGGACTTCGTGTTCGAGCCGATCGCGAAGAGCGTGTCCGGAGTCACCGGCAGCTCCTCCTCGACGTTGCGCCAGCCGTAGCCCCTGGCGAAGACCGTCTTGCCGTCCTCGACGATCGCCACGCCGAGGCCCGGCACCTTCCACTCCTTCATGATCGATTCGACCCATTCGTCGAATCCCTGGAGGCGTTCGTCGACGGGCGCGGCCGAAAGAGGGCCGGCGACGACGGCGAGGGCCAGCGCAAGAACCAGCAGTGTATAGCGCGGAAGTCTCATCCCCAGATCTCCTCCAGAACCCGGCGGAAGTTGCCGCCGAGGATGCCCCGGATGTCGGGGTCGGTGTAGCCGCGCCGGATCAGGCCCTCGGTGAGGTCGAAGACCCGTTGCGGGTGGGCGACTTCCGGGATGTCGATCTGGTCCCGGAAGTGGTACTTGCCCTTGGTGTAGGCGGCCCTGAGCCGCGTCATGTCCTCTTCGGGCATGTCGTCGTAGCCGTAGAGGTCGATGTCGCTGCCGATGCCGACGTGCTCGGCGCCGATCCGCTTCGTCAGGTAGTCGAAGTGGTCGAGGAAGTGCTCGACGGTGGTCGGCTCGTCGGCCTTGACGAACATCCGTACGCCGGTGACGCCGAAGACGCTACCGGCCTCTCCGACGGCGTCGATCACCTCGTCCGGCTTGCAGCGGACGTGGCCGTCCGCGAGCGCCCGGACGTTCGAGTGGGTGACGAGGACGGGCTTCTTTGAGGCCTCGAAGGCGTCGAGCGAGGTGCGGTCGCCGCAGTGGGACACGTCCACGGCCATCCCGACGTCGTTCATGCGCTCGACGATCGCGACGCCCCAGTCCGACAGGCCGCCGTCGATCCGGTCGGTCGAGCCGGTGCCGATCAGGTTGCGCGCGTTGTAGGTCAACTGCGACACGCGCTGGCCGAGCCCGTAGAAGTAGTCCACGTCGTCCAGCGAGTGGAAGTGATCGGCGTTCTGCACGCCGAAGATCATGCCGGCGCGGCCGCTTCGCGCCGCCTCGTCGAGGTCCGCGGCTCGAGCGACGCGGAGCATCCGGTGTCCGTTGTGCGCGACGATGCCGTTGACTCCCGCCACCCGCTCGAGGACGGATTCACGTGCCCCGAACGGGCCGGTTCCCACGGCGTCGAGAACGGCGTCGATTCCGGAGAGATCGAGATCGTCCCAGAAGGACTCGGGAATGTTCTCGGGGTTGCCGTACCAGGACCGCATGGTCGAGGACGCCAGCGTGAGCGGACTCAGCATGTCGATGACCAGCGAGTCGCCGACCAGGTCGACCGCCCGCGTCGAGTAGCGCTCCTCGCTCTGGGCGAACAGCCGGTGCCGGCCGAAGGCGAGGTACGGCGCGCCGACCGTCGAGGCGGCGAGGAGGGCGCCCGCCCTGGCGCCGTGCCCTACCAGCGTTCTGCGTGACAGGCGGGTGTCGCCGGGAGTCGCCTTTGGCATGGGTGGGCTCCTTGGTCGAGGTCGTCGGTACGTGCAGGGAGTAGCGCAGCAGGGTGTATACCATCGGCCAGACTCGCGGTCCAAGGGAGACGCTCCATTGATCATCATCCACTCGTCGGCAGCCAGAGCCGCGTCGTTCCTCGCGGCGCTTCTCCTCCTGGGCTGCAACCCCGCCACCGACGGCAGCGGCGACGCCGACACCGGGGAGTTCGACGTCGTCTTTCGGGACGCCCGCGTCATCGACCCCGAGAGGCGGCTCGACGAGGTCAGGAACGTCGGCATCCGCGGCGACGTCATCGCCGCCCTGACGGAGGAGCCCCTGGCCGACGCGCTCGCCGACGGAGGCGTCCTGATCGACGCCGCCGGACTCGTGCTGGCGCCGGGCTTCGTCGACCTCCACGCCCACGGTCAGGGCCCGAAGGCGCACGAGTACCAGGCGAGGGACGGAGTGACCACGGCCCTCGAACTGGAGTGGGGCGTACCCGACGTCAAGTCGTTCCTGGACTCCAGGCGGGGAAGGTCGCTCGTGAACTACGGCGCCACCGTCAACCACGGCGCCCTCAGGGGCCTGGAGATCGTCCCGGAGGAGGAACGTGCGGATCTCGCGGCGGCCTTCGCGGCAGCCAGCGCCGAGGACGAACCGCTCGATTCCATGCGAGACGCCGGGGCAAGGACGTACTACTCGGAGCTGCCGCCCGAGAGCTTCCCGGCCATGCTGGAGCATCTGCAGCGCGGACTCGACGAGGGCGCGCTGGGCATCGGGCTCGCCACCCAGTACTACCCCGGGGCCACCCGCCGGGAGATCTTCGAGGTCTTCCGGTTTGCCGGCGAGAAACGGGCCACCATCCACACCCACGTCCGCTCCATGTCGATCGACGCGATGCAGGAAGTCCTGGCCAACGCGGTCGGCACCGGGGCGCCGCTGCACATCGTCCACGTCAACAGCATGGCGCTCGGCGAGATCGACACGGTGCTCGGCCTGATCGACGGCGCGCGCCGCCTGGGCCTCGACGTCTCGACCGAGGCCTACCCCTACACGGCCGGTTCGACCAGCCTCGAGTCGTCGATCTTCGACGAGGGCTGGCAGGACCGTCTTGGAATCGACTACGGCGACCTGCAGTGGGAGGAGACGGGGGAGAGGCTGACGAAGGAGACCTTCGACCGGTACCGCCGCGAGGGCGGCACGGTGATCCTCCACTTCATGAAGGAGGAGTGGATCGAGACGGCCCTCGCCAACGACTGGGTCATCGTCGCCTCCGACGGCATGCCGTATGCGCCCGGGGCCCACCCGCGGACGGCCGGCACCTACTCTCGGATTCTGGGGCGCTACGTGCGCGAACGGGGCACGATCGACCTGATGACGGCCATCCGGAAGATGAGCCTGCTGCCGGCGGACCGGGTGGCGACGATGTCCGACCAGATGAGGAACAAGGGGAAGATCCAGGTCGGCGCCGACGCGGACATCGTGGTCTTCGACCCGGACACGGTGATCGACACCGCCACCTTCGAAGGCGGACTCTCGTTCTCGGAGGGAATCGTCCACACGATGGTGAACGGGGTGTTCGTCGTCCGCGACGGCGAGACGGTCGAGGGAGTCAGCCCCGGCCGCCCGATCGTCGGCCGCTACGCCGCGCAGCCCTGAGAACCGCCCGCCGTAGCCAGTTGCCGGCGTGACAGTCGAGACCAGGGCTCCCGGCGGTAGCGGCGCGGCCGAACAGTCCGCCGACTACCCGTCCCTCGGCGCCGCCAACTACGGCGTCGTCCTCCTGTTCCTCGCCTACGTGCTGTCGTTTCTCGACCGCAACATCCTCTCGCTGCTCGTCGGTCCGATCCGCGAGCAGTTCGGGATCACCGACTTCCAGTACAGCCTGCTGGCCGGGGCGGCGTTCGCGCTCGTCTACAGCTTCGCCAGCTTCCCCCTCGGGCGGCTCGCCGACCACTACTCGCGCAGGCTGATCGTCGCCGCCAGCGTCGCCTTCTGGAGCCTGGCGACGGCGGCTGGCGGCCTGGCGAACAGCGTGACCCAACTGTTCGTTTCGCGGATGGCGGTCGGCGCCGGCGAGGCCGGGCTCGCGCCGCCCGCCTACTCGATCATCACGGACAGCTACCGCCCCGCCCACTTCGGCTACGCGATGTCCTTTTACAAGACGGGCGTGCGGGTCGGCGGCGGTTTCGCCCTGGTCATCGGCGGTCTGCTCATCGACTACTACACCCGCATCGGTCCGCTCGAGGTCCCGCTCATCGGCACGCTCCAGCCCTGGCAGGCGACGCTGGTGACGGTCGGACTGCCCGGGGTCCTGCTGGCGCTCCTGCTGCTGACGATGGTCGAGCCGCGGCGCAAGGAACTGGCGGTTTCGCGGAGCGGCCGGGAGCGCCTGCCGGTCCGCGAGTTCGTCAGGTTCATCTGGCAGCGCAAGCGCTGCTACCTGCCGCTGTTCGTCGGTTCGTCGATGCTGGCGATGGCCGGCTACGGCTCCTCCGCGTGGTACCCCGAGTTTCTCGTCCGCAACTACGGCCTGAGCCGGGGGGAAGCCGGGACGAGCTACGGCACGATCTCGATCATCACCGGGGTCGTCGGCATCATGGTCGCGCCGTGGATCGCCAACCGCCTCGCGGCGCGCGGCTACAGGGACGCCTACGTGCGCACCCTGCTGGCCACGACCCTGATCGCCACGTTGCCCTCGATCGCGGCGCCGCTCGTGGGCAGCGCGACGATGACCCTCCTGCTGCTCGTGCCCGCGATGATCTTCTCGGGCGCCTACCTCGGCGTCATGGCGGCGGCGTTCCAGCCGATCACTCCCAACCAGATGCGAGGCCAGGCCACGGCCTTCTACATCTTCCTGACCAGCTTCATCGGCATGGCCTTCGGCACCAGCACCCTGGCCGCGTTTACGGATTTCCTCTTCCAGGACGACGGCAAGGTCCACTACTCCCTCGCCACGATGCAGGCGATCTTCAAGCCGGCGGGAGCGTTGCTGTTCTGGTACTGCCTGTCGGCGTACCGGAAGGCGATGGAGGAGGCGGGGACTTGGGAGGTGGATTGAGGGGAGCAGGGCAGAAACTGGGTGCGCCGGCGCCCCCGCCGGCATCCGGCGCGAAGCGCCGGGCTCCGGGCCGGCTGTCTCGCTAGATTTGCTGGTGCTGGCGTCAACCTCGCTGCGATCCGGCGCTCTGCGGCTATGATCGCCGACAAGGTGTACGTCGCCTATAGGAGAACGGGGCACGGGCTTGTACGGGCTTGTTCTCACGAACATGTGTTCCGAGCGCCGAGTCCGCTGTAGGCGGCAGTTGGTCCGGTAGAGTCGAGGATTCGCCATGCGTCCACTGGCGAGCCGCAACGATCCAGCAACTTCCATCCCAGAGGCATACCGACATGAGCAAACCGTCGAAGCGGCGTGTAGCGTCAGGCAGTCTGGAGAAACGGAGACCGTCGCGACCGGTTCAGCCGGACGATTGGTGGCGGCAGGACGGACGTGCGCTTCGCGGTGACTGGGTGGTAGTCGGACGGGACATCCGCAAGTCGTTGGAACGCTTCGCGGAGGAGAAGGATGCCCAGGAAGAAACAGGGGTCGCTGCAGAGGCGGCGAGTTCAGCGTGAGAATGGCGTAGCCGTCACGTCTCAGCAGGTTGAAGTCAGCGAGTTCACGGCCGGGCCTCTCCCGCATCCGGAACTCTACGGTGGCTATGAGCAGGTGCTCCCCGGTTCGGCAGATCGGATCATGGGAATGGCGGAGGAGGAGGGCAGGCAACGCCGCCTCCGGAAGATGATTCTGACGGTGGCGGTTGCGGTGGCGGCTGTGGCCGG
Organism: Thermoanaerobaculia bacterium; assembly: GCA_022823665.1. Taxonomy (GTDB): domain Bacteria; phylum Acidobacteriota; class Thermoanaerobaculia; order Multivoradales; family Multivoraceae; genus Multivorans. Next base: position 150,630 of record JAJEHN010000008.1, on the reverse strand, counting down.
GGTCGCCGTCGGTGGAATCCTGCTCTACCGAGGCGAAGACTTGGCGGCGGGTCTACCTGTTGTGGGCGTCGCGGTGGTCGCGGTGGCGTTCAAGGACCTGCTCCGCTAGCGGCGCGGGTCCCGGTACCGGCGCCCGGCGATCATGCCGCGCAGCCGGTAGCGATCCTCGCCGCAGTCCCGTCGCCGATTCCGGGGAATGATGCGCTCCGCAGCCGGATCGTCCACGATTCGGCAAGGCAGTCGCGTTTCGGCGCGCACATAGGCGAGCACTTCTCCAAGGGCGGCTTCGACCTGACGGCCCGTCTCTGTTCGCTGAGTCGTCATGGGTCTTCCACCTGCTAACCGGCAGGTCGCGTTGCGGCGCTCAGCCGCCTGCGAACCCGGCGCGCGTACCGCGCCGCGTCCTGCATCTCCTCGGCGTCACCCTCGCGCTGCTGCAAGGCGATCTCCACCTCGGTGGTGCGGTCCACCTTGGCACCGTCGATCCTCCCAGCGGGAAGGGTCGCCGGGTCGGCCGGATCAATCCTGACGCGTGTTGTGCTCATGGTTCGCGACTCCTGGCGGGACGACCTTCAGAGTACCTCCCATCGCCCCGCTCGCGCTGAACCGACCCGGCGGAGGGCACCGGCTGCCTTCAGGGCCGCCAAGTGGTACTTCACGCCGTCTGGCGTCAGGCCGACTCGCTCGGCGAGCGCCTTGCGGGTGAGCTCGGGCTCGGCCAGCAAGTGGTCCAGGATCTGGTCGCGAACCGCCTTTTGGGTAGTCGGGGCGGTTTCTTGGACCGGGTTTTGGGTAGTTTAGCCCCGTTCTCTGGGTAGTCTTTTGGGTAGTCGGTCTCGTCTTCTGGGTAGTCGCCCCCTGTCGCCAGATCCTCAGTGTGAAGCCCGAGCCAACGTCGAACTCGGGCTCCGGCAGGCCCGCTTCGTCGCCGTGGCGAATCATGTCGACGATTTCGGTTTCCCATCTTCTCGATGTAGTGGAGCAGGTACGTCGCCTCGGCGAGGAGCGGGTTCCCGTCCGATGACCTGCGGATCGGGAGATGCGGTGCCGATGGAACCGGCGAGAAGCTCGTCTCCATCATAGCCGTGCTCCACGACGGCTCGCGCCTCTGTCCGAAGGGGGCCTCGGGGCCGCCTATCTCCTCGACTATGCTCAGTAGGTGGTGGTGGAAGTGTCGCCAGGTGCCCCGCGAGCGGTGATCGATGAGGACCGGGAGCGGCGGATCATCCGGGAGTACAGGGAGTCTCAGACCGCGGAAGTTGCGGCGCTGGTCGAGCAGCAGAAGGAGGATGAGGCGGCGTGCCCGGCAGGACAGGCAGCGCCTAGACGGGAGAATCGAAGATCCCGCTTTCGCTCTTCCCGTTTGTGATGGGCTGTGAGGGGACTTGGGCCCTGCGGAGGGGTCTGACCTACTCGGGCCCCGCGCCGACAGCCTGCCGGATCGACACCATGTACGCGCTGGGGTCCTTCGGGAACGGCGCTGCGGGAGCGGCCATTGACATCCCCTCCGGCAGGAAGTCGCCTCGCCGGGAGCGCTGGTGCAGCTCCATCCGGTCGAGTCCGGTGCGGAACGCTTCGATCAGGCGTTCGGGGTCCACGTCGACGCCGATGGGGTTCCTGGCGAAGTCGCCGCCCTTCATCCACTCCAGGAGCGCGTCCCTGTTCGGGTAGTTGTCGTACTGGAGTTCGAGGCCGTTGCTGTCGGGGTCCTTGTAGTAGAAGGACGTCGTGCCGCCGTGGTCGGTGCACCAGTAGGGCGTGATCCCCAAGTCGCGGAGACGCTCGTAGGTGGCGAAGAGGTCCTCGGGCCCCGTGTACTGGTAGCCGACGTGGTCGAGGCCCTCCTGGGTGGGGGCCTGGTCTTGTGACTGGGGCATGTTCGCGATGGCGATCCTGTGGTGCTCCTGGTCGAAGCTGAGCCAACAGAACATCTCGTTCTCGAAGAAGGCCTCGCAGCCGAGGACCAGCTTGTAGAAGGCGCACATGGCGTCGAATCGCTTCGTCCGCAGGAAGATGTGGTGGATGTAGGCGGGGCGGATGGGGGAGTTCGACACGGTGGACTCCTTGCTGGTCACAGTTGCGGATGGGGAAGTTTGCGGCCCGCCGGTTCAGGCTCCCGTCACGACGTTGCGAAGGACGCCGATCCGGTCGGCCTCGAGCTCGACGACGTCGCCGGCCCGGAGGAACTTGCCCTGGAACACGCCGACGCCGGCCGGCGAGCCGGTGAGCATCACGTCGCCCGGTTCGAGCTGCATGAAGCGCGAGACGTGCGCCACGCAGCGGGCCACCGAATGAACGAAGTCCGTGGTGCGCTCGTCCTGACGCACTTCGCCGTTGACCCGGGCCTGGAGGCGGATGTCCAGCGGCTCGGCGAACTCGTCGGTGGTGACCAGCGCCGGCCCCATCGGCTTGAACGTGTCGAGGCCCTTGGCATGACTGAGGGAGTACTCGGGGCCCTCGAAGGACTTGCGCTGGAGGTCGCGGGCCGAGACGTCGTTGGCGAGCGTGTAACCCGCCACGTGCCGCAGCGCGTCGTCCTCGTCGATCGAGGCGCCGCCGACGCCGATCACGGCCGCCAGCTCGATCTCGTAGTCGACCTGATCGGGCGCGACCTCGGGCAGCACGATCTCCTCGCCGGGGCCGATGACCGCGCTGCCCGGCGCCAGGAAGAACACCGGCTCGGACGGCGGCTCGATGCCCCGGGCCTTGAGGAACTCGCGGGTCTCCTCGACGTGGCTGTGGAAGTTGATGCCCATGCCGATGACCTTGCCGGGGCGGAGGACCGGCGCGCGGAGGGCCACGTCGCCGGTCGCGCAGCGCCGCTTCGCCTGGGCATCGCGAACGGTAGCGAGTTCCGGGTCCGTTCGAAGCGCCTCTCCGATGTCCGCGTAGGGGAGGTCGAGGATCTCGAGTTCGCCGCCGGCCGTCTCGCGGGCGACTCCGTCCGTGGTCGTGAACAACTTCATGGCGCCTCCGTCTGGCCGTCGTCGGCGGTGCAGTAGATGGCTGCTAGCGCGGCCTCGAGCGCGGGACCTGGCTCGCAGCTTCCATCCGCGTTTCTCCAGGCGACATGACCGTCCGGGCGAACGACGACGACGCCCTCGGGGCCGACGCCGCCAACCGCCGCCCACTCGCCTGCCGAATCTCCCACCGCCGCGCCCTCGCCGATCGCGTGGACTCGCAGTCCGAGGGGCTCGGCAGCCGCTATCCAGCGCGCGCCCGCGGCGCCGCAGATGACGGTCAGTCCGGTCGGATCGACGAGGTCGAGGGTGGAGACCCTTCGGCCCTCGAACTCCACCCACGCGTGGGGCAGGCGGCATCCCGGCCGGGTGGAGGGAACGAAGTCGAGAGCGCGCATCGCGGGCGGCGGCGGTGGTGTTCCGTCGGGAAGCAGGGCGCCGTCCTCGTAGTGATGGCCGAGATCGAGTCCCATCATGTCGAAGTGCTCCCCCTGCGCGTCGATGGCGGCCTGGACTGCCCGCCGGCGGTCCTCCTGCTCTGGCAGCCGCCGTATCTCGGAGCGAGCCTCCTCGGGTGGCAGTCCGGGCTCGATCCGCAGCGCCTCGACGACCTCGAGCATCTTCAGATGGTTCTCCAGGCTCTGTCGAGCGGCCGCCGCGGCCACGGGTCGCCGCTCCGGGTCGTAGGTGGCCAGCAGCGGGTCGCCGGCGCGTCCCGCGCAGACCGCCGCGATCTTCCAGGCGAGGTTGAAGGCGTCGGCCATGCCGGTGTTCATGCCCATGCCTCCCGTCGGCGGGAAGCGGTGCGCGGCATCGCCCACCAGGAAGATCCTCCGGTCGCGGTACTGGTCGGCCACCTGGCAGGTCATCTGCCAGAAGCCGGTCTCGCGGACCTCGAAGTCGGCGTCGGTGCCGATCGCGTTCGCCACGAGCTGGCGGCAGCGCTCGGGCGTGAAGGACTCGGGCTTCACGCGTTCCGGATCGTAGGGATGCATGTAGATCCAGGTCGAGTCGAGGTCGTGGGCGATGAAGACGGCGGGCTCGAGCGGATCGAGGTGCCAGAAGAGAAGGCCGGGATGCTCCCTCACGACGTGCCGGAGTTCGGCCTCGACGAAGACGGAGAGGTAGCTCTGCACGTGGGCCGGTCCCTGCATGCCGATGCCGAGCGCGTGGCGTACCGGACTGCCCGCGCCGTCGCAGCCGAGGACGTAGCGGCTGCGGAACTCGAGGGTCTCACCGCTCGCGTGGTCCCGGGCTTCCGAGACGACGCCGGCTTCGGTCTGCATGGCGCCGAGCCACTCGACCTCGAAGTCGACCGTCGCTCCGGCGTCGCGGGCCGCCTCGAAGAGGATCGGCTCCAGGCGATGCTGGGGGATGTTCAGGGTGGGCGCCGGCGTCGACGACAGCGTCTTCATGATGCGCTCGGGCGTGCCCAGAGCGAGACGGCCGAGCACCGGGCCGGCCAGCGTGTGGACCCAGAGGACCGCGCCCTGGTCCTCCCGCCGCGTGGCGGCCGCGACCAGCTTCCCGGCGTCGATGCCCGCGGCCCGGAAGACCTCGAGCGTCCTCGACGAGACGACGTGCGCCTGCGGCGCCGTGTGGAGGCCGGGCCGGCGCTCCAGCACCCGGTTGGACACGCCGAGCCTGCTGAGGAGCCGGGAGCAGCAGAGGCCGACCGGGCCGGCCCCGACGATCAGCACGTCGACGTCGTTCCTGTGTCGAGTCATCGTTCGTCCTCGTCGTCGATGCGGTAGCGCTGGGCCTCGGCATCGTAGTCCTCGAAGCCGACGATGTCGCGCAGCCGTTCGAAATCCAGGATGTGCTCAGGCCGCTCGCTGTTCCCCAAGGCTTGCAGGGCGTCGAGCATCGCCGCGGTCGCGGCGGACAGGAGCGTCAGCGGGTAGGCCGCGATCTTGTAGCCGATCTCCTCGAGCCGGGCCGGCGGCAGCAGTGGCGTGTCGCCGCCCTCGACGAGGTTTGCCAGCTTCGGGCCGGGGACCGCCTCGCAGAACGCGGCCATCTCGCTCTCCGACCGCGGGGCCTCGAGGAAGAGGATGTCCGCGCCGATGCCGGCGAACGCCTGGCAGCGGGCGATCGCTTCGTCCAGGCCGTCGGTGGCCCGGGCGTCGGTGCGGGCCAGGATCAGAATGTCGGCGCCCTCGTCCCGGGCGTCCACCGCGGCGCCCACCCGCGACAGGGCCTCCGCGCGGGAGACGACGCGCTTGCCCCGCGTGTGTCCGCAGCGCTTGGGCGCCTCCTGGTCCTCGATCATCACGCCGCCGAAGCCGGCGCTGGCATAGCTCCTGACCGTGCGCTTGACGTTCAGCGCGTTGCCGTAACCCGTGTCGCCGTCGCCGATCACCGGCAGCCCCGTTGCCGCACAGATGTTGCGGCCCTGGTCGAGCATCTCGCCGAAGGAGATCAGGCCGGTGTCCGGCATGCCGATCCGGCTGGCGGACACGGCGAAGCCGCTCATGAAGGTCAACTCGAAGCCGGCCTGCTCGATCAGCCGCGCGGAGAGCGCGTCGAAGCAGCAGGGCATGACCCGAAGGCCGGGGGCGTCGAGGAGGGCCCGCAGTCGCGTCGCCGGAGATGAGTCGCTCATTTGCCGGGAACGTAACATCCGTCTGCTGCACGTTGAGAAGGAGATTGCATGGCTGAAGTCAGGAGACGCGGTCCGTCACCGATCCGGGGCATCCACCACATCACCGGGCTGGTCGGTTCCGCCGCCAACGACCTCCGGTTCTACCGCGACGTGCTCGGCCTGCGGCTGATCAAGAGAACCTGCAACCAGGAGAACCCCACCTCCGGCTGGCACTTCTTCTTCGGCGACCGCCTCGGCAGTCCGGGGACGATCATGACGAACATCATCCTCGAGGGTGTTCCGATGCCGAAGACGGTCGAGGGCCGGGGCTCGATCACCGACGTCAGCTACTCCGTCTCGCCCGGAAGCCTGGAGTACTGGCGTGGGCGCTTGACCGCGGCGGGCTGCGTCTGCACCGATCGTCCGGCGCGGTTCGGCGATCCGGTGCTCCACTTCCGGGACTTCGACGGCATCTCGTCGGAACTCGTCGGGTGCGAGGACGCCCGGATGCCCGAACTGGCCGATCTTCCCGACGAGCACCAGATACGCGGCTTCCACCATGCCACGCTCGCGCCGCGCATTCCCGAACTGACCGTTCAGTTCCTGGTCGGCGTCCTCGGTTTCGAGGTGGTCGCCACCGAGGGAAGCCGGACACGTCTCGCGGTCGGCGGCAACGAGCCCGGCAAGCTGATCGATGTCGTCGAGCGGCGCGACGGGCCGTGGGGCCGGCACGGTCTCGGCGGCCTGCACCACATCGCGCTGACGGTCGACAGCGTCGGGGACATGGAGAAGTGGACGCGAATCCTCGCCGGCGCGGGCCTGATCGTCACCGGGGCCCGGGACCGCGGCTGGTTCCACTCGACGTACTTCACCGTCCCCGGCGGCATCAACATGGAGCTGTCGAATCTCGACCCGGGCTGGACTGTGGACGAGGAGATCGACTCCTTGGGGCGGATCCTCTCGCTGCCGAAACACCTGGAACCCCACCGGGAGAAGATCGAGGCAGCGCTTCCCGCGGTCGAGTTCTGACCGGACGCGCGACGATGATGGAGCCCTACGATCGGATCCCCTTTCCCGTCTTCTTTCGGGAGGACGCGGATTTCGGCGACGTCTACGGCGGGCCGGGCGGTTTCGTCTTCTTCGATGGCCACCTGCTGCGGCCGCGCGAGCGCGCCTCGAAGACGGTCGTCGTCTTCAACCACCCGATCGGCGGCGGCGCCTGGCTGCCGCTGGTCCGGGCGCTGGCGGCGGCCGGCCACCACGTGATCTACGCCAACGGGCGGTATCGCGGCAACGACACGGCGCTGATCATGGAGAAGTGCGTGGTCGACCTGGGACGCACGATCCGCTACGCGAAGGAGGAGCTCGGCTACGAGCGCGTCCTGCTCGGGGGGTGGAGCGGCGGCGGCTCGCTGTCGCTCTACTACCAGCAGCAGGCCGAGCGGCCGACGGTGACCCACACGCCGGCCGGCGACCCGTACGACCTGACGGCGGCGGAGCTGATTCCCGCCGACGGGGTGATGCTGCTGGCCGCGCACATCAGCCGCGCGGGGACGCTCACCGAGTGGATGGACGCCTCGATCCTCGACGAACGGGAACCGCAGCGGAAGGACCCGGAACTCGATCTGTACAACGCGGACAATCCCAACCAGCCGCCGTACTCGACCGAGTTTCTCGAGCGCTACCGGCGGGCCCAGGTCGCGCGCAACGAGCGGATCACGGCGTGGGCGATGGAGGAGTTCGAGCATCTCCGAAATCGGGCCGGCGCGCAGAAGGAGCACTGTTTCGTCGTTCAGGGCACGATGGCCGACCCGCGCTGGCTCGATCCGGCGGTGGACCCGAACGACCGCCAGCCGGGCTCGTGCTACCTCGGCGACCCGGAGACCGTGAACAACGGCCCGACGGGTCTTGCGCGCTTCACGACGCTGCGGAGCTGGCTGTCGCAGTGGAGCCTGGAGAAGTCGAACGCGGACGGCCTCGCGTGCGCCGCGGACATCAGCGTTCCGGTCCTGGTGGTCAACAACGGCGCCGACGACGCGTGCACGCCCAGCCACGCGCGGCGGCTCTACGCCGCCGTGTCCCACGGCGACAGGGAGTTCCACGAGATCGAGGGGGCTACCCACTACTACATCGGCCAGGCGGACAAGCTCGCCGAAGCGGTGGCTATCTGCGGCGAGTGGATCGAACGCTGACGGGCACGGAGGCACCGAGGCACGGAGAAGGCGCACGGACGAGGTTCCGGGAGGAAGAGACATGAATCGACGGCAATTCCTCAAGTCGGGTGCGGCGGCCGGAGTGCTCGGCCTGCTTGGCGGCCCGCGTTCGGTTCGAGCCGCCGACGGCGATGCTCTCCTCGGCTTCGTCGGCGACCTGCTGACCGACCGCGACGACCCGGACGAGGCATACGCACCGGTGCTCGATCTCCTCGCCGCGCCGGACCTACTGTTCGGCAACCTGGAGGGGCCGTACTCCGACCATCCGCAGTCCGTGCCCAGTGCCGGGCTGGCCCTGGTGCCGCCGGCGCACAACCTCGATGTCTTCAGCCGCGTGGGCTTCGACGTGCTGTCGCTGGCCAACAACCACATTCTCGACGGCGGCCGCGACGCGATGCTCGAGACTCGGCGGCGCCTCAACGAGCAGGGCGTCGCCACCTGCGGCGCGGGCGGCAGTCTGGAGGAGGCCCGCGCGCCGGCCGTCCTCGAGGCGGGCGGCCTGAAGGTCGCGTTCCTGGGCTACGCGTCGGTCTTTCCCAAGGGCTACGAGGCCCGCGGCAGCCTCGCCGGGCTGGCGCCGCTCAGGGCGCACAACTTCTACCAGGACCTGATCGACGACGCCTACACGCCCGGCGCCGACCCGCGCGTTTCCACCGTGCCGGACAAGGCCGACCACGACAATCTCAAGGCCGACATCGCTGGCGCGAAGGAGCAGGCGGACCTGGTGGTCGCCAGCTTCCACTGGGGTGATCACTTCAAGGCCTACCACCTGACCGACCACGAGCTGCGCACGGCCCGGCTGTGCATCGACGAAGGCGTCGACATCGTCGTGGGCCATCACCAGCATGTGCTGCGCGGCATGGAGTGGTACCGTGGCCGGCCGGTCTTCTACGGGCTCGGCCACTTCGTCTTCGACGTCCGCGTCGACAAGTGGCCGCCGGAGGTGGTCGCCGCCATGTCCGTGCTGGACGACAGCGCGGACACCTACGCCGTGGCGCCGCGCAAGGGCTGGCCGCTGATGCCGCTGCACCCGGAGGCGCGGATGACGGCCTTGGGCTTCGTCAAGCTCGCCGGCGGCGAACCGGCCGAGTTCGGCTTCGTGCCCTGCCGCCTGAACCCGGAGGGCGCGGTGCGAGCGGTCGATCCGGAGACGCCGGAGGGCAGGGAGGTTGTCGACTACGTCGAGCACGGTTGCGTGAGCCAGGACCTCAACGGCCGGGTGGACCGGTCAAGCTACGTCGACCTCGCGGGGCACCGCGGAGTGCGGATTCTGCCGGCAGAGGAAGGAGCCTGAGCATGCATGCCCACCGCAACACCCGATCCACCGCGGGGAAGCTCCCCGCCTGCCGTCTTCTTCTGGGAGCGATCCTCCTGAGTTCGACGCTGACGACTGCCGGAGCCCAGACCGAGCGGACGATTCCCATCACCGAGGCCGTGCACACGGAACGCGCCTTCGAGCTCCGGCTGATCGACGCCCTGCGGGACTTCGTACCGCACGTCCTGCGCGCCCAGGGTACGCCCGGACTCAATCTGGCCCTGGGCTATAAGGGGAGGCTCATCTGGGAGGCGGGCTTCGGCTACGCCGACGTTGCGAGCACCAGGCCGATGACCCCGGAGACGGTGTACCACTCCGGTTCCCTGGGCAAGACCTACACCGCCACCGCTGTCATGCAACTCGTGGATCGCGGCGTGCTGTCGCTCGACGATCCGATCAACGACCACCTGCCCTTCGAGGTGCACAATCCGCTCGGTGCGCGCGACATCACGGTGCACGACCTGCTGACGCATCGCTCGGGGATCTCGACCGGCGGCGCCGGCGGCGTCTGGCACAAGCCGGTCCCGCTTGCTCAGGCGCTCAAGGAGAGTTTCGACTCGACGACCAGCCCTGTCGGCGGCGGCGTCGCCCCGTTCTGGGTCGCGCCGGTCGGCGAGCGCTACAACTACTCGAACCCGGGCCTGGCAACGCTCGGCCTGATCGTCGAGACCGCGAACCCAGAAGAGCTTTCGTTCGCGGAGTACGTGCAGAAGCACGTGATGGACCCGCTGGGCATGGAGTCGTCCCAGTACCCGCCAGCGCAGCGCCGGGACTACGTGCGCCCCGAGATCTGGGAGCAGATGAGCACCGGCTACGCACGGATGGGCGGGGCGCTCATTCCCACGATTCCGCTCTACTTCAGCCACTACCCTGCCGGCGGCGTGCTGGCGAAACCGGCCGACCATCTGCGACTGCTGATGGCCATGCTCGCGAGCGGGAGTTACAACGACTATCAGGTCCTCCAGCCGGAAACCGTCGAACAGATGCTCACCCCCCAGCACGAGGAGCTGGGGCCCGGCCTCGACCTGGGGCTGGTCTGGCTGCTTCGCGACCACGGCCAGCCGACGATGTCCTTCAGCCACGCCGGCGGCCACATGTTCGGCTGGCGCACCGACGGCTGGGGCTGGCCCGACCTGGACGTCTCCTTGATGGTCGCGTCGAACCAGTGGAGCCTGCCCGACAGCGCGGCCGACGTCTCCCTGATTCCGCCGTTCATCGAGAACTGGATGCTGTGGACCGGACCGGACTTCGACGTTTCACCGACTTCCGAGGACTGGACGTGGAAGGTCTCGTACGTGCGCGGCGTCGTCTACGCCGCGATGTTCAGGATGTACGTGGGCGTGCCTGGCGAGATGCCGCAGGCCGAGCTCGACCGGGCCCTCGAGTCGACGCGCGTTCTCGAAGGCGCGCGAGACGATTGGGACGTGGAGGCCTTTCGCCAGGGCGTCGCCGACATCCTGCGCGCCGGCTTCGGCTACGCGGCGGTCACCGGCTTCTGGGCCTCGGAGCTGTGCAAGGTGAGCGAGGAGGAAGCGACGCGGATCCTGCAGGAACTGGGCGGCCGCTTCCCGGGCGTCGCCAGCGTGCTGTTCCCGGCTGCAGCCACCGGTGCCGAAGAGAACTAGGGTACTTCGCGCCGGCCGCAGGACGCGGCACTGACGCCTAGTCGTCCAGGCCCGGAAGCGGAGCCGGTACGTAGAGCTTCGGATCGTGGCCGTCGTAGCAGACCCAGCACTGGCCGGTCTCGCCGCCGGCCACTGCCTCGACGACGGCATCCGCCACCTGGGAAGGCGGCATGAGTCGAAGGCCGGTCTCCCTCACGAAGTCCTCGGCTTCGGGGCCGAAGATCTTCGTGTCGACGGCGGCCGGGCAGATCGCGTTGAGCGTGATCCCGCGCTGGCCGAGAGACGGTGCGAGAGCGCGCACCAGGCCGACCACGGCGTGCTTGGTCATCGTGTAGAGGGGGTCCACTTCCCACGTGCCGAGCCCGGCAACCGAGGCCGTCACGACGATCGCTCCGCCGCCCCGGTTCTCCAGCGCCTGCACGGTCGCGCCCACGCCGAAGACGACTCCGTCGACGTTGGCGCTCATGACCCGGCGGTAGACGTCCGCCGGCATGGCGGCGATGTCGACGGCGGGGAAGCCACCCCCGGCCGCTGGATAGGTCGTGACGCCGGCGTTGAGGTGGACCAGATCGAGCCCGCCGTGCTCCCTGACGATTTCGGCAACAACGCGCGTCCAGGCGTCCCGGTCGCTGACGTCGAGATGCGCGAACTCGCCGCCGACCGCGTCGGCGACCTCGCATCCCGCGGCTTCGTCGATGTCCGTGACGACGACATGGGCACCCCGGGCGGCCAGCGCCTGACAGGTGGCCCTGCCGATGCCGGACCCGCCGCCGGTGACGAGGCAGATCTTCTGATCGAACTTGAACACGACGGCTTTCTCCTCAGAGGACGATCGACAGATTCTCGCCCATGAGCACCGTATCGTCGATGATCACCAGGCGGCGGCGCAGGCGGAAGTCGCCGTCGGCGGGGATCAGGAGATCGCGGCGCTGGGCGGTGAGGAAACTCCGCTCGTCCGGGCCGCGGCTCTTGAACGCCAGCAGCGCGGAGAAGACCTCGATGCCGCCGTCTTCCTGCGCCTCGCCCGGCTCGATGTTCGAGACGATCCGGCGGGTGATGGACGGCGGCATCTCGGCCCAGGCCATCCCCGACTGCAGCCGCTCGATCCGCTTGCTGATCCCGGCGTGGTCGTCGTCGATGAGCAGCACGTCGGAAGCCTGGGCGAGTTCCCGGTCGACCGTCCAGGCGCCGAAGTCGGTGATGTCGGCCTGCGCGGTGAAGTAGCGGGTCGGGACCTGGTAGCGGATCGCAACGTCCACCGTCTCGAGCCAGAGGTCGTAGCGGCGCTCGTCGAGCAGGCGGGCCTCGCGCGCGTACCAGAACTGCAGGTCGGCCAGCAGTTGCGCGTCAACGAGGGTCATGCCTGGCCCCCGGTCATCTCCTGGACCCAGCGCAGGTAGAAGCCCCGCTGGTTGATGTCGCTCGCGGTCAGTCCCACCTCGCCCCGCAGTCCGTCGACCTCCCCTTCATGCCCCAGTCCCATCGACAGGTTGAGGCGGTGTTTGCGGGCCTGGTGGCCGGCTGTGTTTCGGGTCACGCCGGTCCAGTTGGCGGAATCGTCCTGCTCGAAGGAGCCGGCCGGGCCGAAAGCCGAGACGGATCGCTGGACCAGGATCTCCTTAACCCGCTTCGGCGCGTCCCGGTCCACCATGCAGTAGGACCAGAGTTCGATTTCGTTGGGGCCCTTCGGGTGGATCACCCGGATCGAGTTGAGGATCGGGACCATGCCCAGGGTGGGGAAGACGAGACCGTGGATCGGGAACAGGCGCGGCCTCATCTCGCCCAGGCGCTCCGTCATCTCCCCGGCGATCGACCGCAGGTACTCGTTGACCTCTTCGTCGAAGCCGCCGCGCTCGCCGGGGGAAAGGTCCTCGGGGATGATGTCGACGCCGATGCCGTGGCCGAGTTCGGGGCGGATCTCGCGGGCCAGCGGAGCCGGCGCCGCGCGACTCTCGATGGGCCGCGTCAGTTGCGACCCGTGGGTGAAGCCGACGTGGTACTCGTCGCCCACGTGGTTCTCGGCGACGATCTTCCAGTTTGCGGGGATTCGCCAGCGCTGCACGCCGAGCAGTTCGGTGCCCCCCGAACGGCGGTCGAGCAGGATGTCGAGGTACCAGGCCATGTTGCCCAGGTAGTCGGCGAGCGGCGGGGCGTCCGGGTCGAAGTTGCCGAAGACGAGGCCCTTGTAGCTCTCGACCTGCGCCACCCGGATGAGGCCCCACTCCTCCCTGTCCAGCTCGCCGTAGTAGAGCTGCTGCTCCCCGGGCGCCGCCAGCAGCTTGCCGTCGCAGGCGTAGGCCCAGCCGTGATAGCGGCAGTTGAAGGACTTCGCCACGCCGCGATCCTCGTGGCAGAGCTGGGCGCCCCGGTGCCGACAGAGGTTGAGGAATGCGCGGATTTCGCCTTCCTGCGTGCGGGTGACGAGAATCGGCTCCTCGCCCATGTAAGTACGGAAGAACGAGCCGGGCTCCGGCAACTGGCTCTCGTGTCCGAGGAGAAGCCAGCAGCGGCCGAAGATCCTCTCCTGCTCCAGGCGGTAGAGCGCTTCGTCCGAGAAGATGTCGGGCCGGATCCAGGAGGCGTCGGGCGCGACGCTACGTTCGATCAGGTCGTGACGGACATCCATCGCTCGCCTCCCTTCAGGCCTTTGACGACGAGGGCGCGGTCTCGCCGGAACCGGCCCAGATCAGGCTCGGATCGGAGTCGCCCAGGGCCTCGATCCGGCGCTTCCAGCCGAGGTCCGGTCCGACCAGCGCGATGACCACGACGCCGGCGATCGCCCAGCCGACCGGCCCGATCATGCCGCCGTAGGAGCGGCCCACGAGCTGCTCGGCGCCGAACATGTTGCCGACGTGGTTGAGGACGCCGTGGATGAGGATCGCCGGGATGACACTGCCGCCGGCGGCATTGACGAAGTAGAACGCGACGATCGTCATGCCGATGGTCGACAGGAAGAAGATCAGGTGCCATTGCACCAGGGCGGCCAGAGACTGGCCGGAGAGGATCCCCGGGATCTCACGCGGGAAGTGCCACAGCGCCCAGAGGACGCCGAGCACGACGCAGGCGAGCAGCGGGTTGCTCCACTTGCGGACGAGTAGCGGCAGCGCGTAGCCGCGCCAGCCGAGTTCCTCGAGCAGCGCGCCCTGGTTGAGGAAGCCTGCGACCAGCAGGGTCGCGATGAAGGTCCGCCAGTCGAGCAGGCCGATGTGCGCGACCGCGTTCTGTACCTTCGCCGGGTCGCCGAAGAGCTGCTCGAAGATCAGCAGGCTGCTCACGAACGTGACCAGGAAGCCGACCAGGATGGCGTAGAGCTGCGCTCCCTCCCGCGCGCTCACGTTGCCCCGGATCGGGCGGTAGAGGCCGACTAGCGCCCGCAGCCCGAGCCGTTTCCAGCCGATCCCCACGATCAGGAGCGCGGCCAGCGTCGGCGCGAAGGGGAAGGAGAACATCGGCAGCAGGATCGGCATCTTGCTGGCGGCGGCCTGCATGTACAGCAGGACGCTGTCGCCGTGGTGGTGGAGGATCGGGTGCGCCGCCCGGGTCGCGTCCCGGTAGCCCACGAACTCGCCGTAGGCGCTGTAGTCGGGGCCGCGCTCGCCCTGCAGCACGAGCTCCACCGTCATCAGGTAGACCCAGGCCAGGAGGCCGACCAGGAAGGCGGCCGCGTAGAAGCTCCAGAAGGGGTGTCGTCGAATGAACTGGCGCATGGTCTCTTCTCCTCACCTCATCGGATGTGCTCGGCGACCCGGGCGATCAACGGGTGGTGCCAGCCGGCGGCTGCGCCCGCCTGGTTGACGGTGCCGGCGAAGTAGATGCCGGCAGCCTGGTCGCAATCCATCTTGGCGCCCCAGGCGCCGGAGTGGCCCCACAGCTCGCCGCCGGGGTAGCGGGTGCGGAACAGGCCGAGGCCGACGCCCGTTCGCAGCCCGGCCAGGCCGGCGGGCCGGGTCCAGGCGATCATACGGGGCAGGATCCGGTTCGACCCGGGCAGCCGCTGCTCCGCCAAGGCCCGTTGAAACCGGGCCAGGTCCCCGGCGGTCGTGACCAGTCCGCCGCCGCCCCAGTCGAAGGACAGGTTCTTGCCTGAACTCAGCATCGGTATGCCGTAGGCATGGACGTCGGACTCGGGCTGGCGGCGAGGCCCCAATGGCGGATCGTCCCGGTAGGCCAGGTAGCTGTCCCGTAGATCGCAGGGCGCGAGAATCCGGTCTCTCAGGTTGGCGTGGTAGCTCTTGCCCGTCACCCGTTCGACCAGCAGCGTCAGCAGGACGAAGGCGGTGTCGCTGTAGTGGAACGTGGTGCCGGGCTCGGACAGGGCCTCGCTCATGCCGGGCTGCGACAGGTAGTGGTTGATGACGCCGCGCTCTTCCGCCGAGTCGCCCTCCGGCAGCCAGGGCGACCACGCGGCGGTGAAGTTGCGGGTCGCGTCGCTGCCGATGATCGATCCCGGCGCCGGCCGCCCGGTTTCCCTCGAGGTCCGGGAACCGTCGTCGACGAAGGCGTCCCGGAAGCCCGACGTGTGCGACAGCATGTGCCGGAGCGTGACGCCGGAGAAGGCGGGCTCCCCGCCACGGGTGAGAAGGCGCTCCTGGACTTCGTCGGGGAAGACCTCGAACTCGACGTAGTGCGCGTCCACGCCCTCGGGGCCGAGAGCGCCCTCGTCGGCGAGTTGCACGACGAGGAGCGCGGTCATCGACTTGCTGACGCTCGCGGTGTGGAAGCGGTGCTCCGGCGTCATCGCCTCGCCGGTGTCCTCGCGCGCGACGCCGGCGGCGTGTTCCCAGGCGAAGCCCGCCGCCGGCGCCTCGATCCGGGCCACCGCGTTCCTGGCGCCGGACGCGAACTGGCCTTCGAGCAGCGAGTCGAGCTCGCGGTCGATGCTCGTGGCGGCGTTCGCGGGTTGCGCGGGCTGCGTCATTGGGGCAGTGGCGAGTCAGCGGCCGCCAGCCGCTCCTCGCGGCGGCGGATGAAGCGCTGGATGACGGCGTGGCGCTCCGCGGTCAGCGGATAGCGGAACAGGACGATTCCGCAGGCGAGCAGGAACACCGGCGCGACCACGCCGACGATGACCTGGAGGCCGACGTTCGCCGACGCCGTGTTCTCGGAGATGGCCGGGTCGTAGCCGACCCAGGCGAGCAGGAAGTAGCCCAGCGAGTAGCCGACCGCGTTCATGCCCTTGTAGATCAGGTGCTGGAGGGCGAAGTAGTTGCCGGTGCGCTGCTTGCCGCTCTTCATCAGGTCGTAGTCGGCGGTGTCCGTCAGCATGGCCATCGGCATCATCATGTGCGGGGCCTGGAAGATGGAGATCGCGGCGCCGAACAGCGCGATGACGAAGAACGGCGTAGCGCCGGGCGGCATGACGAAGATCAGGGGGAAGACGAGGGCCTGGCCGAGGACGCCGAACGCCCACGTCCGGTGCTTGCCTAGCTTGACCGCCAGCCAGCCGGTCGGCGGCATCGCGATGACCTGAATCACGATGACGATGAGCAGGAAGATGGCTACCCGGTCGCCGAAGCCCCAGTAGTTCGACAGGGCCAGGATGAGCACGGAGTACGAGACGCCCGAGGCGATGTAGTTCAGCGACTCCGCGGTCATCAGCGACCAGAACGGGCCGTTGCCGCGGACGGCCTTGAACGACTCGAGGATCGACGTTTGGGACTCGCCGGCGCTCCGACCGACCGGCGTGCCGGCGCAGGCCGCCCCGAGCAGGAGCGGGAGCAGCACGATGCCGATCCAGCCGAACAGGGCCATCGTCTCGAGGTCGAACTCGGCGGACGACAGGAGTCCGACGGATTCGTGGGCAAGGAGCGGCGGCAGGATGAAGAAGAGGAGACCCCCGACGAGCAGCGCAGTCGTCAGGTAGAGCGACAGTCGCGAGCGCTCGCTGTAGTCGTCGGAGAGTTCGCTGGACCATGCCCGGAGCGGGATGTTCATGACCGTCATCGCGACGTAGTAGAGGAGCAGCCCCAGGAGGAAGTACCAGTTGCCGGCGCTCCCGGGCGGCATGAAGAAGACCAACATGGCGACCATGCCGAGCAGGGCCCCCGCCAGGAGCCACGGCTTGCGGCGGCCCCAGGGACTCTTCGTCGCGTCCGACAGGTAGCCCATCGGCGGATCGGTCAGGGCGTCCGCCACCCGAGCGACGAGCATCGCCGTGCCGATGCCGGCAGTGGTCGCCGCTGTGTGCTGGGCGTAGAAGGCGGCCAGGATCGCCGGCATCGGCGGGATGAACAGCGCGAGCGGGATCCCCGGGCTGGCGTAGAACAGCAGATGTCGCAGCGGGACCCGCTTGGCCAAGCGTCGTTCTCCTTGCCGTGATCGGGTTCAGTATAGTCAGAAGTGACCCGTGAGTCATGTTTCGATCTTCGCGGAGGCGTCATGCGAATCGACCGCGTCGAGACCATCCATCTCTACTTCGAATACCCGGAGGGGAAGGGCTGGGTGGGGCCCTGGGGCAGGGTCAAGGGCCGCCTCGCTTCGCTGATCCGGGTGCACACCGACGACGGCCGCGTCGGGACGGGCTCCGCCTACTCCCACCCCGAGCTGGTGGAGGTGACCGTCAAGCACCTGCGCCCGTTCCTCATCGGTCTCGATCCGCTCCAGATCGAGCGGCTGTGGTGGCGGCTGTTCTTCCGCACCAACTGGTACGGCCGCAAGGGCGTCGCGCTGACGACGATGGGCGGCCTCGACCAGGCGTTCTGGGACCTTCTCGGCCAGCAGGAGGGCAAGCCGGTCTGGGAACTGCTCGGCGGCGAGGACTCCCGCGTGCCGGCCTACGCCAGCGGCCTGCTCTACAGCTCACCCGAGACCGTCGCCGATACGGCGGTCCGCATGGTCGAAAAGGGCTTCCGGCGGGTCAAGTTCCGCACCGGCGTCGACGAGCAGTACGACCGCGAAACCGTCAGCCTGACCCGCGCCGCCGTCGGCCCGAAGATCGACCTGATGGCCGACGGAACCCGGCGCTACAACCTGGAGATGGCGACCTCGCTGGCGCGGCACCTGGTGGAGCACCGGATCTTCTGGTTCGAGGAACCGTTCCAGCCGCTCGAGATCGACGACCTGGTGGCGCTGCGGCAGGTCGCCGGCCTGCCGATCGCGGTGGGAGAGTGCGAGTTCGGCGTCGAGGGTTTCCGCGAGCTGATCCGCTGCGGCGCCGCGGACATCCTGCAGGCCGACGCCAGCCGCTGCGGCGGCATCAGCGAGCTGAACAGGATCGCGGAGATGACGAAGAACGCGGGGCTCCAGTTCGCTCCGCACAGTTGGTGCGATCCGGTGGCGGTCATCGCCAACGGCCACGTCGTCGCGGCCCACCGGCACGGGTTGACCGTGGAGGTCGACCAGACCGGCAACCGCTTCATCGAAGGCCTGCTGGGCGAGCCGCTGACCGTCGAGGACGGCCTGTTGGACCTGGGACGCCGCCCCGGTCTCGGCATCGATCTCGACCCCGACTTCGTCGAGGAGCACCGGCTGCCCGACGTGACCGCGATCCCGGACGGGAACCACGGCGACATGATCTTCGGCTTCCACGCCACCGACCCGATTCCGCCGTACACGACGCTCGACGGCCGGCCGCTGGACTTCTAGCGCCGACCCGTCTGCTCCACCAGCCGCCGGAACCTGGACGACTTCGGCAACTCGGGGTCGCCTCCGAACGCGGCCCGGTAGATGATCAGGCTGTGCAGGTCGACGAACGAGCGCCGCTTTGCCGGCGTGTGGTGCCAGGCATCGTCGATGCGGTGTCGCGCGAACAGCGCCTGGTCCATGCCGTCGCCGAGCGCGTTCACCAGTTCCCGCAAAGGTCCCGCGCTGTTCGGGCGGATGTCGAGAAAGGAGCACAGGAACGACACGATCCGGTCGGCGATCTCGCGGTTCCTGTGGTTCCAGATCTCCGCGAACGTCTCCTCGACATCGGTCATGCGCACCAGGCAGCGGATCATCCCGGAGTTCTTCCGGAAGACGTCCGCGTACCAGGCGACGATCGTGCGCACCATGTCGTAGGCGTCCATGTCGACTTCCAACTCGGGGAACGTCGACATCTCGTAGGCGACGTACTCCCGGCACAGCTCCTCGAGAAAGGCGCTCCTGCTGTCGAAGTAGATGTAGAAGGCGCCCTTCGCCACTCCTGCCTGTTTGCTGACCCGGCTGATCATCAGCGAGTCGACGGTGGTCGTCTGCAGCAGCTCGCAGCCGGACGCCATCAGGCGAACCCGCGTCCGTTCGCCCTTGGCCTTCCGGAGGCCCTCCTCGGCCGCCAGCGCCTCGTGGAAGGCGGCGGGTCGCCGCGGCATGCCCGCGATCCGCAGACGGGTGGAGGCCCTGGCCTCGGGCATCAGGAGGTGCCGCGATTAAAGACGAAGTAGTCGTGCGAGGCCCGCGCGATCTCCGCGATCACCGGTTCCATCGCCTCGTTGGAAGGCAGCTTGGACTCCTTGACGAAGACGACCGTGATCACGTGCCCCGCGTCGCCCGGCAGGGTGATGACGCCCACGTCGTTCGTCGACTCGCCGATCGTGCCGGTCTTGTGGGCGACGGGCGTGCCCGGCGGCAGCGCTCCCGGGATCCGGTTCGCGCCGGTCTCGCAGCGGGCCATGATGTCGATCAGCAGGGCCGAGCTCTTCTCGCTGAGGATCTGCCGTTTCCAGATCTTCCCCAGAAGAGCGGCCATCGCCCGGGGTGTCGCGGTGTCGCGCGGATCGGCGTTGAACGCCTGCTTCAGCTCGGTCAGCCGGCGCTCGTCCACTTGACTCGAGTTGCCGCCGGTCACCAAGCGGTTGTACTCGGCCGGCGGCATCGGCCTGGCGACCGTGGCGTCGTCGCGGCCGAGCCAGTTCGCGATGTATGCGCGGGTCGTCCGGTCAACACGGATTCCCCCGGCGCCGGAAGCTCTCATCCGCTCTGTGATGGCCTCGGCGCCGCCGGCCTCGCGAAACAGGAGGTCGGTGGCGATGTTGTCGCTGATCCGCAGCATCAGGCCGAGGACGTTCTGGATCGTCAGGCGGGAGCCCGGCGTGTCGAAGAAGTCGCTGAGGGCGCCGTGCGTGACGACGTGATCGCCGGTCTGCATCGTGATGAGGTCGTCGAGCGATCGCTTGCCCTCGTCGACCTGGGCGAGGATCTCGACGGCGATCGGCACCTTGTAGGTGCTGGCCATCGGGAACCGCTCGCCGCCGTTGAGCAGCACGCCGCGTCCGGACTCGAGGTGGATCGCGGCGACTCCCACCGTGCCGAGGCTGGCTTCGGCGAGACGTTCGATCTCGGCGCCCAGGTGTTTCAGGCCGGGATCGTCGCCCAGGATCTCGAGGCGGTCGGAGGCCGAAGCCGGTGCGGCCGCCAGGGCGCCGATCGTGCCGGCGAGCAGAAACACGAGCAGGCGGGGACGGGGGAGGGGTAGTTCAGACATCGGTTCCGTTGCACTCCTGGTCGGTGAAACTGGTATACGACTGTAACCAAACGTGAACGTGCCGGGGCGTGGACCGCGGGCCGGCTGCGGCTGAGTTGAGGGGTCTTGAGAAGAATGACGGGAATGAGGATGCGAGGCGCCGTCCTGCCGACGGCGATACTCATCGTGCTGGCCGGGCCGGCGGTTGCCCTTGCGGCGCAGGACGAGGTGCCCGCCTCGGCCTACGACCGGGCGGCGAAGATGCTCGGCGTTGCGTCGCTGATCTTCAACGAGACGGTGACGCCGCACTGGATCGGCGACGGCGAGGCGTTCTGGTATCGCAGCGACGACCGCGACGGTCACCGCTACTGGCGGGTCGAGCCGCTGGCGAGCGGCGAGCGGCGGCGTCCGGCCTTCGATCACGCACGGCTGGCGGCGTCCCTGAGCGCGCTTCGCGACGAACCGGCGGACCCGCTGGCGCTGCCGTTCGAGAGCATCGACCTGTCGGCCGAGGGCCACGTGTCGTTCCAGATCGCCGGCGAGGAGGGGCCCGAGTCGTTCCGGTGCACCGTTGACGGGGCCGAATGCTCGCGCGTCGAAACGCCGGCCGCCCCGGCTGACGAGAAGGACGGGAAGAAGGACGAGACGCCGCCCTTGCCATCTCCCGACGGGGCCTACAGCCTCCTCGTACGGGACCACGACCTCTACCTCGTCACCACCGGGAGCGGCGAGAAGCGCCGGCTGACCGACGACGGCGAGCCCTTCCACGACTATGCCTCCCATCCCGAGGCGCGCACTTCGACGATCACCGAGAAGCGCGCGGGCATCGTGCGGCCGCCCTCGGCGCTGTGGTCGCCCGACGGCAGGACGCTGCTCACCGTGCGCCTGGACCAGCGCGAGGTGGGCGAGATGCACGTCCTGCAGACGACCGATCTCGGCGACAGCGCCCGGCCCGTCCTTCACACCTTCCGCATGCCGATTCCCGGTGACGACGGCGTGCCGTGGAGCGAACTGCTGCTCGTCGACGCCGGGAGCGGTGCGGTGAGGCCGGTCGACACCGAGCGCGTCCACACGCCCTTCATGGCGCTGGCCGACCTGGGTCAGCTCTGGTGGAACGACGACGGCTCGAAGGCGTACCTGCTGCGCCGGCCGCGCGGCGCGCGCTCGATGCAGCTCGAGGAGATCGACGCCTCCACCGGCTCAGCGCGCACGCTGGTGGCAGAGACCTCCAGGCACCACGTGGAGCCGACGCTCCTGATCGGCACGGGCACGCCCAACATCAGGGTGCTGGAGAGCGGCGAGGTGCTCTGGTACTCGCAGCGGGACGGCTGGGCGCACATCTACCTGTACGGCAGCGACGGCGGTCTGGTCCGTCAGATCACCCGGGGCGCCTGGGTGGTTCGCGACGTCGTGCACGTTGACGAGGTGTCGCGCACCGTCTACTTCACCGCCGCGGGCCTGGACCCCGCCGTCGACCCCTACCTCCGCACCTTCGCCCGCGCTTCGCTCGATCGCACGACCTCCAGCCCCGAGATCCTCACGCCCGAGCCCGGCGACCACACGGTGACCGCCTCGCCCGGCGGCAAGTCTTTCGTCGACCAGTGGTCGCGGATCGACCAGCCGCCTCGGTCGCGGGTCCTGCTGCCGGACGGCCGCGTGGCGGTGGAACTGGAAGTCGCCGACTTCGAATCGCTGGTGGAGCTGACCGCGCTGCCGGTGCCCTTCACCGTCAAGGCACGGGACGGCAAGACGGACGTCTACGGCAACGTGTTCTTCCCGCCCGGCTTCGACCCGGAGGACGCTGGCGCCAGCTACCCGGTGATCGACGGCATCTATCCCGGACCGCAGGTGCATCGGGTGACCAAGAACTGGCACGACCCGACGCTCTTCCTGAGCTACGACCTGGCGCTGGCGCAACTCGGCTTCGTCGTGGTCACGGTCGACGGCTTCGGCACGCCGCTGCGCTCGAAGGCGTTTCACGCGCGTTCCGAAGGGAATCTGCAGGAGGCCGGAGGCCTCCCCGACCACCTGGCCGCCATCCGCCAGCTCGCCGTTCGGTATCCGCAGATGGACCTCGACCGGGTCGGCGTCTACGGCCATTCCGGGGGCGGTTTCGCGTCGGCGCGCGCCATCTTCGCCTACCCGGAGTTCTACAAGGTGGCGGTGTCGTCGGCGGGCAACCACGACCAACGGGGCTACATCCAGCTCTGGGGCGAGTCCTACCATGGCGACCCGGAGACGGTGAGCTACGAGGAGCAGGCCAACGCCTCGATCGCCCACCAGCTCGAAGGCAAGCTGCTGCTGGCCTACGGCGCCCTGGACGACAACGTGCCGCCGGCGCTGACGCTGCAGGTCATCGAGGCCTTGACGAAGGCGAACCGGGACTACGACCTGATCGTCCTGCCGTCCGGCAACCACGGCTTCATGTCCGACACCTACTTCCTTCGTCGCAGTTGGGACTACTTCGTGCGTCACCTCGCGGGCAAGGAGCCGCCCGCGGACTACTCGCTGGCGCCGCCTGGCTCGTGAGGTCTCAGGGCCAGAGGGCGCCTTCGGCCAGCGCTTCGGAGAAGCGACGGATCGGCCAGATCTCGATGCCTTCGCTCGTGGCGAAGGACCGTTGCCCGCCGTAGAGCAGGAGGCTTCTCGCCAGCCCCGGCATCTCCTGGATGCCTCGGAGGCCCTTCAGCAGGGTGGTGTCGTAGCGGGTCGTGGACTTGACCTCGATCGCCACGTACTCGCCCTGACGCTCCAGCAGGAAGTCCACCTCGACGTTCTGCGCCTGCGACGGCGCCCAGTAGGAGATGCGGTCGTAGAGATCCGACGTCTCACGGTAGGCGCGCAGCAGCCCGAGGACGAAGCCCTCCAGCAGCGCACCGCGTTCTTCGGCGTGAAGCGGTCCGCGCCGCCTCTGGACCTGGCGTGCGAGTCCGGGATCCACCCAGTAGAGCTTGGGGAGTTTGCGCTCACGGGTTCGGAGCTTCGCCTCGAAGCCCTCGAGCCGGGTGGCGAGGAGAGTGTCTTCGAGGATGTCGAGGTAGCCGTCGACCGTGCTGCGAGCGGTGCCCGAGTCGCGAGCCAGCGAGGAGACGTTGACGACCTGGCCGTGGAACAGGCCGGCGAGGGGAAGAAAGCGAGCGAAGCCGCCGAGGTTTCTGACGAGCGCCTCCGCGCGGATCTCCTCCCGCAGGTACATCTCGACGTAGGCCGCCAGGGTGGCCTCGGGATCCTTCGCGGTCGCGATGACCGGTATCGAGCCGAGGCGGAGCGTCTCGTCGAGGTGGAAGTCCTCGCCGAGCTCCTCGGGAACGAAGGGATACATCAGCTTTCGGACGGCGCGGCCCGCGAGGAGATTGGTGCCGGCAGTCTTCAGCTTGCGCGCGCTCGAGCCGAGGAGGGCGAAGCGGAGTCCGTCCTCCTCGATTCTCCGGTGCACTTCGTTGAGAAGGGCTGGAATCCGCTGAACCTCGTCGACTACAACCCAGGCCCCGGGCTCGATCGCGGCCAGTTCGGCGCCGAACTGGCCAGGACTGGCGAGCAGATCCTGGTACAGGGCTTCGTCGAGCAGGTCGAAGCGATGCGCGTCCGGGAACCGGGAGCGGACCCAGGTGCTCTTGCCCACGCCGCGAGGTCCGAGCAGGAAGAAGCTCTCCTGGGGAGGCTGCAAGATACGCCGATAGGCCGACGAAGTGCTCATATCGCCGGCACTTTACCATGAAAAATGACGGCAATATCTGCAAATTGCACCACGGGAGCGGTGTGCTCCGCGGGTTGCGCGTTTGCGGCAAGATGGCGTCAGACTAGCGAACGAGCAGTGAACTCAAATGGAGAACCCTGAATGACTGGAGACTTCGATTCGGTTCGGCTCGTGTCGCTTGCCGCCCTGCTTCTGGGACTGCTCGCCGCGGCATCGGCGGTTTCCCAGGACGGCGGCAGCGCCACCGTGGTCCACTGCGGCAAGCTCCTCGACGTCGAAGCGCGCGACGTGCTCGCCGATCAGCGGATCCTCGTGGTGGACGATCGCATCGCCGCGATCGGCCGCAGCGTTGAGGCTCCAGGCGATGCCACCCGCATCGATCTCTCGAACCACACCTGCATGCCCGGCTTGATGGACATGCACACTCACCTGTTCATCGACCTGACTGGCCGCACGCTCGACGAGTCGGCGCCGACCCAGTCGAGCGCCTACAACGTCCTGATGGGGCTGCGCAATGCCCAGACGCTCCTCAGCATCGGCTTGACGACGATCCGCGTTCCCGGAGACATGGACTACCACTACGCGAACGTCGAACTGCGCGACGCGATCGAGCGCGGCTGGTACCAGGGGCCGCGGATGAAGGTCGCGCCACACACGATCTCTCCTCTCGGAGGCCACGGCGACTTCAACTCCTACGCCCCGGACCTCCCGCACCAGGTCACCGGGCCGTTCATCGCCGACGGCGTCGACGAGGTCCGGCGCGCGGTGCGTCGCGAGATCAAGTAC
Source organism: Thermoanaerobaculia bacterium (assembly GCA_022823665.1). Classification (GTDB taxonomy): domain Bacteria; phylum Acidobacteriota; class Thermoanaerobaculia; order Multivoradales; family Multivoraceae; genus Multivorans. The sequence continues at coordinate 126,071 of JAJEHN010000008.1, read as the reverse complement.
GGCGCCGACTGGATCAAGGTCATGGCGAGCGGCGGCGTCATGTCCCAGCACGACGACCCCGAGGTTGCCGCCTATACGGCCGAGGAGTTCCGGGCCTTCGCCGAAGAGGCCCACCGCCACGGCAAGAAGATCACCGCCCACGCGCACGGAGACGCCGGCATCCGCGCCGCGGTGGAGGCGGGCTTCGACTCGATCGAACACGGCACGATGATGAAGGAGGAGACGGCCCGGCTGATGGCGGAGAAGGGCACCTACTACGTGCCCACGCTCTACGTCCTCGACTGGATCCTCGAGCGTGGCGCCACCGGCGGGATCACGGCGGACAACCTCGCCAAGGCGGAGCTGGTGGCGTCGCAGCACAGCAACTCGGTGAAGATGGCCGTCGAGCGCGGCGTGAACCTGATCATCGGTTCCGATCCCATCTTCCCGATGGAAGAGGCGATCCGCGAGTTCACGTCCCTCGCCCGGCGCGTTCCGGACAACTGGCTCGTGCTGCGCGCCGGCACGATCAACCCGGCCCGCATGCTGGGCCTGGAGGACGAGATCGGCACGCTGACCGTCGGCAAGCAGGCCGACATCGTGGCGTCGCCGGAGAACCCGATCGACAGGATGCAGAACATCGAGAACGTCACCTTCGTGATGAAGGGTGGCGTGGTCGTCCGCAACGACTGAGCGGCCCGCGGTCTACTTCCCCCAGACCTCCTCGAAGACGCGGAGGTAGTTCTCGCCGAGAAACTTGCGGATCGTCTCGTCGCTGTGGCCGCGGCGGACGAGTTCCTCGGTGATGGCCGGCACCTTGCCGATGTGTTCGAGGCCGTCCGGCGCGAGTTCGAGGCCGTAGTGGTCGCTGCCCATGCCGATGTGATCCGGGCCCATCACGTCGAGGGCGGTCTCGATGTCGTCGACCACCTCGGACAGGTTGCGGTGGGTGATGTGGATCAGCCCCAGGACACCGCCGTTCTCCGCGATCGCTTCCAGCATCTTGGCGTCGCGGGGGAGTTCGAGACGGGTACGAGGCAGGACGCCTCCTCCGAGGCGCGACTCGGGATCGCTGTTGGGAAACATGGTGGGCGTCGTGTGGGAGAGGATGACGGGACGGTCGACCCGGTCGAGGATCTCCCAGAAACCGCGCTCGCCGATGTGCACGAGGTCGACGACGATGTCGAGTTCCACCATCCGGTCGACCAGCGCCTTGCCGGCGGCGGTCAGCCCGCCCTGGTCGTCGGCGGCCCAGCAACCGTCGGCGTAGATGTTGCGGCGGGTGTGGGTCAGGCTGGCCACCCGCAGGCCGAGTCTGTAGTAGAGATCGAGGAAGCGGGGGTCGGCGCCCAGCGCCTCGCAGCCTTCGAAGGAGAAGACGAGGGCCACGCGGCCGTCCCGCTTGGCCTGGCGGATCTCGGCCACGGACGTGGCGAGCACCAGGTCGTCGAGTCGCTCGACCTCGTGGTGCAGGTTCCAGGTCATCTCGAGCCCGCGGTGCAGCGGACTGTTGAGCTGCTCGTCGTCGAGGTAGACGGCGCAGAGCTGCGATGTGATGCCGCCTTCCCGCCACCGCCGCAGGTCGTACTGGCCCATGCAGCCGAACCAGATCGTGTGCGCCGACATCCCGAACTGGGCGAAGGGGCCGATGTCGAAACCGAGCGGCGGTTGCCAGCTCGAGGGGTCGGGGAGCTCGACCTGCTGGTCGAGCTTCATCTTGCCGTCGCTGACGGGAATCAGGATGTCGCAGTGGCCGTCGATGACGATCGACTCGCGGTGAAGGGCGGCCGCGCGCTCGGAGATTGCCAAGTGACTCCTCCTGCTCAGTGCGACAGCGCCAGACCGCTGAGCAGCGTGGTCGCCGCGGCGCGTCGCTTGCCGTCGTCGCCGATCGTCGCGCCGACGACGTAGCCGCGCGGCGCGCGCGACTCGAGGCCGGCCGGAACCACGTTGATCTCGAGCCCGAGCCCGCGCGCGGCCTCGAGCAGCTCGGGAGAGAAGTCGCCTTCGATGACCTGCGTGGAAGGAGAGCCCAGGGGCCCGAAGGCCGGCAGGTGCGGCGAGGGAGCGTCGATCGCCTGCTTTATGTCCATCTCCCAGTCGAGGAGGTTCAGGAGGACGCTGATCGTCTTCTGGTGCAGGCCGGAGCCGATGGAGGCGAGAGCGGCCACCGGCTTGCCGTCACGCAGGACGATCATCGGCTCGGTCGGGTCCGGCAGCCGCTTGCCGGGGCCGGCCTCGGCGATCAGCGCCTGCTGAAAGGACGCCGAGTCGGGGATCGAGATCCCGTCGACGAAGATGGCCGTGTCGCCCCAGGCCGAGGTGTTGATCGTGTGGACGACCGCGGCGACGTTGCCGTAGGCGTCGATGGCGACGATGGCGTCCGAGTGCTTCGGATCGACCGGGGTGGGGACTTTGGTCAGGGGAGCGATGCCCGACTGCATCCTCGCCCAGAGACCTTCGGCGTTCTCCTTGCCGGACCGACCCGCCAGGGTGGCGTCGAGGTCGCCGTACAGCGCGCGGCGCATCGGCTCGGGCAGGAAGACGATCCCCATCAGGTTCGTCATCTGGTTGACCCAGAAGAAGGCCTCCGGCGATTCCGCGTAGTGGCCCATGTCGCGCAGCCTGGCCGCCTCGGCGAGGTTGAGCACCTCGGCCACGTGGACGCCGCCCTGAGCGGGCAGGCCGTGTCCGTAGACGTCGAAGCCGTTGTAGGTCGAGTGCATCGGCTCCGCGACGAGGGCCTCGTAGCTCCGCATGTCTTCCATCGAGAGCTTGCCGCCGTCGCGCTGGACCGCCTCGACCAGCCGCTCGGCCCAGGGGCCGCGGTAGACGTAGTCGATCCCCTGCTCGGCGACAGCGCGCAGCGTCGCCGCGAGTTCCGGTTGCCGGAGCAGGTCGCCTTCGCCGAGAAAGACGCCGTCCTTGTCGGTGAAGATGCGCCGCGTCGCGGGCAGGCGGGAGAGCGCCTCCTCGCGCCGCTCGATCATGCTCGTGTGGATGGCGCCCAGCAGGACGCCGTTCTCCGCGTAGTGGATCGCCGGCTTGAAAAGACTGGCCCACGGCAGCTTCCCGAAACGATCGTGCGTGGCGTCCAGGCCGCCGAAGAACCCCGGCACGAGCGCGGTGCGTCCGCTCGGCTGGTGCTCCGCGCCGATCGTCGTGGAGGTCGGGATCGTCATCGGTTCGGTCTCGCCACGGACGGTGTCGTAGGCGCCGTTGATGTTGAACACCTCGCCGCTCTCCGCCTCGTAGTAGACGAGGTTGAAGATCCCGGCGTAGCTCACCCAGGCGCCGCCGGCCAGGGAGATCTGGGTGAGCGCGGTGGCGATCACGGCGTCGGCCGCGGTGCCGCCCTGGCGGAGCGCCTCGAGGCCGGCCCGGACTGCCTGCGGCCCCGTGGTGCCGCTGATCACGCCGTGCTCGCCCTCGGCCAGCGGCTTGTCCGTTTCGAAGAAGGCGTTCAGTTCCTCGAGTGCCTCGCGGTCGCTCCAGTTGGCCGGACTGAGGTCGACTGCCGCCTCGTCGGCCGCGCCGGCGAACGCCGCGGGCGTGGCCGCGAGGAGCCATGCGGCGAGGCAGAGTGTGCGGAGCCTTCTCTTCTTCATCGTCTTCTCCTCGGGTTTTCTGATCATCGGGAGCTTACGCCGGCCGCGAGTTGGCGCCGCGCATCCATCGCACGAGCAGGGGCGTCAGCCCGGCGAGGACCGCCGCGACCAGCAGAGCCAGCAGCCCGATCCTCGTGTAGACGTTGCTGTAGGTGGAAAGCGCCGCGTCGAAGTCGGCGACCTCTCCGCCGACCGTCGTGGCACTCGTCAGCCGGGCGATCAGCCCCGAGATGTAACTCGACGCGGCATAGGCGAGCATGAAGGATCCCATCATCGTGGACACGATCCGCGTCGGCGACAGCCGCGTCACCATCGACATGCCGACCGGCGCGAGGCAGAGCTCGCCGGTCACCATCAGCAGGAAGGTGAGGGCGAACCAGATCAGGGCCACCTTGCCGTCGTCCGGCCGCAGGGCGCTGCCGAGAACCAGCACCAGGAAGGCGAGGCTGATCTGCACGATCGCGAGAACGAACTTGACGGGTGTCGAGGGCTCCCGGCCGCGCCGTCCGAGCGCGATCCACAGCCAACTGAAGAGAGGCGCCAGCGCGATGACGTAGATCGCCGGCAGGGATTGCAGCGTGGCCGCCGGAATCTCCGTCCCGAGGAACTCGCGATCGACCATGCGGTCCGCGAAGAGGTTGAGCGAGCTGCCCATCTGCTCGTAGAAGGCCCAGAAGCCGATCGTGAAGGCCACCAGGACGGCGCAGGCCAGAAGCTGGTCGCGCTCGGTCCGGTCGCAGCGGCGCAGCGCGTAGTAGAGAACGAACAGGCCGAGCGCGGCCCCGGTCGCCGACAGCAGGCCGCCGACGACCGGCGGGTTCTGGAGCACCCACCAGACGCCGCCGACCAGGCCCAGACTCGCCAGGTAGATGGCGCCTTCACGGGAGAGTCCGGGTGCCAGGCGCTCCCGGAGCTCCTCGGGCCGCGGCGGGTCCGCGTGGCCGCGGAGGTACTTCTGGCCCTTCAGGTAGAGCAGCAGCCCGGCCAGCATGCCGACACCAGCGAGACCGAATCCGTAGCGCCAGCCGTAGGTCTGGCCGAGCCAGCCGCAGAGCAGCGGTGCGACCGCGGCGCCCAGGTTGATCCCCATATAGAAGACCGTGAAGCCGGAGTCCCGTCGCGGGTCGCCCTTCTCGTAGAGCGCGCCGACGACGGTGGAGGCGTTCGTCTTTAGGAATCCGACGCCCGTCGCGATCAGGGCCAGCGCCAGGTAGAACAGGCTCAGGTGGAAGTCGCTGCGCTCGACGACGAGCCCGCCCGCGGACGAGACCTCTTCCGCCGCCGGCCCCTCGATCGTCATCAGGAAGTGGCCGGCGACCAGCAGCAGCGCGCCGAAGGTGACCCCCTTGCGCGGGCCGAGCCAGCGGTCCGCCACCGCGCCGCCGAGCACCGGCAGCAGGTAGACCATCGACGCGTAGGCGCCGTAGAGCACGAAGGCCCGGCTGTCGCTGAACAGGAAGTGCTGGGTCAGGTAGAAGATGAGCAGCGCCCGCATCCCGTAGTACGAGAAGCGCTCCCACATCTCGACCAGGAAGCAGACGCCCAGGCCGGGCGGGTGGTCGCGGAAGACCGGGATCCTCTGCCAGAAGCTCACGATCGAAGCACCTTCACTCGCGCGAGTCTAGGATGGGACTCGAGGAGAACGGACTTGTCGGAGAAAGTCGCAATCGTCACAGGCGGCGGCAGCGGGATCGGCCGCGCCGTCACGCACGGGTTGGTCGACGACGGCTACCACGTACTCATCGCGGGCCGCCGCGAGGAGCGGCTGATTGAAACGAAGAACGGCGCGGGCGATCCCGGGAAGGTCTCGGTCGTGGCCGCGGACATCAGCACCGTGGACGGCGTCCAGGCCGTGTTCGACACCCTGACGAGCGCCTTCGGCCGGCTGGATCTTCTGTTCAACAACGCCGGCACCGGCGCGCCGCCCGTGCCGATCGAGGACCTGACGTTCGAGCAGTGGAACCGGGTGGTCGGGGTCAACCTGACCGGCGCCTTTCTCTGCACGCAACGGGCGGTCAGGCTGATGAAGGAACAGGATCCGCAGGGCGGCCGCATCATCAACAACGGTTCCATCTCCGCGCACGTACCGCGCCCCAACTCCGCCCCGTACACCTCCACCAAGCACGCGATCACCGGGCTCACGCGGTCGACGTCGCTGGACGGTCGCAGGTTCAACATCGCCTGCGGCCAGATCGACATCGGCAACGCCTATACGCGAATGACCGCGCGGATGTCCGACGGCGTGGCCCAACCCGACGGCTCCACGAAGCCGGAACCCACCATCGACGTGCGCGCCGTCGTCGACGCGGTGCGCTACATGGCCGCACTCCCGCTCGACGCGAACGTGCCTTTCCTGACCGTGATGGCGAACGAAATGCCGTTCATGGGACGGGGTTAGACCGTCACCGAGACAGCGCTTCATCAAAGGCCGAACCTGTCGAACAGCGCGCGCGGCGAGGGCTCCCGGTCGACGAGCGCGCGGAACAGTTCGGTCGCCGGCACCGTGCTTCCCGCCTCCAGGATCGCCTCGCGATAGCGCCTGGCCACGTTCGCATCCCGGAACCCACCGGGAGCCTGCTCGAACAGGCGGCCGACCTCGGCGGCCAGGACGTCGGCCCAGAGATAGGAGTAGACGCCGGCGGCGTAGGCCTCCGAGAACGTGTGCATGGCGTGAGGCACGCGCAGCAGAGGCTCGACCGCGGCCGGCGCGCCGAGTTCCGACAGGACCTCTTCCTCTACGGCCATGGCGTCGATCTCACTGCCGTCGGCGAGCTGGTGGAGTCTGAGGTCGACAATCGCGGTGGCGAGGTAGTCGAGCGTGAGGCTGAAGATCCGGTCGTGGCGCAGCGCCTGCACCAGCGCGTCGAGGACTTCGTCGGGTATGGGCTCGCCCGTTTCGACGTGGCGTGCGTGACGCGACAGCAACTCCCGGTCGAGAAGCCAGCGTTCGTTGAGCAGCGCGGGCAGCTCGATGAAGTCCCATTCGACGGCGAGGCTTCCCAGCGACGGGTAGCTGGCGCGGCAGAGGAGCATGTGCAGCGCGTGACCGAACTCGTGGAAGAGCACGTTGGCGAGTTCCCAGACAAGCAGCGTGGGTTCGCCGTCCGGCGGCCGCGGCAGGCTCGAGACGACGGCGGAATGAACGGGGCTCGGCTCGGGATGAAGACAACGTGCCTGCAACTGGGCCTGCCATGAGCCCGGCGACTTGCCTTCCCGCTGGTAGAGGTCGAGCCAGAGGACGCCGAGCGCCTCGTCCCCCCGGCACACGAGAAAGGCCTCGACGTCGGGGTGGTAGACGGGCGCTTTGTCCAGGCGGCGAAAGCGGAGACCATGGAGGTGCTCCGCGCTCCGGAAGAGGGCCGACTTGACGGCGTCGAGGGACATGTAGGGGCGTACCGCGTCGCCGTCGAGCCCGAAATGCGACTGGCGGTACTTCTCTGCGTAGTAGAGGCGATCCCACGCCTGCAACTCGCCTTCCAGTCCGTCCGCCCGGGCCAGTTCCTGTAGTGCGGCGAGCTGTTGCCGCGTGGTCGCTTCGACGGCGCGCCAGACCTGGAGCAGGAGGTCGAGCGCCGCTTGCGGGTTGGCTGCCATGCGGGTCGCCATCGCCAGGTCGGCGTAGCTGGAGTAGCCGAGCAGCCGCGCCTTCTCCCCGCGAAGACGGAGGATCTCGGCCATCACCGGCCGGTTGTCGTGCTCTCCCGCGTTGGCGCCGCGGCCCATCCACAGCTTCCAGACGCGCTCTCGCAAATCGCGACGCCGCGAGCGGGTAAGAAAAGGCCACACCGTCGGACGCTGGATCGGCAGAGCCCATTGCCCGGGACGCCCACGCTCTTCGGCGACCGCCGCCATGGCGGCGCGCTGCTCGTCGGTCAGGCCGTCCAGATCGGCCTCGTCGAGAAGCCACAGGACGAGCGTGTTCTGTTCGTCCGTCAGGTTGCGCATGAAACGCACCTGCTGTTCGGCGAGCCGGGCGTTGATTCGGGTCCATCGCGCTCGGGCCTCCGGTTCGAGGCCCGCGCCGCGGAGGCGGAAGCGCCTCCGGATCAACTCCGCGAGTCGCCGCTGCTCGGGGGTCAGGTCGCCTTGCTCCCGCACGGTTTCGACTCGCTCGAGCAGTTCGCGCCGCCCGGCGATCTCGTCCTCGAGCGCCGCAAGTCGCGGCGCCGTCCTCTGGTGGAGGCCCGCCATCTCCTCGCTCGAACCGGTACTCGCCAGATGCTGCAGCAGACTCTCGAGGCGTGCCAGCGGCAGAGCGGCGAGTTCGAACGCTTCGACCGTGTTCGCGAACGTCGGCGATTGCGGCTCGCTCGCGATCGCGTCGACCGCCTCGCGACGCAGCCGGATCGCGGCCTCGATCGCCTGTTCCAGGCCGTCGGGCTCAAGCTGGTCGAACGGCGGCAGGCCGAGCCCGACGCCGGCGTGGTCCGGCCAGGGCTCGAGCAGCGAGGCGATGTCGTGGTTGGCGGTCACGTGGGGCTCGACGCGGATTCAGGCGGATCGACCCGGATCAGGCCGGCGCGACCGGCGATTGGGTCCGCCCGCTTCCGCCGGGGGCCTTGCGCGCCGACCGGCGCTCGAGCGCGGCGATGATCACGGCGTGCCGCCTTCGGTCGATCGGGAAGTGCCAGATCCACAGGGCGGCGAGGCAGAGAAAGGCGGCGGGCAGCAGCGAGAAGGCGAGCAGCAGGCCGAAGCGCCCACTCGCGCTCTGGGTCGTGACCGTGGCGTCGAAGCCGAACAGCCCCGCGATCAGCAGACCCAGCGCCGCGCCGATGCCGACGTTGATCTTCTGCACCATCGCATAGAAAGCGAAGTAGCTGCCGGCGTGGTCGGCGCCGAAGCGCAGCCGTCCGTAGTCGACGACGTCCGCCAGCACGGCGGGCGCCGCAACGGCTTCCACCACGATCATGGCGTTGACGACGATCAGCGACGCGGCCAGCAGCAGCGCGGCGTTCTCGCCCGGACCGATGAAGTAGTAGCTCAGCGAGGCGAGGCCCGCGCCGACGTTGCCGGCCGCCCATGCCTGTTGCTTGCCGAATCGGCGGCAGAGCGTGCCCCAGACCGGCGTGGCGACCAGGCTGATCGGAATGCTGATGATCATCACCGCGGCGAGCTGCTGGCCGAGCTGCAGGTAGCCGTCGATGTAGAAGAAGGACAGCCCCGAGCCGATGCCGGCGCCGAGTCCGCCGATGGCGAACATCGCCGTGAAGCGGAGCAGCGGCCGGTTGCCGGCGACGGCGCGTCCGGTCGACAGCAGCGAGGAACTTGACTCGCCGTCTGCCGGGTTCTCGCGCCTGAGTCCGTTGGGCACGACGAGGGCGGCGACCAGCGCCGTGCCGAGCAGGGCGACGGCGGCCAGCCCCGCGGCCCAGCGCAGTGTCTCCGGAGTGAACTCGGTGGAGCCGGTGATGGACTGCAGCGCGAGCGGCAGGCCGAAGAAGGATAGAAGACCGAGGAAGCGACCCATCGAGCGCCAGGTGGTGATCCGCGCACGCTCTTCGTAGTCGTCCGAGAGCTCCGCCAGCCAGGCGCTGTAGGGAACTTCCGAGACCGTCCAGCCGACATCGGCCAGCAGATACCAGAAGAGGAACGACCACATCGTGACCTCGCCGCTCGGTACGTAGAGAAACCAGCACGCGACGACGGCGATCATGGAGCCGGCCAGGAGCCAGGGTTTGCGGGTGCCGTGGCGCGCCCGGTAGCGATCGGAGAGGAAGCCGACGACCGGGTCGTTGACCGCGTCGAAGACGCGCGAGATCAGGATGACGAAGGCGATCTCCTGGAGACTGAGCCCGAAGAACTTGGCGTAGATGCCCTGCAGGACGGAAACCGCCGGGCCGTGAATGAACGCCTGGGCGAAGGAGGGCGCTCCGTAGGCGCCGAGAACGCCGCGGCCGAGCGTTCCGCTGCTCATCCGGCGGCGGTCCGCGAAGCGACGGAATCGAGGAAAGCGCGGACTGGCGGCACGACGACCGACGGATCGAGGCAGACGGAATGGTCCCGTTCCGGGATCTCGTGCACCTTCCAGCCGAGCCGCTCGAGTTCGTCACGGCGGTTCCGGAGCGTGCCGGCGATGCGGATGTCCTCGCCGCCCGGGTCGACGTCGCCCTGCCCGCCGAAGAACACCATGCGGGGACAGTCGATGCTCGCTACGGCGCGCTCTTCCGGCCAGTCGAGCACGCTTTCGTAGAAGGTCACCCACTGGGCGTACTGGGCCGGCTCGCGCAGTACGACCCGGGCCGACTCCGGTGGATCGTCGACCTGGCTTCGCGCGGCGTTGAGGATGTCGCGGTACTGGCCTCCCAGGGGCGGCCAGCCGCCGATCGCCAGGGCCGACAGGCGGTCGCTGCGCGAAGCCAGTTGAAGGCCGGCGGCGGCGCCCCAGGAGTAGGCCCAGTAAGCGAAGTGCCCGAAGCCGGCGGCGTCGGCCGTCGCCAGCAGGTCGGAACAGACGCGCTCGGCGGTCATCTCGTTCGGCGGCGGCGACGTGCTCTTGCCGATGTTCGGATAGTCGACGAGCAGCACCCGGTAAGCGTCGGTCAACCGCTCGAGGTAGCCGTCGATCGTCGTCGCGCTCTCGGGTCCGAAGATGTCGGTGTGGGACGCCATGAGCGGCAGGCCGAGCATCAGGGGCACGCCGCCCTCGGGACCCGCGCAGCGGAAGTGGACCGTGGCGCCCCTGGCGACCGCGACTTCGCCGTGCTCGTCGATCACGGTGCTCCCTCGGAGGGAGGGTTCGCGGTCGACTCCTCCAGAGTCCGGCGTACCGCTTCGATGACGAAGTCCGGCGCCTCGTAGACGAAGTTGTGCGCCGTTCCGGGAGGTGCCGTGACGCGCTCGGAGAGGTCTGAGAGGGTGAGATAGCGCTCGCGGCTGCGTGCGTAGAAGCGCCGCAGCCGCGCTGCGTCGAGCTGCTCTCGTGTCGGCGCTTCGTCCTCGATCATCTCGGCGACCTGCTCGAAGTCCCGCATGTCGCCGGGGGCTACGAGCCGCAGCGGGATGCCGTCGAGATCGCTCTCGTAGGGGAGGGTCGTCCAGGCGATGGCGCTCATGCCTTGCGGCGTCAGCTCATCGAAGATCGAGGCGCTGGCGCAGGCGGCTCGCGGACCGCGCTCGAGAGCGCGCGCGGTGTGCCAGGCGTCTCCCAGTTCCTCCTGGATCAGCCGCTCGAGACGTTCGTACTCGGGATTCGGCTGTTCCCGAGAGAGGCGTTCGGCGAGCCCGTCCAGGCCGAACAGTTGGAGCACCCCTAGGTAGACGGGGCGCCACTTCATGCGCGCGAGGCCGGGGATCGGCGGTCCGTAGACGATCGTGTCCGGCGGCGTGGCGTCGAGCAGCATCAGGGCGGCGACGCTTTGGGGGCTCTTGCGAGCCACGGCCGCGAAGAGAAGGCCGCCGAACGAGTGGCCGGCGAGGATGAATGGGCCCTCCTCACCCGCGGCCTCGAGGGCCGCGAGGACTTCGTCGGCCTCGCGGCCGGTCGTTCGCGGGAACGGCCCCGGATCGCTCCAGCCGGTCCCGGGTCGATCGATCAGGATGGAGCGCGCCTCCTCGCGCATCGCGCGGTGCAGGTGGTGGAGCGCCAGGCCGCCCGCGTGTCCGCCCGGCATCCAGACGACAGGGGGCCGGCCGCGGGCGTTTCCTTCCGCCAGGACGTGGATCCGGCGGCCCCGGACTTTGACGAGCACGCCGGGCGGCGGATAGAGGCTGCGCGCCTTCCTCAGGCTGAGCAGATGGCGGAGCGTCCCCAGCAGAAGCAGGACGCCGAATCCCGCAACGGCCGCGGCGGCAACCCGCACCGAACCGTCGCTTCTGAGCGCCGCCGCGGCCCCGATCGCGAGCGTTCCGGCCGCGGACCACAGACCGGCGAGATCGCGGCTCAGGAACGCGAGGACCAGATGCCGGGGTGTCATCCTGGGAGTCTCACCTGTCGGGTCAGGACTTCATGAATCCTCTGGTCATCACGCGGTTCATGAAGGCACTTCGTCTCTTCACCATGTCCCGGTGGTACATCGACGAGCCGAACTCCTTTTCCGAGAACGGCTCGAGCACGGCCGGACCGAGGAAGTCGATGACCAGGTAGATGGAAGCCCACTCCTCGTCGACATCCTCCTGGAGGAAGCCGCGCTCACGGTTGATCTCGACGAATCGGCGCATGATCCTCAGCAGTTCGCGGAGGAGTGCCCGGCTTCCGGGAGTCTTCTCCATCAGGGCCGTACGCAGGTAGAGCAGGGCGTCTCGTTCACGCTCGACCCACTCTACGGCGTCTTCAACCAGGAGTTCGAGCGCCTCGGTGCCCAGGTGTCTCGTCGCACGCGAGCAGAGCTCTTCGATCTGCGCGATGACCTGGCGGTCGATCTCCTCCCGCAGGCCCGCCTTGGAGCCGAAATGGGCCCGGATCAGGCCGATCGAGACACCTGCTCCAGCAGCGATCTCGCGTACGCCCGTGCCGGAGTAGCCCTTCTCGGCGAAGAGGCGACGGCCGGCAAGGATGAGCCGTTGGCGACCAGTCAACGGCTCATCCTGACCGCAGCCCCTGCAGGTCCCGGCCTGGGCTGGGTCGATGCCAGGTTCAGAAGTCGAGTGAGATCTCGACACCGATCTGCCGCGGATGGTCCTGGGTGTAGATGGGGGTACCCCGCCCACTCTGCGCGTAGATGGCACCGTCCTCGCCCAGCAGGTTGTTGCCGAACAGGTGGACCCCGAAGGTCTCGTTGCTGAAACCGAACCGGGCTCGCATCAGATCGCGCGTATCGCCGGAAAGCCCCGGTCCGAACTGACCCAACTGGTCCTCCAGATGACTCAGCCCGACGTAGGCCTGGCCAGCCCACGTCTCGTTCAACGCCCAGGCGTAGCTCGCCGCCAGGGTGCCGGTCCAACGTGGCACGAACGGCAGGCGGTCGCCGTTGCGCGCCTCCGAGGCCGCGGCGAAGGCCGGGTGGATGTCCGTGAACTCCGACTTGTTCCAGTTTCCGGAGAACTCGAACGACAGCCCCGAGACGTTCGCGGGGCGGAAGGCGAGCGCAAGGTCGGCTCCGTAGAGTTCGGAGTCGCCGATCTGGTAGTCGCCGAAGAGCCCGAGGAAGGGAACGGCCTGTCGCGTGTCCTGCCAGTCCTGGAAGTAGGGCGCGACATCGATCAGTAGGCGTCCTCCGTGCAGGGTGTACTTCGCCCCCACCTCGTAGCTCCACAGTTCGTCGGAGTCGACCTCGATCGAACAAGGCAGCCCTCCCAGCGCGTGCAGGGCGCAGGTGCCGGGGCCGTTGAATCTGCCGCTACGGAAACCCTTGGCCACGTTCAGGTAGTAGTTCGCGTTTTCGCTGGCGTCCAGGGCCAGGTTGAAGCGGGGATTGACGCTGTCGAAGGTCGCCGGATCCAGTTGCATGGGGAGCGCGCTGTTGATGACCGCCCGTTCGTCCTCGAAGGAGCGCAGGCCGACCAGCGCCACGAGCCGTTCGTCCATGAATGCGTACGAAAACTCGCCGAAGAGCGAAAGCGCTTCCGAGTTGTAGTCGACCGTGCTGTCCGGAAACAGCATCGGTTCCACGGCCGAGAGGCTCTGAGCGTCCGTCTCCGAGTAGTAGACGCCGACCAGCCACTGGAACCGCGAGTCGTTCTGCGAAACGAGCCGGGTTTCGTGGTTCAGGGCATCTCCCGAGGTCTGGCCGAAGATGTCGAGGAATCCGCTAGGCGAGAGCGGGAAGGGCAGGCCGACCTGCACTTCGTCGGTCGCGTCGATCTGCGTCGTGGTGCTGGTGAGCGATGCGCCGCCGAAGCTGAGCGTGAAGCTCCCGGTGGCGAGTTCGTACTCGCCGAGCGTGTAGTCGCCGGCGGACGCGGACGTCGTCGTCGGGGGATCGAGGGAGGAGAGCAGGGTGCCGCCTTCCTGATCGGCTTCGTTGCCCGCGTACATCAGCCGCAGGTTGAAGCGGTCATTCGGAGTCGTGTTGAAGATGGCCCGGTAGTTCGTCACGTCGCCCGCGCCGAACTCCTCGTCGCCGGTTGCCGGGAGCATCAGGTAGCCGGCGGTGTCTTCCGTGCTGGCGACCAGCCGGAGACCGGCCTTGCTGCCCAGGGGAACGTTGACTGCGGCGTCGATGTAGTTGCCGTTGCCGCCGCCGTCCGTGCTGGAGTAGCCACCGCGCAGGCTGGCGCCGAAGCCGCCGTAGTCCGGCGACCGTGTGATGAGGCGGATCGTGCCGCCCATCGAGCCGTTGCCGTAGAGCGTGCTCTGCGGGCCGCGCAGGACTTCGATTCGCTCCATGTCGAACGAGCGCCCCATCGGAGCGAAGTTCTGGCCGAAGACGAAGAACGCGGCGTCATCGAAGTAGTAGCCTACGGTCGGATCGCCCAACGCCTGACCGATTCCGCGGATCTGGTAGCGACGGAGACCGATGTTGTTGGACAGTTCTTCGGAGGCTCCCGGCACCAGGGTGATGACCTCGTTGAGATCCCGCATGTTGGCCTCCTGGAGAGCCTCTCCCGTGAAGGCTTGGACGGAGATCGGAACGTCCTGCAGTTCCTGTTCGCGCTTCTGTGCGGTGACGACGATGACCTCGCTCACCTCGTCCGCGGGCGCCTCTTCTTCCTCCTGGGCGCCGAGCGGCGGCGCCAGGAGGGCAGCGCCGAGGACGGCGACGAGCCAGCCGAGCGTGGGATCGAACTTGCGCATGGTGAACCTCCTTGGTTGGTCTTTCGAGCCGGTGGCGAGCGACGGGCTCTCGAGGGTCCGTGGGGCGTGCGAACCGACCGGCCGCGGTCGTCGAGCCTGCGCGCATATACGATCGTATCGTATACGACCGTATTGTGCGCGTGAGCAGGGTCTGAACGGACGAACTCGTCAGCCAGGAGAAGGGAGTCCCCGATGAATCGGCGCGTTTTCCTCAAAGCCGGCGTGACGGCGGCGGCGCTACCGGTCGTTGCGCCGGCGCGCGGCCTTGCACTGATCACGGGTCCTCCGGAAGTGGCGGTCGATCCGCGTGACCTCCAGCAGCTCCTCGACGAGTCGGCCGCCAGCCTCGGCATCGTCGGCGCCCAGCTCGCGGTCTTCGACGGCGGGGCGGTCCACGAGTTCGCGACCGGTCTGGCGGTCCGCGAGCGCCGGCAGGCGGTCACGCACGACACGCTCTTCCAGATCGGCTCGACCACCAAGGTCTTCAACGCGGCCGTCGTCATGGCACTGGTCGACGAGGGAAGGCTCGACCTCGACGAACCCGTTGGCAACTACCTCGACGGTGGGCCGCTGACCAGCGACCGGCCGCCCGTCGACATGACGCTGCGCCAACTGCTCTCGATGTCGTCGGGGCTCGACAACGGGCCGTACACCGACCACGGCCGCGGCGACGACGCCCTGGGCGAGTACGTCGCTTCACTTGCCGGGATTCCCGGGATCTTCGAGCCGGGGACGGCCTACGGTTACTCGAACGCGGGTACCTGCGTCGCCGGGCTGGCGGCGCAGCGGGTGATGGGCAGGAACTGGGAGACCCTGCTAGCCGGGCGCATCCTTGAGCCGCTCGGGCTGGAGCACTCCGCGAACTTCCCGGAGGACCTGCTCTACCACCCGGTGGCGCTCGGCTACTCGCCGACGCCGGCCAATCCCGAGGGCGTGCGGGTGCCGTTCTGGGGACTGCCGCGCAGCATGGCGCCGGCGGGCGCGACCCTGTGCTGCAGCGCCGGCGATCTCGTTCGCTTCGCCAGGCTCTTCCTGCGCGATGGACGGTCGGCCGATGGCCGCCAGGTGCTGTCCGAGAAGGCCGTCGAGGCGATGCACACGCCGGAGGTCGAAATGCCGGCCGTGGTCATCGCCCAGAAGTGGTGTCCCGGCCCGTACTGGAAGCGCTGGGGCGGCGAGGTGATCTACGGCCACAGCGGCACGAACACGGGCGGCTCGTCCCTGCTGCTCTGGTGCCCGAGCAAGGGCGTGGCGGCCGCGACGATCTCCAACGTGCCGAGCCAGGGGTATCCGCTCGCCGACACGGTCTTCGACACCCTGTTCCCGGAGGTCTTCGGCATCGACAAGCCGGAGACGCCGAAGCCGGATTCGGTGACGCCCGTCGAGGTCGACCTCGAGCGCTACGTCGGCCGGTTCGAGGCCGTCGGCAGCCGGTTCTCGTTCGCGGTCGAGGAAGGCAGCCTGATAGCGCGGTCGGAGGGCGGCGCCGCCCTCGAGTCCGAGCTCATCCCCCTGGGCGGCGACCGGTTCCTGCCGCGGGATCCCGCGATGGGAGGCAACCGCGGCTGGGACGTCGCCTTCTGGGGCGACGACGGCAACGGCCGGGCGACCCACTATCTCAACGGTGTCTTCGCCATGCGCCGCAGCGGCTGATCGGGGGATGTCCTCCGTCGCCGCCTCGCTCCGTCTCGAGGACCTGGCGGTCGATCCCTATCCGCACCTGGCGGAACTGCGGTCCCAAGGGGCCGCGGTGTGGGCGCCGAACCTGGGCATGTGGGTGGTCGCCGGCTACGACGACGCGGTGTCCGTGCTGCGCGACCCGGCGCGGTTCACGAACGACTCGCCGAAGTCCCTGATCCAGGCGACCTTCGGCCGCCAGATGCTGTCGGTCGAGGGCGAGGAACAGAGGCGCCACAAGCAGGCCTGCCTGGCGCCCTTCACCGGCAAGGCCTCACGCGAGGTCTGGCAGCCGCGGGTCGACCGGCTCTGCGCGGGCCTCCTGCGGTCCCGCGAAGAGGCGGCTCCGAGCGGCGCGGTCGAGGTCGACCTGATGGCCGACTATGCGGCGCCCATAGCCCTGGAAACGATGGGCATCGTCGTCGGTTTGCCGTCTGAGGACCTGGTGCGGGTGCGGCCCTGGTACGAAGTCCTCGCCCGGTCGCTGGCGAACTTCGAGGGAGACGCCGACGTCCACCGCGCCGGCCAGGAGGCGGCGGCCGCGATGCGGGAGTACCTTGCGGAGAGGCTGGACGGGCAGGGGCCAGCCGGCGAGACGGGCGACGGAACACTGCTGGACGTCCTCTCCGACCCCGGCGGAACGCTCGCCCGCTCGGAAGTGCTGGCCAACCTGCTGATCGTCCTCTTCGGCGGCATCGAGACGACCGAGTCGATGATCGGCAACGCCCTCCACTACCTGCTGAGCGAGCCCGGTCTCTTGGCCGCCACGCTGGACTCGCGGAATGAGGGTGAAGCGGCCTTCCTGGCCGCGGTCGAGGACGTGGTGGAGGAGTCGCTGCGCTACGACCCGGCGGTCCAGACGCTCACCCGGCACACGACGGCGGCGGTCCGCATCGGCGGCACGGAGATCGCCGCGGGCCAAACCGTCCAGTGCATGATCGGCGGCGCCAATCGCGACCCGGCTGTCTTCGAACGTCCCGACCGCTTCGAACCCGGACGGGCGAACGTGCGGAAGCACCTGGCGTTCGGTCTCGGGAACCACTTCTGCCTCGGAGCGCAGCTCGCCCGTGCCGAGACCAGGTCGGCGTTACGGGCACTGCTCGAGTGCTGGCCCGGCGTCGAGCTGAACCACGAGTCCTCGTTGCCGCCATACGGACACGAGTTCCGCAAGCCCGGACGCTTGGTGGTGCGTCGAGCGGTCCGCTGACCGGCCGTCGGCGGGCCGGATCGTGGGAGCTCGGCGCTACGGTGGCTGGATGCCGCAGCCGCCTTGCGCTACATGGCCGCAGATGAGACGAATGTTGTCCACCTGGAGGCGCGCGAAGCTCGTCGGTTCCAGTGTGAACAGGCTCCGCACCCGGCCGAGGTCGACGGGGCGTCGACCGGGTTGGGCGGGGTTCCGGACGATGTCGGCGATCTGCACGGTGACGGTCGTCCACTCCTCCGGGGTGAGTGTGGCGAACGGCAGGTCGACGGCCCCGGCCTCGAGAGAGCCGCTGTCGAGCTTGATCCTCAGGTTGCTCGCCGAATCCGTGCCGTCGCCGAACACGTACAGGTCGAACTGCAGTTCTCCGGCGAAGTCTCCGGGTTCGGAGGCGCCGCCCATGCCGAACAGCGTCTGCCGCTCCCCGTCGGCCGGGCGGATCGAGAAGCTGCCGCCGCCGGATGTGGCGAGTTCGATCACCATCCCGCGGTCGGCGTGTGCGATCTCCGCGATGGCGAGCGCTCCATTCGCGTCATGGACAGCGAGGTCGAGCGTCACGGCGTCCTCCTCGCCCGGGAAGCGGAGCGGTCCCGCTTCGTCCAGGTAGAGGTCGTAGACGGCCCGGTAGACGTCGGCCGGCGATGGTGGCGTGACGTCGGCGGACGTTCGGTCCAGAAGATTGGCGCATCCAAGGCCCGTCGAGGGGTTGATGCCGCATTCGTACACCCGCACGTAGTCGACCTTGAGTTCGCCGGGCAACGCGCCGGCCGTCGGCGCGCCGGGCAGATTGCCGCCGACCGCGAGGTTCAGCAGCAGGTGGAACGGGCGGTCGAACGGCGCCGAAACGCCGCCGGAGACGTAGGCGTTCGTCTCGACGCCCCGGTAGTAGTTCCAGTACCTGTCGCGCCGGACCGTGTAGAAGTGCGCGCCGTCCACGAACCAGCGAATCTCCTCTTCGTCCCACTCGACGGCGTAGACGTGGAAACCGTCCGAGGGATCGACGTCGGAGTACCTGGCGTAGTCGAACGTGTTGAGCGGCCATTCCATCCCGTAGTGCAGCGCGCCCTGGGCGAAGGGAGCCGGATCGCGGGAGAACACCTCCAGGATGTCGATCTCGCCGCCGGCGGCCCAGCCGCCATACGCGGAGTCGGTGGGCAGCATCCAGAAGGCGGACCAGAGACCCTGGCCGCCGGGGGCCTGGATGCTCGCTTCGATGCGGCCATAGGTCACATCGAGCTTGCCGGCGGTGTTGATGCGCCCTGAGGTGTACGCATGCCCGTCCCCGGCGTCCTCCTCGCGGGCCGCGATGACGAGGACTCCACCTGACACGGAGATGTTGGCCGCCTGGTAGCTCTGGAGTTCGTTGTTGCCCCAGCCGGGTATGCCTTCGGCCGTGCCGTCGCCCGTCTGGATGTTCCACCTGGAAACGTCCAGGGCAGCGCCGTCGAACTCGTCGGACCAGACGAGTTCCCAGCCCTCGGATGGGGGCGTGCCGGTCGGCCCGTTGCCAGCCTCGCCCGACGGGGCGCCATGGCAGCCGAGGGCTGGCAGCGTGGCCAGCAGTAAGCACTTGATCGTCAGGTACCGCATGACCGAGCGCCCGGCGGGAACGGTTGGGGACGGTACCACGCGGCGGCCCGGCCCGGACCCCCGCCGCGCCGTGGCGCATCGAGGCGCCTGCTAGCGTTTCCCGGCCATGAGCACCACTCTCTGGGGAGCCGGAACGGCGAGAACCTTGCTCGTGTTCATCTCGATTCTGCCGGGAATGTTCCTGCCGGGCTGCGCGCAGGCGCCGCCTCCGTTCGACCTGGCGGAAGGCGAAGTCGTCGTTCTCACCGGCGGCACGGACATGGTGTATCTGCAGCGGGCGGGCTTTCTCGAGACGATCCTGACGGACGCGTTCGCCGACGTTCGGCCCACTTTCCGCGATCTCTCCTGGGAAGCGGACACGGTCTTCCGGCAGGGCTCCTCGCTGGAACGCTGGCGCGAGGACGGCTTCGGCGACTGGGACGCTCAGCTCGAACGGGTCGGCGCGACGGTGGTCGTCGCGCAGTACGGCAAAGCCGAATCGATGACGGGAACCGAAGGGCTCGAGTCGTTCAGGTCGGCCTACGACGCGCTGATCGACGGATTCCTGAAGCATGCCGACCAGGTCGTGCTCGTGTCTCCCACGCCCTTCGAGAGGCCGGCGAGCGAGTCCCTGCCGGACATTTCGCACCACAACCGGTCCCTTGTGCAGTACGTCCGGGCAACGAGGAAGATCGCCGCGGAGCGCGGCCTTCTCTTCGTCGACCTCTTTTCGGATGCGAAGCCGGGCTTGACGGAAAACGGCATGCATCTCAAGGAGGAGTCGCTACGCCACGTGTCGGAGACGATCGCGGAGAAGCTCGGCTTCGAGGTCCCGTCCTGGGACCGGTTGGCCACGCTTCATGCGGCGGTAACGGAAAAGCAGCGCCTGTGGTTAGACTACTGGCGTCCCGCCAACTGGAAGCTGCTCTTCGGCGACGACTCGACGCGGCGCTTCACCCAGTCGAGCCACGGCTATCTCACCTTCCGCGAGGAGTGGCAGCAGCTTGTCGGCCTGATCGAGAGCGCGGAAGAGCGGGTCTGGACCGTGGCCAACGGCGGTGCGGACCCTGGGCATCAACGGCCCGAGCCGGAAGAACTCTTCAGCCATCCGGACGCGGACATCGAGGCGGAGCTCGCTTCGTTCACCGTGCCGGACGGCATGGAGGTCAATCTCTTTGCGTCGGAGGCGGACGGCCTCACCAACCCGATCGCGATTCGCTGGGACACGGCCGGCCGCGCGTACGTGACCGTCACGACGACGTATCCGCATGTCTTTCCGGGGGATGTCCCGAACGACAGGATCATCGTGCTGGAGGATGCCGACTTCGACGGTGTCGCGGAGAGCTCGACCGTCTTCGCGGAGGGGTTGAGCATTCCGACGGCCATGGAACTTGGCGACGGCGGTGTCTACGTCGGGCACCATGGCGAGCTGCTGTTTCTGAAGGACACGGATGGCGATGGACGAGCCGATACCCGGCGCGTTCTGCTCAGTGGATTCGGAACGGGCGACAGCCACCAGACGATCAGTTCCTTCACCTGGAGTCCCGGCGGCGAGCTGTACATGGGGCAGGGCGACGGCATCGAATCGCGCGTCGAGACCCCCTGGGGGTCCGCCGATCTGTATCAGTCCGGGTTCTTCCGGTTGCGTCCGCGCCTGCTGCAGATGCATCCCCTGCTGGACGACTTCATGGGCCCGGGGAATCCCTGGGGCGTCGCGTTCAGTGAATGGGGCCAGATCTACAGCGTCGATGGCGCGGGCGGCGTAACCCATCTCTCGCTCGGCCAGATCCCGACGACTCACCGGAGGCGCCTGGGCACGATCGGGGCGCCCGGTGGATACGCCGGCATCGCGTATCTCGACGGTCGTCACTTGCCGCCGGAGTACGGGGGCCAGTTCGCGATCGGCGATTACCAGGCGAATCGCGTGAAGCGGTTCTCTGTGACCGCGGACGGTTCAGGGGCGGCCCTGAAGTGGGAAGAGCCGCTCATCCATTCCAGCCACCGGAACTTCCGTCCGGTGGATGTGAAGGTCGGCCCCGACGGCGCCGTCTATGTCGTCGACTGGTACAACCCGATCATCTGCCACCAGGACGACGAGTACCGCGATCCGACGCGCGACAAGGCGCACGGCCGGATCTGGCGGATCAGCTCTTCCTCGGCGCCCCTGGTGAAGCCTCCGAAGCTCCTGGATGCGCCGCTGGCGGAGGTCGTTGCCGCCCTCGAAGCGCCCGAGCGCTGGACGCGCTACCAGGCGAAGCGCGAGCTCACCCGCCGCGACACGGAGGAGGTCGCGGCGGCGCTCGGCGAGTGGGTCGCGAGCCTGAACCCGGAAGGCGCGGCGTACGAGCGCCACCTCTTCGAAGCGGTCGGCGCCTACGCGACGATCGAGGTTCCGGCCCCGGAGGTCCTGGCGAAGTTGCTGGAAGCGAAGGAGCCGGGCGGACGTGCCTTCGCTTCGCGCATCGTGGGCCGTTGGCACGACCGCCTCGAGGATCCGCTGGCGCTCCTCGCCAGGCGCGTGGAAGACGACGACGCGCAGGTGCGCATGGAGGCCGTTGCCGCGGCTGCCGCGATTCCCCGACCGGAGTCGATCACCGTGGTCGCGCGCGCGGTGGACCGCCCCATGGACGATTCGATGGAGTACGTGTTTTCGCAGGCGATCCAACACCTCAAGCCGCACTGGGAAGCGGCGCACGAACGCGGCGACCTCGAGTTCGCCGAGCCGGCCCATCTCGCCGGGATCCTCAACCGCACCGGGGGAAGCGAACGGATCGCGGACCTTCGCAGGATCGCCCTGTCCTACCACCTCGACGAAGACACGCGTCTGACCGCGATCGAGAACCTCCTGGCGGTCGGCGGAAAGGAGGAGATCGAAGAGTTCGTGCTCATGCCGGATCGCTATGTGAGCGGCGGGAAGTACGACGCGGACGCGCATGCACGGATCCTGGCTGCCGCCGCCAGGGCGACGCGTTCCGGAAGCCTCGATCCGTACGAACCTCCCTGGGGTCTGGCGAAGATGCTGGGACACCCGAATCTCCGGCTTCGCGCCAACGCCGCCGTTCTCGCCGGGGTCTGGAGGGCCAGGGACGTGCAGGAGAGTCTGCTAGCGATGGCCCGGGATGAGTCGTTGCCCGAGTTCGTGCGGACGGCGGCTTTCGGCGCCGTCGCAAGCCTCGAGGCCGAGGGGGCGCGAGACCTGCTCGCGGCCCATGCCGATGCACCGCACGCGTCCACACTGCGCGTCTCGGCCATTGAAGCGCTCGTTGCCCTCGACTCCAGGGCGGCGGCGCAACTGGCGATCAGGTTGTTCGGGGAACCCGGGCTGGACAACGCCACGGCTACCCGGGCGCTCGTCGCATTCCTCAACCACGAAGGAGGCGTGCCGGCCCTGACCGGGGCGATCGAGTCTGCCGGACTCGACCGCGATGCCGCGAAGTCGCTGCTCCGTTCCTTCTACGCGAGCGGCCGTTCGGACAACGTCCTCCTGGCCGCCCTCAGTACGGCGAGTGGAGCGGATGCGCTCGAGCTCGACTACGACGCCGGCTTCGTGAAGAGCCTTGCCGAAGTCGCGGCGGAGCAGGGCGATGCCGCGCGGGGCGCGTTGCTCTTCGTCGACCTCGGCTGCGACTCCTGTCACCAGGTCGGCGACCGGGGCGGCGTCATCGGGCCGGATCTTTCGGCAGTCGGTACGACGCTCTCCGCCGAACGGATCGTCGAGGAGACGCTGTGGCCGAATCGTGCGATCAAGGAGGGTTTCACCGCGCTGGAGATCAGGACCGCCGACTCCATGATCCACCAGGGGTACAAGCGCTGGACGAGGGAAAGCGAGGAAGCCGGCAATCTCGTGATCCAGGATCTCGCCACGGGGGAACTGGTCACGATCAAGGCGGAGAGCATCGAGGACGTTCGCGAGACGGGAAGCCCGATGCCCACGGGCCTGACGTCGTTGCTGTCCCAGGCGCAACTCCTGGACCTCTTCAAGTACGTCACGACCCTGGGCGCGAGGAGCTAGAGCCAAGGTGAAGAAGATGATGCGGAAGTTCGTGGTCGCCGTGCTCGCGCTCGTACCCGCCACGACGTGGACGGTAGCGGCGGCACAGCAGGAGGAAGATGCCGGGTTCGTCTCCATGTTCGACGGCGAGACGCTGGACGGCTGGCACGCCGTGCCGGCCGACTCCATCTCGGACTGGTCCGTCGAGGACGGCATGATCGTCGGACGGGGCAGCGTGGACCGCCTCGTCTACCTCGTCTACGACGATGTCGAGTTGTCGGATTTCGAGCTGGAGGCGAGCTACCGCTTTCCCGGCCGCGGCAACAGCGGAATCCAGATCCACGCCGTGAAGGATCTGAGCGGCAAGCGGCCGTTCGTGGGCTACCACGCGGATCTCGGCCACCTGGGGATCGGGCCGCAGGTTCTCGGCGCCTGGGACTTCCACTTCGCCAACCGCGAGGAGTACGCCTGCTTTCGCGGCACGAGTCTCGTGATCGATCCGGACGGAACGACGCACACGACCGACATCGAAGATCCCGTGACGGAAAGCGACATCAACCGCCAGGGCTGGAACAGGGTCCGCGTTGTCGCCAGGGGACGGCACTACCAGTTCTTCATCAACGGAAAGCTCGCCTCCGAGTTCACCGACAACGCGAGCGAAGAACGTTTCGACAGCGGCGCGATCGGCCTGCAGATCCACGATGCGGGGATGCGCGTCGAGTTCAGGGACCTTCGCCTGAAGAAGACCGCGTCCGAGTAGCCTACGGAACCTTCGCGCCCGCTCGTGGGCCTCTGGCGTCGAGCGCGGCCGCGCGACCACACATGGAGGAAGGATGACGAAACCAGTTTGCTTTGTCATGGGCGCCGGCGCCGGAATCGGGGGCACCGCGGGCAGGAGGTTCGCTCGCGAGGGGTACCACGCGGTTCTCTGTCGCCGGAGCGACGAAGACGGGCTGAACGCGCTGGTCGCCGGCATTCGCGAGGAGGGAGGGGATGCGTCCGGCTTTCTTCTGAACGCCGTCACGGACCACGCCATCGAGGATCAGATTGCCCATGTGGAGGAGAAGATCGGCCCGATCGAGGTGATGATCTACAACCTCGGCGCCCAGATCGGCGATCGGGAGCTCACCGATACCAGCTACAAGGCCTTCGAGCTCGGCTGGCGCATGGCGACGTTCGGCCTCTTCCGGACGGCCTCCGTGCTCCTGCCCCGCATGGTCGAGCGTGGTCGTGGAACGCTGATCGTGACCTCCGCCACGGCCGCGGCGCGCGGCAACGCCGGGCAGCACTCCCACGCGGCCGCCATGGGCGGGCGACGCCTGCTCTGCCAGACCCTGAACGCCGAGTTCTCCGCAAAGGGAATCCACGTGGCGCACGTGCTCGTCGATGGCTCGGTCGACGCACCGGACACGCTGGGCAAGATGCTCGGACCGGAGCGCTACGAGGCTCTCCGGAACACGAAGGGAGCGGCCGACGGCCTCATCCTGCCCGAGCAGGTGGCGGAGACCTACGTCCACCTCGTCCGGCAACATCGATCCACCTGGACCTTCGAGCTGGACGTGCGCGCGTACAACGACAAGCCCTGGTGGAACTGAGACGGCGAGGGGCGCCGCCGAGATCCCGCTGGGGCCGCCCTCGCGCCTTCGGGGTGTGCTGGTCTCGCACGGGATTCGTTCGCACGCGTCCGAGCCGCAGGCTCGGCCGCGCCGCCGAGATCCCGCTGGGGACACCATCGCGCCAGTCGGCGCGATGGCGTCCCCAACGGGATTCGAACCCGTGTTGCCAGCTTGAAAGGCTGGAGTCCTGACCTGGCTAGACGATGGGGACGCGGATTCGGGCCGTGGCTGCGGTGCCGACCGCTGTCGAGCCGCGGAGTATAGCGCTGTCAGGCTATCCGTCGCAGTAGCTCGGCGGGCGAACGGGCCAGGAGGCGGCGGAGCGCCTTGAGATTGCCCCTGGCCGCCGCCGTGGCGGCCCTGCTAAGCGACCGGCCGGTCACCCACGATCGAGACCCGCTCGCCGAAGCGCGACTGCGGGTAGTAGTCCCACACCGCGTGATGCTGGGTGCAGCGGTTGTCCCAGAGGGTGAGGGTGTTGGGCTCCCAGCGTACGCGGCAGGTCAGGGAGACGGTCGTGGCGATGTGCCTGAAGAGCATGTCGAGAAGGCCCCGGCTCTCCCATCGACGCATATGGCGGATGTGTGAGGTGAAGCCGCTGTTGACGAACAGGGCCTTGCGGCCCGTCTCGGGATGGCGGATGACCACGGGGTGCTCGGTCCTCGGGTACTGCTTTCCGTCGGGGGCCGCGTAGCCGTACTTTCCTATGTAAGGCAGTGCGCCGTCGTGGACCGCCACCAGACCCTCGAGGAACTGCTGCATCCGCTCCGAGAGCGTCTCGTAGGCACGGTACATGTCGGCGAATAGCGTGTCGCCCCCCGAGCCGCACTCGGGAATCTCCTTGATGTAGAGCATGGACGCCATCGGCGGCTTCTCGTCGCACGACACGTCGGTGTGCCAGCCGTCGCCCGACGTGTACTTCGACTTCTGGGTGGTCTTGATGACGAGAATCTCCGGGTCGTGCCCGCCCTTGTACTCGGCGCTCGTGTGCAGCGGGTGGACGTGCAGCGGGCCGAAGGACCGGCCGAAGTCCTTGTGCTGCTCGCGGGTGAGTTCCTGGTTGCGGAAGACCAGCACCTGCCAGTCCAGCCAGGCCCGCCTGATCTCGTCCTTCTGCGATTGCGAGAGCGGCAGGGACAGGTCGACGCCCTCGATCTCCGCGCCGATATGCGGGGTCAGGGGTCGGATGTCGATGGAGGAGACTGTCGCGGGCGTGCCACCGGGGAGCGTTTCGGAAGCGGTTTGGATGTCCATGATGCTGGCTATCCTCTCACACGCTCCGTCCGTGGACGCGTTCTGAAGGACGCGCGTCCTGTCTATTCAGGCGGCGAGTAGATGACCCAGATCTTCGTGTAGCCGTCCGTTTCGAAGACTCCGGTCCACTCCTTCGGGATCGTCACTGCCTCCCCGGCGTCGATCACGAGCTCCGTTCCGTCGGAGGACGTCAGAGTGACGCCGCCCTCGAGGAAGTACATGAACTCGTCGACGCCGTAGGGCCGGGTGATCTCGATCCGTGTCTTTCCGGACTTGTACATGCCGGAGGAGAAGCTCCTGTCGCTCGAGACCAGCGAGGTGGCCGTCTGCGTCACGTGGCCGTCGGCGTGGGTCTGCTCGACCACGTCCGGGCGCTCGAAGATCTTGCCGCCGAGGTCCGGCTTGCTGATCTTCGCCGGCCGAACGGTTTCATCGCCTGCGGCCATCATGGGGCTCGCGAGGACTGTTGCACAGAGGATGATCAGGACTCTTCTCTTCATGGGTGTCTCCTGGGTCGGCGAGATTCGGTTGAGCTACAGACCGAACGCCACGAACTCCGCCGGGGACTCGTTGCCGCCGATCGCGACAACGATGAACTGGCGACCCTCGTGCAAGTAGGTTATCGGCGCACCGGTAGTGCCGGATGGCAGCTCCGTCTCCCACACCACCTCGCCCGTGGCCTTGTCGTAAGCGCGGAACTTCCTGCCCCAGTAGCGGCCTTCCTCTCCCTCGATGCCGGGGATGGCGTCGCTGCCTTCACCGATGAACAGCAGCGTCTTCGTCAGCAGCGGCGCCGGCCTCCCGGCGACTCCGAGGGGCGGCACGTCGAGGCCCTCGAGCAGGGGATGGTCTCGAGGCCCGTCGCCGTTGGCCGCCATCCACACATGCTCGCCGCGATGCATGTCGATCGCGGTGATCCGACCATAGGGTGGCTTCACGATCGGGAGTCCGTCGAGCGTCGGTACGTCGGGACCGTCGTAGCCGACCACGTAGCCGAGGGTCGCGTCGTCGCTTTCCGGCTGTGTCAGGGAGTACACGCTCGGCCAGGTGTGGGACACAGCGTAGTAGACGCCGGTCTCGGGGTCGAAGGCGCCCGTGTGCCAGTTCCCCGTTCCCCACCATCCCGGATTCGTCAGGGTGCCGATCTTCCCCTCCTCGTCGTCCAGCAGGCCGGGCGGCGTGAACATCGGTCCGAGACGGAAGGGCTTGACGAGCTCCAGGGCCCGCGCCCGGAGCTCCGGCGTGAAGTCGATCAGGTCGTCCTCCACGAACCCCTGGCGATCGAAGGGCGGCGGCTTCGTCGGGAACGGCTGGGTTGGCGACAGTCGCTCCCCGGGGACCCGTGAGCCGGGCACGGCCCTCTCCTCGATCGGCCACACCGGCTCCCCGGTACGGCGATCGAAGACGTAGAGGAAGCCGGTTTTCGAGGGCTGCATGACGGCGTCGATTCGCCTCCCGTCGACCGTGATCTCGCCGAGGGTCGCCGGACCGACCGTGTCCCATTCCCAGACGTCGTGGCGGACCATCTGAAAGTGCCAGACCCGCTCGCCCGTCCTGGCGTTGAGCGCCACGAGTGAGTTGGAGTACAGGTTGTCGCCGGGCCGGTGGCCGCCGTAGTACGCCGCGGTCGGGGCCGAGAGCTGGACGTAGACGTGGCCCAGTTCCTCGTCGGCCGACAGGCAGCACCACGACCCGAGGTCTCCCGAGTACTCCCACGAGCCGTCGCCCCAGGTCTCATTGCCCGGCTCGCCCGGCCGCGGCACGACGTGGAACGTCCACAGCCGGCGGCCCGTGCGGACGTCGTAGCCGCGCACATCCTCCGGCGTCGCTTCCCTCTTGCTGCCGCCGTCGCCGGCGCCGCCCGTGTATCCGGCCACCACGACGACGTCGCCCACGACGATCGGCCCGGCAGTCCAGGTGAAATCGCCGGCAAGCGGGCCCGGGAGGCGGAGGCTGACGCGTCCCTGGTCGCCGAAGTCGCCGTCGAGCTCGCCACTCGAGGCGTCGACCGAGTACAGGTAGTTGCCGCGTGCGAGGAACAGTCGTTGCCGCTCGCCGCTGGTCCAGAGGTCGACGCCCCGTGGGCTCAAGCCGCGCGCCTCTTCGATCGTGGGCTCGAACGGCGCCTGAGACCAAAAGGTCTCGCCGCTCGCCGGGTCGACGGCGCGCAGCAGGCCGACCAGGTTGGTCAGGAAGAGGCGACCTTCGACCATGATCGGCGTCGACCGCAGGTTGTTGCCGGGACGCAGCTCGGGGAACTCCTCCCTGAGCTCCGGTTCCAGACCCGGCCGTCGCCACACGATGCGCAGATCGCCGACGTTCGAGGCGTCGATCCGGTCGAGCGGCGAGTAGCGCTTGAAGGTGCGGTCGCCACCGAAGTAAGGCCACTCGCCTTCCTGCGCCGCCAGGGTGGACGCCAACGCCAGCACGCCGGCCAAGGCGACCAGGGTTCGGATCATCCGATGCAGGTTATCCAAGGCTGGCCCACGATGTGCGCCGCGCAGCTCGCGTCAGTCGACGATCGCCTGCATGACGGCGTTCTGGAAGTCGGCCCGGAGCGGACCGCCGGGCGTCTGCACCATCAGGACCGCGGTCAGGTCCTCCTTGGGATCGACCCACCAGGCAGTGCCGAAGGCGCCGCCCCAGCCGAAGCTGCCCGTCGAGCGGTGGTCGCCGCGCGCCGCGACGCCGTCGAGCACGACGTCCACGGTCAGTCCGAAGCCCTTCCCGGGGCTGCCGCCGACCCTCCCCGCCTTCTCGTACAGGCCACCGACGTGATTCGACGCCATGAGAGCGACGGTCCGGGAGCCCAGCAGCCGCGTGCCGTTCAACTCCCCGCCGTTGACCAGCATCTGGGCGAACTGCAGGTAGTCCTCGGCCGTCGACCAGAGACCGCCGCCACCTCCGTGCAACGTCGTCGTGGCCAGCCACGCCGGCACCGCACGGAGCTCGAGGCCGTCGGGGGTGCGGCGGTAGAGCGTCACGACGCGCTGCTTCTTGTCCTCCGGCACGTTGAAGGCGGTGTCCTTCATTCCCAGGGGCTCGAAGACCCGCTGCCGCAGGAACTCGTCGAACGTCAGCCCCGAGGCGACCTCGACGATGCGCCCCAGCGTGTCGATCCCAGCCAGCCCGCTGTACGCCCAGCGGGTTCCCGGCTGGAAGTCGAGGGGGGCCGCTCCGAGCGCGGCCGCCCAGTCCGCTACGGTGCCGGTCTCGTCGCGAGGCGCGATGCGCGACGTCGCCTCGCTTGCCACGCCGCCGCTGCCGAGCCCCGATGTGTGGGTGATCAGGTCATGCACCGTGACCTCGCGCTCTGCCGGCACGGTGTAGATGCCGCCTCCCTCGCCCGCGGAGTCCGATCGCCGTATCGCGACCTTCGGTTCCTTGAACTCCGGAACGAAGCGGGACACCGGATCCGCAAGGCGGATCTTGCCCTCTTCGACGAGCATCAGGATGGCGACGGCGGTCACCGGCTTCGTCATCGAGGCGATCGGGAAGATGGCGTCCTTGCGCATCGGGGCGTTCGACTCGATGTCCATAAGGCCTCGCGCCTCGAAGTGGGCGACGCGGCCGCGCCGCGCGACGACGGTGACAGCGCCCGAGATCTGCTTCGCGTCGATGGCACGCTGGATCATCTCGCCGATTCGGTCGAGACGGTTCGCGGACATGCCCACTTCGTCCGGCGCTGCGGCGGGCACCTGGGCCCAGGCCGTCGCGACCGCGAGCAGGAAGACGAGGACGAACATCGCCGGCCACCGCGGGCAGGCTCGGTCACGGACACTGTTGGTGTGCACTAGCTACTCCTTCACGACTCAGAACCAGAACCGGGCCGACAGCGTGACGTCGCGGCCAGGGAGCGGCGCGAACGTCTTCAGGAAGGACGTGTGCACGCGAGCCTCTTCGTCCGTCAGGTTGCGGCCCCGCAGGAGGACGTCGAGGATCTGGTCACCGAGGATGAATCGGCGTCCGACATGAGCGTTGACCATCGTGTAGCCCTCGGTCGGGGCTTCCAGTTCCGCGACGTCGTTCTGATCGTCGATCCAGCGTCCCTCCACCGCGGCGCGCCAGTGATGGCCGTGGTAGTGGAGGCCGGCGCCGAAGCTCATGGGCGGAATGCGCGGCAGGTTGCCGCCCGCGTCGAGTTCGGCGGAAACCGTATCGGCCATCGCCTGAATGTGCAGGTGGTGGTCATTCCGGTCCAGAAGCTCCAGTCGAAGCCGGAGTTCGGCGCCCTCGGTGGCCGCGTCCGCCTGGCTGTAGCGGAGGACGACGATCCCATCTTCCTCTTCGCCGGTGAAGGCCTGGTAGATGAAGTCCTGGAAGTCCTGGCGGAAGAGGGTCAGTTCGCCGGTCAGGCGCCCTTCCGTCTTTCGCAGCGACACGTCGATGCCGCCGCCGACCTCGGCGCTCAGGTTCGGGTCGCCGACCTCGTAGCTCAGGGTGGCCACGTGGAAACCGTCGGAGTAGAGCTCCTCCGCCGCCGGCAGGCGGACGGATCGGGCAAGCGACACACCGAGCGTCCAGTCGGAGTCGGCGTTCCAGACCAGGCCGGCGGACGCGGACATGCCGTCGTGCGACGTGTTCGAAGCACTCACCGGATTGTGGTCGAGTTGCTCGAAACGGGCGCCGAACTGCCAGCGGACGGGGCCGGCATCGAGCTCCTGCGAGGTGAAGAGCGCCCAGCCCTGGGATTGCGTGGGCGGCACGAAGGCCTCCGCGCCGATGGCGGCGAGATCGCGGTCCGTGTACTGGAGGCCGACCGACCCGCGGCTGCGGCCGCGCTCGCGCTGGAACAGCTCGAGGCGGGTCTCGAAGTACTCGTTGAAGAACGTCGTGCCGGGCTCGGGACCTTCGAGCTCGACGTGCTCGTAGTCGGTTCCCGCCATCCGCACCTCGATGCGCTGAAAGGCGCCGGCCGCCGGAAGGGCCTCGGCGCGAAGGTCGACGCGGCGCTGTTTCATGTCGACGCGGATCGGGAGTTCCTCTTCCCCATGCCCATCCTCGTCCTCGTCCTCGTCGTGGTCTTCGTCTTCGTCGTCCTCATCTTCGTGGTCCTCCTCCTCGCTGTCTTCGTCCCCGTGGTCCTCCTCGCCGTCCTCGTCCCCGTGGTCATCCTCCTCGTGGGCGTGAGCACCTGGCGGGATCCCGTAGTCCGTGTCGAAGCCGCTGACCGAGACGCCGATGAAACCGCGGTCGCCGAAGAAGCGGGTGAAGCCGAAGCGGCCGCTCTCGGTCTTCAGGTCCGTGTTCGGGACCATCCCGAAGGGGTTCTCCTCTTCTTCGTCGTGATCTCCGTCTTCGTCCTCACCGTCGTGGTCTTCGTCTTCGTCTTCGTCCTCGCCTTCGTGGTCCTCGTCCTCGTCGTCGTCTTCACCCTCGTGATCCTCGCCCTCCTCTTCGTCGTGGCCCTCCTCGGAGCGCGCGTAGCCGGGGATCTCGTAGGGATCGGTCTCCCGGCTGACGGCGCTCAGGTGCCATGCCCATTCGCCGCCACCGCCGTTGAGTTGAACCGCGCCCATGCGCTCGTCGGCCGCGGACCCGCCCCGAAGGTCGATCGTGCCGTTCACTGCCGCGACCGGCTTCTCGGTGGGAATCCGCCCATCGATCACATTGACGGCGCCGCCGATGGCCTCGGAGCCATAGCGCAGCGTGGCGGGACCGCGCAGCACCTCGATCTGCTCGGCGTGTGCCGGTTCGAAGGTCACGGCGTGGTCGACGCTGGCCGCGGAGGCGTCGCCACTGTCGAGACCACCTTCCAGCACCCGCACTCGAGCGCCGCTCAGGCCGCGAATGATCGGCCGGCCGGAACCGGGACCGAACGCGGTGGATGCGACGCCCGGCTCGCCCTCGAGCGTCTCGCCAAGCGTGGCGCCCAGCCGCAGTTGCAGGTCCGTGCCGGACAGCACGGACACGGGATTCGCCAGCTCGGAGGCGAGGCGCAGGTCGCCGGTCGCGCTGACCACGACTTCGTCGAAGTGCGTCCCGTGCCGCATCGCCAACTCGACGTCGGCTTCGTCACCGGTGGTGACGGTGACTGTCTCGCTCGCGGTTCCGAAGGCCGGAACTTCGACGACGACGAGATACGTGCCCGCAGGCACCTCCTCGAAGCGGAACGCGCCATCCGGAGAGACCGCGGTGCTGATGCCCAACTCGGGAATACGCGCCACGGCGAGGGCAATCCTCTCCCCGTGGGTTTCGACTGTGCCGACGATGGCGCCGGTTTCCTGGGCGGCTGCTGGTGGGATGACAAGGAGGGCGAGGGCGGCTAGCAACCCGCCGACAACGTACCGCGACAGGCGCCGTGGGTACGGAGAGTGGGACTTCGAAGCTGTGGATCGTGTTCCGTGCATGTTGGCTTTTCCTGGGTCGTTGAATGCGAGTCGGTCGATGCGGTCGTTGCCGCGAAGCTGTTGGCGATCCGGCCGCGTCGTCTTGCGCGGCTCGGCCGGTTGACCGTCGGGCGGCTCAGCTAGTGCTGATCCACGGCGTACCGGTCGCGCTTGACGACGGGCCGCCTGGGCACCCGGTTCTCTATCGAGAACGCTCCCGGGAAGTCCCGGGGAGCCGATCTCGGTTCAGCTTCTGGGGGGGCCGCGGGCGGTGTGCTGCCAGGCCTCGCCGTTCCTGGGGCTCTCACCGTAGCCGGAACCCAGCCTTGAGGAAACTCGATCCAGCGTCCCGGCGGCTGCTTTCTTCTTCTCAGCCGGTCCCTGCGAACGCCCCAGCTTGCAGGCGACGCAGGAGTGGTCGTGCAGCGACTCGGCTTCGCCGACCGTCGCGCGGGTGCTTGCGGCGGCGCCTTCGGTTTCGTGATCCGCGGCGCAGTACGCGGCGTTGGCCGCGGCCAGATCGTGTCCGTGACCGCTCGAGTCCCAGGCTCCCGCGAACAGGGTTGCGATTGTCAGCGCGAGGGCGCTGACGGTCGCAACCGGCGAGCCTGGTCGACGGAACATTTCCGCGGATCGTAGCAGAGGCTCCGCGGGGCCTCTGCCCGGACGGGCGCCTACCGGCGCGCGAGCACCACCTGGTGCGCGCCGCGGCGGTCCACGCCTTCGCCCGCGGAAGCGGCGAGCGCGAAGTCACCGGCGGGGAACGCCACTCCCTCGAAGACCGCGGTGGTCTGCTCGGGCGTCAGTGCCTGGCTATGGCTCCGGTCGCCGATGTCGAGGAGCACCGGACCGGTGGAGCCGGAGACCAGTCGAACCTCGATGTCGAACGTCGCGTCGGCAGGCGCGTTCAGCAGCCATTGGCCTCGCGAGGTCGGCCGCCAGCCCTGGTCGTCGGTGATCCGCCGCCAGTCCTGGCGGGTGAGGACGGTCACAGGTTCCTGATCCGTGCCGACGACGATCCGCGGCGGCGCGTAGTTGTCCGGCCGGGTGGAGCTCACGTCGTCGAACCACGTCAGGTAGTCGTCGCTCATCCCGGCTGCTATCTCGGGCAGCTCGTCGATCAGGTTCCGACTCTCGCCCGGATCCGCCTCAAGATCGTAGAGCTCGAGCTTGAGTTCGCCGTCCCAGTCGCCCTCGCCGCGCGGGGAGGGATGGACCAGCTTGTAACGCTGGCCGACCGCGGCGAAGGAGCGAAACGCGGTCGGCTCGTCTCCCCGGTGAAACTGGAAGTACAGGGTGCGATCGGGCCAGGCCGCGGGGTCGCCGTCGCCCTCGCCGGCCAGCAGGCCGAGCAGGCTGCGGCCGTCGAGGTGCAGCCCGGCGGGCGGTTCGACGCCGGCGGCCTCGAGCAGCGTCGGCGCAATGTCGATGTGGGCCGCGATCCGGTCGACGGCGTCACCGCCGGCGGATAACCGCGCGGGCCAGCGCGCCAGCAGAGGCGACCGGATGCCGCCCTCGAACACGGTTCCCTTGCGGCCGCGGAGACCGGCGTTGTAGCGGTCACGATCCGGTCCGTTGTCGACCAGGAAGACGACGAGCGTGTTCTCGGCGAGACCCAGTTCGTCGAGTCGAGCCATCAGTCGGCCCACGTTGTCGTCGATGTTGCTGATCATTGCGTAGCTGCGGGCCAGCCGGTCGAGAACTTGCTCGCCGGCCCGGGCGGGATCGGGGAGCGCCGCGCTCAGGTCCACTTGCCGGTAGTGCTCCAGCCAGCCCTCCGGCACGTCGTGGAACGGGCCGTGGGGCGCGTTCGTGGGCACGTAGGCGAAGAACGGTCGCCCCTCTCCGGCCGCCCGCTCCATGAAGTCGAACGCGGCGTCGAAGTAGACGTCCGTGCAGTAGCCGGTCGTCTCCTCGCGCCTGCCGTTGCGGAACAGCACGGCGTCCGTGTACTTGCCCTCGCCGCCGGGCGGGTCGGACGGCTGGCCGATGCCGCCGCCTCGGTGCACGAGGCTCTCCTCGAAGCCCTGGTCCATCGCGCGCATCGGGTGGGCGTCGCCGAGGTGCCACTTGCCGAAGATGCCGGTGGCGTAGCCGGCGTCCCGGAGCATCTCGGCGATCGTCACCTCCTCCGGTTCCATCATCGCGCGGCCGATGTAGGTGTCGATGGCGCGGGTCCGGTAGTTGTAGCGACCGGTCATCAGCGATGCCCGGGTCGGCGTGCAGACCGGACTGACGTAGAAGCGCTCGACGTGTGCGCTCTGCGCCGCCAGGGCGTCGAGGTGCGGCGTCTGGAGGACCGGGTTGCCGGTGAAACCGAAGTCTCCGTAGCCCTGGTCGTCAGTCATGACGAGGACGATGTTGGGTCGCTCAGCTTCTTCGGCCGGTTCGTCGGCCGGTCGCCCGCCGTCGCAACCCAGCGTCCAGACGGCGAGCGGAACCACGACTAGCTGTGCGCTACGCTTCATCGGTTTCCCTCCACACAACAGGCCGAGGACAGGATATGGCAGCAGAAGAGGTTCGCTACGAACGGCGTGGCCCGGTGGCGGTGCTCACCTTGGACCGGGCGCGCTACCACAACGCCCAGAGCTGGAAACTGCTCGACGACCTGGACCGGCAGCTCGACCGGGCGATGGCCGACGACGATGTCCGGGTCGTCGTGCTCAAGGGCGACGGGAAGCACTTCTCGTCCGGCCACGACCTGGGCACGCCGGAGCAGCAGGCGGACATCGAGGCCCGGGGGCTGACCCAGTGGGTCGGCATGGACTGGTACGAGGCCTTTCGCTGGTACAACCTGGACAACACGGTCAAGTGGCGCAACCTGCCGAAGCCGACGATCGCGATGGTGCACGGCTACTGCATCTTCGGCGGCTGGATGATCGCTGCCGCGATGGACCTGATCTTCGCCGCGCCGAGCGCCCGCTTCCTGGCGAGCCTGTTCGAGACCTTCACCGTGCCCTGGGACATCCACCCCCGCAAGGCGAAGGAACTGCTGTTCGAGAGCCGCTTCATCGACGGGGAGGAGGCGCGCGAGCTGGGCCTGGTCAACCGGGTCTACGCGGAGGACGAACTGGAACGCGAGACGATGGCCTATGCCGAACGGATCGCCGAGAACGACCCGGCGGTGCTGCGCCTCGGCAAGCTCGCCGTGAACAAGGCCCAGGACGCCATGGGCTACAGCGCGAACGTCGAGGCCGCGTTCGCCGACTACCTGGTGGTCCGGGAGATTCGCGGCAGTTCCAGCCGGGTTGAGGGCAACCGGCGCCTGGTCGGCGTCGACCTGGCGCTGCGCGGCCAGCGCGGCGGCCGGGCCGGGCAGACGCCTGCGGGCGAAACAGACGCTCCTGGAGCGGGGGAGGACGCATGAGAAGGATTCGCACCGCCTATGCCCTGTTGCTGTGCCTGAGCGTGGCCGCCGTGGCGGCGGCGCAGGACGGTGACGGTACGCGGATGTACAACACCGCGAAGCAGAAGCTGATGGGCGGCGAAGGGATCGTCGGCGTCAGCATCTCCTCGCCGGACCCCGACAGCTACTGCGCGGCCGCCAACGCCGGCTTCGACTTCACCTGGATCGAGATGCAGCACAGCCCGCTGACCTACCAGGACGTGGCGAGGATGCTCTGGGCCTGCCGTGACGCATCGGCCATCCCGTTCATCCGGGTGCCGGACGCGACGGAGGGCGACATCCAGAAGGCGGTCGATCTCGGCGCGCTCGGCATCGTGGTGCCGATGGTGCGCACCGCGGAGAAGATGGAACGTGCGGTTCGGTTCGCCAAGTTCCCGCCGGAAGGTCGGCGGAGCCTCGGCGGCGGCCAATACGGCGCGCTCTGGGGCCGCGACTACCGCGCCACGGCGAACGAGAACATCCTGATCGTCGCGATGATCGAGTCGCCGGCGGGCGTCGACGCGGTGGAGGAGATCGCCGCCGTTCCCGGCGTCGACGTCGTGTTCGCGGCCTCGACCGACCTCTACAGCTTCTCCGGCAAGCGCCAGGGCGAACCGGAGTACGAGGCAATGGTCGACCGCATCCGCGACGCGGTGCTCGGCGCCGGCCTGAAGCTGGGCGGCCCGCTCGCGTGGCGGGACCGCGAGGGCTTCAGCTTCTTCCAGGCCCCCGGTGTCGGCAATCTGATCCGCCGCGGCGCGCAGGCGCTGCTCGAGGAGACGGCGTCAGGGATCGCCGAGATCGAGGGTTCGGAGAACCAGTAGGAACCTCAGATGTGCCGGCCCTGGCCGCCGTCGACGTCGATCACGGCGCCGTTCACGTAGGACGCGGCCTCCGAGCACAGGAAGACGATCATGTTTGCGACCTCTTCCGAGGTGCCGTAGCGGCCCACCGGGACGTTCTTTCCGTTGTTCCGGATGATGTCCTCCCAGTCGCCGCCACGAGCGTTCGCGATCTCCTTCGCGGCCCGTTCCCACATCGCGGTGTGGATCAGGCCGGGCAGGACGGAGTTGAACAGCACGTTGTCGCGGCCGTACTTGCCGGACAGGGCCTTGCCGGTGGCCACCATCGCCGCCTTCGAGGCGCCGTAGTCGATCAGCGCTGCGCCCGGGTACTTCGCGGCGCCGCTCGCGATCATCACGACCCGGCCCCACTTCTGCTTGCGCATGCCGGGCAGGCAGAGCCGCGTGCTGCGCACGGCCGAGAGCAGGTTGAGCCGGAACAGCTCCTCCCAGTCGTCGTCGCTCATGTAGAGGAAGTTCCGCGACGGCGAGGCGCCGACGTTGTTGACGAGGATGTCCACCGTG
This sequence comes from Thermoanaerobaculia bacterium, assembly GCA_022823665.1. Taxonomy (GTDB): domain Bacteria; phylum Acidobacteriota; class Thermoanaerobaculia; order Multivoradales; family Multivoraceae; genus Multivorans. Next base: position 89,417 of record JAJEHN010000008.1, on the reverse strand, counting down.
CCGCCGGCCAGCACCGCCTCGAAGAAGGCGTCGATCGAGTCGCGGTCGGCCATGTCGGCGACGTGGCCGTGGGCGCTGCCGCCCGAAGACGGCTCGTAACCGTCGAGCTCGTTCACCGCCTCCTCGCTGCGCGCGCAGAACGCGACGTCGGCGCCGTGGTCGGCGAGCAGGCGGACGGTGGCGGCGCCGATGCCGAGGCTGGCGCCGGTGACGACGGCGCGGCGGCCGGTCAGGTTCAGGTCGATCATCGTTGAGGTCTCCTGGCTGGGATTCGGAGGATGAGTGTAGTGCCCGCGGCGTTGCTATGCTCCGCGTTCATCTCTGACGGAACGGGAATGAAGAAACGACGCCAGTTGAACCTGCGACGGCGGCCGGTGTGGCTTGCCGCTCTCCTCTTGCTGTTGGGCCTGCCCGCGGTGGCACAGGACTCCGGCGACGCGATCCCCCGGCACTACGACGGCAATCCCGACATCAACGGCGTCTGGCAGGCGATCAACTCGGCTCACTGGAACCTGGAGGACCACAACGCGGCCGGCGGGCCGGCGGAGTACGGCACCCTCACCACGATGCCGCCGGGCCAGGGCGTCGTCGTTGGCGGCGAGATCCCTTACCAGGACTGGGCTCGCGAGCAGCAGCGGGAGAACTTCGAGAACCGCTGGCGCGAAGACCCCGAGGCGAAGTGCTACCTGCCGGGGGTGCCGAGAGCGACCTACATGCCGTTCCCGTTCCAGATCCTCCAGGGCACGAGCCACGTCATGATCGTCTACGGCTTCGCCGAGGCGAACCGGACGATCCACATGGACAAGGAGAATCCGGAGCCGCCGCCGATCGACAGTTGGATGGGCCGTTCGCACGGCCGCTGGGAGGGCGACACCCTGGTCGTCGAGGCCACCGGCTTCACCGGCCAGGCCTGGTTCGACCGGGCCGGCAACTTCGCCAGCGACACGCTGCGCGTCACCGAGCGCTACACGCCGACCGGCCCGAACACGATGACCTACCAGGCGACGCTCGAGGACCCCAACGTCTTCACCCGTCCCTGGACGATCCGCATGCCGCTCTACCGGCGCCTGGAGGCGAACGTCCGGGTGCTGGAATACAAGTGTGTCGAGTTTTCCGAGGAGCTGCTCTATGGCCACCTACGCCGACGCGAAGAAACCACGACCGGCGACGATCCTTAGCGCTTCGGCGGTTGCCGCCGCGCTGCTGCTGGGACTGACCGCGGTCCCGGCGGCGGCCGGCGACGTGACCGTGCAACTGACGACGTCCGCGCGCAGCGAGGCGGTGAAGTGGTACGAGCGTCACCTGGACTGCGAGCCGATCGAAGGCCGCGCCGAGGCGGTCGATTGCGGCAACGCGGTGCTCGAGTTCACGCAGGGGCCGATCATGGGCGCGAGCCAGGGCACCGGCATCGACCACATCGGTTTCTCCTTCGCCGATCTCGAGGAGAAGATGGCCGAGCTGGAAGCAGTCGGCGTGCGTGGCTCCGGAGTTCGGCTCCAGCGCTACGACGACGGTTCGACCCTCCGCGAGGAACCCGGTCTGTTCAAGGTCGGACGCATCTTCGATCCCTGGGGTACGCGGATCGAAGTCGTTGAAGACCTGGACACCCTGGGCTTCCACCACGTCCATCTGAGCGCGAGCGATCCGGAGCAGACTCTCGGCTGGTACCGGGAGACGTTCGGCGGCGTGTCGGAGAGCCTGCGCGGGACGCAGGACGGCCTCCGCTTCGGCGAGGTGTGGCTGTTCGCCTCGAAGCACCCGGAAGGCCGGCCCGCGCCGAGCGCCGGCCGGGCGATCGACCACCTGGCCTTCGAGGTCGCCGATCTCGACACGGCGGCGGTCGGCCTGCGCGACCGCGGCGTCCGCTTCACGGTGGACCCCGAGCGGCCGGCGGGAGGCCGTTCCGAGGCGAAGCGCGGCTTCGTCTCCGCACCCGACAACGTGCGGGTGGCGGTGCTCGAACCGGGCTGGCAGGGCGTCGACGCCGACTTCGGATCGGATGCCGACGAGGTCGCCTCGGCCGAGCCGTACGTGGTGCCGCGGACGCCCTGGGGCACGCCCGATCTGCAGGGGATGTGGTCCGGCAACAAGGCCCACGGCATCCCGCTCGAACGGCCCGAGGAGCTGGCCGAGGTCGAGGAACTGACCGCGGAGGAGGCGGCCGCGCGCCGCGAACGCGGCACCCTGGGGAGCATCTGGGGTTACGAGCGCGAGTGGCGCGACACGACGCTCGGCTACGTCAAGTCGGCGCCGTCACGGCAAGTGGCGATGGTCATCGACCCGCCGGACGGCCGCCTGCCGCCCTTGACCGAGGAGGCGCAGGAGCGCCGCCGCAACGCCGCCCAGTCGTTCGGCGACTACGTACGGCGCCGGCCCGCGGGGCCCGAAGACCTGACCGCCTACGTCCGCTGCATCACGCGGGGCGTGCCGGGGATGATGATGCCCTCGATCTACAACAACGGACTGCAGATCAGCCAGAGCCCGGGCTTCGTGGCCATCCAGAAGGAGATGATCCACGAAACCCGCGTCGTCCCCACGGCCGAACGGGAGCCGCTCGGCCCGGGAATCAGGCAGTGGCTCGGCGATCCCCAGGGCCGCTGGGAGGGCGACACGCTGGTCGTGGAGACGACGGGTTTCAACGGCCGCACGAACTACCGCGGCTCGAGCGAGAACATGAAGCTCACCGAGCGCTACACGCGGCTCGGCCCGAACCGGCTCGAGTACCGGTTCACCGTCGACGATCCGACCGTCTGGACGAAGCCCTGGACCGGCCGCTTCGAGTTCGAGCTGGACAACGAGCAGTACGAACTCGTCGAGTACGCCTGCCACGAAGGCAACTACGGGATGACGAACATCCTCTCCGGCGCTCGCGCCCGCGATCGTGAGGAGGCGGCTGCCGCGGCGGAGTCGGGTTCGGGCGGGCAGTAGAGAGCGTAGAGGCGCGTCCGCGTCGCGCTTCGCCTTCGGTTCGACTGTCGGTGCGCCGGTCTTCCGGCCGGCATCCGCCCCCAGCGGAGCCTTGCGTTCCTGACCATCTCGGAGTACATTCCGAGTTAGTCTGACTATTTCGGAATAAACTCCGAGTTGGGACGAAGATGGCGCACTACGACCGGATGCTGACGATCGACCTGCCGGAGAAGCAGTCGGCCTTCCTGTGGGGGCCTCGCAAGACCGGCAAGTCGACTCTGCTCGGTGATCGCTTTCCGCATTCCGCCCGTTTCGATCTTCTCGACACGCGGTTGCTGCTGGAGTTCGTGCGGTCGCCGTGGTCCTTCTCCGAACGGGTCCGCGCTTTCGACGACGAGAAGCTGGCGCATCCGGTCCTGGTCGACGAAGTGCAGAAGGCTCCACCGATTCTGGACGAGGTGCACAGGCTGATCGAGGAACAGGGGCTGAGCTTCGTACTCTGCGGTTCGAGCGCCAGAAAACTCAAGCGTGGCCGTGCCAATCTGCTTGGCGGACGAGCCTGGCGTTTCGAGTTGCATCCCCTGACCTGGTCCGAGATACCGGAGTTCGACCTGGTCCGGGCGTTGAATCACGGCCTCGTGCCGGCCCACTACGATGCCGTCAACCCGCGTCGCGCTCTCGCCGGCTACGTGGACGACTACCTGAAGGAGGAGGTGTTCGACGAGGGACTCACCCGCAATGCCGCCGCCTTTTCCCGTTTCTTCGACGCGCTCGCGTTCTGCCACGGGGAGTTGCTGAACTACAGCAGCATCGCCCGCGACTGCGGCGTGGACTCGAAGACCGTCCGTGAGTACTTCCAGATCCTCGTCGACACGTTGCTCGGCTGCTTCGTGGAGCCGTTTTCACGGCGTCGCTCCCGGTCCGTGATCGTGCGGGCGCCGAAGTTCTACCTGTTCGACGTCGGCGTCGCGGGGCACGTCACGGATCGCCGCATCGGCCGGGCCGCTGGCCCGGAGTTCGGCCGCGCGCTGGAGCATTTCGTGCTGATGGAGTTGCGCGCCTGCCGGGCCTACCGTGAACTGGACTTTCCGATCCGGTTCTGGCGCACGAAGTCGGGTCTGGAATGCGACTTCGTACTGGGCCCGGCTGGAGAAACGGCCATCGAAGTCAAGGGCGGCGCCCGCGTGCGGACGGAGGATCTTCGGCCTCTGCGCGCCTATGTCGAGGAGCATCGCCCCCGGCACGCCGTCGTGGTCTGCAATGAAGATGCGCCGCGGCGCACGGCGGACGGAATCTGGATTCTGCCCTGGAGCGTGTTTCTGGAACGGCTGTGGGCTGGCGAGTACGTTGGTTGAGGTGTCATGCGGCGAAGCGCGGCGGTATCAGATGCGAGTAGGGGCAGCAGCTGGCGGCTGCGCTGTCGCGCAGGGAACTGGACGCCCACTGGGTGCGCGGGTCTTCTGACCCGCTGCCGCCGAAGGCGGCCAGGGACACGTGCCGGCCGTCAGGCCGGCTCCGCTATGGATGAGGCGTTCGTCGGCTGTTCCGGACGGTGCAGGGCAGCGATGCAGCACTCCACGCTTGGCCCCGGCTTGGACACGTCGAAGGGCAGGCAGAGGAGCTTCAGATCGTCGTCGAAGACGTACTGCACACGCCTTTTGAAGTCGTTCGTTCGCGGATAGACGAGCGCCACGGTTTCGCAGCCGTAGCGCTTGCCGTAGGCGTATAGCTGGTACATGTCGGCCTGCGCGATCCAGCGCTTCTCGTCCCCACGCTTCTCGCCATCCTCCGCCTTTGGCTTGAGGCGTTTCCACTTGGCGTCGAGGATGAACTTTGGCACGCCGTTCTTCTCAAGAGTGATGTCCGGCTCCATCCAGAACGCTTTTGGAGAGCAGGTCAGTGGTTTCCGCGGCTGCTGAGCTCGTACGCCGTACTCGCTCTGGTATCGGCGGAAGCACCACGTCACGAAGTCCTCGTAGATCTGCTCCATCGGAAACAGCAGCGACTGGTTCTCGTGCGTGCCGCGGTAGGTCGCGAGACCTTCCCCGAAGAGGAACAGTCGCACCCACGCCATGACGGGCTTGTAGTGCTGCATGGTCCGATCGACGGAGTGCCGCCGCCAGTCCGTTGCCGGGTCCGTCGACGCGGGCACGCCAGAAAAGGCGTCCGTGAGTTCCCGGAGGAGTTGCCGGTTCGCATCGTTGCGAACGCTTCGCCGCAGGCGGCTCAGTGTGGAGCGGATGAGCCGGTTGGCCGGCCGGTTCGCGTTGAACTCGTCGTGCGCGACGAAGAAGCGAGCCCGGTTCGTCACGTTCTCCCGAAGCTGCTCACGGAACAGCAGGCGGCCGCGAAGGTAGGGGAGGTTGTCCTCCACGGGAACGTACCGTCGAGCAAGGCCGTGGCGGGCGAGATGAGCGAGATTGTGCAGGAACAGGAAGACGAAGGCCTCGAGCATTGGGAACCGCTTCAGACTGCGGATAGTGCTCGGCGGCAGTTCGGCGTGTCGGAGCCCGCGCCAGGTGCGCAGCATCTCCAGGAAGACCCTGCGCGTCCCCTCGTCGGTCTGGGCGTCGCTGGCGCCGGAGGCGAGGTCGATCTTGGGCAGGATCTCGATCGGTCTGCCGCGGCTCGTCGTGAGGATTCCGACGTAGTTCGTGGCGCGGAGTTTCCGGCCGGAAGCGTCGAAGCCGAGCACCGGGCGGTAGTTGCCGGTGTTGTCCTGCTGATCGCTTCGAGCGAACGCGACCACGCTCTGCCATTCGAGGTCGTCGAGACCGAGTTGCTCGCGGTCGAGTGGGTCGTACTCGCGGACGGTGGCGGGTGCCCGGGGTGGGGAAGCGCCCTCCTGTGGAGCGCCGGAGCCGTCGGACGGGGCTGGTTCGGCGCCTGCGGCAGACGCTTCCGGCGCGGGAGGCCCGTTCCCGCCGTTCGTGCTCGCCGCGGGGGCCGACGGCGATGCCGCAGCCATCAGTTCTCCTTCGGACCGACGTAGATCTTCTTGTACTGCTCGGAGTTCTGCCACTCGTCGCTCGAGAGGGACAGTCGCTCGTAGATACAGTCGTCTTCCGCGCGGCCGAACCGTTCGGCAAGCGTCTTCATGTGCGCGTCGGTGAGTTTCCGCTCCTCGACGAAGGCGTTGTTCCCGAGAACGGCCCGGATCTTCCTCCAGTCGTCGTAGAAGTACTCCTGGAGCAGCGGAAAGATGCGGTTCCTGAATGTGTCCGCGAGTTGCTCCATCGTATCCACCTTGAGCAGGTACGTATGGCCGATCCGGTGCTCCCGGTCGAGCAGGAGGGCGATGCGCTCGTTCATCGCCCGGAGCATTGTCTGGCAGTTGACGCCATCGACGTTCTCCGAGATGAGGTCGTGTTTCGCCTTGGGCATCATCTCGACGAACGTGAACCGCCGCCTCAGCGCGGTGTCGAGTTGCTGAATGGAGCGATCCGCCGTGTTCATCGTGCCGATGATGTAGAGGTTGTCCGGCACGCCGAAGTCGTCGCCGGAGTAGGGAAGCGTGACCGTCGTCTCGTCGCCGGCGCCCAGCCGCCTCGACGGCTCGATTAGCGTGATCAGCTCGCCGAAGATCTTCGGAATGTTGCCGCGGTTGATCTCGTCGATGACGAGCACGTAGCGCGGCGTCTGGCGGCCGCCCGCCTCCGCGTCCCTTCTGGCCTCGGCGGCGACCTGGCAGATCGAGCGGAAGATCCCGTGGCGCAGTTCGTAGGCAAGTTCGGTCGAGTCCGGCTCCATCGAGCCCGGCGCCACGTCATCGCCCTCCGTGCTGGCGAGCTTCGGCCGGATGCCCTCCACGAAGTCCTCGTAGGCGTAGTTCTGGTGGAACGTCACCTTCGCGATCCGGCCTCGGGCCGTCCCGCCCAGGCTGTCCGGGCGCTTGAACCGCAACTCGGCGTAGCGTTGCCGCGTTGATTCCGGGTTCTCTCGTCGCTCCCCGCGGACGGTCTCGACCTCCACGCCGTCGACGATTGCTAGAGCGTGACTCACGGTCTCGTACGTCTTGCCGGTGCCCGGTGGGCCGTAGAGAATCTGATTGCGATCATGCTGCACAACCGGGTTCCTTCGGTCCTGAGGCAGGATGACTTCTTCGAGACCGACGTCAGGGGAGTCAGCCGAAGAGCTGTCATTACACTTGCTCGCCAACTCGCTCAGTTTCGCCTTCGTCGATTTACTGAATCGCGCCTCGTTCTCACGGGCGAGGCGACTGACAGATCTGTAAGCCGCGGCCCGAATCGTTGGCGCCTCAGGGACTCGGTCTTGCAACAGAAGTGCGTGGATCTGGCGTATGGTATGGGCGTTGCCAATGTCCCTTCGTATTTCTTGGATTCTCTTCCTGGACTTGAGCAGTCGCCAGACTTTGCCGAGTTCGTAGCCATCGTCTTCAAGGGCGGCTCGGACCTCCCGGAGATAGGTGACGCGATCCAGCAAAGCCCAAGTCGGCGAGTACTCTGCGCTCTGGCGGAAGGCCGCCGCATGGCTCTCCAAGGCCTCGGCGAAGGCCGGTGGCCGAAGTGGGCGCTCGAACTCACAGGGGCTCTTGTTCAACCACAGGGTGTGGATTCTCCCCTCCTCTTCTCGTTCGTCGTCGTAGTCGTTTCTGTAGACAATGCCGATTCCCCGACCATTTCTCGGTCCGTGGCGGGCCAACATGAGATCGCCTCGTTCGGGCCGTTCCACGGGATACCCGGAGCTGTGCTCGACACGAACCCAGTGGTTCTCATCGAACTCGCTCCAATGATCGCGGCCTACTTGTGTCCCCCAGGACACGTTTGTTGTAGCGATCCAGCAGCGGTCCGGGCTGACTACGAGATCTTGGCCCCCCTCTTTCTCGGTACCTTGCAGGCGTGCGAACATCTCGATTTCGTAGAGTTGACAGCCTGGGAAGTTGCTTCTCGCCTTCGCGATGCGGGCCTGATAGTCGGCCAAGAGGGGCTTCTGGCCGACCGGGCTGATGCCGTAGGCTTCGGTGTAGGACTCGGCGGTTTCGGACAGGCGCAGGTGAGCCTCGGCGTCGATAAGGACCAGCGCGCTCGTGAGCCTAGACCAACCTATGCCGGGCAAATTGGCGACGGCTTCGAACGTCTCGGCATCGAGCGACCGGGAAACGGCGACCCGCAGCAGCCGCCAAATCACATCTCTGTTAGCAGGATCGTCGGGGTTGTCGTACTGAAACAGGCGAAGAGAAAGAGGAAAGTGCCAGACGTCGCGAGAGGCGCCGGTCTGTAGGGGAGGGATCTCGAAGATCTCCGCCAAGCTCGCGAATGCACGGTCGCGACTCTCGATCTTCCCCCCCTCGTTCGCGACGACGGTGATGAAGAGCAGGGGGTCGATGGCATTGGCGTTGGCAAAGGGCGACGCGCCGTGCCAGTCTACCTCCCTGGCCCGATCGTTCAGGTACTGCTGGCCTCCGTCGGCGATCTTCTTCGCCAGTGCGTTGAACCAGGGCACCCAGTCGAACATCTCCTTCATTCGCGTCGCTCCTTGGACGTGTTGCCGGAAGGCCGGCGAGTGTAGCGCGGACCAGAGTGTGGCGGTCGCTCGGCTGGCGCGCGGGCTCGAGCTACCTGGCGGGGATGGCGCTTCGCTTCTTCGGGTGAGTCTCAGCCCTTGCCCGCGAGCTCGCTCGCCGGTTGGGACGAGATCAACGACACGTACAGACTCACTTGCTCGTACGGTACCTGCGGAATCAGCCTCCCGCGGCACCCCTTCTCCAGTTCCACGAGGCCGTGGCGAGCCATGGTTTTCAGCGTGCGCGAGAGGCTCGACTTGTTTCTGCCCGAGAGCATTGCCAACTCGGTAAGCGAGTCGGGTTTCTCCTGCGCAATCAGCGTGAGCAGTTCACGGTTCCTCTCGGAGAGCACCTTGGCGAAGCTCTCGATGGACGTGAACCACACGGTCGGGTCTCCCTTGGCCGGACGGTAGTCGCCGCGCGCGATCGCCAGCGTGCTCTCCTTCATCTGGCCGTAGTCGGCAATGGCGATCCTCAGTGTCTTCATGGGACTGATCCTCTCCCGCGCAGAACCTCGTCGGCGGGGTTCCAAGAGTCCTGGAGCAGCGCGGCCGACGTTACACTTTCAGCATGGCTGAGCCCGCCCGAACCCCCCAGAGGCTGCGCGAGCCGCGGCGGCCGCTCGATCTGGCGGACTTCCCGGGATGCCGTGCCGTTCACCTGCCGATCGAAGAGCTGGAGGACTACGAGGGCCACATCGAGTACTGGGAGGCCCGCACCGAGACGGCGGTGATCCTCGCCGAGCCGGCGACGCTCTATCACGCTGTTCCGTCGGCAGGAGTAGCGGGTCTGGTGGAGATGGTCTCCCAGGCACGCGGCACGGAGATCTTGCCGCTCGGTTCGGTGGACCTGGTGCAGCGCGCGGAAGATGAGTGCATCGAGGTCCTTATGCAGGCGGACGCGCTCTTCTTTCTGGACCGGCCTTGGCCGACAGGCAGGCGTATCGACGTGGACCGCGGTCCGCTGCCCGATGTCGTGGTGGAGGTGGATCACGCGACCGATGTGCGGCGGCGAAAATTGGCGGTCTACGCCTCCTGGGGTTTTCCGGAAGTGTGGGTGGAGGTGCCTGAGCCGGAGTGGATGGCACCGCGGACTTCGGGCCGGCCGCGACTGACGATCTACGTGCTGGAGGGCGGCGGCTACGTGGAGTCCGCCGTGAGCCGGGCGTTTGCAGGCTGGCGGGCAGCGGAGATCCACCGAGCGCTGAACGAGGAAACGAAGTCGGCGGAGACTGTGGCGGCGGTACGTCGTGTGGGCCGCAGGCTGGGCAGAGCGACCGGCACCGGCCCTGACGACGACCCGTTTCTCGGCGCCGAACGCGCGGAGAGCCGTGCGGAAGGTCGTGCGGAAGTTGAACTGGAGATGGCGCGTTCTCTCGTGCGGCAGGCGCTCCAGGCTCGCGGCTTCGAGATCGCTCCTGCCGTGGAAGCCTGGCTGGAGCGGCTCGCGCCGGCCACGGACACGGCCGCCGCCATCAAGGCAGCGGTCGAGTGCCGGGATGCCGAGGACTTCCTGGGCCGGGTCGAGACGCCGTCGGCCGGACCGGACGCGCCAGGGTAGCCGACGCCTTCAGGCTCCTGAAGGCGCTCGTCGGCCGGTGGTAGGGTCTGATCCTCCGCAAACCGCCTACAGGAAAGACGCCGATGAAGACGACGCGATTCTGCACTCGCCTTGCCCTGCCAGCCCTCGGTCTCGCTGCCGCGGTGGCTCTGAGCCTGATGGCTTCGCCTGAGCCGGCCGCCGCGCACCATGCCTTCGCGGCCGAGTTCGACGCGACGAAGCCGGTGCGGCTGCGCGGCAAGGTGACGAAGGTCGAGTGGGTGAACCCGCACGCCTGGATTCACATCGACGTCACGGACGACGACGGCACGGTGACGGCCTGGATGGTCGAATGCGGACCGCCGGGCGCCCTGGTGCGGCGCGGCTGGAAGAAGAACTCGGTCGCTCCGGGCACCGAGGTGCTCGTCGAGGGCTACCAGGCGATCGACGGGGCGCCGCGGGCGAATGGCCGCGACGTGACGCTTCCCGATGGCCGCCGCCTGTTTGCCGGTTCCTCGGGCACGGGCGCGCCGTATGACGATCGGGAGTCCTCGGGCCAGCCGTAGAGCGTCGACGTCGCGATCGCGGCTTCACTTCGCGTCGCCTGACGGCAGGAATCTGGCGGTCCTCTCGTTGGTTGTGTTGTGCACACATCCGATCAACGACAGGGAGGTGACCAGATGGCGGCAGTGAATCCGGCTAGTCTGAACAGGATCGTTGGGGCGGTGCTCGCCCTCGCCGTGGCGTTCACTCTCGGCTTCGTCGTGCGCGCGCAGCTTCCGATGGAGCGGGAGTCGCACGACGGCCTCGAAGCGGCGGTCCGCGAGGTGTTGCGGCACGTCACGGCACCAACAGAGGCCCCTGCTCCTGCAGAACCGGCGATGCTCAGGACAGGTTTCCAGCCGCTGCCTCCCGGCGCCGCCCGGCCGGTGAAGGTCCATGACGTGGCGCCGGAGTACACGGAGCGTGCCCGAGCGGCTCGGCTGCAGGGCGTCGTCATCCTGCAGACGGCGATCGACCAGGAAGGCAACGTTGTGGATGTCGACGTGCTCAAGGGACTTCACATGGGTCTCACGGAGGCGGCCGTCGACGCGGTGAAGCAGTGGAAGTTCGAGCCGGCGAAGATCGATGGGGAACCCATCCCGGTCAGCTACAACGTCACGGTGAACTTCCGGCTCGGCAACGTCGGCTGAGCGTGCGCCCCGGCCGGGGCTCGAGCTGGTTCAGCGGACGTCGGGCGCCGCTCTCGGTGGTAGCGTTGTGGCTACAACCAAACACCTGTGCCCGAGGAGGTGCCGGATGAAGTTTGAGCGTTTCCTTCTCCTGAGTCTGGCGGTGCTCCTGGCCGCCCCGATCGCCGTTGCCGCGCAGGACGAGATTCCGCGCCGGCCGGACGGCAAGCCGGATCTCTCCGGCGCCTACGACGTGGCGACGCTGACTCCCCTCACGAGACCGCGGGAGTTTGGCGACCGGCTGACCCTGACGGACGAGGAAGCTGCGGCGATCGCCCGCCGCAAGGCCGAGATCTACGAGGCGGACTTCAAGCCCAGCGATCCGAACCGCGAGGCGCCGCCGGTGGGCGGGGCGCCGATCTTCGATCCGGGCCTCGAGGTCGCCTCCGGCGGCAGCGGCGGTTACAACGCCTTCTACATGGATCCGGGCGACAACGTGGTCCGGATCGACGGCAAGTGGCGGACCTCGATCATCACGGATCCGCCGAACGGCCAGTACCCGGAGATGACACCGGCCGGCATGGCCCGCGCGGCGGCTCAGTTTGCCGCGTTCGGCCACAAGAACACGGGAACCGCCTGGTGGCTGGAAGAGAACGAGGATCGCTCCGGCCCCTACGACAACATGGAGCAGCGGCCGCTGCCAGAGCGTTGCCTGATGGGATTCAGTTCGACCGGCGGCCCGCCGATGCTCCCGGCGCTCTACAACAACCACAAGCGGATCGTGCAGACCGGGAACCACGTGATGATCCTGATCGAGATGGTCCACGACGCCCGCGTCGTGCGGATCGGCGGCGAGCACGCGCCGGCCCAGGAACGGCGGTGGATGGGCGACTCGATCGGCTGGTGGGACGGCGACACCCTGGTCGTCGACACGACGAATTTCGGCGAAGAACCGGGACTCGGTTCGGCGACGAAGGACCTGCACGTCGTGGAGCGCTTCCAGCGTCTGGCGGACGGCGACCTGCTCTACGGCTTCACGGTCGAAGACACGAACGTCTGGGAGACGGCCTGGAGCGGCGAGTACGTGTGGCGGTCGACGCCCAACAAGGTCTTCGAGTACGCCTGCCACGAGGGCAACTACGCGCTGGGCAACGTGATGCGCGGCGCGCGCTTGCTGGAGGCTGACGCGATCGCCGCGGCGGGCGGCGGCGAGTAGACGAGCCGGCCGGGCGCTCCAGCCCATGCGCCGCATCCGCTCTCCGGGCCTGGGATTCCTGGGCCTGGGGCTCCTGCTGGCGGCGGCGACGAGCCCGCCCGCGCGGGGCGTCGACGAGCCGCCGAACATCGTCGTCTTCATCGCCGACGACGCCGGCTGGTCGGACTTCGGCCCTTACGGCAACCGGGTCGTGCGGACGCCGAACCTGGACGGTCTGGCGGCATCCGGGGTGGTGTTCGAGAACGCCTTCCTTACGACGGCGTCCTGCAGTCCGTCGCGGATCAGCATCCTCTCCGGTCGGTATCCGCACGCCACGGGCGCCGAGGATCTGCATACGCCGTTGCCCGCAGGCGTGGACCTGGTGCCGGCCTACCTCGCTCGCGAGGGCTACTTCACCGGGCACATGCGGAAGACCCACTACGGCCCGGAGGGCGAACGCCAGTTCGACTGGTTCTCGGAGCAGACCTGGGAAGGCCTGCCCGGTTTCCTGGACCAGGCGGGGGAGCGGCCATTCTTCCTCTGGGTCGGCTTCCGGGATCCGCACCGCCCGTACTCCGCCGACGCGGTCGATCCGCCGCACGATCCGGGCGAGGTCCCGGTGCCGCCCTACCTGGTCGACGACGAGGGGACGCGGGCCGACCTGGCCCTGTACTACGACGAGATCTCGCGGATGGACGGCGAGATCGGCCGGATGCTGGCTGAACTGGACCGGCGCGAGCTGCGCGACAACACCCTGGTCGTCTTCCTGAGCGACAACGGGATGCCGTTCCCGCGCGCCAAGGCGACCGCGTACGACGCCGGCATCCGCACGCCGTTGATCTTCTCCTGGCCGGGCGTGACGCCGAAAGGCGTCCGCTATGCGGGGCTAGCGAGCGTGATCGACCTGGCTCCGACCCTCCTCAAGGCGGCCGGGGCGTCGGAACCCGAGGGCTTCCACGGCACGAGCTTCCTTGCGGCGCTCCGGGACCAGGCCTCGCCCGGCCGCGAGCACGTGTTCGCCGAGCGGAACTGGCACAACTGCGACGAGCACATCCGAGCGGTGCGCGGCCCGCGCTACAAGCTGATCCGCAACGCCTACACGGAGTTGCCGCTCTGTACGCCTGCGGATGCGTCGCGCAGTCCGTCCTGGTACAGCCTGACCGCGGGCCGCGAGGCCGGGACCTTGACGGCGGGTCAGGCCCGATTGTTCGAGGCGCCGAGGCCGGCGATCGAGGTCTATGACCTGGAGTCGGATCCGCACGAACTCGTGAACCTGGCCGGCAGGCCGGAAGTGGAGCAGGTTGCCCGGCAGTTGAGCCGGGTGCTCGATGAGTGGATCGAACGGACGGGGGACTTCCCGCCCAGCCGCCGGCGCCGGGCGGACAATACGGACCGCATCAGCGGCGTGAAGTTCAGTCAGAAGGTGCCGCCGCTGGAGCCGTAGCGGTGCGCTGACAGATTCCGCCTGCGGCGGATGCCGGCCAGAAGGCCGGCGCACCGACAGTTGGCCGGCGCACCGACAGGCGCGCACGTGAGTGTGCTCAGCGATCCAGGACCGGCAGGACGATCCGCGAGGGATGCTCCGCCGAGTGGTGGACGGCGTTGCGAGCCACTCGCCACTCGCTCTCGTCGTAGTTGTTGCCGCCCGTGTTCAGGTTGCGGTCGTAGCGGGGGAAGTTGCTGCTCGAGACTTCGATTCGCAGCCGATGGCCGGCGCCGAACACATTGGCGGTGGCGAGGGGGCCCAGGTTCACCTCGTAGACCTCGCCCGGCTCCATCGAGACGTGGCGGTCGAATCCCTCGCGGTAGCGCATGCGCAGGATCGTGTCGTCCAGGTTGAAGGCGCGTCCGTCGGGGTGGACGTCCACGAGCTTGACCGTGAAGTCGGTGTCCGGCGCGTCCGATGAAACGTGGAGGATGACTTCGATCGAGCCGACGACCGCCAGCGGCTCTTCGAACGGCTCCGTCGTGTACACGAGCACGTCGGCGCGGGCCTCGATTCCGCGCTGATCGAAGGCGCCGGGCTCGTGGTCGCCCATGCAGCAGAAGGCGCCGCCGCGGGTCGGCACCGGCGAGCCCGGGTCGTAGACGAAGCGGTCCGCGTCGGCGCCGCCTCCGCCGCCGTCCGCCGTGAGCCTGCCGTCGCCGGCGGCGCTGTTCGCGCTGCCGTCGCTGTCCAGGTAGAAGGTCATCGGTTCGACCCCGGCCGGCGGCCAGTCGGCGGCGTTCTCCCAGTGGTCCTCCCCCATCAGGAAGTAGCGGACCCTGGCGTAGCGGTCCTCGAAGCCATTCGTCCCGGATTTCGTGAACCGGTCCATGAATGCCCACAGCATCTCGTCGAAACCGAAGTCCGTGTCGCCGAAGTTCCGCTCGCCGACCACGAGCGGATCCGTCAGGCGGTACATGTTGCAGTGCAGGCTGGGCGCGATGACCATGTACTGGTGATCGCGGACTTCCGGATCCGCGTTCTCGCGGACATGGCCGTAGAGCGCCAGGTTCGGCGAAACGGACAGGTCGTACCAGGAGTTGGCCCACAGCGCCGGCACGCCGAAGGGCTCGTCGTCGTGGTAGAGGCCGCCTTCGTACCAGCCCCCGTCGTCCGGCATGCGGGCAGCGAACTCGCCGAAGATTCCCTTCGGCCCGCCGACGGATTCGATCAGGGTCTGGATCGGCAGGTGCCACAGCGCCTGTTTCCAGTCGACGGCCGGCATCTTCGCCGCCAGGTCGAAGTAGGTCGCGAGCCGCTCGAGGTCCTCGCGGCTGGTGCCCGGCGGGAAGGTCGGGCGCTGGGTGTTCTGCTCACCGAAGAGCCAGACGGCCATCGGGAGCTGGAGCGCGCCGCCGCGGTAGAAGTTCCCCTGTTCGTGGAACGGCCCCATGCGGCCGATGCCGGCGCCCTGGCCCATCGGCACGGCGGCGGCGTGGGCGGGATGCCGCATCGCCGCCAGGCCCATCTGCCACTCCGCGGTCGAGGAGCAGCCGAGCGTGGCGACCTTTCCGCTGGACCACGGCTGATCGGCGATCCAGGTCAGCGCGTCGTAGCCGTCCGTGCGCGGCCGGCCGAGGATCTCCCAGTCGCCGTCGGAGAAGAACTTGCCGCGCTCGTTCTGGACCACGAAGGCGTAGCCGCGTTCGATCGCGTCCAGACCGAACTTGAGCAGCGCGCTGGGCCGTTCCAGGTTCGGCTCGGGCAGCGGGCTGAAGTTGTAGGGCGTGCGCCAGAAGACCGCCGGCACCGGACCCTGTGCGTTCCGCGGCCGGTAGATCTCGGTCGCGAGGCGGACACCGTCGCGCATCGGTACCATGACCATCCGATCGACTTCGGCGAGACGGTGGAGGTCGGCCCGGCGCACCGGGTCCGGCGTCCGGTGGATCTGGCCGAGCACCGGCGCAGTAGCCAGGGCCAGGGAGACAGCGATTGGCAGCAGCCTGATGACCGTTCGAATGTGGCGCATATGACGTTCTCCTGGCGGGCGAAGTCAGGTTCCTTCCTGGTTCTCGCGCTGGGCATTCTGCCAGTTGCGTCCGCTTCGGATTCGACGGTCGGCCAGCCCAGGCAGGTCGCCGTGCTGGTCGGCGATGCCGATGACGAACGGATCGCCATGGTCGCGGAGGCGATCTCGTTCTGGAACGAGACGGTCTCGGATCTGGGGCTGGGTGCGCCGTTTCTGGAGCCGGGTCGGAGAGTTCCCGCTCACGGACTTAGGCCGTTCGAGAACTACGCCCACCAGCTCTCGCAGCTCGCCGGCCGCCTGCACTCGTCCGATCCGGGGCCCAGGCCGCCCGAGGCTCTCTTCCGGGTGGACGCGGAGGTCGTCGTATTGCTCTCGGCTCAGAATCTCATGCCCTTCGCCTGGCCCTACGGTGACGATGGCCGCTACTTCGTCGCCATTCCTTTCGGCGACGAGCGCGAGCACGTCGTGCGCAATGTGATTGCCCACGAACTCGGGCATGTTCTTGGCCTGAAGCACACCCGGGAGCCGGGCGTCCTGATGTGCCAGCCATGCGACACGTCCGCGCGCACCGGCGGCCAACCTCGATTCCTGCCGCTGACGGAACTCGACCGCGAGCGGCTACGCTCCTTCCTGGGAGGAACCCAACCATGACGTCCGACTGGACCCGGAGACGCTTCATCGCCACCGCGGCCGTCGCGGCCGCCGGAACCGGACTCAGCCGCTCGCCGGCGCTTTCCGACGACGGCTGGCGCGCCGGACCGCTTCAGCACCTCATCCCGGCGGCGAGCCACGATCGCGTGGCGTTGAAGTGCTCCTTCGCCGACCCGCTCGACTTCGTGCCGGTGCTTCGCATCGGCGAGCGCCTCGTCGGGGCCCGTAGCACGGACAGCGAACGGCGTTTCTTCTCCTTCGACGCGGGCGGCCTGGAGCCCGACACGGAGTACGCCCTGCAACTGCTGGGCGGCGGCGAGACGCTGTGCGATCCGTGGCCTCTCCGCACGTTCCCGTCGCCTTCGGCGCAACCCGAGTCGGTGCGCTTCCTCGCCTACACCTGCGCCGGTGGCCATCAGGAGTCGGGCTTCTTCCTGCCGCTGGCGGTCCGCCGCCGGTTGTTGAGGCGAGCGCTCTCCTTCCGCCCGCGGGCGCTGATCGCGATCGGCGATCACATCTACTGGGACCAGCGCACGGTGCTCTACAACCGTAGCGAGGAGCGAGGCCGGCGTTCCCGGGAGTTCTACGAGCGGATCGGCTGGCTGGACCTCAGCCTGCCCGTGCTGGGAACCAGCAACGAGACCTCGATCAAGGCCGCGGTCGGGCCACAGATCGCGGAGCTCTACGGAGTCATGCTGCGCTCGACGCCCTCCTACTTCGTCAGCGACGACCACGACTACTACGAGAACGACGACGCGGATCCCCAGATGGTCACTCTGCCGCCCGACCGCTACCAGGTCGAGTTCGCCCGCTTCACCCGCAACGCGTTCCTGCCGGAGTTCCTGCCGGATGTGGAACGTCCGCTTGCGATGTCCGGCACCGGCGCCGGCGACCGGGAGCCCGGCATCTCCGAGGCGTTCGGCACGTTCCGCTATGGCCGGCTGGCCGAAGTCCTGATCTACGACTGCGCCCGTTACCTGTCGCTCAAGGGAATCCACGCCGGCCTCGTGCCGCCGGAGACCGAACGCTGGCTGCACCAGCGCACCCGGGACCAGACGGTCTCACAGGTGTTCCACGTGCCGTCGCACCCCTTCGGCTGGTCGGCGGGGAAGTGGCGGGAGTGGTACCCGGACGTCGCCGATCTCGACGACGGCGGGGCCACCGTGTCGCGCATCGGCGACTTCGCCGGCAGCAACTTCCGGTTGACGACGGAGCGGGAGAAGTACTTCTGGCAGGTGGGCTGGTTGCGGCAGCATCAGCGCCTGCTGGAGTCGCTGGCGTCCCAGTCGCGGCGGTCCGGCATCGTGCTCTCGGGCGACCTGCACGCGATCGGTCACTCCGTGCTCGAACGAAGCGGCAGCCTGGACCTCTCGGCCAATCCGGTCCACGCCGTGCTGACTGGACCGCTCGGCACGCTGACTGGCTGGCCTTCCGCGGCCCGCGGCACGCCGCCGCTCGCGGCCACCGGGGTGGAGCACGACGTGCGCGGCGAGACCTTCGAGAAGAACGGTTTCGCCCTCTTCGACGCGACGCCGTCCGAGGTCACGGTGCGGCTGTTCGCCTGGAAGACGGGGGAGCCGGAGTCGGCGATCGACGACCTCGAGCCCTACCACACGGCCGTCATCCGGCGCGGCTGAAAGCGCATCTTCGCGCCGCGGGGTTCACCCGCGGCCATGGGTTACTGTTCGCCGGATGGCCGAGGCTTCGAAGCGGCGGAAACGGCGAGAGGGACGTGGCCCCGGCCTCTTCACCCGCTTTCTGAACGTCGTCGAGTTCCTCGGCAACCTCTTGCCGCATCCGGTGACGCTGTTCGCGGTGCTGGCGCTGCTCATCCTCCTTGTGTCGGGGATGGCGGAGTTGCTCGACTGGCAGGTCGAGGACCCGCGGCCCGCCGGCGTCTCGGGCCGCTCCGAGGACGGGATGATCCGCGCGGTCAGCCTGATGAACCCGGAGGGGATGCGGCGGATCGCCATGAACCTGGTGACGAACTTCACGGGGTTCGCGCCGCTGGGCACGGTCCTGGTCGCATTGCTCGGCGTCGGCGTCGCCGAACGGTCGGGTCTGCTCGGCGCGCTGCTGCGGGCCCTGGTGCTGGGCGCTCCGCGGAACCTGCTGACCGCGGTCGTCGTCTTCGCCTCGGTCGTCTCGAACACGGCGTCGGAGATGGGCTACGTCGTGCTGATTCCGCTGGCGGCGGTCGTGTTTCGATCGGTGGGCCGCCACCCCCTCGCCGGTCTGGCCGCGGCGTTCGCCGGCGTCTCGGGCGGCTACTCGGCGAACGTCCTGATCGGCACCGTCGATCCACTGCTCGCCGGGATCACGACCGAGGCGGCGCGGATCATCGATCCGTCCTACGCGCCGGGCGCCGTCAACGAGATCCCGGCGACCGCGAACTACCTCTTCATGCTGGTCAGCACCTTCATGATCACGGCGATCGGCACGTTCGTGACGACGCGGATCGTCGAACCCAAGCTGGGCGCGTTCGACCCGAGCCGGGCGGCGAACGACCTGGAGGATCCGGAAGACGGCCTGAAGACGCTGTCGCCGGAGGAGAAGCGCGGTCTGAAGCTGGCGGGCGTGACCGTCCTCGTCATGCTTGGGGGGCTGGCGCTCCTGGCCCTGCCGGAGAACGGCTGGTTCCGCGACCCGGCGGTGAACGCGCTCCTGATCGACGACCTGAGGCCGATGCTGCGGAGCGTCGTCTCCCTCATCTTCGTCTTCTTCATCGTGCCGTCGATCGTGTTCGGCCGGGTCACGGGGTCCGTCCGGAACGACCGCGACGTGATCGACGGCATGGGCCGGGCGATGAGTTCGCTCGGGCCTTACATGGTGCTCGTCTTCTTCGCCGCGCAGTTCGTCTCGTTCTTCAACTGGACCAACCTGGGGACGATCACCGCGGTGGTCGGCGCCGACCTGCTGACCCGCTTCGACCTGACCGGGCCGATCGTGTTCATCCCGTTCATCCTGATGTGCTGCTTCGTCAACCTGATGCTCGGCAGCGCGTCCGCGCAGTGGGCGGTGACGGCCCCTATCTTCGTGCCGATGCTGATGACCGTCGGCTACAGCCCGGAGGTCATCCAGGCCGCGTACCGGATCGGCGACTCGACGACGAACATCATCACGCCGATGATGAGCTACTTCGGCCTCATCCTGGCGGTGGCGATGCGCTATGACCGCAAGCTGGGAATCGGCACGCTGATCGCGACGATGATCCCGTACTCGATCACCTACCTGATCGGCTGGGTGACGCTGTTCTACGTCTGGGTGTTCGCGCTCGGCCTGCCGGTTGGCCCCGGGTCGCCGACCTACTACACGCCCTGAGCCCGCGGCCGCTTTGCTGGCGGCCGCCTCACGGCACGCTGTCAAGGTCCTGTTACCATGACTCGTTCCGCCACGGCCCCGAGTCGGCGCGGAGGAGGGGAGATCGCCTATGGCCAGACCTGGTCCGACCACGTTCGCGAAACGTCAACGAGAGATGCGCAAGCGCCAGCGGCGCCAGGAGAAGCTGGAACGGCGGGCGCAGCGGAAGATCGACAAGGAACAGGCGGCCCTGGAGGCGCCGGAAGACACGAGCGGAGAGGATCCGGACATCGCGGGGATCGTCCCCGGGCCGCAGCCGATTCCCGACTGGAACGACTGACCGACCCCACTGGGTGCGCGGGTCCTCTGACCCGCTGCCGCCGCAGGCGGCCAAGAGAACGCGCCGCGAAGCGGCGACGATTCGGCCGCGCTACCCGCCGCCGGTCGCTGCCGCTTCGGCCTCCTCGGCGCGGGCGCCGGAAAGGATGTTGTACAGCCCGTAGTTGCCTTCGTGGCAGGCGTACTCGTACAGCGGGACGTCGCCCTTCTTCATCAGCAGGCGCGCGCTGAACGGGCGTGTGTACGTCGCGGGGTCGTTCACCGTGTACTCGTACAGGAGGGTGTCCTCGTCGACGCGCCGGAACCTCTCCGTGACGTGCATCTCCCGGGCGGTGCCGACGGAACTGAACACGTTGCCGCTGAAGCTCGACACCAGGTCGCTGAAGTTCTTCGTCTCGACGACCAGAGTGTCGCCTTCCCAGTAGCCGCGGGAGTCTCCCATCCACTGACGCACCGAATCGGGAAGGTGAGGACGCCCGTCGAGAGGCACGATGCGGGTGTCATGGACCATCTCGTTCAGGATCGCCACGTGGTTTGCGGACTGGAAGATCTGGATGTTCTGGTTGTAGCCGCCCGGCGTGATCGGCGGCCCCACGTTGAAGCCGAGGAGGCAGCGCTCGGCCAAGCCCCTATCCTCGTAGCTGTCGAGACCGATGCCGCCGACCCGTAGCCGCACCGGGCGGTCGATCGGCTTGTCGTCGCCGGGTGTCTTCCGCTCGATGCCGGCGTGCGTTTCCGGCAGGCGGCCGTCGGGTGGATCGACGATCAGCGACGTTCGGAGATCGTCGACCACCCTGGCGCCGCGGTCGAACCAGAAGTTGTTGTAACCGCCGACTTCGCCGCCGGCCTCAAGCCTTCTCTCCTCGGGGTCGCTGGGCAGATCGGCGACGCGTGCGCGTTCCACGGCCGCGGCCTCGATCTCGGCGGCCCGGGCCTCGTCGATCGCGGCTTCCTGGTCCTCGGGCCGCTGCAGCGGTGTCAGGGTGCGGAAGTCCCAGACCCCGGAAATGTCGGGCTTGCCGTCGGCAGCCAGTGGCGGCGTCCAGTCCGCCTCCTGCGCTTGCAGCGCCGAGGCGGTCACCATAAACGCGGCGGCGAGGATCGGCGTCCATTGAAGCTGGGAGCGCGTGATTCGACGGCGACTCATGTCGTCCCTCCTCCTGATGTCGAGAGTTGGCGGCCAGTGTAGCCCGTGCTACTGGGTGCGCCGGCGCCCTCGCCGGCATCCGGCGCGAAGCGCCGGCTTCCGGCCCCTGCCGAGCTAACCGCCCGTAGCTTCCGCAGTCTCAGCCGGTGCACTGAACAACCGCTCCACGTGCGCTTCGGGCAGCGGCTGCGTCAGCTTGGAGACGATGTAGGTCCCGGCGATTGAGACCACTTCGCCGACCACCGCGCAGGAGTACGGGTTGATCTGGTAGTGCGCGAGCCACTGGGCGATACCCGACAGCGGGCCGAGCGAGCCCGGATCGACGATCATCCACGGCAGGCCGCTGCGCAGCAGGACGAACGTGAGCATGCCGGTGACGAGACCCGTGTAGGCGCCGGCGAGAGTGACGCCGCGCCAGAGACCGCCGACCACCAGCGGACCGGCGAACGCGGCCATCATGCCGCCGGTGCCCACCCAGACCAGCAGCGCGATGTTCATGTCCTGCATCGCCCACGCCATCCAGGTGCAGAGGATCAGGACGATCACCGTGCTCCAGCGGCTGATCACCAGCACCTTGCGATCGACCTCCTTGTCGCTCAGGTGCGGTGAGTACTTGGGAACGATCGACCGGCGGTAGATGTCGTTGGCGACGATCTGGGAGGAAGAAACGACGAGCCCGTCCGCGGTCGACATGATCGCGGCCAGGATGCCGACGCCGATCAGGGCGGCGAGCCAGGTCGGGAACAGCTCGATGAACAGCGCCGGCAGCGCCTCGTTCGCGTTGCGGCCGGCCTCGAGCAACTCGGTACCCAGGACGCCGCGGGCCAGGATGCCGCCGAGCCCGAGCATGCCCATCGTCAGCCCGACGGCGAAGGCGAGCTTGACGAAGCGCATCCGGTCGCCGTCGTTCCTGAGCGCCCACACCTTGTTGCCGATGTGCGGGAGCATGCCGAGCGGGATGTGGGCGAACAGGACGCAGGCGATCGCCCACCAGGAGTCGTAGAGCGAGTTCGACTTGTTGAGCGGCCCCACGAGGTTCGGGTCCTGCACGCGCAGGTTGCTGACCAGGGCGCCGAGCCCGCCGTCCATCCCGGAGGCGAACAGGAACATGATGATCACGACGATCGCGACGCCGAGCATCATCATCCCCTGGATGCCGTCGGTGAGGATGTCGGCGTGGGCGCCGCCGAGAACGACGTACACCAGCAGAACGCCGGACGTGATGATGAGCGCCGTCAACGGTTCGAGCCCGAGCATGATCTCGAACATGACCAGCCCCGACACGAGCTGGCCGGCGATGTAGAAGAACAGCACCAGCGAGAAGATCGAGACCAGCAGGCGGACGCCGTCGCTCTGGTAGCGGTCGCCCAGGTACTCCGGGATCGAGCGGTTGCCGAACTTGTGGCCCGAATTGGCGACCAGCTTGATCGTGATCAGGACCCCGAAGTAGACCCCCATCGGATAGAGGAACTTCCCCCAGACGCTGGCCATGCCGAAGTCGTAGCCGAGGCCGGGACTGCCGAGGAAGGTGGCGCCGCTGGCGGTCGTGGCGGCGAACGCCAGGGCGAGGAAGTAGGGGCCGTAGCTGCTCCGCGCGGTGGCGAAGTCGTCGGCGTTGCTGATCCGGCGGCTGGCGACCCAGCCGAAGGTCAGCATGCCGACGATGTAGAGGACGAGGAACATCCACGACCAGGCGAACAGACTCATGGACTACGTCCTCCTCGACGGTTCAGGCGGTTTCTTCAGAGAGGGCGCCGGGGCGCGTCTCAGTCGACGATCGCCTCGTACGCGAGTCGCTTGCTGGCGATGCGGGCCATTCCCGAGGCGCGGAAGTCGCGGCTCTGGATCATGCCGACGACGACCAGGTCCTCCACCGGGTTGATGCCGAACCAGGTGCCGCCGATCCCGTACCACCAGTACTCGCCCTTGGCGCGCTCGTGGTCGGTCGCCGGGTTCGGATCGGTGACGATCGAGAAGTCCAGGCCGAAGCGGTTGCCCCGGTAGATCGGACCCATGTCGGTAACGCCGGCCGGCAGGTGGTTGGTGTGCATCAACTCGACCGTTTCCGGCTTCAGGATGCGGACGCCGCCGAGTTCACCGCCGTTGGCGAGCATCTGGGCGAAGCGCATGTAGTCCGTCGCGGTCGAAACGAGGCCGCCGCCGCCGGACAGGAGGTTCGGCTTCTCGAGGTACTGGCCGAACTCGACCTTGGCGAGCTTGCCCCCGTTTGACTGGTACATGTGAGAGAAGCGGTCCACCTTGTCCGGCTCGACCCAGAAGGCGGTGTCCGTCATTCCGAGCGGGCCGAACAGGCGCTCGTTCAGAACCTCGTCGAGCGGCTTGCCGGCCAGCACCTCGAGCACGTAGCCCTGGACGTCGACGGCAACGCTGTAGTGCCACATCGATCCCGGCTGCTGGCGGAGCGGGATCTTCGCCAGCTTGTCGATCATGTCCTTGAGCGACTGGTTGAAGTCGAGGATGTTCGCATTCACGTAGAGCGTGTCGACCTGGGACTGGGAGAACAGCCCGTAGGTCAGGCCGGCCGTGTGGCTCATCAGCTCCCGCATCGTCATCGGGTGGTCGGCGTCCTCGGTGATCGGCATGCCGTCGGGTCCGTCCTCCTTCGCCACCTTGAGATCGGCGAATTCGGGGATGAACTTCGACACCGGGTCGTCCAGGGTGAAGCGGCCCTCGTCGTAGTACGTCATCAGCGCGACGCCGACGATCGGCTTGGTCATCGAGTAGATGCGGAAGATCGTGTCCTTCTCGACCGGGAGCCCGTTCTCGATGTCGCGCTTGCCGTAGGCGTCGAAGTGGACGACCTTCCCCTTGCGGGAGACCATCGTGACGACGCCGGCGAGCTGGCCGCCGTCGACCATGCCGTGCATCGCCTCGTTGAGCTTCTCGAGACCGGCCGGGTCCAGGCCGACGTCGGCCGGCTTGGCGTGCTGGAGTTCGGGCTCGGCGGCGAACGCCGGTGCGAGGACGAAGGCCGCGAGCAGCAGTGCAGCGGCGGCGAAGGCGAGCGGGGCGTACTGCCCCCGAGGACGCAATCGGATCACGCGAGGTTCCTCCTTGCGGGGTTGAGCTAAGCGTCGGCGAGCGTACTACGGTTTGCCCAGCCGCAAGCCCGGGATGATGCAGGGAACGGACGCCTGGTAGTCGCGGTAGGACGGGTACTTCTGAGCGGAGATCGACTCGGAAAGGCGGATCGACCCCACGAACAGAGCGGTCAACGCCACGAATCCGGCGCCGGTCCAGTGGATCCACTCGCCCGAGGCAGCGACGGCGAAGAGGTAGAACACCCACCACATGCCGAGCTCGCAGAGATAGTTCGGGTGGCGGCTGTAGCGGAAGAGGCCGGTGTTCATGAAGGGCTGTGCGACATCTTCTCCGTCCGCGATCCTGCGCCTCTTGTCCTGCTGAAACGCCCACATCTGCTCGTCGGCGACGGTTTCGACGATCAGGAACAGAAGGAACAGGGCGGCCGCGAGAAAGTCGAGTCCATTGAGTGGCGTGTCTCCGGCTTCCCAGGCGGCGTGGACCGGCGAAGTGAACCACCAGATCAGCAGCATCTGGCCGGGCGCGATGAACGTGATGTTCATGATCTGAATGCCGATCGGCCCGTAGCGCTCGCGGACGGTGGCCCAGCGGTAGTCCTCGCCGCCCTTCTGGTAGCCCCCCTTGCGCACGAAGTTGAAGGTGAGGCGCGCTCCCCAGAGAACGGCCAGTGCGGTCATCAGGTTGACGCGGGTTGACCCGAAGTCGTTGGCGAAGGCAACGATGAGGCAGTAGATCGGTGGGCACAAGGACCAGAGGCGGTCCACCCAGGAGTACTCCCGGGTGACCACGGCGGCGAGCCAGCAGAGCACGGCCAGGATCACGCAGAGATCGAGCGCGGCGCCCATCGGCGTGCCGACGAGCGGGTGGGGGATGAAGTTGATGTTCGGCATGGGGATCGCTCTCCCTGCCTCAGTCGCCGGACCCGGAACCGGTCGAGCCGCCCGAAGAGTTCTGTTCCGTCGCCTCGCGCTCCAGCAGCCGCGCGCCCCGCATGATGTTGCCGAAGGCGTAGTTCCCCTCGTGGCAGGCGTACTCGTAGAGCTTGTGCGAGGTCGCGGGCCACGGGTACTCGCCACTCCAGACCGTCTCGTAGGCGGGATCCTCGACCGTGAACTCGTAGCGCAGGTTGTCGGCGTCGATGCGGCTGAACCGCTCCGTCACCCGCATGTCGCGCGAACCCCGTGTGACCGAGCCGGGAATCTCCCGGAAGTTCCTCGTCTCGACGACGAGGGTGTCGCCCTCCCACCGGCCGATGGAATCGCCGCTCCACTTGCGGATCGTGTCGGGCAGGTGCTCGGAGTCGAGCCGGATGATCCGCACGTCGTGCATCCACTCGATCAGGATCATCACGTGGGTGTCCGTTTGGACGATCGTCTTCAGGTTGTTGTACATCCCCGGCATGGACGGCGGCCCGGAGGCGCCGCGGGTGAGGATGCAGCGTTCGGCGAGGGGCCGCAGTTCGTGATCGTCGTAGGGGCCGACGGGCAGGTCCAGCCACCAGGCCGTGCCCGTGTTCTCGTGGCGGAAGGGAGCCAGCCGCTTGCTCCTTTCCTGTCCATGCTCGCTGAGCGACGGATAACGGCCGTCGGGCGGGTCCGTGATGATCGAGGTGCGGTACTTGCCGTTGAGCTGGAAGGCGCCCGTACCGATGTCGACGAAGAAGGCGTTGTAGCCGCCGACCTTGCCCGCCGCGCCGGTGAACTCGGGCGCGTAGATGCCGGTGCCGCCCTTGGGCGGGGCCTCGCGGTTCGGGTCGCTCGGCGCGTGGTCCTTGTCGAAGTTCGTCGACCAGTGCTCGGCGAGCGCGGCGGCTTCTTCCGGCGTCAGCTCGAGCCGGTCGCCGAACCGGTCCGGCCGCTGAGCCGGCGTCAGGGTGGCGATGTCGTAGGTGCCCGAGAGGTCGGGACGGCCGTCGTGGCGTCGCGGAATCTCCTCAGCGCCCGCGGGCGACGCCGCGAACATCATCAGGGCCGCCGCCGCGGCAATCACGATGAGGGCACCTACCGAGATGACCGCGGTGCCCCAGACCCTCCAGAACGAAGACCTCCGTCGCCTGATCTGCATCTCGACCTCCCGTCTGATTGGCTATGGGTGACGCTCAGTCTAGCGTCCGCCGCGGGGAAGCTGCGAAACGGCGCGATCTGTGACATCCTCCCCTCGCCTCGCAGCGAGGCACGCGAGACACGACACGGCAACGGGACTGAGAACCATGGCGGAACCGAACTCTCGACTGACGTGGGCGCGCTGGGTCGTACTCGGCCTGATCGGCGCCGGCCTGCCGATAGCCGCCTGCCGGCGGTCCCTGTCCGGACCGGTCGACGTGCCGGTGCTGGCCGATGTCGTGACGATCGCCTTCTACGTCCTCGCCATGGTCTGCCTGGGCGTTTCGCTGGCGGTGTCGCTGCCCCGGTCCGGGTAGCGCCGAGCCGCGTCTCTTCAGGCCGCTCGCCGGGCTGGGCGGCACTGCTTCGGCGGCGACTGTTCCTCACGCTCCGGACCTTCTGTGACATTCTCGCTGTGCCCATGCCAGACGAGCGGACTACGGCCCCATCCCTGGTGCTCTGGGGCTGCAGCACGTCGCGGACGCTGCGTGCACACTGGGCGCTGGCCGAGTTGGGGCTCGACTACGAGCACCGGCCGATCGGTCCGCGCACCGGCGAGACGCAGACGGAGGAGTTCACGCGGCTGAATCCGCGCCAGAAGATCCCGCTGCTGCAGGACGGGGAACTCGCGCTCGCCGAGAGCGCGGCGATCGTGAACTACCTGGCCGAGACCTACGGCGAGCCGGTCGGCCTGATTCCGGCCGCCGGCACCGAAGCCCGGGCGCGCTACGATCAGTGGGCGTTCTTCGTGATGATGGAGCTCGACGCCCACACGCTCTACGTGATCCGCAAGCACCGCGATCTCGCCTACCTTTATGGCGAGGCGCCGGCCGCGATTCAGACCGCGAGCGAGGGCTTCGCGAAGCAGTCCGCGGTGGCGGAGCTCGAGTTGGCTGACGGGCGGGAGTTCCTGCTCGGCGATCGGTTCACGGGCGTCGACATCCTGCTTGGCAGTTGCCTGGACTGGGCGGTTGCCTACGGCGAGCCGATCGGTGAGCGGCTCGCGGCCTATCGCGATCGTCTGAACCTGCGCCCCGCCTATGTCCGGGCGGCGCAGGCCAACTTCTTCACCCGGCCGGAGTTGTCGCCGCCGTCTCCGCGGGAGTCCCGACAGCCATCCGGCCGTAGCGCATGAAAAGGGCCGGAACGACGATCATGTTGAGAACGGTCGAGGTCGTCAGGCCACCGAGGACCACGACGGCAAGCGGCGCCTGAATCTCCTTCCCGGGCTCGCCGATTCCCATCGCAAGTGGAATCAGGGCGAGGCCGGCGGTGAGAGCGGTCATCAGAATCGGACTGAGACGCTCCACCGAGCCCTGCCGAATGCTGTCGGGAAGCGACACTCCGGCCGCACACAGGTCCTGGTAGCGGCTTACGAGCAGCATTCCGTTCCGTACCGCGATTCCGAACAGCGTGATGAAGCCGACCAGGGTGGCGACGTTGACGGTTCCGCCGATCAGAAGAACGGCGGCCACTCCGCCCGTCAGGGCCAGCGGCAGGTTCACCATCAGGAACATGGCGGTTCGGAAGCTGCCGAAGGCGCGGAACATGATCAGAAAGATCGCGCCGACCGAGAACAGCGACAGCATGGTGATCCGGCGGCTGGCGGCCTCACCGCTCTCGAACTGGCCGCCGTACTGAAGGTAGTACTCAGCCGGCAGGTCGAGACCGGCTGCGACGCGCTCCTGCAGCTCGGTGACGGCTCCGATGACATCCCGGCCAGCGACGTTGGCGCTGACCACGATCTTCCTCTGGACGTTCTCGCGGGTGATCATGTTCGGCCCCATCGCCTGCACGATGGACCCGAGTTGCGACAAGGGCACGATCGGCCCGGCGGGCGTCGCCATCAGGGCGTCGCCGATCGCTTGGGGATCGGTACGGTACTCATCGGCGTAACGAACCAGGAGATCGAACGTCCGCTCCCCTTCCCGCACGATGGAGACGGCTTCGCCCTGAATGGCCACGTTGACGGCTTCCGCGAGATGTCCGGGAGTGACGCCGTAGCGGGCCATGGCCCGGCGGTTGGCCCGCACCTGCAACTGTGGGACCTCCGCCTGCTGCTCCGCCGAGACGTCCACCAGTCCCTGAACCTCGTGGGCGATGGCTTCGATCTGGCCGGCGGTCTGGCGCAGCTCCCGCAGGTCGGGCCCGAAGATGCTGATCGCGATCGCCGCGCGCGTTCCGGAGAGCATGTGATCGATGCGGTGGCCGATGGGCTGTCCCACCGTGATGCTGGTGCCCGGTATGCCCGCGAGGTGCTCACGGACCTCGGCCAGGACTTCGGCGAGTTCTCGATCGGTGAGATCCAGTTGGGCCTCGACGTGGGAGACGTTCGATCCCTGTCCTTCTTCGTCCAGTTCGGCGCGGCCGGTGCGTCGCGCGGTCGAGACCACGCCCGGCACCTGCAGCAGCCGCTGTTCCACCCGGGTGCCGGTCGCGTCAGATTCCTGGAGTGAAGTACCCGGCAGGCCGATAATCGCGATCGTCAGCGAACCCTCCTGGAACTCGGGCAGGAACTCCCGGCCCAACGTGGGGACGAGAGCCAGGGTGCCGGCGAGCAGAGCCGCCGCGGCGAGCAGCATCTTCCCGGAATGACGCAGGGTCCGGTCGAGCACCTTCTCGTAGAGGAACTCGAGTCCCCTGACCAGCCACGGTTCGCGGAGCCGCGTGATGGAACGGTCGTTCGGGAGCAGCAGATAGCAGAGCGCGGGCGTTACGGTCACGGCGATGAAGAGCGACGACAGGATGCTCACGATGTAGGCCTCGCCGAGGGGCTTGAGCATTCGCCCTTCCACGCCGGAGAGGAAGAAGAGCGGCACGAAGACGATCGTGATGATCAGCGTCGCGTTCAGGATCGGATCCCGGATCTCCCTCGCGGCGCCGCGAATGATCTCCAGGGGTGCCTCGCGCTCGCCGTGCGGGCGTCTGCGGTTGTCGCGGAGCCGGCGATGCACGTTCTCGGCGAAGATGATCGCGTCGTCGACCAGGGCGCCGATCGCGATCGCCATTCCGCCCAGGGTCATCGTGTTGACGGTGCCGCCGAGGATCCTCATCACGATGATCGCGAGAGCCAGCGACAGCGGGATGGCGACCACGGAGATCAGGGTGGTGCGTACGTTCCAGAGGAACAACAACAGGATGGCGATGACGAAGAAGGCGCCGTCGCGCAGCGCGAGGATCACGTTCTCCACCGCGAGCGAGATGAAGTCGGCCTGCCGGAAGATGTCCCGTTCCAGGGAGATTCCCTCCGGCAGCGCCGCCTCGATCTGATCGAGTTCGGCTTCCACCCTGCTGGTGAGTTCCAGAGTATTGGCGCCCGCCTGTTTCTGGATCGAGAGGATGACCGCGGATTCCGCGTTCACCGACCCGGTTCCGTAGGTGATCTTGGGCCCGATCCGCACCTCGGCGAGATCCTCGATCAGAACCGGTGTTCCGTCCCTCGTCGCCACCACCGTCCTGGCGATGTCCTCGACGTCGCCGGGACGCACGATCCCGCGGATCAGAACTTCACGCCCGCTCGACCAGTAGAGGCCGCCCGACACGTTCTCGCTGGACCCCGCCGTTGCGGCGAGCACGTCTTCGAGCCCTACGCGGTACGCGAGCAGGCGCTGCGGATCGACCAGGACCTGGTACTCGCGAACATCGCCGCCCTGGGAGATCACCTGGGAGACGCCCGGTACGGCCAGCAGCCTGCGGCGAACGACCCAGTCCGCGAGGGTGCGCACCTCCATGAGCCGCGCCTCGGAAGCACTCAGGCCGACCAGCATGATCTCGCCCATGATCGAACTGATGGGGGCGAGCACCGGCGGGTTCACGCCTGCCGGAAGGTCCAGCGCCTGCGCCTGAAGCCTGGCGCTCACGATCTGTCTGGCGAGGAAGATGTCGGTTCCCCACTCGAAGTCGACCCAGACGATGCTGATCCCGTGGGCGGATCTCGATCGGACCCGGCGCACGTCGAGGGCGCCGTTCAACGCCGTTTCGATCGGAAAGGTGATCGCTACCTCGACGTCTTCCGGCGCCAGTCCCTGAGCGTCGGTCACTACCGTCACGGTCGGCGCCGTCAGGTCGGGGAAGACGTCGACCGGGAACGTGGCGGCGATCCAGCTCCCGGCCACGAACAGGCCCATGGCGAGAATCAGCGCCAGGAACGGGTTCTTGAGCGAGGCGCCGACGAAGAGGTCGAGGAAGCCGCGCTGCTCGGTCCCAGCCACGACGGTTTCTTCAGTGGGCGTGGCCATGAGAAGGTTCGATGGTGCCCAGAGCGGCGAGATTCACCTGGTAGGCCCCTTCGGTGACGACATGCTCCCCCGGCTCGATCCCCGAGGCAACGAGCGTCCACGATCCGTCCGACGCCCCGACCTCCACCACTCGGCGCTCGAACGTGTCCCCGGAGACCTTGACGTAGATCACCGGCAGACCGTCCTCGTCCTGGATCGCCGCTACCGGGACCGCCGCGCCTCGCATCGGGTCGTCGATGAGGATCTGTCCTTCCGCCAGCATCCCCACCTTCAGGGTCCGGTCGGAGTTCGGGACGGCGAACCGCACCGGGAGCGTGCGGCTCGTCGGTTCGATCATGCTGCCGACCGACAGGACCCGGCTCACCGTGTAGGGACTCGTGCCCCCCTCCACCGTGAACCACGCGCCCCGGATTCGGCTGGTGTCCGCGGCGTAGCGGGCCGGAATCCGGGCGACGAACCAGAGTGTGCCGGTGTTCACGATGGTGAAGGCGTGCTCCCCGACATCCACCTGCTGGCCGAGCGCCACGTCGCGGGCCGCGACCATGCCGTCGATGGGGCTGAGCAGACGGTAGAGCTCGGAGTCGGCTTCTTCTCCGGCTTTCCCCGGCGTACCCCCTCTGATGGCTTCGAACGCCGCCACGGCGACATCGAGGTCGAGGCGCGCGTCCTGCAGGCGGCGCGCGGGGATCGCGCCGGCCTCGAGAAGACGCTCGGCTCTCTCGACTTCGCGTTCCGCCGCCACGACCTCTGCGCGAGTGCGCTCGTAGGAGTTGTCCAGGCGGATGGGAGCTATCAGGGCAAGCAGTTGCCCGGTGCGGACGAAGTCACCCGGTCCCAGTGGCGGACCATCCACCTGCACGAGCCCCGCTACCGGTGAGGACACGTGGACGAGACCGCCCGGAGGCGCCACCAGCTCACCCGCGGCCGAGAACGAACCCCGGATTTCGCGTTCCTCCGCCACGGAGACCGCGAAGGGGAACGTCCACTGTTCTTCCACTGAGAGGGTGATCAGCCCCGAGTCCGGTTCCTCGTGGTCGTGGCCTTCGTGATCTTCGTGGTCGTGGCCTTCGTGATCTTCGTGGTCGTGGCCTTCGTGATCTTCGTGGTCGTGCCCCTCATGATCCCCGCGGTCGTGCCCCTCGTGGTCTTCGTGGTCGTGCCCCTCGTGGTCTTCGTGGTCGTGCCCCTCATGATCCCCGTGGTCGTGTCCGTCATGATCCCCGTGGTCGTGCCCGGCGTGCGCGTCGACGCCACTCTCGCTCTCGAAGACTTCGAGCGGTCCGGCCGGGATCTCGTACTCGTTGTCGGCGACCGACAGTGCAAACCGGACCTGCCAGGTTCCGGCTTCCGGCAGCGTGGGCGTCGTCAGGTACACGCCCGGGACCTCCGACGGGATAGTTGTCTCACTGCGGGTGCGACCCGGTCCGCTCATGGTCAGCGTCACGCTGGCGTCTGCGACCGGCTTCCAGGTTTCCACCCAGGTCAAGTGAATCTCCCAAGGCTCTTCGCTCTCGGCGCCCGCGATCTGATGCGGGTACGTGGCGAACAACTCGATCTCGCCGGACCGCTCCGTGAACTGCCCTCCGCCGACGTGAGGATCGTGGGCAGGCGCCGGTGCTTCGCTCTCGCCCCCGGGCCCGCCGCAACCCGTTAGCCCGAGCGCGACGAACGAAGCGAGCATCCACCCATGAGTGAGGTTTCGTTTCATGGTTCCTCCAGCGGCCCCTTTCCCATCACGCGCAGCAGGTCGAAGTAGGCGATCCAGGCCTCGGACTGCAGGGACAGCGCCGTCAGCCGGGCGCCCTGAAACGCGCCGGCTGCGTCAAGAAGCTCCACAAGCGTCATTTCCTGTTCGGCGTAGGCCGCGGTCGCTGACGACAGGAGGGATTCGCCGTCCGCGATGAGGCTCTCGACCGCGACCTCGACGCGGGTCCGGCCGGCTGCGTAACGATCCAGGGCGTTCAGCAGTTCGTACTCGGCCAGCCGATGCCTCAGATCGAGGCGATGAGCGGCCGCCGAACCTTGGGCGGCCGCCTCGGCGCGGGTCCCGTGTCCCTTGTCGAAGAGCGGCAACGGCACGCTGACCCCCAGACTGGCGCCGGCGAATCCGTCCCGGTGATGCCGGTATCCGACCCCGACGGTCGGAGAGGGCTTCCGGACGAAACTGGCGATCTCTATTCCAGCCTGCGCGGCGTCGACCTCGCGCGCCGCCGCTTCCAGATCCGGTCGCCGGGCGAGGTCGCGGAGTGCGGCTTCGTGGCTTACGGACGGTGGAATCTCCTGAAGGCCCTCCGAGGGACCGACTTCCTGCGTGCGGCTGCCGGGAGAGATGAGCGAGGCCAGGCGGCGGCGCGCGGCACGAGCCCGGAGGCCCGCGTCCGCCAGCTCCTGTTCGGCCCGCAGCCGCTCCAGCCTTAGCCGGCGGGCTTCGTAGGCGGAGATGTCTCCTGCTTCCAGGCGAACTTCGGCGTCCTCCGCCACCCTCCTGATCACCTCCGCGGACTGGCCGACCGCGTGCTCCGCTTCTTCGGCAAACCACGCGAGCGCGTAGGCCTCGCGCACCTCGGAGGCGAGCTGAACCGCGTCGTCCCGGAGACCTGCCGCGCTGGCGTCGATGGTGTGCGAGGCCGCCCGGCGCCGGGCGGAGGTTCGGCCCGGCCACTCGACCTCCTGTACGAACTTGATGGTCTGCTCCCAGAACCTCTCGGTTCCGTGCACCGGGTCGTCATGCTCGAGGTCGTCGTGGTCGAACTCGAACGAGGGGTTGGAGTAGACCTGAGACTGGCGTGCCGCCCCCGCGACCTGGGCGGCCTCCGAGCGGGCAACCTTCAGTGCGGGGCTGTTCTCGACGAACTCGTCCAGGGCCTGGCGCAGCGTCACGCGACGGACGCCTTCCTGTCCGATCGCCGCGTTCGTCAGGGCGAGGAAGCCGCCGCCAAGCCCCAGTAGCAGCACTAGCGTTCGCGGAGCCGATGTTCGCATTGTCCCCCCTCTAGCCAAAAGCGGGATTGCCTGGGGCAGGCACTCGCCTACCTGCGCGCAGTGGCCAGCAGGTGGTCGACGTGGTGAGCCTCCAGGCAGTGGCTGGCCGAGGTTTCGAGCTGAATCGTGATGTGGTGGATGTTGAACTCGTCGTAGGCGATGGCCCTGATCCGGTCCAGCAGGGAATCGTTGCCTCCATCCGACTGGTACCCGGGTTCCACGAGAACGTGCGCCGTCATCGCATCGTAGCCGGGCGCCAGGGTCCAGCAATGGACGTCGTGAATCAGCGTGACCCCCTCCAGTTCCTCGATCTGGTAGCAGAGGGCGTAGACGTCAATGTGCTCCGGAGTGCCCTCCAGAAGAACCTGGACCACGTTGGACAGCAGGCGCCAGGTGCTGGACAGGATCATGACGCCGATCAGGCCGGCAAGGACCGGATCGGCCACGTGCCATCCGAAAGCCCAGACGAGCACCCCCGCGACGACGACCACGACGGACCCCAACAGGTCGACGATCAGGTGCTGGAAGACGCCCTGGACGGCGGCGTTCCGCTGGGCCGGCTCATGCAGGAGCCAAAGGGCCGAGACGTTGACGACGAGGCCGATGGATCCGACGACCAGAATGAGCCCGCCCTGGACTTCGGGGGTGTCGGAGTAGCGACGGTAGGCCTCGAAGAACACGACGATGGCGATCACCCAGAGTGCCAACGCGTTCACCAGGGAGGCGAGGACTTCCGTGCGATGGAAACCGTACGTCCGTTCCGCGGTGGCCGACTGCCCCGTGTAGCGCGTCGCGGCCAGTCCGATGCCGATTGATACGGCGTCCGCGACCATGTGTCCCGCGTGAGCGAGCAGGATCAGGCTGCCGGCCAGAAAGCCGCTGGTGGCTTCCGCAACAATGTACCCGACGATCAGTACCAGGGCGGCGATCAAGCTTCGCTTGCCCGCGCTCGTCGAATCGCCGGATCCGACCGGGTCGCCGTGGTGATGACCGACGGAGGGGTTGCCAGGTTCGGTCATGTCTTCGTCAACCCTGTCGCCGCTCCCCTCGGGCCGCCGAGGGCGGCCACTGCGGTGGACACGCCGTGCAACTCAATGGGAGGCGTGGAGTCTAGCCGCCCTCATGGTGGTGCTCATGACCGGCACCCTCATGCTCATGAGCGTGCACCTGATGCTCGTGATCATGGTCGTGGTGGTCGGCGTGAGAGTGTCCCGGGTGATGCTCTGCATCGTGGCCGGGGTGGTCCGGGTCATGTCCGCCGGGCCCGTCATGTTCGTGAGCGTGCACCTGGTGCTCGTGATCATGGTCGTGGTGGTCGGCGTGAGCGTGGCCTTCGTGATGCTCCTCATCGTGCCCAGGGTGGTCGGGGGCATGCGCGCCGTGCTGGGCACCATGGTCGTGTCCGTGACCATGTTCGTCTGTATGGTGTTCGTGTTCATGCCCTTCATGGTCGTGTGCGTCATGGCCGTGATCATGTCCATGGTGCCCGTGATCGTGCGCGAGCGCTTCGCTCAACTCCACGTGAGTCTGCTGGTGACTCCAGACGATCGCGGCGATCAGGATCACCGCTACCAACAACAGCTGCCAAACTTCGGCTCCCTGCTTGAGCATCCCTGGCCCTCCCTTAATGTGACTGCCGACCTGTGCGGAAGAGCCTACCAGAGACGACCGGGGAGTCCGGTCGAGCTTGAGGGCGCGGGTTGCGTGGCGAGCCTCGCGGTTTTCGTTGCGGGGGATCTCTGACATCCTCTCAGGTCCGATGAAGGAGGAGCGGACGAGTGGTGGCGCCGAAGCGGCCGAAGACGCTCAATAGCGACTGAAGAAAGGGGAGCCCATAAGTCACCATGGACTCCCTTGCGGTCAAGATCATTGCCGGTCTGGCGATCCTGGCGATCGCCGTCGTCGGCGGCGCGATTCCGATCCTCGTCGCCAGGCGGCAGGCCAGCCTCCGGTACCTCTCCCTGGGCAACGCGCTTGCCGGGGGGATCTTCCTGGGCGTGGGGTTCGTTCACCTGCTGCCCGAAGCCGACGAAGCGCTCCGCAGGGTGATCGACTATCCCCTGGCGCCTCTGCTCGCCGCACTGGGGGTCGGCCTCCTGCTCCTGATCGACCGTGTCGTTCTCGAAGGCCGTAACTCGGCGCTCGGTCAGAACGAGGGGCCGACGAGGCGGCCCTTCTACGCCTTCGTTCTGCTCATCGTGCTGTCCGTGCACTCGGCCATCGCGGGCATGGCCCTGGGCCTGCAACCGGAGGCTGCGGCGGTGCTGGTCGTGATGCTGGGCATCCTGTTCCACAAGGGGTCCGCCGCTTTCGCCCTGATCGTGACCGCCCACTCCGCGGGTAACCGGAAGCTGTGGCAGACGCTGTGGCTCTTCTCGGTCATGACGCCGCTCGGGATCGTGTTCGGCACCCTCGCGGGGCAGATGTTCGAGGGCCGAACCGCCCTAGTGTTCGAGGGGAGCTTCAACGCGCTGGCCGCGGGCACGTTCATCTACGTCGCCGTGATGGATGTTCTGGACGCGGAGCTTTCGAGGGAACGGGATCGGATCGCCCATTACGTGCGGAGTGCCCTGATGGGCGAGGACGACGTTCCAATGCCTGAGCAGGACCGCGACCGGGCGCTCAAGTTCGCACTGGTGATGATCGGCATCGGAACGATGGCGGTGATGGGCCTCTGGCACCAGCACTCCCACGTCGGCCACTCGCACGGCGATGACGGTCACGCTCATGGTGCGCAGCACGAGGCGCACGACGACCATGCTCACGACGACGGCGACGAGGCCGGGCATGAGGATCACGACGAGGCCGGCCACCATGACGACGATGAGGCCGACGACGATCATGACCACGAGGATCATGCGTCGGCGCTCGGGCCGCCCGGGAGACGCGGGCTACTGCCGGAAGCAGGTGCGCTGGCCGTCCAGCGTCTCGACGTCGGAGCCGAGTTCGCCGGTGGCCCCGGCGCCGTTCTCGCTCAGCAGGAAGGCCACCAGGTCGGCTGAGGCCGACGGGCCGATCGTCCCCTCCCGGCCCTGCGGCATCGTCTCGCGGATCGTCCGGTAGAGGCCGCTGGCGGCCCGGTTCTGCCAGTAGCTGATGAAGCTGCGGCCGGCCAGAGCCGCGCCCTGGGCGCCGCCGCGAAGCGTCGGTCCGTGGCATTCGGCGCACTGTTCCTGGTAGAGGGCGGCGCCGCGCTCGGTCTGCTCGGTGGAGAACGTCGCGCAGGGCGCCGACGCTTCGAGCAGAGGCGCGTCGATCATGATCATCGGCGGCGGCTCTGCGGCCGCGGCGGTGACGCCTGGTTGCTCGATCGGGCCGCGGCCGGCGGTGTCGGAGAGCCTGAAGGCGTAGAGCATGTTGGCGCCGGAGCGCGCGGGCAGGTTCCCGAAGCGGTTGAAGAGACCGCTCAGCAGGTCGCCGCCGCCGGCGGTCACCGCGACGTACTGCTCGCCGTCCACGGCGAAGCTGACGGGGAAGCCCGTGACCGGCCCGCCAAGTACCGTCTCCCAGAGGACGTCGCCGGTCGCGGCGTCCCAGGCCCGGAAGCGCCGGTTCGTGTTGCCGGCGAAGACGAGGCCGCCGCCGGTCGTCATCACCGACATCATCCCGGCCGGTTCCTCGAACCGCCACAGCGATTCGCCGGTGCGGGCCGAGACCGCGTCCAGCCGCCCGACCGTCGCCTTGTTCGGCGCCAACTGCATCCGGAAGTTGATCCCGTAACCCTGCGGCGGCCCCTCGCCGGTGCCCGTGATGATCGGCGACATGCAGACATCCTGGAGCGGCGCGTAGACGGCTTCGGTCAGCGGGCTGTAGGCTGCGGTCGGCCAGTCCTTGCCGCCGCTGGCCGCCGGGCAGACGACGCCGTACTCCTCGTCCCGTGCCTTCGGGATGACCTCCTCGTTGACGGTGACCGTGCCGGTGTGCGGGTCGATGTGGGTGATCACGTTCTGGAAGACGGTCTCGCGCGCCCACAGGAACTCGCCGGTCTCCCGGTCGAGCGTCCAGAGGATGGCGGTCTTGCCGGGGAAGCCGGTCATCACCCGCCGCCGGTCGCCGCGCTCGAGCGTCGGGTTGACCGACCAGGTCGCCTCCTCGTCCGGCTCCATCTCCAGGTCCACCAGGATGCGCTCGAAGGGATGGTCGAGGTCCCAGTTGTCGCGCGGCAGGTGCTGGAAGTACCAGGCGAGCTCGCCGGTGTCGGCGCGGAGCGCGAGGGTGCTGTTCGAGTAGAGGAGCGACCCGGCGCCGCTGCCGCGGAGGACCTCCGGCGACGGGGCGGGCACCGACGTGCCCCAGTAAACGAGGCCGAGCTGCGGGTCGTAGGAGCCGACGTGCCAGGCGCCGACGTGGAACCGGCGTTCGAGCGGCAGGCCGCCCCAGGTTTCGTCGCCCGGCTCGCCGGGGCGCGGAATCGTGTAGAAGCGCCACAGCTCGCGTCCGTCCTCGGCGTCGTGCGCCGTGATGTAGCAGCCGCCCGCGACGGACATGTTGCAGGAGCGGCCGCTGATCACCTTGCCGTCGGCGATGATCGGCCCGGAGGAGTGCGCGATGCGGCTGTCGCCGACCCGGGTTTTCCACACCAGTTCGCCGGTGTTCGCGTCCAGGCGGATGATGAAGGCGTCCATCGTGGCGACGAACAGGCCGTCTTGCCAGATCGCGATGTTGCGGGTGATCCGGCCCAGGCCCTGCCCGAAGCGCCGCTCCGGGTCCGCTCCTTCGGGGTCCAGGTAGTCGTGCTCCCGGCGGTACTCCCAGATCAGGTCGCCGGTGCGGGCGTCGAGTGCGTGGATCACGTCCTCGGGCTGCGGCAGGTAGACGATGCCACCGCGAACGAGAGGCGTCGCCTCGTTGGGCCCGTTCTCCATCGGAGCGGCCCAGGCGAAATCGAGCTGGCCGACCGTCTCGGTGTTCACGGCGTCGAGCGCGCTGTACGCCCAGGCCGAGAGGTTGCCGCGGAAGCTCAGCCAGTCGCCGTCCGGCGTGGCGGCGAGTTCGGCGTCCGTTACCGGCTCGATCAGCGGGCCGGACTGGCCGAGTGCGGCGGCCGTGCCGCCCAGAAGCACGAGGAGTACGGCCGCCGCCGCGCTCCCCGGTCGCACGTCGCCCGGTACATGGTTGGCACTCATGTCACGCTCCCCGCTTCCTGGCAGACGGGTACCTGCCTGATCCGTGGTCGGAGCGGAGCATAGCGGGATGCATGGACCGCCGGTGGGGGCTTCGGCGGCGACGCCGTTGGTACCATCGGCGACGCATCAACGGACCCCGACAGTCGGAGGAGGATCGATGAACGACACGATCTCGGCAACGCTCGTCCGCTCCGTGCTCATCCTGGGCTTCGTGGCCTTCATCGCGCTTCCGGCGGTAGCCGCCGAAGACGATACTCCCCGCATGGCGGACGGCAAGCCCGACCTTTCGGGCTTCTACAACATCGCCACGCTGACGCCGCTCCAGCGGCCGGAGAGATACGGCGACAAGCTCTTCCTGACCGCCGACGAAGCAAGGGCGATCGAGGAGGAAGAGCAGGCGTTCCTGGCCAAGGCCAACGAGAAGAGCGACCCGAATCGAGCCGCTCCCTCCGATACGGGCGCCGCCCCGGTCGGATTCGACGATTCCCAGCGCGAGAACCTGGGCGCCGGCAACGTGGGCGGCTACAACGCGTTCTGGATCGACCGCGGATCGAGCGCCGTGTCGATCGACGGCGCCTACCGGACCTCGATCATCTCGGAACCGGCCAACGGCCGGATGCCGCCGATCACCGACGCCGCCAGGGAACGCCGCGCCGCGCGCCGGGCGCTGACGCCGTTTCGCGCCAACAGGGGCGTCGCCTGGTGGATAGAGGAAGGAGGCGCCGACGCGCCGGGTCCCTACGACGACATCGAACAGCGGCCGCATGCCGAACGCTGCATCATGGGCTTCGGCTCCACCCAGGGACCGCCGATGCTGCCGGCGCTCTACAACAACCACAAGCGGATCGTTCAGACCGACACCCACGTGATGATCCTGGTGGAGATGAACCACGACGCCCGGGTGATTCGCCTGAACTCCGAGCACGACGACCCGAGCGTCCGCAAGTGGCTGGGCGACTCGATCGGCTGGTGGGAAGGCGACACCCTGGTCGTCAGCACGAAGCACTTCGGCGACCGGCCTGGCCTGAGTTCCGCCTCGCGCGACCTGCACGTCACGGAGCGCTTCACCCGCCTCGACGCGGACACGCTCCACTACGAGTTCACCGTCGAGGACCCGTCCACCTGGGCGCAGCCCTGGAAGGGCGACTACGTCTGGCCGCAGACCTCGAACAAGGTCTACGAGTACGCCTGCCACGAGGGCAACTACGCGATGGGCAACATCATGCGCGGCGCGAGGCTGCTCGAAGCGGAGGCGCTGGCGGCCGGCGGCGGCGAGTAGGTCGCGGGCACCCGCCTGGGCCGGAGCCGGAGGGGAGGGTCCCATCGGCCGCTCGCGCCCTCTTGGTTTGGGGGAGTCCGCGCTCGCTCCGGTCGGCTTCGCTCCACTAGGCTGTGGTCAAGGGTAGGTCGTCGGGAGTCGCTCGCCTCCAGTCCGCTGGGACCCTCCCCTCCGGCCCCGGCCCAGGCTGGCGGGCGTCGGACTGAGGCGGGTTCGCTCCTGTGCCGGACCTGCGTGGCGCGTCGGGCGTCCTGTCGGTTCCCTGTGAACCTACTCCGGCTTGAGAAAGTTGACAGGCGCTTGGCGTGTGGACCAAGATCCTCGTTGCGGTTGGGAGGGCTGCCACGGCGGTTCGCTGAGCACTTGCTCACCCGGCCGCCTTTTTCTTGGAGCCCCCAAGGACGGCGGTCATTCATCTCCTGTACCTCGACGACGCGGGCTCTGCCAGCAACCCCAAGGAGGAGTACCTCGTGCTTGGTGGACTGTCGGTGTACGAGTCGCAGTCGCACTGGATCACGAGGGAGCTGGACAAGCTCGCGGAGAGTATCGAGCCGGGCGACCCGCATGGCGTCGAGTTCCACGCTTCGGAGATCTTCTCCCGACGAGTTCCCCCTTGGAAGGGGCTGAAGCCGGACGAAGCCAGAGGCACGATCAAATCCGTCCTGAAGGTGCTCGCGGATGCTCGCGACACCGCTCGAGCCTTTGCATGCGTCGTCCACAAGGCCTCGTTCCCCGGCCGGGACCCCATGGAGGTCGCCTTCGAGGATCTCTGCAGTCGTTTCGACCGCTACTTGAGACGCCTACGAGCCAGTGGCGACGACCAGCGGGGCCTTGTGATCCTCGACAAGAGCGCCTACGAGACGACACTTCAGCAGATGTCAGTCGCCTTCCGGACCCTGGGCACTCGGTGGGGCGTAATCAGGCGATTGGCGGATACGCCGTTCTTCGTCGACTCTCGAGCATCTCGGGTCATTCAGCTAGCCGACCAGGTGGCCTACGCGGTCTTTCGTCGCTATCAGGCCGGGGATGCGCAGTACTTCGACCTCGTCGCGAGCAAGTTCGACGAAGAGGATGGGGTCGTCCACGGATTGGCCCATAAGGAACTCGGGAATCCTGGGTGCATGTGCCCTGCCTGTCTGAGTCGACGGATCAGTGAGAGTCGGCGGCCTTAGTTGCACCGACGACGAAGAGATCTCGAGCGCCTCACGCGACGTCGGTTCCCGCGGGGCGAGC
This sequence comes from Thermoanaerobaculia bacterium, assembly GCA_022823665.1. Taxonomy (GTDB): domain Bacteria; phylum Acidobacteriota; class Thermoanaerobaculia; order Multivoradales; family Multivoraceae; genus Multivorans. Next base: position 48,165 of record JAJEHN010000008.1, on the reverse strand, counting down.
AGGCAATGTACACGATCTATGGATCACTGTTCATCAGACTCTCCAAGGCATAGCCGCGCTTCTGCTCTGGCATCGACACGAGGTCGACGTAGGCGGCGCGAAGTGCCTCTATCTGCTCTTGGGTTGCTTGGTTTCTCAGTCTGGTTTGGCGAGCCTTGACCCGACGTTCGTTGATGTTCCGTTGTTCTTCAGCCAGTTCGAGATGCCCAGTGACGTGTTTCTGTAGGGCTGCGACAGCCGTTCGTGCCCGTGCCGCTTTCTGCTCTCCGTCTTCGAGGCCCTCAAGGTGACTGAAATCGTCGAACCTGGCGACCTCGGACATGAGACGGAGGAGGTCGCGTAGGTAAGCGCTTTGACGCTTGGCGAGATGATCGACTAGTTCGTCGACGATGTTGCGCTTGTAGTCCTGCCAGTCGAGTCTTGCCAGAATTGCATCGTCGGTCAGACAGTTGGTCAAGAAGCTCCGAAGCTCTCTCTTGTACCAGTACACGACGGAGAGGGCGTCCTTCAGGGAGTTGAGTGCGGCGGGAGAGATCTTCTTCATGAAGCGACTCTTGTTGTGTGAGAACCGCAGACTCGCGGGGAGGATCGTCTGGTGCTGCTGTCGTGCGGGCTGAAGGCAGAGGAGTGGAGGGCGGGCCGTCTTGTAGTGGCACCTCGTCCCAGAGGGCACCGCCTACCCCAGGCCCAACTCCTTCATCAGTTTCGCCTCCGTCACCCTCGGGCGATCGTCGGCGAAGTCGTAGCGGTCGGGCTTGGCGTCGCTGTAGATGTGGCGGTCGAGTGCGAACTCGCCGCCGTCTTCGAGGGCATCGACGCTGACGATCAGCATGCCCTCCGGCTCCTGGGCGAGGCGCCAGAAGAGGCTCGAGCCGCACCTGGAGCAGAAGCCGCGCTGGGCCCAGGGAGTGCCCTGGTACCAGGTCAGGCCCTCGTCGTTCAGCCACTCCGTGTTGGGTGCGGGGCAGTGGACGGACATGAGCGGGCCGCCGGACCAGCGGCGGCACAAGCCGCAGTGGCAGATGCTGTAGGTGCGTTCGGGCACGTCGACTTCAAACTCGACGGCGCTGCAGAGGCACTGGCCGCGCATTCTGGTTCCGGTCGTTGTAGGCTCACTCATCGGTTTCTCCTGCTTCCGGCCGGGCGACCTGGAACGGGACGGACGCCATCTGCCTGTCCCAGAAAAGGGCCAGCCGGCCGCCCTCCGGGGTCACGTCGAGGAACTGCCAGGACAACTGTTCGAAGGACATGGGCAGGGGCTGGAGCGTCATGTCGGTGCGCAACACGTCCTTGTCGGGGGTGTAGCCGTAGGCGCCGAAGAGCGCCTCCCGGTCGTGGTAGTCGTAGCGCTCCTGCGCCGGCCACTCGGAGACGATGAGGATCCACCGCTCGGGGCCGAGCTGGATGAACATCGTGTACTCGCCGGGCTCGAGGCGGGTCTCGTCGATGACGAGCGGCAGCTCGGTGATCAGCCGGGTCGTGAGGTTCGCTCCCGCTCGCCAAACCGGGGCGCCGTCGTTCAGGAAGGCGATGAAGTCGGGCGGACCGAAGATGTCGCGGCCGCGGCGCAGGGGCCGCCCGTACCTGACCTCGATCCAGCCGCCGTTGACGTAGCCGGAGCGGGGGTCGAAGTAGCCGCCGATCTGGGTGGCGGCCGCGCCGGCCGGGCTGGCGGGGCGGTCCTGGGCGGTGGCTGTGCCGGCGCCGGCCAGCAGAAGGACGATGGATCCTGCGAGTCCGAAGCGGCTGGCTGCCACCGACCGTGCCCGTACTACTTGACCGCCTTGAGCGGGATCTCGAACTCCTGGCCGGTGGGGGTTTCGACCGAGATGACGAACGTGTCGTCGTCGGGGCGGCTGTAGCTGAGCTTGGCCAGGACGGCTGCACCTTCGCCCGTGTTCTCGAACCTGATCATCCGGTCCTTCGACTCGACCAGCTTCATGACGAGGAAGCCGTCGTAGCGCGGCTCCATGCCGGGGTTCCACTGCTTGAGGCGCAGCACCAGGGAGTCGTTCTCTTCCTCGATCGAGATCAGCTCGATCATGTTCGTCGTGCCGTCGGGCGAGAAGCCGCGGACCCGGGCCACCATCGAGCCGTTCTTGGGAATGGCCCAGTTCTCTTCCAGCGCCGCGCCGCTCCAGGTTCCGGTCATCCAGGCCAGGTCCTCGACCCTGGGACCGTGGTTGTCGGCGGCGGCAGCAGTCACTGTGAGGAGACTGGCGATCAGCAGAACGAAGAGCGTGCGGCGCATGGATTGTCCTCCGGGGAGATTGAGCCGCCGACCATACCAGCCCCGACGGCTACTCGGAGCCGCCGCCGCCGGTGGATGCGGCGTCGCCTGCGAGCGCCTCCTCCTCGAGCAGCCGGGCGCCGCGGAGGATGCCGCCCAGGGCGTAGTTGCCCTCATGGCAGGCGTACTCGTAGACCTTGTTCGTACTGGCCGGCCAGGGGTACTCGCCGCTCCAGGGCTCCGTCCAGGTGTTCGGGTCGTCGACGGTGAAGCCGTAGAGCAGGGTGTTCTCGTCGATGCGGCTGAAGCGCTCGGTGATCACCATGTCCTTCGAGCCCTGGGTGAAGCTGTAGTCGTCGCCGAAGTTCTTCGTCGTGACGACCAGGGTGTCGCCTTCCCAGCGGCCCACCGACTCGCCCAGCCAGCTCTCGACGCTGTCGTCGTGTTGGGAGTCGATGCGGATGACCCGCGCGTCATGGTTCATCTCGACCAGGATCATCAGGTGGGTGTCGGTCTGCACGATCCGCTTCATGTTGTTGTACATGACAGGCAGCGCCGGCGGCCCGGCGGTGGAACCGAAGCCCAGCAGGCAGCGCTCGGCGTGCGGGCGGAGTTCCGGGTCGTCGTACGGGCCGAAGTCGCGGTCGATCCACCAGGCGGTGCCGGTGTTCTCGTGGCGGAGGGCCGCGCCCTCCGCGTACCGCTGCTTCGCCGCATCGGTGAGCGCCGGCATGCGGCCGTTCGCGGGCTCGGTGATGATCGAGGTGCGGTACTCGCCGTCGAGCTGGAAGTTGCCCTCGCCGATGTCCACGTAGAAGGCGTTGTAGCCGCCGACCTTGCCGGCCGCGCCGGTGAACTCGGGCGCGTAGATGCCGGTACCTCCCTCGGGCGGCGCCTCGCGATTCGGGTCGCTCGGCGCGTAGTCCTTCTCGAAGTTCCGCCGCCAGTGGTCGGCGATCGCCTGGGCCTGTTCGGGGGTGAGCGTCAGGTTGTCGCCGTACTGCCGGGGGCGCTGCAGCGGCGTCAGGGTGGCGATGTCGTAGGTGCCGGAGAGGTCGGGCTTGCCGTCGTGCCGGCGGGGGACGTCGTCGGACGCGACGATGGCGCCGGCGGCCGCGAAGGCGAGCAGGGTGGTGAGAGTGAGAGTGCGTCGGGCCATTTGCGGCGTCCTCCGGGTTCTGGTTGCGAACAGTGCGGCCATCTTAGCCGGAAACTGGCTGGCCGGTCAGGATTCTGCAGCTCCGACGATCCGATCGGTCGTCGTATCGCGCCGGATCTCGAACCAGCGCCGGCAACCCAGGGCATGGAACCAGCGCTCGGTGACGACGCCTTCCTCGTTGTCGTGGTGGAAGGCGAAGTCGAGATCGCGTTCGTCCGGGTCGGTCACGTGGTCCGGTATCCGCCGGATCTCGCCGTGGACGAACTCGTGGACCGAGCGGTCGCCGCAGAGCGGGCAGGGAATACGCAGGCTCATCGCTAGTGGGTCCCCGCCGACCCGCGGTCGGCCATCGTGCGGTCACGGGCGAAGCGGTCGAGCCCGAACGGCGCGATCAGTTCCGGAATCTCGCCGGTGGCGATGAGTTCCGCCATCTGCTCGCCGCCGGCCGGGATCGCCTTGAAGCCCCAGGTGCCCCAGCCGGTCGTGATGAAGAAGCCCGGCACTCCGGTGCGCCCCATGATCGGCGAGTAGTCGGGACTCATGTCGCAGACGCCGGTCCATTGCCGCAGCACCCGGAGGTTTGACATGAAGGGCAGCAGGCAGAGAGCCCTCCGGCAGACGTCCTGCACGAAGTCGTGGCTCGAGCGATAGGAGAAGCTGGGTTGCGGGTCGATCTCGGCGCCCAGGAGCATCTCGCCGCGGGCCGTCTGCGAGGCGTAGAAGAAGAGTTCCGAGGAGGCGACGATGGGGCCGAACTGCTGCCGGTAGTGGTTCGTGACGAACGCCTGCAGGCGGTGCGTGCGGATGGGCAGCCGGAGGCCCGCCATGGCCGCGATGCGGCTGACGTGCCCGCCGACCGCGGAGACAACGGCCCTGGCGGCGACGTCGCCCGCTGCTGTTCGCACCCCGGCGACGCGCTCGCCGTCGAGGATCAGGCCTTCCACCGGCGTGTTCTGGTGGACGTGGGCGCCGCGCTCCATCGCGCCCTCGGCAAGCGCCCAGACCACGCGGTCGTGGCGGGCGGTGGCGCCCTGCGGATGGTAGGAAGCGCCCAGGACCGGCCAGCGGCCGCCGCCGGACATGTCGAGCTGCGGGCAGAGTTCCTCGACCTGCCGCGGCCCGACGAACTCGGTCTCGGCGCCGAACTCGGTGTTCAGCTTCGCCCGCATCCGCTCGGCCCGCACCGCCGCCTCCGAGTGCGCCATCCACAGGATCCCCTTCTGCTGGTGCATGAGCCAGCGGTCGGTTTCCTGTTCCAGGCCCCGGTAGAGGTCGACGCTCCGCTGGTAGAAGCGGACGGCGGCCGGGATGCCGTAGTTGGCGCGGATGATCGTCGTGTTCCGGCCCGAGTTGCCGCCGCCGATGTAGCCGCGCTCGAACACGCCGACGTTCGTGATGCCGTGGCGGGTCGCCAGGTAGTAGGCGGTGGCGAGGCCATGGCCGCCGGCGCCGACGATGACGACGTCGTAGCTCTTCTTCGGCGCCCGCCAGGTCAACTGCATCTGGCGTTCCGTGAACTCGTTCACGTCGCGCCCCCGTCGATCTCTGCGAGCGAGGCGGTCAGGCGGCGCTCGAAGGCGGCCGCGAAGGGGGCCGGGGTGAGGATCAGGGTTTTCCCGGCCTCGAACCAGAGCCTGGCCGGGATGCCGGCGACCTCGCCCTGGGCGAAGGCTGGCCGGGCGCCGGGCCGCGGCCACTCGCACTCGCGGTCGAGGAAGCGTTCCGCCGTGGCTTCGTCGAGCCAGACGTAGCTGAACGCGGTCTCGCGTTCGACGATCGCGTGCGGGTCGCCGGCGACCCCGAAGTCCGGCGTCGCCGTCACCAGGAGTTCGTCGGGGGCGGTGCGGAAGGTGAGCGCGCCGGCGGACCAGGGCGGCCGCTTGACCAGCGCGGCGAGGGCCTCGGGCGTGGTCGACACGCGGGTCGCTTCGAGCCAGCGCAGACGCGGCGGCTCGGCTGGGATACCGGCGGCGAGGTCGGTTGCCTCCAGGCGGACAACCGGGAACTCGCGGACGTTCTCCGGTGCCTCGTCCCTGCGGTCGACCGCTGCCCGAGCCCGTTCTCCCTCCGGGTCGTAGGTCGGGCCGTCGACCCGGCGGGCCGGATGGCCGTCGACCGTGACCTCGCGGGGCAGGCGACCCTCGGCGTCCAAGTAGAGCCAGCCGAGCATCGTGGCGTCGCCGCCTGCCGTCGTGCCCGTGTCTGACGTCACGTAGCCGGCGTAGCGGTCTCCGTCGTGGATGGCCGCTCCCTCGGCTGACGGGTGGGCTCCGTCGCCGGCCGGCGGGTTGTCGACCCGGAGCGCGACCAGCCGCTTGTCGAGCGGTTGTTTGTTCGTCCGCAGGACGGCCTGGCGGCCAACGAAGTCGCCCTTGTTCAGGTCGACCGCCCACTCGTGGGCGAGGCGGCGCGGGGTCGAGTCGTAGTCCGTGTCCTGGCCGATGACGATGTGGCCCTTCTCGAGCCGCAGACGGAGCAGGGCTTCGAGTCCGTGTGGTTGGACGCCGAACGCGGCGCCCGCCTCGAGCAGCCGCCGCCACAGCTTGCGGGCGTCGGCGGCTGGATGGTGGAGCTCGTAGGAGAGCTCGCCGGTGAAGCTCAGGCGAACGACCCGGCAGTCGACGCCAGCGACGCGCACTCGCCGGTGGCGGCCGAACGCGGGCAGTTCCAGGGCGCCGGCCCGGGCGAGCAACCGCGCCGCGAGGGGTCCGGTGACGTTGATCGCCGCCAGCGAGGCGGTCTGGTTCAGGATGCGGACATCGCAGCCGAAGGCCTCGGCCCAGTCGCGCATCCACAACTCGAAGAAGCCTGATCCACCGGAGGTTGAGGTCAGGAAGAAGCGGTCGCCTGCAACCTGTTCCGCCTCGCGGCAAAGCATCCCGTCGTCGAGCAGGTAGCCGCGTTCGTCCAGCATGAGGACGTAGCGGCAGCGGCCCGGCCGGATCGTCGCGACTCTGGTGGGGACGATCCGCTCCAGGAACGCTTCGGCGTCCGGCCCGGAGATCGCCATCTTGCCGAGCGAGCTCACGTCGCCGAGCGAGACGCGCTCGCGTACGGAGCGGTACTCGTCGTCTTGCCGGCCGTAGGTCCAGGGCCGCCACCAGCCGCCGGCGCGGTCCATGCGCGCGCCGAGCCGGAGGTGCTCGTCGTGGAGCGGCGAGCGCGCGGTCACGGCGGTGTGCGCGCCGGCGGCGAGTTCGCGGACGGTCAGTTGCCGGTTAAGCGGCCGGGCGGTGAAAGCGGGCTGGAGCCGGCCGCCTCGCTCCAGCAGGAAGCTCCGCAGGTAGGGCAGACAGACGCCGCCCTGGCAGGTGCCGGTGCCGGCAAGCGTCGCGCGTTTGAGCAACTCCATCTCGTGGAAACCGCGCTCCCAGACGCCGTCCAGGTCGGCGACCGTGACGCCGCTGCACGGGCACACCGTGCCCTCCCGGGGGCAGGACGGCAGTTCGGGTTCCGTCGCGGCGCTGCCGACCACCCGGACCGGGAGATCCGAGGCCATCCGCGCCAGCGCGTTCCGGGGATTGCGGCCAAGACCGAGGACGGCCGTGTCGCATTGGATCCGCTCTTCGGCGGCACCGTCGTCGCCGTGTCTCCGGAGGACGACCGCCTCGACCCGGCCGTCACCGTCGAAGCGGACGAGCTCCCAGCCGCCCTGGCCGAGTGGGAAGTGCCCGGCAAGGGAGCCGCTCGGCAGCTCGCCGGGAGGCTCGCCGACGGCCACGGCGCGGCCGAGGTCAATGCCGGCGCCCACGAGCTTCGCGGCTGCCCGCGCGGTGACCAGTCCCTCCAGATCGCTGCCGGGAACGACCGGCTGGATCTCCGCGGCGCCCGTGGCGACGACGATCTCCCGCCTTGGGTGGACGTGGAGCACCCGTCCGCCGTCGTCCGCCGCGACGACCAGCGGCCCGGGATAGACCCCGGTGACGTGCTGTCCGTCCCTGGCGTCGAAGGTGGCCACATCGAAACCCACCTCCCGCGCTTCCCGCGCGGCCTCCCGGCCGGAGGCGCCCTGGCCGATGACGACCGTGTCGCAGTGAACATGATGTGCGGGAGCTGCGCTTCCGGCCGACATCGCCTCGTCGGGCAGCAGGGCAGGTTCCTCGCCTCCCAGATGATCTCGCCGTACGATCATTCCGTCTCGCGCCGGGACTTGGCAACTCCTTGTGTAGGCGACGCCGTCGACCGTCACGAGGCAGTTCGGGCAGTCCCCGGCGAGGCACAAGCAGCCCCCGCCGGTCGGATGCAGCCCGACCCGCAGCATCGCGACAAGCAGACTGTCGCCCCCCCGGGCCTCGATTCGCTGCCCGTCCACCAGAAGAGTCGTCATCCGGATGAGATGGTACGACGGATCCGGACGTGAACAGCACCGCAGACCAGCCCCTCCTGACCCGAACGGGCGGCCGCCTCGACAACGCTACGATTGCGGCCGGCCCATGACTGACTCTCCCTCCGGCGCCCTTGAAGGTCTCGTCGTCCTCATAACCGGTTCGACGCGCGGTATCGGCCGTGCGGCGGCCGAGGCCGCCGCCGCTCTCGGCGCGACGGTCGCCGTCCACGGGCGGGAGCTCGCCCGGGTCGAGGCGGTCTGCGGTGAAATCGACGCGGAGAACGCTCTCCCGTTTGCCGCGGACTTCGACGACCCGGAGAACGCGGCGTCGCTCGTTGACGACGTGGTCGAGCGTTGCGGCCGGATCGACGGCCTGGTGAACAACGCGGGCGGCGGCCGCCCGGTCGCGTTCCGCGGCCTCGACCTGGAGTCCTGGCGTGCGACCCAGCGCGTCAACCTGGAGGCCACGTTCGCCGCGTCGCGGGCCGCCTACAAGGTCATGCGCAAGGCGCGGAGCGGCAGCATCGTCAACATGGCGTCACTGGCCGCGCACGGTCCCGGTGGCTGGATGGGCGCGGACTACGCGGCCTCGAAAGCCGGCATGGTCAGCCTGACACGCAGTCTCGCCCTGGAAGCTGCTCGGTTCGGCGTCCGCTGCAACGCGGTGTCGCCGGGCTTCATCGAAACGGATATGACGACCGGGCTCTCCGAAGACCAGCGGCAGCGACTGCCCGTGCCGCTAGGGCGCCTGGGGACGCCGGCCGAGGTCGCCGCCTGCGTCACTTTCCTGCTTTCGCCTTTGTCGTCGTACATCACCGGCCAGGTGATCCACGTCAACGGCGGGTTGTCGATGTATGGCTGAGCCTCGCCGGGTCGCGGTCACCGGCCTCGGCGTCGCCTGCGCCATCGGCACGGACGTCGAGTCGTTCAGCGCCAGCCTGTTCGCCGGCAGGGGCGGCATCGCCGAGCTCCAGTCGCTCGACACGTCGGAGATGAAGGTCGGCATCGGCGGGGAAGTCGAACCGGACTTCGTCCCCGCCGGCCTCAAGCGTCTGCGCCGCCGGCCGACGGACCGCGCCGTCGATCTGGGCATCGTGACGGCCGCCCAGGCGCTCGAGGACGCCGGCCTGATCGACGGCGCTCCGCCCTACGAGCCCCAGCCGGTGGCGGTGATCCTGGGTACGGCGGTCGGCGCGGCCGAGAGCAACACGACGCTGCAGCAGCGCTTCGCGGAACGCGGCGTGCGGGGCCTGCGGCCGACCAGCGTACCGCGCGTGATGGACAACGCGATCTCGGGCGGCATCTCGATCCACTTCCGGCTGACGGGGGCCAACTACGTCGTCATCTCGGCCTGCACGTCCGCGACCAACGCGATGGGGACGGCCTACCGGATGGTGCACCACGGCTACGCCGACACCGTTCTGACCGGCGGCGCCGACGGCTTCTTCGACCCGTTCTACTACGGCGTCTGGAACAACCTGGGCGTGATGTCGAAGAACCCCGATCCGGCGCGGGCCTGCCGTCCATTCGACGCCGGCCGCGACGGCTGCGTGCTCGGCGAGGGCGCCGGCATGCTGGTGTTCGAATCGTGGGAGCGGGCACGCGCCCGGGGTGCCCGGATCCGGGGCGAGGTCGTCGGCTACGGCGAGTCGTCGGACGCCAGTCACATCACCAGCCCCAGCGCCGAGGGCCAGGCGGTGGCGATGAGGGCCGCCCTGACGTCGGCCGGTGTCGGACCTTCCGATCTCGGCGCGGTGAACGCGCACGGCACCGCCACGCTCGCCAACGACGTCTGCGAGAGCGAGTCGATCCGCGCGGTGCTGGGCGACGCTGCCGAACAGGCGCCGGTCTCCGCCAACAAGTCCTACTTCGGCCACACCCTGGGGGCGTCCGGCGCGATCGAGTCGATCGCGGCGCTCCTCGGCATCGAACAGGGTCGGTTGCCGGCCAACCTGAACCTCGAGAATCCCGACCCGGAGTGCCGGGTGCGGCTGGTGGGCGGTGATGCGGAGGCGCTCGAGCGGCCCTTCTTGATGAAGAACAGCTTCGGCTTTGGCGGCAGCAACGGCGTGCTGGTGCTGGGGCCGGGCGAGTGAACCTGATCGGCGATAGTCTCTCGCCGATGGATGCCGAAGGCGCCTCCGAGATCCTCTCCCGGTTGCGGGACGTGCTGCGCGACAGTGCGGTCGAGGAGCACGACTGGGACGCGGTGGTCGGGGAGACGCCGATCGAGTCGCTCGGCTTCGATTCGCTGACCATCCTCGACGTGCTCTACGACGTGGAGGAGGAGTTCGGGATCGCGCTCGATCCGAAGCAGGTCGTGAAGACCCGCACGGTCGGCGAGATCATCGCGCTGCTGGAGCAGAACGGAGCCTGAGTCTCGGGCCAGGCCCGGTGCTCCACTTCCTCGAATACTGGGCGGCGCGGCTGGCGCTGCTTGGCGTCGACATGCTGCCGCCCGCGGCCGCGTCCCGCTGGGCCGCCGCACTGGGTTCGCTGTGGTGGACGGCCGACCGGCCGCGGCGTCGCGTCGCGATCTCGAACATCCTGCGCGCTGGCGTTGCCGCTGACGCCGGCGAGGCTCGCGCGATCGGCCGGGCCTCGGCCCGCCACATGGGGATGGTCCTGGTCGAGTCGATGAAGTCGGAGTTGGTGCTCGACGATCTGGAGCGGCTGCGGGTCGACATCCCCGGCGACGTGGCTGCGGTGCTGGAGGATCCGGACCGCGGCCTGATCGTCGTCTCCGGTCACTTTGGCAACTGGGAGATCGCGGGACAGTGGCTGTCGCGCTACAAGCCGGTCGCGGGGATCTCCCGGCCGATGAACAACCCGCGAGTACAGGAACTCGCGCTCAGCCGGCGGCAGCGGCGCGGGTTCCGGATGATCCCGAAGTACGACCCGGACCCGGGCCGGTTCCTCAAGCTCCTCGGCGACGGCGAGATCCTGGCTCTGCTGGTCGATCAGCACGCCCGCCGGGGGATCGACGCGCCGTTCTTCGGACACCCGGCGAAGACGCACACGACGGCCGCGATGCTGCACCTGGTCGCGCGGACGCCGCTTACTTTCGCGGTCTGCCGCCGGACGGCGCCGATGACCTTCGAGCTGAGCCTGTCGCCGCTGATCGAACAGCAACGGAGCGGCGATCGGAACGCCGACGTCGAAGCCATACTCCGGACGCTGAACACGCACCTGGAGGCAGCGATCCGCCGCGACCCGGACCAGTACCTCTGGGGCCACCGCCGCTGGCGCTAGTCCCCCTCCGGACGCCGGCGCTGGGCGATGCACTCGATTTCGACCGAAGCGCCCAAAGCCAGGGTCGGCGACTCGATTGTCGCCCGCGCCGGGGGGCTGTCCCCCAACACGGCGACCCAGGCCGCGTTCATCTGCTGGAAGTTGGCCATGTCGGTCAGGTAGACGGTGCACTTCGCAAGGTGGGCGAGGTCCGACCCGGCCTCCTCCAGGATCGTCTCGATGTTCCGGAGCGCCTGGGTGGTCTCCGCGCCGACGCCGCCTGGCGCGAGGTCGAAGCTCTGGCCGATCGTGCCGAGCGTCCCGGCCACGAAGATCAGGTCGCCGACCCGGGTCGCGTGCGAGAACGCCTCGAGTCGGGGCAGTTCGTTGGAGTTGATGCGAGGCGGCTGGGCGGCGGCCGGCGACAGCGCTGCCAGGCAGGCGCCCACCAGAACGAGTGAGGGAGTCGAAGCTCGGGCGGTGAGATGGAGCATGGCCGGCAGTGTAGCGGCGGGACGATCGGCTGCCGGGACCGGCCGGTCGGCTAGCCTCCATGGTCTATGGCAAAGCGGCGCGGAGGCAGCCGGCTCGGTCTGCTCGTCGGTTTGTGGCTTGTGGCGACACCTGTGCTCCTCGCGGAGCAGGACGGCGCCGAGGCTGACAGGGAGCCCCCCCACGGCACGGCCCCGGAAGGCACCTTCGGCGAAGAGATCGAGGTCATCGGTCTCGCCCCTCTCGACCGGCTGGGTGAAGCGCCGGACCATGTTCCGTGGACCGTACATCGTGTCGCGCGGGAAGCTCTCGACCTCTCGGCGGTCGCGGGCGTTGGCGCCCTGCTGGAAGCCGAGCTGCCTGGAGTCCACCTGGCGCCCGCGCAAGGCAGCGCCTTGCAGTCCGATGTGCTCTATCGCGGCTTCGGTGCCTCGCCGCTCCTGGGCGCGAACCAGGGGCTCTCGGTGTACGAGGACGGCGTGCGGGTCAACGAGGTCTTCGGCGACGTCGTGGCCTGGGACCTGGTGCCGACCTTCGCGGCGGAGCGGGTGGAGCTTCTGCCGGGTGCGAACTCGATGTTCGGCCTGAACACGCTCGGCGGCGCGATCGCTCTGAACACGCGCAGCGGTTTCGACGCGGAACGGCTGAACCTGACGCTCGAGGCCGGCTCGTTCGGCCGCCGCGCAGGAGAGCTCGGCGCTGGCGGCGTGTTCGGCTCGGGGAACAACCTCGGCTGGTTCGTCGGCGCGCGCTCGTTCGAGGAGGACGGCTGGCGCGACTTCTCGCCCGGTTCGCTGCGGCAGGCCCTCGCGAAGTTCTCGCAGCGGCGGGAGGGCGGGGAACTGGAGTTGACGCTGGGTGTGGCGGACAACGACCTGATCGGGAACGGCGTGACGCCCGTCGAACTGCTGGAGGTCGACCGCGCGGCGGTCTTCACCCATCCTGATCGGACCTGGAACGAGTTGTTCTTCCCGCGGCTGCGGATCGGCCGTCGGTTCGGCTCGGATCTTGAGCTTGAAACGCAGGTCTATCTCCGCGGCAACGACATCGACACCTACAACGCCGACGCGTTCGAGGGCGACGACGATGACGACGACCGTCTTGCCGAGATCGACGACGATGACGTAGATCACTACGACGGCGACGACGAACTCGGCGACTTCGACGCGGTCAACAACCGGAGCCGCACGGAACAGGAAGGCTGGGGCGGCTCGATTCAGCTCTCCGGGCTCACCGAGTCGGGCCGCTGGCTCGCCGGCGCCTCCTGGGACGGCGGCCGCGCCGATTTCGCCTTCGAGACCGAACTCGCCGAGTTGACCGCCACCAGGACGACCATCGGCAGCGGCATGCTGCTCCCCGGTTCCGAGGTGGGGCTGCGGGCCGAGACGGGGCACTACGGCCTGTGGGCGCTGCGGCACTGGACGACTGCCGGCGACCGGCTGACCTGGACCCTCCAGGCCCGCTACAACGACAGCCGGATCGAGCTCAACGATCAACTGGGCACGGCGCTCAATGGCGACCACAGCTTCTCGCGGCTCGTGCCTTCGGCGGGCTTCGTCTGGGAGGCGCGGGCGGAGGGTCGTTCGTCGATACTGCTGTTCGGCAACGTGTCGCAGTCGTCCCGGGTGCCGACGCCGGTCGAGTTGACCTGCGCGGACCCGGACGACCCATGCCGGCTGCCGAACGCCTTCGTCGCCGACCCGCCGCTCGAGCAGGTGGTGACGACCAGCGTCGAACTCGGCCTGCGCGGAAACAGCGGTTCCGTGCGCTGGAGCGCGGCCCTGTTCCACAGCGAGAGCGCGGACGACATCATCTTCGTCTCGAGCGGCGCCGGCACCAGCGCCGGGTACTTCACGAACGTCGACGCGACCCGGCGGCAGGGGCTGGAGTTGTGGATGCGCGGCAGCCACGGTCGGCTGAACTGGGACGCTTCGTACACGCTGCTCGACGCGACTTTCCAGGACCGCCTGACCCTGTCCAGCCCGCCCCACCCGAACGCCCTTGACGGGGAGATCGAGGTCGAGCCGGGCGACTTCCTGCCCGGCGTGCCGCGGCGTCAGTTCCGAGCCGGCGCCGACCTGAGAATCGGCGGCCGGGCGGTGCTCGGCGCGCGGCTCCTCGGCGATTCGACCCGCTACCTGCGAGGCGACGAGGCGAACCTGCTGGAGCCGGTCGGATCCGCGTGGCGCGGCGATCTCTGGAGCCGAATCGAGCTCACGCCCTCGCTCGACCTCGATCTGGAGGTGTCGAACGTGACGAACCGCGAGTACGCGACGTTTGGCGCTCTGGGCGAACCGGACGAGGTGCTCGGCGACGGCTTCGAGAATCCGCGCTTCCTGAGCCCGGCCGAGCCGCGTGCTTTCCGTGCGTCGCTGCGGTTCCGCCCCTGATGCCGGCAGCCGGCAGCCCGCACTCTGCTGATAGTGTCCCGCCGGTGCGCGAGAAAGACGGTCGTTCGGTGACGGGCAGGGTGCTGGCCCTTGCCTTCATGCTGGGAGCACTTGCCGCACAGCCCGGAACGGCGGAAGAATGCCGCCCCGAGAGAAACGAAGGCCCGGTAACGATCGAGTCCTGCGAGATCGATGGCACCGAGTTCCGTCTGCTGCGGGCCGAGGTGGTCGTGCAGGGGTCGATTCCATCGGCGATCGCCATGCTCGAGGACGCCGAAGCCTGCCCCGAGTGGCAGGGAATCTGCGAAGAGGAACGCGCGACGTCTCTGGAGCAGCCGTTTCAGTCCCTGCGCCACCGCGTTTCCGGCTCGGGACTTTCGAGGCGCGTGACGATCGTCCGTTCGGGCTGGCTGCGCACGAGCGACGGCCGCGTGATCAACGACATCGCCGGCGCGGATGATCTGACGCCTGACTTCGAGGGCAAGCGCGTGCTCTGCATGTACTTGAGGTGGATCCTGACCCCGGGCGACGAAGAAGGGGCACTCAGGGTCGTCCAGGAAACGGTCAGCGACCCGCAGGTCCCCGGCGGTCTCGGACGGATGCTCGCCAACCGGGGCGCGATGAGCGCGATGATGGAGAGCTTCACGAACTTCGGTCCGCAGCTCGGCGACGCGAGGTACGCGAGCGGACCGGACGTGGCGTCCGTGCCGCTCGTGGAAGAGGAGTTGCCGGACCTCGGAGAAGAGTTCGTCGCCTGTCAGGCGGCGCGGCAGTAGCGATTCGCCGAGGTCGTTGCATGAGCCGTCGCCGGACCATGACCAGGGCGGCGCTGCTTGCGCTCGCCGCGCTGTTCCTCTCGTCCGGCCTGTGGGCGCACGGCGTCGCCGACCAGGACGAGCTCTTCCTGACGAACAACGAGGGCCTCGCGGTCGGGCCCTACATGTACCTGGGCGCCAAGCACATGGTCACCGGGTACGACCACCTCGCCTTCCTGGCGGGGGTCATCTTCTTCCTCTACCGCTTCCGCGACGTCGCGCTCTACGTGACCCTCTTCGCGGTCGGCCACAGCGTCACGCTGCTGGTCGGCGTGCTCGGCGGCATCCACGCGAATCCGTTCCTCATCGACGCGATCGTCGGCCTGTCGGTGGCCTATAAGGCGTTCGAGAACCTGGGCGGGTTCCGTGCGCTCGGGGTGCGGATCGACACGCGGGCGGCGGTGCTCGTGTTCGGGCTGTTCCACGGCTTCGGCCTGGCGACGAAGCTGCAACCGGTGGAGATCTCGGGCCGCGGGCTCGTCGGCAACATCGTTTCCTTCAACGTCGGCGTCGAGCTGGGTCAGTTCGCGGCGCTGGCCATCATTCTCCTGAGCTTCAACCTGTGGCGGGCCAGCGGCCGCTTCCAGTCCCATGGCTACGCGGCCAACGCGGTGCTGATGACGGTCGGCTTCCTGCTCGTGGCCTATCAGTTGACGGGGTACTTCCTGGCATGACGGACTCAACTCCCGCTTCGGGCGGCGATCTCGGAACGCCGCCGCTTCAAAGACTGATGAAGACGCTGGCGATCACGCTCGCCGCCGCGGCGGTCGTCTTCGTGGTCGTCATCCTGCCGGCCGAGTACGGCATCGATCCGACCCGCATCGGCGGCCTGCTCGGTCTCGACCGGCTATACGAAGCGGCCGGCACCGAGCCGATGGCGGAGGCGGAGGAGGGGCTCTCGGCCCAGATGACCGGCACCCGGGAACTGCGGGCCGAGACGGTCACGATCGAGATCGGCGCCAACGAACAGATGGAGTACAAGCTCCAGATGATCGAGGGCATGACGATCGTCTACTCCTGGCAGACGGACGGCGGCGCGCTGTACTCGGATTTCCACGCCGACCCCTTCAACGACCTGGACGACGAGCCGGTCCGCTACGCCGAGGAGTTCGACGTCACGGGAGGCCGGGGCGGCCTGACCGCGGGCTACTCAGGCAACCACGGCTGGTTCTGGCTCAACGAAGGCGACACGCCGGTCACGATCGAACTCGACGTGCGCGGCTTCTTCACGAACATGAGGGAGATCGGCCGGGCGCCGGCCGGCACCGAACACCTGGACTCGGAGGCCTACGAATGAAGCTCTACTGGTGCCCGCAGACGCGGTCCAGCCGCGCCGTCTGGATGCTCGAGGAGGCGGGCGTCGACTACGAGCTCGTGCATTGCGACATCACGAAACCGGAGCGGACCCCGGAACACCTGGCCGCGAGCCCGATGGGCAAGGTGCCGGCGCTCGAGGACGGCGAGGTGAAGATGTGGGACTCGGCGGCCATCTGCCTCTACGTCGCCGACCGCTACGCCTCCGGCCGGCTGGCGCCAGCGCTGGACGATCCGGCGCGCGCCCGCTTCGTCCACTGGCTGATCTACTCGCCGGCGATGATCGAGCCGGCGATGTTCGAGTCGGGCCTGCGCACCGTCGTGCCGGAGGAGCACCAGGCCGAAGCATTCAACCCCGGCCGGCTGGGCTGGGGCAGTTTCGCCAGGACGATCGAGGTCTGGGAGCAGGGCCTGGGCGATGGCCCGTGGATTCTCGGCGACGAGTTCAGCGCCGCTGACGTGATGCTCGGCAGCAGCGCCGTCTTCCTGCGCATGTTCGGAATGCTGCCGGAGTCGCCGGTGCTCGAGGTCTACGGCGACCGCTGCATGGCCAGGCCGGCGTTCCAGAAGGCGCAGGCGGCGGAGGTTCCCGGCTGAGCAACCGATGAGCGAGGCCGGCGACCCGACAGTCCGTGGCGGTCCGATCGCCTTCATGGCGAGCAATCCGATTGCCGCCAACCTCCTCATGGCCTTCCTGCTGCTCGCCGGCCTGCTGGCGGCCGGCGAACTCGTCCAGGAGATGCTCCCGGACGCATCGCTGGATCGCGTGCAGGTCATGGTTCCGTACGCGGGCGCCGCCCCGCAGGAGGTCGATGAGGCGATCGTCCGCAAGATCGAGGAGGAGCTCGGGTCTCTGGACGGCGTCAAGCGGATCGAGGCCTCCGCTTCCGAAGGGCTCGGATCGGTCACCGCCGAGTTCACGAGCGGCACGGACATCGATCGCGCTCTGAACGACGCCAAGGCGAGGGTGGACCGCATTCCCAGCTTCCCCGCGGGAGCGGAACGGCCCGAGGTGCGCGAGGTGACGAGCCGGCAGAGCGTCATTCGCCTCCTGGTTCACGGCGACGTGCCGGAACGGACGCTCAAGGAGCTGGCGTACGACATCGAGGACGGCATCGCGGCGCTTCCCGAGGTGTCCTACGTGGACGCCAGCGGCTACCGGGAGTACGAGATCTCGGTGGAGGTTCCGTCGCACCGGCTGCGGGCACTGGGGCTCACGCTGGGTGACATCGCCGGTGCCGTGCGGCGGGGCTCGATGGACCTCTCCGCGGGAAACATCTCGACGGGCGGCGAGGAGATCCGGGTCCGGACGATCGGCCAGAACTACGGGCAGTACGACTTCGCAGACATCATCGTCCTGTCCCGCCCCGACGGCACGTCGCTTCGCCTGGGCGACATCGCCGACCTGCGCGACGGCTTCGCGGACACCGACCTGATCACCCGTTTCAACGGCAACCGGGCCATTCGCGTCGACGTCACCCGAACCGCGGACGAGCAGGTCTTCGAGATCTCGGAAGCGGTGAAGGCTTATCTGGCGGCGGAGGTGATCCCCGCGCTTCCGGCCGGCGTCGGCGTCGAGATCTGGAGGGACGACTCGACGCTGGTCGCCGGCAGCCTGTCGGTCCTGGTCGAGAACGGCCTCCTGGGGCTGGTTCTCGTCTTTCTGGCCCTGACGTTCTTCCTGGAAGTCCGCCTCGCGCTCTGGGTAGCCGCCGGGCTGTCCGTCGCCCTGGTGGGAACGCTCTGGGGCATGCAGATGCTGGGCGTCTCCATCAACATGTTCTCGATGATGGCCCTGGTGCTCGCGCTGGGGATCGTCGTGGACGACGCGATCGTCGTGGGCGAGAACATCTTCGCGGAACGAAGACGGGATCGCGACGGGCTGACGACGGCGATTCGGGGCGCGCAGCGGATGAGCGCTCCCGTCATCTTCTCCGTGTTGACCACCGTGACGGCCTTCTGCGCCCTGCTGACCGTTCCGGGCTCCACCGGCAAGATCATGAGGAGCGTCCCGCTGGTCGTCATCATCATCCTGATGATCTCGCTGGTGGAGTCGCTGCTGATTCTCCCGCGGCATCTCTCGCATCTGCCGCCGCCCGGTCGGACCGCGTCGACGGCGCCGGGACGCCGGTTGTTGCGGATTCAGCGTGGCGTGGACCGGGGGTTGCAGCGGCTGATCGACGGCCCGCTGGACCGGGGCCTTCGGCTCGCCACGGATCATCCGCCGATCGTGCTGGCGATGGCCGCGGGCGCCGTCCTGCTCGTGACCGTCCTGGTCGGTTCCGGGCTGGTCAGGGTGGAGTTCCTGCCGCAGGTGGAAGGCGATGTCATCGCGGCGAACTTCGAGTTGCCCACCGGATCGCCGGCGGAACGGACCGCGGCGGTCGGGGAGCTGGTGGAGCAGACGGGGCGCCGCGTCGCGGAGCAGCTGGCGAGCGAGCATCCGGGCAGTGCCGCCGCCGACGATTGGAACAGCGCCATCACCGTCGGCGAATCCGCGGAGCTCTTCAATCCGCTTCGCGGCGACCGGGCGTCGGTTCCGCGCAGCCATGTCGGCGCGGTCCAGTTCGCGCTTCCGGAAGGCGCCGCCGTGCCCGCCAGCGAGTTCGAGCAGTTGTGGCGGGAAGAGACCGGCACGGTGCAGGGAACGAGGCACATCGTCTTCTCTTCGGGCGCGCTCGAACTTCCGCCGCCCGTGTATCTGGAGCTCTCGCATCCCGACCCCGTCGAACTGGAGGCGCTCGCTCAGGAGTTCGTCGAGGAGCTGCAGAGGGTCGATGGCGTGTTCGATATCCGCACGAATCAGGACGACGGATTCAGGGAAGTGCAACTGGAACTCAAGCCGGCGGCCCGGACCCTGGGGCTGACGCTGGAGGACCTGGCGCGGCAGACGCGATCAGCCTTCTTCGGCAGCGAGGCCCTGAGGGTGTTGCGCGGTCGCGAGGACATGCGGGTGTACCTCCGGCTGCCGGAGCAGGAGCGGAGCTCGATCGCGGACCTCGAACGGTTCGTCGTGCGCACGCCCGGCGGCTCGGAGGCGCCGTTGAAGCACGTCGCTTCCGCCGAGTTCGTGCGGTCATCCACCGCGATTCACAAGGTCGACGGCCGGCGCGTGGTGACGGTCACGGCGAACGTGGACCCGGATGTCGTCACCGGCCAACTGATCACGCCCGCCCTGGAGCGGGACATCCTGGCCCCGCTCGCGGCCGAGCACCCGGGTTTCGGCTACGGAGTCGGGGGCGAGCAGCGGCAGCAGAGGGAGATCATCGGCGCCCTGTCGGGCTCGATGCTGGTCGTGTTCATCGTCATCTTCGCGCTGATCGCCATCCCCTTCGGATCCTGGACTCAGCCGCTCATCATCATGGCCGCGATTCCCCTGGGCCTGGTCGGCGCCGTCGTGGGCCATCTGCTCCTGGGCCTCAGTTTCGGCTTCATGTCGGTGCAGGGCCTGGTCGGCTGCACCGGAGTCGTCGTGAACGACTCGCTGGTGATGGTCACCTTCATCAACGAGAAGAGATGCGCCGGCCTCGCGCCCCGGGAAGCGATCATCGCCGGCGCCAAGGCCCGCGTCCGATCGATCCTCCTGACCTCGGTGACCACGTTCGTCGGCGTCGCTCCGCTCGTCTTCGAGACGGACCCCGCGACCGTCCACCTGGTTCCCTTGGCGGCGGCGCTCGGCTTCGGCATCCTGATCGCCACGCCTCTGCTCATGCTGGTCGTTCCGGCACTGGCGATGCTGCACGTGAGGCTTCAGGCTCGACTTCGCCTCGTGACGGGCGCCGCCGCGACGGAGCGGCAGCCGGGTGTTGCCTGACCCCGCAGGGGAATGGCTTACCAGGGGTTCTGTTTCTCGGCCTTGACGTGGTCGGGCATTCTGTAGCTGAGGCCCTCCTCGTCGTACATGGAGATCTGGAGAAGCTGGGTGATGTTGTTGGCCCGGAGCGTCTCGGCGCCGGACCAGCGCCGCAGCAGGCGTTGTCTGGTCCGGAACAGTGCGAGCGTTCCGACGTGCCAGGGTCGTTGCTTCGGGTAGCCGAAGCCGTTGGCGAGTTCGTTGCCGATGAGCGCTCGCGAAAGGCGGTACGCCAGCTTCACGATCTTCTTCTTCTCGGCCTCGTCGTCGATCCTGGCAACGGAAGGGATCGACTGGATCAGCGCGTTGGCCAGCTCTCCTGATTCGAAGCCGGGCGCCGGCTCGCAGAGGAGGGCCAGGTCGTGCATTCGCTGGGCCTCTTCCTCGGAGCTGTACAGGATGCTCTCGGGAACTCCCATGAGGAAGCCGGAGTAGCGCCAGACGTCCATGACGCCCTTGCGTTCTTCCTCCGAGAATCTGGCACCCAGGAGCGTCGAGTAGTCGAGCAGGCGCTTCGAGAACACGGAGATCGCATAGCCCAGGTGCGCGGCGCTCAAGGGAGTGCCCCAGGCCTCGTGGTCCCATTCCGGGGACTTGGCGAGCAGACTTCTCATCCGCCCATGTACGAAGCGGACACGGACTGACAGCTTCCAGCCCTCGCCGTTCCTGTACAGTCCATTAGGGAAGAAGATTTCCAGCAACTGCCGGTTGTTCTGCCTGAGGCGTCGATTCGTGTGCTTCACCCTTCCGGTGATGTAGAAGGACTTGGCGATCAGGGTCGAGAAGCCCTCGACCAGTACGCCGGTGACGAACGCGCCCAGCATGAGATCCGCGTTCTTGTAGAACGTGCGAACTCCCGGCTCCGGGTCGTGCCAGTCCAACCAGGCCGGTTCTTCGAGGGTGTCGAAGAAGTCGCGGAGCACCCGGGGCGCGGCGCGGAGGGTCTCGTCCTCCCACTCGATGATGGCGCGAACGTACCGGTTCAGAGCCGCTGGCGACAGGTCGGAGAGTTCCTCGAGGACCGGGTCGAGCTCGGGATCGCCGATGGTCGTGTGGCGGATGTAGTTGTCCACGCCCTCCGGATCCGAAGGCCTGACCCGTGCGTACGCCTCGCCGTAGGCCGACGGAACTCTCATCAGATTCAGCAGTTTAGCTCAAGAGTCTTCCGGCGCCGTCTGCACCGCCATGCCTTCGGTGGCGAGCCGGACGCCGCCGGTGACGACCGGTTGATCCGCTTCGAGCGCTCCGGTGACGTACGCGACGTCATCGGAACGCTGCAGGACCCGCACGGGCACGATCGTCACCTTGCCGTCCCGTACCGCCCAGACTTCGTCGCCGGTTCTGAGCGCCGAGTCCGGCACCCTGAAGTACTGCTCCGGGGCGAGACCCTGAAGTTCCACGTCCACGAACTTGCCGACCAGCAGAGGTGGCGCCGTGGCGGCGTCGGGGCCGGCGTCCACCGGCGCGCCGTTCGAAAAGGGCCTCGGAACCCGGACGATCACGTCGATCGTCCGGGTCTGTTCGTCCAGGGTGACGGCGCCCCGATCCAGGTAGCCGTCCCAGGCGTAGCGTCCTTCGCCATACTCGGCGATGACGCGCGCCGCGATCCGGGTGTCCGCTTCGCCGGCTCGAAGCTCCCAAAGGCCGGGTAACAGGGCGGCGGCATCATCCGAGAGAGGGACCACCACTTCGACCGAGCCTGAGGCGTAGAGCCGCCCCACGCTCTGGCCGGCTGCCACGTACTGCCCGACATCCACCGACTCGGAGCGCACGATGCCGTCGAAGGGGGCTCGGATCTCGGTGCGCGCCAGGTTCAGCGCCGCTTCCCTGAGGACGGCACCGTCCCGCTCCAGAGCCCTTCGGGCGGCCTGGAGCTGAGGCTCCCAGAGGGCCAGGGGACTCGGAGCGTCGGGGTCCGCCTCGCCGCCCTGGCGCTCCCTGAAGCGCTCGTACTGGGAGCGCGCCACGGTCGCCTCCTCCTCCACTTTCAACAGCTCGACCCGCTGCATGGCGACGTTGGCCCGCGCCTGTTGCACCCGGCCCACATAGTCCGTGTCCTCGAGGCGGAACAGGGGTTGACCCTTCCGGACGCGTCCGCTGCTCTGGTATGCCGGGGCGACCCACACGACCTTGCCGCTGACCTCCGCGGTGACGTCGACCTCCGCCCGCGGTTGAACCGTGCCGGCGGCATGGACCGGGATGGCGCCTTCGCCGGCTTCCACCGGTGCCGTCAGCGCGAACGGGACGAGGGCGGGGGGAGGTCTGGAAGCCGGCTCGGGCCTCAGCAGAACCATTGAGGCGGCGGCGGCAAGAGCCCCGATCACGATCAGGCCGCCGATGGCCCAGCCGGTTCGTTGACTCATCCGCGGGAGGCTTGGCCTATGGAGTTCCGGCACCGGTGCCGCGCACGACCATGCCTTCGGTGGCGATCTGAAGCCCGCCCACGATGGCGGCATCGCCCGGCTGAAGGGCGCCGGTGACGTACACCTCGTCCTCGGCCCGCTGCAGGACCGTGACTGGCACGATCGTCACCTTGTCGTCGCGCACTACCCAGACTTCGTTGCCGGGTCTGAGCGCCGGCCGCCTGATCCGGAACCAGGCTTCCGGCGCGACTCCATCGAGTTCGACATCGACGAACTTGCCGACAAGCAGCGGCGGTCCGCCGACCTCGGGGTCCGCGTCCCCGTCTTCGCTGCCGGCCGCTTCCGGCACGCCGCTGCCGTAGGGCTCCGGAACCCGCACGATCACGTCGAGGGTGCGGGTCTGCTCGTCCAGCACCCCTTCGACCCGGTCGACGTAGCCGTCCCAGACGTAGCGTCGGCCGCCGTAGTCCGCCAACACGTGAACCGCCACCTCCCGATTCCCGTCGCCGGCCCGCAGATCCCACAGGCCGGGGATGAGCGCCGCGTCGCTGTCGGGAAGCGGCACGACGACTTCGACGGCGTCGGACGCATAGAACCGCGCCACGCCCCGGCCCGCTGCCACGAATTGCCCCACGTCGACGGACTCGGTCCGCACGACGCCCGAAAACGGCGCCTTGACCGCCGTTCGCGCGAGATTCAGCTCGGTTTCGGCGAGGGTGGCGGTGTCCCTGGCCAGGGCGGCTTCGACGGCCTCGAGTTGAGGCTGCCAGAGCGCGAGCGGACTCGCTTCGGAAGCCGCTCCGCTTTCCGCCTGGCGTTCCTTGAACTGCTCATACTGCTTGCGCGCGACCTGCGCTTCTTCCGTTGCCCTGAGGACTTCGACCCGCTGGAGCGCGACGTTGGCTCGCGCCTTCTCCACCGCGCTCCGGTAGTCGACGTCGTCGATGCGGAAGAGCACCTGCCCCTCGCGCACCCGCCCGCCGCTCTCGAATGCCTGGTCGACCCAGACCACCTTGCCGCTGACCTCGGCAGCGACATCGACCTCCGCCCGGGGCCGAACCGTTCCTGCCCCGAACACGGGGATCGCACCCTCTCCGGCCCGGGCCGGGGCGGTGATTGCGAACGGAATCCGGGAGGGCGGGGGTCTGCGTTCCGGTTCGGGCCGCTGGGAGACCAGGAACACGGCAAGACCCGAGGCCCCGATCACTATGGCGCCGGCAACGAGCCAGCCGGTTGTACGACTCATCTGCCCGTCCTACTCCGTTTGTGGTGCCGGTGCTGGTGGCGCCTGGGCCGCCGTCGCGTTGCCCAGCGAGTCCGCGGGGGTCCAGGCGCCGCCCAGGGCGCGGTGGACGGTCAGCCGGGAGAGCGCGAGGTCGCGTTCGGCGCCGGCCAGGGCGGACTCGACGTTCAGGCGGGTGAGCAGCGCGTCAAGGAAGTCGGCGTAGCCCCCGATTCCCGCCTCGTATCTCTGGGAGCGGAGCGTCTCCGTCGCCCGGGCCTCTTCCAGGCGGGAGGCGAGCAAGGCATGGCGCCGGCCCTCGTTTCCGTGCACGGCGAGGGCCGTTTCGACTTCGTTGACGGCTGTCACCACGGTCCGGCCCCAGGTTGCCGCGAACTCGCCGAACCGGGCCTCGGCAAGCGCGACGTTGCTGCGCAGCCGCCCGCCCTGGAAGACCGGCGAGAGCAGGTTGGACGCCAGGTTGGTGAACCACTGGTCCACCTTGAACAGGCTGTCCACCTTGGAACTCTGAAGCCCGATCGAGCCGGAGAACGAGAGCGTCGGAAGAAGCTCGGCGCGCCGCGCGTCGACCTGGAAGCGGGCCGCTTCGAGCCGGTGTCTGGCCGCCCTGACGTCCGGCCGCTGCATGAGCAGGTCGGCCGGAATCCCCGCCGGAACGGGATCGGCCGCGGCCTCGGCCGCCGGCGCTTCGGGCAGCAGTTCCGCCAGATCGTCGCGGTAGCCGCCCAGGAGGACGGCGAGACGCCCCTCCGCGTTCGCCAGCCCGTTCTCGAGCTGGGGTTGTACGGCCTGGGTGTTCCGCAGGTCCTGGCGGATGCGGTAGAGGACCGAGGAGTCGGCGAGGCCCCGGTCGTAGCGGGTGGAGGCGACGTCCTCGCGCTCCAGGAGGACATCGACCATCTTTCGGCTGATCGCGATTCGCCGGCGAAAGTCGACGATCTCGAAGTAGGCGCCGATCGTCTCCGCGAGGATCCCGATCCTCGCGGTCCGGTAGTCGGACTCCGAAGCGAGATACTCGGCGCCGGCGGCGAGCGCCGAGCTTCTGGCGCGCCCCCAGAAGTCCATCTCGTAGGAGAAGTCCGCGCTCAGGGACCAGGTCGTGATCGCGAGGCGCTCCGGCAGGTTGAAGCCGGGAGCCAGCCGTTCCAGGCCCAGTTCCTGAATCTGGGCGCCGAAGCCCGTGTTCGTGGGGTTCGTCAGATCGTTGATCCCGGCGCCGGCCTGAACGACCGGCCGGATGGCGGCCCTGGCGATCCGGGCCCGTTCCCGGGCCTGCTCCACGCGGGCGACCGCGGCGGCCATGTCCAGGTTCGAGTCGAGCACGGAGTCGACGATCCGGTCGAGCGCGGGGTCGGCGAACGCCTTCCACCACTCGAGCGGCTCATGGGCGCCGGCGGCCGGGCTCTGCTCGAAGTCCTCCGGCATTTCCGCTGCCGGATCGGGCAACTCCGGCGGCGGCGCCAGGGAGCAGCCGAGGTACAGGGATGCAGCGGTAGCTAGCGAGAGCGGGGCAATCGCATTGGACTTCATGAGGCGTTCGAGCGTGGCTCCGCTGAAGGAAAACAGGGGCGACGATACCACGCGCCGGTGACCGACATCCTGCCCGCGGCACCGGTAGACTCGTGCGCTCGCCGATGGCAGACCTCGAAGATCTTCTGGTCAAGACGAGCAGGACGTTCGCGCTTTCGATTCCCCAACTCGAAGGCGAGACACGCGATCAGGTGACCCTGGGCTACCTGTTGCTGCGGATCGCCGACACGCTCGAGGACGCGGCGGTCTGGAGCCGGGAGCAGCGGGTCGAGGCCCTGTTCCGGTTCGCGGACCTGCTGGACGAGACGGACGAGGAGACACGTAGCGCGGCCGGAGCCCTGGTCGCGTCCTGGCTCGCTGAGCCGCCTTCGCCGCACGAGGGCTACCTGGAGCTGCTCGAGGCGACGGACGAGGTGCTTTCTGCGTATCGCGCTCTCGACCCGCGGGCCCGGTCGGTGGTCGGTCGTCACGTTCGCCGCACCTGCGTGGGCATGGCGCACATCGTCAGACGCGCCGACCGGGAGGGCGAGCTGCGCCTCGGAGGCATTCCCGAGCTTCGGGACTACTGCTACGTTGTTGCCGGCATCGTCGGCGAGATGCTGACCGAGCTGTTTCTGCTCGGCGCGCCGCTGGAACGGGTGGCGGAAGCGCTCCGCCGCCGGGCCGCGACGTTCGGCGAGGCGCTGCAACTTGCCAACATCCTGAAGGACGCCGCCGACGATGCGGGAGAAGGACGCACGTTCATTCCGACCGCCCGGGACCGGGCGGCGGCCTTCGCGCTCGCTCGCGAAGATCTCGTGATTGCGGGTGAGTACGTGGAGCACCTGCGGCAGGCTGGCGCCCCGCGCGGCTACCTCGGCTTCACCGGCCTGCCCGTGCGCCTCGCCTGGGCGACGCTGACCCGAGTAGAGGAACAGGGCCCGGGGTCGAAGCTGACCCGTCCGGAAGTGGCCGCGCTCGTTGGCGCCTTGCACGCCGACCTGGACGCGGGCCGACCCGTGGCCGGCGCACCCGAATAGGCCGCGCCACCGTGGACCGGGCAGCTTCACGCAGCCGGTGCCGGCAGAGCGATCCGGTGGAGATGGACCGCCGCGATCCCCTGGCGCACCTTCGCGACCGGTTCCGCTTGCCGGAAGGACTGATCTATCTCTGCGGGCACTCGCTTGGCCCGCCGCCCCGGACAGTCGGCGCGCGCGCGGGGCAGGTGATCTCCGGGGAATGGGAAGCGGATCTCGTCGCAGCCTGGAACCGGCACGACTGGGTCGAACTGCCCCGGCGGATCGGCCGGCGAATCGCGCCGTTGCTCGGCGCCGGCGAGGACGAGGTGATCGCGGCCGACTCCGTCTCGGTCAATCTCTTCAAGTTGCTCGGGGCATTGCTGCTACGGACGCCGGATCGCCGGGCGGTTCTCGTGGAAGAGGGCAACTTCCCGACCGATCTGTACATGGCCCAGGGCCTAGCCCGACTCCTCGAGGAGTCAGGAGCGACTCTCCGGCTGACGGCGCCCGAGGACTTCGAATCCTCGCTTGGCCCCGATGTCGCGGTGGCTACGGTCTCCCACGTCGACTTCCGCACGGGGAGGATGCTGGACATGGGGGCCTTGACCTCCGCGGCGCGCGCCGAAGGCGTCCCGCTGGTGTGGGATCTGAGCCACAGCGCCGGCGCCGTCCACCTGCGGCTCAACGAGGACGAGGTCGAGTTCGCCGTCGGCTGCGGCTACAAGTACCTGAACAGCGGGCCCGGCGCTCCCGGTTTTCTCTACGTGGCGCGTCGGGTTCAGGACACCCTTGAATCTCCGCTCACCGGCTGGATGGGCCATGCCAGCCCCTTCGACTTCGAGACGCGCTACCGTCCCGCGCCGGGCATGCGCCGTTTCCTTGCCGGCACTCCTCCGATCCTCTCGATGGCCGCCCTGGACGAAGGTCTGCGGACCTTCGAGGGCGTCGACATGGCCGCGGTGAGGCGGAAGAGCGTGGAGCTCGGCGACCTGTTCCTGCGCCTGGCCGGGGAGCGGCTCGCGCAGTTCGGCGTCGTCCCGGCGAGTCCCGCGGACGCGCGACGGCGGGGCAGCCAGGTGTCGCTCCGGCACCCGGACGGCTACGCGTTGATGCAGGCGCTGATCGCGCGTGACGTGGTCGGCGACTTCCGCGGCCCGGACCTGATGCGCTTCGGCCTGGCGCCCTTCTATGTGCGCTATGCCGACGTCCGGGACGCGGTTGAAGCCCTTCGCCTGGCGCTGGTGAACGAAGAGCACCGTCAGGCGCGTTTCCGGCAGCAGAAGCTGGTGCCTTGAGCCCTCGGCAGCGCCCGTGACACCGTCACGGTCCGGGAAGCGGGATGTGGTACGGTCTTGCAACAAACGTTCACGAGAAGCCGACCGAGGAGACCCGATCCATGAAGCAGGCGCTCGCTTTGCTGATGATCCTCGCGCTCGCCGCTCCGCTCGCGGCGGCGAACAACAACAACGACGCTCCCCAGGCCACGCCGACCTACTACGGCGACGTGCAGACCGTACTGGAGCAGAAGTGCCAGGTCTGCCACCGCCCGAACGGCGCGAACCTGGGCGGCATGGTGGCGCCGATGGCGTTCACCAGCTACCAGGAGACGCGGCCGTGGGCGCGCTCGATCGCGCGCCAGGTCGAAGCCGGCCTGATGCCGCCGTGGCATGCGGCGGCGCAGCACGCCGGCGTGTTCGAGAACGAGCGCTCGCTCTCGGACGAGCAGAAAGCCACCCTGATCGCCTGGGCCAAGGGCGGAGCGCCGATGGGCAACGCGGCCGACGCGCCGCCGGCCAAGGTCTGGGAAGCGAACGACGGCTGGACGATCGGCGAGCCCGACCTGGTCATGGACATGGGCCAGGACTTCTTCGTCGAGGATGACGTCCGCGACCAGTACGTCAACTTCGAGACGACGATCACGGAGGAGATGCTGCCCGAGCCGCGCTGGATCAAGGCGGTCGAGTTCCGCCCGGGCGGCCCGGTGGTGCACCACATCATCGCGCGTCCTTTCGGCGGCATTGCTCCGGGCAACGACCCGACGGTGCATGACGACGGTTTCGGCACCCTGGTCAAGCCGGGCACCACGATCCGCTGGAACATGCACTACCACAAGGAGCCGGGGCCGGGCACGGGCGTCTGGGATCGCTCCTCTGTGGCGCTTCGGTTCTACCCCGAGGACTACAAGCCCGACTATGTGATGCAGAACGAGGCGATGGGCAAGTTCGATTTTGAGATCCCGCCCGGCGATTCGAACTACGTCGCCACGACGAACCACAAGTTCGAGCGCGACGTCCTTCTGCTCGGCTACACGCCGCACATGCATCTGCGCGGCAAGTCGGCTCGCTACGTCGCGAAGTTCCCGGACGGCACGGAAGAGGTTCTCCTCGACGTGCCCCGGTACGACTTCAATTGGCAGACCCACTACAAGTACCAGGCGGGCGGCAAGCCGATCCCGGCCGGCACCGAGATCGAGTTGACGATGGCCTGGGACAACTCGGCGGACAATCCGGCGAATCCCGATCCGACGGAGACGGTGGTCTACGGCGGCCCGACGACGTCCGAGATGATGTTCGGCTTCGTCTCCTACGCCGACGCGGAGCCCGGGTACAACCCGTCCAACACCGGCTTCCTGAGCCAGCAGCGGTTCAACCGGGAGGACTTCAGGAAGCTCGTCAAGGAGCGTTTCGACGTCGACTGGGACTCGCTGAGCGAGGAGGAGCAGGGCAATATCTTCCGCCGCCTGCGCCGGGAGCAGCGTCAGAACGCGGACAGCGACGGCAGCGAGGGCACGGTCAGCGGCGGCGAGTAACGCCGGCGTTCCAGTCGCTTTCCTGAGTCGACGACCCCGCCCCGGCTTCGGCCGTGGCGGGGTTTCGTCTTCTGGCGGTGTCAGCGGAGCCGGTCGAGCAGTCCGGTCGTCCGCGACGTCGTCCGCAGCACGGCGGCCCGCACGGACTGGCGGGTCGCCAGCACGGTGACCGTCTTCTGCGCCCGGGTCACCGCCGTGTAGAGCAGTTCCTTCGTGTTGACGCGGGACTCCGCCGGGCCGGGAACGAAGACCACGTGCTCGTACTCCGAGCCCTGGGCCCGGTGCACGGTGAGCGCGAAGAAACTCTCGTGCTGCGGCAGGCGGGAGGGCGAGACGAGGAAGCGCTCGCCGCCTCGGTCGAGGTCGGGGAACCAGACCCGCGGGTGGCCCCAATCGCCGGGAGTGACGCCGCCGGGAACGACGACGCCGGTGTCGCCGTTCGAGAGGTTGGTCTGCCGGTCGTTGCGGCTCACGATGATCGGTCGTCCAACGTAGAACTCGTCCTGCTCCGTGCGGCGCCCCAGCTCGGCCAGGCGGCGCTCCACCACGCGGTTGAAGCGGTCGGTGCCCCAGGAACCTCGCCGGTGGCTGCACAGGACCCGCCGCTCCGGGAACGGAGCGACCCGGAGCGGATCCGCCGCCAGGTCCTTCATGTGGTCGGACCATTCCCGGGCGCATTCGCGGGCGAAGGCGTCGAATGCGGCCTCGTCGTCGATCGGCTCGAGGCGCGTCGTGTCGTCGCCGCCGTCCCGTAGGACGCGGACGGCCGCGTCGGCGTGGCCGGCGACCACGGCGGCGGCGAGCCGGCCGATGCCGGAGCGCTCCCCGAAGCGGTAGTTCTTCGTCAGGGTCGTCACGCTGTGCGCCAGCGGGCCCCGCTCGCCCGCCCTGCAGAGGTCGCTGAAGACCGAACCCGGTTCCACCGAGGCCAACTGGTTCGCGTCGCCGAGGAGAATCAGCCGGCACTGCTCCGGCAGCGCGGTCGCCAGGCGGACCATCAACTGCAGATCGGCCATCGAGCATTCGTCGACGACCAGGGCGTCGAGCCGGTCCATTCGGCTGGTCCGGCTCGCCAGCAGGCGGTGAACGGTCCACGCCTCGGCAGGAAACTCGCGGAGCCCGGGCACGCGGTCGAGGAGGCCCTCGCCCAGCTTCCCGCGCACCGACTCCTGGATGCGAGAAGCCGCCTTGCCGGTCGGCGCCGCGAGGCCGATCCGGCGCGGGTGGGCCAGGCCCGCGTCGACCAGCGCCGCGATCAGCTTGGCGGCGAGCGTCGTCTTGCCGGTGCCGGGACCGCCGGTGACGATGCAGAGCCGGCGCTCCATGGCGATGCGCAGGGCCGCGACCGCTTCGGCGGTTCGATCTTCCCCCGCGTCGAAGACCCGCGCGATCGCGGACCCGGTATCGGCCGCCCTATCCGCGGCCGCGGCCAGAGCGAGGAGCCGCGCGGCGAGCCGGCGTTCGGCGTGAAACAGGCGGTGCAGGTAGAGGCGGTCGCCGTCCAGCACGAGGGGCCGGTCGTTCGCCGTGTCCTCCTCGTCCGCGGTGACGACGGGGCTTCCAGCCAGCGCCTCGCGCAGCGCGGCGCCCGCCGGCAGGGCGACCGCCTGCAGGTCCGCCGGCAGCGTGCCTTCCGGACGGCCGGAATCGGGCCGCTCCACGAGCGCCGCGATCGGCTTGCCGGCGTTGCCGAGGTCGAGGCAGGTGTGGCCGTTCCGGTGCAGCGCGCTGGCCGCGGCGGCAGCCAGGGCAACGTCCTCGGCGGCGCCGAGGTCCATCGTCAGCCGGGCGAAGCAGCGGTCGATGTCGGCGAGAACGCCGGCTTCTGTCAGCGCGTCGATCTGCTCGTGGCCGCTCATGGCGCTTTGCCGAAGCAGGCGTCGATCGCCTCGATGCAGCCACGGGACGGACAGTCGTGGAACACGCCGCTGCCCGGCGCGTTCGGCCTCATGCCGCGCAGGAAGAGGTAGAAGGCGCCGCCGATGTGGCGGTCGTAGTCGTAGTCCGCGAGCCGCAGGCGCAGCAGGCGGTGCAGGGCGGTCAGGTAGAGGAGGTACTGGAGGTGGTAGCCGTGGTGTCGCATCGACTCCGCGATGGCCGCGTCCGAGTACGAGGCGAGGTCCGGGCCGAGCCAGTTCGACTTGTAGTCGAGGACGTACCAGCGGCCGCCGTGTTCCGCCACGACGTCGATGAAGCCGTGCAGGAAGCCATCGATCCAGGCGTCGCCGCCGGCGAGCCGGTGCGTGTAGCCGTGCTCTTCCAGGCAGTGCGCGAGTTCCGCGCGCTGGAGCTTGTGGAGGGGCAGGTGAAACTCCATCTCGGCGACGGGCCGCTCGAGGTCGGACAGCCGGAAGACGCCGCCCGCCTCGCCTGGCGACATGAGCGGAGTTTCCAGGCCGTTCTCGACCAGGGTGCGAACGGCCGGAAGCCACTTGTCCTGGAAGCCGTAGCGGGCGAGCGCGGCCCCGCAGGTCATCTTCAGGCTCGCCGCGTCCGGGTCGCCGAGGCGCAGCTCGAAGATCTCGTGCAGGCACCGGCCGGAGCGGCCGCCGCTGGGGAAGGTGAAGACGGTCGGGCCGTCCTCTTCCGGTTCCGGCGTGCCGTCGGGCGCCGCCTCTTCGACGATGGCCTCTTCCGCGTCGGGGAGTTCGACCTCGTCGCGGTCGCGCACGAAAACGCCCGCGCCGCCGCCGGCAGACAGGGCGGAGTAGCTCGTCCGCTGCCGGATCCGTTCGAGCTTGCGCTCCAGCTTGCGGACCTCGAGAGGCCCGGCCTGCTCGGCGGTGGCGGCGGCCTCGGGCGCGGTCGCCGCGCCGTCGATCTTCCGTACCGAGATGGCGCCCGGCGCCTGGTTCGCGAAGGCCTCGACCTCCGCCAGCCACTCGCCCGGACCCAGGGCCTTGACCCGGGCGGCGTTCTCCTTCAAGGCCGCGGCGTCGCCGTCCTGGACCGTCGTGCCACGGCCGTGAAGGAGCCAGGCCAGCGGCGCGTGTTCCGCGCCGCCTTCAGGCGACCAGGTCACGACGCAGCGGTGCTCGGCCCGCGTCAACGCCACGTAGAGCAGCCGCAGTTCGTCGGCGTGCTCTTCGACGTACTCCCGGTCGTAGGCGTCGTCGGACGGGCGGAGATCGAGCACCGGCATCCCGCGCTCGGGGTCGTAGTAGTCGGCCGTCGGCTTTCTGTTCCCGCCCGCGGCCTGCGCGCGGCCGTCCCAGGCGAAGGGGTAGAAGACGACCGGGAACTCCAGCCCCTTGGCCCGGTGGGCGGTGACGATCTTCACCAGGTTCTCGTCGCTCTCGAGGCGAAGCTGGGCCGTTTCGTCGTTGGTCCGCGCGTCCGTCCGGGCTTGCCTGAACCAGTCGAGGAGGCCCTGGCGCGAGGGCCGCCGCCGGGTCTCCGCTTCGTGGAGCAGATCGGTGAGGTGCAGGTAGTTCGTCAGCCGCCGCGGACCGTTCGGGTAGGCGAGCAGATTCGCCGAGCAGTCGGTCTTGCCGCTGGCGAACAGGATGTCCCGCATCAGCGTGGCGATGCCGTGCTCCCGCCAGACTTCGGCCCACTCGCGCGCGAGACGCCGCCAGTCGCTCCAGGCGTCGTCGTCGTCGCGCAGCGAGGCAAGGTCCTTCATGTCGAGGCCGAACAGATCGGCGGCGAGCGCCCCGCGGAGCAGCTGCGTGGCCTTGTACTCGGATTCGTCGAGGCGCAGGGCGTGGAGGAGGCGGTGTAGGTTGCCCGCTTCCTCGGACTGGAAGATGTTGTCGGTGCCCATCTCGACACTGTCGAGCCCGAGCCGGCGCAGAGCCTCGGCCACGGCCTTGCCCTGGGCGCTCTTGCGGACGAGTACGGCGATGTCCCGGGCCGCCAGCGGTCTGGGCCGTTCGCCGCCGATCAGTTCCCCCCTGCCGTCACTGGCGACCGCGATCAGCCGGGCGATGTCGCGGGCGGCCAGTTCCGCGGCCAGAGTCGTGAGCTCCGGTTTGCTTCGCGCCTTGCCGTCCGGCTTGGGGATCAGAACGAGCTGGAACGGGGTCTCATCGTCCTCCTCGTCCTGAACGACGAGTTCGGCTCGTCGCTTCCGGTCGGCGTCCTCGGCCCGCGAGAACGGGAAGTCGGAGAGGACGAACGGCCGTTCCCGCGAGAAGAGTACGTTGACGGCGCGGATGAGTCGGGGCGTCGAACGGTAGTTGCGTTCCAGCCGCAGAGGCTTTTCCGCCGCGCCAAGGCGGTTCTGAGCCTCCAGGTAGGCGAAGACGTCCGCGCCCCGGAAGCGGTAGATCGACTGCTTCGGGTCGCCGACGACGAAGAGTCGCCCGTCGGCAGCGTCGGCGCCGCCCGGGTAGATCGTCCGGAAGACCGTCGCCTGCAGGCGGTCCGTGTCCTGGAACTCGTCGATCAGGGCGACGGGATAGCGGGATCGGATTCGACGCGCCAGCCCGGCGCCGCGATCCCCGGTGAGAGCTCGGTGCAGCTCCACGAGCAGGGCGTTGAAGCTCAGGCTGCGGTCGACCTGGGTCGTGTGCTGCAGGGACCGTCGGGTGTCCTCGAGGAGGCTGCGGCGCTGGCTTGCGAGCCAGAGGTCGCCGTAGGCCGCGCCGGCTTCCGCGATGTCGTCGAAGTGATCGAACAGGGAATCGGACGGCGCCGGCGGCATTCCCCGCTTCAGCAGACCCTTCCTGAGCGCCGTCGCGCCAAAGGCCCCGGCGCCGTCCGGCGCGAGCTCCTCCGGGGCGCCGGCATCGAACGCCTCCATGACCATTCGTGCGCGTACAGGTACCTTCTTCCGGGGGGTCGAGGTCCACCTCTTCGGATCGGCAACCTCCTGGAACGCGGCTCTCTGCGCCGGATCCGACCATGCGGCCTGCGCGGCCCTGACGGCTTCCAGCCACTTGCTCCGCTTCGCCTCAAGAACGTCCGGCAGCTCCTCGCCCGAGCCCGCGCCCCGGATGTCCTGGACCCTGGCGTGATGGCCGGCGACCCACTCCGTCGTCTCCTCGTTCTGGAGGAACTTCTTCGACTTCGCGTACTCGAGCAGCGGGACGGCCTCGCCGACCATCCGGCGGCGCCAGAAGTCGCGCGCGGCGTCGCCGACGGCCATCGCGTCATCGCCGCTGACCTCGAACGAGAAGGGAGTGCCGGCATGCAGGGCGAACTCGACGAGCGTCCGCTGGCAGAAGCCGTGGATTGTCGTGATGTTCGCTCGGTCGAGGTCGCGAACGGCGCGAGTGAGGCGTCTCAGCGCGTCGGCGTCCTCGATACCGCACTGCCGCCAGCGCCGTCGGAGTCCGCGTGCCTGGGAGTCGGCGTCCTCGTCGCCGCCCGAAGCTGTCTGGCGCGCCGCCTGGAGCAGCCGCCGGACCCTCGTACGCAGTTCGCCCGCGGCGGAGATCGTGAAAGTGACGATCAGGAGCCGGTCGACATCGAACCGCTCTTCGACGATCAGGCGGGCGACCAGGGTGGTGAGGGCGTAGGTCTTGCCGGTTCCGGCGCTTGCCTCGATCAGCAGGTCGGCGTCGAGCGGCCGGTTGAAGGCGTCGTCGGACTCAGGGCGCGGGGTCACTTGCTTGCCTCCCGCAACGGACGGAGCAGCCGTTCGGCGAGACGCTCGAAGTCGTTGCCGGCCGGGTCGTCGCCGAAGATCAGGCGGTGGCGCGGGTCGTTGCCTTCGAACCACGGCTGCTTGGACCATTCATCCTGGACCTTGCGGCTCCAGGCGCGCTTCTCCGTCCAGACCCAGGACGTCGAGGCGAAGAACGGCAGCGGCCTGCGGTGGCTCTCGCGCCAGACTTCGACCCAGTCGCCGAGCAGCGACCGCGCTTCATCCGGCTCGGGTCCACGGAGCACGTGGCCTTCGACCTGGTCCTTGCTGCCCAGGAGGTGGGCCGTCGCCGGTTCCTGCCTGTCGGCGATGAGCGCCAGGAGCCGAAGCCAGACCGCGATCCGGTCCTTGGGGCGGAGGGTTCCGATGCGCCAGAAGAGCAGATCGTTCGTTTCCTCGTCGAACAGCCCGATCGCTCCGACCAGGTGGACGCTCCCGAACTCGACCTCTACCCGGTAGGGGGACGCCTCGCGGTGCCGCTGGAACGACTGGAGTTCCTCCATCAGGGCCGCGACCTGGGCGGCGGACTGCCGGTGCTGGACGAGGCCGAGGTTCCGTGGCGGCAGCAGGCCCCGGGCCGCGGCCAGTCGGGTCGCCCGGTCGTCGCTCTGTTCGCCAATTCCGGCCAGGTCGCTCTTCAGTTGCCAGGCTTCCAGGGCGTTCAGGTCGAGCGGTTCGTCGGACGCCACGTCTTCCTGGCGAACGTCGAGGAGCAGGTCCAGCCGCTTCCGGAGGAAGTCCTGCGAAGGGCTGACGGCGAAGCGAACGAGATCCTCCAGCTCGAGTTCCTCGGGCTCTTCCCCGGGCTCCACGGCGAGTTCGCCGGCGAAGCGGTTGGGCTCGTCGGCGCTCGTGCGAAGCGCCTCGGCGGCGTTCCGCATCGACTCCGAGTAGCTGAACAGCGGGGTTACGCCGGGCTCGAAGTACTTCGGGCTGAACGGCTGCAACGGGTGTCTGACGGCCCAGCGATCGCGCTCTTCGTCGTCGTTCTTTCCCTTGGGGTCCGGGAAGATCTGGTCCAGGTAACCCGTCAGCTCGCTGACGACCGCGGAGGGCGGGATCGGCCGGTCCTCCTGGAGGTCGCGGCCGGTGTACGTCAGCACGAACTTGCATCGTGCTGCGAGCAGGGCCTCGAGGAACGCGAAGCGGTCCTCGTTGCGGCGGTCGCGGTCGCCGGGCCGTCGCGCCTCGCCCTCGAACAGGGCGGTCTGGAAATCGAACTGCGGGGGCGGCGGGCGGCGCGGGAAGGCGCCGTCGTTCATGCCGACGGTGCAGACCACCTTCGCGGGGAGAACCTGGCCGGAGGCCAGGTCCGCGACCGCTACTCCCTCAGCCAGTCGGGGCGCCGAACGGACGGCCTTCTCGGCCAGGTCGTTCAGGACGTCGCGCAGCACGGGGAAAGGGATGGGTCCCGTGTTGCCGGCCCGTTCGCACTGGGCGGCGAACTCGTCGATCAGCCTCGACACGATGTTCACTTCGCGGACGGCTTCGGCTCCGGCGCGGAAGTCGGCGACGAAGAAACCGTCGAGGACGCCGGTTCGCAGGCGGTCCGTCCACGCGGCGGCGTCCAGCTCGGCCTCCATCCAGTCGTTCAGCGCGAGGGCGAGTTCGGTGTAGCGGTGGAAGCGGCCGAGCAGTTCGTAGTCGGCCGCGCCGGCGTGCTGGCCCCAGCGGTCGAGAGCGCTGGGCGCGATGCCGTCGACGAGTACCTCACCCTCCTGCATCGCGTAGCCGAGCAGGAGCCGGTCGAGGCCCCGGCGCCAGTTGTGGTTCAGGGAAGCCGGCACCTCGAGCTCCGTACGGTGGTCGCCGTCTCGTCCCCAACGGACTCTGGCCATGGCGACGGCGCCCCGGATCGTCGCCAGGTCGGTGTCCGCGATGCCGAAGCGCGCGCGGACCGGCGCCGCGAGCAGCGGCGCCAGCACGTCGCTCGCAGCGTAGCGGGAGCCTGACAGCCCCAGGAGATCGAGAAAGGCCGCCAGGGCGGCACCTTCCTTGAGCCGCCGCGTCCCGACGTGGAAGTCGATCCGGCCGGCCGAGCCGAACACCGCCTCGACCAGGGGCGCGTAGGTGTCGAGGTCGGGCGTCAGCACCAGCACGTCGGCCGGCTGGATGTCGCGGTTTTCGGCGAACAGGTCCAGCAGGCGGTCGTGCAGCACCTCGACTTCGCGGGTCGGCGAGTGGCAGACGTGGATCTGGATCGAGTCGTCCGGCCCGGCCGGCTCGCTCTCGGCCGGCGGCGTCCCTGGATCGACCCCGAGGATGCGCCGTTGAACCGAGGCGAGGCACTTCGCGGCGGCGGGGTTTTCCGCGCTGCCGACCGGCATGTCGACGGCGCCAGGAGGATCAACGACGGTGAACGTGTCCGGTTCGGCCCCGAGCAGGGCTCTGAGTTCGCGCGCCGACCGGCCCCAGGCGTCGAGCAGTTCGTTGGGCTGCGCGCCGGTCATGGCGGCCGGCGGCATGCTCCAGAAACCGCGACTCGGGCTGAGCAGGTAGAGGTGGATGTCCATGACCCGCGCGGCGAGCCGGAGCACCTCGACATAGGTGGGCGACAGCGCGGCGGGGTGGAAGAAGTTCACGCGCTGCCTCGGTCCCTCCGCCCGCGGCCGGCGCTCCAGCCGGTCCCGGTAGCGGTCGATCGCGTCGACCCAGTGTTCGGCGCCGGGCGCGGCCGGCGCGAGTTCCCGCCACAGCCGGGCATGCCAGTCGCTCCCCTGGCCTTGCTGCCACTCCCTGATGGCGTCAGGCCGGTACACGCGGCAACGGTCGTAGGCGACGGCGAGCTGGTCGGCGAGCTCGAAACGTTTCCGGTCGTCGCCGTCCTCGAGGTAGCGCGCGATCTCGTCGTTGCCCGTCCAGTCCTTCAGGCGGTCGAAGATCCGCCAGCGGAGATGAGGCGGCCCGTAGACCGACTCGCCGCTCAGCTCGGCAACCTCGTCCCGCATCGCGGCCCAGGCGAACTGCGCCGGCTGCTCGACTAGCAGGTGCGCGGCAACCCCGAGATGGGTCGCGAGTTCCAGCCGCAGCCATTGGCCGAGCAGTGCGTCGGGCACCACGATCCGCTCCGGTTCGAGGGGATCGGCGGGATTCCGTTGCAACTCGTCCGCGAGCCGCTTCGCCAGCGTTTCCAGACGGTGCGAGGCGTGGACGCGGAACGCGGCGTCTGGTTCGTCTACGAGCAGGGAGAGCTGCTCACCCGTCGCGTTCCGCATCGCGTGATTGTAGGCCGCATCGGGGGACTGGTAGGGTGCCCGTTCGCAGCTCGATTCTCCAATGCCGAAGAGGAACATCGCGACCGGAGTCTGAGCACACATCCGAAAGCAGGCAGTTCAAGGGAAGGGAGTGAGACTCTCCCACCGCCCCGCGACTGTGAACCGGACGAACACCGGCGTTAACCACTGTCCCGCGACCGGGATGGGAAGGGCCGGCCAGTAGGGCGAAGGCAAGTCAGGAGACCTGGCTGTCTGCAGAGGCAAGCACAGCTCCGCCGGCCCGGAAGGCCGTTCGGAGCAGGAATCCCGAAGGGGGAGGAAAGCCCGAATGAACGACGGAAGAAGTCCCGACGCACGACGTCCCCGGGGCGGCGCTCCACGCCGCCCGCACCTGCCGTGGCTGTGCGCCGCGGCGGCCATCCTGCTGGCGGCTCCGGGATCGAGCCGGCAGGACGACGAAGCCGGCGCCGGCACCCCGGCCGTCGAGGAAGAGATCGTCGTCAGCGCGAACCGCTACGAGGTTCCGGCGTCGCAGATCGGCAGCGCGGTCACCGTGATCGAGGCCGATGAGATCGAACGCCGCAACCCGGTGGCGGTGCTCGACCTGCTCCGCACGGTTCCCGGTACGGAAGTGACCCACGCCGGAGGCCCGGGCAAGATCGCCACCGTCCGGGTACGCGGCGGCTCCGGGGCGCAGGCCCTGGTTCTCGTCGACGGCGTGCGGATCAACTCGGTCGCCGGCGGCACGGTCGACTTCGCGAACCTGCTGGCGGCCAACATCGAGCGTATCGAGGTGCTGCGGGGTCCGCAGGCGACCTACGGGTCGGAGGCGATGACGGGGGTGGTCAGCATCACGACCGGCCGCGGCATGAAGGGATGGCGGCTGGGCGGGACCGGTGAAGCCGGGACGCAGGACCACCGTCGCTTCGAAATGGGTCTCCTGGGGGCGACGGACCGTTGGGACTACCGTGTTTCGGCGACCGAGTTGAGCACGGCCGGCGTGTCCCACCGCGCGATCGAGGGAGGCGCGGTCGAAGACGATCCGTACGAGAACCGGACCTGGAGCAGCCGTCTCGGCGCCGCGTTCGCGGGCGACGGCCGGGTCGATCTGCGGGTGCGCTCCTACCGCGGCGACACCGCGGTGGACGGCTTCGGCCTCGAGGATCTGAACGCGATGGTCGCCCAGGATGAGGACACGGTTTCTCTGAAAGTGGAGAAGGACCTCGCTTCGTTCTGGCGTCAGACGCTGCGCGTCGGCCGGACCGACGCGACTCTGCTCGGGGCCGACCCGGACACGATCTGGAACAACTACGAGATCCGGTCCGGGATCCGGCAGATCGACTTGCAGTCCGACATCACGCTGGGCACGGACAACGTGCTGAACCTGGGGCTCGGGACGGAGAACCGTCGCGGCGCGAGCGGCGGCACGTTCGACGAGCAGGCCGACCTCGATTCCTGGTTCGTGCAGGACCAGTGGTTGATCACGGACGACATTCACGTAACCGCCGCGCTGCGTGGCGACGAGCACTCGACGTTCGGGTCCCAGACGAGTCACCGGGTCACCGTGTCGGGCGGCTGGAGCGACGGCCGGGGCCGCGTCCATGGCAGTTACGGCACGGCGTTCCGGGCGCCGAACTTCAACGAGCTCTACTTCCCGTTCTCGGGCGATCCGAACCTGCTGCCGGAAACCACGGAAGGCTACGACCTCGGCGTACAGCAGCGGCTGGGCGATTCGGGCGTGACGCTCGATCTGACCTGGTTCGACATCGACTTCGATCAACTGATCGAGTTCGATCTGACGAGCTTCACCTTCGGCAACGTGGCCCGGGCGAGTTCGAGCGGCGCTGAGTTCACCCTGCGCTACCGGCCCGGCGTTTCGACCAGCCTCGAGGTTTCGCACACCTGGAACCGGACGGAAGACAAGGCCACGCGCAATCCGCTGCCCCGCCGGCCGAAGAACCGCACGACGGCCGTCGCGCAGTTGCAGCCGACGGAGCGCTTCGCGGCGGCCGTCATGGCGGCCTTCGTGTCCGACCGGATCGATTCGGACGCGACGGTCATGGACGACTACACGAAGGTCGACCTCCACTTGAGCTACAGCCTGACGTGGCTCAGACCCTTCGTACGGATCGAAAACCTCCTCGACGAGGACTACTTCGAGGTCCCCGGCTTCGTCACGCCGGGCCGCACGTTCGTCGCCGGCTTGCGATTCCAGCGTCGCTAGCGGCTAGCGGCGCTGGCACCCGCCTGCGGCGGGGTCCGGAGGGGAGGGTCCCAGACGGACGCTTGCGCCCGCTTGGTGGATGGAGGGACTTGGCGCTCGCTGCGGTCGGCTGCGCTCCGGGCGGCCGTGGTTGGCCGTACGTTCTCGGCAGTCGCTGGCCTCCAGCCCGCTGGGACCCTCCCCTCCGGACCCCGCCGCAGGCTGGAATCGTCGGCGCCATGGGGCGACCGGATGGGGTAGAGAGTCGCGCTCATGCCGCCTCAGTTGCTCTGGGTGCGCGGGTCCTCTGACCCGCTGGAAGAACGCGACGCCGCGAAGCGGCGACCTTGAATGTTCGCTCGGGCTATCGTCGGCATCCGATGGTCAGGGTCCTGAAAGCGATCTACCGGGGACTACACGCGGCCCTGTTCGCCGGTTTGCGGCGCTTGGGGTGGAACGTGACGCGCACGGCGGACTTCTATTCGCCGTTGCCGGTGCTGTCGGAGGTCGCGTCGTCCCGGGAGTCCTGGGACCGGCCGAGCGAGCTGGTGGGCGTTCACTACGACCTGGAGGCGATGAAGTCGCTTCTGGAGGCTCTGGTCGAAACCCATGGCGGAGAGTTCGACGCGTTGCCGCCGCACGACGAGATCCGGGAGCTGGGGTACGGCCCGGGTTTCCCGGTGATCGACGCTCTGACGACCTACCTGATGGTGCGGGATCTCCGGCCGGCGCGCTACGTCGAGATCGGGTCCGGCCTCTCGACCTACTACGCGTGGCTGGCCGCGGCGGCGAACGGCCGTGACGGTCGCGCGTGTGAGATGACCTGCGTCGATCCGTTCCCGACCGGGCGGCTGAACGAGCTGCGCGAGCCCGCCGTCAATGCGGTGGTCTCGAAGGTGGAGGCGGCGGACCTCGGGCTCTTCGAGGCTCTGGAAGCCGGCGACGTGCTGTTCATCGATTCCACCCACGTGCTGAAGCTTGGCGGCGACGTCGCGTTCCTGTTCCTCGAGGTGCTGCCGCGGCTGCGGCCCGGCGTCGTGGTCCACGTTCACGACATCCACTTCCCGTACAACACGCCCTACCCGGCCGAGCAGTACATCTTCCGCGCCAAGTGGCCGCTCTACCGCACCGAGGCGATGGTCCTCCAGGCTTTCCTGAGCTTCAACCGGGAGTTCGAGCTGCTGCTGTCCGCGCCGATGATTCGCCACTTCGACGAGCCGTTCCTGGAACGGACGATTCCCGGCTACCGGCCGGTCGAGGTCGAGGACTACGACACCCACTTCGGCTCGATCTGGCTTCGCCGCCGGCTGCCCTCGGGCTGAACGCGTCCAGAGGCGTCGCGGCTTCGGGTCGCTACCAGTCGTCGTCGGGCATCATTCGCTTCATGAACCGGTCGAACGACGGCACGGTGAAGGCGGTGTCCCCGTGACTGGGGCTCCAGATCATGCCCTTGCCGATCAGTTTGGACCGCATGGGGCCGAGGGACGTGACCTGTCGATTCAGGATCGAAGCAATGTCGCCGGACCGGTGAGGTCCGGGGCCGAGCTCGGCCATGGCCCGCATGTAGCGCTTCTCGGCAGGGGTCAGACGGTCGTAGCGCACGCGGAAGAAACCCTGGTCGAGCGAGGCGGTCGCATGCTCCTCCGCAGCTCGGACGTCCCGTAGCCGGATGGGCGAAAGCG
The DNA here is from genome assembly GCA_022823665.1 of Thermoanaerobaculia bacterium. GTDB lineage: Bacteria > Acidobacteriota > Thermoanaerobaculia > Multivoradales > Multivoraceae > Multivorans. The sequence continues at coordinate 6,718 of JAJEHN010000008.1, read as the reverse complement.
GCGCGACGTTCCAGGAATGCAGACCCCACTCCTGCAAGAAGTACGGGTAGGCCCGAGTTCGGTCGACGATGCTCTCGAGCGCCTCGTCTTCGATATCCGCCTCCCGCTTCCTCAGCGGTTGACGAACCGCCGCTCGCGCCGCCTCGGCATCGAGCGCGCCCAACTCCCGGAACTCGAAGAGTCTCTCCGCGTAGGACCGGGCCTTTCCGAGTCGGCCTCGAAGCTGCGGCAGGCCGGCGACGGCCAGCATGACGGGCCAGCCCCGTTGCGCGGCGCGGTGAAACGCGGCGACGAGCGCGCCCAGTTCGGGCGCCCGCGCGTACTGCAGTTCGTCGACGATCAGGATCAACGCTGTTTCCGCTTGGCGGGCGGCTTCGCCGACCGCCTCCAGGAGCGCCGTGAGGTCGAACTCCAGGTCCCCGCTGTCGGCCAGTCCCAACTCGGGCGTCACGTCGAGGCCGAACTCCAGATCGTCGAAGCGGACCTTCAGGGCGGAGACAAAACCGGCGAGGGCTCTCATCGCCCGTCGAGCCGTCGCCCGGCGCCGCTGCCTACCGGAGAGTTCCAGGAGAACCCGACGAAGTTCGGGCGCCAGCAACGATGGCAGGGATCGCGCCTCGGACGCCTCGATCATCGCGGTCAGCAGCCCGCGCTCCTCGACGTCGTCGCGCACGCGGCCGAGCACGACGGTCTTGCCGACGCCTCGAAGGCCGAGGAGCCCGATACATCGCGTGGGGCCGCCCCGCTGACACTTCAGCGCGGCGATCTCGAGTGCGTCCAGGATGTTGTCTCGTCCGGCGAGCTCGGGCGGCTGCGTGCCGGCGCCCGGAGCGAACGGGTTGTCGAGACGATCCATGAGGGGCGGAGTTTATACCGAGATTAGGCGGTTTATCTCCAGAGGGTAAACTCCCTAAACTCGGTATAAGCGGACATTCCTACTCGACTGCCAGCGGTTCGACTTCCAGGCCGTCCAGCGCCGGGCGTAGATGCACCGCGCGGCCCTTTTCCATGTACACGATGAGCCGGTACGGCGCGCAGGGCGGCTGCTGGCTGACGAACCAGGCGGAGTAGTCGCGGGTGAAGCGGCCGCCGGTGCCGCGGTCGATCTTCTCGGGGGTCACTACCGAGCCCTCGTGGAGGACGAGGACAGCGGGACGGACCTGGTGGAGGTGGTCGTAGTCCGTCTTACCCCAGTTCAGGTGGTACTCGCCGTGGCGGGCGTGGTGGTGGGAGGTCAGGCCGAGGGGATCGTGGATCGTCGTCTCGTCGAGGATCCAGCCGAACAGTCCGACCGCCTCGGCGGCGGCGATGTCGTCGGTGGCGAGATGGGGTTTGAGCCGCGTCGCCATGAACTGGTAGCAGCTCGTGATCGGGTGAAGGGTGAAGCGGGGGCCCGGCGTGGCCTCCCAGGGGCTGCGGCTGAGCATGAAGACGGCGCTCGCGGTGAGCAGGCCGAGCACCCAGGCTGAGCGTCGTCTCGCGGAGCCTGGCGTGTCCCAGTCCTCGAAAGACCGCGAGAGGCAGACCGCCAGCAGAGCCGCCAGGACCGGCGCGAACACGGTCAGCAGGCGGTAGTGAGGCATCCAGTCGCCGCCGTTGACGAGGACGGCCGGCAGCTCCGCGGCTACCACGAGCAGGCAGAACCACAGGGCCTTCGCCTTCGGAGCGAGGATGAGGGCGATCGCGGCGCCGAGGATCAGCGGCGCGTGCGCGATCTCGAAGCGGACGGCGTACAGGAGGCCCGGGCCGAGGTTCGCCAGCAGTGTGTCCAGCCCGGCCGAGAGCGCGGACTTGGCGGCCAGCGAGTTCGGAAGCGGAGCGCCGTAACAGGCGAGTCGCCAGAGCGTGACCGCTCCGACAACGGCCAATGCCGCCGCCGCGGTCAGGGCGGCTTGGCGGCGGGCGCCGGCCCTCTCGGCGCCGCCGTTAGCGAGCGCCTGGTAGCCGAGGACGACCGGTGTGATGAGCAGACTCTCCGGCCGGGTCATGAACAGCAGCCCCAGGAGGACTCCGATCAGCCGGCCGTCGGCGCCCTCGACGGTCTTGCGCGCAACGAGGACGACCAGGTACGCGAACAGCCCGCCCTCCAGCCCGTTGCCGGCGACCAACCAGAAGCGGCCGTGGACCGCCACCAGCGCGACCGCGGCGAGGCAGGCGCCGGCGGAGGCGCCGAGGGCGCGGCCGAGGAGGTGCGACTCGCGCAGCGCCAGCAGCGCGAAGGCCACGCCGAGCGCGAACGCCGCCGGCTCGACCGGCAGGCGGAGCGTCTCCACCGCCGCGAGCAGCAGCGTCCACGACAGGCTCGTGACTCCTTCCACCCGCTCGCCGAGGTTGAAGACGAGGCCGTCGCCGTGGGCGAGGTTGCGGGCGTAGCGGAACGTGATGAACGCGTCGTCGATCGTGCGGATCGGAAGGAACAGCAGAGTCAGCAACGGCAGCGCCGCCACGGACGCGCCGAGGAGTCGCAGCTTCCGGCGGTCCGTCACGAAGGTGTTCCGTTGCCCGGTTCACCGGCCATGCCGGCCGGCGCCGTCTGACTTCGCCGGAAGAACCGAAGGTAGTCGGGCAGGAAGCGAAGCGCCAGCAGACCGCCGCCGAGCGCCGCCGCCGCGACGCTTGCGAACAACCGACCCCAGCCTCCCGCCGGCAGCAGCGCCGCCGCGGCCAGGAAGAAGGGCAACGGCAGCAGGTACACCTGGGTCAGGCTGCCTACCAGCCGCCGTCGCCGGCCCGCGAAGATGCCGAGCACCTTGAAGAACATCAGCAGGCTGCCGACGCGCAGGAAGTTCGCCCAGGCCATGCCGATGGGGCCCCAGAGGTACGTAAAGAGGAAGCCGAAGCCGACGATCGCGAGCATGTTCAGCACGACGGTCGTCAGCCACAGGCGGTCCCGGTTCTGCACCTTGAGCGCTTCGCCGCCGGTGGTGGTGAAGACGTCCACGAGCGGTACGAGACAGAGAACGCGCAGCAAGGGAACCGTGCCGGCCCACTCGGGACCGAGCACGAGTTCGACCGCCTTCTCGGCATTGAAGAACAGGAAGTAGGCCGAGACGACGATTCCGGCGAGGAAGGCGAGGGTGCCCAGACGCAGCGTTTCCGCGAACTCCGCGGCGTTCTCGCGGAACTCGACCAGGGCCGGCAGCAGCGGCCTCGGGGTCACGGTCAGCGCGACGAGGAAGGCGAAGTAGTAGGCCGCTTCGTAGTAGCCGACGGAGGTCGTGGTTGAGAAGATCTCGATGAAGTAGATGTCGACGCGGTGGAAGACCTGGCTCGCGGCCCACACGACGAACAGGTAGCGGCTCGCTCTGATCAGGTTGGGGAGTCTCTGCCAGTCGACTGCCAGCGGCACCTGGCCGCGCGCGCGCCACAACAACAGGAGCGCGAAGAGAGCGGAGGCGAGTAGCTCGCCGCCGACGAAAGCCCAGACGCCGGCGCCGAGATGGGCGAGGCCTACCGCGATCAGGCCGTACACCAGGCTGCGCAGAATCTCGAAGCCGGCGATCTCACGGATCCGAAGCCGCCGCTCGAAGAAGGTGCGGTAGACCATGATGACGGCGTCGATGACGATCCATATCGCCATCGCCCGCAGTACGCCGGGCAGGTCCGTGTTCAGGTAGGAAAAGACGTTCGCGAGAGCGACCAGGAGGACGGCCATGGCGCTGCCGACGCCGACGCTCCAGGCCAGGACGGTGCCGTAGGACTCGCGCGGGTCGCGCATCAGGTGGTGCGTCAGGCCCACGTCGCGGATCGCCGAGGCCATGACGACGAATTGCAGGGCGAGCGCGAAGAGTCCGTGGACGTCCGGCAGGATCAGCCGGGCCAGGAGAGCACGGGCGGCGAAGGCGAGCAGCAGCCGCACGAACATCGAGCCGTAGGCGCTGATCGAGGAGTGCAGCAGCCGCTGCTTGGCGCCCGCCTCGGCCGGGTCTTGATGCGAAGTGGGTTCCACGGGCTAGAACGCGGTCGTGCGGTAGCGGAGGCAGCCCAGGAGCCGCCCGAGGCGCCAGCCGGCGAGCCAGATCCACCGGCCCCGCGCCGACTTCGACAGAAGCTGCGGACTGCGCAACACCAGCGACGCGAGCCGCAGCAGGCCCGGCAGCGCCGGCAGCCGCGGCATGCCGCGCGACCGGTACCGGGTGTAGATGTACACGTTGTAGCGCCCGTAGCGGGCCGCCTGGCGAAAGGCGCCGGCCAGCGTCGCCGGGAACCGCACGTGGACGACTGCCTCGGGCGCGAAGACGAGGCGGTGCCCCGCGAGCTGCAGGCGCCAGCAGAAGTCGGTGTCCTCCAGCGCGACGTACTCCTCGTCGAAGCCGCCGAGCTCTTCGAAGACGTGGCGCCGGACACCGAGGCCGCAGCCGCCGGCGTGGTCGAGGAAGGGCGGGTTCGTGTAGCCGGGCAGGCCGTGCTGCTGCGCCGCGTCGCCGTGCAGACGGCGCGCCTGCTCGCTGTTCAGCCGCTCGATCTCGTGCCGGCTCGCCGCGGCCTCGTGGCTCTTCAGTTCCTGGACCAGACCGTCGATCCAGCCGTCGGCGACTTCGTCGTCCGCGTCGCAGAACAGGAGCGCGTCGCCCGCCGCCGCCGCGGCCGCGACGTTCTTCGCGTGAGCGGGGCCGCCGCGGTCCGCCGCGTTCAGGATGCGAAGTTCGGGAAGCCGGTCGCGGCAGGACTCGGCGAGTTCGACGGAGCCGTCGGTCGATCCGTTGTCGCCCACCAGGACCTCGACGTCGCCCTGCCAGGTCTGTCGGCCGAGCGCTTCGAGCTGCGCGCCGAGGGTCGCGGCGGCGTTCAGACAGGGGATGATGACGCTGACCCGCTCGATGGCGAACGGCGGCGGCCCTGCCTCGTCCTCCGTCACTCCAGGTAGCCCATCGCTTCGAGCGCCTTGCGCGCGGCCTCGGTGTGCGGCGAGACGTTCTCCGGCGAATCGCGGATCCACCTGCTGAGCTGGCGTCCCAGCCGGTCCCGGATCTCGGGAAACTCGGAGGCCACGTCCTTGAGTTGCAGCGGATCGGACGGCAGGTGGTAAATCTCGATCAGGGGCTTCTCGCGCTCCCTGGTCGGGGGGCGGAGCACGAGCTGCCATTCCTGGTCCTGGATGCTCCGCAGGTGACGCTGGTAGGCCCCGGCGTCGGCGAAAGCGACCGGATCCGCGTCCTCTTCGGCCCCCGTCCGGCCAGCCAGGAGAGGCAGCCAGCTCCGGCCCTCGAAGCCCTCGGGCATCGGTTCTCCCAGCAGTTCGACCAGGGTGGGAAAGAGGCCGATCAGCTCTACCGGCTGGGCGACGCGCTTGCCGGCGTCGGCCCACGGCTCGCCGACGACGGCCAGCGGCACGTGGACGCTGCTGTTGTAGGGCACCGGACCGTGCTCGAAGGGGACGCCGTGCTCGGCCAGTTCCTCGCCGTGGTCGGACGTCATGACGAACAGGCTCCCGTCCTCCATGCCGAGTACGTTGATCTCATCCAGGATCGCCCCGATCGCCCGGTCGGTCACCCGGACGTTCGCGTCGTACTGTGCGACGTAGTAGCGAAGCTCGCGCTGGTCGCCGAGAGCCCGCCCCTCGGCGCCGGTCAGGTCGACGATCTGGTCGCTCGTGTAGTACTCGTCGTCGAGAAACGGGTTTCCGGTTCCGGGCTGCAGGAGGTAGGGGGCGTGCGGGTCGGTGTAGTGCAGCCAGACGAACAGCCGCTCCTCGGAGGCCAGCGAGGCGAGCAGGGGCTTCGCCAGTTCGTTCACGCGATCAGCCCACACATGGCGCCGGAACGCCATCGGCCGCTGCTCGACAGGGAGTTCGTCGACGGCGTCCAGAGTTGCCTGGTCGACCCAGGTCTGCTCGTAGTGGTCGAAGCCGCGGCCCCAGCCGAGTTCCCGGCTCAGCACCGGGTTGGAGATCACGGCCGCCGTCGTGAAGCCGCGTTCCTGGAACCAGGCGGGCAGCGCGAGGTAGTCGTCGGGGATCGTCTGTGCGGCCCGGTTGATCAAGCCCGTCGTGTGGGGATAGAGGCTCGTGAACATCGAGGCGAACGACGGGCCGGTCTTCGGCCACTGGACGATCGCCCGTTCGAAGACGATTCCGCGTTCGACCCACTCGTCGAGCCGCGGACTCGTGTCTCGCGGGTAGCCGTGCCAGCCCAGGTGGTCGGCGCGCAGCGTGTCGACCGTGATCAGGAAGACGCGCCGCGGCGCTTCGGCCGCGGGTTCAGGGGCGGCGCCGCAGCTCCAGGCAAGCGCCGAAAGCGGCAGAAGGGCGAGCGCTCGCAGACTGCGGCATCGTATGGGCAGTTGCCATCGCATGGCCAGTCGCCGAGGCTAACAGCCTATCGATGCGGTCGCTTTGCGGCCCTAGTGCTGTCGGAAGAGGCGGTTGCGCGCACGGGCGCGGAACGAAGCGTCAGCGTCCGGAGCAGGTCGCGGGAATGAGCGTGTCTCCGCGAGTATCCGTAATCCCTCAAGAAACTCGGTCGTAGGGGCGATCGGCGATGTCGCCGCCAGTTTCGAAAGGGGATTGTCGCTGAGAGTCATGTCTACCGAAAGCGCCGACGGTTCCACCACGTTGGCCGCACTGCTGTCCCCAAACTGGCGCTTCAGGCTATTGTGTGGGTACGGATCGATTCTGGCGCCATGTGGAGGCCTCCGAGGTGGAAGTAGATGGCGAGCCGGAAGTGTTCTGGGTTTCGATAGCCGTTGGCCTTTCGCTTGATTTTCTGGATTTTCGCGT
>JAJEHN010000001.1 GCA_022823665.1 Thermoanaerobaculia bacterium | reverse complement strand
GCCGCGGTCGCCGGCCGCCGCCCCCCGCGGCCGCCGGGCCGGCCGCGACCTCCGCCCCGCCTCACGCCAGCCCGGCGGTGCGGCGCTTCGCCCGCATGCTCGGCGTCGATCTCCGCAGGGTCTCCGGCAGCGGCGCCAGGGGACGGATCCTGCGAGAGGACGTCGAGGGCTTCGTCAAGGAGGTGATGACGGGCCGCGGACCGCAGGTCGCCGGCGCCGGCGCCGGCATTCCGCCGGTCCCGGAGATCGACTTCTCGAAGTTCGGGCCGGTCGAGTCGAAGCCGCTCAGCCGCATCCGCAAGCTGTCGGCGGCAAGCCTCCACCGGAGCTGGCTCAATGTGCCGCACGTGACCCAGCACGACGAGGCGGACATCACGGATCTCGAGGCGTTCCGCCGGGCGCATCTCGATGAGGCGCGGGAGCGCGGCGTCCGGCTCACCCTGCTGGCCTTCCTGATGAAGGCGGTAGCGGCGTCGCTGGCCGAGTTCCCGGAGATGAACTCGTCGCTGGCGCCGGACGGAGAGTCCCTGGTTCTCAAGCGCTACTTCCACCTGGGCGTCGCGGTGGACACGCCGGACGGCCTGGTCGTGCCCGTTGTTCGCGACGTGGACCGGAAGACCGTCTACGACCTGGCCGGCGAACTCGCCGAAGTCAGCGGCCGGGCGCGCGAGCGGAAGCTCCGGCCCGCCGACATCCAGGGCGCGACGTTCACGATTTCGAGCCTCGGCGGCATCGGCGGCACCGCGTTCACGCCGATCGTCAACGCGCCGGAAGTCGGCATCCTGGGCGTGTCGCGCTCCGTGCGGCGGCCGGTCTACGTCGGCGCCGGTCTCGCGCCCCGGCTCATGCTGCCGGTCTCGCTGTCGTACGACCACCGGGTGATTGACGGCGCCTACGCCGTGCGCTTCACGACCCACCTGTGTTCCGTGCTGGCCGACTTCCGCCGGGTCGTGCTCTGACGCTGGCGAGATGGCCGAACCGATCCGCATCGTCGTACCCGACATCGGCGACTTCGACTCGGTCGATGTCGTCGAGGTCCTCGTCTCGCCCGGCGAGCACGTCGACGTCGACGCGGGTCTGATCACGCTCGAGAGCGACAAGGCGTCGATGGAGGTGCCGTCGCCCCACTGCGGCGTCGTCCTGGAGGTCGCCGTCTCCCTCGGCGACAAGGTGGGGGAGGGGGACCTGATCGTCGTTCTCGACGCCGATGACGAGTCGCACCCCGATCATCGGGCGGAGAGGCCGCGGCATCCGCACGCACCGCCGCCCGCGTCCGCTGCGACGGCGGTCGAGGAGGTCGGGGTGGAGCCGGTCGCGCAAGGCGCGCAGGCAGAGACGGCGGCGCCTGAAGTGACCGCGGCATCGGCTGGGCCCGCCGTCGCGGCGCCGCGAGACGTCGACGCCGAGATTCTCGTTCTGGGCGCCGGGCCTGGCGGCTACACGGCCGCCTTCCGCGCCGCCGACCTGGGTCGGCAGGTCGTTCTCGCGGAGCCGCACGCGAACCTCGGCGGCGTGTGCCTGAACGTCGGTTGCATCCCGTCCAAGGCCCTGCTGCACGCGGGCCGGGTGATCGACGAGGCGGCCGGGTTCGCGGCCCACGGCATCGACTTCGGCCAGCCCGAGATCGATCGGGCCCGCCTCGTGGGCTGGAAGGAGGAAGTCGTCGGCCGGCTGACGGGAGGCCTTGCCCAGCTCGCCGAGCGGCGGAAGGTCGACGTGGTGCGCGGCCACGGCCGCTTCATCGGTCCGCACGAAGTCGAGGTCGCGGACGGCGACGGCGGCCGCCGCACGCTGACCTTCGGCCAGGCGATCGTCGCCGTCGGCTCGCGTCCGGCGATGACCCCGGGCCTGCCGGAAGGCGACCCGCGCGTGTGGGACTCGACCGACGCGCTCGAACTCGATCCCGGCTTCGAGCCCGACGGCAGGCTCCTCGTTATCGGCGGCGGCATCATCGGCCTCGAGATGGCGACGGTCTACGCCGCCCTCGGCTGCCGCGTCACGGTCGTCGAACTGCTGCCGCAGCTCCTGACCGGCGTCGACCGCGATCTGGTCCGTCCGCTCCAGCGCCGCCTCGCCGGCCGCCTTGAGGACATTCACACCTCTACGCGCGTGACCGGCGTCAAGGCACAGAAGAACGGCCTGATGGTGTCCATGGAGGATGACGACGGTGAGTCGCGCTCCGGCCTGTTCGGGCGGGTCCTCGTCGCGGTCGGACGCCGTCCCAACAGCGACCGCTTCGGCGCCGAGGTCGCGGGCGTCCACGTCGACGAGCAGGGTTTCGTCCCGGTCGACGATCAGCAGCGCACGAACGTGCCGCACATCTTCGCGATCGGCGATCTGGTGCCCGGCCCGATGCTGGCCCACAAGGCCACCCACGAGGGCAAGGTCGCGGCCGAGGTGGCGGCGGGTGAGAAGAGCGGCTTCGAGGCTCGGGTCATTCCGTCAGTCGCGTACACCGATCCAGAGGTCGCGTGGGTCGGTCTGACCGAGACGGAAGCGCGCGAGAACGGCACCGCCTACGAGAAGGGCGTCTTCCCCTGGGGCGCTTCCGGCCGCGCGCTGACGCTGGGCCGGCCCGAAGGTCTGACCAAGCTGCTCTTCGATCCGTCGACGGGCCGGGTCGTCGGCGCCGGCATCGTCGGCGTGAACGCGGGCGACCTGATCGCCGAAGCGGCGCTGGCGATCGAGATGAACGCGGAGGCCGCCGATCTGGCGCTCACGGTGCATCCGCACCCGACGCTCTCGGAGACGGTTGCCTTCGCCGCCGAGGCCTACGAAGGGACGATCACCGACCTCTACCTGCCGCGGCGCGGAAAGCGGTGACGCCGAAGTCGACGTGAGCCGCCTCGACAAGTGGCTGCAGGTGTCGCGGATGTTCCGCGCCCGCTCCAAGGCGTCGGCGGCATGCGCCGCCGGCCGGGTCACGGTGAACGGCCAGCAGGCGAAGGCGCACCGTCAGGTCAAGGTCGGCGACCGGATCGAGTTCAGGATCCGCGACTGGAAACGGATCCTCGTCGTCCGTGAACTGAGAGACAAGCCGCTGCCCAAGGCGGAGGCGCCGCGGCTGTACGAGGATCTCAGTCCACCGAAGCCGGAGCCGCGCAAGCGCGATCCGTTCCTGGCGGCGGAGCCGGCGTCAAGACGCCGCGGCGCCGGCCGTCCGACCAAGCGGGACCGGCGGCGGATCGACCGCCTGCGCTGACCGCGCGCTGCCCGGCCCGCGCTACAGTTCCGTCACTATGTCCACCAGATCGCTCTCGCTTCGAACCGCCGTCGTCTTCGTCCTCACCGGGTTCCTGATTCTCCTCGCGGCCGCCTGCACCAGCCCGCTGCCGGAGCGCTCCACGGGTCCCTCGGGCCCGGCCTACGACCCGGCTACGGACCCGCTCGTCAACCCGCCGACGCTGACCGAGCCCTACCCCTTCGACCGGCCGGAGGTCGTGGCCCGGGACGACACGCTGGTCCGCTACATGCTCGGCGATCCGCGGACGCTGAACCCGATCTTCGCGATCTTCTGGGAGGACTACTACCTCTCGGGCGCGCTGTTCCAGGCGCTGACGACGCGCAACGCCGACATGACGACGGTCTGGAACCAGACGATGGTCGAGGAGGGAGTGATCGCGGACGACTGGATGAGCGCCCGCGTGCGCATCCGGCCGGGGCTGACCTGGCACGACGGCAGGCCGTGGACGATGCACGACCTGAAGTTCACCTACGACATGGTCGCCTCGGACGACGTGCCGGCGGCGATGTACAAGCACGACGTCGACCAGATCGAGCGGATCGACGTGATCGACGACCTGACGGTCGAGTTCCACTTCAAGGACGCCCTGGTCACGAACATGCTGGCGATGCGGGTGCCGCCGATCCCGCGCCACATCTGGAACAACCCGGAAGAGCTCGCGAACGATCCGACGATGCGCAGCAGCGAGTACTTCAACCACTACGCCCGCGAGGAGGTCATCGGTTCCGGCCCGTACAGGTTCGTGTCCTGGACCCTGACCGACCGGATCGTCGTCGATCGCTGGGACGACTTCCCGGACGCCGCTCGCGTGGCGCCGTTCAAGCGGGTGATCTACCGGCCCCAGAGCGACCGCAATCTCGGCCTGCTGCTGTTCAAGAAGGGCGAGCTCGACGAGTACTGGTTCACGCCGCAGCAGTTCGCCACCCAGAGCAACGACGAGGAGTTCAAGCGGTTCGGCGTCAAGGGTTGGGCGCCAGCGCGGCGGATTTCGCGGATCGGCTGGAACCAGGACGGCAGCAACCCCTTCTTCACCGACGTGCGGGTGCGGCGGGCGATGACGCACGCCTACGACCAGAAGCGGGTGATCCGCGACGTCGCCTACGGCGTCTACCTCGAGACGGACCAGCTCTGGGACAAGGACCACATGGGCTACAACCCGGACGTGCCGAAGTACCCGTTCGACCTCGAGCGCGCTGGCGAGCTGCTGGACGAGGCCGGCTGGCTATCGGACCCCGACGACGGCTGGCGGTACAAGGAGATCGGCGGCGAGAAGGTCAAGTTCTCGTTCGAGCTGGAGATCGCCCAGACCTTCGCCGACGCGGTGAAGATGGCGGACATCTACCGCGAGGACCTGCGCAGCATCGGCGTCGAGCTGACGCTCCGCCAGTACGAGAACGCGACCCACGAACAGCACCTGCTGGAACACGAGTTCCAGGCCCATGCCGACGCCGACGAGGTGACCACCGACCCGGACCAGTGGACGATCCGGCTGCACTCGACCAGCTACGACAACGCCCGGAACTACGTGGGCTACAGGAGCGACCGGGTCGATGATCTGCTGGAGCGCGGCCGTCGCGAGTTCGACCCGGAGGCCCGCGCCGCGATCTACCGCGAACTGGCCTACGTCGTCGCCGAGGATCAGCCGTTCACGATGATGTGGAACTACTCCGAGATCCGCGCCTTCAGCAAGCGCCTCCGCGGTGTCGAGTTCGCGCCCTCCGGCGTCTTCCTGTTCCAGCCGACTCCGCCCCCCGGCAGCGACTGGTGGACCAGCCCCGGCTGGTGGACGCACCGCGACGACGTTGCCGCGTACGCCTCCGGCGGCTAAACGTCGGGAGTCACTCCGCTGGAGACTCGCCAGCCCGCTTCTCGTTCGTCCGCGCGTACTCGAGGATGTTCAGCAGGCCGTAGTTGCCCTCGTGGCAGGCGTACTCGAAGATCGCCTGGTCCGACTTCTTCATCTCGACCCTTGCGCTCCAGGGACGCTCGAAGGACTCCGGATCGTCGATCGTGTACTCGTAGATGAGGGTCGTTTCGTCGAAGCGCGTGAAGCGTTCGGAGAGGCGCATGTTGCCGCCCGAGCCGCCGAAGCTGATCCGGGGGTCGAAGTTCCGGGTCTCGACGACCAGGGTTTCGCCGTCCCAGTAGCCGCGGGAATCGCCCTTGAACTGGCGCAGGTGCTCGGGCAGCCGGGGCTGGTCGTCGAGCGGGACGATCCGCGTGTCGTGGACCATCTCGTTCAGTAGCGCCACGGTGTCCGGCGTGACGAGGATCAGCACGTTGTTGTTGTAGCCGCCCGGGTTCATCGGCGGGCCGGCGTTGAAGCCCATCAGGCAGCGCTCCCAGAGGTTCCGGTCCTCGGGCCCGGCCGGCGGGCTGGCGCGGAGATCCCGCCGTTCCTGTGCCCGGCGCCTGCCGTCCTCGGTCATCGGCGGGATGCGGCCGTTCGGCGGATCGAAGATCAGCGACGTGCGGCGCGACTCCTGCACGTGGCGCCCGTGGTCGAGCCAGTAGGGGGCGTGGACGCTCGGGCTGCGCTTCTGGGCCTCGGCGCGGCGCGCGATCGTGTCCCGCTCGAACTGGGCCGCCTCGTCGGCCGTGAAGTACTCCTTGTCCGCGTGCGCGGAAGGGCGCTGCAGCGGCGTTGCGGTGGCGAAGTCCCACAGTCCGTCGATGTCGCCGGGCGGACTCCAGGTGGAACCAGCCTGCGCGCCGAGCGGCAGAACGGCCGATGCCGCCAGGAACAGGACGGCCGGAGCGAGCAGGCAGCTCAGTCTCTTGGTGGGGGACACCGTTCTCAGGATAGCGCCTGGCTTGCCCCAGTCAACCGGTCTTGACTAGCCTCCGCCGCCATGTCGCAACCGCTCACGCTCGTCATCGCCAACAAGAACTACTCCTCCTGGTCGCTCCGGCCGTGGGCGCTGATGACCGAACTCGGCATCCCGTTCTCCGAACGGATGCTGAAGTTCGACTCGGAGGACTGGGAGGCGAACATCGACGCCCTGTCCCCCGCCCGGCTGGTGCCGGTGCTCTGGGAGGGCGAACCCGCCGAGGGCTTCGCGACGTTCGACACGGTGGCGATCGTCGAGAGACTCAACGACCTCCATCCCGACCGCGGCGTCTGGCCCGCCGACGACCGGGCCCGGGCCCGCGCCCGGTCCCTGGTAGCGAACTTCCACTCCGGCTACGCGGCGCTGCGCTCGGCGATGCCGATGAACATCCGCTCGCACCATCCGGGCAAGGGGCACGAGCCGGATGTTCTGGCCGATATCGAACGGCTTGCCGCCCTCTGGCGCGATACGCGCGGCGAGTTCGGGACACGGAGCCCCTACCTGTTCGGCAACTTCTCGGCCGCGGACGCCTACTTCCTGCCGGTCGCGTCCCGCTTCGCCACGTACGATCCTCCTTTGGACAGCGAAACCGAGGAGTACTGCCGCGCCCTGCTCGACACGATGGCGATGCGCGAATGGAGCCGGGCGGCCCGGCTGGAGACGGAGTTCGTGCCCGAGGACGAGCCTTACGCGGATCCTCCCTGAGAGGTTTCCTGGCCCATCAGGGCCGTGCGGTCATGGTCGCTCGGGTTCACTCGAGCGTCTTGTCGAGTTCGAGCACGAGGGCCACGATCAGGTCGTGGAGCCTCCTCATCGCCGTTTCGTTGGCGTGTTGCATCGTGTCCTCGGGCGTGTGAATGACCCGGAAGACGGCAGGCATGAAACCCGACTCGAGGCCGGACTCGGCGCCTCCGTTCAGGACGAGCCACATCTGGTGGGCGGCGACGGTTTCGTTCATGCCGATCGAGACGTTGGGGATGCCGGCGGCCTGAAAGCTGCGGTCGTCGCTGGGCGGATAGCGAGGGAACTCCATGCAGGAGACGCCCGTGGCTGTACACGCGACGCGGAGGCTGCGGTAGACGGCGTCGTTGCCCTCGTGCGACGTGGGTCCGTACATCAACGTGCCGTCGCCGGCGATCACGTCGGCGTTGACCATGGCGGCGATGCGGCCGTCTCCTTCGCTGACGATGTAGGCGCTGGATCCGCGCAGGCCGATCTCTTCGAGGTCGAACAGGACGACTCGCACGCGGTGGCGCAGTTGACGGCCGGCGAGGGTCTGGGCCGCCCGTGTCAGAACGACCGATGCCGCGCCGTTGTCCACGGCGCCGCCGCTGACCGTTCCATCGCGGAGTCGAATCGCGTCGTAGTGCGCGCCGACGACGATGTCGCGCGGCCCGTCGCCAATCGTGACGATCAGGTTTCGCCCGACCTGGCTCGGGCTGCGCTCCGTCGCTTCGGTCCTGAACTCCTGGACCTGGGGGGCCAGTCCGCGTTCCCGAAACAGGGCGAGCAGCTCGTCCCCGCGCTCCGCGTTCTCGCGGCCAACGATGCGGGTCAGCTCGGCGAGAGGGTCGTCCCAGGATCGTTCGGCGGGCTGCGGCTTCCGCGGCGTCTCGGGGCGTAGTGCGAGGTCAGGCTCGGTGACGGTGGTGGTCGCGCACGCCAGAGCCATGCACGCGGAGAGCGCGGTGCAGGTCAACAGGTGTCGGCGCACCCGGTTGGAGCGGCGCAAGCTCTAGCCCGAGGTTTCGCCGACGATCACGTCAACCTGGTCGGTTGGCGCGTAGAAGTACGACCCTGGCCGGAAGTCGTAGCCGAGGTCGCCGAGCAGGCGGCGCTGGCGCGCTGTGCAGCGCTCCAGGACTTCGGGCGTCGGCTCCGGGTCGTAGGTGCGCAGGAACAACTGGCAGTAGTTGTAGAGGATCGTCTTCCGGGCGCGGGGCGAGGCGTTCATCGAAGGACCGTGCCAGAGCGAGTGCGGGAAGAGGATGCAGTCGCCGGCCTTGCCCTTGAGCTGGACGGCGCCCGGCGTCTTCGGACCCGGCGCCGGGTAGGGGCGGTCCGGGAACGGCCGCATGTGGCTGCCGGGGAAGACGGTGAAGTTGCCGCAGTCCTCATCCGTGATGTCGGAGAGCAGGTACATCCCCTTCATCGCCAGCGGCAGGCTCGTTTCGGTGACCCGGATGCGGCGCAGCGCCTCGCCGCCGTCGGTGTGCGTGTAGCCGGGCCACTTCGGGTTGGACGGTCGGACGATCGCCTGGGTCATGCTGAGCACGACGTAGGGGCCCATGATGTCCGTGATCAGGTCGAAGACGGGGGACGCGTCCATCAGGTCGAGGAACGCCTGGTCGTAGTGGAGCAGGACCCGGCGGTCCATGAAGCCCTCGGGGTCGCGGTCGACGGCGTGGTCGAGCCAGGCGTAGTGGCCGAGCGGGCCGTCGGGGTTCGGCTCCCAGCCGGGAAGCTGGCGGATGCGGTCGAGCTCGGCGTCGAAGAACGCGACCTGGTCCGGTGACAGGGCCTGTTCGACGCGGATGTAGCCGTCGATCGCCCACTGTTCGCGCTGGGCCTGGGTCAGTTTCTGCATGACGGTTGCCTCCTGCGGTGGGCCTGGCTGACTGCGGGGCCCATGATCCTGTCGCCAGAGAGTATGCCGGTAGGTTCACGTCCGTCACGAGCCGTCGCGGATGCCATCGGCGGCGTCCCGCGCGTCCCGTCGGCGTTCCTCGGTGCCTGGGTGGCTCGCCAGCCAGTTCGGAACGCCGGAGTCGGCGTGGGCCTCTTCGAGGCGCTGGAGGATGTCTCCGAGTCGGGTCGGCGGGATGTCGTTCCGAAGCAGGTACTCGATGGCGAACTGGTCGGCCTGGCGTTCGAACGTGCGCGAGTAGCGCTGGGCGAGCAGTTGGTCCGGTCCCAGGATGGACAGCGCCGCGACCGACGCGTCGCCGGTGAAGGCGGTCCAGATGATGAGCATCGAGGAAGTCTGGGCCAGTCCGCGCATCACGTGCCGGCCGGCCACGTGACCCACTTCGTGGGCCAGTACCGCGAGGATCTCCTCGTCGTGTTCGGCCAGCGCGACCAGTTCATCCGTGAGAACGACGGTGTTTCCCGGCAGGGCGAAGGCGTTTGGTCCCAGACCGGGCGCGGAGAAGAACTGGAGGTCCAGGTCTTCGATGCCCGTCTCCCGACCCATCGCTTCCGCGACGGCCCGGAGTTCGTCCTGGCGGCTTGACTGGAGTTCCGACGAATCGAGGACTCCGAACAAGGGGAGCATCGCCAGGAGGTTGTCGCCGATGACCGCCTCGGCCTCTGGAGGTGTGATCGCGACCACGCCCGTAGCCACGGCCGGTGCTCCCCATTCCGTGAACGAATAGAGGATCGCGGCAGTGACGGCGAGGGCGGCCGCGGCTCCGCGCCAGGTGCTGTCGAGCCGATGGAGCAGACGTTCGAAGCGCCGGGCACGAGAAGGTGGCTGGCCTTCCGCCCTATCCCGCATCGCGTCCAGTCCGTCGTTGTCACGGACTTCGCATAGCGCCCCGTCGGGAAGGAGCAGATGGCGGGGCGTGTTGGCGATGCGGTTGGGAATCCGGACCTCGGTCATTTGGTAGAGATGACGCGACTCGATGCCGTCGATGGCGACGATCAGGATTCCGTCGGGAGTGATCGTCAACCCGGCTTCCCTTCGGGCGGAGGTCCGCCCGTCGTAGTAGTGGCAGGGAACCGAAGTCATATCCCGATCTCCAGGCCGAACTCGCCGGCCGCTTCCGCGCCGGTGGCGGCGACGCGCTGCGTCTCGCCCGCCTCGAAGGTCTCGTCGCCTCCCTTCTTCATCACGCGGCACTGATCCACGACGTAGCGGAGTACCCGGATCCGCGCGAAGGGCACAAAGAGCCCGAACGTGGCGACGATCAGGGCGGCGTTGCTCGCATACAGCCAGAGCATCGTCGGAAAGGAGAGGTCGAGCAGGAACTCGTTCTCGCGGAGGCGGGTGTTGCTCCAGCGGTAGCTGAGCAGGCGGGTTCGCAGGAAGGCGAGGATGAACAGAGTGGCGGCTGCCGCTATCGCAAGCGAGCCTGCGAAGAACAACCTCATGTCGAAGGCCGGGGGGCCGGCATCCGGACCCGCGCCAAGACTGGTCGCGGCCATCAGGAGGAAGAGGCCGAAGACGCCGCCGACGTAGAGGAGGAAGAGGACGGCCGCGGTAGTGAGATACGCCTTGTAGTAGGGGCGGATCCGTCCAACGAAGCTGAACGGCGTGCTGCCGAACCTGGACTCGGTGACCAGGAAATCGTCACGCTGCCGCACGGTAAGGGGTCTCGCCAGACCGAGAGTGGCGATCGAAGCGGCCCAGGACAGCGGATACCAGACGGCGGCGTCCCAGTACTTGCCCCGAAAGTCAAAGGCGATGCCCCGATATCTGGAGTTGCGCATGTGGAAGGACCGGGCCCGGACCACGACCCACGGCACTAGCGGCATGAGAAGGAGGAGGGCGGCGTAGTAGTACACGAGGGAGATGCGCTGGGCCAGCGAGACCGGCACGAGGACGAGGAGGAGCAGCAGCCGGCCCCGCAGGATCGCCACCGGGTTCGCCGTGTAATCGAAGGCGTCGTCACCCAGCCAGACGTTGCCGTACAGGTAGCGTCGGGCTCGTACCTTCGCCCAGGCCGAGTAGATGCCGAGAGTCAGGAGCGTCAGCGCGACATTGACGATCCAGATGCGGAAGTACTCCCGTCCGTCAGCGGTGAAGCGCAGCCGCCTGGCGTGGGACATCGTCGACCGTAACCTCTTTGTTTTCAAGGGTTGCGGAAAGTCCGGGAAGCGATACCATGGGTCATGGCGTCGCCGCCCACTGCGTTCCGCGCCCCCTCCGTTCGGCTATCATGCCGGAACGGATCAAGGGTAGCGAGCCGGCTTGGCGGTCACCGGCAGGCTTCGCGGCGGACGGCCAGCGGAGGATGAGATGAGGGCACCTGCACGGATCGGCTCAGCAGCTTGCGCACGGACCGGACGCGGCGCACGGGCGAGGCGGCAATCCGGCCGCGTTCGCGCGTGTCTGGTCATCCTGGCTCTGGCTGCCGGGTTCGCCTGGGCCCAGGAGGCGGAGGAGCCCAGCGAACTCGACCGGGTGCTGGCGATGCACTACGAGGCGCGGGGCGGCCTCGAGAAGCTGCGCTCGATTCAGGGAGCGCGGGCCACCGGGACGATGTCGGTACAGGGCATGGAGGCCCCGTTCACGATTAGCCTGCGTCGACCGAACCAGGTTCGGGTGGAGGGCGACTTCGGCGGCATGGCCCTGATCCAGGCGTTCGACGGCGAGCAGGCGTGGGGTCAGGCGCCCGGCCAGCCCAGGCCGGTTGCGTTCGAAGGAGAGGTGGCGGCTGCCCAGGCCGCGGACGCCACGCTGAGCAGCCCCTGGTTCGAGTACACGGAGCTGGGCTACGAGGTGGAGCTCGCCGGCCGCGAGGAGATCGAGAGCGGCGAAGCCTGGAAGCTCGTGGTCACCGCGCCCGGCGGCGTGGCGCACCAGGTCTTCATCGGCACGGAAGACGGGCTGGAGAAGAAGAGGATCTCCAAGGCGGATTTCGGCTTCGGGCTGGAGGACTCGGAGACCCGGTTCGAGGACTACCGGGACGTCGACGGCCTGATGCTGGCGCACCGGCAGATCCTGGTCTCTTCGCTGGGTGAGATGCCGCTGACCCTGGAGTCTTACGAGATCAACCCCGAGATCGATCCGGACATCTTCTTCATGCCGGGGCAGATGGCGGATGCCGCACTGGATCTCGCCGGTGTGCTGGAGCGCCATCGGGCCGCCCGCGGAAGCTCGGCCGCCGAGGTCGAGACGGTGAGCGCCGCCGGCACCGTCGTCCTGCTCGGCTTCGAGGTGCCGATGACGGTGGCCTTCGCGCGGCCGAGTTCCTTCCGCATCGACATCGACATGCAGGGCCTGCCGATGGTCCTCGCCTACGACGGCGAGACCGCCTGGAACGTGTCGCCGATGCAGGGCGTCATCGAGCCGTCGCCGCTGCCGGACGAGATGGTCGGGGCGGTGGGGATCCTCTCCGACTTCCTGTGGGGCGGTCTCGCGAGCAGGGGGGAGGCGTCGCTGGCGGGCATCGAGAAGGTCGAGCGCGACGAGACCTACCGGCTGGACATCCTGACCGCGGACGGCGAAGCGCGCGCCCTCTACCTGGGCGGTGAGGACTTCCTGGAGCGCCGGGTCGTTTTCGAAGGGGCGTTCCTGCAGTCGGCGGGAGAGATCGACGTGACGATTGCCGACTACATGGACGCCGGTGGACTCAAGGTGCCGGGCAGGATCCGGATCGCCGTCGAGGGCGCGGTCGCCGTTGAACTGAGGATCCAGGAGGCTGAAGCCGGAGCCGAGGTCGATCCCGTATCGTTTACCATGCCCGCTCCCCCCGACCCGGAGACGCCGGGTCCGGCTCTCTAGGAGCTTGCGCATGCCGATCCTGCCTGCCGCCTCGACGACCCGTAGGTCCGCCGGTCGTCTTCGCGATCACTTCTTCCTCTTCGCGTCCGCGTTCGCCGTGGCGCTCCTCGCCTCGGCGTCGTTCGCGGGCGCGGACGCTTCGAACGATGAGGGCGCCGAGCCGGTCGAGGACCCCGCTCTTGCCGAGACGATCGTCGTCACCGCCTCCCGCGCCGAGCAGGAACTCGGGCAGGTGACCGCCAGCGTTTCCGTGCTCTCTGGCGAGGAGCTCCGGGCCAGTGCTTCCCTGGCGCTCGACGACACGCTGCGCCGGGTTCCCGGCTTCAGCCTGTTCCGCCGTAACAGCTCGATGGTCGCTCATCCGACCAGTCAGGGCGTCTCGCTGCGCGGCATTGGCCCGAGCGGCGTCAGCCGCACGCTCGTGTTGCTCGATGGCCTTCCACTCAACGATCCGTTCGGCGGCTGGATCTACTGGGGACGGGTCGGCCGCGAGAGCCTGGACCGGATCGAGGTCGTGCGTGGCGGTGGTTCGAGTCTCTGGGGCAACTCCGCCCTGGGTGGGGTGATCCACCTGGTCACGGCGACCCCTTCCGAATCGGGTCCCGGGCTGAGCCTCTCGGCGCTCGCCGGCGACCACGGCGTGCTGTCCGGCGACGCCTGGTTCGGGCAGGGCTTCGAGAGCGCGTCGTTGACGCTGTCGGCGAGGAGCTTCGAGATGGACGGCTACCCGGTCGTGCGCGACGACCAGCGCGGCCCGATCGACGTCGACGCCTTCTCGGAGCAGACGAGCGTCGGCGGCCGGCTGGCGTTCTCCGCGGGCGAATCCGTGCAGGTCAGCATCGGCGGCGACAACCTCTCGGAAGACCGCGGCAACGGCACGCCGCTCACCGGCAACGATACGGACCTCACGTCGTTTCGGTTGAGCGCGGACATCGTCAGCGGACGGGGCGATACCTGGACGGTCCGCGGCTTCGCTCACGAGCAGGAGTTCGCCAGCCGGTTCAGCGCCCAGCAGGTCGACCGGTCGTCCGAGCGGCCGGCCCTCGACCAGTTCCTCGTCGACTCCGAGGCGACGGGCCTTGGTGCGCAGTGGGAGGGTGAAGTCGGCAACGGCCTGTGGGTCGCCGGCGCCGAGTGGCGCACTGTCGACGGCGCGACGAACGAGGACTTCTTCTACACGACGCAGTTCAACCGGCGTCGCATGGCGGGCGGCGACCAGTCGATCACGGGCGCCTACGTGCAGCGCCGCGCGGACTTCGGCGATCGCCTGACGCTGGAGCTCGGCGCCCGTATCGATCGCTGGAGCACGGGATCGGGCAGCCGGCTGGAGATCAACAAGGCGGACGGCTCGATCCGCCGCGACGACATGTTCGAGGATCGGGACGAGACGGCGGCGTCGCCGCGGATCGGCTTCCTCTACGCGCTCGACCTCGGCTGGAGCCTGCGCGGCTCGGTGTACGGGTCGTTCCGCGCGCCGACCGTCAACGAACTCTACCGTCCGTTCCGGGTTCGCAACGACATCACGGAAGCGAACGAGACGCTCGAGCCGGAGCGGCTCTCCGGCATCGAGTTCGGCGCAGCGCGCTACGAGGGCGGCTCCCGGCTGTCGCTCAACGCTTTCATGAACCGGGTCGAGAACCCGATCGCCAACGTGACGCTGGCCTCGATCGCGAGCAGTCGCTTCTTCGCGCCCTGCGGCTTCGTGCCGGGCGGTGGCTCTTGCCGCCAGCGACTCAATCTGGACCGCACTCGCATCCACGGTCTGGAGGCGGAGTTCCGCCAGCGGCTCGGCGACGACTGGCGGCTCGACGTCTCCTACCTCTACAGCAATGCCGAGGTCGACAGCGCTGCCGATTTCCCGGAACTCGAGGGGAAGCGTCTGGCGCAGACGCCGGAGCAGTCGGCCAGCCTGGGTCTCGAGTACTCGAACCCCGACGTTCTCCAGGCGCGTCTCGGCCTCCGCTTCGTCGGCGAGCAGTACGAGGACGACCTGAACACGCGGCCGCTGTCCAGTTTCGCCGTCGTCGACCTGAGCGCCGCGCGCGCCATCAGCAGCCGATGGCACGTCTTCGCCGGTCTCGAGAACCTCCTCGACGAGGATGTGCAGGTCGGCATCTCCGGTACCGGGCTGGTCACGATCGGCGCCCCCCGCATGGTGCACGTCGGAGTGCGCCACGTTCTGAACCCCTGAACCGAAGAGGAACCGTGGCGAAAAGAGTCACAGCCGAGACCCTCTCCCGTCGCCAGCGGGAGATCTCGGTTTCGGAGTTCTTCGCCAAGAACCGCCACCTGCTCGGCTTCGATTCGCTCCGCAAGGCGCTCCTGACGACGGTCAAGGAGGCAGTGGACAACTCGCTCGACGCCTGCGAGGAGGCGGGCATCCTGCCCGAGATCCGGGTCGAACTCGAGGCCGCCGAGGGCCAGAACCGCTACATCGTGCGGGTGACCGACAACGGCCCGGGGATCGTCGAAGCGCAGGCGCCGAGGATCTTCGGGCAACTGCTCTACGGTTCGAAGTTCCACAGCCTGAAGCAGAGCCGCGGCCAGCAGGGGATCGGCATCTCGGCGGCGGCGATGTACGGCCAGTTGACGACCGGCAAGCCGGTGTCGATCGTGTCGCGCACGGGCCCACGGTCGCCCGCCTATGCGATGCAGGTCGTCATCGACACGAACACGAACAAGCCGAAGGCGGTCGGGAAGCGGAAGCTTGCCGAGTGGGATCTCGACCACGGCACGCGCGTCGAGCTCGAGCTGGAGGCGCAGTACCTGAAGGGCCGCCAGTCGGTGGAGGAGTTCCTGCACCAGGTGGCGGTGGCGAACCCCCACGCGACGTTGCACTACAGGGATCCGCACGGCCAGGAGACGGACTACGTCCGGGGCGTTCAGTCGAATCCGGAGCCGCCTAGCGAGATCAAGCCGCATCCGCACGGCGTCGAACTCGGCGTGTTGATGAAGATGCTGCAGTCGACGAAGCACGCGACGATCAGCCAGTGCCTGTCCCGGGACTTCAGCCGGGTGTCGCCGCAGATGGCGGTGGGGCTCGCCAAACGGGCCGGCATCGACCCGAAAGCGCGTCCGAACACGGTCGTGCGCAAGGCCGCCGACCAGCTGTACCAGGCCCTGAACGACTCCGCGACCCGCATCCGGCCGCCCTCGACCGACTGCCTGTCGCCGATCGGCGTGCAGGAACTGCTGGCCGGCCTGACCAGGGGCATCCGGGCGGAGTTCTACGGAGTCGAGACGCGCCGGCCGGCGGTCTACCGTGGCAACCCGTTCCAGGTCGAGGTCGGCCTGGCCTGGGGCGGCGATCTGCCCGCCGACGACCTGGCCAAGGTGCTCCGCTTCGCGAACCGCGTCCCGCTCCAGTACCTCGCCGGCTCCTGCTGCATCACCAAGGCCGTGATGGACGTCTCCTGGCGCAACTACGGCCTGACCCAGTCGCGCGGCGCGCTGCCGTCCGGTCCGCTGATCGTGCTCGTGCACCTCGCCTCGGTCTGGGTTCCCTTCAGTTCCGAGAGCAAGGTCGCGGTGGCGGACTACGACGAGATCCGCAAGGAGATCAAGCTCGCGGTGCAGACCTGCGGTCGCCGGCTTGGCCAGTACGTCAAGCGTAAGGCCAGGGCCAGGAGCGAGGCGCGGCGCCGCGAGGTGTTCAACCTCTATATCGAGGAAGTCGTCAGCTCGGTGGAGGCGATCACCGGTAAGGACCAGAAGCTGTTCCGCGACCGGCTGCTCGCGATCAGTCGCAAGAAGACGGAGCTGGCGGGAATGCTCGAGGAGCAGGACGCCTCCGCCGATGAGCTGGAAGCCTGCGAGAACGTCCTCGTAGTCGATCCGAACGCGGAACCGGAACCGGAACCTGAGCCGCAAGCGGAGCCGGCGGCGGAGCCCGCGGTGCCTCCGCCACTTGCCGAAGCCGAGCGCCTCCGCAGTTCGCAACTGGAGCTGGTGTGACTCCGGTGGAGGAGGAGCGGCTCAGGATCCCGGCCAAGCTCGACGCCAGGGCCAAGATCGAGCACCTGGCCAGGAAGACGATCGCGATGGCCCGCCGCGAGGTCGACCCGTACGTCGACATCCCCTCGCGAACCCTCTCGAACGTCACCTTCTCGAGGCGCAAGAAGATCATCGAGATGGGCGACGCGACTCAGCGGCGCTCCCTGTTCAACCTGAACCAGGCGCGCAAGTACATGCAGACGCTCCTGGTCGCCCGCGGTTGCACCCAGCTCCTCGACGAACAGAAGACGACCAGCATCCGCGACCTCTACTACATGAGCAAGCACACCCTGGCCGACGGCAAGGAGAACACCTTCGAGGGCCAGGAGGAATCCGACCCGATCATCGAGGACCTGGAGGTCACCCTCGGCGCCCTGCGCGAGGAGTTGCATCTGTTTGCGGCCAAGCGCGGCTCGGTGGTCGGTCCGCTCACCCTGGTCGATGCCGGCGACGTGATCGACCTGTCCCGGATGGGCTCGGGCGGCTGGTCGGTCCCCGGCATCGTAGAGCCGGAGACGATCCGCTTCGTCGGCCACGGCGCGAAGTTCATCCTGCTGGTGGAGAAGGAGGCCGTCTGGGCGCGGCTCAACGAAGACAAGTTCTGGAAGCGCCACAACTGCATCCTGGTCACGGGCCAGGGACAGCCCCCGCGCGGCGTCCGCCGGCTCCTGTACCGGATGGTTCACGAGCTGAACCTGCCGCTCTATGTCTTCGTTGACAACGACCCCTGGGGCTACTACATCCACTCCGTGGTCAAGCAGGGCTCGATCGGTCTCGCCTTCGAGTCGAAGCGGATGGCGGTTCCCAAGGCCCGCTTCATCGGCCTCTCCAGCTTCGATCCCGGCGCCTACGACCTCTCCGAAGACGTCAGCATCCGCCTGAACGACCAGGACCGCTCCCGCGCCAGGGAGATCCTGAACTACGAGTGGTTCAGGGCGAAGGCCTGGCAGAAGGAGATCAAGAACATGCTCAGCGCCGGGGTCAAGTGGGAACTCGAGGCCCTGTCGAGCAAGGGCCTCTCCTTCGTCACCGAGGAGTTCCTGCCGAAGAAGATCGCCGACCGCGACTGGCTCTAGCTCACCACTTTCCCAGTTCGACCTCCGGCGTCTCCGGCAGCTCTTCCGCGAGAAGCCAGCGCGCGAAGAGAACGCCCTCGTTGTAGCCGGCGGTGCTGATCCAGTTCTTCGGCGCCTCACGATGGCTCAGGTAGACGACGTAGCTGCCGTCCGGCTCGGCCTCGGCGGTCTGCTTGTTGACGCACACCGGGAAGTCGGCGTAGTTCGTCGACTGCATGAGGTAGTTCCAGGTCTGGAGGCCCCAGTAGCACGCTTCGGGTGACCGGAAACGCGCCTTGAGGTACTCGTGCTCCTGCAGCCGGAAGCGGCAGAAGCAGTAGATGTTGTCGACCGTCCCCCAGCCTCCCTGCTCCGGGTCGAACTCCCAGGGTGCGCAGAACTCGTTGAAGGGCAGGTGTACGGGCAGCGGCGCGATCCAGGTCGTGCACATGAAGAACATCGCCATGCTGCGGATGCGCCGCGCCAGCTCGGCGTCGTCGAGGGGCAATGCGGGCGGCTGCGGCGAGGCGTTCTCGATGCTGAGGATGCTCTCTGTCGACGCCGGGTGGTCGAAGAAGTACTCGCGGGTGAAGAGCGAGACCGAATCCGGCTCGATCCGGAACTCGTTCGGGCCCTGAGGGTTCGCCGTCAGCCTGATCTCGAACGACCCGTCGTCTTCGAAGGCGATGTCGCGGTGATTCACGTTCAGCGTGACCCGGTCCGCCAGTTCGCCGTTCGGATCCCCGCCGTAGAGGCAGAAGCTCAGGTAGCAACTGTCGAAACGCTGACCGCGGATGACGTACTCCTGGTCGCCGCGGACCTGGGAGAAGTAGTAGACCGCGTCCACGTTGTCGCCATAGAGCTTGCGGGTCCCGTCGGTGAGCCGCACGAGCCGGGGCCGCAGGGGGTCGTTGTGGAGGTAGAAGTCGACCGTTATCTGCATCAGGTGGAACAGGTGCTGGTAGCCGTCCACGTGGCCCTGGTGGTCGAGTTCCTTCTCGGGGTCGAGGAACGTCTGCTCCGCGTTGCGGACCACGTCCAGGAACTCGTGCAGGGCCTGCCGGCTCTCGAAGTCGCTATCGCTCATCTCTGTGTCTCCAGGCTGATCTCAGGGTTTCCAGAAAGGCCAGATAGTGGGCGTACTCGTTGTCGATGTCGGCCGGCGTGATGCCGACCTGCTCCAGCGAGTACACATGGGCGCCGTGCTTCCCACGGCGCTCCTGCTGCAGGAACCGCTCCATCCTGTCCCGGTCCTCCGGCCTCAGGTCCCAGTCGAAGCGCGAGTAGATCGCGTCGACGACCGACATCTGATCCTTGACGAAGTCGTCGAAGAAGACGTCGACCATCTGTTCCTCGCGGTCGAGTTCGCGGCGGTCGCGCAGGAACCGGGCGAAGTAGTCGGCCCAGATCCGGAGTTGCTCCCGCCCGGTTCGGAGCGTGTCCTCGTGGTCCGAGTAGAACGACCGCATGGACGAGATCAGGCTCCCGACCGAGGGCACGACGTCGGCCGGGTGACGATGGGTCACGATGACCCGGGCATCGGGGTAGACCTCGAAGAGAGCCCGCAGCCGCATCAGGTGGACGGGCGACTTCAGCAGCCAGCGGCGGCTCGGAACGCCGCCCGACTGGAGGAACTGCAGGAACCGCCGGTGCCACCGCAGGTTCGCCGCCTGGTCGGTGCTGGCGAACCAGTCGTGGTACTCCGGCAGCCAGGCCATGGCCATGTACTGGAAGCTCGCGAAGTTGAGCGCCGTGATACCGACGCACTCCTGCGGTGAGTCCGCCGTCATGTAGTGCTTGCGCCTGAAGTCCGGCACGAGCCGGAAGATCTGGTCGAACTCCCTACGCACCGTCTCGATCCGCTCGTTCTCCCTGTAATCGTCCGGACTCGGCGCCGGGTCGGGCAGGAGGCACTCCCAGGACAGCGGCGCCCGGTGGTCCCGGTCCAGATGCAGCAGAGCGTGGAGGATCGTCGTGCCGCTCCTCGGCATGCCGACGATGAAGACGGGCGCGCGGATCGGTTCATCGCCGATCCCGGGGTTCTCCGCCAGCGCCCGTTCGACCCTGGAACGTGATTCGGCCGAGCGCTGCACGGTGCCGCGCGCGGCCAGCCGCCCGAAGGTGCTCAACCGGGCATGCGCTTCAAGCCCGTGTACAAGGCGCTCGAGCCCCTCCCGGAACATCGGATCGCGCACCTCGAATCCGCTGGCCTGCCGGGCCTTCTCCAGAATCCGCTCGGCCTCCAGTGAGAAGGGCCTCAGCCCGCACCGGCGGACGACCGCCCCGACACGGTTGACGGCCCTGAGCGCGACCGGTTGCCGGATCCGGATCGACGGATTCGCCAAACTCAGGTGAGCTTCTTCAGCTTGGCGGCAATCGACATGTCGCCCCTGACCTTGATCTTCCCGGACGCCACCGCCATGAACGGCTTGATCTCCTTGCGCTGCAGCTTGCCGAACGTGTCGATCGACATCCGCACCGTGCAGTCCGACTCGACCTCCTGGCCGGACACCTTGGAGACGACGTTCGCCTCGCCCGTTCCGTCGATCAGCATCTGCTCCTCGTCGAGCAGGAACAGCAGCCTCTTCCCGAGCGGATCGATGGCCTCCGCCTTGACCGCCATGTCGGCAACGAACTCGTCGATCGTCATCACACCTCCCCAGTCGTCGGAGCCGCGGATCCTAGCGCCGCGCCGCCGGAAACGCCTTGATCACCTCCCGCGTCATGTCCCAGCGATCGAATCCCTGCCGGCCCCAGTCGAGGCCGCGGCGGACGATGACCAGGTCGTGGGAGGGGACGGTGACGACGTACTGGCCACGGTTGCCGGCAGTGGAGTAGGCGTCCCCGGGGACGCCCTTGCGCTCGTCGGGGACGAGCCAGAACTGGCCCCCGTAGAAGTTGCCGCGGCCGGCGGTCGAGGGGGCCGGGGTGCGGACGAAGTCGATCCAGTCCTCGGAGAGGAGGCGCTCGCCGCTCCAGACACCGTTCCGGAGGTAGAGGAGGCCGAAGCGGGCGAGGTCGCGGGCGTTGGTGTAGACCTGACTGCTGAGGATGAAGTCGCCGAAGCGGTCGGTGCTGAGCAGGGTGCTTCTCATGCCGATGGGGTCAAGGAGGCGCTTGCGGGGGAACTCGTGGTACTTCTTCTCGCTTCCCAGGGCGCGCTTCATCGCGTAGACGGCGAGCAGGGTGTCGTAGTTCTCGTAGTCCCAGTTGGCGCCCGGTTCCCGGATCAGGGCGCGGCGGCGGGCGCCCTCGACGGAGCTGGCGCCGGCCCAGTAGGACATGCCGGAGCCGACGGCGTACTCCTGGCCGCCGTTGTCGACGGTCTGCAGGCCGCTCGACATGTTCAGCGCGTGGCGGAGCGTGATCGCGGAGCGGGGGTCGGTCTCCGCCGCGGCGGCTTCTTCGGGAAGGAAGTCGAAGCCGAGGGGCTCGTCGAGAGCCAGCTTGCCGTCGTCGACCAGCATGCCGATCAGCGTCGAGGCGATGCTCTTCGCCGTCGACCAGGTGCGGGTGCGCGTGGTCACGTCGATGCCCTCGGCGTAGCGCTCGTGGACGATCTTGCCGCCATGGACGACGAGCAGACTGAGCGTGACCTGATGCGGCGATTCGCGGTCGAAGGCCCAGTCGGAGGCGGCCTGGAGCGCCGCCGCGTCGACGCCGGCCGGCAGCTCGATTGGACCGGTCAGGTCGCCATCGGGCCACGGGATCTTGGCCGCATCGCCGGCCGGTGGCGGCATGTCGATCGCGGGCAGGCTGTCGATGTCGGCGAGTGTCTGGTCCGGCGCCATGACGACGCAGCCGATCCCCTCGCGGAAGGCGGCCCGCATCTTCGGCACGCCGTGGCCCGAGCCGATCGTCACGGCCTGGCGTTCCCGGTCGACCTCGTAGTCGCCGCCTTCCGCGGTTCCGACCGGTTCCGCCAGGTAGGCCAGTTCCTGCGAGAACACCTGCTCGAGGTTCCGGTTCGAGGTGAACAGGCCGTTGCACATGAAGATCGCCTGCTGGCCCTGGCGGACCATCTGCCGCTGCGGCTGCCAGTAGTCGTACGTCTCCTCCTGCTGGGCCGCGGCCGGGAGGGCCGCGAGCAGAAGGGGGGCGGCCAGCACGGGGCGCAGGAACTTCATCCGTTTCGATCCTCCTTCAGCCCAAAGTAGCACCAGGACGGTCGCGAGCACCCAGCCAGTACAGGTTCTGCCGGCCGCCGGATCCGTCCGAGCGGTAGCGGGCGACTTCGGCAAGCGGCAGGCCGTGGACGAGTCGATCGAGTTCGGGCTCGTCGGTGTGGTGGCAGAAGCGCCGGGCTGGGGAGCCGTGGTCTCCCCAGCGCAGCAGATGGTCGCCGGGTTCGAGTTCGGCCGGTTCCACACCTGCTTCCGAGGCCCAGTCGAGCCGTCGCTTCTCGAATCGGGGATCGTCGGCGAACTGCCAGCAGGTGAGGGCCAGGAGACCGCCCGGCGCGACCGCGGCCGCCGCGCGTTCGAGGGTGCGGCGGCGGGTGTCGAAGCCCGGGAGGTGGTGGAGGACGCCGAAAAGGACGACGAGGTCGCAGGCTTGCCGGTCAAGGCGGCAGGCCTCGATGTCGTCGACCCGGAAGCGGATGTGGTCGAGGCCTGCGTTGGCGGTCCGGGCGTGGTCAATCAGCTCGGCGCTGAGATCGATGCCGGTGTAAGTGAATCGCCGGTGCCCGCGTAGGTCGGGGTTGCGTTCCAGGAAGAGCGCGAACCGGCCGTTCCCGCAACCGAGGTCGAGGACGTGTAGCGGGCTGTCCGAGGCCTGAGATGCGGTCTGCACGACCCGTCGCCAGCCCGGCCAGCCGCCGGGGTGGCGGGTGCGCTCGAAGTCCGCCGCGTGGCGGCTGTAGAAGTCGCGGTTGATCCGGCGGAGGGCGGTTTGGGTTGCCGTGTTCATGGGGAAGGTAGCCGGATGCCGAAGGGCAGGCCGGCGCACCGGCAGTCGGCCGATCGCTACGGCGTGCCCAGGCTCAGGCCGCCGTCGATCGTAAGGAGCGCTCCGGTGATCCAGTCGTTCGCTGGGTCGCAGAGAAAGACGACGGCTCGCGCGACGTCGTCCGGCTCGCCGATGCGGCCCAGCGGCACCTCGTCGCCGAAGCCGTCGAGGAAGCCGGCCACTTCGTCCGGCGGCATGACCGTCTCGAAGATCGGGGTACGCACGACGCCGGGAAGCACGGCGTTGACGCGGATCCGGTCACCGGCGAGTTCGGCCGCGAGGCTGCGGGTCAACGCGTCGACGCCGGCTTTCGCGGCGGTGTAGACGGAGCAGTTGGCGAGCGGCGATTGCGTGAGCGACGACGAGATGTTGACGATCGAACCGTCGCCGCGGCCCGCGCGGAGATGGGGGATCGCGGCGCGGGTTGCGAACAGCACGCCCTTCAGGTCGACGTCGACGACCAGGTCGACCGGGTCCGGTTCGTTCTCGTCGCCCTCGGTGAAGAGCGGACCGGCGCGGTAGACCCCGGCGCAGTTGACCAGGATGTCAAGGCTGCCTGGTTGGCGGGCCGCTTCGTCCACCATCTCCCGCGCGCCGTCCGGGGTCGACACGTCGCCGGCGACGGCGACGGCATGCATACCGAGCGAGCGCAGGTCGGCGGCCGCGGTTTCGACGACATCCCGGCGGCGGCCGCCGAGGGCGATGCGGCATCCGCCCCGGGCCAGGGCGCGACCGATCGCCAGTCCGATGCCGCTGCCGCCGCCCGTGACCAGGGCCGCCCGCCCCTCGAACGGTGCTTCCGCAGCGTTCTCTCCGGCTGTGATCGTCATCGCCGAGTTGCTCTCAGTCGCCCGGCGCCGCCGTAGTAGGTTCCCGTCATGGCGGCGACAATAGCCCCGAAGCGCTACTCGTTCGAGCCCGAAGCGCACGCGGCGGAGCTCGACGCGATCATCGGCGCCATCGAGAGCGCCTCACGGTTCGAGGAGCGCGACCTCGAGAATCTGCTGCGCCGCCACCCGAAGGACGGCAGGGGTTTCTTCTCGAAGAGCGAGTTGATCCGCGGCTACCGGGCGCTTCGACCCGGGTCGTCGGGCGAGCAGGCGTTCGTCGACCGGGTGAGGATGAAGCCGATCCGTACCCGCAGCGGCGTCGCGCCGGTGACCGTGCTGACCAAGCCCTTCCCGTGTCCGGGCCGGTGCATCTTCTGTCCGAGCGACGTGCGGATGCCGAAGAGCTACCTGTCGTCCGAACCCGGCGCCCAGCGGGCCGCGGAACACCAGTTCGACCCCTACCGGCAGACGTTCTCCCGCCTCCGTTCCTTCCGCCACACGGGGCATTCGGTCGACAAGGTGGAGCTGATCGTCCTCGGCGGCACGTGGTCGAGCTACCCGGAGGGCTACCAGGTGTGGTTCATCCTGCGCTGCTTGCAGGCGATGAACGAGTTCTTCGCCGTGTCGTCCGACCCGGCGGCGGATCCGCTCCTGGCGTTCGAGCCCGCGGTGGACTTCCGGCAGCTCGACGAGACCGTACAGGGCGAGGAGATCGACTCGTCCGACGCGGCGGCCGCCCGCGGCTACAACCAGGTTGTCTCCGACTGGACCGCCGCCCATCCGCGCGCGGCGGTCGAGGCTCGCGACCAGAACGCCGGCTGGACCGAGCTTCTGGCGGCGCAGCGCGAGAACGAGACGGCCGCGGTCCGCTGCGTCGGGCTGTCGCTCGAGACCCGGCCCGACCGGCTCGACCCGGCGGAGGCGCTGCGCATGCGGCGGCTCGGGGCGACCAAGGTCCAGATCGGTATCCAGAGCATGGACGACGACGTCCTGGCCCTGAACGGTCGCGGCCACGACACGGTCCGGTCGCGGCTCGCAGTGGGTCTTCTGCGTCAGGCGGGATTCAAGATCCAGGCGCACTGGATGCCGAACCTCCTCGGTTCGACGCCGGCGAAGGATTGCGAGGACTTCGACCGCCTGTTCGACGATCCGGAACTGCGCCCGGACGAGCTCAAGGTCTATCCGTGCTCCCTGATCGGGAGCGCCGAGCTGATGGCCTACTACCGGCGCGGCGAATGGCGGCCCTATGAAGCGGACGAGCTGCTCGACGTGCTCGTTCACAGCCTGGGCGCTACGCCGCGCTATTGCCGTCTGACCCGTGTGATCCGCGACATTCCCGGCACCGACATCGTGACCGGCAACCGGACGACGAACCTGCGGCAGGTGGCCGAAGCCGAAACGTCGGCCCGCGGCCTCCGCTGCCGGGATATCCGCGCCCGCGAGGTCGGCGGCCGCCCGGTCGATCCGGCGCGGCTGCGGCTACGGCGCACGGACTACGAGGCTTCCGGCGGCCGGGAGATCTTCCTCGAGTTCGCGACTGCGGAGGACCGGATCGCCGGGTTTCTGCGGCTTCGCCTGCCCGCTCCGGTCGGCGCGGACGAGTTCTCGCTTCCGGAGCTGGCGGGCAAGGCGATCATCCGCGAGGTTCACGTCTACGGAGCGGTCGTCGGCCTGGGCGCGCGGGAGAAGGGCCGGTCGCAGCACGTTGGTCTCGGCCGGCGTGTGATCGCCGAGGCCCTGGGCATCGCGGCCGGCGCCGGCTTCGAGCAGGTGGCCGTCATCTCCTCGGTCGGCACCCGCGAGTACTACCGCCGCCTCGGCTTCGAGGACGGCGAGTTGTACCAGCACCGGTCGGCGCGGGAGCCGCTGGAGGTGTCCTCGTGAGCGCTCTGACCACCGACCTCTACCAGTTGACGATGGCCCAGGGCTACTGGCAGCACGGCCGTCACCTGGACCGGGCCAGCTTCTACATGTCGATGCGCCGGACCCCGTTCGGAGGCGGTTTCGCGATCGCGGCGGGGCTGGAACAGATCGTTGCCTTTCTCGACGGGCTGCGCTTCGAGCCCGAGGACATCGACTATCTGCGGAGCCTCTCGGGTGGCAACGGCGGCCCGCTGTTCGCACCCGGGTTCCTCGACGCGCTGCCGGCGCTCGATCTCTCCGTGTCGCTCGCCGCGGTCCCGGAGGGCACCGCCGTCTTCGCCCGTGAGCCGCTGCTTCGGGTCGAGGCGCCCCTGCTCGTCGGCCAACTCATCGAGACGCCGATCCTCAACATCATCAACTTCCAGACCCTGGTGGCGACCAAGGCGGCGCGGCTCTGCCACATCGCGGCTCCCGGCCAGCCGGTGCTGGAGTTCGGCCTGCGCCGGGCGCAGGGCTTCGACGGCGCGCTCAGCGCCTGCCGCGCGGCCTACGTCGGCGGCTGCACCGCGACCTCGAACGTGCAGGCGGGCCAGCGCTTCGGCATTCCCGTGCGCGGCACCCATGCCCACAGTTGGGTGCAGGCGTTCGACTCGGAGCCCGCGGCCTTCGGCGCCTTCGCCGAGACGATGCCGAACAACTGCGTGCTGCTCGTCGACACCTACGACGTCGACCGGGGAATCGAGAACGCGATCGCGATCGGGCGGGAACTCGAACGGCGGGGCCAGCGGCTGCTCGGCATCCGCCTCGATTCGGGCGACCTGCTGCAGCAGAGCCGCGGGGCTCGGCGCCGGCTGGACGAAGCCGGGCTCGAGGACGTGGCGATCGTGGTCAGCGACAACCTGGACGAGAAGCGGATCATGGAGCTGCGGCAAGCCGGGGCGGCGATCGACACCTGGGGGGTCGGCACATCCCTGGTCACGGCTGCCGGTGGCGGCGCGCTGGGGGGCGTGTACAAGCTGTCGGCCATCCGGCGCGCCGGCGAAGAGCGATGGCGGCCGGTGTTCAAGCTAGGCGCCGGCGTCGGCAAGGCGTCCCTGCCGGGGCGGTTGCAGGTGCGCCGGTACCGCTCTGCCGGCGGTGCGCTGGAGCGGGACGTGATCTACACGCGGGACGCCAGGTCCGGACCGGGTACGGAGCCCGCCCCGGCCGGCGGCCGCGACCTGCTGACACCGGTTCTCGACCGCGGCCGGCTGCTGAATCCGCTGCCCACGCTGGAAGCCTGCCGCGAGGTAGCCGGCCGGGAAGTGGCCGCTCTGCCCGTCGGTCTGCTCGACCTCGACTGCCAGGCACAGGCGCCGGTGGAGGTCGCGCCAGAGCTGCTCAAGTTGTGTGACGAACTGGCCGCGGAGCATCGGGTTTCCGACCGTTCGGAGTGAACTGAGAGCGCCTCCTCCGGGGCCGAAGTGTCTTGCGCTTGAGGCATTTGCCGGCCAGTCGTTCATAATCCCGCATGGCCGCTTCGGATAGTGGCGGTGCCGTGCGCCGCTTCGACGACCTGTACGAACACGGGTTCGCGCGCGTGGCCGTGTGCCTGCCGCGGGTGGAGATCGGGGATCCGGCGGCGAACCTGGAGCGCACGCTCGCCCTGGCGCGCCACGCGGACGAGCTCGACGCCGTGGCGGCGGTCTTTCCCGAACTGAACCTGAGCGGCTACTCCCTGGACGACCTGTTCCACCAGTCGGCGGTGCTGGACGGCTCGAAGGCGGCGCTCCTCGAACTGGCGGAAGCCTCTCGGGACTTTCGGACCGCGCTGATCGTCGGATTGCCGCTGCTTGTCGACGGCGCGGTCTTCAACGTCGCGGCGGTCGTGTGTACGGGGAGGATCGTCGGGATCGTGCCGAAGATCTATCTGCCGAACTACCGCGAGTACTACGAGAAGCGCTACTTCGCGGCCGCCGAATCGCGCCGCTCCGAGGTCGTCTCACTGGGCGGCGAGGACGTTCCCTTCGGCGAAGACCTCCTGTTCGACGTGGGCCCCGTACCGGGTTTCCGCTTCCACGTGGAGATCTGCGAGGACCTGTGGTCGCCGCTGCCGCCGAGCACGCACGGCGCGCTGGCCGGGGCGTCGGTGCTGTTCAACCTGTCGGCGAGCAACGTGACGATCGGCAAGGCCGACTACCGGCGGCTGCTGTGCGCGTCGCAGTCGGGACGGTCGGTGGCCGCCTACGTCTATGCCGGGGCAGGCGCCGGCGAGTCGACCACGGACCTGGCCTGGGACAGCCACGGCCTGATCTACGAGAACGGCGAGCGGCTGGCCGAGTCGGAGCGCTTCAGCCAGGAGGCCCAGATTCTCACGGCCGACCTCGACCTGGAGCGGCTGGCGCAGGAGCGGCTTCGCATGTCGACGTTCCGGGACGCAGCGCGCCGGGAGTCGGCTGCCGGGCGGTTCCGGCGGGTCGGCGTCGCGGTCGAGCGTCCGGCCGCCGCGGTGGCGCTCGAGCGGGAGATCCCGCGCTTTCCGTACGTGCCGGCGGATAGCGGCGAGCGGGACGAGCGCTGCGCCGAGGCCTTCGACATCCAGGTCGCGGGCCTGGTCCAGCGCCTGCGCGCGACCGGCATCGAGAAGGTCGTGATCGGCGTCTCGGGAGGGCTCGATTCCAGCCACGCGCTGATCGTCTGCGTGCGCGCCGTCGACAGACTCGGCCTGCCACGGGCGAACATCCTCGCCTACACGCTGCCCGGCTTCGGCACGTCCTCACGCACCTACGAGAACGCGAAGCGCTTGATGGCGGCGCTCGGCGTCACCGCGTCGGAGATCGACATCCGGCCGGCCAGCGAGCGGATGCTGGAATCGATCGATCACCCCTACAGCCGGGGCGAGCGAGGCGCGGACGTCTACGACGCCACGTTCGAGAACGTCCAGGCCGGTGAACGCACGTCTCACCTGTTCCGGCTGGCCAATCTGAACCGCGGCCTCGTCATCGGTACGGGCGATCTCTCCGAGCTGGCGCTGGGCTGGTGCACGTACGGCGTCGGCGACCAGATGGCCCACTACAGCGTGAACTCGTCGGTGCCCAAGACCCTGATCCAGCACCTGATCCGCTGGGAAGTCGAGCGCGGCGAGTTCGGCGCCGAGGCCAGTGAGACCCTGCAGTCGATCGTCGACACGGAGATCTCGCCGGAGCTGGTGCCGGCGGCGGAGGGACCGGAGGCGGACAACGGGGAGCCCGCCCAGTCGACGGAGGCGGTCATCGGTCCCTTCGAGCTCCAGGACTTCCACCTCTACTACCTGAGCCGGTACGGCTACCGGCCGAGCCGCGTCGCCTTTCTCGCTCACCACGCCTGGGGCGACCGGAACCGCGGCGCCTGGCTCGACACGATGCCCGAGAGCGACCGGCGCGAGTACACGCTCGCCGAGGTCAGGCACTGGCTCGAGGTGTTCCTGGTCCGGTTCTTCGGCACCAGCCAGTTCAAGCGTTCGGCGCTGCCGAACGGCCCCAAGGTGGGGTCGGGCGGGTCGTTGTCGCCGCGAGGGGACTGGCGGGCGCCTTCGGACGGCGGACCGGCGGTCTGGGTCGAGGAACTGCGACGCAACGTGCCGTAGGCGACAGCGCTGACGTAGCCCTCGTGTCGGTGCGCCGGCCCTCTGGCCGGCATCCGGGCTTCGACGTCAGTCCCAGTCCGAGGCGTCGTCTTCTGAACTGGCGATGTGGACTCCGGCGTCTTGCCAGCGTTTCAGTGAGGCTTCGACTTCGGGTGTGAAGTCCGCCAGGTAGTGACCGCGGCGTTCCGGGTCGGGCACGGCGACCGCGGACATGCAGTCGGCGAGGACGTGCAGGCGGCCTGCCGGGACGTCCCTGGCCTTCATCTCGGCCAGCAGGTCGTCGACGGTGTAGCGCACGCAGTGGCTCGCGGCCTGGCCGGCGACGATCAGGGCGTCGGCCCCGAGCAGCCGGTCGATCAGTGTCTCGTTGCGTTCGTCCAGCTTCTGGCCATCGTGACGCACCAGCACTTCGGGCGTGAGCACGGAGTAGAACTCGGTCAGGGGATTCATGCCCTTGATCAGGATCGGCGTCTCGGCGCGGCGCGCGTAGCTGAAGAAGAGGCGCGCCTCCTGCACGGCGCCGACCAGGGCGTGGCCTTCGCTGCCGAGGAAGCAGTGCGGCGGCCAAAGGTAGAGGCGGTACTTCCCGGTCGCTTCGAGGCGCCGGCAGTAGTCCAGGGCCTGCCGCTTCAGCCAGTCGTGGCTGCCGTCGCCGAACCAGCCGGCCAGGGCCGGGTTGGGAACCGCTTCGCCTGCTTCGACTTCCGAGGCGAGGACTTCCCGATAGCTGTCGAGCTGCTTGCCGGAGGCGTCCACCCAGAACGACGAGAAGAAGATCTGCTGCGGCGTGTGGCTGTCGAGGCTGGATGCGATCTCGGTCAGGTTGCCGAGGTTGCGGTAGATGAAGCGGACGACTCGATCCGTGTCCTCGATCGCGCCGCGGCCCGAGCGGCCGCTTACGTAGAGCGCGCCTTCCGGCAGGCAGAAGTCCCGCTGTTCGTCGACCAGCAGGAGGATGCGTCGCGTCCTGTCGTCCGCCGCGGGAGAGAGGTTGTGGCGGCTGCGCCACTCGGCCGCCCGTGCCGCGACCTCGTTCGGGTCGGGGTCGTACGACCAGTCGCCGGAGCGGTAGGGGTCGGCAGTCGTGCCGCGGCCGTCTGGGAGGGGCAGGAGAGCCATGTCGAGCAACGCTAGCAATCCCGAAGCAACCGCCCCGTATTCCCTTCGCGGCCGGTCGGTGTCCTGGCGCCCGTGACCGATATCGCCTGATCGGTTCGTCGCCGGTCCTTCCTCTACGTGCTACGGTTCCTACCCGATGTTCCGTTTCGACGGTCCGATGCCCTTGGTCACCCCCCCCCCCCCCCCGAATTTTCCGGGTGCGGCGGCCGGGCCGGTTCACGACAAGCCGCCTCTAGAGCGAGTCCCGTGCCGCGGGCTGGTGATGCTTCCGAAGGACCGCGAACGGCCGCTCCGGGTGACTAGCGTCTACCTGGACATGGCTCGTTCGAGGACAGGAGCAACCGCCCGTTTCCGCGTCTTCGGGAGCGCTGGAGCACGTTCTCGCGGGCGCCTGGAGGAGCGGCGATGAACCGCATGGCCGTCCTTCTTGCGGTCATGCTGGCCATCCAGGCTCAGCCAGCGCAGAGGGAACGCGAGTTCACCTGGCGAGACGGCGACGAGGTCCACCGGGTCTACCTGGTGGACGACGTGGACGGCGTGATGGAGGAGCTGGAGGAGGTCGCGACCAAGGGGAACTCTCCCGCCGAGCGTAAGCACGGACAGCGCTGGCTCGCCGCTGTCGGCGCGGCGCAAACCGCCGAGGCGCCGGTGTTCAGGTCTCCGGGCGGCAGTCTGATGACGCTTCCGGGCGGCGTGCTCGTCCTCCTGGAGGAAGGTGTGTCGGACGGCGTCGCCTTCCTGGCGGAGAACGGCGTGGCGCCTGGCCGCGTCGAACCGGTGGCGGGGCTCGAACGAACCTGGTTCGTTTCGACTCGTCCGGGATTCGCCTCGCTCGAGCTGGCGAACCGGCTGGCCGAACTGGAACAGGTGGAGGTGTCCATCCCGAACTGGCTGCGGGAGGAGGGGACGCAGTGAACCCGCGGCGAGGGCGCCGCGGCTCCACGCTGCTCGGCCTGCTCCTCCTTTCGGCGGCCGCCGCCGGCGCTCAGCCGGCGGACGTGACGGTCAGCCGCGTCGTGGGCAGCGGCGGCGTTCTGGCCGTCTACTTCCAGAACCCGAACGACAGCACGATCAGCCACTATCGCGTCTCGCTCTGGACGAGCACGGCCGGGTGGAGAACGGCGGCGTTCCCGGTCTCCGAGGCCCGCGAGTCGGGCGGAGAGCTCTACGTGCTCGTTCGGGAGATCGACGAGTTCTGGTACGACCAGGGGACAACCGACACGTCGGACGACGCCTTCGTCGACCAGATCAAGACGCTTGCCGGCATCGACGTGACGAACGGGGGTTCCGGCTACACGAGCAGTCCCCTCGTCAACATCTCGGGGTCCGGCGCGGGCGGCAAGGACACGACGGGCCTCGCCCGTTTGCGGGGCTACAGCCCGGGAGGCACGATCGACCGGATCGAGATCACGAATCCTGGTTGCGACTATGACCAGTATTGGTTGACTGGCGTCGAACTCGTGGGCGGCGGCGGTACGGGCGCCGCGGCAACCGTCGCCACTGGCAACGTGGCTGGCACTTCGCCCCGGATTCGGACCGCTGACCTTCGGGATCCTGGTTCCGGCTACACGTCTCGGCCCGGCATCAAGTTCGTGGACTCCTTCGGCAACGGTTCCGGGGCACGGTCCGATCTGACTCTGGAGGTCAGGTACTCCGTGACGAGCATCACGGTGGACAACGGGGGTTCCGGCTACACGACCGTGCCCAATGTCAAAATCGATTCCAGTCCCACGGCCGGGGGAATCAACGCCACCGCCACGGCAGTCGTTCAGAACGGCGCGGTCGCTTCCATCACCGTCGTCGACCCGGGCAGCTTGTACAGAGGCGACAGGCCGTTGCCGGGGGTAGAGATCGGCTACCCGGGCGGCTTCGGCACTCGCGCCACGGCGACTGCCGTTCTTGGCGACGGAGCGGTCTACATTGGAAGCGAGGTCAACAATCCTCCCGAGGGCACTTGCTACACCCTTACCCAGGTGGACGAGGACGGCGCCTTCCTGCGGGGAACGGAGGTCGTGGTGGATCCTCCTCTCTCGGGCAGAACGGCGGAGATCGTCACGTCCGATCCGAGTTTCGTCCACAACAAAGTCAGGGGCGTCACCAGTGTCGATGTCACGTCGGCGGGGTCGGGCTACACGTCCGCTCCGGTCGTGAACTTCTTCAACATCCGCACGAGCCAACCCCCGACTGGCGAAATCGTGCCGGCCGCCGTGGCGCACGTGACACCGACGAACGAGGGTTCGGGCCCGGTCGAGACGATCGAGCTGTCGGAGAGCGATCTCCGATACAGCGGCGTTCCCACCGTCACGATCAGCGGCGGGGGCGGAACCGGCGCCACCGCGACTGCCGTCATGCTGGATCAGGACACGGCCGAACTGACTGCCGGGACGACCTACCATGCAAAGGTGGAGGCGATGGCCTCGGGGGTCTGGAATACCTATACGCCCGCGAGTCTGTCGGACACGGCAGCCTTTCCGTCCGGGACGCCGACCGAGAAAGCGGCGCCGGTGTCGGACTTCTTCGAGACCGATCGGGGCGACTGGCCGCCCCGAGTTCGTTCGGGGGATGTGGCGTTTCCCGATATCTGGGTGCGACAGGACATCAATGGTTACTCCGGGGACATCGATTTCAACGAAGCGGTCGTCCTTCGCCTGGAGGCTGGAAAAGAGCACTGGTTCAAGAAGTACACCGGCTACGCCTGCTCGACCGCGTCCAGAAACCCATGGTCGAATTGCACGAACGGCACCTTCACCCGCCTCGTGGTCGAGCCGTTGGACTGGACCGGCTCCGCTCCGGACCTGAAGGTGACTTACTTTCCAAGCAGCGGCGGTTACTTTCCCCGTGAAAGCGAAGCCCGGGCGGACCCGTTCGGGCCCGTGACCACTTGGCGTTGGTGGAGCGAGCACTTCGGCTTTATTCGAGTCAGGGCAGCCGACAGTCAGCCGAACGACAGCGGCTACTATGTTCTGGAACTGCAGTCGTTGCCCGACTTCGACGACTCCGTGACGCCTCCCGAGGCTGCAATCTCGAGCGGCGACGTGCGTCTGTGGGGCGCCCTGGTTCCTTCCGGGGGAGGCGAGGTTCCGGGGTTCTTCCGTCCTGCTGAACCGCGGGTGAATCCCGTGTTCCTGAAGACGGGCGCGAGCGCGATGGACATGGTCGCTTGGGTCTCCACTGAGATTGTCGACAGACCCAGGAGGAGGTGGGATGCCAGGGACGTCGACGCCAGCCTCTACGACGACAATGGCACGCTACTCCACGCCGTCGATGTGGGAATGGACCCCGACGCGCCCGACTTCCCGGTCATCCGCAGGAATCTCGGCGCCAACTCCGTCTACAAGTTCTCTCTCTGGGGGCGGCACACTCACCCCTACACCTTCCATGTGCACGAGGTGGTCGAGCCGCCATCGGCAAGAGCCGGGGCCATCGAGATCTCGCTCAAGGACGGCGAGGAGCGATTGCGGATTCGGGGCGGCAACATCGCGCCGGCCGGAGACACGGACTACTTCATGTTCGAGGTCCCCAGGGCCCAGGACGTCCTCGTGCGGGCATGGGCCGAAGGCACGTACTTCAAGGAGTTCCGGGGGAACTTCGACGACTCCGCCGCGCCGGGCGACCTGAAGATCCAGGGGCGGCTGATTCGCGTGGATGGCGGCAACGAGGTGGTCATCAGAAGGGGATACCCCACCCGCTTCAGTGCGAACCGGGCCGTGGGCAACGGCTGGAACGGGTTCACGATCTCGGCGTCGCTCGATGCGGGCACGTACTACGTTGCCGTCGAGGGCCTGGGCACGAACACGGGTCCCTACATCATCGGCCTGTACCCGGACTACGACGGGCAGTTCCACAAACTCTCACGGGGGCTTCGGACTCCGGTGACGGGAGGAAACCCCGTCTCCTGCTCATCGGATTCCCGGTCGAGCGATCCGCTGCGGACGTGTCAGTTCAATCTCGATCTGATCAACATCGGGAGCGTGTGGGATCAGACGATGGGCGCTGGCGTCAAGGCGGCGATCGTCGATGACGGCCTGGATTACGGCCACGAGGACCTGGCCGAGAACGTCGTCGGGCCGAACCACGACTACGTGGGGCTCGGTACGGTCTACGAGACGTTTCCAACGGACGTGGGCTACAGCCACGGAACGGCCGTGGCTTCCGTTGCGGCCGCCCGGGACAACGATGTCGGACTGCGCGGCGTCGCCCCGCGGCTGTCGTTGTCGAGTCTGAACTTCGTTCAGGCCCCCCGGATCGCGAACAAGATCGACGCCATGGGTCGCGACAACGCGGCCTCCGCGGTCAAGAACATGAGCTTCGGATCGACGGACCACTGGCAATTCAGACATGAGCCCTCCCTGGTGCTGGACGCTCTGGACTCGGCTCTTGCGAACGGCTACGTGCACAACGGCGAGGCGCTCGGCACGGTCTTGGTGAGGGCGATGGGGAACGCCTACCCCGATCAGGACTACGGGAATCACGAGGAGATGGGATCGCATGTGGGGATGATCAACGTCTGCGCGACGTCGGACGAGGATAAGAAGACCTACTTCTCGGAACACAGCGCGAATCTCTGGGTCTGCGCTCCAACGGAGCGCGAGAGGCGGCTTTGTGATCTGGTCTGGGACAGCACGCAGGGGAAGTGGGTCTGCGCGGACGGAACGGAGGAGACCTACAGGGGGCGCTGGGGCATTCCCTCGGCGGACAATGCCGGCACGTACACCCTGTTCAGCGGCACCTCGTCCGCGGCGCCGCAGGTTACGGGCGTGGTGGGCCTCATGCGATCGGCGAACCCCGCGCTGTCCTGGCGTGACGTCAAGCTGATTCTCGCCGCGTCGGCGAGGAAGGTCGATGCGAACATCGCCAACGAGCGGAGCCGCTACCTGCCGCACTACGGCTACGAGCTGGCCGTCCGCGACAAGACGAAC
This sequence comes from Thermoanaerobaculia bacterium, assembly GCA_022823665.1. Lineage (GTDB taxonomy): Bacteria > Acidobacteriota > Thermoanaerobaculia > Multivoradales > Multivoraceae > Multivorans. The sequence continues at coordinate 493,060 of JAJEHN010000001.1, read as the reverse complement.
CCGGATACCGGAGCGGCCTGGGCGAACTGGAGCACGGGAGCGGAGAAGTTCGGCGCTCCGGGCCGCTACGAGTTCAGCCATCGCTATGGCTTCGGCGTCGTGGATGCAACGGCCGCGGTGGGTCTCGCCTCCTCCTGGCCGCGGCTTCCGGACTATCTCGTTCGAGAGAAAGCGTCGACCGACGCGCCGGTCCGCATCAACGATCTGGGCGACACGAAGGACGGGGCGACGGACACGGGGGCGAGCACCATCGTCGTGTCGGAGGACATCGAGTTCATCGAGTGGATCGAGGTGCACGCGGAGATCGAGACGTTCAACTTCAGGGATCTGAGGTTCGTGCTGACGTCGCCGAATCAGGAAGTGTCCACGGCGGCGCCGCACACGGAGTCGATGCTCACGAGGCCCTATGACGAGTGCTGGGACTGGTACGGGCCCGGCACGAAGATCCCGAATCCGGAGCCCGACCGCGTCTTCGACGATGGATGTCATCCCGCCCCCGAGGACTCGTCGGAGCAGAGCGGGACGCTGCGGCTGGCGACGGCGAGGCACCTGGGCGAGCCAGCCTGCGCTCCCGGCGCGGGCTCCAGAGCCGAGCGCTGCGGCTGGACTCTTTCAGTCGCAGACGAAGTGGACGGCGGCCTGATCTCGGTACTCGAGGGCTGGAAGATCGTGATGCACGGCCACAGGACGTCGCCGCCGCCGCCGCCCGCCGGTCTCGTGTTCCAGCCTCCGAGCTTGACGATGGTCGAGGGAACCAGCGCAACGTACACGGTGGCGCTTGCCGCGGAGCCCTCGGCGGAAGTCGCGGTCAACGTGACCGGTCACTCGGGCACGGATCTCACCCTCGACAAGACGAGGCTGACGTTCAGCACGGCGAACTGGGCCACTCCGCAGACGATCGGCGTTACCGCGGGTCCCGACAGCGACACGAGCAACGACTCCGTCACCCTGAGCCACGTCGCTTCCGGAGGAGACTACGGCACGGTCACGGGAAGTGTCGCCGTCACCATCACCGACAGCGACACGCCGGGCATCGTCCTGCCCGCGAGCCTCGCCATCCTGGAGGGAGAGAGCGGCGCCTACGCGGCGAGGCTCTCGGCGCGGCCGTCCGGCACGGTCACGGTCAATGTCACCGGCCATGCCGGCACGGACCTGACGCTCGACAAGACGAGCCTGACCTTCAGCACGACGACCTGGAACACGGCGCAGACGATAGGCGTCAGCGCGGGTACGGACACCGACAGCGCGAACGACTCCGTCACCCTGAGCCACGCGGCGGGCGGTGGGGGCTACGACGGCGTCAGCGGCAGTGTCGCCGTCACGATCACCGACAGCGACACGCCGGGCCTCGTCCTGTCGCCTCCGAGCCTGACCGTCCTGGAGGGGAGCAGCGGCAGCTACACGGTCAAGCTCTCGGCGCGGCCGTCCGCCAGCGTCGCGGTCAACGTGACGGGCCACGGCGGGACGGACCTGACGCTCGACAAGACGAGCCTGACGTTCAGCACGACGACCTGGAACAGCGCCCAGACGATCAACGTCACCGCGGGCTCGGACACCGACAGCGCAAATGACGCCGTCACCCTCAGCCACGCCGCGACCGGCGGGGGCTACGGCGGCGTCAGCGGCACTGTCGCGGTCACGATCGCCGACAACGACACGCCGGGCCTCGTCCTGCCGGCGAGTCTGACGCTTGACGAGGAGGACAGCGGCAGCTACGCCGTCAAGCTTTCGACGCGGCCATCCGACGGCGTCACGGTGAACGTGACCGGCCACGCGGGCACGGACCTCACTCTGGACCGGACGAGCCTCACGTTCAGCACGACGAACTGGAACAGCGCGCAGACGATAAGCGTCACGGCCGGGCCCGATAGCGACACGAGCAACGACGCCGTCACCCTGAACCATGCGGCGACCGGCGGGGACTACGGCGCGGTCAGGGGCAATCTGCCCGTTACGATCGCCGACGACGACACGCCGGGTCTCGTCCTGCCGGCGAGTCTGACGCTTGACGAGGGAGACAGCGGCAGCTACGCGGTTCGCCTCTCGACGCGGCCATCCGGCACGGTCACGGTCAACATCACGGGCCACGCGGGCACGGACCTGGTTCTGGGCACGACGAGCCTGACCTTCGGCCCCGCGAACTGGAACCGCTCCCGGATCGTCACCGTCTCGGCCGATCAGGACGACGACGGGGCGAACGACTCCGTCACCCTGAGCCACGCCGCGGCCGGAGGAGGCTACGACGCGGTCCGCCGAACCCTTCCCGTAACGATCAGGGACAACGACACGCCGGGCCTCGTGCTATCTCCGGAGAAGCTCATCCTGGGAGAGGGCGGCGTGGGTACGTACGCCGTCAAGCTCGCCACGCGGCCGTCGGCGGAGGTCACGGTCACGCTCACCGCGAGCGGCGGCGCGGGCCTCACCGTCGACACGGACGGCGCCACGGACGGCGCCCAGGACACGCTCGACTTCACTCCCGCGAACTGGGCCGCCGCCCGGACCGTCACCGTGTCGGTTGGCCAGGACGACGACGCCGTGGACGACTCCGCGACCATCGTTCACAGCGCTTCATCCGGCGGCTACGACGGTCTCGGCGGGTCGGTGGTCGTCTCGATCGACGACGACGACGTGGCCGGGTTCGTCATGCCGTCGCCGGCGTACACGGTGCTCGAGGACTCCAGCATGGAGTACACGGTGCGACTCGGGACGCAGCCGTCGGCGAGCGTCTCGGTCGCGATCACCGGACACTCGGGCACCGCTCTCAGGCTCGACCGGACAAGCCTGACCTTCGACCGGACAGACTGGCGGATCCCGCAGACGGTCACGGTAACGGCCAGGAAGGACGCGAACACGGCCAGCGAGGAGGTCGTCCTGACCCATACCGCGTCCGGCGGGGACTATCGGCTGGTCGTGAGCGAGGTGACCGTGAGCGTGACGGACAACGACGCCGCCGGACTCATGATCTCGCCCGTCATGCTGGCGATGAACGAGGGCGACAACGCGTCCTACACGGTGCGGCTCGCGACCCAGCCATCCGCCGACGTGACGGTCGCGATCTCCGGCCAGTCGGCCGCGGACCTCGTCCTGAATCCGGCGAGTCTCACCTTCGACGACGCGAACTGGCACCTCCCCCGGACGGTCACCGTGCGTTCCGATCAGGACGCCGACATCCGGGACGACACGGCGACGCTGCGCCACGCGGCCACCGGCGGCGGATACGCCGGCGTCATCGGCGCCGTCACGGTCGCCGTGACGGACGACGACGAACCGGTCGTCTCGTTCGCGCTCGAGGCGGCGAGCGTGGGAGAAGCCGACGGCTCGGTCGACGTGGTGGTGAACGTCGTGCCGGCGCCCACGAGGGAGCTCACGCTGCCCTTCACGCTGGGGGGCACGGCAACGCCCACCCTGGACTACACGATCAGCGGCATGGTCAGGGGGTCGCTGACGGTGGCGGTTGCCGCCGGCGCCGCGAGCGTGAGCATTCCGGTGGTCGTTCTCGACGATGGGGCCTTCGAGGGAGACGAGGCGCTCGTGCTGACTCTGGTCCCGGGTGCGGGCTTCGTGCTGGGTGGTTCGACATCGCACAGCCTGACGATCACTGACGACGATGAAGCTCCGGTTCTGCCGCCACCGCCGCCGCCGGGTCCGCCGCCGGGTCCGCCGCCACCGCCGGGTCCACCGCCGCCACCGCCGGGTCCACCGCCGCCGCCGGGTCCACCGCCGCCGCCGGGTCCGCCGCCGCCGCCGGGCGACACCCCGGAAGCCAGCTTCAGCGTCGCCGGCGCCGAGTGCGTCGAGGGCCTCTGCACGACCTTCACCGGCGTTCCCGTAACGCTTGAAGACACGAGCACGGGCCCCGTCGCCAAGCGATCCTGGGACACGGGTGACGGGGGCGCCTACTCCGCTCCGATCATCAGTCATGCCTGGGCCGAACCCGGCTTCTTCCGCGTGACGCTCACCGTGAGCGGCGGGGGCGGCGTCTCGGCCGCCAACGTCGACTTCCTGGTTCGTCCGAGCGAGCCCGCGGGCGGCTGCGAACCGGGCGTGTCGGTTGCCTGTCTGAACGACGAACGCTATCGGCTGGAAGTCTCCTGGTGGACCGCGGACGGCGTTTCCGGCCGTGCGACCGCGGCTCGGGGCGGAACGAACGACTCGAGCCTGTTCTGGTTCTTTGATCCGAACAACTGGGAGGTTCTGGTCAAGGTGCTGGATGGCTGCGAGACGAACGGTCACCGTTGGGTGTTCGCCGCCTCCACCAGCGACCTGGGGTACGAAATCACGGTGACGGACACGGAGGGCGTCGATCCGCCGAAGGTCTACCGGAACGAGCCTGGCAGGCCGGCGCCGGCCATCAGCGATACGAAGGCCTTCCCGAACGGCTGCGGGTCCTGATCTCGACCGTCCTGCTGCTACTCTCGCGGCCTTCAAACAAACGGTCGCCAGACCCTCAAGGGGGCAACGGTGGCCCCGCAAGCGAACAGGAGCAGGCAAGTGAGCTACGAGTTTCTCCAGGTCGAGAAGAACGATCACGTCTGGGAAGTGACCCTCAACCGACCGGAGCGCATGAACGCGATCCACCCGCCGACGAGCCAGGAGCTCGACTCGGTGTTCAACGACTTCGCGGCCGACGACGACGCCTGGGTGGCGATCCTCACCGGCGCTGGCGACCGCGCGTTCTCGGCCGGCAACGACCTGAAGTACCAGGCCGAGCACGGCAGCAAGACGGTGCGGGCGGGGATGAAGGGCGTGCGCGGCGGTTTCGGCGGCATCACGGCCCGCTTCGACCTGCACAAGCCGATGATCGCGGCGGTCAACGGCTTCGCCCTGGGCGGCGGCTTCGAGCTGGTGCTCGCCTGCGACATCATCATCGCCTCCGAGAAGGCGACCTTCGGTCTGCCCGAACCCCGGGTCGGCCTGATGGCCGGCGCGCTCGGCGTTCACCGGCTGCCGCGGCAGATCCCGTACCACCAGGCGATGGGCATGCTGCTCACCGGCCGCCACATCACGCCGCGGGAAGCGAAGGAACTCGGGATCGTCAACGAGGTCTGCGCGCACGACGAACTGCTCGACCGGGCGCGAGCCTGGGCGGCGCAGATTCTCGAGTGCGCGCCGCTGTCCGTGCGGGCCAGCAAGGAGGCCGCGAACAAGGGCCTCGGCATGGCGCTCGAGCAAGCGGCGGGTTCGATCTTCCCGTGGACGGCGCGGATGAACCAGTCGGAGGACCTGATCGAGGGTCCGCGGGCGTTCGCCGAGAAGCGGCCGCCGAACTGGAAGGGCCGGTAGCTTGCGTCGAAGAGCCTGTCGGTGCGCCGGCCCTCTGGCCGGCATCGAACGCGACGCCGCGAAGCGGCGAGCGCGGATCTTCCTCGGCGAATCATCCAGCGTCGCATGATGCGGATCGAAGGCAAGGTCGCCGTCGTCACCGGGTCGTCCTCGGGCGTCGGCGAGGCGACGGCCGAACTGCTGGCGAGCCTCGGCGCGTCGGTGGTCGTCAATTACCACAGCGGCGCCGAAGCCGCTGAACGGATCGTGGGCGGCATCCGCGACGGAGGCGGCAACGCGGTGGCCGTCCAGGCGGACATGCGAAAGGACGCCGACTGCCGGCGGCTCATCGACTCGGCGGTCGAGGCGTTCGGCGCCCTCCACATCCTCGTCAACAACGCGGGGATGACTCACTTCATCGGTCACGACGACCTGGAGGGCGTCACCGACGAGGTCTGGGACGACATTCTCGGGGCCAACCTGCGCGGCGTCTTCAACTGCACCCGCGCGGCCGCGCCGCATATGAAGGCCGGGGGAGAGGGCGCGGTGGTCAACGTCGCCTCGATCGCCGGGATCGGCGGCGGGGGCAGCAGCATCCCGTACGCCGCGTCCAAGGCCGCGGTCATCGTGATGACGAAGTCCCTGGCGCGGGTGCTCGGGCCCGAGATCCGGGTCAACACGATCGCTCCCGGCTTCATCGAGGGGCGCTGGCTGCGCGGCGGACTCGGCGACGAGGACTACGACAAGGCGCAGCAGCGTGTGAGCGCGGGAGCGCCGCTCCAGGGCGTGGCGACTCCCGAAACCTGCGCCGATGCGATCCTCGCCCTGATCGAGCGCAACGTCTTCGTCACCGGCCACACGGTGACCGTCGACGGCGGCTGGAGCCTCTAGGACAGCAGGGCGCCACGCTGGGTGCGCGGGTCTTCTGACCCGCTGCCGCCGCAGGCGGCCGGGAGTACGTGCCGGCCGGCAGGCCGGCTCCTCTTTGCCGCTGCTAACCGACGCGCAGCGTCTCCTCCTGCACCGTCAGCGCCTCGATCCGCTCACGGTCGACCTCGACGCCCAGCCCCGGGCCCTCCGGCACGTCGACCCAGCCGTCCCCGTCCATCGTCCATTCCGGCGACACGACGTCACGCGCCCAGTAGCGGTTGCTGGGGCTCACGTCGCCGGGGATCGTGAAGTTCGGCAGTGAGGCCAGGGCCACGTTGTAGGCGCGGCCGACGCCGCTCTCCAGCATGCCGCCGCACCAGACCGGGATGTCGTTCGCCTCGCAGAGGTCGTGGATCGCCTTCGAAGCCGTGAAGCCGGCGACCCGGCCCGGCTTGATGTTGATGATCCGTCCGCTTCGCAGCCGGATCATGTCCTCCGCCCGGGCTATGTTCGTTATCGATTCGTCGAGGCAGATCGGCGTTCGCATCCGCCGCTGGAGTTCCGCGTGGCGGGCGACATCGTCCCAGGCCAGCGGCTGTTCGACCATCACGAGGTCGAAGTCGTCGAGCTGGATCAGGTGGTCCGCGTCGTCCAGGGTGTACGCGTTGTTCGCGTCGGCCATCAGCGGCGCGTCGGGGCCGAGCCGGTCGCGGACGGCATGCAGGTACGGTAGGTCCTGGCCCGGCTTGATCTTCAGCTTGATCTTCCGGTAGCCCTCGCCCAGCGCCTTCTCGGCCTTGTCGGCCAGTTCTTCGGGAGAGCTCTGGATGCCGATGGAGATGCCGGTGCCGATCCGTTTCCGCGTGCCGCCCAGCAGCGATGAGAGGCTCTTCCCCGCCTTGGTGGCCGCCAGCGCCCAGGCGCCCATCTCGATCGCCGCCTGGGCCATCTCGTGGCCGCGGAGGTCCTCGGCCAGGGCGGCCGACACGTCCTCGGGCGTCTCGAAGCGCCGGCCGAGCACCCGAGGCGCCAGCCATTCGCGGATGGCCAGCGCTGCCGTGTCGATGCTCTCGGGCGAGTAGTTGGGGAAGTCGCCGGCGACGCACTCGGACCAGGTCGAGACGCCGTCCGCGTCGACCAGTTCCAGCAACAGGATGCGGCGGGTCGTCGTGACGCCGGAGGAGATCCGGAACGGCTCCACCAGAGGCAGCCGGATCTCGCGCAGGGTGATCGAGTCGATCTGAAGGCTCATTGCTTCTCCGTTCCGTCGAGCTTCTCGAGCCGGTAGTAGTAGCGCCGGTTCAGGACACTGGGTGCGCCGCGCTCCGTCCCACTGGGTGCGCCGGCGCCCTTGCCGGCATCCGGGTCCGGATCCTCCCTCCACGAGAACCCCGTCACCTCATAACCCGCCTCCAGGTGTTCCTGGAATGCCGCCCGCGTCCGCCGCCGCCAGTCGAACGCCGTCTCCGGTGACGCATGCAGAAGGGCGCCGATCTTCGGCGGCACCTCGACCCAGGCGGTGTCCGCCAGCGTCTCGTCGACGGGGAAGGGTGGAGCGGCCCGGGTCGGCGTGGCGGCCGGCTCTCCGTTGATCAGCCAGTCGACGCGAGAACTCGCAATCGGCCAGGCGACCACGAAGCGGTCCGTCCCCAGCCCGCTGTGCAGCACGCTCCCCGTGTCCTCGCCGTACATGTTGACGACGTACTCGACCGGCAGCGCGCCCAACCGATTCAGGTTCAGGTTCGCGTTCCGGGCGACCAGAGGGTCGTAGGTCCAGTAGACGGTCTCGACGCCGAGCGGCAGCAGGATCTCGCGCTGGAAGACCTTGAGTTCCCGTCCCAGCCCCAGGCCGCGCGCTTCACGAGTCACGGCGAGCATGTGCGACCAGTGCGCCCGCTTGCCGTACCGAAAGCCGCTCAACCCGTAGATGAAGCCGAGCATTCGGCCGCCCCCGTCGAAGGCTCCTGCAAGGACGCCGCTCATCTTCTGCGAGATCATCAGGATCGTCGTCGGCACCGTGTCCTCGAAGCCGACGCCCCACGTCTCCCGCTCGAGGTCGACCACGGCTTCGTACTCCTCCTCGGAAGCGAGTTCGCGCAGCTCGATGCCGCCGGGAAGCTCCTTGCGCATGGTGGGCGATCGTACAGCGGTGTGAGGCGGAGAGAGGCCGACGCGGCACCGTCGGGCCGGCACCGGGAACTGGTTGACCGCCGATCAGGTTCAGTCTAGTCTGAGACTAGTTAGACTCGGTGCGAACCGGGAAGGAGTCTTTCATGTCGGAGATTGGTGTATTCGAGGCCAAGACCCACCTGCCGCGCCTGCTGAAACGGGTGCAGGCCGGCGAGAGGTTCGTCATCACGCGGCACGAGCGTCCGGTCGCCGAGCTGATTCCCTATCGCGGCGTCGAGACCGATCAGGTACGCACCGCGATCGAGAACCTGAGGGAGTTCCGCAAGTCGCAGAGCCTGGGTGGACTGTCCGTTCGGGAGCTGATCGAGGAGGGTCGCCGCTACTGATGACGTTCGTACTGGACGCCTCGATGACTATGGCCTGGGTCTTCCCGGACGAGTCGACGGAAGCGACCGACCGGCTGCTGGAGTCCCTGTTGGAGCGTCAGGCGTACACGCCCGGCCTCTGGCCGATAGAAGTCGCGAACGCCTTTCTGGCGGCGACGCGCCGGGGCCGACTCGAGGCAAGCCAGTGGGCATGGATTCGCCACTCTCTCGATGTTCTACCCATAGCAGTCGACTCTGGATCCCCGGCACGTGTCTGGAGCGCGGTGCTCGAACTGGCGCATGACCGGGGGATCTCCGTCTACGACGCGATGTACCTGGAACTGGCGCTGCGAATGCGATTACCGCTGGCGACTCTTGACGGGCGTCTCGCTTCCGCGGCGCGGGCCGCAGGCGTAGAGGTGCTGGGCCGGTGACGGAGGGGCGGAAGAAGTTCCTTCGGTTCGCCTTTCCGATCCTCGGCGTCTTCTGGCTGTGGTTCGGCTGGTTCGTCGCGGCGCCGTCCGGCCCGAGGGCGATGTGGTCAGGTCTTCTTGCAGGTGTGGTGCACCTGGCTGCGGCCGTCCAGCTCGAGTGGAAGATCAGGCGGGATAAGCGGCTGTCGGAGCTGCGTGAGGAGTTGGGCGACGACGGCAGCGCGGCTCACTGGTGGGCCGGTGACGACCCCCAGGAGGCACGGGTCCGGGAGGTTGTCGCTCGATCAGCGGAGAGTGGCCCGACCGGTCGCGGGAGAGGGTTGTTCGTGTTGATCCTGACCGTCGTTCGGCTTCGCGCGCTCGCCGGGTGGCGCAAGGCGTTGACCGAGAAGGCGAAGCTGGTCTTCGGCGTCGTGTTGGGTGGTTTCTTTATCGTGAACTACACGTTCAGCCTGAACAGCCTGGAGGAGGCGCCATTCGACAACTCGCCGGTGGACATGCTGTTCGTGTTGATGTCCCTCTTAGTTCTGGCGGCGGTTCTCCAGGTGGCACCGGTGGCCCGGTGGTTCGGCCGGCATCAGGGGGCGAAGTTCGGGCTTACGGTGAGGCGGCGTGTCGCACTGGCTGTGGGCACCGGCCTGCTCGGTCTGCCGATGGTGCTGGTGCTGCTGAACGAAGCTCTGGCACTCGTGTTCGCCGGGAGCGGCTGGCCCCAGGGAAAGGAGTGGGCGTTCGAGGGCATGGATGTGGTCGGCGCCGTGCTTGCTCTCGTCGCGGCCGGACCGTTGGGGGCGGTCGTCATTGGTGGGCAGGGTCGAAAGCGCTGGCTCGGCGTGGGACTCGGCGTCCTGCTGCTCGGGGCGCTCGGTGCGAGCGCGGTTGAGCCGTTGTGGGCCGGCGAGGCCTTGTGGGCGGATGGCGCCGTGAGCGGCGGACGGTTGGCGGTTCTACTGTTTCTCATGGCCGGAGCCTTCGCGTTGGAACAGCGCAGCCCTGACGATCGCGGCGCGAAGACGAAGAAGCGCCGCGGCCGCGCGGCGGTGCGGAGAGCAAGTGAAGGGCAGCCGTCGGCGGCCGCCGCTAGCGCGCCGGCGGGCGTCTGGTCGCGGCCGATCTTCGTCGTCGCGCTTGCGGAGGCGCGGATGATGCTCCGGTTCCGGCAGGTGCGCCTGAACCTCGTCCTCAGTTGGGCCATGCCGTTGTTCATGGTGTTCCTGCTCAGAAGCGAGGAGTTGCCGGACGGCGGCGGGCAGTTTGCTCTGTGGACGGTGGCGGGCATCGCCGGTTTCCTCAGTGTGTTCTGGCTCGCCTTCTTCGCCAATCTGCTGGGCTTCACGGCCGACGGCGCCCGGCGGCTCTCTATGTCGGCGGAGAACGCGCTTGCCGCCTGCATGCCCGGCAAGGTGCTGGGCGCTCTCGGCCTGGTTGGCAGTCTGGTGTTTGTGCAGACGGCCGTGATGAGCCTGGTGCTGGTCGACCGGATTCCCCCTGCCGACCGGGCGATTCCGTTCCTCGTGGCCGCCTTCTCGCTGCTCGGCTTGGCCGGCGGCGGAACGATGGTCTCGATCTGGTTGCCGAGAAAGCCGAAGCTCCATGAGCAACGTGACTTCTACTGCGGCGTGCTGGCGATGGTGGCGCTGTTGTGCTGGTGGCTGATCCAGGCGGCGATCTTCGGTGGGGCAGTGGTCGCGGCGCGGCTGCTCGGCGGCCCGCGGCTCGCCACGGTCACGATGACGGTTCTGCTGCTGTTCGCGGCAGCGGGATGCGGGGCCCTGGTGGTCTCGCTGGCGAAGGGTGACTGGCTGCGACGGCGGCTGCGGGAGTGGGCGGTGACCGCATGACGATGTTGTGGTTCGACTCGGTCGACAAGTCCTACGGCGACCTGGAGGTGCTGCGCTCGGTGAACCTGGAGATCGGGGCCGGCGTGCAGTGTCTGGTCGGGAGGAACGGCGCCGGCAAGACGACGCTTATGCGGCTCGGACTTGGTCTGACCGAGCCGAACGGCGGCACGGTGCGGATGTTCGGCTTCGACCCGCGGCTCCACCCGGAAGTGATGACCAGGGTCGGCATCCTGCTGGAGGAGGACGAGCTGTTCGACTTCCTGCGGCCGCTCGAGTTCCTCGACTACTGCGCCGCGCTTTACGGCCTGGACGCCGGCGCGGCGCGCGCTCGCAGCGTCGAGTTGCTCGAAGCGCTCGAGGTGCCCGCTTCGGCTCGGCTATGCCACCAGCTCTCGACCGGCAACCGCCGGCAGTTGGCCCTGGCCGCGGCGCTGCTGCATGACCCGGAACTGCTGATCCTCGACGAGCCGTTCAACGGCCTCGACCCGGTGGCGGTCGCACGGCTGTGCCGGATGTTGAAAGACCTCGCGGCCGACGGTCGCGGCGTTCTGTTGTCGTCGCACCGCCTTGAACTCGTCGAGGAGATCGCGGACGAGGTCTACTTCGTGGCTGACTGTGCGCTTACGCCGTGGTCCGCGGACCGGGTCAAGGCCTGGTACGACGAGCTGCGGGCTGTGGGCGCGGGCTAGGGACGATCCTCGCTGTCTCGCCCTCGCCCGAAGCTGGTGGCGAGCAGGGCGGCGCCGAGGGCTGCACAGACTCCGATCGCCAGCCCCAGGAGAAGATCGAATCTGGTGCCGCGCTCTCCGAAGTCGACGAAGACCAGGACGGCTCCGACAGTCAGCAGCGCGGCGCCGGAAAGGACCCGCTTCTTTCTCACGCGACCTCCGCCTCCTGAAACGCCCGCGCCCGGAAGAGAAAGTCGATGATGTTGCCCTCGTGCGGCTGCAGCCAGTTGAGCTGAATCGTCGGCACCGGGCCGAGGTTCAGGCGGTCGACGTGGGTGGCGTCGATCAGTTGCCGGCGCCAGTGCTCGTCGTTGGTGATCGCGCTGCACACGAGAGTGTCGTCGATCGCGTTCAGCATCTTCGCCTGCGGGCACTCGACGACGGAGACGAAGGGGAACATGTACTCGACGTTGGCGGCCTCGACTTCGGCGTCGGCGCAGTGGAGCACGGTCGGCAGCAGGTAGTCGCAGCGCTCGCGTTCGTCGAGGCGGCCGTTGCCGCGGATCTCGGACGTCAGGTCGCGTACGCCGGGGACGTCGACCTGCCGCTCGATCATGCCGTCGATCGCCTTCGCCATGCCCGGCACGGTGAAGGCTGCGAGCGGCGATTCCGGGTCGTCGGCCGGTCTGGGCAGGACGGGCGCCAGCCGCTCGGCGAGGGCCTGGGCGATCTCCGCCGTGTGGCGCGACGCCCAGACGCCGGAGCAGGAGATGCAGCTCCGGCCGCTGTTGACCAGGACGCTGTCGACCATCACGTCGAGGTACTGCTCCCAGTCGTCGACGACGTCGTCGCCGAGCAGGATCTTGCTGAAGCCGGGGCCGTGCGGCTGAACCCGGGGATCGTTCTGGTAGCGGGCGACGGTGTCCGCGCCACCGAAGATCATGCTCCTTGAGCAGGAGGCGAGAACGGCGGCGCCGATGTCGCCTTCGCCCGGGTAGATCGAGATCGCCTCGCGCGGCACGCCGGCCTGGGCGAAGGCCTCGGTCATCCGGTACGGGGTCCAGGGCTCCTGCGGCCCGGGCTTGAAGACCAGGCCGATCTGCAGCGGAATGACCGGCATCCACAGCGTGTGCACGCCCGGCGAGTTCGACGGCAGCACCAGGCCGATCACCGGCGCCTGGGCCTGGTAGCTGACCGGCACGCCGCGCTCCTCGACGCCGTGGCCGCGGGCCAGGATGTCGAGATCGAGACCGCGGGTCAGGGCCTCCAGCACCTCGCCCATGTTCGTCAGGACGAAGTGGTTCTTGTCCATGTTCGCCCGGCACATGTGCTCGGGCAGGCCGGTGGTCGCCGACTGGTAGTGGACGAAGTCCTGCGGACTCTGCGTGCCGCTGCCGAGCGGTAGGTCGGCGTTCAGGTAGAGGTCGGCGGCCTCGATCACCATCGAGATCAGCTCGCTCGACGGGATCTCGCGCAGGATGTCGCGGGCTCGCTGGGCGCGGCGCATGTCGCGCTGGACCAGGCCGGGGTTCGTCTGGTGCAGCGTGGCCAGCTCCTCGCCGGTCTCGAAGTGGACGATCGTCGCCTTCTCGAGCGACTCGTAGGGCTTGCCCCAACGGATGGCGGGGATGTCGATCATGCTGGGTACCTGTGGCGGGCCGGGGCGGTCCGCGAAGTGGTGCAGGAAGGCCGTGAAAGGAGGCGGAATCGTAGCACCGGGCTACCGCGCCGGACTGCTAGCCTCGACCGTCCATGAAGGACCGCAGGACGATTCTCAAGTCGGCCCTGGCCCTGGGTCTGGGGGCGCGGAGCCTGAACGTGCTGCACGCGCAGTCGGACGATCCGCGCAGGGCCCGTCCTCAGGAGGGCGATCGCTTCGTGTTCGCCTTCGGGCCGCGCCAGGGCGAAACGATCCGGGTGGACGACGTGCCGGTGGCCAGCGAGCAGATCTTCAGCTATGCGATGGACCCGTCAAGCGGCGCGGTCCGCGACGGCTCGCTCCTGAACCAGGTGCTGCTGCTCCGGTTCGATCCGGATTCGCTGGCACCGGAGACGCGCGAAGCGTCGGTCGACGGCGTCGTCGCCTACTCGGGCATCTGCCCCCACACCGGCTGCGACGTCGAGGGCTGGTCCGAGGACACCGGGTTCCTGGTCTGTTCCTGCCACGATTCGGAGTTCGACCCGCGGGACGGCGCCGAGGTGATCTCCGGTCCGGCGCCGCGCCGGCTGCCGTCGCTGCCGCTCCGTTCCGAGGACGGGGTGCTGGTGGCGGCCGGCGGGTTCAGCGCAACGATCCGCTTCGAGGAGGAGTTCTGAGATGGTGAATCGCCACGGAGTCGCTCGAGGTGCGCTGGCCGGCCTCGCTTTCGTCGCCGCGCTGGCGCCGGCGCTGGCCCAGGAGCGGGCGTACCGGCCGGTGACCCAGGAGCGGCTGCTCTCGCCGGAGCCGGAGAACTGGCTCATGTACCGGCGCACCTACGATGGCTGGGGCTACAGCCCGCTCGATGCGATCGACACCTCGAACGTGGCCTCCCTCGAGCCGGCCTGGACGTTCTCGACCAGCATCAACGAGGGCCACCAGGCGCCGCCGATCGTCAACGACGGCACGCTGTTCATCACCACGCCGGGCAGCCGGGTGCTGGCGCTCGACGCCCGGACGGGCGAGCTGCTGTGGCGTTTCGTCCCCGAACTGCCGGAAGATCTGCGGCAGATGCACCCGACGAACCGAGGCGTCGCGCTCTGGGGCGAGCGGGCGTTCGTCGCCACGGTGGATGCCCGTCTGTTCGGCTTCGATGCCCGGACTGGCGAAGTGGCCTGGGAGACGGCGGTGGAGAACTACGCCCGCGGCTACTACATGACGCTGGCGCCGCTGGCGGTCGAGGGCAAGGTGATCGTCGGCGTGTCGGGCGGCGAGTGGGGGGTTCGCGGCTTCATCGCCGCCTACGACGCGGACACCGGCGAGGAACTCTGGAAGACCTACACGATTCCCGGCCCGGGCGAGCCCGGACATGAAACGTGGCCAGGCGACACGTGGAAGACGGGCGGCGTCTCCGTCTGGGTCACCGGCACCTACGACCCTGATCTGCGGTTGACGTATTGGGGCACTGGCAACGGCGGTCCGTGGACTGGCGACGCGCGGCCCGGCGACAACCTGTACTCGACGTCGGTGGTGGCCCTCGACATCGACACGGGCGCCATTCGCGCGCACCACCAGTACCACTGGAACGACAGTTGGGATTGGGACGAGGTCGATCCGCCCCTCCTGATCGATGTCGAGCGCGACGGCTCGACCCGCAAGGCCCTGGTTCATCCGGGGCGCAACGCCTACATCTGGATCCTGGAGCGAAGCGCCGACTCGATCGACTTCCTGGACGCGACGAAGTTCGTCTACCAGGACGTGTTCACGTCGATCGACCCGGACACCGGCCGTCCGGAGTACGACCCGGCGAAGACGCCGGCCGTGGGCGAGCGTGCCGTCTTCTGCCCGTCCTGGTCCGGGGCCAAGAACTGGCCGCCGGCCGCCTGGAATCCGGACACGAGGCTGCTCTACATCCCGGCCAACGAGAACACCTGCTCGCACCTCGAGGGCGTCGAGCAGGACTACCGTCCGGGGCGCACGTTCATGGGCATGGAAGGCGGCTTCGTGTCGCGGGAGGGGGCCGACCACTACGGCGAACTCCAGGCCTGGAACCTGGACACGCGCGAGAAGGTGTGGACCGTCGAGTTCGAACGCCAGCTCTGGGGGCCGGTGCTGACGACGGCGGGCGGCCTGGTCTTCGCCGGCGGCACGAGCGACCGCTACTTTCGCGCCTTCGACGCGGCGAGCGGCGAGTTGCTCTGGCGCCAGCGCACGAACTCGGGCGTCACCGGCGTGCCGACGTCGTATGAGGTCGACGGCGTGCAGTACATCGCGGTCCAGTCCGGCTGGGGCGTCGACGCGCAGCGCGGCACGGCTCACCTGGACGGGGCGATCGGCACGAATACCTACGTGCCCGAGGGCGGAGTGCTTTGGGTGTTCGCGCTTCCGAGCGGCGGGTCATGAGCGGGCCGAACGAGTTCCGGAGGGTTTTATCATTGTAAATCGGGTAGTATAATGCCCGATTTACAATGATGTACGTTCCGCGAAGGCTCCAGGAATCGATTCAGATCGCGCTGGCCGAGCAGGCCGGCGTTGTGCTTCTCGGACCGCGCCAGGTCGGCAAGACGACTCTGGCGCTCAGAATCGCGAAGGAGCGCGACACCGTCTACTTCGATCTCGAGAATCCGGAGACGGTTTCCGCTCTCGCCGACCCGGGGACGGTTCTCGCTGCGCACGAAGACCGACTCGTCATCCTGGATGAGGTGCAGCAGTTGCCGGGACTGTTCCCGACCCTCCGGGGCGTCATCGACCGGTACCGCTACAAGGGCCTCGGCTGGGGGCACTTTCTCCTGCTCGGATCGTCGTCGCCGGACCTGTTGCGACAGAGCGCCGAGTCGCTTGCCGGGCGCGTTGCCTACCGTGAACTCGGTTCCATCGACACTGGCGAGGTCGGTGTGGCAGCCACGGATTCCCTGTGGTTGAGAGGCGGCTTCCCGGGTTCGTTCCTAGCCGCCGCCGACACGGCCAGTCTTGCTTGGCGGCTCGACTTCGTTCGCACCTACGTCGAGCGCGACATTCCGACATTCGACGCCCGGTTGCCGGCCTCGACCTTGCGCCGGCTCTGGACGATGCTGGCTCATCTCCAGGGGCAGACGTCGAACGTCTCGCGTCTCGCGTCGTCCCTCGGCATCAACGTGAAGACCCTGAACCGCTACATCGACCTGCTCGAGGACCTGCTGCTGCTGCGGCGGCTGCAGCCGTGGTCCGGCAACGTTCGCAAGCGCCTGGTGCGATCGCCGCGGCTCTACCTGAGGGACAGCGGCATCGTCCACGCCCTTCTGGGTCTTCGTACGCTCGAGGACGTTCTCTCACACCCGGTCGCGGGGCCGAGCTGGGAGGGGTTCGTCGTCGAGAACCTCCTTTCCGTCCTGCCCTCCTGGATCCAGCCGCTCCACTTTCGGACCCAGGCCGGTGCCGAAGTCGACCTGGTACTGGAGTTCGGCCCGACCCGGTGCTGGGCGGTGGAGATCAAGCGTTCGACCAGCCGGGTGCGGCCTTCAAGGGGCTTCCACGTCGCCTGCGACGACCTGCGGGCTGAGCGGAGGATCGTGGTCTACGGCGGCTCTGAGGCCTTCGCGCAGGCACGCGGTGTCGAGACGCTGTCGCTTCGTCTGCTGATGGAAGAACTGACCGCACTGGGGAACTGAAGCCTGCTCGGGAGATCGTTCAGTTGTCCTTGGCGTTCCGTCCCACATGGGGCACGACGCCGATCAAGCTGTCGACGTCGTGCCGGAAGTAGGTACCGTCCTCCGTGGCCCGGGACACGACTCCGCCAGGATCGACGGCCTCCGGTCCTCCCAGGAGATCGGCACACACGAGAGGAGCGACCGCGGCATTGTTCTCGCCGCGGATCCAGTACCAGCCGCCAGGCGCCGCGCCCTTGACCGTCAGCCGACCCTGCTTCGGATTGCTCTCATCGTCGGTGCAGTAGCTCTTCCTCACTAGTTCCGCGATCACGCCGTCCTCGCCTGCTGACGGCGTCATCGTCGAGTAGGTTCTGCCGCACTGAACCCTGATTCTCACGGTCTGTCGTCCTTCCTCCGGTCGGACCACCAGGCCCCCCTCGCCCTGCCAGTACGGAGTGAGGTATTCGCCGCACTCGTTGCCCGCCAGATGGGGAACGATCCCGACCAGACGCGCCGTGTCATGCCGAATCAGCGTGCCGCCTTCCGTCACGTCCGTCGTGACGCCGCCCGGCACGACGGCGCTCGGGCCTCCCAGAGCCTCCGAGCAGACGAGCGGCGCGACGGCCGCGTTCCGGTCGCCGTGCTGCCAGTACCAGCCGCCCGGGGCGGCTCCCGCCAGTTGCAGCCCGGTGCCGCCGCAGGAGCTCTCCACCAACCGGGTCGCGATGCCGTCCTCGGCCATGTACTCGGTGGTCCTCCCGCCGCAGGTCAGGTTCACCGAACTCCGGCCGGGCGCGGGCCTGACCGTGAATCCGCCCGTGGGACCGGACCAGTACGGGGCAACCAGGGTGCAACCGGACTGCGGCGGCTCAGGTTCCGGCACGGGCGAAGGTGGACTCCCGCCGCCGCTCGCCGGATACAGCCTACGCACCGCGGTACGGTCGTCGGCCTGCAACGACGTATAGCCGCCAACGGGGATCGCGCCCATGATCGACTGGACGCCGGACGCCGGGTGGTCGAACCCCAGCGTATGGCCCATCTCGTGAGCCACCGCGCTGAGGATCGTGTTCGCGTTCCCCATGGCCTCTTCCGAGATGAAGGCGGTGGCGTGGGCGATCCGATACGCCTGCCCGCCGCCGCCCGGGATCGAGTGCCGCGTCGTGCGGTACTCGTCGCCGAATCGAAGAGTGCACTCATGGTGCACGACCGCGTAGCCCCTTACGCCGGTCCTCGGTACGCGGACGAGTTCCATGAACGCCTCGACCGTTCCCTGCGGCGTGTAGGCGCCCTCGTGCGTCGAGCAGAGTGCGTCGCCGGGGTTCCCGCCAGGAGCTGCACCCGCCCTCTGGCCCCACTTCACGCACTTGTAGGTGTTCGAGGAGGCATGACTTGATGCGCCGTCCTCGTCGAACATGACCACGGCGACCTCGTCCCCGGCAGCATTCGTTCGCTTGTCCAGGAACAGAGGCATCTCGTCTCCGTTGTAGGTGTGTTTCGCGCGCGCGCTCCCCAGCGTGTAGCCCATGCTCGCGCCGTACTCGACGCCGATGACGGCCTGCATCCTCACGTCGGCCCTCGTCCAGGGATGACTGGTGTCGATCTCGGCCGCCGGAATGTTGACGTTGCTGCCCGAGTCGCCGTTCCACAGCGCCGCGGCGGCATTGGTCATGTCCAGAGCCTTCTGGTCCGTCCAGCCGCCTGACGTCACCTTCACCTTGGTCGACAGCACCGCTTCGTCACAACACGCCTCGCCTGGAGCCTGAATGCGGGAGAACCCGGAGTCCCACTGAGCCCAGCGCATGAGCTTCCCGGCGCCTGCTTCGTCGCGCCAGCAGTCGCCTTCGGGAACGGTCAGCCAGTTGGCCTCCTGCCGAACCCGCCGCGGACCGGGAATCTCCTCTACGCGGTAGTCTGCCGGCCGCGCGACGCCGGCCTCGCGATCCTCGATCCAGCGGCCGAAGCGTTCCGCGTGGCGGAAGCCGTCGTCCGGCACGTCGTGGCGAGAGAGGTGCCCGCGATTTTCGAAGAAGATGCCGAGGCCCATTCCGACTGTCCGGTGCACGCCTGCTTGCCCGGCGTCCAGGAACAGCAGTGCCCGGTCGCCCTTCAGGAACATCGGCAGGCCCACGACGACGACGCCGCGGCCGCCCTGCTGGCGCACGACGACCGTGTCGCCGGGAACGAGGCCCTTCAACACCCGCTCGATCCGCACGGTCGCGTCCGTGAAGGCCCCGTCCGGGGCAGACGTCGTGTGCTCGACCCGGCCGTAGACGATGAGCGAAGACTGCGCGACCAACTCCGCGTCGGTCGGCACGTCGTAGACGATCGACGCCGCCGGCGCCGCGAGCCCTGCCGCCAGCATGGCGACGCCGTACAGCTTCCTTCGCATCGTTGTCCCCTAGCTCTCCATTCCCTCGTGTCGAGCCGCCGCGCCGAGTCCGTTCGGCACGGCGCCGACAACCTTGCGAAAATCGACCGTTAGAACCAGTACCACAAGGTGGGGTGTCTGCGCATATCCCAGTTGGGAGATGCGTCAGGACGGCATCGGGAGGTAATGGAAGGGATGGAAGTGGGGATCTTCCCGTGCGAGACTGGGCGGTCCGGCTATCCCCATTTTGGAGGTACAGGAGGGCGTCGATCGCTCTCGGGCGGATAGCTGGTGCTGTAGTCTGCCGCCGCTTCAGCCGCCGATCACAGCACGACCGACCCGATTGGAGTTCGCAGATGGAAGTCGCCAGCATGGAGGCCCAGTCCGAGGCCAGGGAGCAACTCGACGCCCACGTCCGCGCCATTGTGGAGTGGCATTTCCACCCGGACACCGGCACGCCGTTCTGGCTCGACTTCGCGAAGAAGCTGGACTTCGATCCACGAAGCGACGTCGCCGGCTACGCCGACCTGCGCAAGTTCCCGCCCTTCGAGGACGAGTGGCTCCGCGGCGGGCCGGTGCGGCGCTGGGTGCCGAAGGCGATGGCCGACGATCCGATCTACGTGTTCGAGACCGGCGGCACGACGGGCATCCCGAAGAGCCGTGTCGCGCTGAACGACTTTCGCACGGACTACGAGCTGTTCAGCGCCAGCCTGCCGGACGAGCACTTCCCGCCGGGGTCCAACTGGCTGATGCTGGGTCCCTCCGGCCCGCGCCGTCTGCGCCTGGCGGTGGAGCACCTCTGCCAGTACCGCGGCGGCATCTGCTTCTGCGTTGATCTCGATCCTCGCTGGGTGATCAAGCTGATCAAGAAGGGCTGGATGGAGCACCTCGAGGCATACAAGGATCACGTGATCGACCAGGCTCTCTCGGTACTGTCGGCCGGGCACGACATCCAGGCGATGTTCGCGACGCCCAAACTGCTCGAGTCCCTTTGCCTGGCGCTCGAAGACCGCGGCCAGACCCTCGCCGACACCGGGATCAAGGGGATCTTCTCGGGCGGCACCGAGTTCACGCCGCAATGGACCCGCTTCGCGGTCGAAGAGCTCCTCGACGGCGTCTACATGACGCCGACCTACGGCAACACGCTGATGGGCCTCGCCGCCTCGCGGCCCGTGACCGCGGCGGAGAGCTACACGATCGCCTACTACGCCCCGCAGCCGCGCGCCGTGCTCGAAGTGGTCGACCCCGACGACCCCGACCAGGTCGTCGACTACGGCGCCACCGGCCGCGTGCGGCTCACGACGCTGACCCGGGAGTTCTTCGTCCCCGGCTTCCTCGAGCGCGACGAAGGCGAGCGGGAACAGCCCTACGTCGACTATCCGTGGGACGGCGTCAGCGGCGTGCGGCCGTTCGCGAGGCTGGCGTCGGCGACGACGGTGGGCGTGTACTGACGCCGGCCGAGCGCGTACATCTCTCAGAAAGAAGTGGAGGCCGAAGAGTGATGAAGAGAGATATGGATGTCGTTAGGCTGATTGGTCCGTTTTGGACTCGCGGGTGGAGGCCCGCGGTGATGGCACCGACAATCGAACCAGTGGTGGCTAGATCGCAGTTCGTCGGCGTACTGACGGTCGTCGCCTGCCTACTGGTCGGACCTGCATTTGCCGCGCAGTCGTCTGAGCTGCCCCTAAGCAAGACTGCTTACGCGGCGGCAGTGGAGATGATGACGGAGCGGCTTCACCCCATTCCACTTGGCGAGCATTTGCTCTCCTTGGTAGAGGAGTCAACCCCACAGGAATGGCACGTCACCTGTAGCCGAGACGATCTGACGGGCGAGACGGAATCGTGCTGGCTAACGTCTCCCTACTATCTCCCTGTTGGTTGGACTCGTAGCGCGTCCAGATGCTGGTCGTCGGTGTTTTCGGTGGGAGGACGTGCTTCTCCTGAGACTGAGTCCCGTCTTCTTGCCGCGTGTCTCGTTGGCTTCCGGCTAGCAACAGGCTATGTGAATATCTGGTGTGGCGGCAGAGTAAGTGGAGCTCCTCTGTACGAAATTTCCCGATTCATGGTCGGAGATGAAGTGGTGGCTATTGAGGGAGAGGGCGTGGCCGGCACCTTGTTCACGTCTCCGGACGGTTCATGGGCGGACAAGGGTACGTTTGCCTTTGAGGCAACAAAGTCGGGGGAGATCAGGGAGCAGATCTTCCGGTTCGTTCCCGATAGTGCAGCAGTCCAGGAGTTCCTTGCTGAGTGCAGCACCGGCGAGGAGTAGGGATGAAGCGGACCAAGATGAAGCTGCGAGAAGCCGCGGGGCTTCCTCTCTATCCGGATCTGCGTTGGGTCACGCTGGAGGCTCTGCGGAATTTGCCGATGCCGGCGACTAACGACGAAATCGACGATGCGGTGGCAGCTAGCTTGAAGCTGACTCTGAGCCAGCGGGAGGTTCAGGCCGCCAACGGCACCAAGTCGGAGCTCTCGTTTCGAGTGGGTTTCTGCCGATCGCACCTGAAGATCGTGGGTGCTCTGAAGAGCGAACGTCGCGGCTACTGGCGGCTGACTTCGGAAGGCGTCGATATGGACGGGGAGACGATCGAACGACGCTTCGCGGAGTACCTTCGTGACCGACGTCAGGAGAGACTCGCGCAAGCGTCGAATGAGCAGGTCCAAGGCGTTTCCGCAACGGCTGCGAGCATGGGAACGGGCGACGACGAGGGGGTGAACGGAGCCTGGGGCGACAAGCTCCTCGACCGTCTTCTGAAGATGTCGCCCGATGCGTTCGAGCGTCTCGCGCAAGAGCTTCTTCGCTCCTCCGGTTTCGAGGCGGTCAAGGTAATCGGCGGCAGCGGCGACGGGGGCATTGACGGGACGGCCCTGTATCGCTTCTCCCTGATCTCCTTTCCGGTGTACTTTCAGTGCAAGAGGCACAAGGGGACCATCGGCGCACCCGTCGTGAGGGACTTCCGGGGCGCCATGGCGGGGCGCAGCGACAGGGGCCTCATCATCACCACGGGCTCGTTCACTGCTGACGCGAAGCGCGAAGCGACGCGAGACGGGGCTACTCCTCTCGACCTCATTGATGGCGACAACCTCTGTGAGCTTCTGAAGGAGCGCGGCCTGGGAGTAGTCGTCAAGGAGCGGACCGTCGAAGACGTAACGATCGACAACGACTACTTCGATCGATTCGAGGGCGCCTCGATGGCGGTTCAACGTCCTTCGAAAGAGCCTGAAGGCAGGGCCAGGAAGCCGTCAGACGGGCACAAGCGCCGCTCCTCGCCTCGGGCGGCCAGATGGTCGTACCGCGGCGAGGACCGACCGGAGAAGAACGCAGCCGACATGTACCAGCATATCGTTGAGCAGCTATACAAAGATCACGGCGGCAGCTCCTTCTATCGGAGCCTCCGAGACAAGATAGAAACGAAGCAGCGCTCCCACATCGGCGAATCGAGGAGGGAGGCCGATCCAGAGGAGCGGTCGATCAGGTCGCTGCCGGGAGGTTGGTATCTGAACGTCCATTCCGGGAGTCGGCAGAAACGGAAGTGGATCCAAGCTGCCTGCGAGTGCGCTGGCATCAAGTTCGGCGAGGATCTGATCGTCGAGTAGCGTTCAGCAGTGAAACTGCCGACGATCCAGTCGGAGCCTACGCCGCGCGCCGGGCCACTCGTTCCCAGGCGACCGCGGTTTCGACCTGGAACGTCTTCAGCGAGAAGTCTTCTGCGATGGCGTCGAGCTCTTCACCGGCTTCGGAGCGCTCGAAGAGGACATCCGTCCGGACCCCGGACCCCGCGACCACCGGCAGACCCCAGCCGAAACGGGGATCCAGCATCACCTCGTGCCGGTTGTCGAGCCAGAGCCGGGAAGGATCACCGCGGTCGTCGAAGACAAGTGACTGGAAATGCACTCGGACCGCCTCTGGCCAGACGAGCTGACCGCCGCCGGTGGCGTCCAGCAGCATGGGCGTCTTGCCGGTCTCCTGCAGTTCGATGAAGAGCGCTCTGCCATCGGTTTCGAACTCGAGCTTCAGAAGCGGGCGTTCAAAGCCGGACAGGTGTTCGCTCACGAAGTTCAGGGTGCGTCGGACTCGCTGCATGGAGACGCTTCGTCGCCGGTAGGCATCGAGGAAGCGTGCTTCAACGACGTTGAAGAAGCTGAGGATCAGCGGACTGGCGGCGCCACCATCCGGAGCGAGGACGGCCGGTTTTCCGCCAGGCCAGCCACGGAACCAGGTTCGCAGCGTCGGGGCGGGCATCCCGATGATCTTCGCCGCCTCAGCGAGGCGGTAGCGCGGTTCTATTCCGTGCTGCATCGGCGTGATCCTCTCGACTGGTGCCCGAGGCCGGCAGGCCCCATCGTGTGGACCTGCGAGTGCCCGGAGGCAGTGTTTCCAAGATAGCAGATCGTCTATGAACCGCTGTTCGACGAGCGCAACTCGCTTTCACTTCCCGGGATTGCCCGGTTCCGGTAGAGGGCCGGATCGACCACCGATGCCATCCCCATCTCATCTAGTCCGTCCACCAGACTGGCGATCCGAGTCGCAGCCGCCGCGGGGTCCCGGAGCGCCTCGCCGTACTCGATCTCGACCCACTCGAACTGCGGCGCCTTCTTCAGCAGGTAGTTCACCCGCCAGAGCTGGTCCTGCCACAGCTCCATCATTCGCTCGTCCGGCGTGTCGTCGGTCTCGCCGCGGCGGTCGAGCATCTTGCGCTGCGATGCGAGCACCTCGGTCAGGTCGCGGCGCATCAGGATGACCTGGTAGTTCAGGTTCGGCGGCAGGTCCTTGAGCAGGAAGGAGATGACCTTGACCGCGCGGCCGCGTGAGGCCCTGAGCCAGGACTTGTCCGGCGCGTTCGCCAGGTCCTTGACCCGCTCGTCTTCGTAGTAGCCGCGCGGGTTGTCCTCGTCGGCTTCGCGTTCGCCGTCGGTCACGATTTCCATGCCCCCGGCCTCGAGCATCTTCATTGCCATCGAAGTACCGGAGCGGGGCAGGCCGGAGACGACGACGATCGGCCGCCCGTAGCGGAGTCTGCGCCAGATTGATCTGCCCTTCACAGCGACGGCGATGCTACCCCTGCATTGGTATGCTCCGCACCGCTTCGCGCGTCGTCGCTTCTTGAGCTTCCGGCCGCGCACTCCCCGGAGAAAACCGTTGCCAGCTCAGCGTCTCGTAACCGTCGCGCTGGCGTTTCTTGCGGCGCTCCTGGCCGCGGCGCCGGCGGCGGCCTACATCGGCCCCGGGGCGGGGTTCGCGCTGATGTCGTCGTTCCTGGTGCTGCTGGCGACGGTGGCGCTTGCCTTCGTCTCGCTTCTGGCGTGGCCGGTGCGGACCCTGTGGCGGGTCGTGCGGCGGAAGAAGCCGCCGAAGGCCCACGTCAGCCGGCTCGTCTTCGTCGGTCTCGACGGCCAGGATCCACGGTTGACCGAACGGATGATGAAGGAGGGGAAGCTCCCCAACTTCAAGCAGCTCAGCGAGCAGGGCAGCTACCGGCGGATCGCCAGCACCTTCCCGGCGCTGTCTCCGGTCGCCTGGTCGACGTTCGCGACCGGGGCCAATCCTGGCAAGCACAACATCTTCGACTTCCTCGACCGCGACCTGCGGAGCTACCTGCCGAAGCTGTCGTCTGCCCACATCGGCCGGGTCGAGCGCTTCCTGAAGCTCGGCAAGTGGAAGATCCCGCTGCAGAAGCCGGAGATCCGCATGCTCCGGCGGTCGAAGCCGTTCTGGACCGTTCTGGGTGAGCGGAACGTCTGGAGCACGGTGCTGCGGGTGCCGATCACCTTCCCGCCCGACCGGTTCTACGGCGCGCAACTGGCGGCGATGTGCGTGCCGGACCTGGTGGGCAGCCAGGGCACGTTCCTCTACTACACGACGCGGCCGGCGACGGAGACGATCCGGGAGGGCGGTGTGCGCGTGCCGCTGGCCTCGAACGGCGCCGGCCCGGACCACTTCGACTGCGTCATCGAGGGGCCCGAGAACAGCTTCCTGGAGGGCGACCCGCCGCCGCCGCTCCGCGCGCCGATGACGGTCGAGGTCGACCGCGAGGCCGAAACCGCGACGGTAGCGGTGGCGGGGGAGACGGTCGAACTCGAGAGGGGAGAGCTCTCGGACTGGGTGCGTCTCGAGTTCCGCGCCGCGCCCGGGGTCAAGGTCCACGGCCTGACCCGGATGATGCTGACCGAGGCCGGCGAGCACACGTCGCTCTACCTGACCGCGATCAACATCGATCCCGAGAAGCCGGCGATGCCGATCTCCCATCCCTCGTACTACGCGCCCTACCTGGTGAAACGGGTCGGCGACTTCGCCACGCTGGGGCTCGCGGAGGACACGACCGCGCTCAACGAGGGCGTGACGGACGACGCGACCTTCCTCCGGCAGTCCTACGACATCGACCGCGAGCGGGAGGAGATGTTCTTCGCCGCGCTCGAGCGCCTGCGGCGGGGGAGTCTGACCTGCGTCTTCGACGCAACCGACCGGATCCAGCACATGTTCTGGCGGTACATGGAGGACGGACACCCGGCGGCGAAGGGTCGAAAGACGGGGAGGGCACGCCGGACGATCGAGGACCACTACCGGCACAACGACGCCCTCGTCGGCCGGGTGATGGAGAAGCTGGACGACGACGATCTTCTGATCGTGCTCTCGGACCACGGCTTCGCCTCCTTCAGGCGCGGCGTGAACCTGAACCGCTGGCTGCTGGACCACGGCTACCTCGTGCTGAGGGAGGACGCCGACGGCAGCGAGGAGTGGCTGGAGGGCGTGGACTGGTCGCGCACGCGGGCCTACGCGCTCGGCCTGGCCGGCGTGTTCCTGAATCTCAAGGGCCGCGAGGCCTCCGGCATCGTGGAGCCGGGCGACGAAGCGCGCTCCCTCAAGCGCGAACTCATCTCGGCCTGGAAGGGTCTGCCCGACGAGGAGCGGAGCGCGGTCGGCATCAACGCCGCCTTCGACGCCGAGGACCTGTACACCGGTCCTTACAAGGGCAACGCCCCCGACCTGATCGTGGGCTACAACGACGGCTACCGCGTGTCCTGGGACTGCGCGGTCGGCGTCGTCGCGGGCCCGGTCTTTTCCGACAACACGAAGGCGTGGAGCGGCGACCACTGCGTCGACCCGCGGCTGGTCCCCGGCGTCTTCTTCAGCAGCCGCCCCGTCAATCGCGGCGACGACCTGTCGCTTCTCGACATGGCGCCCACCGCGCTGGCCCTGTTCGGCATCGACAAGCCGGACTACATGGAGGGTGAGCCGGTCTTCGACCCGGCGACTCTCGACCGCGGTGCTGCGGGAGCGGCGGCGTGAAGCGGCTGGTCCCCCTTGCGGCGACGATGCTCCTGGCCGCCCTGGCAGTGGCCTGCGGCGGCGGTGGCGTCGGCCCGTCGGAGGGGCCGAAGGTCGTCGTGCTCGGCTTCGACGGCCTGGACCCCGCGCTCACGCGGCAGTTGATCGACGAAGGGAGGTTGCCGAACTTCGCCCGGCTCGAGGCCATGGGCGGCTTCACGGAACTGGAGACGACGATCCCGCCGCACAGCCCCGTCGCCTGGTCGAGCTTCATCACCGGCATGGACCCGGGCGGCCACGGCATCTTCGACTTCCTGCACCGGGACCCGGACACGATGATCCCGTACCCGTCGACGGCCGCCGCGTCCTCGGGCGGACGCTTCCTGAACGTCGGTCCCTGGCAGTTCCCGCTCACCGGCGGCGACTACGAGCAGTTCCGGCACGGCACGCCGTTCTGGGAGGTGCTGGAGGAGCACGGGGTGCGTACGACGGTCATCCGCATGCCGGCGAACTTCCCGGTCTCGGGCACGGCGAGCCGCGAACTCTCGGGCATGGGCACGAGCGACATCCAGGGCACGGACGGCACCTTCACCTTCTACACGTCGGAGCTGTTCGCCGACCGCGACATCACCGGCGGCGACATCGTCGAGCTCGACATCTACGACAACGTGGTCGAGGCCGAGTTGCTCGGACCCCCGAATCCCCTGCTGCGGGAGCCCGAGCAGCTGACCGTGCCGTTCACCGTGTACCTCGATCCGGAGACGGAGAGCGCCAAGATCGAACTTGGCGACCAGGAGATCGTGCTGGAGGTCGGGGAGTGGAGCGACTGGCTCGAGGTGGACTTCGAGATGATGCCGACCCAGCACCTGCGCGGCATCTGCCGGATGTACCTGCGCGCGCTCGAGCCTGAGTTCGAGCTCTACGTCAGTCCGATCGACCACGATCCGATCTCGCCCGCGGCGCCGATCTCGACGCCGCCCGATTTCGCGGCCGAGCTGGCGGAGGCGGTCGATCGTTTCTACACGGAAGGGATGCCCGAGGACACGAAGACCCTGACCGAGGGCGTCTTCACCCCGGAGGAGTTCCTGGCCCAGGCGAAGATCGCCGGCGACGAAGTCGCCGAGCAGTACGGCTACGTGCTGGACCGCTACCTCGAGCAGGAGGGCGGATTCCTCTTCTACTACTTCGGCAACGTGGACCAGATCGGCCACGTCCGCTGGCGGTCGCGCGATCCGGAGCACCCCGCCTATGACCCGGAAGCCGACGCCGTGCACGAGGACCTGATCCCGACCCTCTACGAGGGCCTCGACGCGATCGTCGGGCAGACGCTGGACCGGCTCGAAGCCGAAGCCGGCCTCGGCGACAGCGGCGCGGACGAGCCGCTGCTGATCGTCATGTCGGACCACGGCTTCGCCTCCTGGCGCCGCGCCTTCCACCTGAACGCCTGGCTGATCGAGCGGGGCTACCTGGCGCCGAGAAGTCCGGATCCCTACGCGGATGAGGGCTTCCTGCTGAACGTCGACTGGGACAACACCAGGGCCTACGGGATCGGCTTCTCGGGTCTCTACGTCAACCTGCGCGGCCGTGAACGCGACGGCACGGTGACGGCGGCGGAGCGCCTCGATCTGGTTCGGGAGCTGAAGCGGGAACTGCTGGCGGTCGTCGACCCGGAGACGGGCGAATCCGCGATCACGGAGGTCCACCTTCGCGAGGAATACGCCTTCCAGGAAGGGGCCGCGATCGGTCCCGATCTGGTGGTCGGTTACGCGAAGGGCTACCGCGGGGCGACGGAGTCGGCGTCGGGCGAGGTCGTGGGAGAGGTCTTCAGCGACAACGACAGCGCCTGGAGCGGCGATCACATGATGGACCACCGGACCGTGCCGGGCGTGCTCCTGCTCAGTCGTCCGCTTGGCCGCCCCGCGCGGGGCATCGTCGACCTGGCGGGCTCGATCCTGGCCGAGTACGGCGTGGAAGAGTTCCCATCCCTTGCGGGCGGCGCGGCGACGGGCTCGCCCTGAACCGGGTCGGACGACCCCGCTAGCGAAGGAGGAGACGCATGTTCGGCGGCGGCAAGGTAAAGCTCGACAAGGAACTGATCGCCAGGGTGAAGCGATACAGCGACATCGCGGGCTACTCGTCCGTCGAGGAGTTCATCACCCACGCGCTCGAGAAGGAGCTGGCCAAGCTCGAAGGCGCCGAGTCGAGGGAGGAGATCGAGAAACGGCTCCGCGGCCTGGGGTACATCTCCTAGCGCCGCCCGAACGCCGTCGATGTCCCTTCTGAACGCCGTCCTCCGCGCCGTCTTCGACGTGGCGCTCCGGCCCTTCGCGGCCCTGCCGCCGATCGTGCCGGTGGCCGTCGTGGCGCTGGTCTCGGGCATCTTCGCGCTGCTCGTCTACCGCTGGACGTCGAACCAGCCGGCGATCGCCGCGGTCAAGCGGCGGCTGTTCGGGCACCTGCTCGAGGTGCGACTGTTCAACGACGACCTGCGGGCCGTGCTGGCGGCCCAGCTTCGGCTGCTGCGCGAGAACCTGACCTACCTGCGGCTGAACCTGGTGCCGCTGCTGTGGATGATCGTGCCTTTCATGCTGCTGATCGCCCAGTTGCAGTTCCACTACGGCTACGAGGGGCTCGAAGCGGGCGAGCAGACGCTGCTCGTCGTCGACCTGGCGGCTGCTGAACCGGCGGCCGCGGGAGGGGATGAAGCCGCGCCGCGGCCGCCGATCGAGGTGGAGGCGCCGCCCGGCGTCGCCGTGGAGACGGCCGACGTCTGGGTGCCGAGCCTGCGGCAGGTCGTGTGGCGCCTGCGGGCGGACGAGCCGGGGCGACACGAACTCGTCGTGCGGGTGGATGGCGGGGCCTTCACGAAGAGCCTCTTCGTCGCCGATCCGGACGCCGGCGCGCTGTGGGTGCGCCGCTCGCCGACCAGGCGCCGGGCGGCGATCCTCGACCAGTTGCTCTACCCGGCGGAGCCCTCGCTTCCGCGCGGCGGGCCGATCGAACGGATCGACGTGCAGTACGGCACCGCTTCGATCTCCTTCTTCGGCCTGTTCGACGTCCACTGGCTGGTCGCCTTCCTGATCCTCTCCCTCGCCTTCGCGTTCGTGCTGCGGAACCGTTTCGGCGTCACCTTGTGACCGCGCCGGCGATCGACGTCGTCATCCCCGCCTACAACGAGGAGGAGTCGATCGGCCTGGTGCTCGCGGACCTGCCGGCCGGCCTGGTGCGCCGCGTCGTCGTCGCCGACAACAACTCGCGGGACGCGACGGCGGCGCACGCGCGTGAAGCCGGCGCCGAGGTCGTGCCGGCCCCGGTCCAGGGCTACGGCAGCGCCTGTCTGGCCGGACTCGACCACCTGCGGCGGACCGGACCGCCCGAGGTCGTCGTCTTCCTGGACGCGGACTACTCGGACCATCCCGACGAGATGCTGCTGCTGGTGGAGCCGATCGCGCGGGGCGAGGCGGACCTGGTCATCGGCTCGCGGGTGCTGGGAGAGGCCGAACCGGGGGCCCTGCTGCCGCAGGCGCGATGGGGGAACCGGTTCGCATGCCTGCTCGTGCGCCTGCTCTACGGGCATCGCTTTACCGACCTGGGACCGTTCCGCGCGGTCTCGTGGCGGGCGCTCGAGTCGCTCGGCATGCGGGATCCGGACTTCGGCTGGACGGCGGAGATGCAGGTCAAGGCGCTGCGGCGGGGTCTGCGGGTGGTCGAGGCGCCGGTCAGCTACCGCCGCCGGACCGGCGTCTCGAAGATCACCGGCACGGTTTCCGGCACGGTTCGGGCGGGCTGGAAGATCATCGCCACGGTTCTCCGCTACAGTCGCGGGCCGACATGAACGGGATGACGGGAACCGCGGTCAACGCCGCCGGCCTCGAGGTGCCGGCCAGCGAAGTCGAGATCGAGGTCCGCTACAAGGAAACGGACCAGATGGGCGTGGTCCACCACTCGAACTACCTCGTGTGGTTCGAGCTCGCCCGCACCCATCACTGCCGCGTCGCCGGCATGGCCTACCGGAAGATCGAGGACGAGGGCTACTGGCTGATGGTCACCGGGGTCCAGCTCAAGTACCGGGGCGGCGCCCGCTACGGCGACCGGGTGCGGGTCCGCTGCTGGCTCGATCGACTGAAGAGCCGCGCGATGAGCTTCGGCTACCGGGTGGAGGTCGACGGGCGCGTGCTCGTCGAGGGCCGGACGGACCACGTCTGGGTCGACAAGGCGACCGGCAACCACTGCCGGATGCCGGAGGTCGTCGTGCCGATCTTCCGCTCGATGGCTGGCTAGAACCGGCCGCGCCGCATCAACGAACCACCGACCGGAAGGAAGAAGGAGAACGACCTTGGCTTACGACGCATTCGACCTGAGCGGAACAGTGGCTCTCGTCACCGGCGGCAACTCCGGAATCGGCCTCGGCTTTGCCGAAGGGCTGGCCCAGGCTGGCGCCGATGTCTGCATCTGGGGCACGAACGAGGAGAAGAACGCGAACGCGCGGGAGCAGTTGGCACGCCACGGCACGCGAGTCGAGGCCCTGCGATGCGACGTCGGCGACGCCGACGCCGTGGCGGCCTCATTCGCGCGCACGGTCGAACTGCTGGGCAAGGTCGATTCCTGCTTCGCCAACGCCGGCATCGGCGGCCGCGGTACGCCTTTCGTCGACATGTCGATGGAGGAGTGGCGCCGGATCTTCCAGGTCAACATGGAGGGCGTCTTCCAGACGTTCCAGCAGGCGATCCGGCACATGGTCGAGCGCGGCGAGGGCGGCTCCCTGGTTGCGACGAGCAGCCTGTCCGCGGTGTTCGGCGCGCCGCGCAGTGAGCACTACGCTTCGACCAAGGCGGGGCTCAACGCGATGGTGCGCGGCCTGGCGGTCGAGCACGCGCGCCACGGCATCCGCGTCAACTCGGTGCTGCCCGGCTGGATCGCCACCGCCATGACCGAGCGAGCGATCAACACGGAAGCGTTCCAGACGAAGGTCCTGCGGCGGGTTCCGGTGCGCCGCTGGGGCGTGGGCGAGGACTTCAGCGGCATCGCCGTCTATCTTGCGAGCAGGGCGTCGTCGTACCACACCGGCGACGAGTTCGTGATCGACGGCGGCTACGCCTGCTTCTAGGAGCCGCGCCGGAGCGTGGCGCTCAGCCGAACCAGAGACGGACCGCGAACAGGATGACGGTCACCGTCACCACCCGCTGTACCCAGGCGTGACCCTTGAGCACGGTGAGCCGCACGCCCAGCCAGCCGCCGGCCATGTTGCCGACCGCGAGGGCGAGGCCGAAGGCCCAGTCGACGCGGCCGGAGAGCGCGAAGAGCAGCAGCGACAGTCCGGTGAAGCAGAGGATGCTGAGCACCTTCACCGCGTTGCCGCGGACCAGATCCAGGCCGGCCAGGGAGGTTGCGGCAAGGATGAAGAAGCCGACGCCGGCCTGCACGAAGCCGCCGTAGACGCCGACTCCGAAGAAGCCGAGTGCCAGCAGACCGACTCGCAGGGACGCGGGCTGCTCGTCCGGTTCCTTGCGCCGCGAGAAGAGAGTCCACAGGGTCACGACGACCATCAGCGCCGCCAGCACCCGGCGAAAAGCGTCGTCGCTGATGAGGAGCGCGGCCCAGGAACCGAGACCGGCGCCGGCCGTCGCCGGCAGCGCGGCCCACAGGATGGCCCGCCGGTCGAGCACGCCGTGGCGGTGGAAGCCCCACGAGGCGACGACGTTCTGCAGCAGGATGGCGACCCGGTTCGTGCCGTTGGCGACGCCTGGAGGGAGACCGAAGAAGATGAGGATCGGCAGCGTGAGGAAGGAGCCGCCTCCCGCGACCACGTTCAACGCGCCGGCGACGCAGCCGGCGAACGCGAGCGCGGGGTAGACGATCGCCGGTTCGTTCACGGTAAGAGAGGCTATCCGCAGCCCCTTCAGCCGTCGCCCGCGCCAGGAGTCCGGCGCTCAGTGCCCGGGTCCAGCGGCCGGGCTCGACGGACAGGCATCGTCGAAGGCCGCGACGTCGACGACCGTGTGCGCATGTTTACCGGGTGCGCTCGTGTACTCCTTCACCTCTCCGGTTGCCGTGTCCTCGACCAGCAGGCGGTAGCCCAGGTTCGTGGCCGAGGCGAGGAAGACCCACGTCTTGCCGTTCACCTCGCAGCCGTCGAGCACCTTGGTCAGGATCTCCCAGTTGTCGTCGTCAAAGAAGCGGAACAGGCCGGACTCGTTCGTGCCCGAATGAACGACCTGGCCGGATCGGGGCTCGTCGCCTTCCTCGGTCCACCACTCCACGTTCAGGGCGAAGCGGGAACCGCCCAGGCAGAGCCTTTCTCCATCCGGCTCGCAGTCGCCCGCCGGTTCGCTCGGGCGGACGAGAACGTCGCGGTAGGCGCTCAGTGTTGACTCACCGTCCCCTACGACAAGTTCCAGTCGATAGAAGCCAGGCGCCTTCCAGATATGCCGGGGTTCCCGGGTGCGGGAGGTCCTGCCGTCGCCGAACTCCCAGAGGATGGAGGCGAGGCTGCCCGTGCTCGTGTTGCGGATGCTGTAGGTCGTCCCCTGGACCGCCGTGCAGAGGTCGTCGCCGCAGGTGGCGCCCGGAAGTTCGAAGCCCGCGCTCAGCGGTTCTGGCTCGGGCTCAGGTTCCGGCGGCGGCGGTGGTGATGGTGGCGGTGGAGCGACTGGCGGCGGTGGCGCAACTGGCGGCGGTGGTGGCGGAGGAGGTCCGGCCTCTTCGAGAACGATGACCGTGATGTCGACGTAGCGGTTTTGCAGGTCGGTGCCATCGGCCCCGAGCCAGATCAACGATTCCCGGTAGGTGCCGGGTTCCACGTTCTCGTGGATGTTGATCGCCGTGCGCGAGTAGTTGTCGAAACAGTAGGCGATGCCGCGATGCTTGGTCTGGACGAACGGATGCGCTTCCTCGGTCCGCAGCCTGAGGGGACCACGAGGCTTGAACACCCACTTGTTCTCGTAGTCGAGACGGGGAGCTCCCGAGTAGCCGTTGCACTTGGGGATTCTCGCGTCGGCAGGTCCCAGGGGATCCCGGACATAGATCGAGTTCGTGCCGCGAGCGACGGCGACGGTGGCGCTCGTCGCCGTCAGTTCGTTCCAGGTCGTGCCGTGCAGGTTTCTCGTCTCGTACCAGAGCTGGGCGGCGGCGGGCGCCTGAAGGCCAACCGCGAAGAACAGGCTGGCCAGGAGACTGGCGTGCAGGAGTGCGGAGCGTTTGCCGGGCCCTGAACTCACCGAGCCTGGCGAGGAGCGATGGCTGTTCCCCCCCCCCGGCAGAGTCTCTGGTGCATGGAAGGCGAAGTGTCTCGTTGTGGGCACGCTTTCTCGGTCTGGGGCGGGTAGTTCAACTTCCAAGAATACACGGGTGAAGCAACGCCCGGGATCTGGTTTCCGGCCGGATTCGGAGCGAACTGCGTCGAAGTCTCGGCCCCGCGAAGGCTTCGGGGGCCGATCCGCGTAGACTGGAAGGCGATGGCCGATCAGACCACGCCGAGCCGCGACCCCAGCAACTCGTCGCTGTTCTCCTTCCTGGGCGGCCTGCGCTTCCCGCAGTTGTTCGTCGTTCTGGCGGTCGTCTTCCTGATCGACCTGTTCGTCCCCGACGTGCTGCCCTTCGTCGACGAGTTGATCCTGGGACTGCTCACGCTGATGACCGGCACCTGGCGCGATCGTCGGCGTCCGCCGGACAAGCCTCCGGAGAAGAACGTGACGCCGCCGGGGGCGACTGGATGACGAAGAGCCGGCTCCTTCCGACCCTGGCGGTGGTCCTCGCGGCCGTTCCCGCGGTCGCGGCGGCCCAGGAGTGGAGCGGCAGCAACGGGTTTCAGGTGGTGGTGACGGATGACGCCGGACAGCCGTTGCCCGGGGTCACGGTCATGGCGTTCCTGGCCGAGTCCGATCGCTCCGGCGGACCGCCGCCGCTGCTGACCGACGCATCCGGCGTGGCGGAAGTCAGCGGCCTGTCGGCAGGCGAGTGGCAGGTCGAACTGCGGCGCGAGGGGTTCATGATCGTGAGTTCCTACCTGAGGCTGGAGGACGGAAAGCGGCCGGAGGTCGGGTTCACCTCGCGCCAGCGTACGGGCCCCTTCTGGGCGCCGATGAACGTCGGCTACTCGAGCGTCGGCGTAGCGACGACAACGGCAAGCGCCGGCTCGGCGCGCGCGATCACCCGGGCACAGCGACGGGCGGAGCGTCGTGCCGAGCAGCGGGAGCGCCGGTTGCGACGGGAGAACGTCGCCCGGACCGTCGAGCCGCCGGCCGTGGCCGAGGTCGAGGCCGAGCCGAGTGAAGCACCGCCCGCAGCCGTCGAGGCCGCGACTCCGGCCGAGGCGCCGGCCGTTTCGCCTCCCGCTGTGGCCGAACGGCCGGCTGTCGAGCTGCCGGTGGAGGAGCGGTCTGTGGCTGCGGCGCCCGAACCCGAGCCGGAACCCGTTGCGGTCCGTTTGCTCCCGAACCGTACGCTGCTGCGGGCCGGCGCCTGCCCCGAGTGCGGTCCAGGCGAGTGGTCGGTGGCGAGCAACTGGCCCGCCGAGCCGAGGACCGCCGAGACGGTCGCATGCGCCCCCGATCTCGTCGATCGGATGGAGCGGGTGGCGAAGATCGTGGAAGCGTCGTTGCCCGCGGACTTCCGGGTCTACGCCGGGTCGCTCGCCGAGCCCACCGGCAACGACGTGCTGAGGTTGCTGCCCGGTGAGGTGCGCACCGAAGTCCAGGAACTCCTGCTGCCGATCCTCGACCCGGAACGGTCGTGTCAGGTCCTGGGTATCTTCCTCCCCGCGGATGTGCGGTTCGTCGGCTTCCAGTACGAGGCCGCGGACCTTCATAGCCGCGGAAGCTGCCTGCCGGAGCAGCCGTGCGAGATCGGCGAGGCCGGTTGGCGGGGCAACCCGGTGATCCACCGCCTCGAGCACGGCACGTTCGTCTACGGCGTGTTCGAGAACCAGTCCCCGGAACGGCGGCGCGAAGCCAACTTCAAGGTCTACTTCGGGCCTCCCCGCGGCTGGCTGCCGCCACGCTGACCGGCAGGGGACCTGCGGTAGTCTCGGCGCTGCCATTCCCCCGCAAGGAGAGCCGCCATGCCGCGTTCCGAAAAGGTCCTCATTCCCTTCGCCTGCCTCACGCTTCTCGCCTTCCTCGCGGCGCCCGTCGCCGCGGCCGGGGACGACGACATCCCGCGCACCGCGAGCGGACGGGCCGACCTGTCCGGCAACTATGACGTCGCCAACCTGACGCCCTTCGAGCGGGACCCCCGCCTCGGCGACAAGCAGTTCATGACCGCGGAGGAAGCGGAGCGGATCGCCGCGGGCATGGCCGCGGCCGACGCCGCCGCCAACGCCGTCAGCGACCCGGGCCGCGAGGCGCCGCCGCCCGGCGGCGACGGCTCCGCGGGCGCGGCCGGCGCGGTCGGCGGCTACAACTTCTTCTGGCTCGACTTCGGCAACCAGGCCTATCCGATCGATGGCCAGTACCGGACCTCGGTCCTCACCGACCCGCCCAATGGCCGCATGCCGGAGCTGACCGAGGCCGGCAAGGCTCGGCGCGCCACGGTGAACCCGTACCTCTACAAGAACACCGGCGACGCCTGGTGGATCGAGGCCGGCGACGACCCCTACGACGGTCCCGAGACGCTGACGCCCGGCGACCGCTGCATCTACACCGGCGTCGCCACCACGCCGGTCCGCTCACTGCCGTACAACAACCTGAAGACGATCACCCAGACGGACGACCACGTCGTCATCCTGGTCGAGTGGATGCACTGGGCGAAGGTGGTCCGCCTGAACGCCGAGCACCCGCCCGCCGAGTACCGCTCGATGGGCGGCGACTCCATCGGCTGGTGGGAAGGCGACACCCTGGTCGTCGAGACGACGAACTTCCTCGACAGCCAGAGCGACCCGCGCGACGGCCTGAAGGTGATCGAGCGCTTCAGCCGCCATGGCGCCAAGGACCTGCTCTATGGCTTCACGGTCCATGACACGGACTACGCCGCGCCCTACAGCGGTGAGCTCATCTGGCCGGGAACCGACGACCTCCTCTACGAGTACGCCTGCCACGAAGGCAACTACGCCATGGGCAACATCCTCCGCGGCGCCCGGCTGCTGGAGAAGGAGTACTACGAGAAGAAGGGCCAGGCGGCGAGCACGGAGTCCGGGTCCGGCAGCGAGTAGGCGCCACCGGCAATCGGGCCGCGACGCTCTACTGCAGCGAGAAGTTGACGGTCAGGTTGATGTAGACCGGGACCGGTTCGCCGTTCAGGGTGGCGGGTTCGTAGCGCCATTCCTGGACGACTTGGACGGCGGACTCGGTGAGGCCTTCCGGCAGGCCCTTGAGGACCTTGACGTAGCCGACGTTGCCCAGGGTGTCGACGACAGCCTGGAGGATGACGACGCCCTGGACGCGTGCCTGACGGGCCTCCTCGGTGTAGTTGGGAAGCGGAGCATAGGTCTTCTTGGGGGGCAGAACGTCGCCTTCGACGAACAGGGTTCCCGGCGGTCCGGCGGGCGACGGGGCTTCGGGGAGGTCGAACAGCACGTCGGCGATGCCGTCGATCTCCAGTTGCGGCGCCTCGAAGAGTTGTTCCCGGATCAGCGGTTCGGGCTCGTCGGGGGTCGGGTCGGGAATCGGAATCTTCTTCGTCTTGCGCTGGGGAATGGGTTCCGCCTTCGCGGGTGGCGGCGGCTTGAAGCGGACGGCCTGGACGACGAACGCCTTCGGCGCCTGCGCGGCCTGGAGTGCCCGCGGCCTCATGGTGGGGAAGCTGATGACGAAGAGAAGCGCGTGAAAGGCGATCGTCGCGATGACGGCGACTCGCAGCGGGGTCCTGCTCTCCGGCTCCAGTTCGTACGGCGAGCCGCCGAGATGGAGGGAACCGGGGGGGAACTTCGATCCGGTCGTCTCGCGTCGTTCGAGCTTGAAGGCCATGGTGGTAGCGGTTTGCGGGCGCCGGTTGGCTGAGATCCGGGAGAGGGGGCTCCACGTCGGTGCCGGCTCTGTCCTGGCGCCGGCATCGAGGTTGCCGGCCGCACTCACGAATACGCAACACGCCGCGTTGCGTTTCGCTTCCCGGATTCTACGTTCTCGCGGGCGTATCGGGCGACAACTCGCGGGCCAGCGCCGCCTCGAGCTTCGGAAAGCGATACTCGAACCCGGCCTCCTGCAGAGCGCGCGGGACCACGCGGGCGCTGGCGAGCAGGGTCTCATTCGCCATCTCTCCGAAGGCGGCACGGAGGGCGAGCGAGGGCACCGGCAGTGGAGCCCGACGCCGCAGGGTTCGTGCCAGGGACCAGGTCAGGCCCGCGTTCGTGACCTGCTCCGGAGCGGCGAGGTTGACGGCGCCCCGAACATCGCGGTCCGTCA
Source organism: Thermoanaerobaculia bacterium (assembly GCA_022823665.1). Classification (GTDB taxonomy): domain Bacteria; phylum Acidobacteriota; class Thermoanaerobaculia; order Multivoradales; family Multivoraceae; genus Multivorans. The sequence continues at coordinate 455,254 of JAJEHN010000001.1, read as the reverse complement.
AATGCCGGATCGCGGCTACCGCGTCGTCGATGTGGATCCAGGGGAAGTACTGCCGCCCCGATCCGAGCCGCCCGCCCAGACCGAGCCGGAAGGGCGGCAGCATCCTGGCCAGGGCGCCGCCGCGCGCGGAGAGCACGACCCCGAACCGCAGCATCACCACGCGCTCGCAGACCGCGGACGCTCGGAGGGCGGCAGCTTCCCAGTCCCGGCAGACGGCGGCCAGGAAGCCCTCCCCGGGAGGGGAGTCCTCGTCCAGGACTTCGCCGCCGCGGTCGCCGTAGTAGCCGACCGCCGAGGCGCAGACGAAGACGCCCGGCGGTCGTTCGAGGCTTGCGAGCGACTCGACCAGCCGGCGGGTCGCCGGGCCGCGCGAGGCGCGGATCCTGCGTTTCCGCGCGGCGGTCCAGCGGCCGGCGGCGACGTTCTCGCCCGCCAGGTGAATCAGCGCGTCGAGGCCCTCGGCGGCCGGCGATTCGACCAGGCCGCGTTCAGGCCGCCACTCGACTTCAGTCGGTTCCGACGGCGTACGCCGCACCAGCCGCCGGCAGCGATGACCGTCGGCTTCCAGGCTGCTGGCGAGGGCGCCGCCGATGAGTCCCGAGGCGCCGCTCAGGGCCACGTTCATCACGCCAAGGTAACAGCCGCGGCGAGCGGCGGTATTCTCGCGGTCGCCGTGCCCGCGCCGCCGACGCCGCCGACGAACCGCCGCCTGGCGGCGATGCTTCGCCGCATCCGGCGGCATCTGGAGGGCTCGGAACTGCCGATCGTCACGTTGATCGCGGAGACCGAGCGCGACCCCTTCAAGGTGCTCGTGTCGACGATCCTGAGCGCGCGAACCAAGGACGAGGCGACCGCCGGGGCGACGAGACGGCTGTTCGCCGCGGCGTCGACGCCGGAGGAGATCGGCGCCCTGCCGCTCGAAGAACTGGAGCGGCTCATCTTCCCGGTCGGCTTCTACCGAACGAAGGCGAAGAACCTCCAGCTCGCGATGACCGTGCTGCGCGAGCGGTTCGGCGGCGAGGTGCCCCGGACGGTCGAGGAACTCGTCGAACTCCCCGGCGTCGGCCGCAAGACGGCGAACCTGGTCGTCACCGAGGGGTTTCGGCGGCCCGGCATCTGCGTCGACACCCACGTGCACCGGATCGCGAACCTCTGGGGCTACGTCGACACGAAGACCCCGCTCGAGACGGAAATGGCGCTGCGGGCCAAACTGCCGCGCAGCCAGTGGATCGGCCTGAACAAGACCCTCGTGAGCTTCGGCCAGAAGCTCTGCCTGCCGGTGAGCCCGTGGTGCTCGCGCTGTCCGGTCGCGGAGTGGTGTCCCAGGCTGGGAGTCGGGCGGAGCCGCTAACGGCTACGAATCGCTCGACTGGTCCTCGAGCGACCACAGCCGTTCCCACTCGCTCAGCAGGCTGCTGTCGACGCGGGTGAGCAGGTCGTGGAAGTAGCCGAGCTGGTCGAACACGGCGTCCGTCTTGAACCGGTCGGGAACGCCGCGGCTCAGGACCTTGAACAGCCGGCTCAGGTAGCGGAGAACGACGCCTTCGGACCGCTGCAGGTCGTAGCGTCTGATGAACTCGTCGAAGCCCAGGGAGTCCTCGTAGACCTCGCGGCCGACTCGCTTCGGCCGGATCGAGTCGCCGCGCACCCAGGGGTGGGAACGCCGGAACTCGTCGAAGGTCGGTTCGATGAGGTCCGTCAGGGGGCGTGGATGGGTGATTTCCCGTAGCCGTTCCATCCGTTCCTCGAACGGCACCCGTTTCGCCTTGAGCCGGGCCGCGAGTTCTTGCCTCAACTTCGCCGCCTGACGCCGGAGCACGATCCCGGGGTCCTCCAGGATCGCCTCGACCAGGCTGAGCAGGTCCAGGCCGTAGTCCGGATCCTCCTGGTCGAGGAGTTCCAGGGTCGACACGAGATAGAGCGACAGGTTCTGGTGCATCGAGAACTCGATCTGCAGTTCCCGGTCGGCCTCGACCCGGTAGCCGCCGCCGGGCCGCGCCGTCATCCGCAGGATGCCGCCGCGGTGCAGCGAGCGCACGAGTTCCGCCGACTGTCCGATCAGCCGGTCCCTCGTGGCGGCGGGTTCGTGGCAGGCGGCGATCAACCGTCGCAGCGAGCCGAAGTTCGCGCGCCTCCCGCCGTTGCGGGCCGACTCGTCGGCCTGAATCAGGTCGAACACCATGCCGTGACGGAGCCGGAAGCGGGATTCCAGCGTCTCGGGCCGGCTGGTGGTGAGCCGCTCGAAGGTGCTCGCGTCCCACGGCACGAAGCCGCGCGGCGCCGATCGCTTGCGGACCGGTTTGCGGCCGCGCCCTCGCCCTAGCCGGGAGACGCTCGCCTTGAGCAGCCGCTGGCGGTTCTCGATCTCGTGCGCCGGCGCCTGGCAGACCACCCAGCCCAGGTCGTCGAAGCCCTTGCGGCCGGCGCGGCCGGCGATCTGCTGGAAGTCGCGCACCGTGAGGATCGTGTCCTTCTCGCCGTCGAACTTGCAGAGCTGGCTGAACAGGACCGTGCGGATCGGCACGTTGACGCCCACGCCCAGCGTGTCCGTGCCGGCGATCACCTTGAGCAGCCCGGACTGCGCGAGCTTCTCGACCAGCAGCCGGTACTTCGGCAGCAGCCCCGCGTGGTGGACGCCGATGCCGAAGCCGAGGAAGCGCCGCATCTCCTTGCCGTAGGCCGTGTCGAAACGGAAGTCCCCGATTTCCCTGAAGACCGCCTTCTTCTCCTCCCGCGAACAGAGCCTCAGGCTGGTCAGGCTCTGGGCCAGCCGCGCGCAGTCCTGCTGGGTGAAGTTGACGACGTAGACAGGCGCCCGGTCGGCGTTCGTGAGTTCATCGATCGTGACGTGCAGCGGCGTCTCGCGGTACTCGTACTCGAGCGGCACCGGCCGGTCCCTGCAGCTGACGAGCGCCACGGGGCGGCCTGTGGCGCGCTCCAGGGCCTCGCTGATCGGCGCCATGTTGCCGAGGGTCGCCGACATCAGGAGGAAGGTCGTGTCGGGAAGCGTGATCAGCGGCACCTGCCACGACACGCCGCGCTCCGGATCCGAGTAGAAGTGGAACTCGTCCATCACCACGTAGTCGACGGGCAGGTCCGCGCCCTGGCGCAGCGCCATGTTCGCGAGCACCTCGGCGGTGCAGCAGACGATCGGCGCCTTCGGGTTGATGCTGGCGTCGCCGGTCAACATGCCCACCCGTTCGGCGCCGAACTCGTTGCACATCCGGAAGAACTGCTCGGAGGCCAGCGCCTTGACCGGCGCCGTGTAGAAGCCGGTCCTGCCCTCGCAGAGGCCCTTCCAGAGCATCGCCATCGCGACCAGAGACTTGCCCGAGCCGGTCGGCGTGTCGAGGACGACGTGGCGGTCCGCCATCACTTCGAGCAGCGCCTCCTCCTGGGCGGGGAACAGCTCGAAGCCGAGCCCGGCGACCCAGTCGAGGAACCGTTCCAGGATGACGTCGGATGAGATCGCCCCCGGAGTTTCGGGTAGCCGATCGGCCAGGCAATCGCCAGTCACGTGTGTAGCCTAGGGGGCTGTGGTTCGGGAACGCAACGCTGTCGCGGGGTCGCGCCACCCGGGTTCAGGGCCGCCCGTGATCGTCCTGGTCGGGCCGCAGATGGGCGAGAACGTCGGCGCCACGGCCCGGGCGATGCTGAACTGCGGCCTGACCGAGCTGCGACTGGTTTCGCCGCGCGACGGCTGGCCGAACGAGCGCGCGCAGGCGATGGCCACCGGGGCGTCGCGCGAGGTCGTCGACCGGGCACGGGTGTTCGCGACCACGGCCGCGGCGGTCGCCGACCTGCACCGCGTCTACGCGACGACGGCCCGGCGCCGGGACATGCTGAAGCCCGCGATCGGCCCTCGGGAGCTGGCGGCCGAGGTCAGGGAGCGCGCGGCGCGAGGGCAGCGCTCGGGAGTGCTGTTCGGTCCGGAAAGGGCCGGTCTCGACAACGACGACGTGGCTCTGGCCTCGCACATCGTCCACATTCCGTTGAACCCTGGGTACTCGTCCCTCAACCTGGCCCAGGCGGTGCTGCTGGTCGCCTGGGCGTGGTTCGAGGGTGCGTCCGGAGCCGCCACGGCGCCGCCCGACCAGCGTTCGGCGACGCTTCCGGCCACCTCGGCGCAGCTCGTGAACCTCTTCGAGCACTTGGAGCAGGAGCTCGACGCCTCGGGCTTCCTGCGGGTGGCGGAGAAGCGTGGCATCATGGTTCGCAACCTGAGGAGCATCCTCCACCGCGCCGAACTCAGGGAACACGAGGTAAGGGCGTTGCACGGCGTGGTGAGTTCTCTTTCCGGTCGCCGCAAGGACGGCAAACGGGTGCGGCAGCCGGCGGGGCGGGACTCGGCGGACGGGGAAGCTCGCGGGTCCGAAGCTGGTTGGACTGAAGATGAGACTCCGTAGTCAACTGATTCTCGCCTTCCTGGTGCTGGCGGTGCTTCCGTTGGCCGGCATCGTCGGCTACTCCTACGTCTCCTCGACGAGGGCGTTTCGGGCCGCGGTCGAGGCAGAGTCCCTGGAGGTCACGAGGCAGATATCGGTCGGTCTGTTCCGCGCCAGGGACGACCTGGAGGGGTACGTTCGGAGGCTTGGCACGATGCTGCCCTTCGACGACCCCCAGTACGCCGACCCGGAGGCTCTGGCGGAGTTCCTCTGGAGCAACATGGGTGATGGCGCGGACTTCGTCGATGCGCTCGAACTCGTCCCGGCGACCCCACCGGGAACCGGGCCGAGTGTTGACGAAGGCCCGGAAACCGGTGGGGGGGATCGCGGTCTGCGCGGGCTCCGGGCCACCGAAGGTCGACGCTTCCTCTGGTCGCGAGGCGGCAACCCGGACCGTCTCCCGGCCGGCGGCGCTCCCGGCGGACGATCCACGGAACGTGGAGAAGCAGGGGATCGGGCGAGGGATGCCGAGTGGGCGCGCAGAGGCCGTGCCTGGGCCACTCGGGTCTTCGGCGGACCCGTCTCTTCTCCCGTTCACCGGGACGGCGGCGTTGTGGCGCACCTGGAAGCCGCTATCCGGCCCGAGAACCTGATGCGAAACGTCTTGCGCCGCATACCTCGCGGCGGCGGTGCGGTTCCGTTCGCACTGGACGGGGAGGGCGAGATCTACACTTCCGGGACCGAGGAACTGGAACTTCTCGAAGAGGTGCACTGCGCCGGCGACGAACCTCTCCTCGACGCGCTTGCCGCCGGGCACGAAGATCTCTGTCGGGGCCTGAGCGAATGGGTCGTCGCCACGCAGGCCGCCGCGGAAGGCGAGTTGATCTATGGCATCGTGCGTCCAATCGGCCCGTCGCTCGCCGAAATGAGGAGTGCATCGCTTCGCAACCTGGGCGTCGGCGTCGGCCTGATGAGCCTGTCCCTGTTCGCCGCCGCTCCGCTGGCCAATCGCCTCACGCGCCGGCTGAGCCACCTGACCAGGCAGGTCGATCGTCTGGCCCGCGGCGATGCTGCGGCGCGGGCGCGACTCGGCGGACGCGACGAGGTCGGCAAGCTGGGGGAAGCGTTCAACCGCATGGCGCGCGACCAGGAGAAGAGCCGGCGCCAGTTGGTCGAACAGGAGCGGCATCGCCGGCAGCAGGAGGTCGACCGGCGCCTGCTGGAGGCCGAGAACGAGCGTCAGACGCGGGAGCTCGAGGAAGCCCGCAGTTTCCAGCTCTCGCTGCTGCCCGCCGCCCTCCCTGAGCACCCCGACCTCGAGATCGCCGTGTTCCTGCGCACGGCCTCGGAGGTCGGGGGTGACTACTACGACTTCAGCCGGCCCCGGCAGGACGGTTCGCTCACGATCGCGGTCGGCGACGCGACCGGCCACGGGGCGCGCGCCGGCACGATGGTGACCGTGGTCAAGACGCTGCTCGCGTCGGCCGACATGGGTCTCGACCTTGCCGACTTCCTGTCCCGTGCGACGGCGACGATCCGTTCGATGAACCTGGGCCGCCGCGCGATGGCCCTGGTGCTCGCGCGCTATCGGGAGGGGGTCCTCGACCTGGCTTCCGCGGGTATGCCGCCAGTGCTGATCAGCCGTTGTCCGTCGGGAGAAGTCGAGGAGATCATGAGTTCCGGCGTGCCGCTAGGCACCCTGGCCGTCGCGTCGTACGAAGGACATCGGGTGCGCCTCGAACCGGGCGACGCGGCGCTCCTGATGAGCGACGGCTTGCCCGAGATGCTGGATGCGAGTGGCGAGCCGGTGGGCTATCCGGCGATCGCCGAGCGATGGCTCGAGGTCGGCCAGCGCCCGGCGCGGGAAGCGGTCGCCGAGTTCGAGCGCTGGGTTGAGGAACTCTCCCCACAGGGAGTTCCCGCCGACGACGTGACCTTCGTCGTGGTCAGGCGCCGTCCGTCCGAGTGACCCGAGCAAGCCGGAACCGGTGTAGAATCAGCGGTTACCGTGGCGTACCCGGAGACTGCAGCCGCTGAGGATCTGATGGAGCCGTCGACCGCGACGGCGCCGGCCGAGCCTGTCGAGTCGGAGCCGGACGCGCGTCCCAGGCGGCTCGCGCCGGCCATCGAGCCCGGCCTTCCCGAGCACTACAACAACCGGGAGTTGAGCTGGCTCCAGTTCAACAGCCGGGTTCTCGAGGAGGCGCGCGATTCCCGGCATCCCCTGCTCGAGCGGGTCAAGTTCCTGTCGATCTACGGCAGCAACCTGGACGAGTTCTTCATGGTTCGCGTCGCGGGTCTCGTGAGGCAGCTCGAACGCGGCGCACTGGAGGCGCCTCCCGACGGGATGACACCGTCCGAGCAGCTGGCGGGCATCCGTTCCCATCTCGAGAGCGAACGCCGGCTCGTCTACGGCTGCTGGCACGACGACCTGCTGCCGCAGCTCAAGGACGAAGGGATCGCGATCGTCTCCTACGACGACCTCTCGGCGAAGAAGAAACGGAAGCTGCGGACGTACTTCAAGCGCGACATCTTCCCCGTGCTGACGCCGCTGGCGTTCGACCCGAGCCATCCCTTCCCCCACGTCTCGAATCTCAGTCTGAACCTGGCGGTAGTGATCGAAGACGGCAACCAGGTAGAGCGCTTCGCCAGGGTCAAGGTGCCCCAGGTGTTGCCGCGGCTGGTCCTGGCGCCGGGCAGTGGCCGGGACGAACTCGGCCTGGAATCGGGGCGCGGCAAGTTCGTCTGGATGGAAGAGCTGATCGCCGCGAATCTCGACCTGCTCTTCCCCGGCCTGAAGATCGCGGCCGCGTACACGTTCCGGGTCACGCGGGACGCCGACCTGGACATCGAGGAGGACGAGGCGGGCGACCTCCTGACGGCGATCGTCGAGGTCGTCGGGCAGCGGCACTTCGGTTCCGTCGTGCGCCTCGAGGTGCGCGAGGACATGCCGAAGCGGATCCGGACCCTCCTCGAGCAGAACATGGGGCTGGCGCCGTTCCAGGTCGACACCCTGCCGTCGCCCCTCGGCCTGGCCGACCTGAGCGAGATCGCCTTCCTCGACCGGCCAGAGCTTCGCGACAGCGCGATCCGTCCCGTGCGGCCGGCCGCGCTCAGGAGCGAGGAATCCCTGTTCGGGGCGATCCGCCGGCGCGATCACCTCCTGTACCACCCCTACGACAGTTTCTCCCCCGTGGTGCGGCTGCTACGGGAGGCGGCGGCCGACCCGGACGTGATCGCAATCAAGCAGACCCTCTACCGCGTGGGCGCGAACTCGCCGGTCGTCGAGGCCCTGATGGAGGCGCGCCAGAAGGGCAAGCAGGTTTCGGTCCTGGTCGAGCTGAAGGCGCGCTTCGACGAGGAGTACAACATTGGCTGGGCGCGGGCGCTGGAGGCCGCCGGCGTTCACGTGGTGTACGGCGTGATGGGGCTCAAGACCCACGCCAAGATGTGTCTCGTGGTGAGGCGCGAGGCGGGCAAGCTCCATTCGTATGTCCACGTCGCGACGGGCAACTACAACCCGGTCACGGCCCGCATCTACACGGACATCGGGCTCCTGACGGACGACTCCGAGATCGCTTCGGACGTGGCCAAACTGTTCAACGCGATCACCGGCTATGCCCGCGAGGAGCGTTACAGCCGGCTTCTGGTCGCGCCGTACCAGATGCGCGGCGAACTCATCCGGCGAATCGACCGTGAGATCGAGGGTCACCGGTTGCGCGGTGACGGCCGCCTGATCTTCAAGATGAACTCGCTGGTCGATCGCGAGTGCATCGACGCCCTGTATCGCGCCTCACAGGCCGGGGTCGAGGTGCTGCTGCAGGTGCGGGGAATCTGCTGCCTGCGTCCGGGAGTGCCGGGCCTGTCCGAGAACATTTCCGTGACCTCGATCGTCGGGCGCTTCCTGGAGCACTCGCGGCTCTACTACTTCCGGAACGGCGGAGACGAGGAGTTGTTCACGGGCAGCGCCGACCTGATGCCACGCAACCTGAATGGCCGCGTCGAACTGCTGTGTCCGATCCTCGATCCGGGCCTGCGCGAGGCGGCGCTCAGGGACATCCTGGCGCCGCACCTCGTCGACACGGCGAACTGCCGGCGGCTCGAGCCGGATGGCGGCTACAGCCGGGTCGAGCCGGAGGCCGGCGGCGATCCCTTCGACTCCCAGCGCGCGCTGCTCCAGGGCAGCCACGGCTGGCACCTGGAGTAGGGGACGGCTGGGGCCGCCCCCGCCCCTCAGTCCACGTCGGCGAAGTTCGGCGCCCGCTTCTGCATGTTCGCCGTCACCGCTTCGACCTGATTCGGTGAACCGATCAGGCTGACCTGCAGCCGCTCCTCGGTCTCGAGCCCTTCGCGGACGCTGGCCGTCGTGGCGGTGTCGAGCACCTGCTTGGCGGCGCGAATCGCGTGCGGCGAGTTGCCGGCGATCTCGCGCGCGAGGGCGAGGGCGTCGTCCAGCGGCTGTTCGGACAGCCGGGTGGCCAGCCCGAGCTCCGCGGCTTCGACGCCGCTGATCACGCGGCCGGTGAAAGTCAGCTCCTTGGCGATGTCGGAGCGCACCAGGTGCCGCAGCAACTGGGGACCGGCCATGTCGGGGATCAGGCCCCAGACGATCTCGCGCACCGAGAGCCGGGCTTCCGGGTGGACGACGCGCAGGTCGGCGCCCACCGCGAGCTGGAAGCCGCCGCCGTAGGCCACGCCGTGCACCGCCGCGATCACGGGAACGGGCATCGCGTGCCAGCCCCAGACCGCGAACTGGGCGCGGTTGGCCGGGTTATCGTCGCTGCGCGCCACGAGCTCGCGCGGCGACGAGTCGCTTCCCGCGCCCTGCTGCATGGCGCGGAAGCTGCCGAAGTCGAGGCCGGCGCAGAAGGCACGGCCGTTGCCGGAGAGCACGACCGCCCGCACGGACGAGTCTTCGGCCAGCTCGCGGGCGGTGCTGCCCAGGGCGTCGAACATCGCGCCGTCCAGCGCGTTCAGCTTGTCCGCGCGGTCGAGGCGCACGTCGGCGACGCCGGCTTCGATGTCGACGGTGAGGCGTGGGCGGGCGGCTACATCGGTCATGGAGTTCTCCGGATCCGTGGTGGCTTGTTGGCGGTGCGAGAGCGTACCGCAGCGTGGCCTCAGGGCTCGACCCAGCCCCGGGATCTCTCGACGGCGCGCAGCCAGCCGGCGGCCAGGCGCTCCTGCTCGGCCGGCGAGGACACCGGCTCGAACTCGCGGTCGAGCGCCCAGTTCCTGGTCACGTCGTCCTGGTCGGACCAGACGCCGGTCGCCAGCCCGGCGAGGTAGGCGGCCCCCAGCGCCGTGGTCTCCGCGACCACCGGGCGCTGGACACGGGCGCCCAGCAGGTCGGCCTGGAACTGCATCAGGTCGTCGTTTACCGCCGCGCCACCGTCGACCCGGAGGCCGCTCATGCCGGACCCGGCGTCCGCCTCCATGGCGCGCACGACGTCGAGACTCTGGTACGCCATCGACTCGACCGTGGCTCTGGCCACGTGGCCGGCCGTGGTCGACCGCTCCAGGCCGATCAGGAGGCCCCGCGCGTAGGGGTCCCAGTAAGGCGCCCCGAGGCCGACGAAGGCGGGCACCAGGTAGACGCCGCCGCTGTCCTTCTCGGCCGCCGCGAGTTCCTCGACCTGCTCGGACCTCTCGATCAGGCCGAGGCCGTCGCGCAGCCACTGGACCGCGGCGCCGCCGACGAAGACCGAACCCTCCAGGCAGTAGGTGGGCTGCCCGTCGAGCACCCAGCCGACGGTGGAGAGCAGACCGTTCTCCGATGCGACCGCACGGCTGCCGGTGTTCATCAGGATGAAGCAGCCCGTGCCGTAGGTGTTCTTGACCATGCCCCGTTCGAAGCAGGCCTGGCCGAAGGTCGCCGCCTGCTGGTCGCCGGCGATGCCGGAGACCCTGATCGGACGGCCGAAGAGATCCGCCTCGGTGTGACCGAAGTCGCCGCTCGAGTCGCGGACTTCGGGCAGCATGGCGCGCGGCACGCCCAGGATCCCGAGCAGCTCGTCGTCCCAGTCCAGGCGGTGGATGTCGAAGAGCAGGGTGCGCGAGGCGTTGCTCGCGTCGGTCGCGTGAACCTGGCCGCCGGTCAGCCGCCAGAGCAGGAAGCTGTCGATCGTGCCGGCCAGGATCTCGCCCCGCGCCGCCCGGGCATGGAGATCGTGCTTCTCCAGGAGATGGGCGATCTTCGTGCCGGAGAAGTAGGGGTCGAGCACGAGTCCGGTCTTCGCGCGGAACAGGTCCTCGTGACCCTGCTCCTTCAGCTCCTCGCACAGCGGCGCGGTGATCCGGCTCTGCCAGACGATCGCCTTGTCGACCGGCTTGCCGCTGTCGCGCTCCCAGAGCACGACCGTCTCGCGCTGGTTGGCGATGCCGATGGCGGCGATGTCCGAAGTGGCCGCGCCAGCCTTCCTGATCGCGGCGCGGGCCGTTTCGACCTGAGTGTTCCAGATGGCCTCGGGATCGTGTTCGACGTGGCCGGGCGAGGGGTAGAGCTGCGGGAACTCCTCCTGCGCGGAGGCGGCGGCGGTTCCCTGGCGCTCGAACAGGATGGAGCGGCTGGACGTGGTGCCCTGGTCCAGAGCGAGAACGTAGGTCATGTTCGGCTTCCCCTACCAGCCGAGAGTCCGGAAGGCCAGCGCGCCGAGGACGCCGCCGGCCAGCGGTCCCAGCACCGGTACCCAGGCGTAGCCCCAGTCCGAGCCGCCCTTGCCGGGGATCGGCAGGACCGCGTGGGCGATGCGCGGGCCCAGGTCGCGCGCGGGGTTGATTGCGTAGCCCGTGGGGCCGCCCAGCGAGAGCCCGATCCCCCAGACCAGGAAGCCGACGAGGAGGGGGTTGATGCCCGTGGCGAACACCGCCGAGAGGTCGATCTCACCGGCGAGCTCGGAGGCGTTGGCCGCGATGGCCAGCACGCCGAAGACGAGGACGGCGGTGCCGACCACCTCGGTCACGAAGTTCGCGCCGCGGCGTCGCGGAATCTCCGGAGCGGTGCAGAAGACGCCGAGCTTCGCCGACTGATCGGTGGTGACCGCCCAGTGGGGCCGGTAGGTGAGGTAGACGACGACCGCGCCGAGGAAGGCGCCCAGCAACTGCGCGCCGATGTAGGTCGGCAGCAGGGCCGTCTCGAGTTGGCCGATCGACCACAGGCCGACGCTGACGGCCGGATTGATATGCGCGCCGCTGATCCGGCCGACGCTGTAAACGGCGAGCGCGACGGCGAGTCCCCAGCCGGTCGTGATGACGATCCAGCCGCCGTCGTTGCCCTTGGTCCGGGTGAGGACGACGTTTGCCACGACGCCGTCGCCCAGGATGATCAGGAGCGCGGTGCCGACCAGTTCGGCGACGAAGATGTCCATTCGGGTCTCCTCTTGTTCTGCGGCGCGGCCCCGAAGAATACACTTCGCTCCCCAGCGAGATACGGCCCCGGTGACACGAGGAGAAGTGGACGATGGACAAGTGGAAGAACCCGTTCTCGAGACAGACCTTCGCCTTTCTGCGCGACCTCGCGGAGAACAACGAGCGCGACTGGTTCAAGGCCAACGGCGAGCGCTACGAAGACGTCGTGCGCGAGCCGGCGCTGCAGTTCATCAGCGACTTCGGGACCCGGATCGACGAGGTCTCCAGCCACTTTCTTGCGGTTCCGAAGAAGGTCGGCGGTTCTCTGTTCCGCATCCACCGGGACGTGCGGTTCTCTCGGGACAAGCGGCCCTACAAGACCCACATCGGCATCCACTTCCGCCACGAGCAGCATCGCGATGCTCATGCGCCCGGCTTCTATCTCCACATCGAACCGGGCAGCGTGTTCATGGGCGGCGGGATGTGGCGGCCGCACCCGGAGGCGCTGCGGGCGATCCGGCAGCAGATCGTGGAGGACGGAACCGGCTGGGCCCAGGTCACCTCGAAGCCGGGGCTCGGCGAGGAGCTCGAACTTGGGGGCGAGAGTCTGAAGCGGGCGCCGCGAGGGTTCGACGCGGATCATCCCCGAATCGAAGACATCAAACGGAAGTCCTTCATGGCCGTGGCGCGTCTCAACCAGACGCGCCTGCTCCGCGCCGGCTTTCTGGACGAGTTCACGGCACTCTGCGTCTCCGCTTCGCCCCTGATGCGGTTCGTCTGCCGGGCGACCGGCGTCCCGTACTGAGCTAGCTCGCCTTCGTCCGCCGGCTGTCGACGGCCGTCGACAGGTTCTCGAAGGTGACGCCGAGGCGTTCGGCGGTGAGCGCGGCGAGAGAAGTCCGCGCGACACCGCTGTTGAACTGGTAGGTGCTTCGGCGGGCTTCGTCGAGCTCGACCTGGAGGAACTCCAGGCCCAGCTCGTGGTGGTTCTCCTCCAGGGAGCGGGCGTGGTCGAGGAAGTGGGTCGTTACGTAGGCCACCGGATCGACGCGCCGGAGGAGCTGCAGAACCAGCGTGAAGACCTCGATGCCCTCCGACGGGTTGGTACCGGAGCAGAGCTCGTCCAGGATGACCATCGAGCCGTGCTCCATCTCCTCGAACAGGGTGCGGATGCGCACGAGTTCCCGGCCCAGGCGGCCCTCCACCTGGTCCGCGCTCTCCCGTTCGATCAGGGAGACGAAGAGCCCGTTCTGCACCCGCAGACGTCCCCGGGCGCACGGTGCGTAGAGGCCCGACTGGGCGAGCAGCTGCGCGAGCGCGATGGCCTGGATCAGCCGCGTCTTGCCGCCCGAGTTGGGCCCGGTCACGACGGTGATCGGCACGCTGCCGGCGGTGCTCACGGTGCAGGGGACGGGCGCCTGCTCCTGGTGCAGCAGCAGGGGGTTCCACAGGTCTTCGCAGACGAACGCCGGGCCGGTGTCGTGGTCGGGCAGGATCTCGGGTAGACACATCGCGAGGCCGCGTCCGGCGGCGCGGTCCCTCAGCGCGCGCACTGCGAGGTAGAGCTCCAGTTGGCCAAGCATCTGGATCAGCGGGATCAGGGCCGGAGACAGGGAGACGTAGACCCGCTCGATCACGCGGTTCAGGAGCTCCCGGTTCGTCATCGAGTAGCCGCCGATGCCGAGCCGCAGCCGGTCCAGGAAGCGCTTGATCGGTCCCGTCCAGAAGGGATTGTCGCTGCACTCGTCGAGGGACCGCACGTCGACCCGGCGGATCCGGCCGTCGCCGCCCAGGGAGATGTCGAGGTTCAGTTGGGCGAGCTGGTCTTCGTAATCGAGCAGGGCGGCGAGGGTCTTGTACTCCTCGGTCTCGTGGATCGCGGCCGCTCCCTCGTGGAGGCGCCTGAGGCCGGAGCGGGCGGACCCGAAGCGGTCGTGCATCAGGTCGATGACGAGGCGGCTCTGCTTCAGGATGTCCAGGTTGTGCGCGGCGGTGTCGACGATGCGGTGGTAGCGGGGCGTTCGGTGAAGCGACAGCAGGGCGAACAGTTCGCGGTAGAGCCGTTTGGCCGACGCCAGGATCTCCTCGTTTTCGTCCATCTCGTGCAGGATGGACTGGCGGAACTCGACCGTCCGCAGATCTGTCGGCGTAGCGGACAGCGCGCGACGGAGGAAGCGTTCGTTGATCGGGTACCGGATGCCGTCCATCGCGATCTCGAAGCTCTCCGCGATCAGGCGGTCGATGAAGAGGTCCTGCTCGAAGAACTCCGGCCGCCAGGTGGTCGGCGGCGTCTCGGCCTCCGCCATCAGGTCGTGGAATTCGGTGCCGATCTCCCGGCCGAGAATGGCGAGGCCGAGCAGGTCCGTCAGAGCCTCCCGGTCGATGCCGAGAAAGGGCTCCCGGTTCAGGAGATCCGGGATCGGGATCATGGCGGCGCTAGCGGCGCAGCGGAGAGCGGCGGCGTCGCTCGTTGAGCGACCGCATTTCACGGTAGGGGGCCACTCCCTCGACTTCGCTCCGAGGCAGCGGGTGACCGAGCGCGAGCTCTATCTGGCGGACGATCGGCTTGTCGAGCCAGGTACCGATCGACGACACGACCCCTTCGGCGGCGCCGCGGGCGGTGCGGCCGGCGCGATGGATGTAGTCCTCCGCGGTGTCAGGCAGGTCGTAGTTCAGGATGTGCTCGATGCCCACAACGTCGATGCCGCGGGCCGCGATGTTCGTCGCCACCAGGATGCGATGACGACCTGCGCGGAAACTCTCCAGGGCCGCGACCCGGTGCTTCTGCGAGCGGTCGGAGTGAATACGCGCCACGCTGTGCCGCCCTCGCTCCAGCACCCGGCACAGCCACTCGGCGTCGGACCGGCGCTTGGTGAAAACGAGCGTCGAGCCGGGGACCGAGTCGAGCAGCGCCAGGGCGCAGCTCTTCTTGTCCTTCTCGTCGACCAGGTAGAGGCGGTGTTCGATGCCGGAAGCGGCGCCGCGGGGCGCCAGGTCGATCCGGAGCGGGTCGTCCATGTAGCGCTGGGCCAGGCGCTCGATCGGGGGCGGCATGGTGGCCGAGAACAGCATGGTGTGCCGCTTGCTGGGCACTTGCGTCACGATCCGCTGCACCTGGGGCATGAAGCCGAGGTCGAGCATGTGGTCGGCTTCGTCCAGCACGAGTTCCTCGACGTTGCGGAGGCTCACCGTGCCGCGTTCGGTGTGGTCCAGCAGCCGGCCGGGGGTTGCCACCAGGACATCGGGGTCCCGGCGCAACTGGTCGAACTGCGGCCCGATCTTGACGCCCCCGATCAGGCAGGCCGAGGTGACCTGCAGCGGGCTCTTGCGGAAGACATCGAGGAAGGCCTTGGTCTGCAGGGCGATTTCGCGCGTGGGGCAGACGACGAGCGCCCGCACACCCTTGCCCCGGCCAAGGCGCTGGACGATCGGCAGGACGAAGGCGGCCGTCTTGCCGGAGCCGGTCTCCGCCAGGCCGATCAGGTCCTTGCCGGCGATCGCATCGGGGATCACGTCGGCCTGGATCGGCGTCGGATGCTCGAAGCCGATTCCGGCGAGCACGTCCAGGATCTCCCGGTTCAGCCCCAGGCTGCGGAAGTCCCGGTTGGTCGTCTCGACGTGGTGTTGGGGTATCGCCGGTTCTACGGGTGTTCCACCGGCGTCGTTCGGGGCACTTGTACCGTTTGCCACGGTGGTCATCATACCAGTGCGTTTGGCGCCTGTAAGTGTCTGCCAGTCAGTGATTTCACGTCCGTGAGGAGTCATTGGCGGCGAAGGCCGAGCCGCTGGAGGAACCCGCGTCGTGCGGGCGTGAGCTGCTTCGGCGGGTCGGCGCTCCTGGCGATGCGGCCGCCGCGGTCGGTCGCTTCGGCCCAGAACTGAAGGCTGCGGCCCCCGTGCTCGGCTTGCGTCACCCTGGCCTGAAAGGCGACCTCGGTGGTCCTTCCGTCGCCCGCACCGTCCGCGGCACGCGCCGGCTCGGGTTCGGCCGGGCCGAGCACCGCTTCGACGACGTCGCCTTCGCCGTCGCGGTCGAACCAGCGCCAGAAGAAGCGCACGGAGACGACATCGTAGTCGTCCCGGGCACGGACCAGCAGGACGAGGTCCTCACGTCGGTCGTACTCGACCTGGTCCAGGCTCGTACCGTCCGCGGCCAGTATCTCGACGGCGGGGCTTCCCTGGTCGAGGTCGTCCAGAAGAAACCTGAGCGTGGATTCAACCTGGGCCAGACGACGACGGTTCTCAGGCGTCCGCTCCATGGTGGCCAGAACCTCGAGCGCCTCGTGCGGTCGTTCCCGGCCCAGCACCTCGATCTCGCGGATCGCGGCGTCCAGGTCGCTCCGGCGCCGGAACACGGATTCGATGAAAGCCAGCCTGGCATCGACGGAACCGGCCTCCCTTGCCGCGTCGCCGCGGAGCGATCTGAGTTCGAGCAGCAGCGTTCGTGCCTCGTCCAGGCGGTTCGCCGCCGTCAGCCGCTCGGCGGTGTTCTCGATCGCCTCGGCGGCGCGATCCTCGAAGGCGAGGCCGACGGCGAATCTCGGGTGGCGCCGGGCGAAGTCCTGGGCCAGCCGGAGCGCTGCCAGACGGTCGCTGCCGAGCAGACCTTCGATCGCATCGACCTCCGCCGTCAGCCGCCGCGCGTCGTCGATGTAGCGGGATGCTTCCGGGTCGCGCCGGAGGGCGATCGTCCCCTCGCGCGACAGCGAACCCAGGGTTCGCCGAAGACGATCGAGGTCGGCGTCCTCGAAGCCGCGTTCGAACTCCAAAGCGGCCCGCAGGACAGGGTCGTTGCCGAGCCGCTCCAGCATCGCGGCCATGGTCTCCTGATGGTCGGGAAGCAGTTCCACCGCGGCGGGACTGGCCTCGAAGCCGAGCATCAGGCGCTGCGCTTCGCGGAGTTTTCCCTGGGCCATCAGGTCGATCGCGTCGCTGAGCGCGCGCGGCAGGGGCGGCGGGGGCTCGGGTTCCGGGCGAGATGGCAGGGGAGCCGGGACGCCGCGGGATGCGTCGTTGGAGGGGGCGGTCGGGTTGTCCGGCGCCGTCCACCGCAGGAGGACCAGGGCTGCCGCGACACCGATCGCGGCCGCCGCCAGGATCTGCTTCGGCCGCGGCTGCACGGCCGGTGCGGATGCGGTTGGCGGCATCCGGCCATCCTAGTTGCTGATAGGTTCCGGGGTGCTTGCAGGTACCGCGCACGGGTCATCGCGCGAAGATCGTCCGGAGGGCTGCGAAATGACGAAGAGACTTCTTTTCCCGCTCCTGTTCGTCCCGCTGCTCGTGCTGGCGGTTCCGGCCCTGGCCCAGGATCCGGGCCCTGTCAACGTCGGCGGCGATCTGCGGGGCGGCGACGTAACCGGCGCGGTCGGCGGCCGGGACAACACCCGCGTGTTCGGCACGATCCTCGATTCGAGCGGGAACCCGCTGCCGGATGTGGACATCTGGTTTCAGAACGACCACATGCCCGCGCCGAGGCTGCGCGCCAAGGGCCGGAAGACCGGTACCTACCTCCTGCGCAACATGGGCCGGATCTTCAGCCGGGACGACTATGAAGGGATCACGGTTCGGGTCACCTTCGAGCGCGACGGCTTCCGTACAGTCATCGCGCGGGTCGCGGTCCAGCGCGACGGGTCCCAGCAGCTCTATCCGATCCTCTTTCGGGAGGGCGAAGCGATGGAGTCGCAGGGCATCCGCACGGTGCTTGCCGGAAGGGTTCAGAACAGCCGCGGCAAGCCGATCAAGGGCGGCGGCGAGGTAACGATCACCTCAGGTGACGGCGCCTTCGAGGCGAGCGGTCCGGTCGAGAAGAACGGCGAGTTCGCGGTCGTGCTCTGGGACGCGCCGGAGCGTGTCAACGCCTCCTTCAGAATGACGAAGGGCGGCGTCCGCGACGACATCATCGAACTGAAGCCGTCTCCCCAGGCCGACGTTGTCGTGGCCCAGTTCTTCTACCCGCAGATGTAGCTGGCGACTACCAGCGGGGCCGGCGTTCCTCGCGCGGGCGGGCTTCGTTGACGCGAAGGGTACGACCCCCGAACTGCTGCCGGTCAAGGGCGGAGATGGCCTCCTGGCCTCCGGACGCCATCTCGACGAAGCCGAAGCCTCGCGGCCGGCCGGTTTCACGGTCGTTGATCAGCGAAACCTCGCTCACATCGCCATGAGCCTGGAACAGCGCGCGAACCGCCTCTTCCGTCGTGTCGAAGGGGAGGTTCCCCACGTAGATTCTCGTTGCCATCTGCTGCTCCTGTTCTCGGCTCCGGGTTCCACATCAATCAACGCTCGAGAACGACAGGCGCATCCTGGTTCGCCGCGTGAGCTCTGCACCCACTGCCTGAAGGCGGGACGCTAGCACAAAGGCGGTCTATCCGTTCCCGCGCAGGTCCTGGTAGAAGGCGTCGAAAGCGTCCAGCCGATCCTTG
Organism: Thermoanaerobaculia bacterium; assembly: GCA_022823665.1. Classification (GTDB taxonomy): domain Bacteria; phylum Acidobacteriota; class Thermoanaerobaculia; order Multivoradales; family Multivoraceae; genus Multivorans. The sequence goes on along the minus strand of JAJEHN010000001.1, from coordinate 437,103 downwards.
AGCAGGCCCTGGATGACGCCGATCTTGTCTCCCAGTTCCAGGACGCCGTCGGCGTCCGGGTCGTAGACGGGCCAGTCGGGCAGACCGTCGCCGTTGGGGTCGCCGGTGGCCGCGAAGTTCACCCAGTAGCTTGCCATCGTGTCGGCGAGCGCCCTGTCCGTGTCGTCCCAGGCGTGGTTGAAGGGGCCGATCTCGTCTCCCCTCAGTTCACCGCTCTTGTGCAGATTGTCGAAGGCGTAAACGATTTCCGCCGCGTGGTAGGAGCCGTAGGTTTCCGCTTCATCCCACGGCGGCACGCGGGAGAAGTAGTACATCCGGATGGGCTGTTCGCCCGTGTGGCTCTGCAACCTGGCCCAGGTGCGCATCTGCCAGGCGAAGAACTGGTCGGCGGTGTTCTCGTACGCGGCGACGCGCGCCTGGTCGTCGTCCTCGGCGGGGTAGACCGCGAACATCGCGTCGGCGTGCTCGCCATACGTGCCCGCGAGCGCCTCGCGGTAGTCCGCGACGGTGATCCCGCCGGGGGCGGCGAACAACGCGGTTCCCTCGTCGCTGTTGAAGCCGACGATCGTGTCGACATCGTTCTGTTCGCCGGCCGCGAAGATGTCGTGGATGTCCTTCGGGAACACGTGGCCGTCGCGGATGCCCACGAAGGTCGGCAGCTCGGAAGCGCCGGCTGCCTCGTAGACCTCCTCAACGGTGGCGGCGCGCATGGCGTCGAGGTCGCTCGCGCCGAGGCGCTGGGCGACGCCAGCACCCTCGGACTCCGCTCCTCCAAGCTGCGGCATGGGCCAGAAGATGCCGCCGCTGTGGCCGATCGCGCGGTGGAACAGGCCCGCGGCCAGGGGCGTCGCCGTCAGGTAGTTGACGCTCCAGGAGCCCGCCGACTCGCCGAAGATCGTGACCCGGCCCGGGTCCCCGCCGAAGGCGGCGATGTTGGCCTGCACCCAGTGGAGTGCGGCGACCTGGTCCAGGATGCCGTAGTTACCCGACGCTCCATTCTCGTCCTCGGCCGAGAGCTCCGCGTGAGCAAGGAAGCCCATCGGTCCGAGCCGGTAGTTGATCGTCACCAGTACGACGCCGCGGTTGGCCAGGCTCTCGCCGTCGTAGAGCAGAGTGCTGCCGGAGCCGGTCTGAAGACCGCCGCCGTGGATCCACACCATGACCGGCAGGGCGGCCTCGGCGTGATCGGCCCCGGTCCAGACATTCAGGTAGAGGCAGTCCTCGCCGCGCTCGATCTCGCCGGCGTCATAGAAGGAGCCGGGCGGGGACAGCGGCTGCCAGCAGGAGGCGGAGAACTCCGTGGCGTCGCGGCTGCCCTCCCAGGCGGCGGCAGGTTGTGGCGGCCGCCAGCGGAGGTCGCCAACCGGCGGCGCCGCGAACGGGATACCGGCGAACTTGAGGACTCCGGACTCGAGCGCCAGGCCCTCCACCGCGCCGAGTTCCGTGTTGACGGTCGTGGTCAGGGGCTCGACCTTCTCGCCCCCGCAGGCCAGCGTCAGTACGAGGCCTGTGCCCAGGATCGCTGCGCCGGCGCGGCGGGTGGTCGCTTTGGTCGACATCGTTCAGTCCTCCCTGCCTGGGGTGTTGGGTCGTGTCTCCCGGTCGCTTCCCGGCGCCGGCCGGAAGCGCAGGGCGACGCCGTTGTTGCAGTAGCGGAGGCCGGTTGGCGCCGGCCCGTCGCTGAAGACGTGGCCCTGGTGCCCGCCGCAGCGGGAGCAGTGGTACTCGGTTCGGGGAACGATCAGCTTGAAGTCCCGCTTCGTGTCGACGGCGCCGGCGATGGGCTCGAAGAAACTGGGCCAGCCCGTGCCGCTCTCGAACTTCGCATCCGACCGGAACAACTCGGCGCCGCAGCCCGCGCAGAGGAAGACGCCGTTTCGGTGCTCCCGGTTGAGAGCCGAAGTGAAGGGGCGTTCGGTTGCCTCCCGCCGGAGGACACGGAACTCGTCGTGGTCGAGTCTTGCCCGCCACTCGGATTCGGGGAGGTCGAGCCGGTCGTTGTGCTCCATGTGCGGGGCGCCCGGATCGGGTGCCGGCGCTCGGCGATCCTCGGTCGTCATGCAGCGGGCATCCTATCTTGGGTCAGAATGGATGCCATGACGACACGACGACCGCCGGTGGACCACATCGTTCGTACGCGCGACCTCTACTCGAGCCTGGGCCACGATCCCTATCGATGGGTGCGCAGCGATGGCTCGCCTCCGTGGACCGAGCTCGCGAAACCCCTCCCGGAGTGTCGAGTGGGGCTGGTTGGCTCCGGTGGCGTGTACCGGACGGGGCAGGTCGCCTTCCATCATCGGGACGACATCTCGCTGCGTGTGATCGATACGTCGGTTCCCGTCTCGGAACTGCGGACGAGCCACTTCGCCTACGACCAGACCGATGCGCGTATCGACCCGAACGTCGTCTTCCCGGTCGACACGCTGCACGCCCTCGTGACCGAGGGCGTGATCGGCGAACTGTCGCCGCGGGCCTACGCCTTCATGGGGGGGATCTACTCGGCCCGCCGCGTTCGGGAGGTGGTGGCGCCGGAGATCAGCCGCCGTCTCGCGGAGGACCAGGTCGACCTGGCGTTGCTGGTCCCCGTGTGACCGGTCTGCCATCAGTCCGTGGGACTGATAGCGCGTCGGGTTGAGGCGGATGGCATTCCGACGACGTCGCTGACCTCCGCTCTCTCGATCACCCGCTCGGTCGATCCTCCGCGCGCCGTCTTCCTCGACTACCCCCTTGGCCATACCGCGGGCAAGGCGAAGGACCCGGAACTGCAGCGCGAGATCGTCGCCGCCGCGCTCGCGGCCGTGGACGAACTCGAGCGCCCGGGCGCGGTGAAGATGCTGCCGTACCACTGGTCGCGCGACGACGACTGGAAGCGCGAGACGATGCTGGGCGGCGACACCCGGAGCCATCGCTCGAGCAGCCCGGAGTACCAGTGCGAAGCCGACCGGGCGCTCGCGGCGGCCGCCGGGGACTGTCCGACCTGCGTCTTTCTGTGAGGTGGCGCCGGGCAGTGCAACACGCTTGCACCACCCGGCGCCGAACGGGCCCGTACCTTGCCCCTTTTGGGCACGAACCCGTTCATATGTACGAAGAGAAACCGCCGGGGTTCGCCCCGGATTCCAGATTCTCGCCGCAGGGGGGAGGCAAGTGGCCTGACCTCCGTCTGACGGGAATCTGACGGGCGCTCCTCAGCGCTCCTGCCAGGTCCTCAGAACGGCTTGTACAGCGAAAGGTACGCGGCGACCGCTGCCAGCAGCGGCAGGATGACGACCAGGGGCTTGGCCAGGGCCTGGCGGCGATACGGCAGCGTGAGGGCGGCTCCAAAGCACAGCCAGATGAGCAGCTTCACCCAGGCCCAGCCGGGCAGGCTGCCGCCGAGCATGCCGAAGCCGGCGACGATGCTCAGGATCAGCCCGACTCCGTGCATGGCGGCGAGCAGACCGCGCAGTTGGTTGTCCTCCCTGCGACCGCCGTTCGCGGCATGCACCGCGACGCCGCCCGCCGCGGCAAGAACCATTACCGCTCCCAGCACGTGCATGAGCTTGTAGACCATGTAGGGCACTCTAGGGTCGGATCCTCCCCATGTTGGTGGGGCGTCTGCCTGTTAGCGTATCGCCAATGGAGCCGCTTGAGCGACTCGACGACTGGGACGACTTCGTTGCCGAGCTCTATCCGACGCCGGTGGAGTCGGGCGGCAAACGGCGAGAGGACTACCGGGACTTCGAGGCGCCTCCGCGCGACACCGTGCGCGAGTTCTACGGGCTGAATCACCGCCACCAGACCTGGGACTTCGTCCAGGACAAGAAGGCGGAGTACCTCACGCTCGACCGCGCTGAGCTGTCGGCCTGGGAGGCGCTGGAGTTTCTGAACACCCTGGTCGACGACTCGGATCCGGATCTCGACCTCTCGCAGCTCGATCACCTGCTGCAGACGGCCGAGGCGATCCGGGCCGACGGACACCCCGACTGGTTCGTGCTGGCCGGACTCGTCCACGACCTGGGCAAGGTCCTTTGCCTGTGGGGCGAACCGCAGTGGGCCGTGGTCGGCGACACCTTCCCGGTCGGCTGCGCGTTCTCGGACCGGATCGTCTATCCGGAGCTTTTCGAGGGCAACCCGGACACGGCGCATCCGACCTACTCGACGCCGCTCGGAGTGTACGAACCAGGCTGCGGCCTGGACGAGGTCCACCTGTCCTGGGGGCACGACGAGTACCTCTACCAGGTGCTCAGCGACTACCTGCCGGAACCGGCCCTCTACATGATCCGCTACCACTCGTTCTACGCGTGCCACCGCGAAGGCGCGTACCGGGAGCTGATGAACGACCGCGACCGCGAGATGTTCGCCTGGGTCAGGCTGTTCAACGGCTACGACCTGTACTCGAAGAGCGACCGTCCGCCGGACGCCGCCGAGCTGCGGCCGTACTACCAGGGGCTGATCGACCGGTACCTGCCGGCGAAGCTGAACCTGTAACGCGGTCGGCGCCGGCGGCGACTACTCGAAGCGCATCAGCGCCGCCACCGCGAGGATGAGCATCGCGACCACGTAGAGCTTGACCATCGCCGGCAGGATGAAGCGCAGCCAGCGCTGGTAGGGGATGCGGGCGAGGAGCAGCATGCCCATGAGCAGGGCGTTCGTCGGCACGATCAGGTTCATCAGCCCGTCGCCGAGCTGGTAGGCGAGCACGGAGGTCTCGCGGCCGACGCCGGTGAGGTCCGCGAGCGGCGCCATGATCGGCATCGTCACGTACGCCTGTCCGCTGCCCGAGGGGATGAGGAAGTTGCAGACGCTCTGCACCGCCAGCATTCCCCAGGCGGAGACGACCGCGGCGCCGGAACCCAGGCCCTCCGCCCGCTGGAGCAGCGAGGCGATGCCGTGGATCACGGTGTCGATGACCCGGGCGTCCGAGAGCACGACCTCGATCGTGCGCGCGAAGCCGATCAGCAGGGCGGTTCCGGTCAGCTCGGCTGCGCCGCTGGTAAAGGACCTGGCGGTCCGGTTCGCCGACACCCGGCCCAGGACGGCCGAGATGATCGTCACACCCAGGAAGAGGGCCGCGAGTTCGACCAGGTACCAGCCGTGTACGTTGACGCCCCAGATGAAGACGCCGATCATCGCGGCGAACGAGGCGAGGATGCCGAGCCGGGCCGGCGTGAGATCGGCGGCGCTCAGTTCGTGCGCCCCGCCTGTGTAGTCGATGTCGCGCACGAGGCTGCGTTCCGGATCGTCGCCGACGCGGCGCGCGTAGCGCAGGATGTGATGGATGCCGATCACCAGCATTCCCGCCAGCAGCGCCCAGCGCAGCCCGAAGCCGGTACTCGGGTCCTGGCCGGCGATGTCCTTGGCGATCATCACGGTGAAGGGGTTGATCGCCGCCGTGCCGTAGCCGATGCCGGCGCCCAGGTAGACCATGCCCAGCGCCACCACGGCGTCCATCTTGAGCGCGATGCACATGGCGACCAGGATCGGCACGAAGGGCATGTACTCCTCGGCCATGCCGATCGTCGACGAACCGACCGCGAACAGGGTCGTCATGCCGCCGACGAGCAGGATCGGCCGGCCTCCAAGCGCCCTGATCGCCGCGCCGATCGCGGCGTCGATTGCGCCGGTGGCCCGGATAACCCCGATCGCGCCGCCGACCAGGAAGACGAAGAAGATGATCTCGGCGGCGGCCTCGAGTCCGCGCGGCACCTTGGTCAGGGCGGCGTGCCAGGGCAAGGGCGCGGCTTCCACCTCGTGGTAGGTGCCGGCCAGCACCTGGCGGCCGTCGCGTTCGTACTCGCCGGCCGGCAGCAGGTAGGTGAGGACCTGGGCCGCCACGATCATGGCGAAGATCAGCACCAGGGCTTCCGGGAAACGGTTCGTGCTGGTCGTCATGACCGTTGTCGCCGGCAGGGCGTCAATTCGCGTGGCGGCGGCTGCGGGCTTCTCTCCGCTGCTGCTGGCGGCTCTCGATGTTGGCGATCGAATCGTCCGGGACCGCTTCGATCAGGCGGCGGGTGTACTCCTCGCGGGGTGTCATGTAGATCGCCTCGGACGGTCCCTGCTCGACGATCCTGCCGTCGAGCATCACCGCCATCATGTCGGACATGAACTTGACCACCGAGAGATCGTGGCTGATGAAGATGTACGTCAGGCCGCGCTCCTCCTGGAGGTCCTTGAGCAGGTTCAGGACCTGCGCCTGCACCGAGACGTCGAGAGCGGAGACCGACTCGTCGCAGATGATCAGCCTGGGTTGAACCGCCAGCGCCCGGGCGACCGATATCCGCTGGCGCTGGCCGCCGGAGAACTCGTGCGGGTAGCGCCTCAGATGGCCGGTCTCCATGCCGACTTCCTCGAGCAGCCGGGCCGCGCGGTCGCGGCGGTCGCCGCGACTGTCGCCGATCCGGTGGATCGCCATCGCCTCGCTGAGCATCGCCTCGACCGTCATTCGGGGATTGAGCGAGGAGTAGGGATCCTGGAGGATGATCTGCATCTGTCCGCGCAGGGCGCGCAGGCGACCCGCCGGGATCGCCGTGACGTCCTGGTCCTCGAAGCGGACCGTGCCGGCGGTGATGTCGATCAGGCGCAGCAGGGCCAGCCCGGTCGTCGTCTTGCCGCAGCCGGACTCTCCCACGAGCCCGAGCGTCTGACCCGGATAGACGTCGAAGGAGATGCCGTCGACGGCCTTGACGTCGCCCACCTGCCGCCGCAGGAAGCCGCTCCGGATCGGGTAGTAGACCTTGAGGTCCCGTACCGCGAGCAGCGGTTCCGTGTCGTCCGGCACGAGTTCGCCCGGCCCCGGATCCTCCGCGTAGCCCAGGCTCTCGATCTCCGTGCGCGGATGCAGCAGGCGGCCGCGCCCGCGCCCGACCAGTTCGTTCAGGGACTCTTCGGTGATCTCGCGTTCGGTGATGCGGATCTCGCCTTCGTCGCCATCCTCTTCCACGTCCATGAAGTCCGCGACGGTGGGAAGGCGGCGGAAGTCGCGGTCGAGGTGCGGACGGCAGGCGAGCAGCCCCTTGGTATAGGGGTGCTGCGGGTCGTTGAACACCTGGGTCACCCGGCCGCGCTCGACGATCCGGCCGCGGAACATGACCGCGATCCGGTCGGCGATCTCGGCGATCACCCCCAGGTCGTGGCTGATGAACAGGATGGACATGGCGCGCTCGTCACGCAGGCGGCGGATCAGGTCGAGGATCTGGGCCTGGATCGTCACGTCGAGCGCGGTCGTCGGTTCGTCGGCGATCAGGAGTTTCGGATTGCACGAGAGGGCCATGGCGATCATCACGCGCTGCTTCTGCCCGCCCGACATCTCGTGCGGATAGCTGTCCACGCGGCGTTCCGGTTCCGGGATGCCGACCTCTTCGAACAGCTCGATCGTCCGCCGTCGCGCTTCCTGCCGGCTCATCCCGAGATGGACGCGGAGCGCTTCCCCGACCTGGTCGCCGACCCGGAAGACCGGGTTCAGCGAAGTGCCCGGCTCCTGGAAGATCATCCCGATGTCCTTGCCGCGCAGATCCCGCATCTCACGCCTGGGCAGGTGGACCAGATCGCGGCCGAACCAGGCGATCTCCCCGGTTTCGATGTTCGCGGTGCTCTCGAGCAGGCGCATCACCGACAGCGAAGTCACCGACTTGCCCGAACCCGATTCGCCGACCAGCCCGAGCGTTTCGCCCTCTTCGATGGTCAGGTCGATGTCGTCGACGGCCCGGACCGTCTCGCGCTTGCCGTGGAACCAGGTCCGCAACTCGCGGATCTGGAGCAGGGGCGGCTTCCCGGTGGGCGCCGGCGCGGGGGTAGCGGCGTCGGTCATCGCGGCGACTCTATCCGGGCGTTCGAGGAGGACATGCCAGAATCCGTAGCCATGGTCGACGTCAGGAGGGAGAATGTCCGTCTCACTGCTCGCGCTGATCACCTTTCTGTTGCTGGGATCGGAGCCGGCCGCGGCCGGCTCCGATGACTCGACTCCATCCGCTGCGGCTCAGAGTCGTACAGGCGACCAAATCGAGGACGACGAGCACGACCACGAGCACGAGAAGGGTTACGAGCACCACGAAGGGGAGGCCGGGATCCACGCCTTCCACGCCCACGAGACGGTCGTCGTCACCGGTTCGGCACTCGAGACGCCGGCGATCGATCTGCCGTACGCCGTCTCGGTCCTTGACCGCGACCTCCTGAAGGAGCAGGGCTCGCCGCTGGTCATCGATCTGTTCAAGAACCTGACCGCGAGCGGTGCGGTCATCGGGGAGGCGTTCAGCGGCTTCAACGGTCTTGGCTTCGGCGTCGCCGAGAACGTGGCCAACGTGAACCTGCGAAGTCTGGGAGCCTCCCGCACCCTGGTCCTCGTGAACAACCGCCGCCAGGCGCCGATCCCCGCCCGGTTGTTCGGCGGCCGGTTCGTGGACGTGAACATGATCCCGAGCATCGCGGTCGAACGGATCGAGGTGCTGAAGGAGGGGGCGGCGGCGATCTACGGCTCGGACGCCGTCGCCGGGGTGGCCAACTTCGTCACGCGCGACGACTTCGACGGCTTCGAGGTGACCCTGTCGCACGAGTACTTCGAGGGCGCGGGCGACAGCATGGCCGGCTTCATCTGGGGCCGCGACGTCGGTTCCTCCCATCTCGTCCTGGCGCTCGAGCGCGCGCAGCGCTCGCAGCTCAGCGTGGCGGAGAGGTCGCACGCCCTGAGGCCCCGCACCGAGACGCCCTGGGGGTGGTCGAACACCGGCAACCCGGGCGCCTTCCTCGTGCCGCATCTGAGCGGCAACGAGACCGCGCAGGAGTTCGTCGACGCGCTGTCGCTGGCGCAGAGCGGCACACGGGGCCGGGACTACTTCGTCGACCCCGCCTGCAGCGGCCTGGGGGGCTTCGACCGCGGTTTCACCTGCGCCTTCCGCTACCAGCCGTGGTCCGGCAGCCTGGTCGAGAAGATGGCGCATACCCGCCTGTTCGCTGAACTCCACGGCCCGATCGACGAGCGGACGGAGTACCGGGTCGAGGCGATGTTCAGCGACGTAACCGTTCCCCGGGTGCCGAACTCTCCGTCCTTCCCGCCGACGTCGCTGTTCGACGGCCTGCACCTCGTATCGGAAGCGCACCCGGGGCGGCTGGACTTCTGCGGCGATTCCTACGGCGCCGGTGGTTTCTCGTCGAGCGAGGCGTGTCTGGAGGGCGACTGGTTCTTCTTCGGCCGGATTCTCGGCAATGCCGGCCCGGGCCGCAACGCCCGCCGGGACACCGAGATGGCGCGGCTTGCCGCCTCGGTGGACCGCGGCCTGACCCTCGGCGGACGGGACGCGAAGCTCGACCTGGGTGTTGCCTACTCCCGTAGCGCCGGCAATATGAACCTGCCGTCCGAGTACGGCTACAGAAAGTTCCTGGCCTTCCGCGGTTACGGCGGTCCGAACTGCGGCGTCGGCGTGGTCGCCGATCGAGCCGCGCCGACGGGTATGCGGCTAGGACCCACCGGCGGCGCCCAGCCGGGGGTCGGCGACTGCCTGTACTACAACCCCTTCTCCAGCGCGACCGAGTACTCGGCTCAGCCCGGAGCGCCGTGGCGCGAGACGCCGAACCCCTGGTACCGGCCGGGGCTCGCCAACGATCCGGCGATGATGGCCTGGATCAACGACATCGTGGACCTCCAGAACGAGGTGGACTTGCTGGTGGCGGACGCGACGCTCTCCGGTAACTGGATCGAGGATCGAGCGGACTACGCGCTCGGCTACCAGTTCCGGAGGCTGGAGGCGTCCGCGCTGCCGAACGATCCGGCGAACTACCACATGAACCCCTGCATCGTGCCGGGCGACCGCTCGTGCCTCGATCCGCTGACCGGCCGGCAGGCCGGGGAGAAGGCGGGCCTGTTCACCTTCGCGACCGGCTTCTACCCGTACAACGCCTCGCAGCCGGTACACCGGGTCTTCGGCGAGCTGTCGCTCGACATCGGCGAGCGCGGCGACATGCAGGTCGCGGCGAACTACGAGCTGCACGACGAGGTCGACAGTTTCGACCCGAAGCTGTCCGCACGCTGGCGGCTCTCGGAAGGCGACCGCCATGTCCTGTCGCTCAGAGGTTCGGTGCAGACGACGTTCAGGGCGCCGTCCCTCGACGACCTGAACGAGAACGTCCTGACCGCGCTCGAGTTCGTGCCGCCGGTGGGGGCATACCGGCCTTTCGACACCTTTGGCAGCCCCGATCTTTCTCCCGAGCAGGCGCTCACCTACGACATCGGCCTCGTGCTGTTCGCATCGCCGGGCTTCGACATGACGCTCGACTACTGGAGCTACGACATCGACGACGTGATCGCCCGCGAGCCCGCGAGCAACGTCGTGAGGCTGTACGGGGAAGGCCGGGGCGTCGACCCCGATCCGGGCCGGATCGCCGACCCGGTCAAGCTGGCCGCGGTGCGCGGCAACATCGTCTGTCCGGGCGGGCTGGCGGATGCCTCCTGCCTTCCGGGCGAAGTCGAGCGGATCCTCCTGCGGGTGATCAATTGGCCGGGGGTCGAGACCTCGGGTCTCGATTTCCATCTGCACGGCGGCATGCCCCTGGGAAACGGCGCCTTCGCCGTGAGCGCCACCAGTTCCTACCTGCTGGATTACAAGCTCAAGCCGCTGGTCAGGGACGGCGTCGAGTACGTCAGCGGAGGCGATGTCGCCGGCAGGTTCAACCAGAACGTGCAGGCCGCCCCGTCGTTGCCCGAACTTCGTTCCCGGGTGTCGGCGGGCTACCACTGGGCGGACTACGGCCTGGTCGGCTACGTCAACCACATCTCGTCCTACCGGGACACGAACCCGAGGACGAACGTCCCGATCATCAACGACTTCCTGACCGCCGACCTCACGTTCCTCTGGAAGTTCCCGAATCTCGGTTTCGACGTGGCCCTGTCGGCGCTCAACCTGACCGACGAGGAACCGCCGTGGGCCGACTTCGAGCGCGCCTTCGACGCCCTGGTCCACAATGCGAAGGGCCGCCGGCTCAAGGCGGTTCTTACCTACCGCCTGGGGAGCTGAGGCCGCTCCTTCGCGGGGGCGTGTCACAATCCGCGAATCGTGAAGCGCTTGCTTGTGGCAACTATGGCGGCGACCGTGCTGGCCGCGCTCGGCGCCTGCGGCGGCGCGGACCCCGGCGCGGGTGGAGGCGGCGAAGACATCGCCGCGCGCGGCACGATCGGCTTCTCGGCGATGACGCTGAAGAACCCGTTCTTCAAGATCATCGCCGACAACCTGACCGCCGAGGCCGAACGCCACGGCTTCGACGTCGTCGTCACCGACGCGGAACGGGACGTGAACCGCCAGTCGCAGCAGGTCGACAACTTCCTGGCTTCCGGCGTCGCCGCGATCGTCCTCAACCCCGTGGACCGGATCGCGATCGGCCCCGCGGTGCGGCGGGCGAACGAAGCCGGCGTGCCGGTGTTCACCTCCGACCTGCAGGCCGTCGCCGAGGGTGTCGAGATCGCCGGTCACGTCGGCACGGACAACTACCAGGGCGGCCTGCTCGCGGGCGAGGCGATGATCGAGGCGCTCGGCGAGGCCGGCGGCGAGGTGCTCGTGCTGCACTTCAAGCAGGCCAACTCCTGCGTCCTGCGCGTGGACGGCTTCCGCCACGCGATCGGGGAGTACAACCGGGATCGGACCGAGGGCCGGATAGAGATCGTCGCCGAGCTCGAAGGCGGCGGTCTGCGCGACGAGGGCTACCGGGCGATGGCGGACGGTATCCAGGCCTACCCGGACCTCGCCGGCGTGTTCGCGATCAACGATCCCTCGGCGCTGGGCGCGCGTACCGCGCTCGAGCAGGCAGGACGCGCGGACCAGGTCAGGATCGTGGGCTTCGACGGCGAGCTAGCGGGCAAGCAGGCGATCCGGGACGGCAAGATCTACGCGGACCCGATCCAGTATCCGGACCGGATGGGCGTCATGACGGTGCGGAACATCGTGAGTTACCTCGACGGCGAGGACTTCGAGCGCGTCCACCTGATCCCGACGGCGCTCTATCGGCAGGCCGACGCCGAGCAGGATCCGTCGCTCGACTGAAGTCGGCGCAAAGCCCCTTGCTCGAACTCCGGCGGATCAGCAAGAGCTACCCGGGCGTCGATGCCCTGCGCGGCGTCAGCCTGGCGGTAGGCGCGGGCGAGGTGCTGGGCCTGGTCGGCGAGAACGGCGCCGGCAAGAGCACGCTGATCCGGATCGTCTCGGGCGCGGAGCGGCCGGACGGCGGCCGAATCGGGTTCGAAGGCGAACCCGCGGCGTTCGCGTCGCCGGCGGATGCCCGCGAGAGAGGAATCGCCGTCATCCACCAGGAACTCAGCCTGGTGCCGCAACTGAGCGTGCGCGAGAACCTCTTTCTCGGCGCCGGCTGGTCCCGGCGGGGCATCGTCCGTCGGCGTTGGGAAGAGCGGGAGGCGCGGCGGTTGCTTCGCCTGCTCGAGATGGACATCGATCCGGACACCCGCTGTTCGGAGCTGCCTCTCGGCGCCCGCCAGGCGGTCGAGATCGCGAAGGCTCTGGCGCTCGAACCCCGGCTGCTGATCCTGGACGAGCCGACCGCGGCCCTGTCGCCGCGCGAGGCGCGGGCGCTGGCGCGCCAGGTGCGGGAACTGGCGCGCCGGGGCGCGGCCGCGATCTACATCAGCCACCGGCTGGAGGAGATCGAGGCGGTTGCCGACCGGGTCGCCGTGCTCCGCGACGGTGAACTGGTCCACGGCATCGACCGCCGCGAACCAGCCGCCGGCGACGACGGGCTCGCGCCGCTCGATCGCGACGAGCTGATCGAGGCCATGGTCGGTCGCAGCCTGAGCGCGGAGTTCCCGCCCCGAATCCCGGGGGCGGTCGGCGGCGCCCGGCTCGAAGTCCGGGGACTGTCGGCCGGTCGGCGCGTGCGGGACGTGTCGTTCGACATCCGCCGCGGCGAGATCCTGGGGCTCGCGGGCCTGGTGGGAGCAGGTCGGACCGATGTGGCCCGGGTGATCTTCGGCGCCGTTGCGCCCGACCGCGGCGAGGTTCGGCTCGACGGCGCGCGGCTCGAGCTCCGGTCGCCGCGGCAGGCGATCAGGAGCGGCATCTGTCTCCTGCCGGAGGATCGCAGAGGTCAGGGACTCGTGCTGAGCCGAAGCGCGCGGGACAACTTCGCGCTTCCCAACCTGGACCGCTTCCGGCGCTTGCGCGGCCTCGTCGATCGCCGGCGCGAGGGCCGCGCCTTCAGCGGGTGGAGGGAGCAACTGGGCATTCGGCTCGCGCGGGCCGGCCAGCGGGTGGCGACGCTGTCGGGAGGCAACCAGCAGAAAGTCGTGATCGCCAGGTGGCTCGAACGCGGCGCCAGCGTCGTTCTCTGCGACGAGCCGACCCGGGGCATCGATGTCGGGGCGCGCTACGAGATCTACGAGTGGATCCGCCGCATGGCGTCGGAGGGCAAGTCGGTGCTCCTGATCAGTTCCGAGCTGGAGGAGGTTCTCGGCATGAGCGACCGCGTGCTGGTGATGCACGACGGGCGCGTTCGGGGCGAGATCGCGGACCCGGCGAGCGCCGACCCGGCCGAGGTGTTGCGGATCGCCGCCGGTATCGGCCATTCGGAGGAACCGTCCGTTGCCTGAAAGGGTCGGGGAGTCCGCCGCCGGCCGGTGGCGTCGCAGGCTGCTGGACCTTCTGGGCCGGAACCTCTCGGTCGTCGTGCTGGTCCTCCTCTGCCTGATCTCGAGCGCGGCGACCTGGCGTGAACAGAACCCGATCACGAGTCGTTCCGGCGCCGCGGTCGCGCGGCAAGTGCTGGAGGCGTGCCAGGCGCCCTGCTCGGTGCTCGTCGTGGCGCGGGACACGGAGGCCGACCGGGTGTTCGTACAGGCGATCGAGCACGGCCTCGATGTCGGCGGCGCCCGGATCGCCGGCCGCGTGTTCGGCCAGCCGCGCGACGTGCGGCTCGAACTGGAACGGATCGCCGGGGCCGGCGCTTCCGTCGACGCGATCGCCACCCACCGCATCGGCTCCGAGTGGGGGCCCGTGCGAACCGCCGGGACACCGGTGTTCGCGCCGGGGAGCTATCGCTGGCCGACGTTCCTGACTGCCCGCAACCTGCTCAACGTGGTGAACCAGAACGCGGACATCGCGATCATCGCGCTCGGCATGACCCTGGTCATCCTGACCGCGGGCATCGACCTCTCCGTCGGCAGCCTGCTGGCGCTGGCCGGCGTGATCGCCGCGGTGACGGCGCAGGAGTGGTTCGGCGGGGGCGCGGCCTCGCCGGCGGGACTTCTGGCGGCGATGCTGCTGGGTGTCGCGGCGGCTGCCCTGGGCGGTCTCCTCAGCGGCACGATGGTCACCGCGTTCCGGGTGCCGCCATTCGTGGCCACGCTGGGTCTCATGATGCTCGCCCGCGGCCTGGCGCTGATTCTGGCCGTCGGTCACCAGCGGCGCCTGGTGGGCGGGGGCGCGGAGGGTACGCCGGAGGCGGTGCGGGTCGAAGCGGCCGTCTTCGCATGGCTCGGCAACGGCGCCGTGCTGGGCGTGCCGAATCCGATCCTGCTCATGCTCGTCCTGTTCGTCGCCGCTCACCTGCTGATGACCCGCACCATGTTCGGACGCTACGTCTACGCCGTCGGCGGCAACGTCGAGGCGGCGCGGCTGTCAGGCGTGCCGGTGACCGCGGTGCTGCTCGCCGTCTACTGCCTGTGCGGGGCGTTCGCCGGCCTGGCGGGCATCGTCGACGCCTCCCGGTTCGAGGGTGGACGGCCGAACGCCGGCGAGCTGTACGAACTGCAGGTCATCGCCGCCGTCGTGGTCGGCGGCGCGAGCCTCGCGGGCGGCCGCGGCCGGATTGCGGGAACGCTGATCGGCGCGATGATCATCGCCGTCATCCAGAACGGCCTGAACATCGCGGGCGTCGCGTCCTACGAGCAGAAGGTCGTGTTCGGGGCCCTGATCCTCGCTGCCGTTCTGCTCGACAGGCTTCAGCCGAGACTTGGCGAGTTTAGACGTAAGCCATTGTAGAACAGGGACCTAGCGGCGGATCGGCTCTCGGCAGGCCCCCAAACTAGCCCCTAAGTCCATAATCACGCCGATGACCAAGCACCACGAG
Source organism: Thermoanaerobaculia bacterium (assembly GCA_022823665.1). Taxonomy (GTDB): domain Bacteria; phylum Acidobacteriota; class Thermoanaerobaculia; order Multivoradales; family Multivoraceae; genus Multivorans. The sequence goes on along the minus strand of JAJEHN010000001.1, from coordinate 422,064 downwards.
TACAACGCCCAGTGGTCTCCGTGCGGCGTCAGGCTCCCGGGCGAACCAGCCCGCGATGGCAAGAAGTGCAAGGACTGTAAGAAGTGGTTGCGGAAGCGCAGGTACGCGCGCTGGGTGGAAGCGGTCACCGCCCAGCAAGTCCGATTCACCAATGCCTGTGGGAGCGACATCACGGTGCACCACATAGGTCGCGTTGGGGAACCAATGGTGGTCGAGTTGCCGCCGCCTCCGGGTCTCAGGCGAGTTGTCTGGTCGACGGTATGGAGTCTGTTCTGGAAAGTCGGAGTGGTGGTTTCAGGGCTGGCTTTGTCCTTCTTGGCCCTTTGAGCCGGCCCTCCTAGCCCCGCCACCTACCGCGACACTCCGCGGACATGAACTGCTCCCAGGTGATCCAGTCGCGGCCTTGCAGAGTCGCTATCCGGTCGAAGTCTCGCTCCGCTTCTGCCGCCCACTGCATCAGGCTCTGGGAGCCCGCAATCTCGCCGAACTCCATCACGCCCAACCGTCCGCCGGGCACAGAGTCGGTCTTGAAGTACCACCTTCCGGACTCGCGCACAATGTCGATGTTGTGCCGCCGGCAGGGCTCCTGTAGAGCTGTCAGCAGCTCTACGCCGATCTGTCCAGCGCCGCTAGGAGCAGACCTGGTTCCCGGCGCTGTCTCCTGAGTGCAACCTAGTAGGAGTGACAGCGCCAACGCATAGGCAGCACTCCTCCCTCTAACCATGCCGGCCTCCGTTTCGCCGGCAGTCTACAGTCTGCGCGCCGACGCTAGTAGCTTAGCGACGTGAGTAAGCTCCGCGTCTCGTTGAACAGACCCAGGACGCCCAACCATCCGAGTCCGGACAGCTGGCCGGCCAGTTCCCGCAGCCGCCCGCGCCGAACCGCTCCAATGTTGAGCCCAGGTTGGCCGGCGACCCGGACCGCAGCACGTCGAACAGGTCGGTAGCCTCGCCGGTCGGCAGCACCGAACCTGGATCGCTAGCGGCTCGATCAGTCGCGACAGCTGGTCGCTCGACAGACTCCGCAGCTCTTCGGTCACCTTGCCGCCGTCTGCCGCCTGAACGGCCGCCGTGGTCCGTTTCGCCGGTTCCTTGACTTCAGGCGACACCTCGACCTCCGGCGGGATCAGCGAGTCTTCCGGCGACGTTACGAAACTGCCGGACCGGCTTCAGGCGAAGATGGCTTCCAGGCGGGCCCGCATGACCCGGGCATCAACGTCGACGCCGGTCCAGTAGCGGATCCCGGCGACGCCCTGGTTGACGAGCATTCCGAGGCCGTCGAGCACGGTGCAGCCGCGAGCGGCGGCCGCCGCCAGCAGGCGTGTGGTGGGTGGATTCGGAACGACGTCGGCGACCACCATGGCGGGTTCGAGAGTGTCGACGTCGAGCGGCACTGCCGCGTCGACATCCGGGTAAAGCCCGATGGACGTTGCGTTGATCACGATGTCGACGGTCTTCGACAGGCGGTAGACACCGCGCCAGTGCACGAAGCGGGCTTGGGTCTCCGTATGGCCGGCGATGTGGGCCGCCAGTTTCTCGCCGCGTTCGCGGGTGCGATTGACGATCGTGACATCGGTTGCGCCCGCCAGCGCCAGTTCGACCGCGATCGCCCGCGCGGCGCCGCCGGCGCCGAAGATCGCGACTCGCTTGCCGGCAGCCGGCGTCACTTCCTCGAGTGAGCGGAGGAAGCCCTTGCCGTCTGTGTTCTCACCGATGAAGCGGCCGTCGCGGTCACGGACTACACAGTTCACTGCGCCGATCAGGCGGGCTGACTCGCCCAGCCCGTCCAGGTGCTCGATCACCGTGACCTTGTGGGGCAGCGAGCAGTTGAATCCGGCCCAGCCCATGGCGCGGGCGCCCGCTACTGCAGCCGCCAGGCGGTCAGCCGGCACTTCGCAGTTCAGGTAGCGCCAGTGAAGCCCGTGATGCCGGAAAGCCGCTTCGACCATCTCCACGGTCGGGTTCTCGGCCGCCGGGTCGGCGAAGGATCCGACGATCTGGGGGAGGAAGTTCATGTTCGACAGTCTTTAGCGAGAAAGTCGGTTCGAGCGTAGAGGCGCTACATTGCCTCAGCTGATGGCCTCAGATCTTGTTTAGTAGGTACGCGGCAATGGTCTTCGCGGTGCCGATACCGGCTGGGTTGCCGACGCAGAAGATGAGCTCGAAGAGGACGGAATCGCGGGAGTTGCGGAGTTCCGCAGATCCCTCGAGGAGTCTCGGGCCGAAGGCCTCCGAAAGGCGTTCCCGGTAGATCGCTGCCAGTTCAGCTAGACCCGGCTCTCGCGTGGTTTCGGCGAGCTGCCAGAGGTTCCGTTGGGCGGCGGGACGGTAGAGACTCCGCCAACTGTCGTCACCGTACACATGGTTCAGTCGTCTGGCCCATGAGGACGAGACGTCGTCCGGTTGCCGGGACTTGGGCAGCATACGAGCGACGGCGCTTACGGGGAACAGGATCCAGGTGTCGAAGCAGTTGAGAGTCGCTATGTGCCTCAGGGTCTTCATGGACACCTGTGTCGCGAACGGATCGAGGAAGAGAACGCCTCGGACGTTCCCTGGTGGCTTCAGGCCCTGTAGATAGGCGTTCGCCTCGTCGTTCTGGACTCGGATGTCCCGGCCGACGTACTCGGTTCGCAAGCTGTCCAGGGCGGCACAGCGGTTCCGATCCTTCTCAATGAACACCAGTCGATCAAATGGCGGGTTTGAGACTTCAAGAGCTCTACGGACGGAACCGTCGAGGAACGCGTCGGCGCCGTCGTCCGGTTTCCTCAACTGAACGCTGCCGCTTCCAGCGAATGCGTCGATGTACCAGAGCCTAAAGGGCTGGTTCTTGAGAGCCGTCGTGTACGCGTCCAGATAGCCCTCAAGAACGTCGAGCTTTGCCTTGGTCCACGAGCCGCCGAAACGGCCGCCGTGGTTCGTCATCGGCCGAGCCATTCTTGCTTTGACGGTTCGCCTGAACCCGTCAGTTCGCCGGGAACTCGTCGTAGGTCCGGCCCCGCAGCAGACGGCCGTTCCGGTGCTTGCGGACGCCGCCCCACTGCTTGAAGAAGAAGGGCACGCCATCCCGGCGGCATTGATGCAGGACACCCAAGACCCATTCCTCGCGCATCGGACGAGCCCCGGGGCCGCTCTCGCCACCCGCGATCACCCAGTCGATGGAGTTCAGGTCGAAGTCGCCCAGGTCTTCGAGAAGGGGTTCCACCGAGGCGAAGCGCACGACGGCCGGCGTTTGGCGAAGAGCGTCCAGCCTCGGCAGCCCTTGGCGGCGGTTCTCCACGCTGACACCGAACCAGACGTTGGGCAGCCCTCCCATCCAGGAGAGGGGGCCGTTCAGTAGCTGTTGCATGCGTTCGTGGCGCTTGGTGAGCACTTGGTAGGTGTGCCGCGGGACATCCCTCATCACGCGGCCAACGTCGGCGATGTAGGCCTCCGGAACCTGGGGATGAAAGAGATCGCTGATCGAGTTCACGAAGATCCGGCGCGGGCGCTTCCAGCGCCGCGGCTGATCCAGTTTGGCGGGGGCCAGCCGGAGGTCGAAACCGTGCTCGAAGGGGTGGCCGGGCACCCCGCGGAATCGCTCCATGAATCGATCCGCGTAGCAGTGGGCGCAGCCGGCGCTGACCTTGGTGCAACCGAGCACGGGATTCCAGGTGGCGTCGGTCCACTCGATCGTGCTGTTGTCGGCCATCGCGTCTCCGTTGCAGTCAGGCGGCGTTGCCAGCAGTGACCGGAACGATAAGCGGAGACGAGGCGGAAATCAAGCGGAAGAAGTAGTCGCTCCGCTGTGGCAGGTGCCGGCCCCGGGGCCACGTCGGCGTCCTTCAGGTACTCTGAACGTTAGCCACTACGTCACAACGAAGGAGGCAGCAATGGCCAGACGCTTCGTACTCGCGCTTCTGATCCTGACGGTAGCCGGCTGTGGCGGCGGGGAGGCTGCCGACTCCGCTGCCGACACCAGTGGGGAGGAGGCCGCTACCGCGGCCGACGCCGTGCCGACCCACCTCGGCGGCTGCATCCTGCTGTCTCCGATCGGCGATGTCCCCGATGACGTGTACCAGCACGGCGACGTCGTCGCCACGGAGGCCATGCCGCCGTTCACCAAGGAACTGCAGGTCTACGGACTCAAGCTGGCTGCCCGCGACGACATCTCGGACGACTTCCTGCGGTTGGTGGCGAAGACGATCGCCGAGTCGTTTCCGCGGGACGCCGGCCTCGACGCCGATCTCCAGCTCGAGCTGCTCGCGAACCACTATCGCTACAGGGCCCTGATTCCGGTTCCACTCGGCGACGACATGAGCTTCACGGAGGAGAACGAGGAGCAGTGGGCCGAGATCGAGAAGAACCACTCCGTTTGCGACATCATCATGCAGGGCACTCCGGTAGGGCCCGAGGGCCAGGTGATGGAGGTGGTCGAGCACATCCTCCACTACGTGACGGACATCGGCCTGCACTACACGTTCCCGGAGGTCTGGGGTATCTCGGAAGATTCGGAGCTCGCCCGCGCGATGAGGAAGGCCGACGACGAGGGCTACTACGTGTTGGACACGTACCTCGACATTCCGGACGAGGAAGCGCGTTTCCGCGTCCAGATGCAGGAATTCGCCTACTGGTTCATCTCGACGGCCTGGAACCTCCAGGCGCCCTACGGCCCCGTTTGGGAAGACGAGTGGACCATCGTCGACCAGGAGGACCTGCGCCTGAAGCTGCCGGAGATGTACGCCGCCTACGAGGAGACCGCGGCGCGCGTGATGGTCGCTCCCAGCCTGGAGACGTTGCAGGAGATCGGTCCGACCCGGGCTGAGGAACGGGGAAACTGAGCCTCCTTCCGGGCGCGCTGGAATAGGGCCGGAACCGGCCAAGTTACACGTTGCCGGTCCTTTACCGTCCACAGGCGGGGTAGAGTATGCCGTTTGTATGACGATTCTGCTCCAGAGCCAGCCGGAGCCTTCACGGGGCGATGTCGACCCGCTGTTTCGCGAGGCGGAGCAACGGGCTCGCGAGTTCTCCCTGTTTCCCGAGACGGACGACAGGCGGGTCGGTGGAGGCGCCGGGCGCATTTCGGGATTGATCTCCGAGCGGCGCATCCGCCAGACGCTCAAGCGGCTCGCCAGGCTGCAGGTAGACGAGTACATTCGCCGCACGGTGGCCCCGGCCGAGGATCCGGGTCGCGTCGGCACCGGCGCGGTGCTGGCCGCGACGACCTGGGAGCTGGTTGAGGAGCGCAATCACGGTCCGCTCTACGCCGCCGTGTTCGAGACCGGGATCGAGGGCCACCGGCGGCGTTTCGGCGTGCTGGCGCAGGAACGCTCGGTGCAGAACGGCGTGTGGATGCCGGAGCACCACGAGCTCGCTGTCGGGGTAATCCGCTCCTTCGCCCGCCGGGCTCTGCCCGTGGTTGCCCTGATGGACACGCCCGGGGCGGACGCGGGCGAGGAGGCGAACCGCGGCAACCAGGCCCACTCGATCTCGCGGCTGATTGCCGAGATGGCGCAGCTCCACGTGCCGACGGTGGGGATCGTGCTCGGCAACGGCTACTCGGGTGGAGCGATCCCGCTGGCCACGACGAATGTCCTGCTGTCGGTCCGGGACGGCGTGTTCAACACGATCCAGCCGCGTGGACTGGCGAACATCGTCCGCCGCTACGACCTGTCCTGGGAAGAGTGCGCGAAGGCGGTCGGCGTCTCGGCCTACGAGCTCTACGAGCAGGGCTATCTCGACGGCGTGATCGACTTCGTTCCCGGCGAGGGCGGCGACCGGCTGGCCTGTTTCGAGGACGCGATAGCCACTTCGATCGCCCTGGTGGAGCAGCGCGCGAAGCGGTTCGTGCGCGACGAACCGGCTGTGTTCGAGCACTACCGCCGCAACACGCGGCGCTACGTCGACCCCTCCCGCAATCTCTCCGTGCTCGAGGAGGTCGCCCACCTGTCGCGCCTGCACAGCCCGGCGGAGCAGGCGAACGTCTTCGGTCTCGCGTTCCGTTACCTGCGCTATCTGGGACTGCGGCGCCGGCTGAGTTCGGCGACCGTGTCGGGCTACGGCCGCCTGGCCGCGGCCGAGGTGCCGGCCGGAGCGGCCAGGGCGCGCCGGGAGCGGCAGCGCCGCGCCTCGTTCGAGCGTTGGCTCGACAATCCCCTGGCGGTTCGCTACGACGACGTTCTGAGCCGGACCTACAAACGGTACTCTGCCGCTCGCGACTCGCTGCACGAAGGCCGGGGCCGGCTCGCATCCTTCCTGCTCGGCAGCCGCGAGTACCACTTCAACCGCGCCCGGGCCGAACTGCTGCTGGAGTACGGCTTCCATCTGTACAACCAGTGGAAGGACGGGGCGGAAGACAACTTCGGGCGCCTGCTCGCCGTCATGCGGACGGTCGAGGAGGAAGGGCTCGAAGGAGGGAGGCCGGCTGCCGAACCGGGCGAGGTTTCGCAGGCCGCCGACCTCACGGTGCTCGACGTGATCCTCCAGCCGCAGCTCCTGCGGCTGTTCCGCCGCGAGTGCGAGAACTTCATCTGTTTCGACCGGCTCTACGACCACATCTTCCTGCACCTGCGCGAGATCGCCAGCGAGGCGCGCGAGGAGAACGTGATCGCGCGCGAATCGGTTCACCTCCTCCTGCGCCATTCGCTGAACGCGGCGATGGGGGAGCTGACGGCGGGGCTCGAGGGCGACGCGGCGGAGGAAGCCGAGACCCGCCTGCGCAGGCAGTTCCGTTCCTGGTTGCGCCACTTCTCGCGGCACCCGCGGCGCGGCCGGCTGCTCAAGGCGGTGGCCGAGTGGAAACGGCTCCAGATGCCGCGGATCTCGGAGCCGCTCTTCGGCCTGGTGACGTTCCTGTTCGAACGCCTGCTGCCGAACTTCTACGAAGACGAACAGGGGATCCGCGGTTACGACGGTCGCATCTCGCCCCGCAACATCGGAATCAAGGACTTCTGGAACCGTCTCGACGCCGCCTACCGCGACCTCTTGCTCGAGGATGTCCTGTCCGAGCAGAAGAGGAGCACGCCGCGCCGGCCTCAGGCGGTCCTCGATCGCTTCTTCTACGACGTGCAGGAGATCGAAGCGGACCGGATGACGGCCGACCCGGTGAGCTTCCCGGGATTGCGGGTTTCGATCGAGCGGGCGCTCGAGCAGGGCGTCACGCCATGCGGGACGGTGGCGGCTCTGGCCCGAATCCGTACCGGCGCCCTGACCGATGGCGAGGACGGCGCCGCGGCGAACCGGGTCGGAGTCCTGGTCTCCAACCTCGCGTTCCAGGCCGGTTCGTTCGACATGGCGAGCGCCGAGAAGTTCTGCAAGCTCCTGCTTCGTTGTGCGGAGGAACGCCTTCCGGTCGTCTGCTTCATCTCCTCGGGCGGCATGCTGACCAAGGAAGGCGCCGGCGCTCTGTTCTCGATGTCGATCGTCAACGACCGGATCACGCGCTTCGTCCGCGAGAACGGCCTGCCGGTGATCTGCTTCGGCTACGGAGACTGCACGGGCGGCGCCCAGGCCAGTCTGGTTACCCATCCCCTCGTCCAGACCTACTACTTCTCGGGCACGAACATGCCTTTCGCCGGGCAGATCGTCGTGCCTTCGCATCTGCCGATGGCTTCGACGCTCTCGAACTACCTGAGCGAGGTCGAGGGTTCGATGCACGGGCTCGTCGAGCACCCCTTCGGCGAGGAGCTCGATGAGCAGTTGCGTCAGGTCGATTCGCAGATCCCGGTTCCCGAGGACACGGTCGATGCCGTTCTCCAGCGGCTGCTCCAGGAGGAGCGACGCGTCGAGTTCCTGACTTCCCGCCGCCGGAGGCGGGAGGAGGCGGAGGTGAACGAGCCCGTGCCTTCGGTTGCTCCGCGCCAGGTACAGCGGGCTCTGATCCACGCGCGCGGCTGTACCGCCGTAAAGCTCGTTCGGGTCGCGCAGCGGGCCGGCATCGAAGTGATCCTGGTGCAGTCCGACCCGGACGTCGACTCGCCGGCGGCGACGATGCTGCGCGAGCGCGACACGCTGGTCTGCATCGGCGGCAGTACTCCCGACGAGAGCTACCTGAATGCCCATTCGGTGATCCGGATCGCCGAGCGGGAAGGGGCCGACGCGCTTCATCCCGGGATCGGATTCCTGTCCGAGAGCGCTTCCTTCGCCGACCTTTGCCGGGGTCACGGGCTGAACTTCATCGGTCCGACCGGCGATGCGATGCGGCGGATGGGCAACAAGTCCAATGCGATCCAGACCGCGGTGCAGGTGGGCGTGCCCGTGGTGCCCGGCAGCGAGGGCATCCTGACGGACGCGGACACGGCGCTCGCCGTCGCCGAGTCGATCGGCTTCCCGGTCATGCTCAAGGCGGTTCATGGCGGTGGCGGCAAGGGCATTCGGCGGGTGGACCGGGCGGAGGACTTCCGGGAAGCGTTCGCGCAGATTCGCGTCGAGGCGGAGAGCGCCTTCGGCAACGCGGACTGCTATCTCGAGAAGTGCGTCGTGTCGCTGCGCCACGTCGAGGTGCAGGTTCTCTGCGACCAGCACGGCACGGTGCGCGTGCTCGGCCTGCGCGACTGCAGCGTCCAGCGCAACAATCAGAAGCTGATCGAGGAATCGGGGTCGACGGCGCTGCCGGAGGCGCTGCGCGACGAGAGCTTCCGCTACGCGGCCGCGATCGCCGCGGAGATCGGCTATGTCGGCGCGGGCACCGTGGAGTTCATCTTCGACCTCGAGGACCAGAAGCTCTACTTCATGGAGATGAACACGCGGCTTCAGGTCGAGCACCCGGTGACCGAGGCGGTCACCGGCACTGACATCGTCAAGGCCCAGTTCGAGATCGCCGGCGGGGCGAGGATCGCCGAGGCGCCCTTCGCTGAGGACGGCTACGCGATGGAGGTCCGGATCAACGCGGAGCGCGCCTCCCTCTCGGCGGACGGGATCGATCTCCTGCCTTCGCCCGGGACGGTGACCCGCTGCGACTTCCCGCAGCGCGCGGACATCGACGTGCTGGCGACGATCGACACGGGCGCCGTCGTGTCGCCCTACTACGACAGCCTGGTCGCGCAGGTCGTGTGCCACGGCAGGGATCGTGCCGACACGATCGATCGTCTCATCTCCTACCTGGAGGAGGTCGCCATCGAGGGCGTGTGCACGAACCTGCCGTTGCTTCGCCGCGTCCTGGCCGACGAGCAGTTCCGGTCGGGCGACTACGACACGCGCTTTCTCACCGACTTCCTCGACCGTACCTCCGGCGACGAGCTGGTGGACGAGGTCGAACGCTTCGCGGGCGTCGGCCGAAACGCCGACCGGGCCGACATCGAGATCGAGGGCAGCGACGAACTCAAGGTCAAGGCGCCGTCCGGCGGTCTCTTCTATGCCGCCTCCTCGCCGAACGATCCTCCCTTCGTGCGCGTGGGAGACGTCGTGAGCCGGGAGAAGACCTTGTGCCTGATCGAGGCGATGAAACTGTTCAGGCCGGTGTCGCTCGCCTCCCTCGACGCCGGCGCCGAGCTGTTCGACGGCCATTCCCGCTACGAGGTGATGCGAGTCAACGCGGCGAACGGCCAGGTCGTGAACCAGGGCGATCTGCTCTTCGTCGTGAGGCCGGCGGAAGGCTGACCGGCGGCTTGCGGGGGGCGGACCACTTTTCGGGAGCGCTATCGGCCGGGAGGTTCCCGTGCTGAACCGCCTCTTCGATCTCGACCGGCACGGGACGACGGCCAGGAGAGAGGTCGCCGCCGGCGTCACGACCTGGCTGACGATGGCCTACATCGCGGTCGTCAACCCGCAGGTCCTGAGCGAGGCGGGGATGGACCGCGGGGCGGTCTTCGCCGCCACCTGTCTCGCCGCGGCGATCGCCTGCGCCGCGATGGGGCTGTACGCGAACTATCCGATCGCGCTCGCTCCGGGGATGGGGATCAACGCCTACTTCACGTACGGCGTCGTGCTGGGGATGGGGCACCCCTGGCAGGTGGCGCTGGGAGCGCTGTTCATCTCCGGCGTCTGCTTCGTTCTCATCTCCGTGTTCCCGATCCGGGCATGGATCGTCGACGCCTTTCCGCGTTCGCTCAAGATGGCGACGGCAGCGGGCATCGGCTTCTTCCTCGCCGTCATCGCGATGCGGAACGCCGGAATGGTCGTCACCAACGAGGCGACCCTGGTCGGACTGGGCGACGTGACGTCCTGGAGCGTCGTCCTGGCGATCGTCGGGCTCGTGTTGATCGCGGCGCTCGATGCCCTGAAGAAGGCGGGCGCCGTACTGATCGGCATCCTCGTCGTGACCCTGATCGGTATCCTCGTCGGTGAGGCGAGCTGGCAGGGAGCGGTATCGGCCGTACCATCGCTGGCCCCGACGTTCGGGAAGTTGGACATCGTCGCCGCCCTCGACGCGGCGTTCATCGGGATCATCTTCGCCTTCCTGTTCACGGACCTGTTCGACACCTCGGGGACTCTGATCGCGGTTTCGAAGCAGGGGAACCTGCTCGACGGAGATGGCAACCTGCCGCGGTTGAGGCAGGCCGTCATCGTCGACTCCGGCGCCTCCGTGCTCGGGTCGGTTCTGGGGACTTCCTCGGTCACCAGCTACATCGAGAGCGCTGCCGGCGTGAAGGCGGGAGGGCGCACCGGGCTGACCTCCGTCACGGTCGCGGTCCTGTTCCTGCTGACCCTCTTCCTGTCGCCGCTGGCGGCGACGATCCCGCCGTTCGCGACCGCGGCGGCCCTCCTCTTCGTCGCCAGCGTCATGATCCGCAACATGATCGAGATCGACTGGAGCGACGCGACCGAGTACGTACCGGCGGTCGTGCTCGCCGTGACGATCCCGTTCAGCTTCTCGATCGCTCACGGCATCGCGGCCGGCTTCATCACCTACACGGCGATCAAGCTGCTGGCCGGTCGATTCGGTCAACTGCGCCCGGCGGTGGCGGTTCTCGCCGTGGTGTTCATCATCAAGATCGCCCTTCTGGGCACCTGAGGGAGCCACACGATGCGAATGGCGGTTTCGATCCTGTTCGGTATGGGCGTCCTGGCGGCCTGGCCGCTGGCGGCGCAGCCTTCCGGCGTCTGCGAGACGGACGAGACGTACCAGGCGCTCGACTTCCTGGTCGGCGAATGGCGGCTGGTGTCCGGTGGTGACGTCGTTGGCAGCAGCAGCGTGGAGAAGCTGGCGGACGGCTGCCTGATCGCGGAAACCTGGACGTTCGCCGATGGGCGATCAGGGCGCACCTACAGCGCGTTCGACGTTGCCGCGGGCGTATGGCGCCGTTTCAGCGTCTCGAACGGTGGCGCGCTGGTGCGGTCGGAAGGCAAGCCGGAGAATGGTGAGCTGGTCCTCACGGGCGAGTTCATCTCCGTTGACGGACGGCGCTCGATCTGGCGGGAGCGGCTGACGCGAGACGCCGCTGGCCGGATCGCTGCGGTCTCGGGCTACTCGCGGCGTGCGGGACGTGGCGACCGTCCGTCCACTCTCGTTTTCGAGGGGACCTACGAGCCGGTGGGTCGGCCCGTTGCCGATCCGCCGGCGCCGGTCGAAACGGCCGCCAGGCCGCCCGCACCGGTCGAAGAGAAACCGTCAGCCGTTGAACCCGTCCCGGACGACCCGGCCCCTGCTCCGGTGCCGGCGGCCGGTGAAGTGACGGCCGAGTCGGCCCGGGCCGACGACGCGGCGGCGATCGAACGCATTGCCATGGCGTCGCCCATGGTGCTTCGCCTTCCGCTGGGGAAGGTCGAGTCGCTTCCCGAAGGCTACGGTTGGATCACGCGGGACACCGCTCCTTACCTGTGCGAGGGAGTAACGATCGAGAGTGTGCAGGTCGAACGTCGCGTTCGCCGCGGCCGGGTCGAGCTCGGCGTGGAGCTGGCCGTCCACGGTACGCGGGCGGCCCGGCGGGTCAACGTCGGCGTCGAGCTTCGCCGGGGCGGTCGCCCGGATGCCGATGACGCGGTCGCCTCGGGCGCCGTCGCGGGCCGGGTCGGCCGCACCATTCCCGCGCAGATCGAACACGGCTCGGTGGCGCTCGAGATTCCCCTGGCGATGGACGCCAGCGCTTTCGACGAGATCGTCGGGGACGCCGAGCGGCCGGAGCTGGTCATCACGCTGACGGTCGGCCGGTGAATTCGACAGGGCGCGACGGGGAGGAGCGGTCCGCCGCTCCGGTGCCGTTCCGCCGGCTGCTCGGACTGGCGCGACCGTACGCGCGGCCACTGGCCGCCGGCACGGTCCTGCTCCTGCTCGGCACGGGAGTCTTCGTGCTGGTACCCATGCAGGCCGGCGATCTGGTGGATACCGCGATCGAGGCGGATCTCGAGGGAAGACTCAGTCGGATCGTCGCTTCGCTGGTCGGCCTGTTCGCGATTCTCGGCGTACTCACCTACCTGCAGACCTGGTTTCTCGGCTCGGCCGGGGCGCGCCTGCTGCGGGACCTGAGGGGCCGGCTCTTCAGTCACCTGGTCGGCCTGTCGGTCGACTTCTACGACCGCCGGCGCGTAGGCGAGCTCCTGTCGCGCATGGCGTCGGACCTGACGGTCGTCCAGACCGCACTGACTGAGCAGATTCCGTCCGGATTCCAGGCCGCGGTGCGCTTTATCGGCGTCCTGGTGATCCTGCTCGTCCTGCACACTCGCTTGACGGTGGTCGCGCTGCTCGTGGTGCCGCCCGTCGTGCTGTTCGCCATCTTCTACGGCAGGAGGTTGGAACGGGTGGCGCAGGAGGAGCGCGACGCCGTGGCCGAGACGTCAGCCTGGGCGGAGGAGTCGCTGGCCGGCATACGCACCGTGCAGGCCTTCTCGGCGGAGGACCAGGCGAGGGGTCGGTACGGGCTTCGGCTTGCGGACCTGCTCGGCGTTCAGCTCCACAACGTCCGTCTCTACGGGGGCTTCAGCGGCCTGATGGCGTTCTTCGGCTACACCGCGTTCGCCCTGGTGCTGGGCTACGGCGGGAGTCTGATGCTGGAGGGATCGCTCTCGCCGGGAAGGCTCACCTCGTTTCTTCTCTACACGTTCTCCATCGGAATGTCGGTGGGCCAGTTGGGGGCTCTCTACGCCGGCTACAAGCGGTTGCGAGGAGCGAGCGCACGGGTGTTCGAGTTACTCGACCAGCGGTCCGCGATCGTCGATCCTCCGACGCCGGCGAGGCTTGCCGAAACCGCTGGTGGTCTCAGCGTCCGTTCGGTCGGTTTCCGCTACGAGGGGGCGGAGCAGCCGGCGCTCAGAGACGTTTCGCTCGAGATCGCTCCGGGCGAGCTGGTGGCCCTGGTCGGCCCGTCCGGTTCGGGGAAGAGCACGCTCTTCGGTCTCCTGCTTCGCTTCTACGAAGCGCAGCAGGGGGAGATTCTCCTCGACGGCCTCTCCCTCCGCGATGTCGCGCTCGCCGATCTGCGGCGCCGGATGGCGCTGGTGCCGCAGGACATCTTCCTGTTCTCCGGCTCGGTGGCCGAGAACATCCGGCTGGCCAGGCCCGACGCCGGCGACGACGACGTGCGGGCGGCCGCCGAAGCGGCGGGCGCCGCCTCGTTCATCGAACGCCTGGACGAGGGCTTCGAGACGGAGGTCGGCGAGCGCGGCGTCCTGCTCTCGGCTGGCCAGCGCCAGCGGATCGCGATCGCGCGCGCGTTCCTGCGCGACCCGCAGATCCTCCTGCTGGACGAGGCGACGAGTTCACTCGATCCGGACTCGGAGGCGACGGTCCAGCGCGCGATCGAGCAGTTACTCGAGGGCAGGACGACGATCGTCATCGCCCACCGTCTGGCCACCGCGCGCCGGGCCCGGCGCATCCACGTCCTGGACCAGGGCCGCCTGGTGGCCGCCGGCAGCCACGAGGAGCTGTACGAGGCGAACGAGCTGTACCGGCGCTACTGGTTGCTCCAGAGCCTGGAAAAGCAACAGCCGCCCGCGCCGGAAGAAGGTGCCGGCCTGACGGCCGGCGCGTAGACCTGGCCGCCTGCGGCGGCGGCGGGTCAGAGGACCCGCGCACCAAACAGGCGGCCAGGTTCGTGCGCGAAGGGCCTAGAAGCTCTGGCCCCAGGCGTAGTTGAAGCGGACGTAGTAGTAGGACCCGTTGAAGCCGAACGGCGAGAACTGGCCGTACCGGTTGCCGACTCCGTCGGCGCCGCCGGGGTTCTCTTCCGGATAGGTGTTCAGCAGGTTCTGCACGCCGACGGCGATCGACGTGTTGTTCGGCAGCGGGAAGCCGAGTTCGACGTCAAGCAGGAACTCGCCGTTGTAGTCGGAGTACATCGGCGCGTTGTTCCGGCCCAGAAGGTTCTGCGCGTCCTCGCTGTCCCACCAACCGTCGAAGTAGTTCACGCGGGCCATCAGGTTCCAGCGGTCGGCGCTGTGGTTCATCGCCAGGTTCCAGCGGAACTCCGGCAGGCCCTTCTCGATCGTGGCGATGCGGAAGGGGCCGACCGTGTCTGGATTGTGGTCCGTGACCTCCGTCTTCGTGTAGTTGAACACGAGGCTGAAGCTCGTGTCGCCGCCGAGTTCCGGCGGCGTCCACGTGCCGACCACGTCGAGGCCCTGCGTCTGAGTAGCGAAGTCGTTGACGAAGAACCGGAAGTTCTTCAGGTTCCGCGCCTCGACGAAGCCGCCGGAGAGCAACTGTTCGATCTCAGCATCCGTAACGCAGTTCGGTTCCAGGATGAGGGCGCACTGGCGGAACGTCTCGGACACGGCGAGCCGGTCGTCCACGTCGATGTTGAAGACGTCGGCCGTCAAGGTGAACTCGCCTCTGTCGACGACCAGACCCGCGGAGAAGTTGACCGCCTCCTCGGGCTGCAGGTCCTCGCCGCCCCGCAGGGCTGCCGGCAACGACGTCGAGGGCACGGTGCCGCTGTTCGACAGGCCGCCGGTCTCCGGATCGAAGGCCGTCGTCACGTTGAACGCGTTCTGCTGACCGGGCGTCGGCGCGCGGAAGCCGGTGCTGACGGCGGCGCGCAGCGCCACGACGTCGGAGACCTGCCGGCGGCCCGAGACCTTCGCGTTGATCGTGTTGCCGAAGCCGTCGAAGTCCTCGACCCGCAGCGCGGCGGTGACGGTTCCCCGTTCGTCCGCCGTGTCGACCTCGACGTCGCCGTAGATCGCGACGTTCGCGCGATCCCAGGTTCCCGAGTTCTCGGGCCGGTAGCCGTTGAAGCCGTTGGAACCCGAGCCGAAGCCTTGCGCCGCATAGGGACCGATCTCCCACGAGGCGGCGTCGCCGGCGCCGATCCGGAACTGCTCGTTCCGCCACTCGAGGCCGGCCGCGAGGCTCACGTTGTCTCGCAGCGGGTAGGTGATGTCGAAGTTGACGTTCGTGTCGGTCTGCTCGTAGATGCCGGGGTTGAACGAGGTCGGCGTGTCGTAGCCGAGCGACGCGTTCACCGTGTTGTAGATGAACTGGTCGACTTCGCTGTTGCCGACGTTGACGCTGAGATCCCAGGTCATCCCGCTGTCCAGGTAACCGCGGACGCCGGCGACGATCGAGGAGTCCGTCAGGTCGCCTCCGAACTGGGGCGTGAAGCCGCCAGGGAAGCGCGAGTAGAGCGTGAAGCAGTTCGGGTCCGCCTCGATCGCGGCGAGGGCCATCGGGTCCGGTACGTGGTCGGTGACCGTGAGTGCGGGACAGCCGCCGGCGCCCTCGACGCCGGTGCTGGCCCACAGCCGGTCGCCTACCAGGATGGACCCGCCGCCGTCATTGCTGAAGACGCCGGACCGCGTGTGCGGGTTGCGGAAGTAGAAGCCGCCGGTGGTCTTGCGCGTGGCGTAGTTCGCGTGACCGTAGAACTGGGCGCCGTTCGAGAACAGGCTGCCGAAGTTGGCGAACAGCTTGATGTCGTCCTCGACCAGCGGCGAACCCCAGACCTGCGCCGGGTTGCGGATGTTGGTGTTGCCCGTGTTGATGATGTTGATCGCGTCGTTCCGCTGGACGCTGCGGCTGGTCGGGTCGGCGCCGCCATACTCCATGCTCAGGTTGAAGAACCCGTTCTCGCCCATCGGCATGCCGAAGTTGGCGGCGACGGCGTACGAGGGGCCGTTCTCGCCGGCGAACGTGTACTGGCCGCCGAAGCCGGAACTGGAGCCCGGGTTCGAGTCCTGGAACTGCCCCGTCCGGATCTCGACGCTACCGCCCGAACTTGCGTCCTTGAGCTGGAAGTTGATGACGCCGGCGATGGCGTCCGAGCCGTACTGCGCCGAGGCGCCGTCGCGCAGGACCTCGACCTGGCGCAGCGCGATCGCCGGAATGATGGAGATGTCCGGTCCCTGGGAGCCGTCCGAGATGCCGTTGCCGAGCCAGGCGATGACGGCGGCGCGGTGACGGCGCTTGCCGTTGACGAGAATCAGCGTGTGATCCGGCGCCAGACCGCGGAGGTTGGCCGGCCGGACCAGGGTGGCCGCGTCACTGATCGGCTGGGTGCCGACGTTGTAGGACGGGACGACGGTGCGGATCCGGTCCGTCAGGTCGTTGTTTCCCTGGCTGACCAGCTCGGTCTCGGGAATCACGTCGACCGGTACGGGGGATGCGGTAACGGTCCGTCCCTCCGTGCGGGTGCCGACGACGACGATCGTCTCTTCGAACTCCTGCGGTTCTTCGGCCTCGGACTCGTCCTGGGCGTCCCCCTCCTGAGCCAGAACTGGACCGGCCAGGCAAAGGGCCAGGAACAGGACCAGCAGGTACGACAGGCGAGGGGGCTCGACTTCAGGTTTCCACATGGGAAGTGCTCCTTTGTTCGATTGCACGTCGACCGCGCCGATACTACAACAACTCTTGCGGCCGGAACGAGCCGCAACCCGATTCGTCGGCCTCAGATTCCCTTTGGCTGGCGAAGTTAGCGCCCGCCCCACACCCGGCTGCTACCGTCCTGCCCGGTATGGAGGGAGCCTCGGGCAGCGGGCAGGGGTGGCGATGCATCGCAGCGCCGACCTGGCAGCGGGCAGTGCTCTGGGTCCTCTTGCTCGCGCTGGCGGCCGGCGCGGCCGTCTTCGATCCGTCCGACTGGCCCTACACGGTGGGCGACGAGGGCGTCTACGCGATGCAGGCCCAGAGCCTGGCGTTCGACTTCGACCGGCGCTACGAAGAAGCCGACTTTCGGCGCTACCAGCGGTTGACGGGCAAGGTGCCCGACCCGTTGATCCTCCAGAGCGTCGACGACGGAACGACCCTGGTCTACGCCAAGCCGGTCTTCTACTCGCTCTACCTGACTCCGTTCGTCCGCGCGGCGCCGCAGCGAGGGCCGATTCTGGCCAACCTGCTGCTGCTCGTCGCGGCGGCGCTGCTGCTCGACTGCCTGCTGACCACCCGGATCGGGGCCGACGGACCACTGGTGGCGGCGTTCCTGCTCTTCTTCTCGGTCACCTTCGGTCATGTCTTCTGGGTCCACGCGGACCTCCTCTACCTGGTCGTCACGGCGCTGGGGCTCTGTTGCCTGGACCCCTGGCTCGAAGGCAGGGAACTCCCCGCGGCGCGGCTGGTGTCCGGGGGCGCCCTCCTGGCGGTTGCGGGGGCCGGCCGGCCGTTCTACCTGGCGGTGCTCGCTGCGGTGCTCCTGGCAACCTCGCCGGCGTTGCGTCGGTCCCGGGGCCGCCGGGCCGCCGCGCTCGTCGTGGGCGGCGCGATGCTGCTGCTTCTCGGTTCAGCGTGGTTCCACCGCGCGAGCGGCGGCGCGTGGACTCCCTACGTGAGCGAACGGCAGGGATTCAGCAGCGCCACGGGTTATCCGGATGTCGATTTCGAGCGGCAGCGCTGGCCCGAGCTGCTGTCCGTGCGCGGCGACGCGTCCTGGGTCCGCGAGGGCTTCCTGCTGCCCGACCTCGACGTGGCGCTGCTCGGCCACAACCTGGTCTACGCGTTGATCGGTCGAAGCATCGGCACCGTTCCGTACTTCCTGCCACTGCTCCTTGCCTGCTCCTGCCTGCGGCCGGGCTCGCGGCGCCGCTGGCTGCTGGCCGGCATCGTCGTCGGGCTCCTGGCCTTCCTCATCAAGAATCCGTACAACTTCTACGGCGGTGCCGGCGCGATCGCGAACCGCTGGTTCCTGCCTCTCTACGCGGCCTGCTGGTTCCTGATCGAGCGCCCGCCGTCCAGGCGCTGGCTGGCGGCCATGTCGGCGGCGGCGGCGCTGTTCGTCCTGCCGCTGTGGCGGACGGCGGCCTCCTTCCCGCTGGAGATCGATCCCGAGCAGGGCGCCCGGCGGCTGCTTTACGTGTCGGCCGCGGCGAAGAGCCTCCTGCCGCTCGAGACGTCGCAGATTCACCTCGGATCGGCCCCGGCGGACATCCAGCATGGCGACCTGCGAGTCCGGCTGATCGGCGACGGTGTCTGGCCGTACGGCCCGGACGGGATCCGTTATCGACCATCCGCCGACGGCGAACTCCTGGTCGGGTCGCCGGTACGGCTTGCCCGTCTGACGGTGACCCTGGCGCCGGTCGCCGGGGGTACGGGTCAGGCAACGGCGCGCCATGTCCTCGAGCGGCCGGCCCGTATCGCCCGGCATCGCTACTGGTACGGGGGAATTCCGCTGAACTACTACCGCCTGCGCTTGCCGGAGATGTCGGGAGGGGACCGGGAGGTCTCCCTGACGCCGGAGTTCGCCTGGCGGTGACTCGCGGAGGTTCTCGGCCGCACGTGTTGGTAGTCTGACGTCGTGAGCGGGACTGCAGGGAACCGGGCCGGGGGGATCGTGCGGTGGACGGTTGCGGTGCTGGCCGTTGCGGCTCTGGCCGCCGCCGCGTCGGCGCAGGATCCGTGCATCGACTGCCATGCCGCCCAGGAACTCGACGAGGCGGCGGCAGTCCATCTGCGGCAGTTCCGGGACTCGGCCCACGCCTCGGCCGGCGTCTCGTGCGCGGACTGTCATGGCGGGAACACCTCGACCTTCGTCGAGTTGCGCGCGCACAAGGGGGTGCTCAACAGCGCCCACCGCGATAGCCCGACGAACCACTGGAACCTGCCGCGGACCTGCGGCCGCTGCCACGATGCCGAGTACGGGGCGCTGCAACAGAGCCCCCACTACACGCTGCTCGAGCGTCAGGTTCGCGCGGCGCCTACCTGCCGCACCTGCCACGGCAGCGTGGCGGCGCAGTCGCTCGGTGTCGAGGGCGGCCTGCAGGGGCGGTGCAATCGTTGTCACGGACCGGACGCGGATCACGAAGTCATCGGCATCCCGGGGGAAGCGGGCCAGGAAGCTCTGGCGCGGGGTGGCCGCAACCTGGCGCGGCTACGGAGTCTGGGCCAGCAACGAGCCGAGGTGAGTCGCTCCGTTCCGCGGCTCAGGGACCCCTCGAAGCGTCATGAGGCAGCCGACGCGCTCTTCGCGATCAACGGCTCCTGGGATGAGGCGATCGAAGCCGGGCATGCCTTCCATTGGTCGGACTGGGAGAGCGCGCTCGATGCGATGGCGAGCGCCCTCGGCGAGCTCAGGTCGGCGCTGGGGTCCGGCGGCGACCACTGAGTGCGGCTCGCCGCTGCCACGAGCGTCCTGACCAGGGCAAGGTCAGGATGCCGATTCGCGGTCCGCTTGGCGCAGCGAGCGCATCAGGGACACCGCCATGAGCGCTCCGACGACGAGAAGGGGCAGCGAGACGACCAGGGTCGCCGACTGGATGACCCTTAGCTGGTTGTTGCCGCCCTCCTGGCCGATGAACATCAGCGTGACCGGCAGAATGCCGACCGCGAAGGCCCAGAACAGGCGATGCCAACGGGCGGGATGCGTACCTTCGGGCAGGTTGCGGGTGGCCGAGGCCGCCAGGCAGTAGGACGCGGAATCGTAGGTCGTGGCGATGAAGACGATCGCCACGAGCGCGAAGACGGCGAGGACGAGGGTCCCTAGCGGCAGGAAGCCGATGCTCTGGGCGATCGCGGTCTCGCTGCCGGCCTGAGCGGCGATGTCGCGCACGGGAAGTGCCCCGGACAGGTCCAGGTGCATGCTGTAGTTGCCGAGCACGGCGTAGAAGAGAGCGCAGCCGAGGGTGCCGAGGACCAGCATGCCGAGGATCAGTTGCCGCACCGTCCGGCCGCGGGAGATGCGGGTCACGAACAGGCCCATGAAGGGTCCGTAGGCGATCCACCAGGCCCAGTAGAAGACGGTCATGTCCTCGATGAAGCCGGTGCGCGCGACCGGGTCCGTCCAGGTGTTCAGCCGGATGAAGTTCTCGAGCATCAGTCCGATGGAGTTCGTACCGCTGCGAAGAAGGAAGTTGGTCGGGCCGACGATCAGAATGAAGGCGAGCAGGATGATCGCGGCGAGGATCGATCCGTCGGAGAGCGGCTTGATGCCTCGTTCGAGCCCGAGGTAGACGCTGGCCGCGAACAGGGTGACGCAAACGAGCAGGATCGTCACCTGGAGGCCGAAGGTCTGTTCGATTCCGAGGACTTCGCTGATGCAGGCCGCCACCATCGGCGTTCCCAGGCCGAGCGAGGTGCCGGTGCCGCCGACCAGGGCCAGGATGAACAGGAGGTCGACGACCCGGGCAGGGGGGCGGTCGTAGCCGTCGCGGCCGATCAGCGCGTGCAGGCCGGTGCTCAGGCGGAGTACCGGCGCGTGCTGCCGGTAGTAGGGGATCGCGATCGCCACGGCCGGGAAGCAGTACAGCGCCCAGGCCGAGATGCCCCAGTGGAAGATCCCGTAGGTCGCCGCCCATTCGACTGCCTCGGTGGAGTTCGGGGCCAGTTCGAAGGGCGGTTTGTCGAGGTAGGTCACCCACTCGATCGTCGACCAGTAGAGGAGCCCGGCCCCGATGCCGGCGCAGAAGAGCATCGCCATCCAGCTGAAGATGTTGAAGTCCGGCCGGCTGTCTTCGTGACCGAGCCTGCGCTTGCCGTGGTGGCTGAAGGCGAGCCAGACCAGGAAGACGGTGACCGCCAGCGTCGCCCACTGGTAGATGAGGCCGAAACGCTCCGTCAGCGACTCGTAGGCCCGCACCACCAGAGCGCCGCCGGCCTGGGGCGCCAGCGCGAGGGGAGCGCAGACCACCACGATCAGCGCGACGCTGACGCCGAAGGCGGTGCGGTCGATGCGGGGCGGACGGGTCGCCACGCGGTCAGCCGGTTACCGGCATGGCCGCGGCGAGATTCCTCAGTGCAAGTTCCACGGTGTCGACCGCCAGCAGGTACTCGTTCAGATCCAGGTGCTCGTCCGGTGTGTGGTCGAGTGTACTGTCCCCCGGCCCGTAGGCAAGGATGGGACAGCGCCAGACGGGCCAGACGATGTTCATGTCGCAGGTACCCGTCTTGACGACGAACTTCGGCGCGACCTCCGTGCCGCCGACAGCGCGGATGGCGGCGAGGAACGCGCGGACCAGGGGCGAGTGCCGGTCGGCCCGGACCCCGATCTCGTAGCCGCGCAGGCTGAGTTCCAGACCGGCATGCCCCTGCTCGCAGCGGATCGTGCCGGTGGCGCGCTCCGGGTCGAGGTCCGAGAACAGCGGCCCGTCGATGTCCGCCGCCGCGCCGCCGAACCAGTCCGTCAGTTCGTCGACCAGTGCGGCGACGTCGAAGTCGACGGGGAGCCTCAGGCCGTAGTCGGCGCGAACGGTGTCGTAGAGACCGTCGCTCGTCGTCCCGATCGAGCGCAGGCTGGGCAGCACACGCTCGAAGGGTGTCCGGCCTCCGTGGCGTTCCGCCACCTGTTCCAGGCGCCGCCAGAGGTCGAACGCGGTGATGCCGACGCCGACCTCCGGGCCGGCGGTGTGGCTGCTCGGCCGCCGGGCCATCAGGTCGATCAGCAGGCGTCCCTTGTAACCGAGCGTCACCCGGTGCCAGTGGCTGGGCTCGCCGATGATGCAGAAGTCGGGCGCCGGCTCGTCGCGGCCGTTCAGCCGCTTCAGCAGGAAGTGGGCGCCGCGGGAAGTCGCCGCCTCCTCTTCCGTCGCGCCGGCGACGATCACCCGCAGGTCGTGGGCGCGGGCCCAGTCTCCGCCGAGCCGGGCCGCCGCCGCCACGAAGCTGGCGAGCGGGCCCTTCGCGTCGACCGAGCCCCGGCCGTGCAGGATGCCGTGAGGCGATCCGTCGTCCTCGATCCGGACCGGGATGTTCCCCGGCACGGTGTCGATGTGCCCGAGCAGGACGACCAGGCGGGAGGCCGCGGGATCGCCCAGTTCGCCGACGGCGTTCAGCGCGCCATCGACGTGGCAGCGTTCGAGGCCGCGCGCGGCCATCTGTTCGGCGAGCCAGCCGCTGGCGGCCGCTTCGTGCCGGGACAGCGACGGCACGGCGACGAGTCCCCGCACCAGTTCGATCTCGGCGCGGTGGCGGCCGGCGTCGACGGTCCCGGTGTCCACGATCATTCTCCTCCGAGCACGGCCTGGATCGCCTCGGCGCCGCGTTCGAGTTCCTCGTCCGAGACGATCAACGGCGGCAGCAGGCGGATCACGTTGGGACCAGCGGGCAGGGCCAGGATCCAGTGTTCCGTAGCGAGGCGGGCGATGTGTCGTCCCGCGCGCTCACGCAGGACGACACCGATCATCAGGCCGCGTCCCCGAACTTCGCGCACCCGCGGGTTCGAGGCGAACCGGCTCCTGAGGGAATCGGCGAAACGCGTGCCCATTGTCGCCGCCCTTGCCGGCAGGTCGAGATTCCGGAGCGTCTCGATCACGGTGAGGCCGACCGCGCAGGCGAGCGGATTGCCGCCGTAGGTCGAGCCGTGGCTGCCGGGGCGGAGCGCCTCGGCAACCCGGCCGCCGTAGGCGATCGCTCCGAGCGGAAAGCCGCTGCCGATGCCCTTCGCCATCGCCATCAGGTCGGGCTCGAGTCCGGGCGTGTGCCGATGGGCGAACCAGTCGCCGCAACGGCCGAAACCCGTCTGCACTTCGTCGAGAACGAGCAGGGCGCCGTGCCGGTCGCAGGCGCGGCGCGCGGCCAGGAGGAGATCGTCGGCGAGCACGTTGACGCCGCCTTCGCCCTGCACGGGTTCGAGGACGACCGCGGCCGTCTCTTCGGAGACCGCCTGCTCGATCGCCTCGGCCTCCGGCTGAACGAAGACGGCATCGTGAAGCAGGCCGGCGTAGGGCCTGCGGGCCGCCGGATTCCAGGTCATCGCCAGTGCGCCCAGCGTGCGGCCGTGAAAGCTGTTCCGGAGCGCTACCGTTCGGCTTCTTCCGGTAGCCAGCGCCGCGAACTTGAGCGCGCCCTCGACCGCTTCCGTGCCGCTGTTGCACAGGAACACGCGGTCGAGCGTCGCGGGCAGGACGGCTGCCAGCGCTTCGACGTACTCGGCCCGGACGGCGCTCGACACGTTGAGCGGGCAGAAGGTGAGCCGCTCCGCCTGACGCCTGATCGCGTCGACGATCGCCGGATGGTTGTAGCCCAGGCAGCAGACGCCGTAGCCGGCGGTCAGGTCGAGGTAGCGGTCGCCGTTCTCCGCGATCAGTTCGCAGCCCTCGCCGCCGACGATCGGCGGGGTGGGCCGGCGTGGCGCCCAGGTCCCGAGGCGGCGGTCCTCGGCGCTGGCCGCGCCGGCCTTCCTGCCGCCATCTGCTGCGCTGGCACTCATCAAGAATTCTCCCGCGGGTTCGCCGTTCGGGCGACGATGTGGGTGCCGCTGCCGTCGAGGGCCGCCTGCACGGGCCCCTCGATCCGGCCGTCGGCGAAGATGACCCGGTCGGCCCCGCCGCGGAGCGCCTCGGCGGCGCCGAGCACCTTCTTCTTCATCCGGTCTTCTGCCGCGGCCGCCAGAGGTTCGACTCCGGCGTCCGGGGCGGCGCCGGAGAGCGCGCCGCGCGCGACTTCGAACCGGTGAATGAGGGAGTCCTCGTCGGGGAAGTCGGCGAGCAGTCCCGGAGCGCCGGAGAGGTAGACGAGGGTCGGGGCGCCGAGGGCAGTCGTGATGGCGGCGGCCGCGCGATCTCCGTCCACGTTCACGGCGTCGCCGTCGAAGGAGGCGCCGGGGGGCGTCAGCACCGGCAGGTAGCCGCCGTCGAGCAGCAGGCGCAGAAGTTCTCCGTTCACCTTTTCGACGGTGCCGGTCCAGTCGTCGCGCAGCACCATTCGCCGGCCGCCGTGCCGGATGCGCAGCCTGTCCTTGCGGCGCCCCTCGAACAGCCGGCCGTCGAGTCCGGACAGCCCGACCGCTGCAACGCCCTGGCGCTGCAGGAATTCGACCCAGCGCTTGTTCAGCAGGCCGCAGTAGACCATCTCGAAGATCTCGAGGGTGCGGCGGTCCGTTCGGCGGCTGCTGTAGCCGCTCTCGCTGGTCACGAACTGCGGCGGGTGTCCCAGTTGCTCGGCGACTTCGTTCGTCGTCTCCGCCCCGCCGTGCACGAGGACCACGGGCCGGCCGGCTCGCCACAGGGCTCCGACGTCGGCGGCGATGGCCTCGAGGTCGAGCGCCTTGCCGCCGCCGGCCTTGATCACGAGCGGCTGGCCGCTGGTGTTCGGAGTGGGGTCGGCCATGAGCTCTAGACGGGGTGAAGCCCGAGGAAGTCGAGACCTCGGGTTTCTTCGTACCCGCACATCAGGTTGGCGCACTGGACGGCGTTGCCGGCCGCGCCCTTCATCAAGTTGTCCATGGCGCAGATCACGACCAGCCGCCCGGTCCTCGGATCGAGGTCGAAACCGACCTCGGCGTGATTGCTGCCGGCGAGGATCTTCGGCTCGGGGTAGCGGTGGATGCCGCGCCGGTCCTTGACCAGGCGAACGAAGGGATGCTGCCGGCAGAAGGAACGGCAGGTCCGGAAGAGCTCGCGCTCGGCGGCTCTTCCGTCCGTCGCGTCGGCAAGGAAGAGGTGGCTGGTCGCGAGCACGCCGCGCACCATCTCGACCGCGGTCACAGAGAGGTGGACGTTGCCGGCGAGGTCGACGCCGCGGCTGGCGAACGCCTGTTCGACCTCGGCTGTGTGGCGGTGGCCCGTCGGCCGGAAGCTGCGAACGACACCCGACCGCTCCGGGTGGTGGGACGCGTCCGACGACGACGCGCCGCCTTCGCTGCTGCCGACTTTCAGTTCGGTGACGACTCCGCGGCTCCAGTCGACGAGGTCGTTCTCCAGAGGCCCGGGTTCGAGCAGAGGCAGCAGACCGAGCAGGGTCGCGGTCGCGTTGCATCCCACTCCGCTCGCGAGGTCGGCGCCGGCCACCGCCTCGCGGTCCAGCTCGGGCAGGCCGTACGCGAAGCGGTCGAGCCACTCCGGCGCGACGTGGGGATCGCCGTACCAGTCCTCCCATGCCTCGGCCGAGCGAAGCCGGAAGTCGGCCGAGAGATCAACGACTTTCGGTGCGAGTTCGGAGTAGAGGTCGATGTCCCTTGCCGCGTTGCCGTGCGGCAGGCAGAGGAAGAGCAGGTCGCAGCGCTCGAGTTCGTCGACGGTGGAGAAACGCAGATCGGTGTGACCGCGGAGGTTGGGGTGGGTGAAGTGCACGAAGGAACCGGCCAGCCGCCGCGAAGTGACCTGGGCGACCTCGAACCCGGCGTGGCCGAGCAGCAGCCGCAGCAGCTCGCCGCCGGCGTAGCCGGACCCGCCGACGATCGAGACGCGGAGGGTCATGCCGCCTCCGGTTCCTGGGCCTCGTCCCAGCCCACGGCGGCCACGCGTTCGACGAAGTCGATCATGCGCGCCGGAATGTCGACGCCGGTGGGTGCGATCGAGTTGCGGAACTCCATCGTGTGATTGACTTCCAGCACCAGCAGGCCGCGGTTGCGGTCCTCCACCAGGTCGACCGCCAGGAGACCGCCGCCGACGGCGCGCGCTGCCCTCCGGCAGAGGCCGTCGATCTCCGGCGTCACCGGGCAGTTTTCGGTGGAGGCGCCGCGCGCCGTGTTCGTGATCCAGTGCGGCGTCCGGCGGTAGATCGCGCAGAGGGTCCTGCCGCCGGCCACGAAGGCACGGATGTCCCTTTCCGGCTTGTCGACGTAGCGCTGCAGGTAGAAGATGGAGTGCTGGTAGGAGCCGAGCGTGCTCTTGTGCTCCAGCAGAGCTTCGGCGGCGTCCCGGTCGTTGATGCGCGCGATCAGGCGGCCCCAGGATCCGACGGTGGGCTTCATGACGACCGGGTAGCCGAGTTCCTCGATCGCGAGCAGGGCCGCCTCGGGCGTCGAGGCTACGCGGGTTTCGGGCGTCGGCACCGAGGCCGCCTGGAGCAGACTCGACGTGCGGACCTTGTCTCCGCAGTTCTCGATCACACGGGCGGGATTGACCGTGGCTACGCCGCGGTCGGCCAGGACGCGCAGGTTGGCCAGAGCCCGGCTGTAGCTGAGCGAGCGGTCGAAGACGACGTCGAAGTCGAAGGACGGCTCGAGTGCGCTGCGGCCGCCGAGTGCGAGGACGACTCCGCGGTCGTCGATCAGCTCGACGTCGGCCGGCCGACGCTCGAGCTCGGCGAACAGCAGCTTCTCTTCGGGCCTGACCCGGCTGTAGAGGACTCCGATGCGCATTTCCGGTTCCTGCTACTCGCCCCAGTCCTCTTCTTCTTCCGGCGCGAGCTCCAGGGCGACGGGGTCGAGTTCGATCACCTCCAGGTCGACGCCGCAGCCGGCGCACTGGACGATCTCGTGCTGCATGACCGCCTTGAGGCACACGACCTCGAAGCACTCGGGGCACTCGCTGTCGGCGTCGACGGTCTGGAGTTCCATGGCGATGTCTCCTTCGGTGGGTTTGCACTTCCAGGAAAGTGCGCGTTCAGAAAAAAGAGGCCGGCTCATCCCTCTGGATGGCCGGCCGCTAGGAGAAGATGCGTTCTCTATCTACCAGGTCACCCAGGATCGTGTCCCGGACGCTTCGCGCCGCGGCAGTGACCCTTCGCGAGGGGAGCGGTCGAGGCGAAGGTGAGGTGGATGAGCATCTTGTGGACCGGGATTGACAAGGGCAGAGAGGCTAAGGAACCAGTACGTTGCTGTCAAGCAAGGCCTGGGCGGGCCTGACGCCGCCATCACCTGGGTTCGCGACCGTCCTCCGTCCGCAGCACGGGCGCCTCGGCCTTTTTCCAGGCCGTGAACCCGCCGCCGATGTGGGACACGGGCGCGAGCCCCATGTCCTGGACCGCCTTCGTCGCGAGCGCGGAGCGCCAGCCGCTGGCGCAGTGGAAGATGAACTCCCGGTCGCCGCCGAAGGCCTCCTTGAAGTAGGGGCTGTCGGGATCCACCCAGAACTCGATCATGCCCCGGGGGGCGTGGAAGGAGCCGGGGATGAAGCCCTCGCGGGCCCGCTCGCGGATGTCGCGCAGGTCGACGATGAGGGCGCCGTTCCGCTGTCGTTCGAGCGCGTCCGCGGCCGTGACCGTTTCGACCGCGGCGTCGGCCTCGGCGACGAGTTGCCGGACTCCCCTGGTGATTGCCACCGGCGTCAATCCAATTTCTCGATCGGGTCGCCGATCCGCACGGCCCCGGGTTGGACGACGCGGGCGTAGATGCCGCGCAGATGCCGCGACCTGCCCTCCGGCGTGGCGGTGAACTTGAGCGCCTCCAGCCCGAATCGCTGCCGGTACTTGCTGCAGCCGGTGTGGGGGAGGGCCGTGACCTCGATGGTCGCTTCGCCGATGCGGAGCCTGGTGCCCGTCGGCAGGTTGTCCTCGCTCAGGTCGAGGTCGACGTAGAGCTGGTCTCCGGCAAGCGGCCACCGGTCCCGCGCACCCGCGATCAGGTCGGCGAACCGCGCGTTGGTCAGGGTGATCTGCGCGTCCGGGTCGGGTGAGCCGTCGGGAAGGGAGTAGCCGCGGCGGGCCTTCCAGGAATCTCCTTCGAGGCCTTCCTCGGCGGTGAGGCGTCCCTCTTCGAGGGTCTCTCGCTGATCGACTGCGGGCCGCCGGACGATCATCTCCAGGGTGCCGCCGTCGGCGGGGGAGGCCAGGACATGGCCAAAGCCGGCGGTCAGCTCGGCCTCGGTGAGGCGAGCGGGTCCGGGGGTGGTTTCAAGGTCAGCGCACACTGAATTCTCTCCTGATGTAGGAACCGTTGCCGCCGTTCTCGTCCCAGAGGCCGATGGCGACCCGATGGCTGCCGCGCGGAATGGGGTACTCGAAGCTGACCGCGAAGAACTGGTCCCGGGCCTCCGACCAGTCACGGTCGGGGATGGCCAGGGGCAGGACGATGTGGCTCGGCGCCAACTGTTCGCCGTCTTCGGTGAGCACGACGGCGACCACGCGGACCTGGTCGGTGCGCTGTCCGGCCTGCTCGATCATGACGAGCTTTTCGAGGGGTACGGAGACGGTGAAGTCGACGTCGTAGAAGCCGCCGCCGCCGGTGTCCCACTGGATGCTGTCGATGTGAAGTCCGTGGGGGTTCTCGGTCCAGCCGAGCAACAGGGCGCCGACTGTCCGCTCGGCCAGCCGCTCGCGGAGAGACCTCGCCACGTAGCTCGTCCGGTGGCGCAGTCGCAGGTTCCTCGGCCGGGTCCTGATGCGGACCTCGTGGATCGAGCCCTCCACGAACTCGTCGAGCACGTAGCCGAGCGAGTAGTAGGAACCGAGGTCCGCCGCAACCTGGTCGAAGAACGTCTCCACGTTGCGGCCGGAAACCCAGGAGCGGCCGCCGGTGTCGTGGGCCAGGCCGTTCAGCACGCCACGAAGGTCGGAGAGGTAGGTGAGCTTCTGCTGGTCCGACACGCGCTCGGACAGCGCCGCCGCGGCGACCTCGACGTCGGGCGGCTTGAAGGCGTAGAAGGAGACGCGGTGGGAGTTCGCGAGCGCGGCCAGGCCGACGTACCGGTCACCGAGATCGAAGGCGGACAGGTGTTGCTGGAAGGAGGTGGTGGTGAGCGCGGCGGTGCCCTGGATGTTCGAGTTTCTCGTGTAGAGGTTGTTCGGCGCGTCGAAGCCCTCCGGCGCGTCGACCTCGCGGTTCTGCATCAGCTCGACGCCGGTTTCTTCCCGGCGGCCGGCCACGCGCTTCTGCACGTTCTGGAGCAGGCGGTCGAACGGCCGCGACGCGAAGCCGTCGCTGATCAGGAAGAAGGCCTTGCGTCCGGGAACCAGGGCCAGCGACTCGACGACATCCTCGATCGCATCGGCGGTGCGGGCGCTGTCCTGGTGCACGACGCGCGCGTAGGCGAGCAGCTCGGCGAGTGTCGCGCGCAACGCGCCGATGCTGCCGGCCGAGTCCTGGCGCCGGCCGTTCAACTGGTCCATCAACTGGAGGAAACTCTCCTGCGACCTTCGCTTGAGGCTTTGAGCTTCGGTGAAGACCTGGTGCGCGGCCTCGGCCCGATTCAGCCCCTGGGCGAGGGCGATGTAGTCCGTGGTCAGGTCCTGCAGCAGCCGCAGCTCGCCGTCGAAGGCGACCACCATCGCGTAGACGGGGACGTCCCGGTCACCGGCTTCGAGCTGGCCGCGGGCGAAGTCCTTGATCTGGTCCATCACCGCGGAGCGGCTGGCGACCGTGAGATGGGTGTTGTCGAAGAAGAACGCGATCGAGAGCGGCTCCCGCACGAGTTCCGGGTCCGCGGCATCGCTGCCCCCGCCGCGGCTGAAGTAGCTGAGCTGGACCGGCTGGCCGTCGTCGAAGACCCGGAAGTTCTGGCGCGACAGGTCTTCCGCCGGGCGCCCGTTGCGGTCGGTGGCGATGACGTCCACGTTGACCACGGTTACTTCGACGACGTCGCTCAGTTCGCCGACGCCCCGACCGAGCGGGCCCTCCGGGAGGTTCTCAGCCTGCCGGGCCTCGGTCGGTGTGGCCGGCCCTGGTGGAGTCCCCAGTGCCAGGACCGCTCCGAGCAGAGTTGCTCCGATCATTTGGTTCCCCTTCGGATGGCTACGGTGTGTGTCGCTCCAGGAAGGCTCTCACGCTGGCTGCGGCGACGCTTGCCGCCTCCTCGCTCTTCCACTCGAGGATCATCTCGTTGTCGGGCGCCAGGGCGGCGATCTCCTCGGCGATCGGCCGGGGATGGTAGGCGTCGTCGCCGGCCAGAATCAGGAGCGGCGTCTCGATTCCGGCCACGAAGTCGCGGTCCACGTTGAACGTAAAGTCGCCGCCGTACATCCGCTCGCGGAAGGGGGGCAGCGCCGCGGGATCCACATCGTCCCGGTGCTCGAGCAGGGCGTCGGCCCAGGTGTCGAACATCTCGTAGAACAGGTCCTGGTTCCCGTGGTGGCCGATCGGATTCTGGAGCACGGCGGCGCCGACCCGGGATGCGTCGGCCTGGAGGACGCCGAGGCAGTAGGACGAGCCGATGCAGCCGCCCATCAGGTGACAACGCTCGACACCCAGGTGATCGAGCAGCGCGAGGTGATCGTCCGTGTACGAATGCCAGCCGTCGCCGGCGGTTACCGGCGCCGTGGACCCGCCGGCGTTGCGCTGGTCCATCGAGATGACCCGGAACGACGCCGAGAGCGCTTCGCGCGGGTCGAACGGGCTCGTTCCCCAGATGTCGGCCGCCGAGCGCATGCCTCCCGGCGCGAACAGCAGCACGGGAAAGCCCTCGCCGGCTTCCCACCACTCGATCCGCGTATCGCCCCGTTCGAAGACAGGCATGGCTGAAGCGTACCAGCGGAATGCCGGCCAGAAGGCCGGCGTACCGACAGGCCCGTCGTCCGGGGTTGCGGGTCGTGGTCGAAGGTGAAGTGAATGGAACCTCACCGGCTGATCGTGCGTAGAGTGCAGCAGGGAGGAACGACTTGATGGAACATGACGAGATGAACGACGACACCTCTTCGCCTGCGGGCTCCACCCCCGAATCGTCTACATCGGCCGAACCGCCGGAACCGCCGGCGCAGCCTCCTGAACCGCCGGCGGCGGACACTGGTCCCGGCCTGGCCGGTCAGGTTGCTGCCGGTCTGGCTCTGATCGTGCTCGGCGGCGCTCTGCTGGCGCTGGAGCGACTGGATGGCTCGCCCGACCATCTGTTCCTGATCCTGGTCGGCGGGATCTTCATGGCGGGCTACTTCTACAAGAGGGCGTTCGGGCTGCTGATTCCGGGCGGAGTCCTGATCGGACTCGGCGCCGGCCTGGCGTACGACGACATGTACTCGGACTCGCTGTTTCTCATCGACGGCGAGAGCGCCGCCTTCGGTATCGGCGTCGGCTTCCTGCTGATCTACGTCATCTCCCTGCTCTACGAAAGGGTGCACCGCTGGTGGCCGTTGATCCCGGGCGGATTCCTCGTCATCGCGGGCCTTCCGGACTTCGTCTGGGTGGACGATGTCCTCGACTTCTGGCCGGTCGCCGTCATGGCGGTTGGCGTTCTCCTGCTCTTCCGCGGCGTCGTCTCGCGCCAGAGGGAAGGAGAAGCCCGGCGAGTCGA
Organism: Thermoanaerobaculia bacterium; assembly: GCA_022823665.1. Lineage (GTDB taxonomy): Bacteria > Acidobacteriota > Thermoanaerobaculia > Multivoradales > Multivoraceae > Multivorans. The sequence continues at coordinate 390,976 of JAJEHN010000001.1, read as the reverse complement.
TCCCTGACGGCTGCCTTCCCGCGAGTCGCCGGCGGATAACATCCGCCGCCACGACGATCAGGAGGAGGAGGCTGCTTTGGGTGTACAACTGACGAAGGACTCGATCGATCTCGGCATCGTGGTGCGCGACGCGGAGGCGTCGCTTCACTTCTACCGCGACATTCTGGGGCTCGACGACCAGGGCGAGATGCCGATGCCGGGCGGAACGATGCACCGCCTGCTCTGCGGTACGAGCCTGATCAAGCTCGTGTCGCTGTCGAGGGCGCCGGCGGCCTCGTCGCCGCCAGGAGGCATCGGAGGGGCGACGGGCTACCGGTACTGGACGTTGTCCGTCTCGAACCTGGAAGAGGCCACGGCTCAGGCGGAGGAGGCGGGGCGGAAGATCGTCATCTCGCCGCGCGAGATTCGTCCCGGCATCAAGATCTCGATGATCGAGGATCCGGACGGCAACTGGGTCGAGTTGCTCCAGGTCGACTGACGGGCCGCCGGATCTTGGCGCTTTCGGGAAGGGAGGCCGTTCGCCTGGAACCGCGCCGGCGAGGCCGGCCGTCCTGGGCGGCGATGGCGGCGATCCTCGTTGCGGCCCTGGTTGCCGCCGGCGCGGTGCTGTGGATTCGCGTTGGGCCGGAACCCGTCGTCACGATCAGGTCCGACCTGCCCGGGATCGGCCCCAGGACCGTCGTGACGTCCGTGGCGGAAGCCGGCGGCCGCGGTCTCGGTTCGATTCGGGTCGAGTTGATCCAGGGCGGGGAAGCCTTGCTGCTCGAAGAGCGGAGCCACCGTCCGCCCGGTCCCTGGTCGCCTGGCGGCAATCCGGTGTCCGAGGCGACGCTCGAGGTCGAAGTGGGCAGGCTGCCGACGCCCAGCCTGGCCGAGGGCGAGGCGACGGTGCGCGTCACGGTCGAACGCCCGGGGACTCTCTTGCGCCGGCCCCGGCCCAGGGTGGCGGAGCTCACGCTGCCGGTCCGGTTCCGGCCGCCGGAGCTGAGTTCGGTGCGGGTGACGGCGACGCCCACGCAGTCGGGCAGCGGAGTCCTGCGCTATCTCGTCGGCGACGGCGCGGTCGAGAGCGGCGTCGAGGTCGGGCCTTACCGGTTCCCGGGTCATCCGCTTCCCGGCGGCAGCCCCCGGGAGCGCTTCGCCCTGTTCGGCGTTCCCTACGACAGCGCCGATCCATCGCCGTTCCGGCTGGTCGCGCGCGACGAACTCGGCAACGAGGCAAGCGTGCGATTCCTCCGAGCGGTCGAACCCTCGCCGCTGCGGTCCTCGACCATTCGGCTGAGCGACGGTTTCATGACCCGCGTGGTGCCGGCGATCATGTCCCGGACGCCGGAGCTCGAGGACCGTGGCAGCCTGCTTGAGAACTACCTCATGCTGAACGGGGATCTCCGGCGGATGAACGCGGAGAGGCTGGTCGAGGTCGCTTCCAGCTCGGCTCCGCGTCAGCTCTGGAGCGGACCGTTCCGGCAGATGCGAAACACCCAGGTCATGGACCGGTTCGCGACCCGCCGCCAGTATCTCTACGAGGGCCGCGTCGTCGACACCCAGGATCATCTCGGCTTCGACCTCGCGTCACGGGTTCAGGACGACGTCCCGGCCGCGAACTCGGGCGTCGTCGTCCTGACGGAGTACTTCGGCATCTACGGCAACACCGTGATCGTCGATCACGGCTTCGGCCTGCAGACCCTGTACTCGCACCTGTCCCGGATCGACGTGGAAGCGGGTCAGGAGGTCGAGGCCGGCCAGCGTCTGGGCCTAAGCGGCGAGACTGGCCTCGCCGGTGGCGACCATCTCCACTTCGCCGTTCTGCTCGGCGGTCTGCCCGTCAACCCGCTGGAGTGGTTCGATGAGAAGTGGATCCGGGACCATGTCGGGGCGGTTCTGCCGCTTCAGGGCAGCGGCTGAGGCGGCCATGGTAGGGTGTTACAAGTTCTTGAGCGAGGTTGCCAGCCGGCGCGGTGGCGGAAGGGTAGAGGGATGAAGCAGAATCGCATTGCGGTCGCGGCGTTGCCGTTCGTCCTCCTCGTGCCGGCCGTTTCGGCTCAGGAGGCCGCGGAGTCCGCCGGCTTCTTCAAGGGCGTAGCGCCGCTGGTCGACCGTTCCTGTATCCGCTGCCACGGCAACCGGACCGCCACGCCGCTCAGCATCACCCGCCTGAGCCACGATCTGACGGACGCCAGGACGTTCCGCACCTGGCAACGCATTCACGATCGCATCGCCAACGGTGAGATGCCGCCTCCGGAGGCGCCGAAGCCCGAAGCCGAGCTGATAGAGGCGGCGCTGGCGTCGCTCAAGGGGGCTCTGGTCGAGGCCAATCTGGCGGTCCGCGGGGGCCAGCGCGTTCCGCTTCGCCGGCTGACCCGGCTCGAGTACGCCTACACGATCCAGGATCTGCTCGCCATCGACGAGGCGGTGGCGATGGAGCTGAGCCAGTCGCTGCCGGCCGAGGCCGACTCCGGCGGCTTCGACACCGTGGCGGCGAATCAGAGCATGTCGCCCCTGCATGTCCGCAGCTATCTCGAAGTGGCGGACCGGGCGCTCGACGAGGCGATCAAGATCGGGCCGCGGCCGCCCACCGGGCGGCGCGAGATCGTCTACGCGGACTCGACCTACCTGACCTACATGAGCAAGGCGGAGATCCTGGGCGGCGGGATCACGAAGATGCTGGACGATGCGGCCGTCATGTTCGTGGACGGCGGCTCCACGTACCTGATGCACTCGGAGACCGAGGGCTACAACGTGCCCTACGCCGGCCGCTATCGCGCGACGATCGAGGGTTGGGCGTACCAGCCCAGGGGGCCGGTGACTCTGACCGTGTACCGCGGGAGCAAGCAGGCCGCAGCCGCCTCGCTCGACGAACTGATCGCCTCGTTCGATCTGGTCGGTGAGACGCCGCGGACGGTCCAGTTCGAGACCTTCCTCCGCCCGGGCGACCTCCTCGCGCCCTCGCTTGCCGAGGCGGACCCGCCGCCGGGCGAGTACTTCGACTACTACCCGCCCGACAGGAACGTCGAGAACTACAAGGGCGAGGGGATCGCGCTGCGGTCGCTCGTGATCGAGGGCCCTCTGTTCGACGACTGGCCGCCTCCGAGCACCCGGAAGCTGCTGGCCGGCGTCGACTTCGACGATGCCGGGGATGTCGTCCTGACGAGGGCGCCGTACGAGCACGTGGTGGACGTCGTCGCCGGCTTCGGACCGCGGGCCTTCCGCCGTCCGCTCGCCGAGGATGAACTCGAGGCCTACGCGAGTCTGGCGCAGCCGCTTCTCGAGGACGGCCGGCCGTTCATCGAAGCGGTGCGCATTCCACTCCGCGCCATGCTCAGCGCTCCGCCCTTCCTGTTCCAGACCGGCGATCCCGGACGGCTGGACGATCACGCGCTGGCGTCCCGTCTCTCCTACTTCCTCTGGCGTAGCCTGCCGGACGACGAACTGCTGGCGAGCGCCGGCGACGGCAGCCTGTCCGACCCGGGGGTCTTCGCGGCTCAGGTGGAGCGTCTGCTCGACGATCCCAGGTCGGAGCGCTTCGTCCACGACTTCGCGGGCCAGGCGTTCAGGCTCTACGAGATGAAGGCGACGAACCCGGACTCCGGGCTCTATCCGGAGTACGACGACCGCCTGGGGCAGGCGATGGCCAAAGAGACGCAGTTGTTCCTGGCCGAGTTGATCGACGGGGACCACGGCGTGGAGAACCTGATCGACGCCGATTTCACGTTCCTCAACCGGCGCCTGGCCGATCACTACGGTGTTACGGGCATCGAGGGACAGCACATGCGCAAGGTGGCGCTGCCGCCGGACAGCGTCCGCGGCGGTCTGATCACTCAGGCCAGCATCCACAAGATCACGGCCAACGGCACGATCACGTCGCCGATTCCGCGCGGCAACTTCGTGCTGGCCAATCTGCTCGGTCAGCCGGCGCCGCCTCCGCCCGAGAGCGTCGAGGCCCTCGAACCGGACACCCGGGGCGCCGTGACGGTCCGCGAGCAGTTGGCGAAGCACCGCAACGAGCCGGTCTGCAACAGTTGCCACCGGGTGATCGATCCGCCGGGCTTCGCCCTCGAGTCCTTCGACGTGATCGGCGGCTTCCGTACGAACTACCGCGCGGCGGGAGGCGAAGGCACGACGCCGGACGGATTCGTCTATCCGATGCCGTACAAGCAGGGACCTCCGGTCGACGCCTCGGGAATCACGGCCGATGGTCAGCCTTTCGCCGGGATCGAGGAGTACAAGGAACTGCTCGGCAGGGACGTGGAACAGGTGGCGCGTCATCTCGTGTCCCAGCTCCTCGTCTACTCGACCGGCGCCGAGATCGAGTTCGCCGACCGCGACGGCGTGGAGCAGGTCGTGGCGGAGCTGAGTGACGACGGGTTTCCCTTCAGGACGATGATTCACGAGGTCACGAAGAGCGACCTCTTCAGGACGAGGTAGCGATGAACCTGACCAGACCCCTGGACCGCCGTACGTTCCTGCGCGCTTCGGGTGTCGCTTTGGCGCTGCCCATGCTCGAGTCGATGACCCCGGGGCTGGCGCACGCAGCGGCCAGCGGGCCCCGGCGGATGGTCAATATCTGCAACACGCTCGGCCTCTACAAGGAGGCGTGGTTCCCCAGGACGGCCGGCGCCGGCTACGAGACGACGGAGTACCTGTCGCTGCTCGAGAGGCACCGCGAGAACTTCACCCTGTTCTCCGGGTTCTCGCACGAAGAGCAGACCGGCCGGCAGCCGCACAACTCCGAGATCACCTTCCTGACGGCCGCCCGGCGGCCCGGGCTCGACGGTTTCCGCAACACGATCTCGATGGACCAGGTGGCCGCGAACCACCTCGGTTACACGACGCGTTACCCGTCCATCGTCCTGGGCACGACGGCGCCGCAGAGTCAGTCCTACACCAGGAGCGGCGCCATGGTGCCGGCGGAGACGAGCCCGGCGAACCTGTTCCGGCAGTTGTTCCTGCAGGGGACGCCGGAGGAAGTCGAGCGGGAGAAGCAGAGCCTGAACGACGGCGGCAGCATCCTGGACCGGCTCAAGTCGCAGACTTCGGCGCTGCGACGGCGGGTGAGCCTGGCCGATCAGGTGAAGCTGGACTCCTACTTCAACGCGGTGCGCACGGCCGAACTCGACCTCGCGGAGGTCAAGGCCTGGCAGCAGAAGCCGAAGCCGGTGGTCCATGTCGAGCCGCCGGTCGACATTCCGTCGCGCTCCGACCTGATCGGCCGCATCAAGCTGATGTTCCGGATGATCCCGCTGATCCTGGAGACGGACTCGTCGCGCGTGATCAGCTTGATGATCCAGGACCACGGCGTCGTGATCGACGTCCCCGGCGTGAACTTCGACCAGCACAGCCTGTCCCACCACGGCCAGGACCCGTCGAAGATCGCGCAACTCAAGAAGATCGAGACCGGGATCGTCGAGAGCTTCGACGATCTCCTGACCGACCTGGGCGAGCGCGGCGACGGCAACGGTTCGCTGCTCGACAACACGGCGGTGCTGTTCGGCAGCAACCTCGGCAACGCGAACTCCCACGAGCCGAAGGATCTGCCGATCCTGGTCGCTGGTGGCGGCTTCAGCCACGGGCAGCACATCGTCCACGAAGGCAGGCACAACGCGCCGCTCTGCAACCTGTACGTGACGCTGTTGCAGTCGATGGGCGTGGAGACGGACGCCTTCGGTCAGAGTTCCGGCACGCTGACCTGGGCTTAGCGGGCCGATCGCGCTTGCCGAAGCCGCTCGACCTCCGCGGTCTCGAGCCCGGCCAGATCGGAAGCACTGCCGTGCACCTTGAGCACCGCTTCGACCATGTCGTCGACGTCGCCCTCGGTGCCGAGCAGGAGCTGGTGGGGCAGCCAGACGGACTCGCCGTACGCGAGCCGTTCGGCCTGCGGGCACTCGGCTGTCGGGCGCCGGGCCAGTGCCTCGCTCCAGGCCGTGTAGCGGGCCGGGTCGGGGCGGAGCAGTTCGCTGACGGGCAGCGACTCGTAGAAGCGGCCGTCGGCTGGCACGCCCTCGGCCGCCAGCGCGGCAACGAAGACATCGCGGTCGAGGCCGGCGAAGGCCTCGCTGTCGAAGCGGAAGACAAACTGGTAGATCGCCTGGGTCGTCACCCTGTCGTCGATCCGGAGGTTCGAGAGACCGTCGATGTGCTCGATCGCGGCCCGCAGGCGGCTGGCGTTTCGCGCTCGGACCTCGTGCTGGTGGTCGAGCCGATCAAGCTGGACCTCCAGGACCGCGGCCTGCAGGTCGGTCATTCGGTAGTTGTGGCCGATGACCGGGGCCGGCTCCGCGGCGCCGGGCCGTTGGCGGCCACAATTCACGAGGGCGTGGAGGCGGTCGAGAGTCGTCTCGTCCGAGGTCGTCACGATGCCGCCTTCGCCGGCCGTCATCAGCTTCGAGGACTGGAAGCTGAACGACCCCGCGTCACCCCAGGAGCCGACGCCGCGGCCGCGCCAGCGGGCGCCGTGGGCGTGGGCGCAGTCCTCGAGTACGGCTAGTCCGTGCTTCCCGGCGAGCGCGCCAATCGCGTCCAGGTCGGCGATGTTCATTGCCAGGTGCACGGGCACGATGGCCTGTGTGCGCTCGGTGATCAGGGCCGCCGCCGACCCCACGTCGATGCACCAGGTGTCCGGGTCGATGTCGGCGAAGACGGGCACGCAGCCGGCGAACAGGGCGGCCGAGGCGGTCGCCTCGAAGGTGTAGGCCGGCACGATGACCTCGGCGCCCGGTTCCACGCCCATCGCCTGGAGCGCGACCTCAAGCGAGACGGTGCCGTTCGCCACGCAGAGGGCGTGTTCGCAGTCGTGGCGTTCGGCGAAGGCGGCGGCGAAGGTCGCCGAGCGTTCGTTCGGCAGCGGGAAGCCGCCCCAGTCGCCGTCGCGGAGCGCGGCGAGGACGACCCGCTCCTCGTCCGGGCCCCGCGCGGGCCATTGGGGCCAGGGGGCGGTGCGGACCGGGGTTCCGCCGAGCAGGGCGAGCCTGGTGGACGAGTCGTGGCCGGACACGCGGCGACGCTACCAGCGGGCGAAGGAGGTCTGCGTGCCGTGCCGGGTCACGGAATCGCTGGCGTAGCGGACGCCGAATGCGGCGGCTTCGCGGCAGTCGCCGGTAGCCAGCAGGGCGGCGGCGAAGGCGCCGTTGAAGGCGTCGCCGGCGCCGGTCGTGTCGACCGCGTCGACCTTCGGCGCGGGAACGAGCGTCGGTGCTGATCCGGGTTCGGCCAACAGGACGCCGGCCGGACCCAGGGTGAGAGCGGCGCCGCGGTAGCCGAGCCTGAGCAGCCCAGCCGCGGCGTCGGCGGCGCTGCCGGCATCGATCCGCTCGCCGGTCCGGCCCAACAGCACGGCGCACTCCACTTCGTTCGGTGTGACCCAGGTGACCTGCCGGGGATCGAGCCCCGGGTCGTTTGTCTCGTCGATCGGCGCCGGGTTCCAGATCACCGGCACTCCGGCGGCGTGGGCGCGTCCCACCGCGCTCCTGACTCCGTCGGCCGGCGTCTCGTTCTGGATCAGCAGCAATCCCGCGTCCTCGATGGGCGCTTCGGCCAGGGCGTCCGCGATGAGCCGCCCGTTCGCTCCGGGAGCATTCATGATCCGGTTGTCGCCCGTGCCGGCGTCGACCCAGATCGCCGACAGGCCGGTGTGGATGTCGTCGAGCACCAGGAGATGCCGGATGTCGATTTCGTCCTCCTCGAAGGTTCGGAGCTGCGCCTCGGCGTGGGAGTCGGTGCCGATCGCACCGCAGAAGAGGACCGGCGGCGCCGTCCTGCGGGGCGCGCCGGGCGTGCTCGCACCGCAACGCGCCGCGGCAACCGCCTGGTTCGCGCCCTTGCCGCCGCAGGACTCGAACAGTTCCGTGCCGGAGATCGTCTCGCCGGCCTGGGGCAGGCGGGCATGCCGGAAGATCAGGTCGTAGTTGACCGAACCGATGACGAGCAGGGGGCCGGTCAAGGGCTCAACCGGTGTCCCAGCGCAGGTTCCTGGCGCCGAGCGTGAAGGCTAGAACGCCGATGGCCACCAGCACGGCGCACGGCAGCAGCATCTCGTTCAGCGTGAAACCGCGCCAGATCGCACCCTCGTACGCCATCAGTGTCCACTTCATCGGGCTGATGTTGCCGAGGGTCTGCATCCACTCCGGCATCAGGAACAGGGGCACCATGCCGCCGCCGAGCATGGACAGCGGCAGTGAGAGGCCCCAGCCGATGCCGGCGGCCGCCTGCTCCGTGCCGCCGATGACGCTCAGGGCCATCATGATGCCGCAGAAGCAGATCGAGCCGCAGAGAAGAGCCAGCGCCAGCAGCGGATAGGACGTGGGCCTGACGTCGAACACGGTGATCCCCAGCGTGATCAGCGCCGAACTGGTGAACAGGGTCGCCCCGAGGCAGGCCAGCCCCTTGGCCGCGAGGAGGTGACGGGCCGTGACCGGCGCCACGAGCAGTCGCATCAGCGTGCCGCGGCTCCGTTCGATGGCGATCGACATGCTGAAGGACACCGACCCGCCGATCAGCGTCCAGAGCATCGCCTGCGCGAAGGATGTGGCATAGGAGTTCGTCGGACCCGGGCGCTCGGCCTGGACCTCCGTCTGCTCGATCTCGAGCGGTGGGCCGAAGAAGCCCTGGTTTCCGCCGGTGGCGGCGCCCAGACCCATTTCGTCGATCAGCGACGAAACGCGCGGCGACAGGTCGAGGAACGTCAGCATCTGGTCGCGGGCGTCGGAGGGCGGCAGACTCTCGAAGAACAGGCTGTTCTGGCTGTTCGCGGCGCCCAGGCGGGCCGGATCCGACATCAGGTCCTGCAGCTCGGCCCCGGCCGCCTCCAGCAGGACGCCCCGGACCATCCCGGCCACGGCGAACTGCGTGGGATCGACGGTCATCTCGACCTCGGGCGTCGCCACGAAGGGATTGTCCAGAGCGGCGCCGAATCCGGGCGTCAAGGTGACCAGGACGGCCGTCCGGCCCCGCCGCACCTGCTCCAGGGCCTCCTCGCGGGGAATCTCTTCGACAGCCAGCCCGGAGGCTTGCCCGAGCCGTTCGATGAAGCGTTCCGAGGCGGCAGTCCGGTCCTGATCGACAAGGGCGATCGGAATGTTCGCGGGCCCGCGGCTCAGGCCGGCGAACATGGCGCCGAAGAAGATCGCCATCATCAGCGGGAAGAAGACGGTGAAGAAGAAACCCAGCTTGTCCCGGAAGAGGATGTGGATGTCCTTCGCGGCCATGGCGACGATCTTGTTCACGGTGTCTCCTGGCGGCTCTAGTCCCGCAGCGCCCTGCCGGTGAGATTGAGGAAGACGGCTTCCAGATCCGGTGGGAGGTACTGAAAGTGATCCACCGCCTGCCGGGCCTGGAGCTCGGCCAGCGTTCCGAGCGGATCGGTCGTCTCGTGGCGTGATTCGCTGTCGCCGGTCCTGACGACCAGGTTGCCGGGGCCGCCGTGGGCCTCGATCAGTGCCGGCACCGTGTCGAGCGCCATCAGCCGGCCCCGGTCGATGATCGCGACCCGGTCGCAGAGGCGCTGCGCTTCTTCCATGTAGTGGGTGGTGTAGACGACCTGCTTGCCTCCCTCCCGAAGCTGTTCGACGCGCTCGAAGATGGCGTTCCTGGATTGGGGATCGACGCCGACCGTCGGTTCATCGAGCAGGACAAGTTCCGGATCGTGGATGATCGCCACCGCCAGGTTGAGCCGCCGCTTCATGCCGCCGGAGTACTTGGAGACGACCTTCTTCCCGACGTCCGTCAGATCGGCGAAGTCGAGGCAGGCGACGACCCGTTCTTCCAGGTCTGATCCCCGCAGGCCGTGGAGGCGGCCGAAGAAGCGCAGGTTGTCGGCGCCGCCGATCTGCTCGTAGAGGGCGATGGACTGCGGCGCCAGGCCCAGCGACCTGCGATTCTCCGCGTCGCGTGGGTCCCGGTCGAAGGCCTCGTCGGTGAAGCGGACCACCCCTTCGTCCGGTTCGAGCAGCCCGACCGCCATGTTGATCGCCGTCGTCTTGCCGGCGCCGTTCGGACCCAGCAGCCCGAACACTTCGCCGGCCTCCACTTCGAAGGACAGGTCGTCGACCGCGCGCAGGTCGCCGAAGGACTTGCTGACATGGTCGAACACGAGCATGGCGTCGTCAGCCTCCTGTTACGGAAGGCTGCGTTGCTTGTTGCGGCCGGGTCACGATTGGCGTGACCGCGGCGGAAGGGGATCCGCGGTCAGATGGCGAGCGTATCGCCCGGCGCCATGACCTTGACTTCAACGCCGGCCGGCGCGAAGTCGGCGGGGTCCTGCGCGATCGGGGGCCAGGTGTCGTAGTGGATCGGGATCGCGACCGGCGAGCCGATCAGCTCGGCCGCCTTGGTCGCCAGCTCCGGCCCCATCGTGAAGCGGTCGCCGATCGGCACGCAGGCGGCGTCCGGCCGGTAGATCTCGCCGATCAGCTTCATGTCGCCGAACAGGCCGGTGTCGCCGCAGTGGTAGACCGTCTTGCCGCCCATGTGGACGACCAGGCCGCAGGGCATCCCCATGTACTGCCCTTCGAACGACGAGGAGTGAAAGGCGTGGGTGAAGGCGACCCAGCCGAATCCGGTATCGATCTTGCCGCCGGGGTTGCCGGGGTTCACGTTCTCGTGCCCCTGCTCCTGGAGGTAGTTGCACATCTCGAACGCGGCGATCACGTTCGCGTTGTTGGCCTGGGCGATGGCCAGGGTGTCGCCGAAGTGGTCCGCGTGGCCGTGGGTGAGGGCGATGGCGTCGCACTTCACGTCGCCGGCCGCCATGGTCGCCACCGGATTGCCGGTCAGGAAGGGGTCGATGGCCAGAGTGTGCTCGCCGTCGCTCATCAGGAAGCCGGAATGGCCGAGGAAGGTGAGTTCGAGGGTCATGGCGTGTCCTCCCTTGGGGGCGGATCTACTCCGCCTGTTCGGCGGGCAGATGGACGACCAGGCCGTCCAGTTCGTCGGTCACTTCGATCTGGCAGCTCAGGCGGCTCGTGGGGCGCACGTCGATGCCGTACTCGAGCGTGAACTCCTCCTCCTCGTGGCGGGGACCGACCGCCTTGACCCAGGCCTCGTCGATGTAGACGTGGCAGGTGCTGCACGAGCAGTTGCCGCCGCAGGCCGCGACGATGCCGTCGACGTCGTTGTCCACCGCGCACTCCATGACGGAGTCCCCGACCGGCGCCTCGACCACGCGCGAACTGCCGTCCTGGTCGATGTAGGTGATCTTCGGCATTCCGGACCGTCCGTGTCGTCGTTTCGGCGTCGGCCAACTGCCGCCGCCAACGGATCGGGATTCTATTCGACCGGCCGGTCGTTCGGGGGCTCTCGATCGCGGCGGCGCTCAGTCGACGAAGCGCTCGGCGATCCAGCTTCCAATCAGGTCGAGAACCTCGGGCGCCATCGTCTCCTCGATCTGCGCGTACTCGGCGGGAGAGCCGGTGCCCGCGGTCTGGAACAGGTGGTTCATCTCGGGAAAGCGGTGCACGGTGATGTCCGTGTTGCTCGAGCCGGCGAACGCGGCTTCCATGGCGGACTGGTTCTGATCCGCGTCGACCTGGGTGTCCTTGCCGCCGAACAGGGCCAGCGTCGGCACGGCGAGCCCGCCCAGGGCGGGCCGCGGGTCGTAGCGGATGAAGAACCGGAACCAGGGACTGAGGTTCGTTTCGACCGCGGCGGACAGGGCGGTTTCGAGGTCCTCGCCGCTGAGCTGGGCGGTCTCGGGCGAGGCCGCCATCTGCTCCTTCGCAACCTCTCGCAGAGCGGCTTCCGCCTCGGCGGGAGGCATGTCGGAGGCGATGATCTCAAGTCCCCTGTCCTGAAGGGCGGCGAGTTCGTCGATCATCTCCGCCGGCGCGCCGTTCGACGCCGCGATTCGCCGGAGTTGCTGGCGCAGCAGGTCGCCGCCGGGCACCCCGGGTCCGGCCAGCAGCACGGCGTACGCGATCGTCCCGGGCTCCACCCGGTTGAGCGCCAGCGGGGCGACGAGACCACCCTCGGAGATGCCGATCAGACCGACCCGCTCCGGGTCGATCCGGTCGTGACCGCGCAGGAAACGCACGCCGAAGAGAACGTCGTTCGCCTTGTCCCGGGATGTCGATTGCCAGGTGCTGCCGGTCGAACCGCCGATGCCGCGGTCGTCGACCCGCAGGACGGCGATGCCGAGCCGGGTCAGGTGGTCCGCGAGCACGAGGAAAGGCTTGTGGCCGGCGAGTTCGAGATCCCGGTTCAGGGCGCCGCTGCCGCTTATCAACAGCGCGGCCGGGACCTTGCCCTCGCCCGGCGGCAGGGTCAGGGTGCCGGCGATCTTCACGTCCCGGGCTGTGTACTCGACTTCCTCGGCGGCGTAGGGGAAGGGCGGCTTCGGCTCCTGGGGTCGCGGGGGCGCCTCGACCTCGACCGCTTCCCGGCCCAGTCTGAACGGGAACCGGGCCGGGCCCTGGCTGAACTCGCCCGAAATCTCGCCGCCGGACAGGGTGCCCTCGAAGGTCGGTTCGCCCGGAACGCCCTGGATCGTGAACTTGACCGTCTCGCCGTCCACGCTGACGTCCGACAGCGGCAGGCCGTTGGCGCCCTGGGCGGGGATGTCGATCGTCCCCGTCCAGGCACCATCATCCTCGGCCAGGTCCACCATGACGACGAGCGCCTGGCCAGGAGTCTCGATTGAACCTTCCCAGTGGCCCGCGGCGTCGACGGTCTGGGCCGCGAGCGGCATCAGGGAAGCCAGCACTGCTGTGAGTGCGGCAGGCACGGCCGTCTCTACGATCCGGCAGATTCGGGCTGCGATCATGGGGCGCTCCTTTTCGGTTCCCGGAATCGTAGACGCTCTCGAAGCGCTTCAGGTTGCAGGTCGCGTACGTAGCTAGCGCGACTCTTCGATCCGATACAGATGTGTGCCGGTGCGAACGAACAAGGCGCCGTCCGAGACGGCGATGGAGGCAAGGGTCGAGCCGTCGAGTTCGTTGCGGGCCAGTTGCTCGAAGTCGGTACCGGGCGCGATCACAGTGGTCACGCCTTCCTCGTTCTGGAAGTAGATCCTGCCTCCGGCGAAGACCGGCGAAGCGGAGTGGTTGCCGCCGAGCCGGTGTTGCCAGTGAATGTCGCCGGTCAAGGCGTCGATGCAGGTGGCGATGCCGGAGTCGGTGACGGTATACAGCTCGTTGCCGACGAGAATCGGCGACACGGTGAGCGGGGCGCCGCGACGAAGCCGCCAGGCGACTTCCGAGTTCGTCACGTCTCCTTCGCCGGTCGGGCGGACAGCGAGCAGGACCGGCTCGTTGAAGCCGGTCGACAGATAGACGAGACCGTGGCCGTAGACAGGCCGTGAGACGTTGGAGAAGCCGCCCGGATACTCGACCCGCCAGATCTCGCGGCCGGTCCCCGGCTCGTGGGCGGAGGCGCGGAAGGCGCTGACGTTGACGATCTGCGAAGTGTCCCCGACCTCGATCGCGAGCGGCGTCGAGTAGGCCTGTGAGATGGGAGCGGCGCGGACCGAGCGCCAGCGTTCCTCGCCCGTCCGGGCGTCCACGGCGACCAGGAACGCGGTGTCGTAGCCGTCGATGCTCACGATCAGGAGCCCGTCGCGAAGGATCGGAGAGCCGCCGTTCCCGTGCTGCGACGTGTAGGGGAAGCGGGTTCGCCACAGAACTTCGCCCGCCGAGTCGCCGCCCGTGGCGACCGCCGCCGTGCCCTGGGCGCCGAAGTGGACATAGACGCGCTCGCCATCCGGATCGATGACCGGCGTCGGCGACGCGAAGCTGTTCTTCTGGTTGAGGAGCGTCGTGTCGGAGATGGCGAAGACCTCGACCTCCCTCGCCGGCTCGCCGTTCGTCGTGTCGTAGGCCAGGAGTCGGAGCGAGGTACCGGCTCCGCGGTCGGTCACCGCGGTCGTGAGCCAGACGAGGCCGCCGCCGATGACGGGCGACGACCAGCCCCGACCCGGGACCGGCACCTTCCAGGCGACGTTCTCCGTCTCGCTCCAGGTGAGCGGAACCGACGCGTCTGGTGCGTGCCCCTGCCCGGTCGGACCCCGGAACTGCGGCCAGTCACGGGCGTAGGCTGTTGCGACCGCGGACAGGGCCAGTGCGGTAACGAGCGCCGTTCGCATGCTCAGCGAGGATCTTCCGCGAGCGCCTTGCACTCTCGCCATCGAAAGCACGACGTGACATGGTCGTTCACCATACCCACGGCCTGCATGAAGGCGTAGCAGATCGTCGGGCCGACGAAGCGGAAACCGCGCGCCTTGAGCGCCTTGCTCATCGCCTCGGAGGCCGGCGTCGAGGCAGGAACGTCCTCTAGCCGGCGCCAGGCGTTGACGACGGGCTTGCCGCCGGTGAAGTCCCACAGGAAGTCCGGGAATCGCACACCCGATTCGCGGAGGTCCAGCCACGCGCGTGCGTTCGAGATCGCCGCGTTCACCTTGAGGCGGTTGCGGACGATGCCGGGATCCTGCAGGAGCGACGCGACCTTCTTCTCGTCGTAGCGGGCGACACGCTCCGGGTCGAAGCCGTCGAACGCGCGCCGGTACCCGTCACGCTTCTTGAGGATGGTGTACCAGCTCAGCCCGGCCTGGGCCCCCTCCAGCACGAGCATCTCGAAGAGCCGGCGGTCGTCGTGGAGCGGAACGCCCCACTCCTCGTCGTGGTAGGCGATGTAGAGCGGGTCGTCGTTGACCCAGCCGCAGCGTGTACGCCCCGTCACTACGGGTAGTAGCCGCGGATCGTCCGCGCCCTGGCGCCTCTCTCGTCGACGACGACTTCGACCCGGCGGAAGGCGTCCGAGGGCGCCGTGCTCGAGGACTGGTAGGCGAGGAAGTACTTGGAGCGCAGCTCCAGGCCGATCTGGTCGTACACGGCGGCGAGTTCGCTCGTGCTCTCCACGAAGAAGGCGCGGCCGCCGGTCTCGAGCGCCAACTGTTCCAGCACCTTCTTCGGGCTCTCCTTCGCCTTCCTGGGGAGGGCCAGGCCGATTGCGTAGATGGCGGCTTCCGAGCGGCGGGCGTACTCCAGGGCGTCGTCGAGGTCATAGCGGCTGTGTTCGTCGACACCGTCCGAGAGCAGGAGCACCGCGCGCTGGCCGGGGAGTCCGTTCAGGTGGTACAGGGTGAAGATGAGGCTGTCGTAGAGCGCCGTGCCGCGCTCGGCGCGGAGCGCCATCAAGCCCTTGGCGAACTCGATCCGGTCGCGGGTGAAGGGCGATGCGAGGTGCGGCCGGTCGTTGAAGGTGACGATGGAGAGCTCGTCGCGTTCGGTGATCACCTGCTGGAAGAAGTCGGCGGCGGCCTTGACGGACTCCGCGAGGCGTTCCTCCATCGAGGCCGAGACGTCGAGCAGGATGGTGCCCACGAGCGGCGTGTCGTCGACCCGCTCGAAGCGGAGGATCTCCTGGGGCACGCCGTCTTCCAGCACCTGGAAGGCGTCCTGGCCGAGGTCGAGCAGCGGCCGGCGGTCGCGGTCGTCGACCGTCGTGTAGAGCTCGACGAAGTCGACCTGGACTTCCTCGAGCGTGGCCGGTCCGTTGATGATCGCCGTGTCCTCGACGAAGGCGGCCGGCCCTTCGGCGTCGAGCAGCTTGCCCACGATCCGGATGATCGTGAGTTCGCGTCCGCCGGGCAGTTCGATCGGGACGGTGAAGGGCTCCTCGTAGAGCGTGGCCACCTGGTCGGCGTTGCGGAAGACCTGGAGCTCCTCCAGGCTGCGTCCTTCGGGGACGGTCACCTGCGCCCGCATGCGAAGGCTGTTGCTGTAGTCGTGGCCCGGGATCGGTTCGATGATCCGGACGTCGAAGCGGTGAGGAGAACCGTTGATCAGGTAGGAGTCGCTCGCGATCTGGTTGCGTTCGGCGTCGTAGGCGATCGCGCGCAGCATCTGGCTGCGGGGGAGTTCGCCCAGCCGGACGTCGACGCTGTAGGGCGCTCGCCTGGTCGTGAACAGGTCCTTGTCGTCCAGGGTGAAGCGCACCCTGTCGACCGGGCCGGTGACCGCCGTATCGAAGCGCAGGTAGCCGGACACGAGTTCGCCTCCCGGCGGAATGATCCGGATCGTCGGCTCCCCGGAGGCAAGAGAGCGGTTCGCCTCGGCGAAGATCGGCTCCAGGTCGGCCTCCGTCCAGCCCGCGGCTTCGACCCTCGGCACCTCGAGCGGCTCGGCGTGACGCCACACCGCGTCGCCGTTCAGGTCGTCGACGCGCAGGATCAGCTTGTACTCGCCGGGACGGAGATAGCGCTGGGCGACGAGGGGCATGGCCGGCTGGCTTTCGCCGGTCGCTTCGCCGTTTTCGACCGGGAACTCGAACCGGTAGCGGAAGCTCTCGAACAGCCGGTCGGCCCCGGTGTCCGCGTCCGCACGCAGGACCTCCCCGATCAGCTCGAATGCGTAGGAACGGGCGCCGGCGAGGTCGGCGAGGGTTGCGCCTTCCGCCTCGACCTGAACCAGGGTCTGGACCACGGTCCGGCTCTCCTTGCGCCCCGGGAAGGAGACGTCGAGCGCGGCGGCCAGTTCCGGCGCGCCCGAGGGCAGGTCGGTCGAGTAGGACTCGAACGTCCGCAGCCACTCGTCGGACGGGGCTTCGATCGGTTCCAGCTTCTCGCCGATCATCCGCTCGTAGAAGAAGCCGAGCATGCCGCCCCAGTCGTTCAGGATCTGGATGATCCGGAGCGCGTAGCCGAGCTCCTCCTCCTTGCAGCCGGCGCCGAGGTCCTCCCGGCGGAGACCGCCGATGCCGGCGCCCGGCAGGTCGAGCCGGCCGCCGGGCTGGAGGGCCGAGATGCTGAGCTCTTCGCTCGGGTACCACGCCCGCCAGGGGCCGACGCCAAGGCGCCGGTAGAAGATGACCGCGTACTGGTCCGGGCGGAGCCGGCGGGAGAAGATCGCGCCCATCACCTCGCTCAGGTCCTGGAAGCCGTAGAACCAGGCCTCGATGCTCGTCGCCGAGCGCCGGGGACAGATTTCCACGTGGACGCCGGGCGGCCCGTTCAGCAGGTAGTAGCGCGCCCGCTCGTCGTCGGTGTTCTCGAACAACTGGCGGACCATGGACAGTCGCTCGCTCCAGTGCTCCCGGAACTCGTTGCGCGCCGTGTCGGGATAGGGATCGCGCGCCTTCCAGAACTCCGCGATGAAGGCGTCCCGCTGGTAGTCCTGGGACAGACAGAGGAAGGACTGGATCTCCTCGTCGCTGAGCAGCAGGGCGACTTCCTCGGTCCACTGCCGGTGCTGGAGCGGCAGGTCCTCGACCGCGGGTTGCCGGCCGTCCTCGCAGGGCGGCCGCTTCTTCTTCGCGGCCGACGCCGTGCCGCCGACGAGAAACAGCGCGACGGCTGCGATGAGGAAGGCTCGGATGAGGACGCGGCTGCGCACGGTGGGTCGCCCCGGGGCAGGGCGTCCTAGTCTACGCCTCCCGCTCAGGGCCGGTAGGTGAATGCCTGCGGGCCGACCGGCACCGACCCCGCGACCAGGCTGGCCCAGCGGCAGAGGATCGGCCGCGTGTCGCGCGGGTCGATGATCTCCTCGATCTCGAAGTACTCGGCCGACCGGAACGGCGAGCGGACCTGGTTCAGACGCTCCTTGATGCGGGCCAGGTGAGCGTCGTAGTCCTCCGCTTCGGCGAGTTCCGCCTTGTAGGCGACCTCGATGCCGCCTTCGATCGGCAACGAGCCCCAGTCGCCTGAGGGCCAGGCGTAGCGGAAGTGGTGGCTGCCCGGCTTGTGGTTGGCGCCGCCGGCGACGCCGAACGCCTTGCGGATCACCACGCAGCAGAAGGGCGTCGTGCACTGTCCCAGCGCTGCGAGGACCTGGGAGCCGAAGCGGATCGTGGCGGTGTGTTCGGACTCGCGGCCGATCAGGAAGCCGGGACAGTCCTCGAGGTGGAGCAGGGGCAGGTGGAAGGTCGATGCCAGGTCGATCAGCCGGGACAGCTTGCGGCAGGAGTCGGCGTCCCAGCCGCCGCCGTAGACGTTCACGTCCTCGGCGAAGATCGCCATCGGCCAGCCGTCCAGGCGCGCCAGGCCGGTGATGATGGAACGGCCCCAGTCGTGGCCGATTTCGAAGAAGGAGCCGCGGTCCACGATGCGGCCGAGCAGCTCGCGCATCCGGTAGGTGCGCTTCGGGTCGCGCGGCACGAAGTCGAGCAGCTCCGGATCGCGGCGCTCCGGGTCGTCGCCGCGCTCCGACTCGGGCAGCCGCGGCGGCAGCTCATCGACATTGGTCGGCAGGTAGGAGAGGAACCGGCGGGCGCGGTCGAACGCCTCGGCCTCCGTGTCCACCGCGTCGTCGATCGCTCCGTTCGCGGTGTGGATGCGGGCGTGTCCGAGTTCTTCCTTGGGCACCGTGCCGCCGCCGGCCCATTCGACCAGTGCCGGGCCGGCGATCATCATCTGGGCCGTGTCGCGGACGATGACCGAGTAGTGGGCGGTGCAGACCCGGGCGGCGCCGATGCCGGCGACCGAACCGAGCGCCAGGGACACGGATGGAGCGACCGCCAGGTGCCGCACGACGACTTCCCAGCTCCGAAGCTCCGGTATGTAGGTGCGCCCCGCCATCTCGATCGTCTTGACCGAGCCGCCGCCGCCCATGCCGTCGACCAGGCGCACGTGGGGGAGCTTCATCTCGAGCGCGAGACCTTCCGACCGCGTCCGCTTGGCGGGGATCGAGGCGTCGGCCGAACCGCCGCGCACCGTGAAGTCGTCGCCGGAGACGATGGCCGGACGGCCGTCGATCTCCCCGACGCCGAAGACGAAGTTCGAAGGTCGGAAGGACACGAGTTCGCCGTCCTCCGTGTACTCGGCACGACCGGCGATCTCGCCGATTTCGTGGAAGCTGCCGGCGTCGATCATCGCGTCGATGCGTTCGCGGACGGTCAGCTTGCCGAAATGGTGCTGGCGTTCGACCTTGTCCGCGCCCCCCATCTCCCGCGCCAGTTCGCGGCGACGCTTCAGTTCGTCGATCTCGGACCGCCAGCTCACGTCGTCCTCCTCACTCCGTTTCGCTCCGGCGTTCCATGCGTCGCAGCAGCGCACGGAGGTCGCGCTCCATCTGCGGCAGGCGGTTCAACACCGCCTCGATGCGCAACTGCCGCGACTTCGGCCGGGCCGGGTCGCCGTACAGGACGGCGCCGGCGGGCACGTCGCGGTAGCTGATCGTGTTGCCGCCGAGCATCGCGCCGTCGCCGACCACCACACCGTCCGCGGCGCCGGCGCCTCCGGCCAGAACGACGCCGTCGCCGAGCCTGGCGCCGCCCGCCGTCTTGGCCAGGGGCAGGATCAGGCAGTGCTCGCCGATGATCGTGTTGTGGGCGATGTGGACCAGGTCGCCGAGCTTGGTGCCGCAGCCGATCACCGTCGCGTCGAGCGCCGCCCGGTCGATCGTGACCTGGGAGCCGATCTCCACGTCGTCGCCGATCGTCACGGTGCCGACCTGGGGGATCTTGACGTGGCGTCCTTCGCGCTGCAGGTAGCCGTAGCCGTCGCAGCCGATGACCGTGCCGCCGTGAACGACGACGCGGTCGCCGATCGTCACGTCCTCCATGACGACGACCCCGGGAAACAGGACGCAGTCGCTGCCGACCCGGCTCCGCGGTCCGACGCAGGCGTTCGCGTGGAGGACGCTGCGGTCGCCGACCGTGGCGTGGTCGCGAACGGTGACGCCCGCGCCTATGGACACGTCGGCGCCGAGCGAGGCGCTTGCGGCAACGACGGCGGACGGATGAACGCCCGCGTCTTCCCGCCTGCGTTCCCGGTCGATGTGCCGAAGGACGACTACGAAGGCGGCGAAGGGATCGTCGACGGCGATCTGGTGGGCAGCCAGACGGGTCGTTGCCGCCGGCACGACGAGCGCGCCGGCACGGGTGTTCGTGGCGTTCAGCGTCCGCTCGTCCCTGGCGAAGGACAGTTGGTCCGGCCCGGCCTGCTCGAGGGAAGCGACCGAGCGGCACGTGAAGTCGCCGTCGCCATGCAGCTCGGATGCGACGCCCGCGTCGGCGAGCAGGCGGCGCACCTCGTCGAGCGTCTTCTCCAGTCGAGGCATGAGGACGCCCGGACGAAACTCCGGTTCAGGGATCGAGGCGGTAGACGCGGCGGGCCGTGTCGCGGAAGAGGGCCGCCTTCTCGTCGTCGGAGAAGTCCGCCACCATGCGCTGGAAGGAGTTCCACAGCAGCGTGTAGGCGCCGCCGGCGCGGTCGACCGGGAAGTTCGATTCGAACATGCATCGGTCAACTCCGAAGCGGTCGATGCAGTGGAGGTAGTAGGGGCGGTGGGCCTCGGCGGTTTCCGCGGACGACGGCGGCGCCTCCTGCTTGTGCCAGCCGAAGCCGCAGACCTTCATCGGCAGGCCGCCGAGCTTGACCACGACGTTCTCGCAGCGGGCGAGCTCGGTGATCGACTTGCGCCAGGCCGCCTCGACCTCGCGGCGGCGGCCCTTGTACGGCCCGATGCCGAGAGGCCCGCCGACGTGGTCCAGGATGATCCGGGTGTCCCGGAAGGCATGGGCGAGATCGGTCAGTTCGTCGATCTGCGGGTGGTAGAGCCAGGCGTCGAACGAGAGATCGAGCGGCCCCAGGCAGGCGAACCCGCGCCGGAAGTCGGAACGCAGCAGCATGCTCGGCGGCGGTTTGGAGTGGGAGACCCGGATGTCCGGGCTCGGGTCGTAGGCGGCGGAGTGACGGATGCCGCGGAAGCGGCCGCCTCCGGCCTCGATATGGGCTTCGAGCACGGCCTTCGCGCGGTCGCCCTGAAGCATGTTCGCGTGGCTGACGATACCGGCGATCGAGGCGCCAGCGCCATCGCTGCGTTCGGCCACCTCGAGGACGAACTCCGTTTCGCCGACGACCCGCATCTCTTCCGGGCCGTCTTCGCGGTAGCCGGAGGCGCACTCGACGAAGACGGTCGAGGTCACGTTGTGGCCGGCCCCGGTGTCGCCGTGGAGCTCCTCCAGCATGTACCGCGATTCCGGGTAGTCCCAGAGGTGGTGGTGGGGGTCGCAGATCTCCTGTTCCGGGTCGATCGGCTCTTCCTCGGTGCGGGCCAGCCAGGCCGCTTCCTGCTCGTTCATGCGGGTGATTCCTACCTTGGTGAAGACGGGAGGCGTCGATTGGCCCATCTGCCGGTTGGAGGCGTCAGGAGTTGTCCTTGCGAGTCCGGATCTCGCCGAAGACCTCGGCGTCGGTGGCGCCGGCCATCCCGAGCAGTGCGCGGATGCCCGGGTCGTCGGGCCGCAGGAAGGGGTTGGTCCGTTTCTCGACCCCCAGGTTCGAGGGCACGGTGGGCTTGCCTTCCCGCCGCAGCTCCTCGATCTCCGCGGCGCGCTCCATCAGCTCCTCGTTGTCGGGGTCCACGGTGATCGCGAAGTGGGCGTTGGACAGTGTGTACTCATGGCCGCAGTGGACGACCGCGTCGTCGGGCAAGGCGCGCAGTTTGGCGAGCGATTCCCACATCTGTTCCATCGTGCCCTCGAACACTCGCCCGCAGCCGAGGGCGAACAGGGTGTCGGCGCAGAAGAGCGCCCGGTCGTCCTCGAACCAGTAGGTGATGTGGCCCGTGGTGTGTCCGGGCGTGTCGAACACCTGTGCGTCCGCTTCGCCGAGCTGAAAGCGATCTCCCTCGCGCACCAGGAGGTCGAGCCCGGGAATCCGGTGCTGGTCGGCGGCGGGACCGACCACCTGGCAGCCGTACTTCGCCTTCAGTTCCGGAACGGCGGCGATGTGGTCCATGTGGTGGTGGGTGATGACGATCCAGTCGATACCGAAACCGCTGGCGGAGAGCGCCTCTTCGATCGGCCCGGTCTCCGGCGGGTCGACGACCGCGGTCTTCCCGCTCCCCGTGTCACGGAGCACGTAGGAGTAGTTGTCGCTCAGGACGGGGATCGTCTGGATCTCGAGCACGGCTTTCTCCGGCGGAGGGTTGGACGCATCCGGGTGCGTCTGAGGACTGCGAGAAGGCGGACGGGACTATATCCGCCGCTCCCGCGCCACCGTCTCGTTCAGCTCGATGCCGAGGCCAGGGCCGTCGGGAACCGCGATCGAGCCGTTCTCGAAGCGCTCCGGCGGGTCGACCAGGTCGCCTCGCCAGGCCGCTTCGCCCCACTGCATCTCAAGGATCTCGAAGTTCGGCAGACCGGCGCAGAGCTGGGCGGAGGCCGCGGTGGCGACGGGACCGCTCGGATTGTGCGGCGACACGGCGATGCCGTCGAGTTCAGCGACGGCGGCGATCTTGCGGGCTTCGTGGAGCCCGCCGCAGTGCTTCACGTCCGGCATGATCACGTCGACCGCGCGCTCGCGGCACAGGGGACCGAAGCCCTCGATCCCGAACAGGAACTCGCCGCCGGCCATGCGCTGACTGATGGCGCGTTCGATGGCCTTCGTCGCGGCGACATCGGTGGGGGCGACGGGCTCCTCGTACCAGGCGAGGTGCTGGGGCTCGAGGCGTTCGGCGACCTCGATGGCCAGATCGACGTCGAAGAAGCTGTGGCAGTCGATCAGGATGTCCACCTCCGGCCCGACCGCCTCGCGGATCGCCTCGACGCAGGCGACGCCGAGGTCCGTGGCCGCGGCCACCTCCGACGCGGGCGCGTCGAGCGCCGGGAAGCCGTCGAACGGAGCGGCCTTGATGGCGGTGAAACCGTCTTCGACCGCCGCGCGGGCGTTGGCCGCGAAGCCCTCGGGCGTGCGTTCCCGGGTGGCCCGGTTGATGTTCGCGTAGGCCGGCAGGCGGTCGCGGAGTCTGCCGCCGGTCAACTGGTGGACCGGCGCGCCGACGGCTTTGCCGACCAAGTCCCAGAGCGCCTGTTCGATGGCCGAGAAGGCGGTCGCCTCGACGATGCCGCCGGAGGCTGCCCGTTCGAGCCCGGTGGCGCGGTAGGCCTCGATGTCGAACGGCGAGCGCCCGCGGGCGGCCTCGAACGCCTCCTTGAGCTCCGGCAGTTCGCTCCGCCTGCCGACCGAACACTCGCCGAGTCCCGACAGTCCGAGGTTCGTGCGCAGGTGGATGAACATCCAGACCGTCCGTTCGCTCACCCGCACGGAGGTGAGCGTCATCCCCTCGACGCGCAGCGACCGTTCGGCCGCTCCGGAGGGCTGGATGGCGAGCCCGGGGGCGGCGGCAACCGGTAGCGCCGCCGCGGCGCCCGCCGCCGCCACCATTTGCCGGCGGGTGAGCCGCGTAACGGTTCTCCGGCCCTTCTTCATTGCCGCGGACAACGGTAGCAGCCGGCCACTGGCCGGCGGAGTGGTCCAAGCGCGTCAGCGCGGCGATTCCGCCGCGCCGATTCCTAACCGCAATCCAGGCTGTTCGAGCGCACGTAGGCGATCACCTGCCAGATCGTGTCCTCGGGGATCTTCCCCTCGAAGGGGAGCATCTCCGTGTCCGGCACGCCCTGGGTGATCACGCGGTAGAGGTCGGCGTCCGTGTCGCCGTGGTCCGAGTCGCAATCGAAGAGATTCGGCGCGTCCTTGGTCACACCCGGCGTGGTCGAGTGGCAGTAGCCGGTGCAGACGGCCCGGAACATACGGCGGCCGGCGGTGATCGCCGCGGGATCTTCGAGGTAGGCGGCGACCGGCGACGAAGCGGCTGCCGGTTCGGCGGCAGTGGACGGGAGGTCCGCGGCTGTGGCCGCTTCCGTCGCGGCGACAGGCTGTGCCGTCACCGCTGCTGTCGCCTCCGTCGCACTGCCGGCGGCCGGAGCGCCAGGTTGCTCGGGCGCCGGTCCGCCGCCGGTGGCGCAGGCCGCCAGCAGCAGCGGCAGGGTCACCGTGATCAGTGCGGGAAGCCGGTTCGGCGCGGTTGAGGGTTGGTTGCTCGTGGACAAGGCGTAGCTCCTCGCTGGCTAGGGACCGCCGATGCCCAGCGCACGGATCGCTTCCGGCGAGGACACGGTCTGGAAGGGTTCGATGCGAAAGATGCCATAGCGCGCGGCCAGGCGCGCCACGGTGCCGTCCGATCTGAGTTCGTCGAGCACGCGGGCGAGTTCGTCGCCCAGGGGGTCGCCGGCGCGCACCGCGGCGTGTTCATTGAAGCGGAGTCCAGGAGGCGGCTCGAAGGCGTTCACCGGGTCCTTGCCCAGGCCGGCCAGGGCCGGGCCGAAGATCAGGGCCGCGGCGGCCCTGCCTTCGTCGACGGCGTGGACGACATCGGCCGCGCTCGGCTGCGAGGTCCAGTCGAGCCCGGCCGCCTGGGCCGCGAAGTGCGCGAGCGACTGCAGCCTCACCGCCACCTTGCGTCCCGCCAACGCCGCCGGCAGATCGGCCCAGTCGACGGTCTCCAGGGGCGGCATGTAGATCTCGAAAGCGGCCGCGTAGTAGGGCGGGCCGAGATCGATCGCTCCCGCCAGGCGGCCGAGCGCTAGCTGGCCCGGCACGGAGGGCGCGAGATCGCACTCACGTTCCAGGAGGGCTTCGAGCGGCAGATCCGTGTCATCGATCTCCGAGTAGGGCGGAGCCTTCGGGCGCCAGACCGGAACGAAGTCGCGGCCGAGGCGGTCGGCGGCCTCCCGGAACAGGTCGTGGTCGAAGCCGGTACCTTCCGCGCGGTGGGCGCGCGGCAAGTCGTCCTCGACCAGGCAGACCCGCAACTCCTCGGCCCGCGAAGAGGCGGCCGAAAGCAGCAGGGCCAGCGCAAGGGCGAGCGGCGCGTGCCGCCTCGCTGCCGGCATCACTGATCGAGGGCGAAGACGAGCAGTACGCTGCCCTCCGGCAGCGACGGCGCGGTGCCGACGGTGGTCTGAACGATACCGCCGCCGCCGGAGCCGACGGCCAGGTACGTCCGGCCCTCGTACTGGTAGGCGACGGGATGGCTGCGGATGCCGGAACCGGTCTGGTAGCGCCAGACCTCTTCGCCGGTCTCGGCGTCGAAGCCGAGCAGGTGGCCGGAGGCGTTGCCGGTGACGACCAGGCCGCCCGCGGTGCTCAGCACGCCGGCGAGCATCGGCACCGGATCCCGGTAGCTCCACTTCGTCTCGCCGGTGCTGACGTCGATCGCCGACAGGTGGCCGTAGGACTTGCCCTCGACCGTGTCGCTCGGAATCGGCTCGCCGCCGAAGAAGGGGATGCCCTCGACAAAGACGACGACGCCCTTGCGGAACATCATGCAGCTCTCGATCGTCGGCACGTAGGCGAGACCTGTGTCCGGACTGTAGGCGCCGGCGTAGGCGGCGTTGTTGCCGCCGGCGAGGCCGGGGCAGACGCGCTGGGTCGGTTCGTCCGCCGGCTTCATCACCGGGTCGACGACGGGCCTGCCGTTCTCGTCCAGGGTCGCCCAGTTCAACTGGTGGACGTACTGGCTCGCGTGCAGGAAGCCGCCGTCGCGACGGTCGAGGACGTAGAAGTAGCCGTTCCGGTTCGCCTGGACCAGGGCGGGGATGGTCTGCTCGTTGACCTGGACGTCGACCAGCCACACCTCGGAGTTGCCGTCGTAGTCCCAGACGTCGTGGGGGGTGAACTGGAAGTACCACTTCCGCTCTCCCGTCTTGATGTCGACCGCGAGCACGCTGTCGCTGTAGAGGTTGTCGCCGAGCCGGGTGTCGCCGTTCCAGTCGGGCGACGGGTTCCCGGTGGTCCAGAACAGGGTCCGGGTCTCCGGGTCGTAGCTGCCGGTCGCCCACGTTGCGGCGCCGCCGGTCTTGTAGGACTCGCCGGCCCAGGTTTCGACTCCCGGTTCGCCGGCTTCCGGCACCGTGTAGTGGCGCCAGAGCAGTTCGCCGGTCTCCAGGTCGTAGCCGTCGAAGAAGCCGCGCACGCCGTACTCGCCGCCTCCGATGCCGATCACCACCACGCCCTCCGCGATGAGCGGGGCCGAGGTGATCGAGAAGCCCTTCGCGTAGGGAATGACCTCGGTGTCCCAGGCGAGCTCACCCGTCTTGCGGTTGAAGGCCAGCAGCCGGGCGTCCAGGGTGCCCATGACGACCAGGTCGCCGGAGATGCCGACGCCGCGGTTCACCGGCCCGCAGCAGATGCGCAGGTCGGAGGGGTTCTCGTGGTCGTAGCGCCAGAGCAGTCTGCCGTCCCCGGCGTCGTAAGCCAGCAGACGGTTCATCGACGAGGTCAGGTAGAGGACGCCGTCGTAGACAACGGGGGAGGATTCGAGCTGGCCGGAGACGCCGGTCTGGGCGATCCAGGCGAGGCGGAGGTTGGCGGCGCTTTCCGGCGTCAGTTCGGTGATCGGGGAGTGTCGCCAGCTCGCATAGTTGCCGCCGTAGTGAAGCCAGGACTCGCGGGTCGGCGCCGCTTCGAGCAGCGCCTGGTCGACCGGTCCCGCACCGTCGCCCACCTCGGTCGCCGCCGGCCAGTGGTTCTGGGGCGCGGCCGCGACGCCTTCTTCCTGGGCTGCGAGGGGAAGGGACAGAAGCAGGAGGGCGAGGACGGCAAGGCGGGTGGCTGGCATGGACAATCTCCTGAGACGTTCAGGTGTCGCGAAGAGTCTCTGACGAGGCTGTTCGTGCGGGCGGCGAATGATACCGTGCGGCCCGTTTCCCCGGGTACCCAGTGAGGAGAAAGCCGAGATGACGGACGACGACAGTGGCACGCAGTCACTCTACGGACGCCTCGACCCGGAGCAGGTCGGCGCCTTCGCGCTGAAGGTGTGGCAGTTCAAGCAGGGCGAGCTCGTCTCCCTGATGATTCACCTCGGCGACCGGCTGGGCATCTACCGCACCCTGCAGGGCCTGGGGCCGGTGAGCCCGGCGGAGCTGGCCGAAGCGAGCGGCCTCAAGGAGCGCTGGCTGCGGGAGTGGTTGCACGGCCAGGCGGCCGCGGGACTGCTCGAGTACCACGGCGCCGAGAACGGCGGCGAGCCGCGCTTCGAGCTGAACGGCGTCGCCGCCGCGGTGCTCGCGGACGAGGAGACCTCCGTGGCCTTTGCCGCCGGCGCGTTTGGCTATCCGCCCGATCACGACGTGATCGACGCAACCGCGGAGGCGTTCAGGACGGGAATCGGACTGTCCTATCAGCAGCTCGGGCCCTGCGCCGCGCATCGCACCGAGCGGATGCTCGGCCCCTGGACCCGGCAGGCCCTGGTGCCGCGGATCATTCCGGCGCTCGACGGCGTCGAGGACCGGCTGCGGGCGGGGATCGACGTCGTCGACGTCGGCTGTGGCGGCGGCGTGGCGCTCCTGTCCCTTGCCCGGGCGTTCCCGGAATCGCGCTTCACGGGATACGACCCGTCCGCCCACGCGATCGACATCGCCCTCGAGCGCACCCGGGAAGCGAACGTCACGAACGTCGACTGGAAGATCGCTCGCGGTGAGGATCTGCCGCAGGAGCCGAGCTTCGACCTGGTCGTGACGTTCGACTGCGTCCACGACATGACGCGGCCGGATCTCGTGATCGCCGCCATCCGCGGCGCCATCCGTGACGACGGCACCTGGCTGATCAAGGACATCCGCAGCAGTCCGCGGTTCGAGGACAACATGCGCAACCCGGTGCTGGCGCTGCTCTACGGCTTCTCCGTCTCCGCCTGCATGTCGTCGGCCCTGTCCGAGCCGGACGGCCTGGGACTGGGAACGCTGGGCTTCAACCCGGTCGTGGCGGAGCGGATGGTGCGGGAAGCCGGCTTCACCCGCTTCCGGATGCACGACTTCGACGACCCGGCCAACCTCTACTACGAAGTCCGGCCCTGACCTGAGCGGGGCCCGCTAGTCCCAGCGCAGGTCGACGCGGTCGATCGCCAGGCCGTTCGCCGGTGCCACATCGCCGGGCGGGATCTCCAGAACGAGTGGAGCGTCCGCCGGCCACTGCGCCGGCGCCAGCGTCCGGGTCTGCCAGCCGTCATCGCTTCCTTCAGCGAAGCTCAGGCGGCCGAGTTCCTGGCCGCCGGCCCGGGCGATCAGAGTGAGGGGCGCCGGGCGGTTCCGGATCGTGCGGAGCGTGACGGTCAGCTCCACCTCGTCGCCGCCGGGAATCACCATCGCTTCGGCGCGGCTTCCTTCGGGAAGCACCCACGCTTCGGGGTAGCGCGTGCGGTCCAAAGTCCACCGTTCCGGTTCCTGGTTGCCCCCGGTTCGATGAACCGCCGCGCTCTCGATTTCCAGGCGCCGCGTGGGCAACGAATCCGCGAGCACCGGCAGGGCGGCCAAGAGCAGGACCGGCATGCCGGCGCACGCCGCCGCCACGGTTCTCCGGCGCAGGCGCGCCGCGAGGATGGCCACGACGACCGCGAGCGCCGGCAGGAGCCACGTCGCCATCCGGGCCCGGGTGGCCGACGGCAGCAGGCGGGCCAGGTCGAGACCGGTCCGTGCTTCCAGATGATGAAGAAAGTGGTGGCGGCCGTCGGCCAGGTTGTAGGTCCATCCGGGTTCCACGACGAACAGCACGGTCAGGGCGCCCGAGAGGAGCGCCAGCGCCAGGGCGAGGGCGACGATGCCGGCCGCTGGCGAGCGGGTCGCTGAACCCGTGGCGCCCTCACGCCCCGCGGCGGTCGTTCGCTCGAAGAGGGGCACCAGCAGCAGTGCGAGGAACGGGAGCACGACGAGGCCATAGCGGAACGGAGGCGACCAGCCGCCGTACCACTCGCGGCGCGAGGCGACGAGGAGCAGCGTGGGCACGGCGATCAGCGCGACCTCGAACAGGAGCCGCCGGTTGCGCCGGAAGCTGGCGAGGACGCCGGGGAACAGGAGCAGCCAGATCGGCGCGCAGGCAACCAGACCGTAGGCGAGGTCGAAGAACAGTCCGTTCAGCCCGAGCGCAAGCTGGGAGACCGGTTGCCGGTAGACCTCCAGTTCGCCCCACGAGTGCATGCCGAGCACGCTGCCGGACACGGTGCGGTTCGACCACAGCACGAGAGCGCCTGCTGGAGCGAGCACGGCGGCCAGCAGCACCGCTCCCCGGTTGCGCAGTGCCGGTCCCAGGCGGAGGAGACAGACGAGTGCAAGAGTGGCGCTGACGAGAGCGAGGCGGAGCTTGATCGCAGGCAGAAGTGCGAGCGCTCCGGCGAGCAGCAACCAGGTGATCCAGTTCGCTCGGAACGCTTCGAGCGATTCCCGACGGGGGCCCGCCGTGAGACGATCGATCCACCGGAACGCGGCCACCGCGAGCAGGACGGCGGCGACCTCGGCCCAGATCTGCTGGCTGTAGATCAGGAACGGTGCGGCAAAGCTGAAGGTCGCATAGGCGGCAAGTCGCGCCCGGGCGTCCGGGCTGAAGGCCGTCAGGTCAAGCAGCAGCCAGGCGCCAAGGGCCGCCAGTGCGGCGATCACGACCATCGCGCCCGCGCGGCCGCCAAGGCGGTACGCAGGGGCCATGACCGCCTGCAGTACGGCGCCGTGGCGCGCGCGGATGGTTCCGTCGCTCGTTTCGCGATCGCCCGGCTGCGGCTCGATCGCCCGCGGCATGAACGCGAGCGAGTGCTGGTCCCGGTAGTTGTTCGCGAGGTCGAGGTCGAAGTCGTGGGCGATGCTGTGCGTCGTGAGGAGGAACCAGGGCTCGTCGCCGTCGGGGGCGCGCTCCTGGATCGACCAGGGGATCAGGGCAAGGTAGAAGCCGAAGGGAAGCAGCAGGAAGACGAGCGGTGGTCGTTGGGCGCCGGCCGCGCGCTCGAGCAGAGGCTCGAGGGCCAGAACGCGGCAGACCACGTAGAGCAGACCGGCGGCCGCCCCTCCCGCCATGGCGGCGGGTTGCCAGGCGGCTATGCCCAGAATCGGCGCGGCGAGCGCGGTCGCCCCGAGGACGACGGCCGCCCCCAGCGCCCAGGCATCGATTCCGCGGCGGACCATCCTCGCGGCATTCTAGGACCTTGGGGTGTGGCGTCTACTTCACGCGCCGCCGTTCAGCGCTTCGAGCACCCTGGGCGGCGTCATCGGCAGTTCCGTCGGTCGCGCGCCGCAGGCATCGGCGATCGCGTTGGCGATGGCCGCCGCGGTGGGGACTACCGGCGGCTCCCCGACGCCGCGGGCGCCGTAGGGCCCGTGGTCCGACGGCACTTCGACCAGGACCGTCTCGAGTTCGACGGGACCGTGGGCGAAGTGGGGCAGGGCGTAGTCGTTCAGCGTTGCGGTCAGGAGCTGACCGTCCTCGCTGTACGACATCTCCTCGTAGAGCGCCCAGCCGACGCCCTGCAGGGCGCCGCCCATCATCTGGCCCTCGACGGCGGCGGGATTGATCGCCCGGCCGCAGTCCTGGATGACGACGACCCGGTCGACGTCGACCCGGCCGGTCTCCCGGTCGACGCTCACCTCCGCAAGCTGGGCGCAGAAGCCCGGCGCCTGGCTGGTCTGGGCGTGCCGGCCGTGACCGAAGACCGGCGCCTGCCGCCCGCCGAAGCGCATCGTGCGCTGAGCGATCTTGCGAAGCGGAATCGCCTTGTCGGGCGAGCCCTTGACCTGAACGGCGCCGTCGACGATCTCGAGGTCTTCGGGGTCCGCTTCGAACGTCTGGGCCGCGAGTTCCAGCGTCTGGCGCCGTGCCTCCTGGGCCGCCTGGATGACGGGCGGGCCGACCGTGTAGATCGTCTTGCTGCCGCCCGAGGCCCCGGCGTACGGCCCCGACGACGTGTCGCCCGTCGCGACCGTGACCTTGTCCGGGTCGACTCCGAATGCCTCGGCCGCCATGAGGGCCATGCTCGTGTTCGTGCCGTTGATGTCGGCCGTGCTGATGTGGACCTTGAGCGTGCCATCCGTCTGGAGCGCGCAGGCCGCCGAAGCCGGCTCCGTGCCTCCCGGCCAGGCGCCGAGCGCGATGCCGACGCCTCGTCCCTCGGCGCGTGCCTGCTCGCGGTTCTGCCAGGCCGGGTGATCGCGAAGAGCTTCCAGCACCTGCCGCTGACCCATCCCGGCCCAGGGCATGCCGGACGCCATCGGGCTGCCCTTCTCCGAGGCGTTCTTCATCCGGAACTCGACCGGGTCGAGGTCGAGTTCGCGAGCGAGCTGGTCGAGGACCGTCTCGACGACGAACGCCGCCTGGGGCGCGAGCGGCGCGCGGTAGGCGCCGACGGAGGGCTTGTTCGTCGTGACCTCGAAGCCGCCAACAGCCTGGTTCGGGGTCTGGTAGGAGCTGCCCAGCAGGGTCCCGGCAAGGGCGGTCATCGACGACGGGAAGCAGCCGCAATCGATCGCCAGCTCGGCCTCGAGCGCCGTGAGCTCGCCGCTGCGCTTCGCTCCGGCGCGAATCGTGATCCGGGTCGAGGGGGCCGGAGTCGCCGCCAGCATCTCCTCGGTGCGGGTCATCACGAGGCGGACGGGTCG
This sequence comes from Thermoanaerobaculia bacterium, assembly GCA_022823665.1. Lineage (GTDB taxonomy): Bacteria > Acidobacteriota > Thermoanaerobaculia > Multivoradales > Multivoraceae > Multivorans. The sequence continues at coordinate 359,860 of JAJEHN010000001.1, read as the reverse complement.
CTGATGCCGTACCGCGGCAAGCGCGAGGAGGGGTTCGTACAGCACGAACTTGGCGCCGAAACCGCCGCCTACTGGAGTGCCGATGACCTTGACCTGGTCCTGCGTCAGGCCGACCATGCCGGCGACAGCGTCCCGGACGAAGAAGGGCGCCTGGGTCGAGCTGTAGACGGTCATCCCGGTCCCCATCGGGTCGGGGTCGACCAGGGCGGCGTGTGGCTCGATGTACGCCTGGTGGACGGACGCCGTGCGGAACACCCGTTCCACGACGGCGTCCGCCTCGGCGAAACCGGCGGCGAGATCGCCGCGCTCGAAGCGCATCGCGTTCGTCACGTTCGGCGACGAGGACGCCGCGTCTTCCTCCTCCGACACGTCGCCCGCCCCGTGCGCGGCCGCCTCCTCGGACTGGCCGGGTAGACCGTCGGGCCAGACGGCGGGGGAATCGATCGCCTCGGCCTGCTCGATCGTCACGACGGCCTCGATCGGCTCGTAGTCGACGAGGACAGCCTCGGCGGCGTCGGCCGCCGCCGCTTCGTTCTCGGCGAGAACGAGGGCAACCGGGTGACCGACGAAAATCGCCCGCTCGCGAGCCAGAAGCAGGGTGGGCCGGTTCCGGGCAGGCAGTTCCGGCAGGTCGGCGGCGGTGATCACCGCGACGACTCCCGGCAGCGCCCCTGCGGCGGTCGTGTCGACGTTCAGCACCTCGGCGTGAGCATGAGGGCTGGTGACCAGGCGGCCGTGGAGGAGCCCGGGCCGGTCGAGGTCGCCGCAGTAGCGGAGCGAACCCTTGACCTTGGGCTCGCCCTCGAGGAGCTTGGTGGGTGTGCCGATCGCTGTCATCTGCTGTCTCCGCCGGGTGGGAAGGTGAGTCGGGGACCAGTTTCGGGTGAGCGATTGTTACGGAACCGGGCCGCAAGGGGAAGGGGCCGCGCTGAAAAGAGGAGAGCCCCGAGGGGCCGATGGCTCCTCGGGGCTCCGTTGACGCTCCTGGACCGCGCTTTGCGCGGCTCGGCTGAGCGTTTCTTGGCCGATGGGATGGCGTGGGATTGCTTCCCGGAGGAGATGTCCTACGCCTGGTAGGGGTTTCCTAGGGAGCCGCCACCTCCATCAAGCCGCATCTGCAGTACTCCACTAGACCACCTCCTTTCCGGGCTAATCCACGAATCGGCGGGTCCCACCCCGCCCGGCCACGGGATCGCCCCGATTGACCCCGGGACCGCCGCCAACGCCTCGCGACGCGAGCGGAACAACTTGTGACCGGATAGTTATGGATTCGCCCGGTCCTTGTCAAACTTCGTGTTCTCAGAGGTTTAGCGCTCGGGAAACCAGATGCCGCCGGACGTGTCAGGAACCCGTCTCGGCAGGTGGCGACTCACTGCCCGCCGCCGCGGTCTGGGGCCGGCGGGGCCGTCTCCGCCGTCGCCTTCGCCGCTTGGTCGGACGTGGTGCGCCGTTGCCGGCTGCCGCGGCAGTCTCGCCGCCCTTGCCGTTGCCTCCTGCCGCTGCATCCGCCGACGGAGTGTCGATGCCGGGTACCTTGATGGCTTCCGTCCCTGCCGTCTTCTTCGCCTTGGCGGCGGGCCTCCTCGTGCTCTTCTTTGCCCTGGCGGGAGCCTTCCTGCCCCTCTTCGCCTGCTGAGCGCCGTCCTGTTTGGCGGCGCTTTCCTCCTTGGGGGCCTCCTCCGTCGTCTTCGCCTGGCGGGCCGTTCCGGACCGTCGCCTCCGTCCGCCCCGACGCCGCCGTCGCTTCGGTGCGCTCTCGACGGGGATGTCATCCGGGTCGGTCTCGGGTTCGGCCGTCTCGTCGTCGGTGTCTCCAATCGAGGGCGTGGCCAGCATTTCCTGCTCGAGCCTCTTCTCCCTGGCCTCCTCCTTCTCCCTCTTCTTCACGTCGGCCAGGTCGCGCGCGATCCAGCTGATGTCCGGCTCCCGGCCCTCCAGGTGCGGCCGCCCCGAGATCTCGATCTCGAGATCGAACTCCGTCGCCAGGTTGGCCAGCGCTTGACGATGACGGTTCTGGACGAAGTCGGCCAGCTCGGGTTGCAAGGCGATCTGCACGCCGCGCATGTAGCCGCCGGCACCATGGGACTCGATGTTGCGCAGCAGGCGCAGGGCGACGAGGTCCGGACTGGCGACGCGGCCGGTGCCGGCGCAGTACGGGCAGTCGCCGTGGGTGCGCAACTGGAGCGCCTGGTGGATTCGCTGGCGGTTGATCTCGAGCAATCCGTTGGCGCTGATCCGGCCGACGCTGAAGCGTGCCTTGTCGGCCTTCATCGCGTCCTTCATCGCTTTCTCGACCTTGCGCCGGTTGCGCGGGCTGCGCATGTCGATGAAATCGACGACGATCAGGCCGCCGATGTCGCGCAGCCGCAGTTGCCGGCCGACTTCCGCCGCCGCCTCGACGTTCGTACTGACGGCGGTCTCCTCCTGACTCGACCCTTTCTTGGAGCGTCCCGAGTTGACGTCGATGGCCGTGAGGGCTTCGGTCGGGTCGATCACGATCGAACCGCCCGAGGGCAGGTCGGCGCGCCGTTCGAAGATGTTCTCGATCTGCGGTTCGAGGTCGTAGACGGAGAACAGCGGCCGGCGGCCGGTGTAGCGGTTGAGGGAAGTCTTGCTGCGCGGCATGAAGGCGCGCATGTACTGCTCGGCTCGCCCATGGGCGGTGTCCTCGTCGACCCAGACTTCCTGGATCGAGCTGTCCAGGTAGTCCCGCAGGCCCTGAAGCACGATGTCCTGGTCGCTGTAGAGCAGCTTCGTGCCCTTCGAGTCCCGGGCATCGCGGGAGATGCGCTTCCACAGGCGGAGCAAGGCGTTCATGTCGCGGCTGAGGGCCGTCTTGGTCTGGCCGAGGGCGTTGGTGCGTACGATCACGCCGCCGCCGTCCGGGACGGGCAAGGCCTCCGCCATCGCCTTCAGTTTGAGCCGGACGTCCTCCGTGTCGACCTTGCGGGAGACGCCGCAGGTCTTGTCGAAGGGTGTGAGAACCAGGTAGCGGCCGGCCAGGCTCAGGTTCGTCGTCAGGGCGGCGCCCTTGTTGCCCTCGGGCTCCCGGGTGATCTGAACGACGATCGGACGGCCGCGGACGAGCACGTCCTCGATCTTCGGTCGTTTCGACTTGGGGACCGCCTGGTAGTAGGCGTCCGGCACCACGTCCTGGATGGCGAGGAAGCCGTGCTTGGGGGCGCCGTAGTCGATGAAGGCGGCGTTCAGGCTCGGCTCAATGTTCGCGATCTTGCCGTAGTAGATGTTGCCGCGGGTCAGGCCGCGCTCGGCGATGTCGACCTTGAGGTCTTCGAGTACCGAGTCGTTGGCGATGGCGATGCGGAGCTCGGTCGAGCTCTGCGCGTTGATGAGCATTCTTCGGGTCACAAAGTCTCCGGGTGACGGCGAGTGCGCCGTCGGTTGAATCGGGTGGGACGCTTCCGGTTGCGCGGGTGCCCGGCCACGGCGGGATTCCATGAACGGAATCCGCCGGGCGGCTGCCCCGCGTTCGCTGCAGTTCCACCTGCGCGAGAAGCTTGAAGAACCGGATCGTCATTCCAGGCGGCGGGTATAGCCTTGGGTGCACCACGGGCTGTGTGGACGGCCCTCGGGCGACGTGAGTCGTCTCGGAATGGACGGACTGTCTAAAGGACAAAGGCTGAAGCCAAGCGCTGACTCGTACGATCGAGTGCGCGGCGCGTGCCGAATGGGGCCAGCGTCGCCGCCGTGGCGGCAAGCATAGCAGTTTCTTGAACTTGCAACCCGAAACCGCCGGTTGGTCCGAGTGAGAGCGCTGCACGGCGACGTTCGCGGACTCAAGGCCGCGCAGCGAGGCGCTCTCGAGCGCACGTACCGGCGGAAGGTCCGCCCCGACGAGGTGGTCTCGACCGAGCTGGCGCGGCACCTGTGCGCGCTCTCGCGCGAGATCGGCCGCCAGGTAGGCGTGCTGCTGACCCGCGACGGCGCGGTCAGCAAGGTGATCGTGGGCGACGCGCGGCAGCTCGAGATTCCCGACATCGGTCGTCTGCGTGGCGGTCCCGGACGCTTCCGGCGCCTGCGCCTGGTCCATACCCACCTGCGGGGAGAAGGGCTCTCCGCCGACGATCTGAACGACCTCGCACTGCTTCGCCTCGACCTGGTAGCCGTGGTGCAGGCCGAGGCGGACGGCTCCGCCGGTGCGATCGAGGTCGCTTACCTCTCGCCCTCGGCGGCCGACACGGCAGGTGCTGGCGAGGGTCCCGGCAGCGGCGACGGTTCACCCTTTCTGACCGTCGAGGCGCCTCAGGTCTATGCGCTGGACTTCGACTTCGCGGCAACCATCCGCGAGGTCGAGCGCGAGTTCGGCCGCCACCGGCGGGGCCGCGAGGCGACGCGGGAACGGGCTCTGGTGATCGGCGTGCGTCCGGAGGACGACCACTTCGCCGAGACGGTCGAACTGGTCCGTTCGGCGGGTGTCGACGTCGCCGGGACGCTGAGACAGCGCCGGTCGCGGGTTCATCCGAGGACGATCGTCGGGCGGGGCAAGCTGACCGACATCGTTCTCCAGAGCATGCGCGCCGGCGCCGAGGTGGCGATCTTCGACATCGACCTGAAGCCCGCCCAGGCTCGGGCGTTCGAGGACGCGACCGGGCTCAAGGCGATCGACCGCACCCAGCTCATCCTGGACGTGTTCGCGCAGCGGGCGCGTTCCCGCGACGGCAAGCTCCAGGTGGAGCTGGCGCAGTTGCGCTACTCGCTGCCGCGGCTGACCGAGAAGGACGCGGGCCTGTCGCGACTGACGGGCGGCATCGGCGGCCGGGGCCCGGGCGAGACGGTCCTGGAGGTGGGCCGGCGCAGGATTCGCGACCGGATCCGCAACCTGGAGCGGCAGGTCGAGAAGCTCTCCAGGCAACGGGACGTTGCTCGCAGCCGGCGGCGCGACCGGCGGGTGCCCGTTCTCTCCCTGATCGGCTACACGAACGCCGGAAAGAGCACCCTGCTCAATGCGTTGACCCGCAGCGAAGTCGAGACCGCCGGCAAGCTGTTCGTCACCCTCGATCCCACGAGTCGGCGTATCCGCTTCCCGCGCGAAGGCGAAGTGGTCATCACCGACACGGTCGGCTTCATCGCGGAGCTTCCGTCCGATCTCGTGCGGGCGTTTCGGGCCACGCTGGAGGAACTCGGAGACGCGGATCTTCTTCTCCACGTGGTCGACGCCGCCGATCCGGGATGGCGGACGAAGGTGGAGGCGGTGGAGCGGCTGATCGAGGAGCTCTCGCTCGACTCGAAGCCCCTTCTCGTCGTGTTGAACAAGTGCGACCTGGTGACGGAAGAGCAGGCGCGACGGAAGGCCGGCCAACTCGACGCGGTCGCGGTCAGCGCGCGCACGCGAGCCGGTTTCGGCCGACTCATCGACCGTGCCGAAGAGGCGATGGGCCGGGTCGCGCCGCTCCTGCCGGGGGACCCGTCGGGCGGGCGAGCGGCCGCCGCGCGCTGATACGATCACACCCGCCATGACCTGTTGCCCTGAGCTCAGGAGGATCGGTTGGGGAGCGCTCGCGGCGCTCCTGCTGGCCGGAACGGCGGCCCTGGTTGTGCATTCGCTTGCGTCGCCGGCGGAGGCCTCCGACTCGCCGGTGGTCCGTCCCGACTTCGAGGGCTGGTACGAAGGGGCCGCCGGGTTGGCGGAGGCGCTCGAGGTCCAGCAGCGCGACCGCCTGCCCCTGTTCCTGTACATCTACACGGACTGGTGCCCGTACTGCCGGCAGTTCGAGCGGGAACTGCTGACGGACGACGAGGTCGACGGCTACCTGGACGCTGTGCTCGCGGTGCGGATGAACCCCGAATCCGGCGGCCAGGAGAGCCAGCTTGCCCGGAGATTCGGCGTGCGGGGCTATCCGACCCTGGTCATGTACAGCGCCGATGGCGAGACGGCTTCGTACATCGAACGGATGGAGATGGTCGACGGCGAACCCCGCCTGATGAGCGGCAGAGCCTTCCTGCGGGTGCTGGACGAGGCGGCCAACCGGTAGGCCGGCTACCGGATGGACGAGCGCCGCGAACGCCGGCCGCCGAGGGCCATCGTCTACTACGACGGCGACTGCGCGCTCTGCAACTGGTCGGTGGCCAGGTGTCTGTCCCGCGGCGTACCGCCCGGCGTGCGGTTCGCGTCGCAGGACGGCGAAGCGTTCGAGCGCCTGACCGCTGCCCGGCCCGATCTGGCGGAGGTGGACAGCATGGTTCTGCAGATTCTGCCGGCGCCTGACGGCACCGCTTCGGCTTCGCCACCAACGGGCCAGATCAAGGTGCGCAGCGAGGCCGTGATCTGGCTTGCTTCCCAGTTGCGGGGACCGGAGCGCTGGCTCGCGCTCCTTCCATGGATGGCGCCGCGGTCGGTGCTGGACTGGGGCTACCGGTTCGTGGCCAGGAACCGCCTCCGTGTGGGTCGGCGTTTGCCCGAGTGTCCGGTGCCGACGCCGGAGCAGCGGCGCTACTTTCTCGCGTGAGCGCGGCGCGGGGGGTGCCGCCGGGCCTCGTGGAGAGCCTTCCCCGCGGCATCAGCGTCGCGGCACGCGAAATCGGTCCGCTGGAGGAACTGGTCGAGGAAGCTCGGCAGCTCGGCTTCAGCCTGCCTGCCGCCCTCGAGAGCGCCATCGACAAGCGCCAGCGGGAGTACCTCGCCGGCCGGATCAGCGCCGCGTACGCGCTGAGACAGATGCTGGGGGTCGCTGCTCCGGAGGGCGAGATCATCGGCGATCATGACGATGTCCCGCGGTGGCCGGAGGGCGTGGTGGGCTCGATATCCCACGGCGCCGGTTTCGGCTTCGCCGCGGTCGCGGCGGCGGACCGGTATGGGGGCCTCGGCGTCGACGTGGAACGCGTCGTCTCACCTGAGCAGGCCGGGCGGCTCGGTGCGCGGGTGCTGAACGAGCGCGAGATGAGTCTCCGGCAGGGAAGCGCCGGCGGCCTGACGGAGGCGGAGATGTTCACGCTCGTCTTTTCGGCCAAGGAGAGCGCGTACAAGGCCCTGTTTCCCCGTTACCGGCAGGTGCTCGGCTTTTCGGATGTCGAGTTGGAACGACGCGACGGCGAGGAGGCCGACCGGCACGGCCGGGTCAGGCTTCGAGCAAGGCTGGACCCGGAAGAGCGGGGCGTGGCCGCGCCGCTCGTGGGCTGGTACGCCTTCCCGGAGAAAGACGCCGACGCGAACTCCGGGAACGCGCCTCGCGTGTGGACCCTGGTGGTGGCGGAGTGCGACGGCCAGGAGCTTGCTCCGTAGAAGTGTGACGAAGCGAACTCCGCTGCCTCAACCGCCTTCGTCGACGGGCACGTCCAGCCAGGAACCGTCCTCGCCGCCTCGAAGCACCGTGATGGTCGGCGCGTCGACGCCTTCCGGGTCGGGATAGAGGGCGTGGTTGGCGGCGTCTGCGCCGGCGATCGTGAGGCGCAGGCGGTGGCCTTCGTCGATCGTGATCGCGGTGGCCATCAGGTCGATCTGCAGTTCGACCGGTTCGTCGGGCAACGGCTCCAGGTCCTCCGCGTGGCCGCGGTGGAAGGGCAGGCCCAAGTCGTCCCACGGCGCCTCGCCGACGGCGCGGTACGAGGCCCGTAGCGCGCCCTCCGTCACATAGTGCGAGCGGCCGTCGGCGTCGATCTCCTCCAGGTACACGAAGAAGTCGCCGTCGTCGTGAGTGGACGTGACGGAGAGATGGACGATCGGGTGGCCCGTGATCGTCATCGCTTCGGTCATCGGCTCGGTCGTGTAGGTGAGCGCCCTGGCGTTCTCGGCGGAGCGCTCGTCGAAGAAGGTCGTCCCTTGCCGATCCTGCCGCCGGCTGCCGTGGCCGTTCATCCAGCGTGAGAACGAGCCGACGGAGGAGGAGTAGTCGACGGTGTACTCGTCCTGGCCGGCGTCGCCGGCCGGGCCATCGGCCAGTGAGCCGCCGCCTTTGAGCGCGAACCGGCGGGTCGAGAGGCCCGGAGGCGGCCAGGAGTCGGCCGCGGTCCAGGCCGCGGGGTCCTCGGCCCGCTCCTCGTCGTGGCTCAGCGCGACTTCCGGGTCGTCCGGCAGGGTGTGGCTGTCCTGCATCACGTAGTAGTGGACGGGGGCTTCGTCCATCACGCCGTTGTCGATCCCCTTGAGCCAGTGGTCGTACCAGCGCAGGAACTCGGCCTTGTGGAGGTCGCCGCCATAGCCGCCGCTGTGGATCCAGGGGCCGATCATCATCTTCAGTTGCGCGTTGGGCAGATTGGCGAAGAACATGGGCTGCTGCGAGGCGTAGATGTCGAGCCAGCCGGCCAGGTGGTAGATCGCGATGCCGGAAGCGTCCATCGATTCCCGGTCGTCGATCGTCGCGATCGTGTCCCAGGACACGTGGCCGCCGTCCGCGGTGCCGAGCTTCCAGTCGCGCAGCCCGGAGCCTTCCTGCGCGATCATCTCGTGGGCCCAGAGGTTGGCGTTGTGCTCTTCGACAGCGGCATCGCGAAGAGCCCCGTCGGCGTCCTCGTCGACCGGCGCCGCACCGCCTGCGGTGTCCTGCATCATGGTGCCGGCGCCCCAGGTTTCGATGAACTCGTTCTTGTAGGTGCCGCCCCGGAACACGAAGTCGTAGGCCGTCGGACCGGCCATCTCGGCGAAGATCGCCTTGAGCGCCGGCGGCGCCTGGGTCGCGGCCTGGTACTGCGTCATGCCGGGGTAGGAGCGGCCCTGCATGCCGACGTTGCCGTCGCTCCAAGGCTGAGCGGCGATCCACTCGATGATGTGGTACGAGTCCGCCGTCTCCTCGACCGAGAAGGCGCCGTTGTGCACGCCGAAGGAGGCGCCCGTGCCGCGTGCGTCGGCGACGGCGACCGTGTAGCCCCGGTGCAGCACGTGCTGGAGGATCGGGTCGCGTTCGGCCTGCGAGGAGATCCCGGTGTTGCCGTCTTCGTCCTGGTACTCGACGGCGCGGATGTAGCGGGTGTAGTGCAGGATCGTCGGCAACGGTTCGGCGGCCTCGACGCCTTCGCTGGTCGGGATGAAGTAGTCGACCGCGACGCGGACGCCGTCCGGCATCGGCACGTAGACCGAGTAGCGGTTGGCGCCGTCGTAGGTCGCCTCCCGCGTGTAGGCGCCGAAGCCGGCGTGCTCGCCGGCGGCCGGCAGGTCGCCGCCGGCCGGAGCGCAGGCGAGGGCCGCGGCCAGGAGCGGGACGGAACAGAGCGTCAGGAATCCGATCTTCGATTTCATCGTGTACTCCTTAGGTGGGCAGCCGGTAGGCGATCAGCTCGAACGGCGCGCCGCGGCCGCCGAGCGCGAACACGAGATACTGCCGGCCCTGATGCAGGAAGGTGATGGGACTGCCGTCGGTGTGCGCGGGCAACTCGATCTCGCCGATGAGTTCGCCGTTCGCCTTGTCGAATGCGCGCAGCGCCGGGGTCTCGATGCGCCAGTCGTCGCGTCCGGCGCCCTCCGCGGTCGCCTCCCGGTCGATCCCCCGAAGTGCGAGCGACCGGCCGGAGGTCACGAACAGCAGCGTCTTCGTCGCCACGACGTGGCCGCGGGCGCCCGAGCCCAGTGCCGGCAGGTCGAGCGCGGCAAGGTCCGGATGGCGGCGCGGGCCGTAGCCCAGAGGCACGGTCCAGGCGATCTCGCCGCGGTTCATGTCGTAGGCGGTGACCCGCGAGTAAGGCGGTTTGACCAGCGGCAGATCGCGCGGGCCGCGGACGTCGCTCGTGATGCGGCCGACGTAGTTGAAGGACGAGCGGCTCGGGTCCGGCTTGCGGAGCGTGTTGACCACGGGCCAGGTGAAGGACGGCACGTAGAGCATGCCCGTCTCCGGGTCGAAGGCGCCTCCGGGCCAGCTCGCGCCGCCGCCGTAGCCGGGCATCAGGAACGTGCCGCGTTCCGTGGGCGGCGTGAACATCGGCCCGTGCTGGTGTCGGGAGAGGATGGCCATCGCCTCGCCGCGGAGCTCCAGCGTGAAGTCGATCAGATCGTCCGGGCCGAGGCCCTGGCGTTCGAAGGCCGGCGGCCTGGTGGGGAAGGGCTGCGTCGGCGACGTCCGCTCGCCGACGATGCCGGTCTGGGGCACTTCGCGCTCCAGGATCGGCCACACCGGTTCGCCCGTGCTTGCGTCGAAGACGTAGAGGAAACCCTGCTTGGAAAGCTGCATCGCCGCCCGGATCGAGCTTCCCTCGACCTCGATGTCGCCGATGATGGCCGAAGTCGGCAGGTCGTAGTCCCACAAGCCATGGTGGACCATCTGGAAGTGCCAGCGGCGCTCCCCGGTCTCGCAGTCGACCGCGACGAGCGATTCGGCGTAGAGGTTGTCGCCCAGGCGGTGCCCGCCGTACCAGTCGTTCGTCGGCGTGCCGAACGGCAGGTAGGCGAGGCCGAGCTCCGGGTCCGCGCTCATCAGGGTCCAGACGTTCGTGTTGCCGCTGACCTTCCACGAACCGTTCTCCCAGGTATCGCGCCCGGGTTCCCCTTCCTGCGGAATCGAATGGAACGTCCAGAGCTGCTCGCCGGTGCGGACGTCGAATCCGCGAACGTCGCCCGGCGGGGCCTCCGGCGCGCGCGGCCCGTCCGAGATCGAAGAGCCGACGATCGCCACGTCGCGGCAGAGGGTGACCGGCGAACTGACGCTGTAGACGCGGCGCGACACTTCCCGGTGCAGACCGAGCGTGAGGTCGACGCTGCCGCCGTCCCCGAACGCGGCGATCGGTTCGCCGCTCAGCGTGTCCACCGCGCGCAGGAAAGAGTCGCCGCCGGCCCAGACCAGCCGGCCTCCCTCGCCCGGCAGGTCCGGATCATTCCAGTACGCGGCCCCGCGATGCGTGAAGCCGAGGTTCGTCGGCCGGCCATGAACGTAGGCCTGGGGATCGTAGGTCCACAGACTCGTTCCCTGCTCGATGTCGATCGCCGCGATCTGCCCGTAGCCCGTCGTCACGTACAGCCGGTCGCCGACCTTGATCGGAATCGCCTCATGGTTCCGGGGCACCATGCGCCGCCCCGTCGTTGGGCCATCCCCCGTCATCAGCTCGTTGTCCGGCGACGACCACCGCCAGGCGACCTCGAGCTCCTGGAAGTTGTCCCGATCGATCTGCCCAAGCGGCGCGTACCGCTGGCTCGCGTCGTTGCCCGTAACGACCAGCCAGTCCGTGTCGTCGGATTCCTGACCAAGGACCGCGACCCCGAGTCCCAACATCAGCCCGACGGGAAGCCACCTCAAACCCCGACGTCGCCTCCGGCCAAGCATCAGGGAACAGTAGCAGCGAGGTCCGGCCCCGGTCCGGCGGCGCATACCAGCCTGCGTGGGCAGCGGGGGAGAGGGTCGCAGGGGGCTAAAGGCGAGCGACTGTCGAGGTCCTCTCAGCAACCAGGAACCGACCGGAGCGAAGCCGACCGCAGCGAACCCCCATCCCCACACCCATCAAGAAGGGGTGAGCGTCCCCTGCGACCCTCTCCCCCGCTGCCCACGCAGGCGGGTTAGCACACCGCCGAGCCGTCAGCCGCTGAGCCGGCCGCCGCCGGCGGCCGTCTGCCGCAACAGCGGCGCAGCCCGCCACTGGTCGGCATCGAAGCGGGCAGCGTAGTCGTCCAGGATGTCGACTATGCGGTCGAGGCCGAACTCGTCGGCCCAGAACATGGGGCCGCCGCGGTAGACCGGCCAGCCGTAGCCGTTGATCCAGATGACGTCGATGTCGCTGGCGCGGATCGCGATGCCTTCTTCCAGGATCTTCGCTCCCTCGTTGACCGAGGAAAGCAGGCAGCTGTGCAGGATCTCCTCGTCGTCGATCTCGCGCTGTTCGATGCCGAGCCGCCCGGCCAGCTCACGGGCCAGGTCCATGACCTCCGGATCGGGCGCCGCGGCGCGCGTCGCGGCGTCGTAGACGTAGTAGCCGCGCTCCGTCTTCTGGCCGCGGCGGTCGCGCTCGCAGAGCATCTCGCGCAAGGTGCTGGACGACGAGGTTGCCGCGCTCCAGCCGACGTCCAGGCCGGCCAGGTCGCTCATCCGGAACGGGCCCATCGGCATGCCGAAGTCGTAGAGGACGCGGTCGATGTCCCAGGGAGTCGCTCCCTCCAGCACCAGCCGGTCGGCCTGCAGGCGGCGCTGGAAGAGCATCCGGTTGCCGACGAATCCGTGGCAGACGCCGACCAGGGCCGGCACCTTGCCGATCGCGCGGGAGATCGACATGGCCGTGGCGATCGCGTCGGGCGCCGACTTCTCGCCACGCACGACCTCGACCAGCTTCATGATGTTCGCCGGGCTGAAGAAGTGCATGCCGACGACGTCCTCGGGCCGGCCGGTGACGCCGCTGATCTCGTTGACGTTCAGGTAGGAGGTGTTCGTCGCCAGCAACGCGCCGGGCCGGGCGATCCGGTCGAGCTGGCCGAAGACGCGCTTCTTCAGTTCCATGTCCTCGAACACCGCCTCGATCACGAGGTCGCACTCGGCGATCGCGTCCTGGTCCGTGCCGCCGTCGAGCAGCGCCATCCGCTCCTCGACCTGGTCGGCCGTGAAGCGTCCGCGCGCCGCGCTTCGTTCGTAGTTGCCCCGCACCGTGGCCAGACCCCGGTCGAGAGCGTCGCGGTTCTGCTCGACGATCGAGACCGGAAACCCGGCGTTGGCGAAGGCCATCGAGATGCCGCCGCCCATCGTGCCGGCGCCGAGCACGCCGACCCTGGCAATTTCGCGTACTGGCGTGTCCGGCGGGATGTCGGGGATCTTGCGCGCCGCGCGCTCGGCGAAGAAGTAGTAGCGCTGTGCCCGCGACTGCGGGTCGGCATGGAGCGTCCGCGACAGTTCGGCCTCGCGGGCGAGCCCCTCGTCGAACGGCAGCGCGGCCGCCGCCTCGACGCATTGAATGCAGACCTCGGGGGCATTGAACCCGCGCGTCCTGCGGGCGATCCGACGCCTGAAATCGTCGAAGATACCCGGGTTCTCCCGGACCGCCGCGCGGTGACTCTCGATGTCCCTCACCCGGGGCAGGCCCCGTCCCTCCGCCACGGCGCGCAGGGCGAAACGGAACGCGCCGGCAGCGAGGCCGCCTTCCTCGTCGCTGTCCGCCACCGCGTCGACGAGCCCCAGTTCCAGTGCCTCGGAGGCGGTGATGTGCTCGCCGCTGGTGATCATCTCGAGCGCCCGCGGCACACCGACCAGCCGAGGCAGTCGTTGAGTGCCGCCGCCACCCGGCAGGATGCCGAGCTTGACCTCGGGCAGTCCGAGCCGCGCTTTCGTGTCGGCCACCCGGAAGTGGCAGGCCATCGCCATCTCGAGGCCTCCGCCCAGGGCCGTGCCGTGGATGGCGGCCACGAACGGCTTGGGCGACTTCTCGATCATCCGCCGTACCTCGTTCGTGTCCGGGGGAAGCCGCGGCTTGCCGAACTCGCGAATGTCGGCGCCGGCGATGAAGGTCCTGCCACGGCAGACGAGGACGGCCGCCTGCATTTCGGGGTCGGCAGCAACCGCTGGTACGGCCGCCGCGAGCCCCTCGCGTACGTGCTGACTCAGCGCGTTGACCGGCGGGTTGTCGATCCAGATCGCGCCGACGACCCCGAGTCCCGGCTCCTCGTGGCGTTCGACGGTTACGGACTGGCTGAGTTGCATGGCTCTGGTCTCCCCTGGGATTGGCGAGCGGAGGATAACGCCGCCCGTATACTCCAGGCTCCGCCGATCGAAGGGAGATGAGACGATGTCGAGATGCCATGTCGGCCGAATCGTGATTCCGACGTTCCTGATCCTGCTCCTGGCCGCGGGCACGGCGGTTGCCGAGGAGTGGACCGCGCCGCGGACCCCTGACGGCCACCCGGACTTCCAGGGCATCTGGGCCAACAACAGCGCGACGCCGCTCGAGCGGCCGAAGTCCTTCGGCGACAAGGCGACCCTGACCGACGAGGAGCTCGCCGATCTCGAGCGCCGGCTCGAGGAGATCCGGGAGGGCTCCCAGGCCGGCGATCTGCTGGGCGACTACCTGATCCAGCGCGTGCTGGAGGATCCCGAGTTTCGCGGCTTCGACCAGGTGACGGGTAACTACAACTCCTTCTGGCTCGTCGACCGGGAACTCGACAACCGCACGTCACTCGTGGTCGACCCGCCGGACGGCCGCATTCCGGCCCTGACCGAGCAGGCGATGGAACGCATGCGGGCCGCTGTCGCCTACGGCGACGAAGTGCCCGCCGGCCCCGAGGACATGCCGGTCAGCGTGCGCTGCATCAGCTACGGCGTGCCGAACACGCTGGCCGGCTACAACAGCTACTTCCAGATCTTCCAGACGGCGAATCACGTCGCCATCCACCAGGAACTGATTCACGACGTGCGCCTCATCCCGCTCGGCGAGCCGGAGCCGCTTCCCGACGACCTGCGGCTCTGGCATGGCAACTCGCGCGGCTGGTTCGAGGGCGACTCTCTGGTGGTCGAAACAACGAACTACTCGCAGGGCGGTAGCTCCAGGAGCAGCGCGACGCCGAGCCTGCGAGTTCGGGAGCGCTTCACACGCACCGGCCCGGAGACGATCGAGTGGGAGATCACCTACGAGGACGAAGCAACCTGGGTGCGTCCCTGGACGATGATGATCCGCCTCGCCCGGACTGAGGACCCGATCTTCGAGTACGCCTGCCACGAGGGGAACTACGGCCTGACGAACATCCTCTCCGGCGCCCGCGCCCAGGAGCGGGAGGCGGCGGCTGGCGGAGGCGGTCAGTAAGACTCCTGGCGAGCCAGGAGCCTGGCACCACACCGGCGCCGCTACTCGATGGCCTCCAGCGGCACGACGCTTCGCAGCTTGAGGTCACGGCGGGTGACTCGGATATCGGGTCTGATCGGGGCGCCGCGGGGCTGGCTGCTGTAGTAGGTCAGCACGTGCTGGTGACGCAGGTCTTCCTCGATCTGGTCGAATGCCCGCGCGATCCGTTCGGTCCAGGGTGGATCTTCGGCGAGCGGGTCGATGTGGAAGTGCCGGCCTCCCGTCTCCTCGCTGATTCGACGGATCCGTTTTCGTGCCCGCGGGTGGCTGTTCCGCCGGGTCAGGGGCATCCCGTCGGCCCCCTTCACGAGCTCCGTGAGGGGATTGTCCATTTCGACGAAGTAGATCGGAAGCCCTAGCCGGCGCGCGAGGTCTGCCGGGTCTTCCGGCCGTTGGCGGCTGTGGAGGTCGGCGCCGTCCGTGACCATGACCAGAGCACGACGGCCGGGTTCGTCTCCGTACTGCAGCAGTGAGAACAGGACGCCGTCGCTCAGAGCCGTGCCTCCCCAGGGTGTAACCCGATCCAGCCAGCCCGCGAGCAGAGCCTTGCTGCCGGTCAGGGGTTGCAGCAGCCGTACCGCCCGATCGAAGTCGACCAGGAAGGCCTTGTCCTTCTGCGTCAGGGTCTGTTCGAGAAAGGCAGAGGCCACATGCCTCAACTGGCGCCAGATGGGCAGCATGCTCTCCGATGAGTCGATCGCAAACCCCAGAACCAGGGGGACGTCGGTTGCGGTGAAGAGTGCCTCCACGGGAAGCTCTACGCCGCCTTCACGAACTTCGAAGTCGTCCGGCTTGAGGTCCGGGACCGGATCGCCCCGGCCGTCCACGACCAGTACCTGAAGCTGGACCAGTTGGACATCGATCTCATCCTGGTACTCGGCGCCCTTGAGGAGTTCGGCATCTTCCAGCTCGCGGCCGTCGGCCAGCCTGGCCCTGACTCGCACGAAATCGTGCGTCGATACGTCCTGGATCAGCGCCTCGACCTGGGTCCTTCTGGCCGTACCGGCGCCGGTACCCGAGTCGAAGTCGTCGCGCGTCGCAACCAGACTCTCGCTGCGGTAGAAGTCCACTCTCTCGAGAGTTGCGGATCGCGGCATCAGGATGTCGGCTACGACCCGAACCGCGGGGCTGCCGTTTATCTCCTCGCCCCGGATCGTGGTGATGCGGACGCCGAAGGGCGTATCGACCCGGTTCAGGATTGTCCTTTCGCCGGCGACCAACCTTCCTTCGGCATCGTAGGCGCGGACGTCGAGCATCTGTTCTCGCGGCGGGTCCGCCAGGTCGAGCCGCGCCTTGAAGGGCCGTCTCCGTGTCCGCTGTGCCGGCGTGCCGTCCAGCAGGAACTCGACCATTCGGATGCCCGGATGGGTGACCAGGGTCTGGATCTGGACGCTGCCGCTCAAGAGTTCGCGATACTCGCGCTCGGGCGGCAGGATCCGGATCACGGCTGCCCGCGCGGACGGGCTTGCGGCGCCTGGGGATTGTGAGACGGAGGGATGGTCGCTTCCCACCGGGTTGTAGACCGTGCGGATTTCCAGGGCGCGAGTCGAGCCGCCCAGAATCGCAGTCGTTCGGACGAGCTTGTCGTCCTGCCGCGCGAAGTCGTCGGTTCTGGTCCACCCGGAGATGAAGGTCTCGATCCGGAGACCGTCGGGCGTCACCGTCGCGTACGGGGAGGGCGAGAGACGGCGGCGACTTAGCCGCTCACCCACCTCCTCCGGGCGAAAGGACCTGAAGTCGCCCCTGCCGTCCATGAGCACGACCACGTCCCCATTGACCTTGATCAGGACCGTTGCGAGGCGGTCGTTGAGGCTGCCGGTGAGTTCCCGCAGGACTCGCGGAACCAACTCCGGTTCGGGCCATGCACCGGCAATCGCGGCTAACGGATCTTCGCTGAGCTCTGTGTTCCGCATCCAGGGGCCAGGCAGGTTGCCGGGAGGAATGCTCGTGTTGGCGACACTCCCTTCCCGGCCGCGCCCCCCTTGGGCGTCTGTGGGCTGCGGGCTGGCGCACAGGACCATCAAGGCGAGGAGCGCCGGAACGGCATGGCCGGTTCGGAATCGCATGGCAACTCTCACGGCAGGACACTTGCGCCGTTGAGGCGGCGGTCGTGGTCTGAGTCGGCTGAGTTCAACGGGCTGTTCTCGAGGCCTGGCCTACTCGATCGCCTCGACGGGTACCGCGCTCCGCAGCTCGAGGTTACGGCGCGTCACGCGAACACTCCGCTCGGTCGCTGCGCCCTGCGGCTGGTCCGTGTAGTAGGTCAGAACGTGCTGGTGCCGCAGATCCTCTTCTATCTGCTCGAAGACCCGCTCGATCCGCTCCACCCAGCGGGGAGCGTCTTCCGAGAGGTCGATGTCGAAGACACGGCCGCCCGTCCGCCGGCTGATGTAGCGGAGCCGCCTCAGGTGCTGTCGCCGCTCGATTTCTCTCGAGACGCTTCGCCTTCTGGCCCCCCGGTCCAGTTGGATGAAGTAGACGGGAAGCCCCAGGCGCTCCGCGAAGTCGGCGGACTGCTGCGGTTTCGATCGGCTGTGCTGGTCGACGCCGTCGGTCACGACGACCAGCGCGCGTCGCCCCGGTTCCCTGCCGTACTGGAGCAAGGAGAACAGGATCGCGTCGTTCAGTGCCGTGCCCAGTCGTGGAGCGAGTGATCGCAGGCGGCTCTGGAGAAGGAGCTTGTAGCCGGTCAGCTCGCTGGCCAGACGAACGGTGCCGGCAAAGTCGACCACGAAGGCTCGGTCGCCCGGCGACAGGGCAGCCTCAAGAAAGCCGGCGGACACGCTTCTCACCTCTGACCAGATCGGCACGATGCTATTCGACGTATCGATGGCCAGACCGAGAACCAGGGGTACGTCGACGGCGGTGTGCAGGGCTACCGCGGCGCGCTCTCGGCCGTTCTCGCGAATCTCGAAGTCTCCGGGCGAAAGTCCGCTCACTGGATTCCCGTCGGAGTCCGTGACCAGTAGCTGGAGCTGGACCAACTGGACGTCGATCTCGCTCTGGTAGTCGGCCCCCTGGAGGAGTTGGGCGTCTTCCGACTCGCGGCCGCTGCCGAGCGTTGCCGTCACGCGAATGAAGTCGTCTGCCGAGCCATACTCCATCTGGACATCGACCGGGATTATGCGGGGGACGCCAGGCGTCGCGGCCTTGCCGAAGTGGGACACGGTTTCTACCAGGCGATCGCCGCGATAGACCGCGACCTGTTCGAGCGTCGCGGACCTCGGCATCGAGACTTTCACCCCGACCCGGACCGCGTCGTATCCGTTCGTCTCGACGCGGCGCATCGCGGCGATACGGACGCGGAAGGGAAGGTCCGGCTGGTTGAGGATCATCCGGTCCGTGCCGATGACCTCGCCCAACGCATCGTAGCCGCGGACTTCCAGCTCTTGCCTACGCGCTGGCTCCGCCAGTTCGACCTGGCCGATGTACGGCCTCTTGCTGGCCCGCCACGCCCGCTCGCCGTCGAGAAGGAAGTCGACCGCCGTGATCAACGGGTGGATGATCAGGGTCTGGATCTCGACCCGGCCGCTGAACGGCTGAAGGTAACCGCGGGCCGGCGGCACGATGTGGATCATCTTCCGCTCCGCGCCCGTCCCGAAGTCGGGGGTCGCGTCCTGGGCAAGGCTCGGCGCCGGGCCGGAGAACGCCGGCGCGATTGCACACACGGCCGCGATCCCCAGGACCGCCTGACAACGAGCGGGAGTCCTCACCCGGACTTCCAAGGTCCTACTCGATCCCCGGGAGCGGCACCGCGCTCCGCAGCGTCAGTCCTCGCCGGGTGAGCCGGATCTCGGGTTCGATCGGGTCGCCCGGCGGCTGGTCGGTGTAGTACGTCAGAACGTGTTGATGCCGCAGGTCCTCCTGGATCCGGGTGAAGACCTGCTCGATCGGCTCGGTCCACCAGGGCGTGTCGCCGTAGAGCTCGAGGCGGAACAGGCGTCCCCCGGTCTGTTCGCTGATTCGCCGTAGACGTTCGCGGTCGCGGTTGGTGGCCGCTACGCCGCCGGACCCCGGACGAAACGCGTCCAGTTCGATGAAGTAGATCGGCAGGCCCAGCCGTTCCGCGAACTCGCTGGACTGCTCGGGACGGGAACGGCTGTTCTCGTCGGCGCCGTCGGTGATGACGACCAGGGCCCGCCGGCCGGGCTCGCTGCCGTACTGGAGCAGGGAGAAGAGAAGTCCGTCATTCAGGGCGGTTCCGCCCATCGGGATCAGGTTGTCGAGCCGCTCGGACAGTAGCGGGCCGTCCCCCGTAAGGGGCTGGATCAGACGCACCGTGTGGTCGAAGTCGACGAGGAAGGCGCGGTCGTCCGCCGCCATCGCGGTCTCGAGGAAGGTTCGGGCGATGTACTTCAGCCGACTCCACGCGGGGAGCATGCTGTCCGAGGAGTCGATCGCGAGCCCCAGGACGAGGGGCACGTCGACGGACGTGTGGAGGGCGACCGTGGGCAGCTTCCGGCCGTCTTCGCGGATCTCGAAGTCCTCGGGCGAAAGCCCGCTCACGGGGTTGCCGTCGCCGTCCGTGACCAGGACCTGGAACTGGGCGAGCTGGATGTCGATCTCGCTCTGGTGTTCGGACTCCTGGAGGAGTTGCGCATCCTCCCGCTCCCGGCCGTCGGAGAGCTTCGCCACGACGCGGATGAAGTCGTTGCTCGGGCCGCTCTGGATCACCGCCTCGACGAGGATCGTGCGCGCGGCGCCGGGAGCCCCTTCTTCTCCGAAGCTGTGTGCCGCTTCAACGAGAAAGTCGCTGCGGTAGAACTCGACGCGCTCCAGGGTCGCGGCGCGCGGTAGCGACACGGAGGTCGCCACGCGGATCGCGCCGTCTTCCCCGGCCTCCACGCCGATCATCTCCGCGATGCGAACGCCGAAGGGACGGTTGAGCTGGTTGAGGACGAACTCGTCGCTGCCCAGGTACGCCTCGTCCTGGCCGTAGGCGCGGACTGCGAGGATCTGCTCGCGCGGCGGGGCGGCCAGACGGATGCGGGTCCTGAAGGGCCGGCTCCGGACTCGCCGGAGCGGGCGGCCATCGAGGAGGAACTCAACTTCGAGGATGCGCGGGTCGATGATCAACGTCTGGATCTCGATCCGCCCGCTGAGCATCTCGCCGTACCTTCGCGCGGGAGGCACGATGCGGATCGCGGTCTGTGGGAGTCCCGTCGCCCAGGACTCCGGGTCAGGCCCGAAGTCCGGCCGCTCGTAGACGGTGTCGATCTGGAACGAGGGCAGGTCGCGGGCTTCCAGGTCGGTCCACCGCACCAGCCACTCGCCGTCGCGTTGGAAGGTCTCGACCTGCCGCACCCCGGAAGCGCGGATCTCGATTCTGAGCGTTTCTCCGGCCTCGAGAACGCGCCCCCTGACACCGCCGCCAAGGCGGCGTCGTGCACCGTCGAAGGGGAGGATGACCATGCCGCCGGCGCCGTCGAGGAGCGCCACGCTGTCGTCCAGAACCCGGATCATCAGCGTGCCGAACCTGCTGGCGACGGACCGCGCGATCTCGCGCATCCTCAAGGCTTCGTTGCCCGAAGCCAGGCCTTCGACCCTCCGGGCCGGATTCTCGCTGTACGTGTCGTTCCTGACCCATGGTCCGAGGAGGTCGGTGAACGGGAGGTCCTGGCGGACGCCGGGAATCCCGGGGGAGGGGTCGTCCTGGGCCTGGATGGCATTCGTGGCCGGCAGGTAGACCGCCAGCGCCAGCGCCGCCAGGGCCGTGAGCCGGGCGCGGTTCGGGTTCCCGCGTCGCCTACTCGATCGCATCGAGCGGCAGTGCGCTCCGCACCCTGAGTCCCCTTCGGGTCACCCGGACCTCCGGTTCGATCGCTGAGCCGAAGGGCCGTTGACTGTAGTACGTCAGGACGTACTGGCGCCTCAGTTCGTCCTCGATGTGCTCGAACACGCTGGCCATCTGGTCGATCGACTCGATCTGGAACAGTCGGCCGCCGGTCGGACCGGTGATCAGGCGCATGTTGTTGCGGAGGTTCGCGTCCTCCATCGTCGTCGGGCCGAAGCCGAGGGAGCGCATCGCGACGATATAGACCGGGACGCCCAGCCGCTTGCCGAAGTCGATCGCCCGCGTCGGATCGGAGCGGCTGTTCGAGTCGAAGCCGTCGGTGACGACGACCAGGGCGCGTCGGCCGGGCGCCTCGCCGTACTGGAGCAGCGAGAACAGGATCGCGTCGTAGAGAGCCGTGTTGCCTTGCGGGAACAGTCGTCCCAGTCCCCGCGCCAGCAGCGGCTTGCTGCCGGTCAGTGGCTGCACCAGGCGGAGCGTCGAGTCGAAGTCCACCAGGAACGCCTGGTCGCGCCAGGTCAGGGCGCCGTTCAGGAAGGCCTCGGCGATCGCGTTCGTCTGACGCCAGATCGGCTCCATGCTGCCGGACGAGTCGATCGCCAGACCCAGCGACAGGGGGATGTCGTTCGAGACGTGGAGATTCTCGACCTGGCGCTGCTCCCCGTTCTCGCGGACCTCGAAGTCCTCGGGCTTGAGATCGCCGATCGGGTTGCCGTTCCGGTCCACCACCAGCACCTGGACCTGGACGAGCTGGACGTCGATCTCGCTGCTGAACTGGGCCCCCTGCAGGAGTTCGACGTCTTCCAGTTCGCTGCCACCGGCCAGCCGAGCCACGACCCGGACGAAGTCCTGAGGCGTGACGTCGGATGTGGGGATGTCCGCCGCAACTGTCCGCACGCCGCTGGGCCCGGCCTCACCCTCGAAGTCGTCGAAGGAAGCGACAAGCCGGTCCGTGCGGTAGAACTCGACCCGGTCCAGGGTCTCGGAGCGCGGCACGGAGATGCCGGCCTCCACGCGAACGGTGGCCCGGCCGCCGGTTTCGTCGGGAGTGATGCCGGCGATACGTACCGCGAACGGGGGATCGAGGCGGTTCAGAACGATCCTGTCGGTTCCCGCGTGGGCGCCCCGGGCGCTGGTCGCGCGAACCTCGATGGTCTGCTCGCGGGGCGGGTCGGCGAGCCTGATTCGCGCCTCGAACGGCGGCGTCGTGACGCGTGCCACCTGTTCGCCGTCGAGCTGGAACTCGACGACGGCGACCTGCGGGTCGATCGTGAGGGTCTGGATCATGACCCGGCCGGTGAGCAGTTCGCGGTAGCCGCGCTCGGGCGGCAGGATGCGGATCGTGGCGGGACGCGCGCTGCGGGCGGCGTCCGCGCGTTCCGGGCGCCGTCGCGGATTGCCGCCCTCGACCGACGGCAGAAGGTCGGTCCTGTCGAAGCCGTCCTGGTCGGGCGCCGCGGCGGTCTCGCGCGCGCGTGCCGCCGGCGTCGGCATCGGCACCGCGGGTGCGTCGCCCGAGCGCTCGTAGACGGTGCGGAACGAGAGATCGGCGAAACGTCCTCCCTGGAGGTCGGTTACGAGAACGAGCCGATCGCCCTCCAGGTAGAAGGTCTCGATTCGCTGGCGCCCCTGGGAGGCGGTCTCGACCTCGAGGGAGTCACCGAGAAGGCGGGCGCGGCTGCGGCCGCCGAAGCCGTCCGCGATGTCGCGGCCGTCGAGATACAGGATGCGGTCCTCGCGCTTCGCGTTGCGGATCAGGAGTTGGGGATCGTCGATCCGGATCAGCAGCACGTCGAGCCGCTCCGCCAGTTCTCGCGCCATCTCGCGCATCCCCGATGGGCCGTCCTGGCTGCTGCCCGGCTGTCTGCCGGCTCGGCCGCCGCCGAAGCCGCCACGTCCGAAGCCGCCCTGGCCGCCGGTGCGTCCGCTCCCGGGGTTCGCGCCGGGCGAGCGGCCCGGTCCGCCCCCGAAGGTCTGCCCGTAGGTCTCTTCCAGTTTCTCGATCGGATCCTCGCTCAGCCGTTCGTCCCGGATCCAGATGCCTGCGATCGTTACTGTCGGGTCCGCCGCTACCGTTGCAACGGATTCCTCCGCGGCGGCCGGCTCCTGGCCGCGCGCCGGGACGGTGGCCGTCGAGCAGACGAGAGCTCCGAGGAGGGCTGCAGCGAACGGGGCCCGTGGTGGCCTGTCGTGGCGCAGCCGGATGCGCCGGGTGCCAGTGCTGCAAGTCACGTTGACGACCGTTCCTCTCCTGTTCTCCTGACCGTTTCTCCTGGCAATTGCAGGATACAGGCCAACGGAACTCCGCTTAGGAGATCAGCAGGTCCCGCGCCCCCTTCAGCGCGCACACCGCTCCTAGCGCCAGAATCACAGGCCCGGTGACGCGCCGGAACTGCCGGTCGTCGAAGCGGTCGAGGAGTCGCGTGCCGACACGGGCGCCGACGACGGCGAGCGCCATGCCGCCAGTGATCAGCCAGGGGGAG
Source organism: Thermoanaerobaculia bacterium (assembly GCA_022823665.1). GTDB lineage: Bacteria > Acidobacteriota > Thermoanaerobaculia > Multivoradales > Multivoraceae > Multivorans. Next base: position 336,895 of record JAJEHN010000001.1, on the reverse strand, counting down.
AGCCGGTCGTCGGGCAGCTCCGGCAGGACTGTCCGGGACACCCAGAGGTAGTAGCCGATCTTGAGGAGATGTCCGACGGTCTGGGTGAACGCCTTCGTGGCGACGATCGTTCGCCGGTCGACCTTCGTCTCGAGGTAGAACGCATCGAGCAGGGGGCCGGACGCTCCGGCAAGAAGCTGCGCGCCGGTGACGGTCAGGCCGCAGAGCGCGGCCGTACCGCGGTTACGGACGTCGAGCCCTCGCAGTGCCGGCAGCAGGCGGGCAACCCAGGGAAAGCTGCCGACGACGATCAGGACCAGCGCCGGGTCGGGCACGAAGGCGACCGCTACGAACAGCAACACCGCGAGCGCGGCGCCGGCGCCGTACCACGGAAGCACGGACCACATCATGCGATTCCGGAGAAACACGAAACGGGCGCCATTCGACGTTGCCTGCACGGCGCCGTGCAGGATCATTGCCCCGGTGACCGGCAGGACGCTCGCGAGGACGGCCATCAGGATCAGGCCGCCAGCCATGCCGAGTACGCCGGATATCACGGCGGTCAGGAGAACGGTCGCGAGAATCGCTGCCGGGAGCATCGGAGGACTGGCCGGTGACTGGGGCGCGACGCGCTGCGCCGCGGCGGCAGACTAGTCGACCCTGTCGAGCGGGAGCACGCTCTTGACCGTGAGCCCGTCGCGCAACGTCTGGACGTCCGGGTCGATCGCGGCGCCTACGGGGCGGTTGGAGTAGTAGGCCAGCACATGCTGACGGCGGAGGTCCTGCCTGATCTGGTCGAACACCTCCCGGACTTCGCCGAGGAAGTCCGGAGGCGCGAGTTTCGTGTCGATCCCGAACAGACGTCCACCGCTTCGCTGGGCCTGCTGCCGCATGCGAAGGACATGGTCGCTGGATCGAGCTGTTCGCGTCAGTGCTGTTCCGGCAGTCTCTCCGTCTGGAGGGCCGCCGTTGGCGAGCGCGATCCGATCCCTGCCGAGGTCGATGAAGTAGATCGGGATGCCCGTGCGCTCCGCGAAGGCTGCGGCCTGTTCCGGCTCGGACCGGCTGTCGATATCCATGCCGTCCGTCACGACGATCAGGGCTCGCCTTCCGGGTTCGTTCTCGTACTGGACCAGGGAGAACAGGATGCCGTCGTTCAGGGCCGTGCCGCCGTTTGGTACCAGCCGTTCCAGACGGCTTCTGAGCGCCGGCGCATTACTGGTGAGAGGCTGAAGGAGGCGGATGCTCTCGTCGAAGTCGACCAGGAAGGCTCGATCCTCGGCGGCCAGCGAGGTCTCGAGGAATGCTCCGGAAACTGACTTGAGCTGGCTCCATACCGGCTTCATGCTGGCCGAGGAGTCGATCGCCATGCCCAGGAGGAGCGGTACTTCGCCGGCCTGCTGGACCTCTTCCACCGCCTTGCGTTCGCCGTCCTCGGTGATCAGGAAGTCGGCCGCGGTCAGTCTGCCGACCGGGGCGCCCTGGGCGTCGACCACGAGGACCTGGAGGTGGACGAGCTGAACGTCGATTTCACCCTTGAAAGTAACTCCCTCGAGGAGTTGCGCGTCTTCGAGTTCGCGGCCATCCGCGAGACTGGCGGTCACGCGGACGTAGTCCTGTGGCGACAGGTCGTGTGCGGGCAGGCTTGCGCTGACTCTTCTGAAGCCGCCCGCGGCCCCGTACTGCGCAAGGTCGTTCACGGTTTCCACCAACTGCTCGTTGCGGTAGAAGTCGACGCGTAGGAGTACGGCGCCTCGCGGAACGGCGACGGTGGCCGCGACCAGACTCGTCGAGCCAGCGGGTTCTTGTGGGGTGACGGTGGTAATGCGTACTCCGAAGGGGGGATCGACGTGATTCAGGACGATGCGGTCACGGCCGACGAAGGCGCCCCGGACGCTGTGAGCACGTACTTCCAGCGTCTGTTCGCGTGGCGGCTGCGCGAGGTTGAGATAGGTGCGGAAGGGAGGCTTGCGGACCCGCCTTCGTCGCCGGCCGTCCAGGAAGAACTCCACGCTGCCGATGGCCCGGTCGACGATCAGGGTTTCGACTTCCACGCGCCCGGTGAGCAGTTCGTGGTGGCCGCGCCGGGGAGGAACGATGCGTATCGCCGCGGGCCGAGCGAACCTGCTGATGTCGTCGACCGGAAGGGTCCCCGTCGGAAGCGCGTCGCCGAGGCGCTCGTAGACGGTGAGAAACCTCAGGCTGGGGAATCTCTCGCTCTGGATCTCGATGACCCGGTGCAGTTGACCGGCTTGCAGGTAGAAGGTCTCGATCAGGAGCCATCCCGGTCTCGCCGTCTCGATCTCGAGGGTGCCTGGAAGAAGGCTCGCGCGATGCCGGTTCCCGTACTGGTCGGCGACTGCTGAACCATCTGCCGGGAACTCGAGGACCTCGTACTCGGCGTTTCGGAGGCGAACCTGGCCATTCTTGACGCTGATCCGCAGTTGGCCCACGCGCTCGGCCAGACTCGTCGAGAGGCCCGTCAGAGCGACGGACGTTCGCTTCGGATCTCGCCAGAGGCCGGCCGTTTTCTGGATCGGGTTCTCGCTAAGGTCCTCGTTCCGGATCCAACTGCCCTCGAGAGCCGTGATGGCGGCTCCGGCGGCTCCGGTCTTACCCTGAACCGATGCAGCCTTCGGTTCGCCCTGCTGGCCAAACGTCGGGGACGCAAGACAGAGAAGGACTGGGACGAAGCTCGCCAGGTACGGCGATCCGAACGTTGCGGCGGTGTTCAACCTGACCTACTGGAGTCCCTGAAGCGGAAGGATGCTCCTGAGCGTAACGTCCCGTCTCAGGCTCCGGACCTCCGGCTCGATCCCTTCGCCGGGCGGGAGGCTGCTGTAGTAGGTGAGGACGTGCTGATGCCGGAGGTCGGTGTTGATCCGGTCGAACACCCGTTCCATCTCGGCAGTCAGCTCGGATTGAAGCAGGTCCGGATGGATTCGGAAGAATCGGCCGCCGTTGCGCCGGGTGAGCCTTCGAACCAGGACCATGGGCGGTGCGGACCTGCCCACGCCGATGAAGTAGACGGGGACTCCCATCCATTCGGCGAAGTCGCCGACCTGAGCTGCCCTGGAGCGGCTGTCTTCATCGTGGCCGTCGCTTACCACGACCAGGGCGCGGCGCCCGGGTTCGCGGCGGAACTGCAGGAGCGAGAACAGAACGCCGTCGTTCAGCGCAGTGCCGCCGCCGACCAGCAGGCGATTGAGTCGGGCATTCAGGAGGGGTTTGTTGCCCGTCGGCGGTTGAAGGAACCGGACGGTGTCGTCGAAGTCGACCAGGAACGCTCGATCGTTCGCGGCCAGGGCGCCTGCCATGAACGTCCGTAGAACCGTGTGCAGCCGCTGCCAGACGCGTCCCATGCTCCCCGAGGAGTCGACGGCGATGCCGAGGACGAGAGGGACGTCGTTCGAGACGTGCAGATTCTCCACCGGACGACTCTCACCCTTCTCGCGGATCTCGAAGTCCCCAGGCTCGAGATCGCTCACCGGTTCACCGTCGCGGTCGACCGCCAGTATCTGGAGTTGGACCAGTTGGACGTCGATCTCGCTCCGGTACTCGGCGCCCTGCAGAAGCTCCGCGTCCTCCAGTTCCCGGCCGTCGGCGAGCCTGGCCGTGACCCGGACGAAGTCGCCGGGTTCGACGTTCTCGAGCACGGCGTCGACACGTATCGTGTCCGGCGTTCCCCCGCTTTCCCGCCAGTCCGGATCGTCGAACGCCGCGACCTGGCGTTCACCGAGGTAGAACTCGACGCGGGCCAGGGCTGTCGCGGGCGGTACGGAGATGCGGGCCACGGCGCTGACGGCCGAAGGGCTTTCCGCCGGGAGCGGACGGATCTCCGCGATATCGACCGTGAAGGGCGAGTGAGCCCGGTTCAGGACGATCCGGTCGCTGCCGACGTGGGTCCCGCCGTCGTGGTAGGCGCGGACTTCGATCGCCTGTTCGCGGGGCGGGTTGCTGAGCCGGATACGGGCCTTGAACGGCGGCTTCGAGGCTTGCCGGACGGGTTTTCCGTCGAGCAGGAACTCGACGGCCCGGACGAGCGGATCGACCACCAGAGCCCGAACTTCGACGGGCCCCGTGAGGAACTCCCGATGTCTGCGTTCGGGTGGCACGATCCGGATCGTTGCCGGCTTGGTGGTCTGGATGTGCCCGAGGTCGACCCGCCCCGGCGGTGGTGGACTGTCGCCGTTGTAGTCGTAGACCGTGCTGAAACTCATGTCGGGGAACGAGAGGTTGCGGGACTCTGAGACGTGAACAAGTCGGTTCCCCGACCGGTAGAAGGTCTCCAGCCAGAGCCAGGCCGAGTTCGCCCCGGTCGTGACGAGTTCCAGCACACCGTCGCCGGCGTAGGCGGCACTCTTGCGGCCTGGCGTGTAGCGGCGTGCCACTCCGTCGAGCGGGAGATGGACTCTCTCGCCGGTGGCGTTCTGCATCAGGATCCGGTCGCCGTCGATTTCGATCCACAGGCCAAGGCGAGCCCTGGAGAGCTGTTCGGCGAACGAGCCGGAGCGCCCGACGTTGGTGGCGGCGTCGAAGTCCGGTTCAGGCGCCGGCAGGTCGGCGACGTCCGGCAACGCCGTCGACATGTGGTGCACGGGATCTTCGCTGAGTTCGTCGTTGCGGACCCAGGAGCCTTCCAGAGCCGAAAGGTCTGGCGCGTTGGCGTCGACCCCCGGCGCATCCCGTGAGGGCCGTGGCTGCGCGGACGCGGGCAGTTCGAGCGCCGTCCACAGCAGGAGAGTGACGAGTGTTGCTCCCGACGCTGTTCGCCGGCGGACGCGAGGCGGTTCGTCTCCTGGAGGCATGCGCGGGGGAGAGGCTATCCGTCCAGGGACGGGGCGAAGCCCGAGGGATGTCGGCATTTCGGGACATCGATGTCCCCAATCGATGCCGGCCGCCTGTATTCTCTGACACTTCCCATGAAGACATACATCCTGCGTCGGCTGCTGGCGATGGTGCCGACGCTGTTCTTCGCCAGCCTGATCGTCTTCGTGTCGATGCGGGTCATTCCCGGCGACGTGATCGACCTGATGCTGGCGCAGAACGACGTCTCGACGAGCATGGACCGGGAAGCGCTGGAGGCGGCGATGGGTCTCGACCAGCCGATGGCCTCGCAGTACCTGCGCTGGGCGGGCGATGCCCTGCGAGGAGATCTGGGCCAGTCGCTCTGGCGGAGCACGCCGGTGACGGAGCAGATCCTGGCGCGGCTGCCGGTGACCTTCGAGCTGGGCCTGCTGGCGCTGGTCGTCGCGCTGTCCGTTGCGGTGCCGATCGGCATCTTCTCGGCCACCCGGCAGGACTCCGCGCTCGACTACACGGCGCGGTCGTTCTCCCTCGTGATGCTGGCGATCCCCGGCTTCTGGCTCGGCACCCTGGTCATGGTGTTCCCGTCCGTGTGGTGGCGCTGGGCGCCGGAACTCGAGTACACGCCGTTCCTCGTCGATCCGATCGCGAACCTCACGCACCTGATCGTCCCGGCGATCCTGCTCGGACTCTCGCTGTCCGCGGTCACGATGCGGATGACCCGGACGATGATGCTCGAGGTGATGCGCCAGGACTACGTGCGCACCGCCCGCGCCAAGGGACTTCGGGAGGGTGCGGTCGTCGTCCAGCACGCGCTCAAGAATGGCCTGATCCCGGTCGTCACTCTGATCGGATTGCAGGCGCCGCTTCTCATCGGCGGCGCCGTGGTCATGGAGCAGATCTTCGTCATTCCGGGGATGGGGCTGTTGCTGCTCGAGGGGGTCTACGAGCGGGACTATCCGGTGATCTCGGGCGTCTTCCTGGTCGTCGGCGTGGCGGTGCTGCTGATCAACCTGCTCGTCGACCTGAGCTACGGCTGGCTCGATCCGAAGGTTCGCTACGGATGAACGTGCCGTGACCACCGTCGCCGCAGCCGTTCCCGACGCTCTGCCGGGGCGCGACCAGGCGCGCTGGCGGCGCTTCACGGTTCGCCTGTTCCGGACCAAGCCGTTGGGCGCCGCCGGCGCAGTCGTCTTCGCGATCTTCCTGCTCTCCGGGATCTTCGCCGGCGTTCTCGCGCCTTACGGCATCAACGAGACGGACCTGGCGCATCGCCTCGAGCCGCCGTCCCGGCAGTTCCTGCTGGGCACGGACCACCTCGGCCGCGACCTGTTCTCGCGGGTCCTGATGGGCGCCCGCCTGTCGATGATCGTCGGTTTCTGCGCGGCCGCTCTGGCGACCGTCGTGTCGATCGTGATCGGCGTGCTCTCGGGCTACCTCGGCGGCTGGTTCGACATGCTGACCCAGCGCCTGGTCGATGCCTGGATGACCTTTCCGGACCTGGTTCTCCTGATCGTCATCGTGTCCGTGGTGGGGCCTGGGATCACCCAGATCGTCATCATCCTGGGGCTGCTCTACGGCATCGCCGGTTCGCGCATCGTCCGCGGCGCGGTGACCTCGGTGCGCGAGCACGTCTACACCCACGCCGCGCAGTCGATCGGCGCGGGGACGTTCCACATCCTGCGCCGGCACATCCTGCCCAACGTCATGCCGGTCGTCATCGTGCTGTTCACCACGCGCGTCGGCGCCGTCATCCTGTCGGAGGCGGCGCTTTCGTTTCTCGGCCTGGGCGTGCCGCCGCCGGCGCCGACGTGGGGCGGGATGCTCTCCGGCGACGGCCGCACCTACCTTTACCTGGGGCCGTGGCTGGCGCTGGCGCCGGGCATCTGCCTGACCGTGGTCGTCTACGCGGCGAATGTCTTCGGCGACGCGCTGCGCGACCTGCTCGATCCACGAATGCGGGGGACCTGAACGACATGAGACCGTCTTGCGTGAACGTGAAGCCGGCGATCCTTCCCGTGGTTCTCGTCCTGTTCCTGGGCGGCTGCGGCGGCGGTCCGGATCGCCATCGGTCGTCGCCGGCCGGCGGCACGGACATGGGCGATCTGTCATTCGAGCCGGGCCCGGCGCCGGTGGAGGCGCCCCGCTACGGAGGCGAGCTGAACGTCGGCACGGTCTACGTCACCCTGTCGGCACTCTCCTGGGACACGACGGACTGGAACTGGAAGCAGAACCACGACACGGGGATGCTCTACGAACAGCTCTTCGTCGCCGACCTCGACCAGGCCGCGGTCCGCGGCGGCGATCAGCGATTCGTCTCCGAGGCGTACCTTTCCGCCGAAACGATCCGCGGCGAAGTGGCCGCTAGCTGGGAATGGGAGGACCCGCTGACCCTGGTCATCGAGGTCCGGCGCGGCATGATGTTCCCGGGCAAGCCCGGCGTGATGGAGGCGCGCGAGCTCGACGCCCACGACGTAGTGTTCAGCTACGAGCGCCTGCGCGACAGCCCGAAGGCGATCCCTACCTACTTCGACCACATCGATCGCGTCGTGGCCAGGGACGACCACACGGTCGTCTTCGAGTTCGGCGAGTTCAACGCCGAGTGGGACTACCGCTTCGGCTACGGCTACTTCTCGGGCATCGTGCCCCGGGAACTGGCGGATGTCGACGCCAAGGACTGGCGGAACGTCACCGGCACCGGGCCGTTCACGCTGGAGCGTTTCATTCCCGGCAACTCCCAGACCTACGTCCGCAGGCCGGACTACTGGGACCGGACGACGATCGGTGGGAAGAGCTACGAGATTCCCTTCATCGACGAGCTCACCTACCGCACGATCAAGGACGAGGCGACCTACCTGACGGCCATTCGGACCGGAAAGCTGGACATCCTGGAGTACATCCGCTGGATTGCCGTCGACCACCTGAAGAAGACGACTCCTGAACTTCGCTGGTCGCGGTGGCTGTCGACCGGCGGCACCTTCATGGTGATGCGGGTCGACCAGGAGCCCTTCGACGACGTGAGAGTGCGGCGGGCGATGAACCTGGCGGTGAACCAGCGGGAGATCGTCGAGCTGTTCTTCGGCGGCAACGCGGAGCTCTTCGCCTTCCCGCAGCATCCGAACTTCGAGGGCTACTTCGAGCCGCTGGAGGCGATGCCGCCGTCGGTTCAGGAACTGTTCGAGTACAAGCCCGAGAAGGCGCGCCGCCTGCTCGCCGAGGCGGGCTACCCCGACGGCTTCACGTTCAGGATGCAGGTGTCGGCCAGCAACGCGATGCGGATGGAGCTGGCCCCGCTGCTGGCCAGCTACCTGGACCGGATCGGCGTGACGATCGAGATCGAGGTCGTGGAGTACGCGGCCTACCTGTCGATGATGACCACCCGCACCCACGGTCCCGGTTACCTGATGGCCAGCGGCCACGTGAACCCGACGACCACGCTGCGCAAGAACTTCGTCACCGGCCAGACCTGGAATCCGTCCATGTGGTCGGACCCGGAACTCGACCGGCGCATCCACGAGATGTTCCTGACCCGGGACGAGGCGGAGAGGCAGCGGATCGTCAAGCAGATCACGAAGGAGATACTCGACGAAGCGCCCTACCTCTGGCTCCCCGTGCCCTACATCTACACGGCGTGGTGGCCCTGGGTGAAGAACTATGCGGGCGAACTGCGGGCGGGGGCGGTGCGCCCGGGCCCGATCTACGCGCGGCTCTGGATCGACCAGGAGATGAAGCGCGAGATGGGCTTCGGTCCGTGAAGGAGCCCCTGCTTCGCATCGACGATCTGAACGTCACGTTCGGCGCCGGCTTCGGCGACCGGCCCGCGGTCAGGGCGGTGACGTCGCTGTCGCTCGAGGTGGCGCCGGGCGAGACGCTGGCGATCGTCGGCGAGAGCGGATCGGGCAAGAGCGTCACCGCGCTCTCCATCCTGCGGTTGATCCCCGAGCCGGGGCGAATCGAGAGCGGCAGGATTCTCTTCGAGGGGAAGGATCTTCTGGCGCTCGACGACGCCGGCATCCGCTCGGTCCGCGGCAACCGGATCGCGATGATCTTCCAGGAGCCGATGTCCTCGCTCAATCCCGTGCTCACGATCGGCCGCCAGGTCGCGGAACCGCTGCGCCTGCACCGGCGGCTCAAGCGACGCGAGGCACTGGAACGGGCCGTGGAGCACCTGAAGTCGGTGGCCATTCCCGACGCCCAAAAGAGGCTCGGGGACTACCCGCACCAGTTCTCCGGCGGCATGAGACAGCGCGTGATGATTGCGATGGCTCTCGCCTGCCATCCGCGCCTGCTGATCGCGGACGAGCCGACCACCGCGCTCGACGTGACGGTCCAGGCGCAGATCCTCGAGCTGCTCAAGGAGCGCACCCGGGAGGCGGATTCGGCGCTCATCCTGATCACCCACGACCTCGGCGTCGTGGCGCGCTACGCGGACCGGGTGGCCGTCATGTACGGCGGCCGGATCGTCGAAAGCGGGCCCGCGGCGGCCCTCTACGCGGAACCGCGGCACCCGTACACGCAAGGCCTTCTGCGCTCCGTGCCACGGCTCGAGGGTGACTGCGGCGGCCGCCTCGACTCGATCGAGGGCCAGCCGCCCGACCTCGCCGCGCTGCCCGCGGGATGCGCCTTCGCGCCGCGCTGTCCGCAGGTGCGCGACCGTTGCCTCGCGGCGCCGCCGCTGCTTGAAGCAGGAGCCGGCGGCAGGGCCTGGGCCTGCTACGGCTACGAGGAAGGAGCCGCGTGAACGGCCGCGGCGACGTCCTGCTGCGCGTCGAGGACCTGAAGGTCCACTTCCCGGTCACGGAAGGGGTGCTGATGCGGCGGCGCGTCGGGTCCGTCAAGGCGGTCGACGGCGTGTCGTTCGAGCTACGGCGGGGCGAGACCTTCGGCCTCGTGGGGGAGAGCGGCTGCGGCAAGTCGACGACGGCCCTGGCGATCCTGCGGATGCAGGAGCCGACCGCCGGGCGGATCGTTTTCGACGGCGAGGACATCTCGCGAGTCGACCAGCGGGGGCTGCGGCCGCTGCGGCGGCGCATGCAGATGGTCTTCCAGGATCCCTTCGGCTCGCTCAATCCGCGGATGCGGGTGCGGGAGATCGTCGGCGAACCGCTCAAGGTCCACGGCGTCGCCGGGAACCGCCGCCGGTTCCGTGAACGCGTCGCCGAGCTGCTCGACCTGGTCGGCCTGTTGCCGGCGATGGCCGACCGCTATCCCCACCAGTTCTCGGGGGGGCAGCGCCAGCGGATCGGCATCGCCCGCGCCCTGGCCCTCGAGCCGGACCTGCTGATCTGCGACGAGGCTGTATCGGCGCTCGACGTCTCGATCCAGGCCCAGGTGCTGAACCTGTTGATGGATCTCCAGGAGCGGTTGGGCCTGACCTATCTCTTCATTGCCCACGACCTGTCCGTCGTCCGCCACATCAGCGACCGGATCGGCGTGATGTACCTGGGGCGGATCGTCGAGGTCGCCGCACGCGACGAGCTGTTCGAGCGTCCGCGGCACCCGTATACCGAGGCCCTCCTGGCCTCCGTGCCGGCGCCGGACCCGATCGTCGAGGCGGCCAGGGCGCACCACCTGATCGCCGGCGAAGTGCCGAGCGTGCGGAACCCGCCGTCCGGCTGCCGCTTCCACCCGCGCTGCCCGAAGGTACTCGGTCACTGCGACCGCGCGGAGCCTCTGCTCGAAGCGGATGGCCCGGCGCGGGTCGCCTGCCACCTGTACGCGGATTCGTCGCCGGCTGCCGCCGGTGCGGGCCAGGCCGGGGACCTGGCGGTTTGACCGCTTCACGCGCGCCTCGACGGAGGTTCTACGGCTGGCCGATGGTCGCCGTGGGTTTCGTGACCTACGGCCTGGGCATCGCGCCGGCCTACTACGGCCTGGGCGTCTTCGCGTCGTCGCTGATCGACGATCTGGGGCTGACCCGCCAGCAGATCGGTGAGATCTTCGGAGCGTTCACGCTCACGTACGGCCTGATCAGTCCGGTCGCGGCGGCCGTCATTCGCCGCTGGGGTGTCCGGGCCACAGTGACGGCGGGCGCTCTCTGCGCCGCCAGCGGCTTCTGGCTGGTGAGCCAAGCCTCGAGCGTGACCGAGCTCTACGTCGGCTACTCGCTCGTCGGCGGCCTCGGGATCGGTTTCTCGACCCTGCTGCCCGCCCAGACGATTCCGGTCTTCTGGTTTCGCAGATACCGGGCGCGGGCGACGGCGATCATCCTGACGGGCGCCGCGATCGTCGGCTTCGTGTGGCCGCCGGCGGCCGGACTCGTGCTCGAGTTCTGGGACTGGCGCGTCGGCTGGCGGATCGTCGCCGGGATCTCCCTGGTCGTCGCGGTGATCGCCGTTCTCTTCATCCGGAACAAGCCGAGCGACATCGGCCAGCGTCGTGACGGTCTGCCGCCGGTCGACGCAGACGGGTCGGACCCCGGCGATTCGGGTCATCCGGCGGAGGCACGGCCGGCGGGGAGCGGCGCCGAAACGGCCGGCGAGTCGGCGCCGAAGGGCGCCCTGATGTGGGCCCTGCGCACTCCACAGTTCTGGATCGCCACCTTCGCGACCCTGGCGAACACGGTGCCGTGGCGAGTCGTGACCGCTCACGGCGGCATTCATCTGGAAGACCTCGGTTTCACGACGCTTGCCGCGTCGGCCATCCTGGGCGTACGGGTCGGCGCCAGCCTGTTCGGCCGGCTGAGCGGCTCGCTGGGAGACTTCATGGCGCCGACGCGCGTTCTCGCGCTGGCCCTGTTGCTCACCGCGGTCGCCCTGTCGTTCTTCGTGTCGGCGAGTTCGGCGGTCGTGGCGTATCCCTGCGTCTTCGCCATCGGCGTTGGCTACGGCCTTGCCTACACGAGCGAAGTCGTCGTGTTCGGCTGGTTCTTCGGGCGGGCGGCCTTCGTCGGCTCGACCGGCGCCCGGCTCTTCCTGATCGGCATCATCGGCGCGCTCGGACCGGCTCTGGCGGGCGCCGCGGCGGATCGAACGGGTTCCTATGCCGGCACGCTCTGGACCTGCTCCGTCCTGGCGGTCCTGGGCGCGGCGTCGATCTGGTTCTGCCGGCCGCCGGACCGGTCCTCGTTGACCGGTGGGCCGAAGGCGGAGCAGTAGACTGCGAAGAGCCGGGAAGGAGGAACTCGCATGGACAAGCCGAAGTCGCAGGTCTTGGTGTTCGGCGCAGTGTTCGCCATCGTCGTGCTGGCCGGGGCGCCCCTCGCCGCCCAGCAGGAGGCACCGGAGCTGGAGCGCACTCCCTGGGGCGCGCCCGACCTGCGCGGCGTCTGGGACTTCCGGACGATCACGCCGCTCGAGCGGCCGGAGGAACTCGGGGAGCAGGAGCGGTTCGGCAGCGCGGAGGCCGCCGCCGCGTTCGAGGAGCGGACGCTGGCGCGGCGGAACAAGGACCGGCGTACCGAGGACGGTCTGTCCGCCCAGGCCGACGTGGCGAACGCGTACAACCAGTTCTGGTGGGACTACGGGGACAAGTTGACCGAGGACCGGCGGACGTCGCTGATCGTCGATCCTCCGGACGGGCGGATTCCCGAGCTGACCCAGGTGGCGAAGGAACGGGTCGCCGAGCGCGCCGCGGCGCGTCGCCGGCCGGCCCACGGCCCCGAGGACCGCGGCGTCGCCGAGCGCTGCATCCTGGGCTTCAACGCCGGTCCGCCGATGAGCCCGAGCGCCTACAACAACAACGTTCAGATCTTCCAGACCGAGGAGACGGTCGTGCTGCTGGTCGAGATGGTCCACGACTCGCGGGTCGTGCCGCTCGACGGACGCGCGCCGCTGCCCGGGGACGTTCGCCAGTGGCGCGGCGACCCGCGGGGGCACTGGGAGGGGGACACCCTGGTTGTCGTGTCGATGAACTTCACCGACCAGACGAGTTTCCGGGGTTCGGGCCCGAACATGCGCCTGACCGAGAGGTTCACCCGCGTGGGGGAGGACCGGCTCGTCTACGAGTACACGATCGACGACCCGGAGTCCTTCGCGGGTCCCTGGACTGCGGTCATACCGATGAGCAGGAATCCGTTGCCCATGTTCGAGTACGCCTGCCACGAGGGGAACTACGGCATGCTGAACCTGCTGCGCGGCGCCCGGGCGGAGGACGCCGAGGCCGAGCCTGCCGCCAGGGCGGAGACCTCGGGCGGCTGACCGCGGCCGTCGACCCGCGCGCGTTGCCTTGACGATCGCCACTGTCGGCCTGCTCCATCCGGGAGCGATGGGCGTCACCGTCGGCGCGGCGGTGCGGGCGCCGGTCCGCGTCGTATGGGCGTCCGAAGGACGCAGCCGTGAGACCCGTACACGGGCCGCGGGCGCCGGTTTCGAGGATCTGGGAACGCTCGCCGCCGTCACCGCGGCGGCCGACGCCGTGCTCTCGGTCTGTCCGCCGCACGGCGCCCTGGCGCTTGCCGAGGCGGTCGCCGCGACCGGTTTCGACGGCCTCTACCTCGACGCGAACGCGGTGTCGCCCGCCACGGCGCTCGAGATCGCGGAAGCCGCGGCGGCGGGCGGAGCACGGTTCGTGGACGGCGGCATCATCGGGCCGCCGGCGGTCCGGCCGGGGACCACGCGGCTCTATCTCTCGGGAGACGCCGCGCCGGAACTGGCCGCCCTGTTCGAGGACTCGGCCCTCGAGGCGATCGATCTCAAGGTGGAGAACGGCTCGGCTTCGGCGCTCAAGATGTGCTACGCCGGCTTCACGAAGGGCAGCGCGGCCCTGCTGCTGTCGCTGCGGGCCGCGGCCAGCGCCTATGGTGTCGAAGCAGGCCTCCTCGGGGAGTGGAGCCGTTCCCAGCCGGGGCTGGAGAAGCGAAGCGTGCGGGCGGCTGCCACGACAGCTCCCAAGGCATGGCGCTTCGCCGGCGAGATGGAGGAGATCGCCTCGACCCTCGAGGCGGCGGGCCTGCCGGCCGGGTTCCACCGCGCGGCGGCGGAGGCCTATGCGCAGCTCGCCGGCTTCCGTGGCGAGCCGGAGGGTGTAACGGTAGAGGACGTGCTCACGGCCCTGCTCGACGGCGGGCCCCTGACGAAGGACGAAAAAGGGCGGCCCCGAAAGGCCGCCCTCATTCCGTAGCCGGTCGACCTGAAGGTCGATCGCCTACATCATGCCGCCCATGCCGCCCATGTCGGGAGCGGGCGGGGCGTCGGGCTTGTCTTCCTTGATCTCGGAGACCAGGGCCTCCGTGGTCAGCATCAGGCCGGCGATCGACGCGGCGTTCTGCAGCGCCGTCGTGGTGACCTTGGCCGGGTCGATGACGCCGGCGGCGATCAGGTCCTCCATCTCGCCGTTGGCCGCGTTGTAGCCGGTCGAACCGGTCTGCGCCTTCGCGTCGCGGACGATGACCGAGCCCTCGACGCCGGCGTTCTCGGCGATCTGCCGGGTCGGCTCCTCGAGGGCGCGCTTGACGATCGCGATGCCGATGCCCACGTCGCCGTTGTCGCTCAACCCGCCGACCGCGTCGATCGCGCGCAGCAGAGCCACGCCGCCTCCCGGCACGACGCCTTCCTCGACGGCGGCCTTGGTCGCGTGCATCGCGTCCTCGACCCGAGCCTTCTTCTCCTTCATCTCGGTCTCGGTCGCGGCGCCCACCCGGATCACGGCGACGCCGCCGACCAGCTTCGCCAGCCGCTCCTGGAGCTTCTCGCGGTCGTAGTCGGAGGTCGTTTCCTCGATCTGGTTGCGGATCTGCTTGACCCGACCGGCAATCGCGGCCTGGCGACCGGTGTCGCCCGACTCGGTGACGATCGTCGTGTCGTCCTTCGAGAGGACGACCTTCTTCGCCTCGCCGAGGTCCTGCCACTGGACGTTCTCCAGCTTGATGCCGAGGTCCTCGGTGATCACCCGGCCGCCGGTGAGGATCGCGATGTCCTCGAGCATCGCCTTGCGGCGATCGCCGAAGCCCGGCGCCTTGACCGCGGCCGCCTGTAGCGTGCCGCGCAGCTTGTTGACGACCAGGGTGGCCAGCGCCTCTCCCTCGACGTCCTCGGCGATGATCAGCATCGGCTTGCCCTGCTTGGCGACCTGCTCGAGGACCGGCAGCAGATCCTTCATCGAGCTGATCTTCTTCTCGTGCAGGAGCACGACGCAGTTCTCGAGCACGCACTCCATGCGGTCGGCGTCGCTCACGAAGTAGGGCGACAGGTAGCCGCGGTCGAACTGCATGCCCTCGACGACCTCGAGCTCGGTCTGCAGGCCCTTGGCCTCCTCGACCGTGATCACGCCGTCCTTGCCGACCTTGTCCATCGCCTCGGCGATGATCTGGCCGATCTCGGCGTCGTTGTTGGCGGAGATGGTGCCGACGTTGGCGATCTCCTCGCTGTCCTTCACGTCCTTGGCGAGGGCGTGGATCGCGTCGACGGCTGCGCCGACCGCGATCTCGATGCCGCGCTTCAGCTCCATCGGATTGGCGCCGGCGGTCACGTTCTTCGCGCCCTCGCGCAGGATCGCCTGCGCCAGGACCGTCGCGGTGGTGGTGCCGTCACCGGCCACGTCGGAGGTCTTCGAGGCCACCTCGCGCACCATCTGCGCGCCCATGTTCTCGAGGCCGTCCTTCAGTTCGATCTCCTTGGCGACGGTGACGCCGTCCTTGGTGATCGTGGGGGAGCCGAACGACTTCTCGAGGACGACGTTGCGGCCCTTGGGGCCGAGCGTCACCTTGACGGCGTCGGCGAGCTTGTTGACTCCGCGCAGGACCGCGCCGCGCGCGTCCTCGGAGTAGACGATCTGCTTTGCCATGTATCTGCTCTCCAGTTCCGGCCTATCCCACGACCGCGAGGATCTCGTCCTCGCGCAGGATGACCATGTCTTCGTCGTCGATCTTGATGTCGCTGCCCGAGTACTTTCCGATCAGCACGCGGTCACCAACGCTGACGTCGAGCGCGGAACGCTCGCCGTTGTCCTGCATCTTGCCGGGGCCGACGGCGACGACCTCGGCCTCCTGCGGCTTCTCCTTCGCGGCGTCCGGGATGATGATGCCTCCCCGGACCTGCTCCTCCTCCTCGAGCCTCTTGACGAGCACTCGGTCATGAAGCGGACGTACACTCACCAGCGATCTCCTCCTGTGGGGTTGGTGTCGGTGGATGTGGTCGTTGTGGTCGGGACGAAGCGACTGTTAGCACTCGGCCCGAGCGAGTGCTAACAATAGAAACACCGCTGCCCGGATGTCAACAGTCCATGACAGGTCCAGGACATTCGGTGCGCGGCGGGCCGGCGGCGCAGGCGGTAGAGTCTGCCGGTCCCGGAAAGGAGACTCGCCTGTGATCTGGCTTCAGCGAAAAGACGGAGGCGCCGCGGCGGTGCGGATCGGCCTGCTCGCCGCACTGGCCGCGGCGTTCGTCTGGCCGGCCGGCGGCTTAGCCCAGACCGCACCGACCGCCGCCGCCGTGCCGGTCGAGGAGTTCGAACTCGACAACGGCATGCGCTTCCTGCTGGTGAGCCGCCCGGAACTGACGACCGTGGCGGCGGCCTGGGTGGCTCACGTCGGTTCCGCCGACGAGCGGCCGGGGATCACCGGCCTTGCCCACTTCTTCGAGCACATGATGTTCAAGGGGACGCACACGATCGGCACGAAGGACATCGAGCGCGACCTCGAGATCATCGCGGAGCAGGAGGCGGTCCAGGAGCGGATTCGCGCCGAGCTCCGCGAGCAGCGGCGGCGCTGGCGTCTGGGTGAGATCGACGATCCGTACGATCCCGATCACCGCACCGACACGTTGAACGCCCTGCGCGCGGAGTTCCAGGGGCTCGTGGAAGAGCAGCGGGAGCTCATGGTCAAGGACGAGCTGGACAAGGTGTACACGGACGGCGGCGGCACGAGCCTGAACGCCTTCACCAGCAACGACTTCACGGTCTACATCAACCAGTTGCCGGCGAATCGGCTCGAGCTCTGGTTCTGGCTCGAGTCGGACCGGCTGCTGAACCCGGTGTTCCGCGAGTTCTACGCCGAGCGCGACGTCGTCTACGAGGAACGGCGCCTGCGCACCGAGTCGACGCCGACCGGCCGCTACGACGAGCAGGCGGACGCCATGTTCTGGCAGTCCCACCCCTACAGTTGGCCGGTCGTCGGCTGGGCGTCCGACCTGGAGGTGATCAGCAAGGCCCAGGCCGACGAGTTCTTCGCCACCTACTACGCGCCGAACAACCTGAGCGCGGTGCTGGTCGGGAACTTCGATCCGGCCGAAGTGCGGGGCCTCGCCGGGCGCTACTTCGGCCGCCTCGAACGGGCCGAGCGGCCGGCGCCCGACGTCGTGACGCTCGAGGCCGAGCAACTTGCCGAGAAGCGGATGACGGCCGAGTGCGACTGCCAGCCCCAGCTCCAGGTGCGCTACCACGCGGTGCCGTTCGGCCACGGCGACGGTTACGCGCTCGATGTCGTCGCGGGCATCCTGAACGGCCGCACCGGCCGTCTCTACGAACAACTCGTGGAGTGCGCCGAGATCGCCTCCAGCGCCGGCGCCTTCTACGAGGCGCGCAAGTATGCGGGCGTCTTCAATCTGCAGGCCGAGACGAAGGGAGATGCCGCCCCCGAACAGCTCCTGGCCGCCTGGGACGGAATCGTCGCGGAACTGATCGCCGAGCCGGTGCCGGAGGACGAACTGGCCAAGGTGAAGAACCGTGTGTCGGCCGACACCTACCGGCAACTCCGGGATCCGTTCTTCCTGATGATTCAGTTGGCGATCATGGACGCGCTCGGCGACTGGCGCTATCTCAACACGGTCGCGGAACGGACGAACGAGGTCACCGCGGAGGACGTGCAGCGCGTGGCGGCGAAGTACTTCGAGCCTTCGAAGCGCCTGGTCAGCCTGTACTACCGCAAGGAGGGCACCGAGGCGAAGGAGACGCCGTCCGAACTCGAAGCGCTGCCGCCGGAGATGCGGACGGCGCTCATGTCCCAGGCCGAGGCGATCGCCCAGATCGAGGATCCGGCCCAACTGGAGATGGTCCTCCAGCAGATGGAGGCCCAGGCTGCCCAGGTGCCGGAAGAGATGCGCCCCGCGCTCGACTGGATGCGGGGCGTCATCGAGGAACGGCTGGCCGAGTTGCAGGAAGATGGGGGAGGTGAACCGTGAGCGGACGCGTCCTCGTGAGAGTTCTGATTCTCGTCGTTCTCTGTCTCGGTCCGGCCGCATCGGCGGGCGCCCAGGGCAGTGCCGAGATCGTCGCGCACCCGAGTGAACTGACCTACGGCTCGCTGGACTTCGAACTGCCGGACGCGGACGCTTTTCGCCGCGAGCTGGCGGGCGGCGTTCCCGCCTATCTGGTTCCGGACCGTTCGCTGCCGCTGGTCGACATCGCGGTGCGGTTCCGCATCGGCTCCTGGCTGGAGCCGGCCGAGCAGACCGGGCTGGCCTCCCTGACCGGCGAACTGATGCGGACCGGCGGCGCCGGGGAACTGGAGGCGAGGGCCTTCGACGAGGCGGTGGAGGCGGTTGCCGGCAACTTCTCGGCGTTCATCGGGAGTACCAGCGCCGGGATGTCGATGAACTGCCTGTCCACGGTGCTCGACGAGTGCCTCGACCTGTTCTTCTCCATGCTCACCGAGCCCCGCTTCGACGGCGACCGGCTGGACCTGGCGAAGGAGAACGAGCTGGAGAGCCTCAAGCAGCGCAACGACGATCCGGTCGATGTCGCGGGCCGTGAAGGCCAGTGGCTGCTCTACGGGCCGGACCATGTGGAGTCGCGCTTCGTCACCGCGGGCTCGCTGGACGCGGTCGGACGCGACGACCTGGTGGCGTTTCACCGGCGCTACGTCCATCCCGGCCACATGGTCGTGGCGGCCGCCGGCGACTTCGACAGCGACGAACTCGCGGCCAAGCTCTCGGCGCTGCTCGGACGCTTTGAGGAAGAGGGCCGCGAGCAGGCGCCGTGGCCGCCGCAGTCGGCGGCCTACGAGCCCGCAGCCGGCGTCTACGTGGCGCAGCAGGAGATCCCGCAGGGCCGCGTGCAGATCGGCCACCGCACCTTCCAGCGGGACGCCTGGGGCGATCCGGACCACTTCGCTCTGGCGATGATGAACGGCGTTCTCGGCGGTGGCGGCTTCACGTCGCGGCTGATGAAGAGGATCCGTTCTGACGAGGGCCTCGCCTACGGTGCGTACTCGAGCTTCGGCATCGGCAACTACTGGCCCGGGAATCTCGGCATCGGCTTCCAGTCGAAGAGCGAGACGGTCGCCTTCGCGGCGAAGATCGCGCTCGAAGAGGTCGACCGGATGAGGACGGAACTCGTCCCGGAGGACGAACTCCAGACGGTCAAGGCGGCCGCGATCGAGACCTTCCCGAGCAGCTTCGAGTCGGCCGAGGCCATCGCTTCCATCTTCGCGCAGGACGAGTTCCTGGGCCGTCCCCACGACTACTGGCGGACCTACCGGGCGAACGTCGAGGCGGTGACGCCGGCGGACGTGAAGCGCGTGGCCGAGCGGCATCTGCTGCCGGACAGGCTGGTCATGTTGATCGTCGGCGACTGGGAGGAGATCGAGCCGGGCGACGCCGACGGCCGCGCCACGATGGCCGAAGTGGCCGGGAAGATCGGCGGCGGCGTCACGATGCTGCCGGCTCGCGACCCGGTGAGTCTGGAAGTGGTGGAGCAGTGAGACCGGACCCCAGGTGGCCGGCGGCGGAACGGAACGCGATCGCTTGCAGGCTCTAGACAACTTCCTGGAAGTCGCCGTCGGCTACGCCTGGGGCATGCCCCTGGTCGTCCTGCTGATCGGCTCGGGCGCGTTCTTCTGCCTTTACGTGCGGCTGCGGCCGCTGTTCCACATGGGCCACGCGACCGCGGTGACCCTGGGCAAGTACGACTCGCCCGACGATCCGGGGCACATCAGCCATTTCCAGGCGCTGTCGACGGCGCTGGCGGCGACGATCGGCGTCGGCAACATCGGCGGCGTGGCGATCGCCGTGACCCAGGGCGGCGCCGGGGCGGTGTTCTGGATGTGGGTGGCGGCCGTCGTCGGCATGGGCACGAAGTTCTTTTCCTGCACGCTGTCCCAGATCTACCGCGGCCGGGATGAACGGGGCGCGCTCCTCGGCGGGACGATGTACACGATCGAACTCGGCCTGGGGAAGAAGTTCAAGCCGTTGGCGATCATGTTCTGCACCTTCGGCCTGTTCGGCTGCCTGCCGATGTTCCAGAGCAACCAGGTCGCCGAGCTTCTGAACGCCCAGTTCGGCCTCGATCCGATCCTCACCGGCGTGGGCTGCGTGGCCCTGGTGGCGCTGGTCGCCTTCGGGGGCGTCGAGCGGATCGGCGCGGTCACGGGACGGTTCGTGCCGGTCATGTGCGTCCTCTACCTGGGCATGGCGCTCTGCGTCCTGTTCGTGCGCTCGGACATCGCGGTGGAGGTGTTCGGCCGCATCTTCCGCGAAGCCTTCACCGGCACGGCGGCGGCCGGCGGCGCGATGGGGATCGGCTTCCAGCAGGCGATGATGATCGGCGTCCGCCGCGCCGCGTTCTCGAACGAAGCGGGGCTCGGCACCGCGCCGCTCGCACACGGCGCCGCGAAGACGAACGAACCCGTCCGCGAGGGTCTCGTGGCGATGCTGGGCCCCTTCATCGACACGATCGTCGTCTGCTCTCTCACCGCCTTCGTCATCCTCTCCAGCGGCCTGGAGACGGTGGGGGAGATCAGCGGCGTCTCACTGACGGCGGACTCCGTCGAGAGCGCCCTCGGCGCGCCCGGTCGTGCACTGCTGGTGCTGATCGTGATGATGTTCGCCATCTCGACGATGGTCAGCTACTCGTACTACGGCAAACGCTGCTTCGCCTACCTGTTCGGCGCGAAGCGCGACGGGCTCTACACCTGGTTCTACCTCCTGGGCATCTTCGTCGGCGCCTGGTGGAGCGCCAGCATGGTGATCAACCTGATCGACACCGCTCTGGCCCTGATGGCGGTGCCGAACCTGATCGCCACGCTGCTGCTGGCACCGAAGGTGAAAGCGGCTGCGGTCGACTACTTCGACCGGCTGCGGGCGGAGCGCCGGGGCGCTTGAACGCATCGGCGTCCGACGCCCTGGGACGAGCGGCGGGCGCTGTTGCGGTCTGCCTGGTCCTGACCGCCGCTCCGGTGGAGGCCGTCGACCCGTGCGACATCGACTTCGGGCAGTCGGGACAGGGGATTCCGACCGAGAGTGTTCTGACCTGGGACCTGCCTCCGGCAGGCAAGTGGCGGGTCGTCCGGAAAGATGCCGGCCGGCGAGTGCGCGAGGGTTGCGGCGTCGGTTCCATCGAGGCGCCGTTGCGGACGGTGCGCGAGGTCATCGACGCCGCGGCGGAGTTCGACGAGTTCATGCCGCGCATTCTCGAGTCCGACGTCGAGCCGGTTTCGCCGGGCGTCTACCTGAACCGGCAGACCCTGGATATGCCGTTCCCGGTGGAAGATCGGCGCTACACGGTTCGTGTGGAAACCGGAGCCATTGGAACCGGCGCCGGTGCGGGCTGGCAGGCCCGTTGGACCTACGTGGAGGGCTCCGGGAACATCCGGGAGAGCAGAGGATCCTGGACTCTGATTCCGGTGAGTGCCGAGCGCACGCTCGTCGTCTATCGACTGCTGACTGACCCCGGTGGTCGCCTTCCGGCCTGGGTCGTCGACTACTCGGCGCCGCGCGCTTTGCGGCGGGTGCTCAACGCGGTGCGTGATCGGGTGTTGACGAGCCTCAGTCGACGCCAGCCAGCACGATGACCACGTTCTGGCCGCCGAAGCCGAAGGCGTTCACCAGCGCGACATCGGTGGGGTGAGTGCGGGCCTCGTTGGGAACGTGGTCCAGGTCGCAGTCCGGGTCCGGCCGGTCCAGGTTGATCGTGGGACAGATCGTTCCCTCCTCGATCGTCTTGACCGCGGCCAGTGCCGATACCGCGCCCGCCGCGCCGAGCATGTGGCCGACCTGGGACTTGGTCGCTGTCACCGCGACGTCCTGGGCCCGGTCGCCGAGCGCGGTCTTGATCGCGAGAGTCTCGGCCACGTCGCCGAGCGGCGTCGCTGTGCCGTGGGCGAACACGGCGTCGACTTCGCCGGGAGCCGTGCCGCCCGACTCGAGCGCCCGGGTCATCGCGGCGGCCGCGCCGGAGCCACCGGGCCGGGGCGCGGTCAGGTGGTGTGCGTCGGCGGTCACCGCGCCGCCCCGGACCTCGGCGTAGATGCGGGCGCCCCGGCGCTCGGCGTGTCGCTCCGTCTCGATGACGAAGGCGACGCCGCCCTCGCCGAACACGAAACCGTCGCGGTCGGCGTCGAACGGGCGGCTTGCCGCCTTCGGATCGTCGTTGCGCGTCGAGAGCGCCTGCAGGCGCGAGAACGTCGCGATGATGAGCGGCGTGATGCCGGCCTCGGCGCCGCCGGCGATGACCGCGTCGACCTCGCCGGAGCGCAGGAGACGGTAGGCCTCGAGCAGGGCGTAGTTGCCGCTCGCGCAGGCCAGGGTCGAGGTCGTGGTCGGTCCCGTGATCCCAAGTTCGATCGAGATCAGGCAGGACACGGCGTTCGGCATCACGTCGGTGACGAGGAAGGGATTCGCCTGCTGCGGTCCCCGCGCGACGAGCCTGCGCGTGCCGCTTTCCATGCTCGCCAGACCGCCGCCGCCGGTGTTGAAGGTGATGCCGCAGCGATGGGCCGAGGCCGCGTCGATCGCCAGATCGGCATCGGCCACCGCCTGCTTGGCCGAGGCCACGGCGAAGTGGGTGGCGCGGGCGAGTCGCCGGGCCGCCTTGCCTTCGAGCCACTGCCTCGCGTCGAAGTCGCGCACCTCGCAGGCGATCTTCACCTTGAAGCCGTCCGTGTCGAACGCCGTGATCGGGCCGGCGCCCGAGTCGCCGGCCTTCATCCGGCGCCAGAACGTGTCGACGTCGTTGCCGACAGGGGTCACGGCGCCGAGCCCGGTGATCACGATTCGGCCGTTGTCCGTCGCGGGCATCGCGCGAGGATAGCGCCGCTCCCTGCGCTACGCTCGCCGTTCGCCACCCGCAGGAAGCCCTGAACAGGGAGTTCGAGTATGAGTCGAGAGCCCGTCGTACGGTTCGCATCGGTTGCCGCGGCGCTTCTGGCCGCTTTCGGGCCGGCGCTTCACGCGCAGTCCGGCGAGGACTTCGTCCCCGTCACGGACGCGATGCTCGAGGATCCGGCCCCCGCGGACTGGCTGCACTGGCGCCGGACGCAGGACGGCTGGGCCTACAGCCCGCTCGACCAGATCGACCGGGAGAACGTGGGCGAGTTGACCCTCGCCTGGTCGCGCGGACTGGAAGAGGGCAGCCAGCAGGGGACACCGCTCGTCTACGACGGCGTCATGTACTACCCGAATCCGAGCAGCGTCACCCAGGCGATCGACGCGGCGACCGGGGACCTCCTTTGGGAGTACAGGCGGCCGATCCCGAAGGACATCGCGACCTACGTCGGCGGCCTGGAGACGGTCAACCGGAGCATCGCGATCCACGGCGGTCTGATCATCGACACGGCGAACGACGGCTACGTCTACGCGCTGGATGCCGTGACCGGCGAACTGGCCTGGGAGACGGAGATCGTCGACTACGAGACGGAGCCGGCCCGCCACTCGACCGGACCGATCATCGCCGCCGGCCGCGTGATTTCGGGGCGAAGCTGCCGCCCGCACCGGGGCCCCGAAGCCTGCTTCATCGCCGCCCACGACGCGGCTACGGGCGAGGAGCTGTGGCGCCGGCCGCTGATCCCGGGACCGGGCGAGCCCGGCAACGAGACGTGGGGCGACCTGCCGTACGAGAACCGGCATCACGTCGGCTCCTGGATGGCGCCGAGCTACGACCCGGCACTCGAACTGTTGATCGTGGGAACCTCGGTCACGTCGCCGGCGCCGAAGTTCCTGCTCGGCGGCCACGAGAAGCGGCACCTCTACCACAACAGCACCCTGGCCCTGGAGATCGATACGGGCGAAGTGCGTTGGTACTACCAGCACCTGAACGACCACTGGGACCTGGACCATCCGTTCGAGCGGCTGCTCGTCGACACGGCGGTCGCGCCGGATGCCGATGCCGTTCCATGGCTGAACCCCCGGGTGCGGGCCGGCGAGACGCGAAAGGTCGTGACCGGCGTCCCGGGCAAGACCGGCCTCGTCTACACCCTTGACCGGGAGACGGGTGAGTTCCTGTGGGCTCGCCCCACGGTGCCGCAGAACGTGATCGAACGGATCGACGGCGAGACGGGCGCCGTGGTCGAGAATCCGGAAGTCGTGTTCACCGAGCTGGAGCAGGAGCGCCTGATCTGTCCGTCGCTCCTCGGCGGCAAGGACTGGGAGGCCGGCGCCTACAGTCCGCTGACGAACGCGATGTACTACCCGCTTCGCAACCTCTGCTCCCAGATGACGACTCGCGTCGGCCGCGGCGCCATGCACTACGCGCTCGTCAACGACACCCAGTTCGCACCCGGGAAGGAGACGCTCGGCACCGTCTACGCGATCTCCGCCGAGACCGGCGAGACCCTGTGGCTCCACGAGCGGCTGCCGGTGACGATGTCGCTCGCCACGACCGGAGGCGGCCTCGTCTTCGGCGGCGACGTGGGCGGCCGCTTCTGGGCATTGGACCAGGAGACCGGCGACGTGCTCTGGGAGATCAACCTGGGTTCCTCGGTGACCGGTTTCCCGATCAGCTACGAGGTCGACGGCCGCCAGTACGTGGCGGTCGGCACCGGCGCCGAGGGCGGCACGACGTCGACGTTCCGGCGGCTGACGGCGGAGCTCCGGCCGAGTTCGAACAACACGCTGTTCGTGTTCGCGCTGCCCTGACGCCGGCGGGGTGCGTTACGCTCGTTCCACCCACCAACAGCGCGTACCAGGAGGTCGAGAATGAAGACCCGAGCCCTCTCCCTGTGTGCAGCCGTGAGCCTGCTCTTCGTGCCCTGCCTCGCCGCCGAGGACATTCCGCGCACGCCGGGCCGCAGGCCGGACTTCTCGGGCAACTACGACGTCTCCTTCCTGACGCCGCTGGAGCGTGACGCCAGGTTCGGCGACAGGCAGTACTTCACCGAAGAGGAGGCGGAAGCGATCGCCGACGGTATGGCGGCGTCCAACGCCCGCGACCAGGAGATCCGCGATCCCGACCGAGACGTGATCGCCGGCCGCTCGGAGGAGGGCTACCGGGGCGTCGGCGCCTACAACGCCTTCTGGCTCGACCGCGGCACCGCCGCCTTCAAGGTCGACGGCAAGTACCGGACCTCCGTGCTCACCGATCCGCCGGACGGTCGTTTGCCGGCCCGAACGGAGGCCGGCCAGGCGCGCTTCGACACCCTGCCTCCCTTTGGCTACGAGAACACGGGCACGGCCTGGTGGCTCGAGAACGGCGACGACCCGTACGACGGACCGGAGTCCCTCACGCTCGGCAACCGCTGCGTCTTCCACCAGGGATCGACGATGCCGATCGGCCCCAGGGCGTACAACAACCTGAAGACGATCATTCAGACCGACACTCACGTCGTCATCCTGATCGAGTGGATGCACTGGGCCCGGATCATCCGTCTGGACGGGGAACATCCGCCGGAGGACTACCGTTCCTACGCCGGGGACTCCGTGGGCCGGTGGGAAGGCGACACGCTCGTCATCGACACGACGAACCTGCTGGGCGACTGGGGCTTTCACCGGAAAGGCGCCCGCGTCGTCGAGCGGCTGAGCTTCCTCGACGCGGAAAACCTGTTCTACGAGTACACGGTCGAGGATCCGGAGTTCACGGCGCCCTACAGCGGATCGCTGCCGTGGCCGCGCACCGACGCCCAGCTCTACGAGTTCGCCTGCCACGAGGGGAACTACTCGATGGGCAACACGCTGCGCGGCGCGCGGTACCTGGAGCAGCAGCAAGCCGAGCAGCAGCACGGTCGGTAGCGATCCGCGGCGCGCCGTCGTTCGACGCTCGGGCCGGGGTTGACCCCATGCGCCTAAGGTGACAGGGTTCGCGCATTCTGCCTGGACAACCCGGCGTTCTGCCGAAGAGGAGTATGGCCAACGTCATGAAACTCGGAACTAGCGTGTCTTCTCGTACTGCCGTGGCCGTGGCCGCGGTTCTCGCACTGACGGTGGCGCCGCTTGCGGCCCAGGATTTCGAGCCGAACCGGCTCTCGGACGGCAAGCCTGACCTGAACGGCATCTGGCAGGCCCTGAACGAGGCGAACTACGACCTTGAGCTGCACATGGCGCGGGCCGCCATGCAGTTGCGCGAGGGCCCGCACGGTCCGCTGCCCGCGGCCGAGGTGCTCAACTTCGGGGCGGTCGGCTCGGTGCCGCCAGGCATGGGCGTGATCAAGGGCGGCGGGAAGATCCCGTACACGGACGCGGCCATGGCGCAGAAGATGGAGAACATGGCGAACTGGTCCACGCGCGACCAGGAGGTCTTCTGCTACCTGCCGGGCGTGCCGCGGGCGACCTACATGCCGCAGCCGTTCCAGATCTTCCACAGCGAGAACGCGATCTTCATCGCCTACCAGTACGCCGGGGCGGTCCGCGACATCTACCTGGAGGATCCGAAGCCGGCCCAGGTCGACAGTTGGATGGGTATGTCCTACGGCCGCTGGGACGGCGACACCCTGGTCGTCGAGGTCAACGGTCTGCTGGCCAAGGACTGTGCCGAGCGTCCGGAAGACATGGCCGGCTGCGGCGGCTGGCTCGATCGCTCGGGCAACCACTACAGCAACCAGTTGACGGTGGTCGAGCGGTACACGCTGAGTGGCCCCAACCACATTCACTACGAGGCGACGCTGACGGACCCGCAGACGTACACCGAGCCGTGGACGATCGAGATGCCGCTCTACCGGCGGATGGAGCCGAACGCCCGGCTGATGGACTTCCGCTGCGTCGAGTTCGTCGAAGAGCTGATGTACGGCGAGTACCGCCGCAACCCGCTCCCGCGGATGAAGCTGGTCGACTAGCAGCCGGAGTTCCGGCGCGGCCTGGCGCCGCCCGGCGGAAGGAGCCGAGCCGATGCTTGATCGCAGGTTGATCGTGTCTGCCGCCGTGGTTCTGGCCGCGGCGGCTGTTCCGCTGGCAGCGGCGGGCGACGAGGAGATCGCACGGACTGCGTCCGGCCGTCCGGACATCTCCGGCCACTACAACGTCGGCACCCTGACGCCGCTGGCGCGGCCGCAGGCCTTCGGCGACAACCTCTATCTGACCAGGGAAGAGGCGGACAGGATCGCGGAGGAAGAGCGCAAGCGGATGCAGGCGGAGGCCCGCGTCAGCGACCCCAACCGTGAGGCGCCTCCCGAGGGCGGCGACGGCTCGCCCGGAGCGGCCGGCAACGTCGGCGGCTACAACGCGTTCTGGATCGACCGGGGAACGGACGTCTTCGAGGTCGACGGCAAGTTCCGCACCTCGATCATCATCGACCCGAAGAACGGCCGCCATCCGCCGTTGACCGATGCGGCCCGGGAGCGCTTCGCCGCCCGGCGCGGCTTCTTCCGCGCCAACACCGGCGAAGCCTGGTGGCTCGAGCGCGAAGGTCCCGGCCCCTACGACGATCCGGAGTTGCGGCCGTTGGCCGAACGCTGCCTGCTCGGCTTCAGTTCGACCGGTGGGCCGCCGATGCTGCCGGCGCTCTACAACAACCTGAAGCGGATCGTCCAGACCGAGGACCACGTGATGATCCTGGTCGAGATGGTCCACGACGCCCGCGTCGTCCGTATCGGCGGCGAGCACGTGCCCGCGTCGGAGCGGCGGTGGATGGGCGATTCGATCGGATGGTGGGAAGGCGACACGCTGGTCGTCGACACGACGAACTTCGCCGACCGGCCGGCGCTTCGTTCGGCGACCCGCGATCTGCACGTCGTCGAACGGTTCACGCCGATGGGCCGGGACCACCTGCGCTACGAGTTCACGGTCGAGGACCCGAACGTGTGGACGGCGCCGTGGAGCGGCGAGTACGCCTGGCCCCGGAGCGACTCCCTCCTCTATGAGTACGCCTGTCACGAGGGCAACTACGCGCTCGGCAACATCATGCGCGGCGCGCGTTTGCTGGAGGAGGACGCTTTGACCGGAGGCACGGACTCCGGAGAGTGAGGACGAACCGATCCTGTTAGAGTGCGGTTCACCGAACCGCTGGAACACGTGCCGCGCACGCTTCCAACTGAACGAGAAACCCACAGATCACCCACTTACACCACAACCGAGGAGTGAGAGACAGCCATGAGTAAGCGAGCCATGATCATCACGGGGATCAGCCTCGTCGTTGCGGCCATCGCGGTGGCGGTGCCCCTGGCGGCGCACCACGCGTTCGGCGCCGAGTTCGATCCCAACCGTCCGCTGCTGCTGAAGGGCCCGGTCGTCAAGGTCGAGTGGGTCAATCCGCACACCTGGATCCACATGGAGCACACCGAGGAAGACGGCACGCAGCACGTCTGGATGGTCGAGGGCGGCACGCCCAACACCCTGCTGCGGCGCGGCCTCTCCCGGGACGACCTCCAGCCTGGTACCGTCATCATCGTCGACGGTTACCAGAGCAAGGATCGCTCACGCCGCGCGAACGGCCGTGACGTGACCTTCGAGGACGGCAGCAAGATCTTCATGGGTTCCTCGGGTACCGGCGCACCGCGCGACGGCCGCGACCCGACCGAGCCGCCCCGGTAGACCGCTGGGCATCCGGCGCGCAGCGCCGGCTTCCGGGACCGGGGTGTGACCCCCCGCTCCCGGGAGCCACGCGCGTGCCATCAGCCTTCCTGACGCCTCAGGCGCGCCGCGTGCCGCCTGAGGCGTTTTGCCGCCGGGGCAAGGGAGGAGCCGGCGGAGAACAGGCCCCCGAGCAGCAGGACGATCACGACGATGTCCCACAGGGGGCGCCGGTGGTAGAAGCCGGGGAAGTCGAGCCGGTGCAGGCCCCTGTACAGCCAGCGGTCGAGCCGACTCTGCCGGTTCTCGCTGTGGACGACGCGGCCCAGTGCCGGGTCGAGATAGAGCCAGGTGCCGGCCGGGTCGTCGAAGCGGGCCCGCAGGACCGGCAGAGGCATCAGGCGATATCTGCGATCGTCGTAGTAGGCGTCGTACTCCCGTAGTTCCATAGCGTCGACGACGTTCGACCGCGGGAGTGCCGCGGCCGCGGCCGCCAGCAGCTCGGGCTGGCCGAACCGGCGCGGAGTCCCGTCCTCGAGCGAGACGAGGCGGTGCTCGAAGGGTTGAACGGTCGAAAGGAAGCCGAGGGGACCGCTCGCGTAGGAACCACCGTAAGGGCGCCCGCCGCCGGGAGGCCGGTAGGCGAGCACGAGAGGCTCACCGGCGAACTGGAGCAGCTCGACCTCGCGAGGCGGGAACGACTCCGCGATCGAGCCGGCCGCGGTGCGGATCGAGTCCAGCTCGAGCCGGTGAAGCGGTACCGCTCCGCCGGCCACGGCGGCCTGCTGGCCGGGACTCGCCGTCCTTCCGGCCTGCCAGCCGAACGGGTCCATCGACAGGGCGCCACTCAGCACCCAGGTGAAAGCGGTGGCCCCGAACGCCAGCCCGCTGTAGTGGTGCCAGCGCATGATGCCCCGGTACGGTGAGCGCTTCCGCCTGAGTCGCAGCAGCCCGATCGCCAGGCCGGAGAGGGTCAGCACACAGCCCAGGCTGGCCGTCCAGACGATCAACTGGTACCAGAACGTCGTGTGGGTCCTCAGAGGTGTGAAGTACAGCCAGTGGAAGACGGCGCCCGCGGTGCCCCAGAAGCGGGATCCGGGCGTCGTGGCCATGACCACCTCGGCCGTGCGGTCCGAGACGTAGAGCACTTCGTTGCCCGCCCGGACCCGGTGCAGCGGGAGCAGGCCGGGGATCTGCAGGGACCACTGGTCGGGACGCGCGAGGTAGCCGTCGTATGCGAGGGGGACTTGCGCCGTCGCCGCCGAGGGGGCGTCCCCAGCCCGATAGGAGGAGGCGATTGCGAGCGCCTGCTCCTCGGATACCTGGAGCAGCGGGCTGCCGGTGTCCGCGTAGACCGCGGTCCAGCCGGCGGCGGTGCGGAAGCGGTAGACCGGCCGGTCGCCGGCCATGCCGAGGCGGACCCGGGCCACGGAGAGATCTTCGGCGTCCAGACCCGCCGCTCCGGCGGCCCGCGCGGGGGCGACCCGCACCGAGTCGAGATCGAGCGGGGGCAGGCGGTCCAGGCGGTCGCCGGGATCGAGCGCCGGCATCCGGGCGTACATCATGACCAGCGCCGATGCGAACCAGACCACGAACAGCAGGTTGCCGGCGATGCCCAGCCAGCGGTGGAGCAATGTGAGGGCGCGCCGCAACGCGGTCGGGCCTACTGCCGGAACTGGTTCGGGTCGTTGGCCCAGTACTGTGCGTGGCAGCCGGCGCAGGCGAAGTAGACCTGCTCACCGGTGTCGAAGATGCCCTGGACATCGCGGGCGTCCGCCGCCTGCATCGCGGCGTCGCCGGCGTCGATCAGATCCCGGCACCAGGCGATCCAGTCCTCGTCGTCCATCTTGCGCCGGTCCATCATCATCAGGTTGCCCGACTCGGCGACCGTGACCGCGGCGTTGCGAACGAGAGTCCACTCCTCATCGGTCTCCGGCCGTATGTACTCCTCGCCCTCGGGCGTGAGGATCCAGCCGACCGAAGCCCAGAGGTGGTCGGCGGCCGGTTCCATGACAGAGGCCATCAGGAGTCGCGTGCCGGCGACTTCGCGGAACGGCGGTCCGGTCTCCCCGGCGGCGCACGCGGCGAGCGCGACGGCGGCGACGATCGGTGCCAGGAGCGGCAACTGGCGGGCGCTGTTCATGACGGCTGCGAAGTGTACAGCGCTCTCACGCCACCGTTCTCCAGGTGTCACCGTGGGCCGTGATGTGCACCGCGGTCGGCGACGCCCAGTGGGTACCCACGACCGTGATGCCGCTGTCGCTGAACTTCTCGCAGAAGCTGCGGCGGGCGGCGATCGCGGCGTCACGGTCGATGTCCGCGATCGAACACCACTCCGGGTGGGCGCACTGGCAGGGGTGGTGCATCACGTCGCCCGAGATCACCCCTTCCTCGCTGCCCGACGAGACGGCGATGCTGCAGTGGCCCGGCGTGTGGCCCGGCGTGGGGAAGAACTGGAGCTCAGGGTTGATCCGGTGGTCGCAGTCGACGAGGTCGACGAGGCCGGCCTCGAACACGGGCGCCACCGAGTCGCCGAAGACATCGCCCCAGTTGGCCTCCCCCTCGTCCCGCCAGTACTCGAACTCCGGCCGCGCCATGACGTAGCGGGCGTTGGGGAAGGTGGGCACCCACTCGCCGTCGACCTTCATCGTGTTCCAGCCGACGTGGTCGATGTGGAGATGGGTGCAGACCACCATGTCGACCTGTTCGCGAGGGAAGCCGGCGTCGCGGATCTCCTGGAGAAACGGCCCGTCGAGCTCGTTCCAGGCGGGCAGGGCGCGCTTCTTGTCGTTGCCGACGCAGGTGTCGACGACGATCTTGAGACCCCGCGACTCGACAAGGAAGGCCTGGATGATCATCTTGAGCCGCTCGCCGCCGGGCGTCACGAAGTGCGGCTCGAGCCAGTTCAGGTCCGGCGCCAGGTTCTCCGGCGTGGCGTCCGGCAGCAGGAAGGACGCCGGCACCGGGTAGTCGATCTCGATGATCGGTGTGATCGATACGTCGCCGATCTTGATGCCCATGGGCAACAGTCTCCTGTCGTTGTGTGTCCGGTTCAGGAGCCGCCGCGTCAGCGGGTGAGCCAGGCGAACTTCTGGGGCTTCCGCGAGGCCTTCGGGTCGATCAGCACGTTGACCAGCGCCGGCCGGTCGGAGGCGAGCGCCTTGTCGAGCGTCGGCCCCAGGTCCGCCACCTTCTCGACCAGGTAGCCCTTGCCGCCGAAGGCCTCGATGACGCGCTCGTACCTGGCGCCCAGCGTGTAGGTCGACGGCGGTAGTGGCTTGCCGGGGATGTACTCGCTGACGCCGCCGCCGATGCCGTTGTTGTTGATGACGACGAAAGTGATCGGCATGCCGTAGCGGCAGGCGACTTCGACCTCCATGCCGGAGAAGCCGAACGCGGAGTCGCCCTGGACGCAGATCGTGCGCCGTTCCGGATGGACCACGGCCGCCGCGATCGCCAGCCCCGTGCCGACGCCCATCGTGCCGAAGGTGCCGGCGTCGAGTCGCTTGCGGGGCTCCATGTTGGGGAGCACGGTGCGGGAGATGTCCATCGTGTTCGCGCCCTCGGCGACGAGCATGTCCTGCGGCTCCAGGCGGTCGGCGATCTCCCTCAGGGCGCGGTAGTAGCCCATCGGCTCGCTGTCGTCCTCGAGCATCGCCTGGACCGCGGCCTGGTTCTCGGTCGCGCTCTCGCGGAGCTTGGCCAGCCACTCGTTGTCGGCGGACAGCGTGAAGGGTTCGGCGTCGAGCGCCTCGTTGAGCTGCGCGGTCACCGCCCGTGCGTCGCCGACCATGCCGACCTCGGTCGGGACGTTGGTCCCGATCTCCTCCGCGTTGAGGTCGATCTGGAGCACCCGGACCCCCTTCTTGAAGCGCGGGGGCAGCCCGAAGTGGAGGATCCAGTTGAGCCGCGCGCCGATCAGCAGGATCACGTCCGCGTTCTGGAGCGCGAAGGAGCGCGCCGGAGCGACCAGGTGGGGATCGTCGTCGGAGACGACGCCCTTGCCCATCGGCGTCGGCAGGACGGGCAGGTTCGTGCGCTGGACGAAGCGGCGCACCTCGCTCTCGGCGCGGGCGTAGGCGGCGCCCTTGCCGACGATGACCAGCGGATTCTTCGCCTCGCGCAGGACCGCGACCGCACGCTCGACGTCCCTGGGGTCGGCGAGGGAGGTCGGCGGTTCAGGGCAGCGGGGCGGGAACTCGACGTCCTCCTCGTCGACCTGGGCGGTCAGGACGTCGTTCGTCAGGTTCAGGTAGGAGGCGCCGGGCCGGCCGTAGATCGAGGTCCGGACCGCCTGCTCCACGTAGAACGGCGCGCGGTGAGCGGCGTCGATCTCCGCCGAGTACTTCGAGAACGGCCGCGCCGCCTCGACCTGGGGGCACTCCTGGAACGCGCCCTGGCCGTTCTGGTAACGGTCGTTGGCGCCGCCGAGCAGGACCATCGGCCAGCAGTTCTTCTCAGCGTTGGCGAGACCCGCGATGCCATGGACCATGCCGGGACCCGACACGGCGAGGCAGGCCCCGGGCCGGCCCGTCAGGTAACCGACCGCGCCCGCGGCGTAGCTGGCGGCCTGCTCGTTGCGGAAGCCGTAGTACTCGATTCCCGCCTGCTGGGCGGCGTGGGCGACTCCGTAGACGGGGAAGCCGACGATGCCGAACATGTAGTCGACACCCTGCTGTTTCAGGCCCTGGGCGATCAGGGCGGCGCCGGTGGTGGTCGTCATCTGGTAGCGGTCTCCTGGCCGTCGGCGCCGGGAGTGGGCACTGCGCCCAGCACACCGTCCGCGCGCAGCCGGTCGATTTCAGGTTGGGAGAGGTTCAGTTCGTCGGCCAGGACGCTGTCCGTGTGGCGGCCGAGCAGCGGCGCCGCCTCGATCTCGACCTGGCTGTCGCTGAGGTTCATCGGCGATCCGAGGACCCGGACCGGCCCCCTGGTTTCGTGCTCGACCGTGCGGACGAAGCCGCGCTCCACAAGGTGCGGGTCGGAGAACAGGTCGAGGGTGTCGAGCACGGCGCTCGCCGGCACGCCGGCCGCGCCGAGGATGGCCATCGCCTCGTGCTTCGTGCGGCGGGCGGTCCACTCGGCGATCGCTTCGAACAGTTCGTCCGCGTTGTCGTGCCGGAGCTTCGGCGTGGCGTAGCGGTCGTCCTCGGCCAGGTCCGGACGGTCGATCGCCTGACACAGCGCCCGCCACATCCGGTCGGTGACCATGAGCATGTAGACGTAGTCGTTCGGGCCGAACGGCTTGCACGGATACATGTTCATCATCGCGCCGCGGCCGGAGCCCGCGCGCGGGGCCGCTTTCTGGCCGAACTCGCCGCCCATTGCGATCGCCGTGCGCATGAACCAGGTCACTCCCTCCTGCATCGACATCTCGACGAGCTGGCCCTTGCCGGTGCGCATCTTGTTCGCGTGAGCCGCGCACAGCGCCAGAGCCATCAGCACGCCGGTGCCACAGTCGCCGATCGTCGTGCCGGGGCGGAGCGGCGGTCCGTCCGGGTCGCCGGTGATCGACATCGCGCCGCCTGCGGCCTGCGCCACCGGATCGAAGCACTTGTAGTCGCTGTACGGCCCGCTGTTGCCGAAGCCCTTGATTCGGCCGTAGATGACCTCGGGGTGGACCTCGCGCACCGAGTCGTAGTCGAGGCGCAGCTTCTCGACCACGCCGGGACCGAAGTTCTCGACCAGGATGTCGAACCGCGGCGCCAGCTTCAGCAGCAGATCGCGGCCTTCCTCGGAGGCGAGGTTGATCGCGATGCTGCGCTTGTTGCTGTTCCAGTTGATGAAGTACTCGGAGTCGGTGGTGCGGCGTGCGCCGGCCAGACCGCGCCCCGGATCGCCGGTGCCTGGACGCTCCACCTTGACCACGTCGGCGCCCAGCCAGGCCAGGGCCTGGGTACAGGACGTACCGGCTTCGTACTGCGTCAGATCGAGAATGCGCAGACCGTCGAGTGCTGGCATGGTGGCCTCCTGGCTGTGCGTTGCGGGCGCAACGATAACCCGGTTCTCGGTTCGGTCGAACCGGGTGTCGCCGGCGTCCCCGCCGGAGCTCCGCGCCTCCTGCCGTTTGGCGCTTACGGACGAAGCTCACTCGCTGGAGTCTCTTGACGGGTGGACCGGGCGGATCTTCTTCCGCCGTCGGGTACCTACAAACCGGGTGTGCGCGGGACGTCCCGTAACAACGGAAGAAACAACTGACCAAGCCGGCCGACGGCTTCCTCCCTTCCGATCGGGCTAGATAGCTACCTCCAAAATGGGAGATGCGGCTCTTCCCTCTTTGTTGTAGAAGTGACTAAACTGGAGGGAACCAAGGGTTGATTGGAAGTCGGGAGGCGTTGGCCGCATCTACGGTGCGCGGCTGCCTTGGTCGCTGGAGCGTGGGCCTTCTAGCAGTCGCTGCAGTCGCCTTTCTGGCCTCTCCGGTAGCAGCTCAGCAGCTACTGCGGCTGGGTCCTCGAACACCGGAGGACTCCGTTGTCGTCGCAGCGGCCGCGAGCACAGGAGGCACGGTCTGGGGCGCCGACGTCGACCTCGATCTCATCCGGAAAGGGCCGAAGAGGCTTGAGCTCCTGACGCCGGAAGGTGAGGTCTTCGAGGCCGACCTCAGCCGATTCGAGGAACGCGGGAGTGGCAGCGTGCTGTGGGTGGGACGCATGGCCGGGGCCGACCATGACACCGTCCAACTCACCCTTCAGGAAGGCTACCTCGTCGGCTGGTACTCGCTTCCTCGCGGTGGGCAGCTCGAGGTGCGTGCGCGTCCCGACGGGAGCGGAAGAGTGGTCAGACCTGGCACTGAAGTCCGCCCTCTCTGCGGAGTGAACGACCCGCACCTTCACCGAATGGCGTCCGAGAACGTCAAGGGGAGCGTGTCGCTGGCCGGGGAACCCGGACACCTCGCGCGTCGTCAAGCGTCCGGGACCAAGGAACTCAGCGTCCTGATGATGGTGACTCCGAGGCTCGTACGAGAGTGGGTGCATGAGCGGCGGGGGAACCTCGACGCGGAAGTTCGCGCTCTCTACGACTATGCGAACCAGGTCTTCGCCAACAACGGTTTGGGAGTTCGGATCGTGGCGCCGGCCTCCGCGAGACGGGCTGATGGGGCGCCGCTACCTGTGTGGGCGCCATTGACCTTGCTCAACGATGGGGGCCTTGAGAGTCCGGGCGATAGTAGTGATTTCACGAGCCACTGGGGTACTCGGCTCGATGTGGAACGAATGCGGTCACTGTACAGGGCTGATCTGGTACACCTCCTG
Source organism: Thermoanaerobaculia bacterium (assembly GCA_022823665.1). Classification (GTDB taxonomy): domain Bacteria; phylum Acidobacteriota; class Thermoanaerobaculia; order Multivoradales; family Multivoraceae; genus Multivorans. Next base: position 301,332 of record JAJEHN010000001.1, on the reverse strand, counting down.
TACTGGAATCCAGATCTGATGCGCTACTGCGGAGTTGCGCAGGGTGTCTGGGGAACGAAAGAGGACGGAACGCAAGAAACTGCGCAAGAGGCTTCGCTAGCCGCGTATCAACAGACGAACATGCACTGCTGGGGCAATCTCGCTATCTTTGTGCATGAGATCGGCCATTCGTTGGGTGGGTGGCATGACGGAATCAATGGTGGGGCAATGCGGTGCTTCGCCGAGGGTGGCAATTCGAGCCCCAACCCGTACACGGGAAACTACTACGCGTACTCCTGTTCGGCGTACGGCGCGCTGCTTGGTCCGCCCAACAACCCGGGCAGCAGCGGCACGATCATGGCCTACGCGGGGTCGAGAGAACCCTTCTTCTCGTCCGTGCGGCTTGACAAAGGTGGTCCCATCGCGGGGTTCCCGCACAGAACCGCCGATCTTGAGGCAGTGCTGAAGGTGACTGCACCGCTGGCGGCGGACTTCGATACGTGGCTGCCGCCAGAACCGCCGGAGATGACAGCGACGAGACACGCCGACGGAGAGAGCATTCTTGTCTCAAGCACCGGAGGCGGCCACGGAGGGTACGAAGTCTTCTATACGGACAACCACGCGGCACCCGTGCCGACATACGCACGCGAGTTTGACGCCGACGACGGAGAGTGGCGGAGCCTCTATCGATGGCACTCCGCGCCGGGCGATCACGTCGTACGGGTCGGTGGGTCTGTCCTTGCAGACCGTTTCTTCGACCGGGTGAACTGGAACGGTCTCATACTCTGCAAGGAAGACTCTTCCGGGGCGAGACTCGCGTGCAGCGAACCCACGTCTCTGGATGACGATCCAGGCTGGCGCTGGCGATCTCGCACCGCGCCCGGCCGGGTAATCCCCACACCCTGGGGTGGTGGCATTGTCGAAGTGACCTGGGACGACAACTCGAACAGCGAGGACTACTACAAGGTGCAGGTGCGGGCGCCAGGCTACTCGGATTGGAGGGATCCGGGCCTCGCCGTGGCGCCTCACGCGCACTCCGTGGCCCGCATCCCTAGCCCTACCTTAGGGAAGGGGCTCTTCCGGGTTCATGGTGGGTATGCCGTAGTCTGGCTTGATGCGCGACACAGACTTGTACGGTCAGATTCTGGGTATCGAGAGTCCTTGGGAGGTGAGGGGCGTCGAGCTGCGGCTTGATGTCGGCGAGGTGGAGGTGTTCGTGGCTCGGCGCCAGGGCGAGGGTTACCGTTGTCCGGTCTGCGGCGGCGCTGCGAGCCGCCACGCCTCTCGTCGTCGTCGTTGGCGGCATTTGCCGACGTGGCAGTACCGGACGATCCTGACCGCGGAGGTGCCTCGGGTTCGGTGCGCGGAGCACGGCGTGCGCACGATCGGCGTTCCCTGGTCGGACCCGGGTTCTCGTTTCACGGCATTGTTCGAGGCTCTGGTGATCGACTGGCTGAGCGCGGCGAGCATTTCGGCGGTGGCTCGGCTGCTGGACCTGAGTTGGGACCAGGTGTCTGGAGTGATGGAGCGCGCGGTGGAGCGCGGCCTGGAGCGTCGCGGTGCGGCTGAGGCATCGAGGGTTCTCGGCGTGGACGAGACGTCGTTTCAGAAGCGGCACGAGTACGTGACGGTGGTGGCGGACATCGAGGGCGAGCCGCGTGTTCACCACGTTGCGGACGGTCGCGGGAAGGAGACGCTGTCGTCGTCCTACTCGTCGCTGTCGGAGGCTGAGCGGTCGAGGATCGAGACGGTGGCGATGGACATGTGGCCGGCGTACATCTCGGCGACGGTGTCCGGCCTGCCGGACGGCTGGGAGAAGATCGCGTACGACAAGTTCCACGTCGCGGCTCATCTCGGCGAGGCGGTCGACACGGTACGCCGGGAGGAGCACCGTCTGCTGCAAGGCCGGGGCGACGAGAGTCTGGCCGGCACGCGGCACCTGTGGCTGTACCACCCGGACAACGTGCCGGAGAGCCGGCTGCCCTGCCTGGAGGAGTTGATCCGGGGCACGTCGAAGACGGCCCGCTGCTGGCACCTGAAGGAGGTGGCGATGATGATGTGGGAGACGCGGGACCGAGCCGAGGCGCGGGCGATCTTCGAGGGCTGGTACTCGTGGGCGATTCGCAGCCGGCTGGAGCCGATGAAGAAGGTCGCGAAGATGATCAAGTCCCATCTTGACGGCATTCTCAACGCCATCGAGCGCGGAGTCACCAACGCCAGCCTCGAAGGCATCAACTCGGTCATCCAGTGGCTCAAGAAATCCGCACGCGGCTATCGCAATCGGAACCGCTTCCGTACCGCCATCTACTTCCATCTCGGCGGACTCGACCTCTACCCCGATTCACTCACATTCCACACGAAACCCTGAAGAGCCAGGGAAGGGAGGCACCGTGCTCTGGGCGCTCGACGAGGTCGGACAGGGCAGGGGGCGAACGCTGGAGTTCAGGGTGTGCGCCGGGAGGATCTGGGCTGCCGACAATTGTTCGGCGGCTGTCGCACTCGAGCGAGAACGGATCCATGGTGGTCTTCCGGCTCCGACGAACGTCAGCGCCAGCAGTCGTGACCTCAGCACTGTTCGGGTCACCTGGCTGGACCACGCTGCCACGGAGACGGGCTATGAGATCGAGTACAGGCTCTTCGGTAGCGGCGGGTGGACCCGTGCTGGGACTGTCGCGGCGAACGGGACGGTGTTCGATATTGGCAATCTGTCGAGTGAAACGACCTATGAGTTCCGAGTGCGAGCGCTCGGCAACCCACCATCCGAGTGGAGCAGCACTGCCACCGCTACGACCGGTGTCTTCAGGGCGCCGACAGGTTTGACGGGCGCCGTCCTCAGCGTCAGTGAAGTTCAACTCGGGTGGAGCGACAACTCGGCCACGGAGACAGGCTTCGAGATCGAGTACCGATCCGGCGGGAACGCGTGGCAGCAGGCCGGGACAACTGCCGCGAACGTCGCCACGTTCGACGTCGGGAGCCTGTCGAGTGGAACCACCTATGAGTTCCGCGTCCGAGCGTTGCAGGGGGGGAGTGGACTGCCGTCGAGTTGGAGTGGCGCGGTGACCGTGACGACCCAGGTGTTCGGCTCTCCAACGAACCTCAACGGCACGGTCCGCGGCGTGGACGGCGTTGGTCTCGCCTGGACTGACAACGCGGCCACGGAGACAGGCTTTGAGATCGAGTATCGGCTCGCGAGTTCGATCGGTTGGCAGCAGGCGGGAACCGTTGCCGCGAACCACACCAGCTTCGAAGTCGGGGGTCTGTCGAGCATGGGCTCGTACGAGTTCCGGGTCCGGGCGCTCCAGGGTGGGGGCCAACCGCCGTCCGAATGGAGCAATACGGTGACCGTCGGAACGGAGGCCTTTGCAGCGCCGACCCAGCTCGTTGGGGTTCCCCTCGGCCTCAATGGCGTTCGCTTGACCTGGGTCGACAATTCGGCCACGGAAGTCGGCTTCGAGATCGAGTACCGGACCGGCGGCGTGAGCGCCTGGCGGCAGTGGGGAATCGTAGGAGCCAACGTCACGACGTGGGACATCGGAAACTTGTCGAGCGGAACGGTCTATGAGTTCCGGGTTAGAGCGCTTCAAGGTGGAGGTCAACCTCCATCCGAGTGGAGCAACACGGCGACCGTCGCGACGGGTGCTATGCGTTCGCTCGTTGCACCGACGAACCTGCGCGTGCTCGGTGACCCGACGATCCTCGGCGAAGTCAGGCTTGCATGGGACGACAACTCCTCGAATGAGACGGGCTTCGTCGTCGAAGTGGACAGCTCCGGGCAGTCGTTCGAAGTCAACCGAGGGCCGAACACGACCAGCGCGACTGTCTCCGGCCTGACCGTGGACGAGTACTACCGGTTCGCGGTGCGGGCCGTGACGGCTCAGGCGGAGAGTGAACGGAGCAATGCCCTCTTCGCAAGGTCGACTCCTCCTCCAGCCCAAGGCGAGAGTACCTACTGCTCCCACCATCAGGAACTTGCTCGACTGGGGCCGCAGGGCGAGTACATCGTGCGTATGTGCTGGCAGACCCCCAGTGGCGTGGAAACGGATGCTCTGGATTTCGAGCTCGCCGCCCGGGATTCCGGACTTCTGTACTTCCTGGAGCGCGACAACGCGGAGGTTCTGCTCAAGGTGCTGGACTTCTGCTGGCTCAACGACCATCAGTGGGTCTTTGTCGCTCCCGTGACCGAGTTGGCCTATCGGCTGTCGATCAGCGGTCCGGGCGCTACGCGGGACTTCAGCAACACGGCTGGCCGGACTGCCGACAGCCAGATTCACAAAGCTGCCTTCCCTTGTGCCCGCTCTTCCGCGGCAGTGATGCAGGAAGGCGTCGGGCTCGTTCCTTCCGGCGGATCGGTACTGCCGGCTGCCGGGCTGCTAGTGGACGCCGGGTCAGAGCGGAGAGTCGCCGGCGAGGTGATCCTGACTTCAGAGGGCATGACTGGCGTCAGCGCAGGATCTACGCCGACCTGCTCCCTGCGTTCGACCGGACTGACGCTGGCCGGCGGCTACCGGGTCGAGGCGTGTTGGGAGAGCGGCGACGGGCAATCCGGCAGCGCCGTCGACTGGCGCCTTCCTTCGAGTCAGTCCGGAATCCTCTACTTCTTCGAGCGCGACAATGCCGAAGTCCTGATCAAGGTTCTGGACGCCTGCGGCGTCAACGGGCGCCGCTGGGTGTTCGTCGCTCCCGTGACCGACCTGGGTCTCAGGCTTCGGGTTACCGCGCCCGACGGTACGCCGTGGGACTACGAAAACGGAGTGGGATCGGTCGCCTCGCCGAGGAGCGATACTGCCGCATTCCTCTGTAACTAGATTCAAGAAGGGTCCATGGAATGACGCGAGGTATGGACGTTTCTACGCTTACAGTGGATCGACTGGTAGTAGAAGACGTGTCTGGGGACAGGAGCAACGCTGTGTTAGGCGGGGTCGCTCCTGCTCGGCTGATGGCGACAGCGTTTCTAACCGGCGCGATCGGACTCGCGGTAGGTGGGGTGGCCGCTAACGCGCAGCTTCTGGGTCTTCGAGAGGCCGAAGTGACGATTCAGCACGCTCCGTTGATCGACATTGGCGCCGACACGGTCTTTCTGCCGGAGCCCCTGGACCAGTGTGAAGAGGAGCTTTCGCGCACACTGGCAACGCTCTTCTTCCGAGCCGGCTTCCAGGTGGTCGAAGGTGCTCGGCTGAACGCCGTGCTTTCAGAGCACGCCTCGCCATCTTCCGGTGGTCTCGACCCCGCTGTCCTGATGGCCGCGGGACGAGCCTTGGGCCCTTCCGTGCTGATCGAAGTCCGCTCCAGGGTGTGCGAGACACGGCAGGACAGATCGGAGCAAAGCCGGCTGAGCCATCGGCAGGTCAGGACGACGACTGGGCGCGCCGCGAGCGGGAGCCGGGCGACCACCGAGGACCTCGAAGTGGAGGAAGAGAGCGAGGCCACCGAGAGCGTTACTACGGTCGAGGTGCTCGTCGTGGACCGGGTCGCGCGTACCGGTGCGACGGTCACGTTGTCGATTCGGGTCTTCGACTTGACCAACGACAGGGTGTACGGGGAGATCCCGCTTTCATCCTCGGCGAACCTTCGAGAGGAGCTGACGCTGGAACACCCATGGGGCGACGACTGGCCGGAGGCGCCAACCCCCGAACAGGCCGTGGCCGCCGCGGTCCGGAAGCTCGCTAGTGATGTGAACCGCCTGTTCTTCTCCTCGTCCGAACGGAGATCGGTGTGGTTCTACAACAACGACAAGTGCGGTCTGGAGAGCGCTTATCGGGCCTTGCGGGCTGATTCGCTCGACCGGGCCCTGGAACTCTCGATTCAGAACCTGGAGGCGTGCCGGCAAGACCCGCGGATCAAGAATAGGGTCCTCGGGAACGCGTACCAGAACCTCGGCTTGACTCAGACGTTCACCGGATACCCCGAGGAGGCGCTGGCGAACCTGCGCGAGGCGGCGGCTCTGAGGCCAGGGAGGATCGTGACGGAGGCGATAGCGGACGCGGAGAAGGCGCTGGAGGAGCACGAAGCCGGACGACGGTTTCGTGAGCGCGTGGTAGCGGTTCAGGACGCCTGGGCCGTTCTCGTCGAGCGTTTCGAGGCCCCAGGAGCGAAGGCGGCAGAAGAGCAGGGGACTGAAGTCCTCAGCAACGCCGACATCGTGGCCATGGTCGAGGCGGGACTGCCGGATGCGGTCATTCTTGCGCGGATCGAGAACGCAGCGGCCGAATTCTCTCTGCGAACGGACGACCTCAAGGCGCTCAGCGATGCCGGTGTCAGTGAGTCCGTCATCGTCGCCATGATCGCTGCCGTGGGACGGAAATGAGTCGACTCCAATTCGGGAGTCGCGCGAACAAGGAGGAGTAGACGCATGAAGCGCATCCCGATCGTATTCGCCGCCATCTTCATGGCTTCGGTCGCCGCCGACGTTCAGGCGGCGAAGAAGTGGCTGCATTGCTTCGCGGCCAACGAGTGTGAGATCACACAGGAGAATCTCATCGGACCCCTGTTCAGATCCGGAGACGCCAAGGCAGCGAGGCGAGCCTCCCAGCGTGTCGCCAGCGCCTGCGTGGCTGCCGGATTCACTCACTATCAGACGGTCGACGAATCGTCTCGTGACGGCAAGCGCGGCTTCAGCGGGCAGCTCTTCAGCGGTGGGGGCCAGAACGCGAGCGCGACGATTCGCGCCAAGTTCTTTCACGAAGAGGTAGAAGACAGCTACGCGTGTTCGTTCGCGGCCACGAAGGAGTACACGAAGGAGGCCAAGAAGATCGGGAAGAAGAACGGTTACCCTTGGCCTGTGGCTCCGCCGACTCCGGAGTAGGCCGACGGTCGGAGGCGACGGCGCCGGTAGAACGTCCGGCCGGTCGGGCTATAGGCTCCGGCCATGCACGAAAGTCGGACACCTGAGCAGGCGCGGCGCGGCCGGGCTGCCCGGGTGGCGGCCTTGGCGACGGCGGCGCTTGCGTGGGTACCGCCAAGCCTGGCCCAGAAAGCCGCCGGAATGGTCGAGTGGCCCGCCTTCGGCAGCGGTCCCGACAACACGAAGTACTCGGCACTCGAGCAGATCGACCGGTCGAACTTCCGGGACCTGCGGATCGCCTGGGAGTGGGAATCGCCGTCGACTGCCGTCGCCGAAGCGAACCCGTCGGTCAAGCCGGGCCAGTTCAAGCCGGTCCCGATCATGGTGGGCGGCGTGCTGTACGTCGCCACGGAAGTCGCTCAGGCCGCGGCCATCGACGCCGCCACCGGCGAAACGCTGTGGACGTACGACCCCGAGTCCTGGCGGGCCGGCCGGCCGGCGAACGTCGGCTTCCAGCACCGCGGCGTCGCCGCCTGGCGGGGGTCGGTCGAACGGGATGGCCGCAGTCGCGACGAAACGCGGATCTTCCTCCCCACCCACGACCGGCGACTGATCGCGATCGACGGCCTGACCGGGGAGCCCATCGGCGGCTTCGGGATCGACGGCCAGGTCGACCTGCTGGCTGAACGGGGCGAAGTGGACTTCGGGCGTCGGGTCAACCCGCGCGCGATCACGCACAGCTCGCCGCCGGCCGTCGTCGGCGACACGGTGGTCGTGGGCTCCGTCGTCAGCGACGGGCCGATCCGTCAGGCCGCGCCGCCGGGACACATCCGCGGCTACGACGTGCGCACCGGCGAGCTGAAGTGGATCTTCCACACGATCCCGCAGGAGGGGGAGTACGGCGTCGACACCTGGGAGAACGACTCCTGGAGGTACAGCGGCAACACGAACGTCTGGAACATGATGACCGTCGACGAGGAGCTCGGCTACGTCTACCTGCCGATCTCGACGGCGACGAACGACTTCTACGGCGGCCACCGCCTGGGCGACAACCTGTTCGCGGAGAGCATCGTCTGCCTCGACGCGGACACCGGCGAACGGGTGTGGCACTTCCAGGCCGTCCACCACGGGCTCTGGGACTACGACTTCCCGACGCCGCCGCAGCTCGTGGACATCACGGTGGACGGTCGCGAGATCAAGGCGCTGGCGCAGGTCTCGAAGCAGGCGTTCACCTACGTCTTCGACCGGGTGACCGGGGAAGAAGTGTGGCCGATCGAGGAGCGCCCGGTGCCCGAATCGGACGTGCCCGGCGAACGGGCGTCGCCGACCCAACCGTTTCCGACGAAGCCGCCGGCGTTCGATCGCCAGGGCGTCAGCGAGGACGACCTGATCGACCTGACGCCGGAGCTGCTGGCCGAGGCGAAGGAGATCGCTTCCGGGTTTCGGATGGGGCCGCTGTTCACGCCGCCGAGCGTTGGCGCCGGGACGCTGATGCTGCCGAGCGCCGGCGGCGGGGCGAACTGGCCGGGCGCCGCGGTCGATCCGGAGACGGGCGTGCTCTACGTGCCTTCGTCGACGTCGATCAGCGTCCATCCGCTGAGCAAGCCCGACCCGGCGCGCTCCAACCTGAACTACGTCGGCTCCTTCTTCGCCCCCTCCGGCAGTCCGCAGGGGCTGCCCCTGGTGAAGCCGCCCTGGGGAAGGGTGACCGCGATCGACCTGAACACGGGCGAGCACCTGTGGATGACGCCCAACGGCCACGGCCCGAGGGATCATCCGGCGCTCGCAGGCCTGGATCTGCCGATGCTGGGTGGCGGCCGGGGGGCGCCGATGCTCACGAAGACGCTGCTCTTCGTCACGCAGAGCCAGGGGCGGGGAGAGGACAACTCGCCACGGATCAACGTCTTCGACAAGCAGACCGGGGAGCTGCTCGGCCATGTGCCGCTGCCGGACACGGCCCATGGGAATCCGATCACGTACATGGTGGACGGCAGGCAGTACATCGTCGTCGCGGTTGGCGGCGGCTCGTTCTTCGCCGATATCGGCGAGCTTGCTGAAGATGCCGGCCTGGACCTGAGCGAGGAGCAGATCGCGGCGATTGCGGCCCGGAAGACGACGCCGAAGGTCGTCGCGCTGGCGCTGCCGTGACTGCCGCCGCAGGAGCCCGGCCGTTGATCGACGCCGACGTCCACATTCCGAACCCGCGTCTCCGGGACCTCTACCCCCTGCTGCCTGAACATTGGGTCGAGCACTTCAACAACACGGTGGACAAGGGTGCCTCCCAGGAGTACTACCCGCCGCGCTCGCCCGTCGCCGGCCGCCGCGGCGGTCTGGAGGAGCTCCGCGAGGCCGTCTTCGACCAGGGCGGCGCGGAGTTGGCGATTTCGAGCTGCCTCTACGCGGTCGACAGCGTCCACAATCCGGACGTCGCCGCGGCGCTCGCGGCCGCCACGAACGACTGGCAGTCCAGGGAGTGGCTGGAGCAGGAACCGCGGCTCCGCGGCTCGGTCGTCGCGCCGATCCAGTTGCCGGCGGCCGCGGCCGAGGAGATCGAGCGCTGCGCCGACCGGCCCGGTTTCGTCCAGGTGCTGATACCCGCGCGCACCGAGCACCCGCTCGGAAGCCGGCTCTACCACCCGCTCTGGAAGACGATCGAGCGGAGCGGCCTGGTGGCGGCGATCCACTTCGGCGGCGCGCCGGTCATGCCGCCGACGCCGACCGGCTGGCCGTCCTTCTTCCTGGAGGAGTACACGGCGATGGCGCAGGTGTTCGCGACCCAGCTCACGAGCATGATCGTCGAAGGGGTGTTCGACGCGTGTCCCGATCTGCGAGTCGTGTTCCTGGAATCCGGCTTCACCTGGATTCCGTCCCACCTGTGGCGGATGGACAAGGAGTGGCGGAACCTGCGGCGGCTGGTGCCCTGGGTGCGCCGTCCGCCCTCCGACTACTTCCGCGAGCACGTCCGGGTCGGCATCCAGCCGCTCGACGCGCCGCCCGACCCGGCGCACCTCGGCGAGGTCGTCGACCAGCTCGGCTCGGACGACCTGCTGCTGTACGCCAGCGACTATCCCCACGTCCACGCCTGCGACGCGGGCGATCTGCTGTTTCGGCTGCTGCCGGAGTCGCTTGGGCGTAAGATCAGGTCCGAGAACGCGCGCAGCTTCTACCGCATGGGAGGGTAGCCAGATGACCGTAGCCCTGCATGAGCCGTCCACGACACCGTCGGTCCTGAAGGCGGGAACCGGGCCCGACCGACCGCCCATCATCGACTGCGACTTCCACAACGAGCTCGACTCGATCAAGGACCTCTACCCGTACCTGTCGAAGCGCTGGCGCAACCACCTCGAGACGTTCGGCATCCGCCATCCGAACAGCGGCTACTACCCGCGCTTCATGGATCACCGCGAGGAGGCGCGGCCGCCGTCGGGCCGCACCCCCGGTTCGGAAGTCGGCTTCGCGCGGGAGGACTTCCTCGACCCCTACAACGTCGAGTACGCGATCCTGAATCCGCTCTCTCCGGTCAGTTCGGCGCTCGACCTGGAACTCGGCGCGGCGCTCGCGCGGGCCGCGAACGATTGGCAGATCGCCGAGTGGCTCGATCCCGAGCCGCGGCTGCGGGCCTCGGTCGTCGTCACCCCGCAGGATCCGGTCGCCGCGGCGGCGGAGATTCGGCGCTGCGGCGCCGATGGCCGCTTCGCCCAGGTGCTGTTCATGGGCCGTCTGCAGGAACCGATGGGCCGCCGCAGGTTCTGGCCGATCTACGAGGCCTGTGTCGAGACGGGCATGCACGTCGCGTCGCACGCCTTCGGCGCCTACGGCCACCCGATCACCGGCGCCGGCCACGCCTCGTACTACATCGAGGACCACACCAGCCCGCCCCAGGCCGTGCAGGCGAACATCACGAGCATGGTGGTGGAGGGCGTCTTCGACCGCTTCCCGAGCCTGCGGATGATCTCCGTCGAGAACGGCTTCGCCTGGCTGCCGCCGCTGATCTGGCGCCTCGACTCCGCCTGGAGCCTGCTGCGCGAGGAGGCGCCGCACCTCGAGCGCCTGCCGTCGGAAGTCATCTCGGAGCACGTTTACGTGACGACCCAGCCGATCGAGGAGCCGCCGCGGCGCCAGGACTTCCTGAACCTGATCGAGCACTTCGGCGACCTGGCAAGCCACATCCTGATCGCCAGCGATTACCCGCACTGGGACGGGGACAACCCCGACGTCGTGCTGCCGTCGGGACTCGACGAGGAACTCGTCAAGGGCATTCAGTGCGAGAACGCCCGGGCTCTGTACGGCCTCTAGGAGTGAGAGCGGGGACTGGGTGCGCCGGCCTTCTGGCCGGCATCCGGCGCGAAGCGCCGGCCTCCGGGAGCGCATCCCCCGCATGAAGTACGTCGTCGCCGAGGCGTCCGAGATCGAATCGGGCGGCCGCAAGATCGTCTCCGTCGCTGGCCGTTCGATCGGCGTCTTCAACCTGGACGGCGAGTTCTTCGCGCTCCGCAACCGCTGCCCGCACCAGGGTGGGAAGCTCTGCGAGGGCAAGCTCTGGGGCGTGATCCGGTCCGAGCGTCCCGGAGACTTCGAGTACCGCCCGAGCCGCGAGATCCTCTGCTGCCCCTGGCACGGCTGGGAGTTCCACGTCCGCACCGGCCAGTCCTGGTGCGCCCCCGAGAGGCTGCGCGTGCGCCGCTATGAAGTCGAGACCGTCGCCGGCGAAGAGATCGCCGAGGCGGCGGAGGTGACGGCCGCTCCCATCGAAGACCCGGACGCTCCGTCCCCGGGCATGGTCAAGGGTCCGTACACGGCCGAGACCTACCCGGTCAGCCGGGAAGGCGAGTACCTGGTTGTCGAGATCCCCGGCTAGGGGGCAGCAATGGCGAGCACTTAGGGGCATGAATGGCGGATCGCCCCTGGATGCACGAGTGGCGAGCGGAAGCGAGGCCGGTCTCTAGCGCTACGTCTGCGGCCGCAGGTCGAACGCCACGGCTTCTCGGTCGTTCCTCACCAGGAGGATGCCCTCGGCGATCGCCGGGTTGTTCCAGGTGCGGCCCGAGACGGCGGGCAGGGCGACGATCTCCTGGTGGCTTTCGGGCGTCGCGCGCACCAGGACGAGCTGACCCCGTTCCGTGGTGATGACGAGGTGGCCGGAGGCGATGAGAAGCTGGCCGTGGCCATAGCGGCCGCCCTTCCACATCCGGTCGCCGTTCTCGGCGTCGACGCAGGCGAGGATGCCGTTGTCGAGGCCGTACACGTAGCCGTCGTGGAACACGGAGGTCGAGAACGTGTTCTTCATCCGGTTGTTGAACCAGAGCTCGCGCACCTCTGCGGTGTTCGCTTCGAGGTCGGCGTCGACTTCAAGCACCGCGGCGCCGTGGCCGTAGCCGGACGACACGAAGAGGCGATTCGGCGCCACCTGGAGCGGCTGCGCGGCGTTGATGCCGTTCATCGTCGCCCAGGGCCGGCTCCAGTACGTTTCGCTGCCGTTGGGGCTCAGGGAGATCACCTGATCGGCGCCGATCAGGACGATCTGGGAAAGGCCGTCCAGGGTGAAGACCGCGGGCGCGGTGTAGGCGCCCTGGGCGTCGAGAGCCCGCCAGCGAATCTCACCTGTGTCGAGCTCATAGGCGATCACGGCCCCGTTCGGGCCGCCGGGCGCGGTGAGGACCGCTCCGTCCAGGATCGCCGGTGACGCCGCCATGCCCCAGGTCAGGTTGGCAGCGCCCGAGTCCTCGAGAATGTTCGTGCGCCAACGGAGCGCGCCGGTCGCGGCGTCCAGTGCCTGCAGTTCGCCTGTCGCGCCGAGCGCGACGAGGGTCCCGTCGTACAGGGCCGGCGTGGCGCGGGGGCCATCGCCACCCATCGATTCCTCGAAGCGGGCATCCCAACTTGCCGCCCAGCGTTCCGCGCCACGCATGAGATCGTAGGCGGCGACGGCTTCCTGCTCCCGCCGTTGCTCGATCGTGTAGGCGAGCCCGTCGCCGACGACGAAGGATGCGTAGCCGCCGCCGACCGGAATGCGCCACAGTTCAGGCGGACCCTCGTCCGGCCAGTCGATGTTGACTGGCTCGGGATAACGGCCGTCCATGTGGAGTCCGCGGTAGTAGGGCCAGGAATCGGCAGCCTGCTCGTCGTCGGCGGGTTGCGGCTCGGCCGGGGCTTCGGCGACGACCAGCGCGTCGGTCTGACCCCGATGGGCCTCCAGCGCCCGGTAGTGCCGATCCTCGTCGTGGAAGTCCAGTTGCGGCCAGAGGCCGCCCGTGATCTGGAGGTGCATTCCCGTGGTCAGGTTCAGCACCAGCGCCAGGCCGGCGAGAGCGGCCACCGTGATGCCGGTCCACTTCAGGAAGCCCAGGAAGCGGCTCTTCTTGCGGGTCTTCGTCATGTCGATCGCATCCTATTCGGTGTCCATCCATGTCCCTGCCGAGGGTGCACGGAGCGTGTCGCGGAGCGGGCGACCCGCGCCATTCGGTACGCTCCCTTGCCGCCGTGAAGGCCCCCGCCGTCCATCTTCGCTTTTCGCCTTCGGTTCTGCCGGAGGCGGCGGAGAATCTCCGGTCGGAAGTCCGCCGCCTGCTGGAAGATACGCGCGCCAGGGGTGTGTGGTTCGCGGAGGGACTGTCCTGGTGGGGCCGCAACCCGGAACTCAGCCGCGCCCTCGGCGGGGCCGGCTTCATCGGCATGACCTGGCCGCGGCGCTACGGCGGTGCCGAACGAAGCCAGCTCGAACGCTACGTCGTGACCGAGGAGCTGCTCGCGGCGGGTGCGCCGGCGGCGTTTCACTGGTTCGCCGACCGTCAGATCGGTCCGAGCATCCTTCGCTACGGCTCGGAGGCTCAGAAGCGGCGCTTCCTGCCGCCGATCGCCCGGGGCGAACTCTCCTTCGCGGTCGGCATGAGCGAGCCGGACTCGGGCTCGGACCTCGCCTCCATTCGCATGCGCGCCGAACGGGTCGACGGCGGCTGGCGTCTCAACGGATCGAAGATCTGGACGTCCTACGCGCACGTCGCGGAGTACTGCGTTGCCCTCGTCCGGACGGAGCCGAAGTCGGACAAACGCCACGCAGGCATGAGCCAGGTCATCATCGATCTCAGGAACTCGAACGGAATCACGGTCAGGCCGATCATCGACCTGCCGGGCCGCCACGACTTCAACGAGGTCTTCTTCGAAGACACCTTCGTCCCGGATGACTGCCTGCTCGGTAATCCGGGAGACGGCTGGGCGCAGGTGACGTCCGAACTCGCCTACGAGCGCAGCGGGCCGGAGCGGTTCCTGACCAACTTCCATCTGCTGCGGGCGCTCGTCGACGCGTTGGATGGGAGCGCGTCGCCGGCGGCGCAGCGCGAGGTCGGGCTGCTGGTCAGCCGGCTCTGGGCGCTGCGCGCTGCTTCGGTCTCGGTGGCGGCCTCGCTCGAGGCCGGCGAAACGCCGAATGTCGAGTCGGCGCTCGTCAAGGACCTGGGCACCAACTTCCAGCAGGAGGTTCCGGAGATCGTGCGCCGCCTCGTGGCCGCCGAGGGGATCGATGACCGGAACCTGCTCGACATCCTGCGCCAGGTCGTTCTGGCCGCGCCGTCCTACACGATCCAGGGCGGCGCGACCGAGATTCTCCGCGGCATCGTGGCTCGCGGGCTGAGGCTGCGGTGAGCGGGCTGCGCGCACTCCTGCTCGACACGGCGAACCGGCTGTTCGAGGCGGCGACGGAGGACGACGTGTTCGAAGGCGTCGAGGCCGGCCGCTTCCCGGCCGATCATTGGCGGGCGATCGAGGAGAACGGCCTGGCCGACGTGCTGCTGCCCGAGTCGGCGGGAGGCGCCGGCGTCGACTTCGGGGACGCGATGGCGGTGGCGCGGGCGGCGGGGGCGTTCGCGTTGCCGCTGCCCCTGGTGGAGACGATCATCGGTCGTCGGCTGGTTGCCGATGCGGGACTCGAACCTCCGGCGGGGCCGCTGGGTCTGCTGACGGCGGCTCCCGCGACGGACGTGGCGTGGCCGGACGAGATCGCGGCACTGATCGTGGCCGATCAACCGGACAGCGTCGGGTGGGTGGCTGCCGTCGACGTCGACCTTGAGGTGGGGACCAGCAGCGCCGGCGAACCGCTGGGGCGTCTCCGCCAGCGCCCGGCGATCCCGGCCGAGCAGTCCGGCAGCCCCGGCTCTGGTCCGAGCGCCTCCGAACTCATGGCCACGGCACGTACCGCGATGATCGCCGGCGCGATGGAGCGGATACTCGACCTGACGATCGAACATGTGCAGGGCCGGGTTCAGTTCGGCCGGCCGCTGGCACGCTTCCAGGCCGTTCAGCAGATGGTCGCCGTGATGGCGAGTCACGCGGCCGTGGTCGGCGTCGCTTCCGACACCGCGATCGCGGCCATCGAAGCAGCCACGGAAGGCGGCGCTAGCGGGGCCGGCTTCAAGGCCGCCTGCGCCAAGGCCCGTGCCAGCGAGGCCTGCTACGAAGTCACGCGGATCGCGCACCAGCTCCATGGCGCGATCGGCTACACGCGCGAGCACGATCTGCAGCGCTTCACCCGCCGGCTATGGACCTGGCGGGATGCGGACGGCGACGAGGGGTACTGGCAGGCGCGGGTGGGCAGGCTGGCGGTTGGCGCCGGCGGCGACGGACTGTGGCCGTTGCTGGCGGGCGCGTAGCGCCGCCGGGCGATAGGCTCCCCGGTTCACCGACCAGGAAACGATGGGCGAATCGAACGGGAACGGGCCGTACGTCGGCAAGCGGCTGAGCAGCGGGACCTTCGTCGTGGACGACGTCGTGCTCGCGGACTACTACGGCGGCCTGGAACTCGAGCCGCCGACTTCCGGCCTGCTGCCCTCCACGATCGCGAGCGGCCCGGACGGCGACTACTTCCGGGAGATCGCCTTCGCCAACCAGACCGGGCATCTCTGGATGCGCGAGGAATGGGCGCTCTCGGCCCCGATGGAGGCCGGCGCGACGTACGCGGTCGAGGGCGACATCTGCGACATCTACGACCGGCGCAACCGCGTCGTCGTCGACTACCGGGTTCGTCTCAGGGACGGTGACGGTCGCCAGGTCCTGGAGACCCACCATCACCAGAGCTTCCTGCGCGACCAGGAGTACGCCGGGGATGTCGAGCTGCGCGATCCCCGAAAGAAACCGGGAGCGCGACGCTTCGACGTGCCGCAGGGTGAACGGTTCGGCGGCCTCAAGCGCACGATCTCTCTCGAGATGTGCGGCCAGTTCTTTCACGGCAACGCGAACTACCACACTGACAGGGAAGCATCCCGCGAACTCGGCTTCCAGGACGTGGTGGTCGGCGGCCGGATGACGATGGGCTACGTCGGCCACCTCCTGGAGGAGCGCTTCGGCGACGCGTGGTGGCGGAGCGGTTCCTTCGATCTCAAGTTCACGAACCCGGTGTGGCCGGGCGACACGATCACCGTCAACGGTGTCGTGACCGGCCCCGATCCGGACGATCCGGCGCGCACGGCCGCCTTCGTCT
The DNA here is from genome assembly GCA_022823665.1 of Thermoanaerobaculia bacterium. Lineage (GTDB taxonomy): Bacteria > Acidobacteriota > Thermoanaerobaculia > Multivoradales > Multivoraceae > Multivorans. The sequence goes on along the minus strand of JAJEHN010000001.1, from coordinate 285,103 downwards.
GGATCGCCAAGGCGGACGGCACGGTGGCGCTCATCGCCCGCGCGGGCGTTGCAGCCTGACTTCGACACGTCCCCGTAAAGGAGCATCAATGACGACTCGACTTTCCGCCCTCGCCCTGCTGCTCCTCCTGGTTGCCGCACCGCCTCTTGCCGCGAACGACACCGGCCGCGACTGCCGCGGCCTGGTCGCCCTGACCGACCTTGACCACGCGGTCGAGCCGGGGTTCCGGGTGCCTGCCGCGGAAGGTGTGCCGGCCCATTGCCGGGTGCGCGGCGTCGTCAACCGAGCGATCCGCTTCGAGGTCACCCTGCCCGACGACTGGAACGGCCGGATGATGTTCAGCACCGTCGGCGGCGCGGCGGGCTTCATCGGCGACACGACGAGCCTGCTCGGCCGCGGCTTCGCGATGGCCTCGACCGACACCGGCCACGAGGGCCAGGACCGCGACTACGTGCGGCAGCCCGAGGCCCTGATCGACTACGCCTATCGCGGCGTGCATCTCGCGACCGGGGCGGCCAAGCGGGTCATCAAGCACTACTACGGCCGGGAGATCGACTACTCCTACGTCAAGGGCTGCTCGAACGGCGGCCGCGCGGCGATGCTCGAGGCGACGCGCTTTCCGAACGACTACGACGGCGTCCTCGCCGGAGCGCCGGCCTTCCGGTTCCAGGAATTCGTGCCCTGGATGATCGGCGGCGCGCGCCTGCAGGCGAAGCATCCTCTGACCGTCGAATCGTTCCAGTTGCTGGGCAAGGCGTCCCGCGAAGCCTGCGACGCCCTGGACGGAGTCGAGGACGGCGTGATCGACGATCCGACGAAGTGCACCGCCGACGTCTTCGACCTGAACGCGTTGCAATGCCCGCCGGACTCGACGGAGAACTGCCTCACCGCGGGCCAGCTCCAGACCGCTCGCTACATGTACGCAGACGTCGTCGACGCGGACGGCAACGTCCTCTCGCCCGGCGTGCCGCCGGGCTCCGAGGACGCGGGCGACTGGGCGACCTGGATGCTGCCGACCGCCCGGCGGGGTGAGCCCGACCAGTCCCTGATCGACGGCATGGACGTGCTGCTCGACGCCCTGATGCGCTTCGAGCCGGACTTCGATGTCGAGGCGTTCGATCCGGTCGCCGACCGCGGTCTGCTCGCCGCCGTGACCGCGCCGCTCGACGTGCTGACCGCGGACCTCTCGGCGTTCCGGGAACGCGGCGGCAAGCTGCTGATGTACCAGGGCTGGAACGACTACCCGCTGCGCCCGCAGCGCGCGATCGACTATCTGCACGCGGTCGAGAAGGAGAACGGCGGCGCGGAAACGGCGGCGGACTTCTACCGCATGTTCATGGTCCCCGGCATGATCCACTGCGCCCGCGGCCCGGGCGCCTGGGTCGCCGACTACGTCGACCCGCTGGTGGCATGGACGGAGAAAGGGATCGCCCCCGACCGCATCGAGGCCAGCCGCCCGGGACCGGAGCCCGAGTTCACGCGGCCGCTCTGCGCGTATCCCAGGGCGGCGAAGTACAACGGCGAGGGAGACGTGAACGACGCGGCGAACTGGAGTTGCAGGTAGGCGGTGATCGTAGCGTGGCTTGCCGCTCCAGACACGAAGGTCCTACGGAAAAGGAAGGCGATGAGGAACCAGAGACCGGCGAGCCACAGAACCTCGCGGATCCTGAGGTGGTAGTTCTCTGTAGCGGCATTGCCGTGGCCGTCATGGCCCAAACGTACAGCGAGAAGTGGAAGGCTACGTACGTTTCCGACACCTAGGGCGACCCTACCGGAGTCGATTTCGCCTCTCATGGCACGTGGCACGAGCGCGGCGCGGCTAGGGCGAGTGAGCCGTTGTTAGTGGTTCGCTGTCGGAAGGGTCAGTTGGTATCGTTGCAACGTTGACTGGAAGCAACCACTGTCGTCAGATTCCCGATGGCTCTACTACGAGGTTCGTGGCGGTCCTCGTCTCCGCTCCCGAGTCGTCCCCAACCCCAGAGGGTTCGTCATGCTGATTCGGCAGACCGACCCCACACCTAAAGAACATTGAAGGCCACCAACACGTTGCGTTGTACAGCGACAACCGCTAGGGCGAACGGGTAAGCGCGAGGTCCTACGTCGAGGATGTTGGTCCTGCCGTGCGTGAGAAATGCGACCCGGTCGCGCGAGAGGATTGGGTTTCCGAGGCAGTACCGGACTGGCCAACGCTGGCCAGTGGCGCGTTACCTGACGGGTGAGATCACCGAACCGGTAGTCATTAGTCGAATCGAGCCGCACTACACGGAAGAGGCGAGGAAGGGACGCGTTCAAGGCGTTGTGGTTCTCCAGGCCATCGTCAGCGAGACTGGTGCCGTTACGAGCGTTAGAGTACTGAAGGGTCTCGACAAGGGGCTGACGGAAACGGTCGTAGACACACTAAGCCAATGGAAGTTCAAGCCCGCCCTTAAGGATGGTGAACCCATGGTCGTGTACTGGAACACCACGATGAGTTTCCAGCTTGGGTTCTGACCACGAGTAAAAGGGGGCCGTGATCAGCCACCAATAGAGAACACTGTCCGTCGACGGCGAAACGCTCGACTATCATTAAGTGTTCTGTTGACGAAGGCGCTTGCCGGCCTCAGTTCAGTTCGGCGCGCTCGAAACGACGCCCGCGGCCTTGAGTGCTTCTTCTGCCACTTCGAGCTTGATGATCAGCTCCTGGCGATCGGCGTCCGAGACGCTGGGGAGAGTGCTCAACTGTTGGACGAACTCACGCATGTCCTGTAGGTAGGTCGAAGTGGCTCGCATCGGGCCTTGCGACAGCCGGACAAGCTCCCGATCGGGCAGAGTCGCACTTCGAGCGACTACGGCCTTGATGAACTCCCTGATGAGGTGCCGCCCCGTCCGGAGTTCAGCGTCAAGATCGGCCAAGCTGTCTACGAGGAGGCTCTCGAGATCGCGCTTGTCGGCGTTTACCTGGGGGTCCGCCCAAAGCCCAACCGTTCTGCTGAGCGTGAGCTGTGAGTAGTGTTGCCAGCGCATCTTCGTCAGCATTTGAGTCGCTTCGTGAAGGAGAGCGAGAGTTCCCGTTAGCCGATGGGAAGAAAGCCGGAGTTCCTCGTCAGCTGAGTCCAAGCGACGTGGACTTCTTGCCTCATTCCAACCCAGGCTGACGGCCAGAGTGATACTGGGATCCGTGCCGCCGGTCGTTCCAGCCTCCGGGACGTGGAAGTCGCGCAGTTCCAGCTCCTTTGCGGTTGTTGAGGCGGCAACGAACATGAGAGAGTTGTTGTCGAGAATGTCGTTCCAGATCTCAATTGAGTGAGAGAATCCCAGCAGTTCTCGCCGTATCTCAGTGGCGGCCTCTCGTGTCCGTGACTCGGCGGCAGCACGGGCCTGCAGAAGAAGCGCGGTCAGGGCCACGAGGGCGGCAAGAACGGTGGCGGCGTGGCCAAGGGCTGGCAGGTGCGTTCTCAGTGGTTTTGGGAACATGGTCGGATCTCCTTGGTCGGCGCAGCGGACCGTTGGTCGGCGGCGGACGGATTCAGAGAATTTGGTTGATAGGGACGGGGTCCATTGTACAACGGGGGTTCTGGAGGGAGAGAAGTGGGCGGGCAGATTCCGCTCTCGATCTGGAACGTCTGCGAGAGGAGGACGTGTGCGTTGCCGAGGTGCCGCAGATCGCGTATGGTGGCTGCAAGTTGAGCATGGAAGAACCCTAGGGTCGCTGGCTGTTGAGGGGTCGAAGCATGAAGAGCTTCTGCTGGGGTATAGGGACGTCGACAGTCGTCGTGAGCGTCGGCTTGTTGGGCTGTGTTTCGGAGCGCGGTGAGAGCGGGTTTGGTTCACCGCCCAACGTGATCATCGTCCTCGCCGACGACCTCGGCTACGGCGACATCGGCGCCAACGGATCGACGGTCATCTCGACGCCGCACATCGACGAGCTGGCGACGAGCGGCGTCCGGCTGACCGACGGCTACGTCTCGGCGGCGGTCTGCAGTCCGATGCGGGCCGGGGTCTTCACGGGCCGCTACCAGAACCGGTTCGGCTACGAGTACAACCCGACCGCGAACTACGAGCGCAACGCCGATGCCGAACTCGGATTGCCCGAGGACGAGACGACGCTGGGCGACATGATGCGGGAGGCCGGCTACGTCACCGGGCTGGTGGGGAAGTGGCACCTCGGGTTCCGCGAGCAGTACCACCCGCTGAGGCGCGGCTTCGACGAGTTTTTCGGCCATCTGGGGGGCGGCTCGAGCTACGTCGATCCCAACGATCCGGACGCCCATCGCTGGCCGAGCAGCGAGCCCGCCGCGACCGAGCCGGGCGCGACCGGGTGGACGCCGGTCGTCGGCGACCGCGGCGAGGGGCCGCGCGCGATCATGGACGGCTACGAAGTCGTGGAGGTTGACGAGTACCTGACCGACGTGTTCGCGGACCGCGCCGTCAGTTTCATCGAGCGCCACGCGGACGAGCCGTTCTTTCTGATGCTGGCGCCGAACGCGCCTCACACGCCGATTCAGGCCACGAGCAAGTACGTCGACCGCTACGCGCACATCGAGGAACCAGGTGCCCGGATCTACGCCGCCATGGTGTCGTCGGTCGACGACATGGTGGGCCGCGTCACCGCGACGCTCCGCGAGCACGGGCTGGAGGAGAACACGCTCGTCGTGTTCATCTCCGACAACGGCTGCATCAACTACATGCCGGCGGTCATCTGCACGAATTCGCCGCTTTCCGGCGGCAAGCGCTATCACCTGGACGGCGGCATCCGGGTGCCGTACCTGGTCAAGTGGCCGGCGGGTTTGCCCCAGGGCGAGGTCTACAGCCAGCCTGCGAGCGTCCTCGACCTGTACGCGACGATGGCCGCGGCGGCCGGGTCGGACGCGGGCACTGAGGACAGCGTGAACCTCCTGCCGTACCTGCGCCGCGAGATCGAGGAACCGCCGCACGAGTACCTCTTCTGGCGGTCCCTGCCCAACGCGGCCGTCCGCTCGGGCAAGTGGAAGCTGTGGCGGGTCGACCTGACGGACCAGGACCCGGCTTCCGTGCTCGGTCTCGGCGGCCGCCTGCTGCCGGAGGAGGACTACCCGCCGGTGTCAGCGCACGGCCAGATCACGGTGCTGCACGACCTCGAGGCGGACGTCGGCGAGCGCGAGAACGTCGCCGACCAGCATCCCGAAGTCGTCGAGCGCCTGGAAGCGGCGCTTGAATCCTGGGAAGCGGACCTGGCCGAGCCGATGTGGATCAGCATGCGGTCGACGTTGGCAGAGCTCCACGGAGAGGCGATTCAGCTCTACTTCTGAGGGGGCGTTCAATTGGCGCTCTACATAAAGGCAACCTCGTACGGCCGTGATGATTAGCCCGGGCGCGTTCTCTACTGCGCGTCGTTTGGTTGTAGCTAGCTGACTGTACCCGCGCGGTCGCACCAAACGGGAGTGGGGGAGGAGCCGGCCCAATAGACGCCGCGTCATCGCGGCGTCTTCGATGTCCGTGCCGCAGCGATTCGCGCGTTCACTTCAGCCCAGTTCTCGATGCCGGTAGGCGCCGAGAGGTGGCCTTCAAGGCCCCTGAATTCCCGGTGAACCTCACGTCGAGAAGGTCTGCGAGATCGAATCTGCTCGTAAAGGGCGTACATCTCGAGCGACGAGAACCCGAGGCGGACGCATTGGTTGGCGTACAGAAGTGTCGGGGCCGCGTCGTGGTGTGTAGTCATGAGCTCCGGTGCTTGGCGCGCGTTGATCATGGAGGCTGCAGTGAATAGATGGGCGAGCGTTGGGAGGAGGCGGACGACGAACTTCCTGGCGCTGGTCGACTTCTTGAGGTCGCGGGGAGCACCCGCCAAGACCGATTGGACGACGTTCAGGGGTTCGCCGTTCATCCAGTGGTCGAGCGCGTCTCGGAGCTTGGGTACGGCGTAGAGGATGCGTTCGTTATCCGTTTCCAGTCTTCGATAGCGTTGACCGAACTGCTGCTCGAGATCTTCAGGGCGGAGCAGGCGCAGGGTGTACTCCCGGCGGCTGAGCAGCCAATCGAAGATCCATGCGCACCACGCCATGATGTGCGCACCGGGGGGCGGTGCTGCATCAAGGAGGTCTGAGCTCAACGTTGCTATCGCATCTTCCGGAAGACCGAGGGAGGACGAAAGGTCTCGGAGCCTCGCTGCGGTATCGTCGCTGGGGTCTAGCGGTCTAAGGAGGGAGACCGCGGCCTCAGTACGGCTCTCGACCCAAGCGTCCTGCATGGTCCGTCGCTTCTTGAATGCCGCGAAGGTGCGTTGGAGAGTTTGGCGAAGACGGGCTTCGGGCTCCTCATCTTCGGCTGAACCGCAGAGACGGGAGACGACGTAGCGATCGAGGTCCTCGGGAGGTTCTGCCTGGGCGTGGATCCGATCGAGAACGGCGGTGAGCGGGTCGTCGATGGCAAGGCACTGGTCAGTCTGGCTGAAGATCTTGCGCAACCGCATCCATTGATCGCCGATTGTCGACTTGGTGTCGTCGAATCCAACTACGCGGCTAGGAATCACGATGACGATGCCGGTTGCGTTCTTGCCCGCACGTCCAGCCCGTCCAGCAGCGTTGAGCAGTTCACGCGCCTCGAGCATCTCCAAAGCGCCGGTCTCTTCATCGAAGCGGCTGTCTTGAGCGATGATCACAAACTCGCTCGGCAAGTTCATTCCCTGCCCGAGCGTACCCGTCGCGGAGAGGACGGCTAGACCGTCGGGGCGGGCGTAGAGCGACTCGACCAGTCGCCTTTCCTCGGGTAGCAGTAGGCCGTGATGGGTGGCAGCCCTCGATGTGATCGTATCGTTGCAGACATCCACATACAGGTGGTCGGCGCCGCCCAACTCGTCGACCGCGATGCTGAGCCATCGTTCTTCTTGGTGGGTCAGCTCGATCTTGCCTGGTCCTAGGGAGTCAGAAGTCCGTTGGGCGATCTTGGCCGCGATGGGTATGGACTGCGAGAAGACGAGGGTGTTGATTCCCGCCTCGGCGGCAGGAACAGCAAGTGCGGCCGCGACCACTCCCGCGTTCGCGGTTAGTCGCCAGCCAGGGTTCGCGGCGAGCCGCGGGCTCTCCGATGAGAAGGGGAGGTAGGCGTAGTCTTCGCGCTGCTGAGAATCCCAAGTTTGACGGATGCTGAAAAAGCCGTAGGGCTGAGCAGTTAGTTGGCGCCGCACGGCGACGGGCACGCCTCCTGACGGTTGCTGTCGCCTTTTCGTTCTGAGGAAGGTGCGGAGTTCGTTGACGCGCTGCTGCCGATAGACGATACACCCACGCAGTTGGCGCGTAGGTTTCCACGCCATGGAAAGGCCCATCGATTCGCGGTTCGTGAGTTCCTGTACCCATTCAGCTATCTCGTCAGCATTATTCATCATTGCGGACAGAAGCAGGAGATCAGCTTCTGGGGCCAAGCGCACGAACTGGATAATACACAACATGGCATCGAGCGAACGTTGGTCGGCTTCCGTCCTGGGGTGGATGAGGTGACACTCATCAAACACCAGTAGTCCGACAGCGTCGAAAGTACCTGGCCGCAGATGCCCAAGCAGCAGGCAGGCCTCGGGTGTCATTACCTGGATGTCGGCGACCCCTGAGTCGTCGGCGGAGATGGAGAACTCGTCCTCCCTGACGGTCCGCACTCGTCGCCCCGGAAAGGCGGCTCTTAGGTCGCGGAGGGTTTGGTCAACCAGCGCATGAGTCGGCGCTAGGAAGATGACCCGTTTCTTGGCGAGGAGGGTTGCGCCGATCTTGAGATGCGAGACCCCTGACTTGCCGGCCCCGGTGGGGAAGGCGATGACGGAGGATATGCCGGGGTCGAGATAGTGCTTGGCTACGGCATCTTGGAGGTTGGGCCAAAGGTACGGGCGTTTCTCAGCGACGTTCTTTAGGAAGGGGTGCCATCGATTCGCGTCCAGACCATTCGGGGGAGGTACGTTTACAATCGCGGCAGCGAAGAGCGTGTCGGCAACGGCGAGGAGTAGACTTGCTCGGTGGAACGGGCCGGGAAACAGAGCTACTGGGCCGAGATCAACGGGGTCGTCGTGACGGAGGTTACGGCTGGTGGAGGGGAAGTCGGAAGGCGCTGCGAGCGTCTGGGCGCGTCGGAGGAGCGCCGGAGGGTCGTCGGTCTCCCGGGCTTGCCCCGCGAGGCTTGATGCCAGGAGCCGTACGGCGCGGAGGATGAGGTAGTACAACGCATCGGCCGGGGCCTCCGCCTCGGCGATACGTACCGCCTCGCGGGCGGGGAGCAGGGAGCGCTCGTTTATGGACTTGAGTTGGCCACGCGCTAGTTGTACTAGCGTCAGGAGCAGTTCACGTTGAAGGGACGACGAGCTGGGTAGCCGAATCCGTTTGGAAATCTCCGTGGCGTCCGCAGAGGATTCGGCGACCAGAAAGAGGAGCATCGCACTTACGTCGGCCGTGATTCCGTTTGCCGTGAGTGACGCAGGGCTGTCCACCCGCCCAGACAGATGGTCGATCTGATGGACGAGTTGATAGGCCGTCGCGGCGACGAAGGCGGCCGGACGCCGGTCTTCTCGGTCCGGGCTCAGTCCCACGAGCGCTTCGTTAGTCCGGGCAAGTCTCTGAACGAAGTCTCGATCTGGTCCAAGATCGTTGGGGGGCTTCTCGCCGTCGCGCAGGCGCGCGCGGAGCGCCACGAGACGCGCAAAAGTCTCGGTGAACTGATCGGGTAAGGAGTCCCGGTCGAGGTCGCGAAGTGGTGGTGTAGATCGGATTAGATCTGCGGTCGTCTCGTCATACATTGTGTGGGGCTATTGTGGCCATGGCCTTGTCGGCGATGCTCTGTAGCCATGGGCGGAGGTGCTCAAGAGGCATGACCTCGACTCGCCGTCGCGAGAGGTCGCCGCGTACTGATTGGTCATAGCCTCGAAAGAGCCCGATCTGAGCCTGGAGTGTTGTGTGGCCACGGCCAACGGTTACCGCGACGCGGTAGGCGCGTTGGTCGTCCCAGAAGATGCTTGCAGCGACATCGTCGGCGTGCTGGCGGCCCTGACGGCTCAGCAGGGAAGTGACGCCGGCGATCAGTTCGTGGTCACGTGAGCCGGATTCGTACTCGGCGAGTCCCGGTAGGACTTTCGCCCGGAACTCTCTCCGGGGGTTCGTTGTGGCCTTGTCCTCGCAGATGACAACTTTGGCGATGTTGCCGTTCGATTGCTCGATGATCAGCCCGTCTTGGCCCGGTAGTGCGTGCATCATTTGGGGTGGGCGAATGAGGACTTCCTGCTGAACGGTGTCCGATTGCACATGCGCGGCAACCCAGGAAATCACTTGGAACACCCAACCATCGCGGTGGGCCGACGACTTGCCCGGTTCGACGGTCAGGAGCTTCCTCGCGCCTTGGAAGCCGCTGGTAGGCATCTCGGCAGGGGCACATTCGGTCTCGTGCAGGATCCTCTCGACGACGGCAGCTTGTCCTGTCGCGACGCGGGCGAGCAAGCCGGCTAGTTCGTCTTCGTCCTCAACGATCCACGTGGAACCGTGCCATCGTTGACCGGCTCCGATAGGGGTGAATGACAGAGGCATCGTTTGCTACGGGCGTAGTGCGGAAGCGGGTGGAGTGAGGACAATCTGCTGTGTGCGGAAGACACACCCCCACGATGTTCAGTCTGCACGGGGAATCCGCGGTCGACCTCTGTTCCTGTTCAATCGGCGGGTGGCGGTGTAGTGGGCGTTCACTCGGAGGGATGTGGTTGAGTGAGTATGTCTCTGCGTGTCGTTGCGGGCAAGGCTCAGTTCTTGAGGCTCACCCAGGGCGCTTCAGGCCCAGTCCTCCGCATGCAGCCGTGACCACGGCACGAGCCGTCCGTCGGAGCGCTGCTGGACCTGGTCGCCGCCGTAGACCACAATCTTCTCGCAGGGGCGACCGGCCTGTTCGATCGTCATCCCGACCCGACGCGCGGGATCGAGCAGTCGGCCGGTCGGCGTCTGCGATGACTTCGCTTCGACCAGCGTGAGGCGGTCGCCACGCTCGATGATCAGGTCGGTCTCCGCGCCGCCGTGATCCCGGTAGAAGTACAGGATTCCGCTTTCGCCGCGGTTCATGCGGTGCTTGACAACCTCGGTGACCATCCAGGTCTCGAACAGCGGACCGCGCAGAGGATGCGAGCGCAACTGTTCCGCCGAGCGAATGCCGAGCAGCCAGCACGCCAGCCCGACGTCGTAGAAATGCAGCTTGGGGGTCTTGACCAGGCGCTTCCGCAGGTTGGCGTGGAACGGCCGCAGGCGGAAGGCGATGAAGCCCGCTCCGAGCACGTCGAGCCAGGCCCTGGCGGTCGGCTGGGAGATGCCGCAGTCGGCCGCGAGAGAGGAGTAGTTGAGCAGCTGCGCGGTACGGCCTGCGCACAGCTCCACAAAGCGCTGCAAAGCAGTCAGGTCGCTGATGTTGCCGACTGTTCGGGCGTCGCGTTCCAGGTAGGTGGCGACGTAGGCGGCGAGCCAGTCGCTGGGGTTCACACCGTGCTCGAAGATCGCTGGGTAGCCGCCGGCGAACAGGGCGTCCTCCAGTGTCGTCGGATGTCGCTCGAAGCGCGTCACCTCGCCGTGAGCGAGCGGCAGCAGATGGAGAACCGCCGTGCGGCCCGCGAGCGACTGGCTGACCGTGTTGAGCAACGCCAGATTCTGGGATCCGGTCAGGATGAACCGACCGGGCCGCCGGTCGGCGTCGATCATCCCCTGGAGGTAGGACGGCAGCTCGGGCGCCCGCTGTACTTCGTCGATGATGACGCCGTCCGGGAACTGGGCCAGGAAGGCGCGGGGATCGTTCACCGCGAAGGCCCTCACGTCCGGCGTTTCCAGGTTGGCGTAGGCCAGCTCGGGGAAGAGCGCCTGGCACAGCGTCGACTTGCCGCTCTGCCGTGGACCCGTGAGGGTCACGGCTGGGAACTGGCTTGCGGCCTGAAGCAGACGCGGAGCGAGGTCGCGGTCGATCATGGTGGCTGCTGATTCTACTCAGTGTCTTGGAAAATACAAAACGGCATTTTGGATTTGACAGACGCACTGGCGACGGCCGACTCCGCCGGATTGGTCGCTATCATCCGCGTCTCACCTCATCAGGCTCGACTTGCCCAGGGTCCGGATGGAACGGCCATCGAGTCACGGACCTGAGATCTTCGACAAGAGGACAGACCATGCACGACATCGCAATCCGTAACGGCCGCATCATCGACGGGACCGGCGCCCCCGAGTTCCAGGGCGACATCGCCATCGACGGCGCGGTGATCACAAGCGTCAACGGCGGCGTCGGCAAGGCGCGCCGCGAGATCGACGCCGAAGGCAAGCTGGTCGTGCCGGGCTGGATCGACATCCACACCCACTTCGACGCTCAGGTGTCCTGGGATCCGTACCTGACGCCGTCCTGCTGGAACGGGGTGACGACAATCGTCATGGGCAACTGCGGGGTCGGCTTCGCGCCGGTCAAGCCGAAGGACCGGGACTGGCTGCTCGACCTGATGGACGCGGTCGAGGACATTCCGGCGATCGCGATGTCCGCCGGCATGGAGTGGAAGTGGGAGACGTTCCCCGAGTACCTTGACGCGATCGACGGCAAGCCGCGGATCATGGACGTGATCACCCAGGTGCCGCACTGCGCGCTCCGCACCTACGTGATGGGCGAGCGCGGCGCCGAGGACGTCCACCCGACGGACGAGGAGCTGGCCGAGATGTCCCGCCTGGTGCGGGAGAGCGTGCGCGCCGGGGCCTTCGGCGTTTCGTCCAACCGGCTGCTGGCCCATCGCACGAAGGAAGGGGAGATGATCCCGGGTACCTTCGCCCGTTACCCGGAGCTCGAGGCGATCGCGGACGGCATGAGCGAGGCCGGCGGCGGCGTGTTCCAGTTCGTCGGCCCGTTCGAGCGGGAGTGGTTGCTCGGCCTCGGCCACAAGGACGGGATCACGGTGACCTACCTCTCGGGCGAGGCGGCGCAGGAGACGCTGACCGCACTCGAGGCGCGCCGCTACAAGGGGATCCGGGTGTTTCCGCAGATTCGCGGCCGCGGCACGACGGTGCTGATGAACCTCGAAGGGTCGCTCCACCCCTACGTCCTGAACTACGCCTACCGGGAACTCGTCGGCGACCTGCCGATGCCGGAACGGCTCGAGCGGATGCGCGACCCGGAAGTGCGGGCGAAGATCCTCGCCAGCGACTGGGACATGGCGAACGACGCCCGGCGCAACAGTCCCGAGCACGTGGATCACCCGTTCCTGGTCGACGCGACGCCCGGCAGCCTGCTGCCTGGGCTCCTGGAGCTGATGCACTCGCAGCCGGAGGCGGTCTACGTCCTGGGCGATCCCCCCAACTACGAGCCGGACGAGGACGCGAGCGTCGCGACCTACGCGAAGCGGCACGGCCTCACCGGTCCGGAGGCCTTCTACGACCTGCTGACCAAGGGCGACGGCAGCACGCTGCTCCTGTTCTACCTCGATGGCTACTCGAAGAAGAACTTCGACTACATGGCCGGCTTGATGCGCCACCCGCTGACCTGCAACGGCCTGAGCGATGCCGGTGCGCACGTCGGCGCGGTCAGCGACGCGCACATGCCGAGCTGGAACCTCGCCTTCTGGGGACGCGACCGGACGCGCGGCGAACGGATCGAGCTGGAGACGATCGTCCACAAGCAGACCGGCGCCAACGCCGCCCTCTACGGCCTGACGGACCGCGGCGTCCTCGAACCCGGCAAGCGCGCCGACATCAGCGTGATCGACTTCGACCGCCTGTCGTCAGAGGCGCCGTACCTCGTCTACGACCTGCCCGAGAACGCGAAGCGCTACATGCAGCGGCCGCAGGGCTACGACGCGACGATCTGCGCCGGCGAAGTCGTCCTGGAGAACGACGAAGTCACCGGCGCCCTGCCGGGACGGCTCGTGCGAAGCCGGCCGGCTTCGGCGTAGCGGCGTCGGTTGGACCCGCCTGCGGCGTGGTCCGGAGGGGGGAGGGTCCCAGCGGCCGCTCGGGCTCTCTGGGTTCGGGGGAAGTCGGCGCTCGCTTCGGTCGGCTGCGTTTCGCGTCGGCGTTGGTTGATGAGGCGTCGGTGGGCGTCACTTGCCTTTAGCCCGCTGGGACCCTCCCCCCTCTGGACCACGCCGCGGCTGGCCGTCGTCAGTATGTCGGTGCGCCGGCCTTCTGGCCGGAATTCCGGGAGCCGCGGAGCGGCGAGGCTGGCCTACGGCTTCGGGGTGTACTTCTCGCCAGCCTCGATGGCTACGGGCAGGCGATTCCGCGGTGTGGCCAGCGGACAGGTCGCGAACTCGCTGAAGACGCAGGGCGGGTTGTAGGCCTTGTTGAAGTCGAGGATGGTGGTGCCGTCGTCGCTTGGCAAGTTGGCGGCGAGGTACCTGCCAGCGGGGTAGGTCGTGTTCCCGGTCGTGCCGTCCGCGAACACGATCAGGAACCCGTCGTCGGATCGGTATGCCTCCAGCGACAGCGACTGTCCCCGGGCCTCGAATTCGAGCGTGCCGGGGACGGTCGGTTCCCATCCTAGACCCTCGACGACGGTGGCGACGCGGATCTTGCGGGGCTCGGCATAGGGCTCGAAGCGGGCCTCGATCCGCCAGTCGAGATCTGCGGCGTAGGTCTCGATGCCGGCGAACGACGTGACGGCGGGGTGGTCGTAGTCGCGCAGCCGAACGCCGAGCCGGTCCATCCGCCGGATCACTGTCCACGCCAGCGAGCCGGCCGTGAGGAGGGTGGCCTCTTTCTCCTGATCGTCGACGAGGAGAGTCTCGGTGACCGGTGATTCACCGAGGAAGACGTCGACTCCCGGTTCGGTCCTGAAGGTCACCGTGCCGTTGTCGACCAGGAACTCGCCGAGCTTCGGCGCCGAGCCGGCGGGCGCGACCAGGTCGTTGTCAGCCGAGGCGCCGAAGCTGTTGGGGCCCTCTTCGAGCCAGTAGAGGCCGGCCAGGTTCAACCAGCCATCGGGGCCCTTGAGAGTGGCCACGCGCTGGCCCCGCCACTCCGCCAGCTCATGTTCGTAGCTGTCTTGTGCCGACACCTGGGCGGTGGCCGTCAGCGCGAAGATCGCCGCGATGGCGGACGCTGATCGGACGATTCGATGCGGCTTCACGATCCACACTCCGGTGCGCATCCTATGGCCGGGCCCGGCCTGCGGCTTCCACCAACGCTGTTACACTCGCGCCCGTCACGTAGCAGCACACGTAGCAGCAAGATCTGATCTTCAGCCCGGGAGTTGGAGATGCGCCACGCACGACTGAATCTCAGACATCGCCAGCAGGCGATTCGGGTGGTCCATGTGTACGTGTGCTGGCTGGTCGCGGCCGTTGGATCCGCGTTCGCCGGCCCTCCAGCGGCGCCGGCGGCCGCTCCCGCCCCGGCCTTCGACGCCGACGCGCCGCACCGCGTCCTCATCTCCCGCCACTGCCTGGGTTGCCACAACGACCGGCTGAAGACGGCCGGGCTGGAACTCGACGCCCTGGTCGAGCAGCACGAGGGCCTGGATCGGGCGACCTGGGAGAAGGTGGCCCGCAAGCTGCGCGCGCGGCAGATGCCGCCGGCGGGCCGGCGCCGTCCGGACGAGAGCGCGTACCGGGAGGCGCTCTCTTCGCTTGAGGGCGAGCTCGACCGGATCGCGGCCGACAGCCCAGACCCGGGACGGACGGAGACGTTCCGCCGGCTCAACCGCACCGAGTACCACAACGCGGTGCGCGATCTGCTCGCGCTGGAAGTCGACGTCGCCTCGCTGTTGCCGGCCGACTCGGCGAGTTACGGCTTCGACAACGTGACCGTCGGCGACCTGTCGCCGACCCTGCTCGAGCGCTACGTGGGCGCGGCGGAGAAGATCAGCCGGCTTGCCGTCGGCCGGGTGGCCGAGCCGACCGGCGTCACCTTCCGGACGGATCCCGATCTGACCCAGGAGAAGCACGTCGAAGGTCTTCCGATCGGCACGCGCGGCGGCCTGGTCGCGACCTGGAACTTCCCGGCCGACGGGGTCTACGAGTTCTCGATCCGGCTTGCGCGTGATCGCAACGAGCACGTCGAGGGCCTGAGGGAGCCGCACGACCTGGAGCTCCTGATCGACCGGGAGCACCTCAAGACGTTCACCGTCGCGCCGCCGGACCTGATGAGCGACGTGGCGCTGAACTACCAGCCCTCCCAGGACGACGTCGACGATCACCTGGTCGTTCGCGTGCCGGTAACGGCAGGCCCGCACGACGTCGGCGTCACCTTCCCGGCCCGGCCTTGGGTGCTGCTCGAGACGGCGCGGCAGCCCTACGAATCGCACTTCAACTACTACCGGCACCCGCGGGTGCAGCCGGCGATCTTCTCCGTCTCGATCGTCGGGCCGTATCTGCCCCTCGGCGCCGGCGACACGCCGAGCCGCGACCGCATCTTCGTCTGCCAGCCTGAGACGGCCGCGGACGAGGACGGCTGCGCTCGGAAGATCCTCGGCAACGTGATGCGCCGCGCCTACCGCCGGCCAGTGACCGACGACGACGTGCGCGGGCCCTTCGCGCTCTATGAGCAGGCGAAGGCGGAGAACGGGTTCGAGGCGGGCGTCGAGATGGCGCTGGCGGCGGTCCTGGTCAGTCCCGAGTTCCTGTTCCGGATCGAGCGGGAACCCGCCGGCGTGGAACCCGGCGCGGCGTACCGGATCAGCGACGTGGAACTCGCGTCGCGGCTCGCCTTCTTCCTGTGGAGCAGCATTCCGGACGACGAGCTGCTGGACCTCGCGTCGGCCGGCCGACTGAGCGTGCCGGGGGAGTTGGACCGGCAGGTCGCCCGGATGCTCGCGGACCCACGGGCGGAGAACCTGGTCACGAACTTCGCCGCCCAGTGGCTGCACCTGCGGAACCTCGACGGGGTCACTCCCGACAAGCGCCTGTTCCCGGACTTCGACGACAACCTCCGGCAGGCCATGCGCCGCGAGACGGAACTGTTCGTCGGCAGCATCCTGCGGGAGGACCGGAGCGCGCTCGATCTCGTACGGGCCGACTACACCTTCCTCAACGAGCGGCTGGCCAAGCACTACGGGATCCCGCACGTCTACGGCAGCCGCTTCCGCCGGGTGGAACTCGGCGATGACACCGTGCGCGGCGGCTTGCTGCGGCACGGCAGCATCCTCACCGTGACCTCGTTCGCGACCCGCACCTCGCCGGTCGTGCGGGGCAACTGGGTGCTCGGCAACCTGCTCGGCGTGCCGCCGCCGCCCCCGCCGCCGGACGTGCCCGATCTGCCCGAAGCGAAGATCGTCGCCAAGGAACTGCCGATGCGCGAACGGCTGTCGGCCCATCGCGACAACCCGGCGTGCTCGGGCTGCCACCGCCTGATGGACCCGGTCGGCTTCGCGCTGGAGAACTACGACGCGATCGGCCGCTGGCGGACGGTCGACGCGGGATTCCCGATCGACGCTTCCGGCGAGCTGTGGGACGGCACCGCCCTGGGCGGCGTCAGGGAGCTGGAGTCGGCAATGCTGGCGCGGCCCGAGCTGTTTCTGACCACCCTGACCGAGAAGCTCCTGGTATTCGGCACCGGCCGCGGCGTGACCGCGACCGACGCGCCGGCCGTGCGCGGGATCCTGCGCCGCGCCGAGGCCGACGACTACCGCCTGTCGTCCCTGATTCAGGCCGTCGTCGCCAGCGATCCCTTCCAGATGAGGAGAGCATCGTCATGATCCTGACCAAGAAGTCCCTCCCGCGTCGGACCTTCCTGCGCGGCATGGGGGCGGCGATCGCCCTGCCCCTGCTCGACGCGATGGTGCCGTCGATGACCGCCTGGGCGAAGACGGCGGCCAAGCCGGTACGGCGCCTGGGCTTCGTCTACATCCCGATGGGCTCCGACATCACGCGCTGGAAGCCGGCCGGCGGCTCCGGCGCCCTCGGTGAACTGTCGCCGTCCCTGAGTCCGCTGGAGGGCTTCAGGAAGCAGATCTCGGTGATCAGCAACCTGGAACTCAAGAACGCATACCCCGGGACCCACGCCACGTCGAACGCCGCCTTCCTGAGCGCGGCGAAGGCGAAATGGACGGAGAGCACGGACTACTACCTGGGCACGACGGTCGATCAGATCGCGGCGCAGCAGATCGGACAGGAAACCCAGCTGCCGTCGCTCGAGCTGGCGATGGACCTGATGGACATGGTCGGTCAGTGCGACAACGGCTACGCCTGCGTCTACCAGAACAACCTGTCCTGGTCGTCGCCGACGACGCCGCTGCCGGCCGAAGCGCATCCCCGGATCGTGTTCGAGCGGCTCTTCGGCGAGGGCGGCACGGCGGCCGAGCGGCGCGAGGGACTGCACCGCAAGGCCAGTCTGCTCGACTGGGTTCACGAGGACATCACCCGCCTTCAGGGCATGCTGGGCCCCGGCGATCGGGTCAAGGTCAGCGAGTACCTCGACTCGGTGCGCGAGGTCGAGCGGCGCATCCAGAAGGCGGAAGCCCAGTCCGACGAGGGCGCGCTGCCCGATGTCGACAGACCGGTCGGCGTGCCGGCAGCCTATGCCGACCACGCCCGGCTGATGTTCGATCTCCAGGTGCTGGCGCTCCAGTCCGACGTGACCCGGGTCATCACCTTCCAGCTCGCCCGCGAGTCGAGCAACCGGACCTATCCCGAGATCGGGGTGCCGGATCCGCACCACCCGACGTCGCACCACGGCAACGACCCCGAGAAGGTCGCGAAGCTGGCGAAGATCAACGAGTTCCACGTCTCGCTGTTCGCGTACTTCCTGGAGAAGCTCGCGGCGGTGCCGGAGTTCGACGGCAACCTGCTGGACAACTCGCTCTATCTCTACGGCAGCGGCATGGGCAACCCGAACGTCCACGACCATGTGGACTTGCCAATCGTCGTCGCCGGCGGCGGAGGAGGCACCGTCCGCGGCGGCCAGCACATCGTCTACGACGAACCCGCGCCGATGGCGAACCTCCACCTGACGCTCCTCGACAGCGTCGGCGTCCGGCTCGACTCCTTCGCGGACAGCACGGGCCGGATCGACACCCTGGCCGAACCCGTCCACCTGGCAGGCTGAGGAGGAGAGATTGCGTAGCTTCGTCCTAGCGTTCCTCCTTGCCGTCCCGGCTGTAACCGCTGCCGCCACCACCGCCCCGCTGGCCGACGCCACCGAACACCTCGACACCGCCACGATCGAGCGCCTGCTCGCCGCGTCTCCGGCCTCCGAGGAGATCAACGCCGCCCAGGTCGACGGCATGACCGCCCTCCACTGGGCCGTCTACCACGACCGACCCGACCTGGCTGGCCGCCTCCTCGATGCCGGCGCCGACGCCTCGGCCGCGAACCGCTACGGCGTCGTTCCACTGTCCCTCGCCAGCGCCAACGGCAGCCTGGAGATCGTCGATGCGCTCCTCGCGGCCGGCGCCGATCCGAACGCCGTCCTTTCCGGCGGCGAGAGCGTCTTCATGACAGCGGCGCGGACCGGACGCATCGAAGTCGTCGAAGCGCTCTACGAGGCCGGCGCCGACGTCCACTTCCGCGAACCGAAGCGTGGCCAGACGGCGCTCATGTGGGCGGCCGCGGAGGGCAACCTGGAAGTCGTCGAACTGCTGCTCGAGGTGGGTGCCGATCCGAACGCGACGCTCGACTCGGGTTTCACGCCGCTGCTGTTCGCGGTGCGCGAGGGCCGGATCGAGGTGATGGAGGCCCTCCTGCGGGCGGGCGTCGACGTGAACTCCGTGACCCCTCGCAAGCCCGTGAAGCGAGATCGACCGCTACCCGGCGGACGTTCGGTGCGACCGGGATCGACGCCGCTCCTCGTCGCGGTGACGAACGGCCACTTCGAGCTCGCGGCTCGCCTGCTCGACGCGGGTGCCGACCCGAACGCGGCTCATCCCGGGTACACGGCCCTCCACATGCTGGCGCGCGTACGCAAGCCCGGCGCCGGCGACAACAATCCGCGGCCCGACGGTTCCGGCACGATGGACGGCCTGGACTTCGTCCGCGACATGGTCGAGCACGGCGCCGATCTGGAAGCGCGGATGACGACCAGAGCGCGGCTCAACAACACGAGCCTCAACGAACTGGGAGCGACGCCCTTCGTTCTCGCGGCGCTGGTCGCCGACGCCGACCTGATGCGGACTCTTGCTGACCTCGGCGCCGATCCGCTGACCCGGACGGATGACGGCTCGACGGCGCTCATGGCCGCCGCCGGTCTCGGCACCCGCTCCCCGGGTGAGGACGCCGGCACCGAGGACGAGGTACTCGAGGCCGTACAGCTCGCGCTCGATCTCGGCGCCGACATCGACGCGGTGAACGCCAACGGCGAAACGCCGATGCACGGAGCCGCCTACAAGAACCTGCCGCGCGTCGTCCACCTGCTGGCCGACAGCGGCGCCGACATCGAGGTGTGGAACCAGCGGAACAAGTACGGCTGGACGCCGCTGACGATCGCGCGCGGCTATCGTTTCGGCAATTTCAAGCCGTCTCCGGTCACGGTCGCCGCGATCGAGACGATCATGCTCGGCGAAGGCGTTCGTCCGCCCACGGAAGAGGAAGAGGACGCCAAGGCGGTCGACATCTACGCCAAGCCGGCGCCCAAGCCTGCACCGGACGAGGCGAAGAAGGACGCCGTGAGCAAGCCGCCGGCGAACTGAGCGGTCTTGCATCCACTGGTTACCAAAGCGGAGCCGGCCTCGCGGCCGGCGCGTATCTCTGGCCGCCTCCGGCGGCAGCGGGTCAGAAGACCCGCGCACCCAGCGGCGACCACAATGCGATTGACCGCGTTCTCGCTTGCCTCCGTTGCACTCCTGGCCGGCGCGTCGATCCTCCCGGCCCAGGAGACTCCGCGGCCGGTGCGCAACGACATCGCCCGCGCCGGCGAGGAGTTCCTCGTCCTTCGCCACCAGCAGCTTCAGAAGGGGGCCCATGAACGCTTCTTTGAGCTGAGCCGCGACGGTGTCTGGCCGAACTTCGAGAAGATCGGCAGCCGCGTGGTGGGCCAGTGGCAGGTGGTCCACCCGGATGGCGGCGGGAGTCCCGACTTCGACGAGGGGTACCGCCTGGCGCGCTATCGCAGCTACAACCACTGGGCCGCCACCCGGGCCTCCGACCGGTTGGGCGGCAACGGCGAGGACTGGCAGGCGTTCCGCGAGGCGCTTGCTGCCAGGCGTCAGTTGGAGTTGGGGTCGGACGGTCCGATCTATCTCGCAGGGGACATGGCGCCCGGCGGGCCGTACTACATGCCCGGTCTCGACGAGGAGTACGAGATCGCCGAGCCGGGAGGCGCGGCCGACGGCGGCGCCGAACTCCCGGTGCGAAGTGCCAGGGCCCGGCGGGGCGAGGAGATCGTCACCATGCGGTACTTCCGCATCCGCAAGGGCACCTTCGAGGAGTTCAGTCGCCTGAGTCGCGAGGGCGTCTGGCCGTACTTCGAGAAGAACGGCGCGCGGATCGTCGGGCAGTGGCGGCGCGTCTACCCGACGCCGGAAGATCTCGATCGCCGGGGGACGGAAGTCGGCGCCGTCGAGAGTTCCGACTTCGACGAGGTCTACATGATGGCGCGCTACGCCAGCTACGAGCACTGGCAGGCGACGCGGCCCGCCGTCATGGCGCGGCTCGGCGGCAACGGCCCGGACTACGAGGCATGTGTCGAAGCCCTGCAGCGTCGGCGCGACCTCACGCTCGATACCTCCGTGCGGTTCCTGCGCGGCCACTTCTACGGCAGTCCGCCCGTCTACCTGCCGCCGCTCGACGAAACGTACCGCCGCGTCCGGTAGCGAGCCGCCGTCGGACGGCCAGGCGCCGCGATCCGCCGGTGGCCGAAAGCAGCGATGCAGGTGCTAGTTTCCGTGGACCGATGAAGTACGCCCGAATCGTCGCTGCCTGCGTTGCGTTGGCGGCGCCCTTCGCGCTGAACGCTGAGGAGAGGAAGCCCGTGGACGTCTCGACACTCGGACCGCAAGTGGGGGAGCGGATCCCCGACTTCGCTCTTCCCGACCAGCACGGACGGATCCGGACGCTCGATTCGATCGTGGGCGAGAAGGGGGCGATGATCCTCTTCCACCGCTCGGCCGACTGGTGACCGTACTGCAAGGCGCAGCTCGTGGAGTTGCAGGAACGGTTCGAGGAGTTGCAGGCGGAAGGGCTCGGCGTCGCCGCCATCAGCTACGACTCCGAGGAGGTGCTGGCCGCCTTCGCCGAACGCCACGGCATCCAGGACGTGCCGCTGCTGTCCGATGACGATTCCGCGGCGATTCGGGCGTTCGGCATCTACAACCACGTCGCGGAGGAGGGTCTGGGCCCAAACGCCGAAGACCCGGGTGTGAAGGCCGACGTGCTGCGATACGTCGCGGTCTTTGGAGCCTTGCCGATCGCGGTCGGGACTCCGTTTCCCGGGACGTTCGTCGTCGACCGGCAGGGGCGAGTGACCGCGCGCTTCTTCGAGGAGTTCTACCGCGAGCGGAACACGGCGGCGAACATCATGCTGAAGCTCGGTACGCCGATCTCGGGCATCGCGGGCTCCAGCGGCGAGACGGCGCATCTCGAGATCAGCGCCACGCAGAGCGACCCCGCGATCACGGTCGGCAGCCGCTTCCATCTGGCGCTCGACATCACGCCCAGGCCCGGCATGCACGTCTACGCGCCGGGGGCCGGCGATGCCGGGTACCGCGTCGTTGGATTGACCCTGGACCTGCCGAGCTTCTTGCGGCTCCTCCCGGCGGAGTACCCGGAGTCGGAGATCTACTACTTCGAGCCGCTCGACGAGCGGGTGCCCGTCTACCAGGAGCCGTTTCGCCTGGTGCAGGAGGTCGTCGTCGAGGGCGATCAGGAGTCGTCGGCTCAACTCGCCGAGATCGACGCGTTGACCCTCACCGGCCGACTCGACTACCAGGCGTGCGACGCCAGGGTCTGCTACGACCCGGCTTCGGTGCCGCTGACCTGGACGTTGACCGTCTCGCCGCTCGACCGGCAGCGGGCGGTGAACCCGACGCGATAGCGGGCTGGACGCGCTATGTTGTTAGAGTAGTTGGCCTTACAGGCGGGCGAGTTGGCTGGGAGGTCGACCCTGGTGCCCTTACCGCCGGTTCTCGACACCCTCCGAGAGAATCACTGGCCCATGATCACGAAGATGGATGGACGGCCGCGGAGTTCCGACGAAGAACTGCCCCCGTTCCCGGAAGGCTGGTACTTCGTCGCGCATCGCGACTCGGTCCTGCGGGAGAAGCTGATCGAGAAGACCTGGATGGGTCAGGAGATCGTCGTCTGGTGCGACGATGACGGTCGCGTGTGCGTGTCCGACGCGTACTGCCCGCATCTCGGCTCGCACCTGGGACCGACGGTCGGAGGCGCCGTCCGCGACGGCTGTCTCGTCTGCCCGTTTCACGGGTCCAGTTCGATGCGACGGGCCAGTGCGTTGCCACGCCGCATGCACCCGCCCCGAGCGCCGCCAGGCTCAAGGTCTTCGAGACCAGGGAGGTCCTGGGCATGATCTTCGGCTGGTGGGCTACGGACGGCAGACCGCCGACGTGGCACTTGCCGGACGATCCGCCCACCGGTGAGGACTGGAGCGAGTTGCGGTCCACCGTCCTGCGGTTCCGGGGTCATCCCCAGGAAACGACGGAGAACTCCGTCGACATCGAACATCTGGGCTACACGCATGGCTACTACGACGTGCTTCCGGTTGGTTCGACGCTGGTCGAAGGCCCCTATCTGAGGAGTTGCTTCGACTTCAAGAACGTCCGGAGAATCGCGGGGCCGGTGAATGTGGTGGTCGAGGTTTCGGCGATCACCCATGTCCATGGCCTGGGCTACTCCCTTGTCGAGTTCCACGAGAAGACGATCGGCATGGACTCGAGGCTGTGGGTCCTCGCTACGCCCGTCGACGGCACGCTGGTCGAGGTCGTCCTGGTGAGTCAGGTGCGGGAGATCCGCAAGCCCGGGCGCTTCTTCGCGGGGCTGAGGTTCCTGCCGGTGGCGATGCGCCACAGGGTGATGAATCGAATCGTGCTGAGTGAAGAGAGACGCTTCGTCCTGCAGGATGTCGTGATCTGGGAGAGGAAGAAGTACCAGGCCCCGCCCCGGCTGAGCCAGGCCGACGGTCCCGTGGGGAGATACCGGCAGTACAGCCGGCAGTTCTACCCGGAACTCGAGTCGGAGCGCAGGCCGACGCTGCGGGCGATCTGAGGACCGACGATGAGATTCGCCGAGCAGTTGCTGCTGCTCCTTCACAGTCAGGACACGGGGTACTTCGTGCCCATTCCCGAGTGGAGGATGTCCTGCGCCCTCGCGGGGGCCGTGCTCATGGATCTCGCCATGGAGGACCGGATCGACTCGGATCTGGAAACGCTCACCGTTGTAGACGCGACTCCCACGGGCGACAGCCTGCTGGATCCCTCGCTCGAGGATCTCGCCAGCGAAGACACGGTTCATCCGCCCCAGTACTGGGTGGAGCGGCTGGCCCGGCGGGGCGACCAGATCAGCGACGAGGCCATCGAGAGGCTGGTCCAGAAGGGCATCTTCGAATCCGACGCCGGCGGCTTCTGGACCCTGTCGAAGAAGGTGACCCGCACCGGCCGGTATCCGCTGGTCGACGGCTGGGCGGGGGAGGAGATCAAGGGTCGCATCTTCCGCACTCTCCTGGACAAGGAGTTCCCGGATCCAAGAGACATCGTGATCATCGGCCTCGTCCACTACTGCGACGGCTTCAAGGCCATGATGGAGCCGGAGGAGTACGAGGCCGCCGAGGAACTCATCGAGCTCTACAGCAACATGGATCTGATCGGCAGGGCGATCGGCCCGGCCGTGCGCAGTTCCTACCGGCCGCCGGCCAGCATGCGTGCGTCGCGGCGGCGGCGGGCCATGCCGAGCGTGGGGCTCCGCGACGCTTTCGCCTCGAAGACGTTCCGTAGCGCGAACCTTCCGAAGTTCTTCGCGGAGAAGGCGCAGGAGTTGGGCCCCGTCTTCGAGTTCAAGCTTCCGGGCAGGCGCTTCGTCGTGCTCGCCGGGGTCGACGTCAACCGATGGGTGGCCAAGAAAGGCCGTCTTCATCTCCGGACGCGCGACTACCTGGAGGACTTCCAGCAGGAGTGGGGTACGGCACGTTCCATCGCCAGTATGGACGGGGCCGACCACTTTCGCATGCGCAAGGCGGTCCGGGCGGGCAATTCCCGCAAGGTCGTCGAGGACCGGCTCGACGAGGTGCTGACGCTCGGCCGGGGCTCCTTCAGGGGGTGGGAGATCGGCAGCGTGCTTCCGGCCGAAATGACCTGCCAGCGGCTGATTGGCGCGCAGATCGCGCGGCTCAGCGTGAGTTTCGATCCTCCGACCGAACTCCTCGATGAGTTGCTGTACTTCGAGTACCGGGCGCTCATGGTCCATACACAGGGCGTGCTGCCCGGGTTCATGCTGCGTACGCCGAAGATGAAGCGTTACAAGCAGCGCGTGCTGGAGTTGTACGCGATGATCCACGCAACCCACACCGAGGCGCAGCGAGCCGGCAAACGCCGGGACCTGGTCGATGACCTGATGGAGTTGCACCATGCGGACCCGCAGTTCCTGCCCGAAACCGACCTGGGTTTCGCGTTCATCGCGCCGATCATCGCCGGCCACTACACTGGCAGCGCGGTTGCCTTCTCGCTCTACGAGTTGCTGAAGCACCCGGATTACCACGAACAGATCGCCGCCGAAGCCGACGCGCTGTTCGCGAACGGAGATCCGACGGCGGCGGACCTGACGCCGGAAGCGACGGATGTGTCGCGCCGTTTCGTCATGGAAGTGCTGCGCCTCCACGAGGTCGTTCCGGTGCACCTGCGCACGGCCATGAACGCCTTCGAGATCGATGGCATCGAAGTGCCGGCCTACAGCACGGTGATGATCTCGTTCTCCGCGCCGCACCACATGGAAAAGCACTTCGCGGAGCCGGACAAGGTCGATATCGATCGGTATGTGGAACCGCGCAACGAACACAGGCACCCGGGGGTCTACATGCCGTTCGGCGTCGGGACGCACGTTTGCGGAGGGGCGAACTGGACCCGTCTGCAGATGGTGCTGAACGTGATGATGTTCGCGCACTACCTGGACTTTGAAATGGTGCCCCGGGACTACGAGTTGAAGCGGAGCCCGCTGCCCAAGAACAGCGTCAACAGGAAGTTCAAGTTCCGGGTCACCGGACACCGGCATCCGCTCGTAAGAGGCCAGTAGGCCCACCGGCTCAAGAGCGCGGGGCGAGTGATGGAAGCAGGGGCGGATCGGCGCAGAGTCGCCATCATTGGCGGAGGCGTCTCGGGGCTGGGCGCCGCCTGGGCGCTTCATCACAGCTCGGACCGGTTCGACTTTCGGCTGTTCGAAGCCCAGGGCCGGCTTGGCGGCAACGCGATCACCGCCGACATGCCGCAGGAGGACGGCAGTTCGATTCCCTTCGACATCTCCGTCACCGCGTGCATTCCGTCGGTGTACCACCACATGGTGCTGCTGATGGAGAAGTTCGGCATCGACCTGCTCGATACGCGGTTCAGCTACAGCGTGAAGTACGGCGGCGGGGTCTACGCCCACGACTTCGACTCGGACATACGGGAGGAGTTGCGGCCCGAGATCGAGAAGTTCCAGCGGCTCCTGAAGCGGCTTCACCGGTGGGGTCGGTTGACCCACTCCCGGTCGCGGCTTCTGAACGCCCTCAACCCGTACAACTACATCAGCATGGGGACGGTGCTGAACTGGGGCGGTTTCTCCGGCGACTTCAGGTACAAGGTCCTGAAGCCGATGTTCGTCAACTTCCTGATGGCGACGAACGTGTTCGACATGCCTGCGTCGCTCTTCAGCAGATACCTGGAGTTCTTCGACATCGAACGCGCCACACCCATGCAGACGTGGGACCAGGGGACGCGCCGCATCTACGAGAACCTCTCCGCCGGCTTCCAGGACAAGATCTACCTGAACCGCCCTGTGCGGAAGGTGTTTCGCCGACCGTCAGGCGTCGTCGTGAAGGACGAGAACGGGGTGGAGGAGACCTTCGACCACGTGATCTTCGCCTGCAACGCGAACCAGACCCTGATGATGCTGGACAAGCCGTCGTTCCTGGAGCGCTACATCCTCTCGTCGATCCGCTACGAGAGCGAACTCCACAACCACACGGTGGTGCATTCGGACTCCTCGGTTCTCCCGAAGAGCGAAGTCAAGGCTCTCGAGACCCGGAGCAACCACATCGAACAGTACGGGTCGAGGCCGGACAACTACGAGATCACGTACATCATGCACAACCAGCAGCCCTGGGCCCATCGTTCCGACAAGCCCTGTCTGGTGACCTACAACCCGATCAGCCAGATCGACGAGGAGAAGGTCGTCAAGCGGTGGTGGTTCCAGCACGTCGTCCATGACGTGCGCCAGATGGTGTTACTCGTGCCCCTGTTCCGCTTCATTCAGGGGAAGCGAGGCGCCTGGCACTGCGGCGCCCACACGCTGATCAACAGCCAGGAAACCTGCTTCGTCAGCGGTCTGGCCGCGGCCAGACAGATCGGTGCGGACTACCCGTTCGACGACCGCGAGGCGCGGGCGTCGTTCAACCACTACGGCGGCATCATGTACGGCTGGAGGCTGAGGAAGGCGAAGGGCTGATCGCCCTAGCCGGCGGGCTGGGCTTCCATCGCCGTGTCGGGAGCTGGCAGGTCGCGGTGGGCGCCGGTCACGTGCAGGTGGAGTGCCGACAGCGCCGGCACGACGAACATCAGGAGGGCCGTCGTGATGACGATGCCGCAGCCGAGCGACGCGGCGAAGGGGACCAGGAACTGCGCCTGGATGGCCGGTTCGAGAATGAGCGGCGTGAAGCCGAGGAACGTGGTTACCGAGGTGAGCATGATGGGACGAAAGCGGCCCTTGGCGCCCTCGACGATCGCGGTCCGCGCGGGAGCGCCCTCGCGGAGCTTTTGGTCGATGAAGTCGATCATGACGAGGGAATCGTTCACCACGACTCCGCTGAGGCCGAAGATCCCCATGAAGGAGACCGCGCTCATTTCGATTCCGAGGATCAGGTGTCCGAGGATGACGCCGATGAATCCGAACGGAATGACGGCCATGATGATGAAGGGCTTGGTGTACGAGCGAAGGGGGATCGCCAGCAGCGCGAAGATCATCAGGAGGGCAATGGCGAACCCGCGGTACAGCGAGTCGACGGACTCGAGTTGCTGCTGCTGCTCCCCGCCGAAGCTGTAGGTCAGCTCGGGATCGGCGGCGACGAGCTCCGCGAGGATGGTGTCTTCGAGGATGCTGTTCGCCTCACCGCCGGAAATCACGGTCGAGTCCACGTCCGCGGTGACGGTGACGACGCGTTGACCGTCCTCGCGCCGAATCGCGGGCGGCGAGGTGCCGGAACTCAGGCTCGCCACCTGGTGGAGCGGAACCTCGGCCCCGTTCGGCGTGCGGAGCAGGTATCTCTCGATGTCGGTGATGGCGTTGCGTTCATCGGCGGGTAGCCGGACGTAGACCCGAACCTCTTCCCCGCCGCGCTGTACCCGCAGGGCCTCCGAGCCGAAGAAGGCGTCGCGCGCCTGTCCGGCCAACTGGTCGACAGTAAGGCCGAGGGTCTGCGCTTCGGGCCGAAGCTCGAGCTGAATCTCGGGAACGCCGGGCGTGTGGTCCGAGCGGATGTCGAAGACGCCACCCAGTTCCTGCAGGCCGTCCACGACGGTTTCGGCGGCGTCGACCAGGTCCGTCGGCTCCGGGTGGGACAGCACGGCCGCGACGGGGCTGCCGAGGTCGATGATCTCGCCGCTGAACGTGATGCCGCGCACGTACGCCAGTACGCCGACCTCCTCGCGCCAGGCCTGGACTACATCGCCGCTGGAGATCTGTCGCTGTTGCGCGCTCAGCAGCTTGAAGTCGATCGTGGCGACGTTGGCCTCCGGATTCAGGCTGGGTTCCGGGTTCAGGCCGCCGCCTTCGACCCGCGGCCTCTGGCCGATGGTCACCGTGACGCCCGAAAGCAGCGGCGGCGCGTCCGGTGGCCGGTCACGGGAAAGCCGCTCGATCACCCGGTGACCCGCCGCTTCCAGTTCCAGGGCGACTTCGTACGTCCGCTCCGCCGTCGTGCCATCGGGCATTTCCAGACTGGCGGTGGCGAAGTCCCCCTCGACCACATCGGCGAATGTCGTCGGGACGATGCCGGCCGGCAGCAGGGAGATGCTCAGGATGAGGAGTCCGACGGCGCCCGCCATCGTGACGGCCGGCTGGTCGGTCGCGAACTGAAGCCCCCGGTCGAGGGGGCCCTGCACGAACCTGTTCAGCCCGAAGTCCACCCGCCCCTGAATCCGCTTGATGAACCGCTCGACAGGATTCGTCGGCGCGCTCGCCGGGTCGCGCAGGTGCGACAGGTGGTTGGGCAGGACGAACACGGATTCGACGAGCGAGAACAGCAGCATCGAGATGAGGATGATCGGCAGGGCGCCCCATATCTCTCCGATGCCGCCAGGGATGAAGAGCAACGGAACGAACGCCGCCACCGACGTGAGGACGGCGAAGGTCAACGGCACGACGATCCGTCGCGTGCCCCGGATCGCGGCAACGACGCCCGGCGTGCCGCGCCGCCGTTCGGAGTAGATGTGGTCGGCTACGACGATCGCGTCGTCGACGACGATGCCGATGGCGAGGACGAACGAGAACAGGGAGATCGTGTTGATCGCGAGATCGAGCGCGAACATCACGGCCAGGGCGCCGATGCCCGAAATCAGTAGTCCGGCCGCGACCCACACCGCGAGCCGGATCTCGAGGAACAGACCGAGCGCGATGAGCACCAGCAGCAGTCCCAGAAGGCCGTTCTTGAGGAGGAGGGCAGCGCGCTCCGCGTAGGCGGAGGACTCGTCGTTCCAGATCGTGACGCCGACGCCGTCGGGCAGGGAGGGGATCACCTCGTTCGCCACGTGCTCCTGGACGGCGCTGGCGACGCTCATGACCTTCTCGTCGTCGGCCCGGTAGACCTCGATGAAGACCGCCGGCTGGTCCTGGTGCCGGACGATCAGGTCGATGTCCTGGAAGCCGTCGTGGACCTCGGCGATCTCGCCCAGTCGCAGCACGGTGCCGTCGCTTCGGCTGAGAACGACGATGTCCTCGAACTCCTGCTGTTCGTAGCGCTGGCCAAGGGTGCGGACCCGCACCTGCGATTCGCGGGTATCGATGCTGCCCGCGGACAGGTCGAGCGAACTGCGGCGTACCGCGGCGGCTATGTCGTTCAGGGTGAGCCCGAGAGCCCGAAGCTGCCGCAGCGGCACCTCGATCGAGATCTCGTAGTTCCGCACCCCGCTGATCTCGACCTGGGAGACGCCGGAAAGGGCGGTGAGTTCATCCTCGATCCGATGCGCCAGTTCCTTCAGTGAGCGCTCCGAGACGTCGCCATAGACGATGAGGCGCATCATGCTCTGGCGGTTCGTCATCTCCCGGAACTGGGGGCGTTCGGCTTCGCCCGGGAACGACTGGATCCGGCCGACGGCGGACTTGATCTCATCCATCGCCTGTCCCATGTCGGTGCCGGACTTCACCTCGACACGGACGGAAGCCATGCCGGGCGCCGCGATCGACTTGACCGACTTCACGTCGTCCAGACCGCTGACTTCGTCCTCGATCTTGACGACGATCGACTCCTCGACCTCCTCCGGCGTGGCGCCGGGGTAGGCCATCGAGACTTCGATCTGGAAGAAGGGTACCTCCGGCCACGCCTCCCGCTGGAGACCCGTCAGCGACACGACTCCCGCGGCGATGATCGCCCACATCAACAGGTTCGCGGCAACCCCGTTGCTCGCCATGTAGGCGATCGGTCCGGATCGTTCGCCGTGGTTGCTGCCGTTGGAAGTCACTGAGTGGGGCAACTTTACCGCGACGATGGTACGCCTCCGGCGAGCTTGGCGGTCCAGAACGCCATCATGTCCTCATGGAACGCCTGCGCCTGGTCGCCGGCGGTGCCGATTCGGGCACCCCTTCGGCCGTAGGGCGACTTGACCTGGTAGATCATCGCGTCGCGTTCGGTGAAGCCGGGATCGGCCTTGCCGGTCACCGGATGAACTAGCGCCCCGTCGTCACGGATGTAGATCGTCGGGGCGCCGGGGCTGACGGATGCAGCGGGAACGAGCTCGACGGCCGTGTCGCGGTCGAAGCTGTGGTGGGTGTCGGGGAAGAGCCGGAAGCTGGCGTCGCATCCGCAGAGCGTCATCGCGTGCATGTGGGCCTGGACCTGGAGGGGCAGGCACCACTCGTCCAGGTCGCCGATGACCGAGCGGACGACGGTGCCGCCGACGTCGGGCCGCAGGAACTGCATGCCCGACCACGGGTAGGCGGCGTAGACGGCGGCCAGTTCGGGCGCCCGCTCGGAACCGGTCAGCGACGCCATGCACGCGGCGGAAAGCACGGCCGAGCCGCCGCGGCTGTGACCCTGGGCGCCGATGCGCGCGGCGTCGATGTCCGCGTGTTCAACCAGGACCGCGGCGGCCGCGAGCACGTCCCAGGCGCTGGCCGCGAAGGAGTACTGCGCCTGGTCGGCGACGGTGGAGGTCACGCCGCGCGTGCCGAACGGGTCGATCACGCAACAGGCGATCCCGGCTTCCGTCAGCAGGTCCGCCTTGGCGACGTGCGACGGCGCGACTCCCAGGCTGCCGGGCACGACGATGACGACGGGCCACGGGCCTTCTCCCGGCGGCAGGAACAGGCTGCCGAGGATCTCGGTGGCCGGCATGGCGTCCGGCTCGGAGATCGCCTGGTGGAAGCCCGATGGGTCGGCGGTCGGAATGCGGAGCGTCTCGCCCTCGATGCCGTTGCCGAGGACGACCGGTCCCTCGGTCAGGCTGACCGTCGCACTGCTGCTCGTTGGCACGTGATCTCCTCCTTCGCCGCGTAGCCTGTTTGGCCCGGCAGCTTACGCTCTTGGATCGTCCCGGCCCACAGCGACGTTTTCTGAGACGATTGGCAGGTGACCGGATCGCAACCTGGGCCGGCGCTCGCGGGCGTCCGCGTCCTCGAACTCGCCGGCGGCGTCGCCGCCGCGTACTGCGGTCGCCAGTTCGCGCTCTGGGGCGCCGACGTCGTCGTCCTGGAGCCCGAAGGCGGCTCGCCGCTGCGACGGATGGGTCCGCATGCGGAGATCGGGGACCGCCCGGAGTCGTTGCTCTGGCAGTTCGTTGCCGCCAACAAGCGAGCGATGTCGCTTTCGCGTGCGTGCCCGGACAGGGAGGCGCTCATCGATCTCTTGCGGTCTGCCGACGTTCTGGTCACCGACTGGACCGACGCCGAACTGGACCGCTGGGGCCTCACACTCGCGGATATGCGAGAGCGGCTCCGGGGCCTCGTTCTGGTGTCGGTTTCCCCGTTCGGCCTGGACGGTCCGTTGGCCGACTTCGTTGGTTCGGAGCTAGTGGTCCAGGCTCTGTCCGGCTATGCCGGCCTGAACGGCGACAAGGGGCGCGCCCCGCTGAAGGCGCCAGGGCACATCCTGGGCTATGCCTGCGGTGTGAGCGCCTTCGTGGCCGCGCTCGCGGCCTTGATCTCCCGTCTCGAGAGCGGGCGCGGGCGGCTCATCGAGGTCTCCGAACTCGAGACCCTCACGGCGATCCTGCCGCTGCTGCGGATCGAGTACACCGGCGAGCATCCGAGGCGCGAGGGCGGTCCCTCGACCGGCGTCCGGGCGCATCGCTGCCGCGACGGCTGGGTCACGTTCATCCCGCCGCCGGACGATCAGCTCGCTGAGTACGGGGAAGCGCTCGGTATCGCGGAAGATGAATGGCCGCCGCTTGTGGATGGCGAGGACCTGGCGAGCCGCCGGGCGAAGCTGCTTCCCCTGCTCGCCGGCAAGGTGCGCGACAAGGCGGCTGACGAGGTGTTCCACGGTCTGGCGCGGCGCCGCGTCGTCTGCGGCAAGGTGGCGAGCCCTGCCGACCTGCTTGCGGATGAGCATCTTGCCGCTCGGGGCTTCTTCCGGACTCTCCATCATCCGCACCTGGGCGATCTGCCCGTCGCGGGAGCCCCGGCGACTCTGGGGCGGACCGGTGCGGTGCGGCCGGCGCCTGCGCCGGGTGACGACGAGAAGCTAAAGCGCCACGGAACCCGACTGGCCGCAGGTCGAGACGCGGGTGTCCGGCGCCGGAGACGCAGATGGGCTGCCTCTCGCGGGGGTGCGGATCGTCGACCTCACGCAGGCCTGGATCGGACCTTTCGCCGTGATGCTGCTCGCGGACCTCGGCGCCGATGTCGTCAAGGTCGAATCGCACAATCGACCGGACGTCTGGCGGCGCTGGGTGGCCGATCCCTTTCCGGCGAACGAGAACGCCGCGGTCGAGAACTCGAGCCCGCTCTTCAACAGCGTCAACCGGAACAAGCGCTCGCTTTGCCTGGATCTGAAGACGGCCGAGGGCCTGGACCTGCTCCGGCGCCTGGTCGGGGACGCGGATTGCGTTCTGGAGAACTACACGGCGCGCGTCATGTCGAGGTTGGGGCTCGAGTGGCAGGAACTGGCGCAGACGAACCCGGGTCTCGTCATGACGTCCTGGTCGGGCTTCGGCAAGACGGGGCCCCTGAGCGACTACAAGGCGAACGGGACGTCCATCGAGGCGCTTGCCGGCTGGGACTGGCTCCACCGGTATCCGGGTGGAGAACCCATCGTCATGGGCTTCTACCAGGCCGACGCGATCTGCGGCTTGCAGATGGCCGCGGCCACCCTCGTCGCCCTCTTCCACAGCCGGCGGACGGGTCAGGGGCAGGCGGTGGACGGCAGCATGCTGGAGGCGGCCACCGGCTACCTGGGAGAGGTGCTTCTCGACGCTGCGCTCGGCGGCGAGCAGACGCCAGTGGGCAACGGTGACCTCGACCACGCTCCTCACGGCGTCTATCCGTGCGCCGGGGAGGACCGCTGGATCGCGCTGGCGGTCGACTCCGACGAGAGCTGGCAGCGGCTGGCGGCGGTGTCTGGTCGCGAGGACCTCGCTGAACCAGGGTTCGTCCGTCACCGGGACCGCATCGCCAATGCGGAGAAGCTGGACGAGGCGTTAGCGGAGTGGACCTGCGCCGAGCAGGCCGAGCACCTGATGGAGCGCCTGCAGGCGGCTGGCGTCGCCGCCAGCGTCGTGCGTTTCACTCCTGAAGTGATGGCCTGCGGCCATCTCGAGCGCCGGGGCTGGTTCCGCAGAATCGATCACCCCGACATGGGCGAACACCGCTACAACGGACACCCGTGGCGGTTCGCCGGCCTTCCGGAACGCTCCGACTCGCCGCCGCCCCGCCTCGGCGAGCACAGCCGCGAGGTGTTGAGCGAGCGCCTCGGCTTGTCGGACGATGAGATCGACGACCTCTGCGAACGCGGCGTCACCGGCGCCGTGCTGACCTAGGGCCGATAACTCGGCCCCGTAGCCGGCCCGATCAGCTCCGCCGCCACGATCCGCCGCGCATCGCGCATGAAGTCCACCAGCAGCGGCCGCGTGTCGCGCGGGTCGATGATCTCCTCGACGCCGAAGGCGTGGGCGTTGCGGAAGGGCGATGAGATGGCGAACAGGCGCTCTTCGATCTCGGCCCGCTTGGCCTCCGGGTCCTCTGCGGCCTCGATCTCGCGCTTGTAGGCGATCGCGGTGCCGCCCTGGATGTGCATCGAGCCGCCGTGCGCCGAGGGCCAGGCGTAGCGCCGGTAGAAACCCTGGCCGCGCCAGTGGAGGCCGCCGGCGACGCCGTAGAGCTGGCGCACGACGAAGCAGATGTACGGCGTCCGGCTCGTGTTGAGGGCCGTCACGACGCGGGCGCCGGCCCTGACGATGCCGAGCCGTTCCTGCGCGGGACCGACCGAGAACCCTGGCTCGTCGGCGAAGTAGACGAGCGGCAGGTGAAAGGTCTCGCAGAGCTCCAGCAGCCGGAGCATCTTCTCGCCGGCCGCGATGTCCATCGAACCGCCGTTGAAGCGCGGGTCGTTGCTCATGACCCCGCAGGGAATGCCGTCGACGCGGGCGAGGCCGGTGACGCGGGCCTGGCCGTAGTACGGGCCGATCTCGAAGAAGCTGCCCTCGTCGACGACGGCCTCGATGATCGCGTGCGGATCATAGGTCCGGCGCCGGTCCTGCGGCACGACGGACAGTAGCGATTCGGCGCGCCGGTCCGGATCGTCGTCCGGCGTCTGCGCCGGCGGCGCCTCCCAGACGCTCGAGGGCAGGTAGGAGAGGAATCGCCGCACCTGGGCGATCGCGTCGGCTTCGTCCTCGGCGAGGTTCATCACGACGCCGTTCTTTACCTGGGTGCGCTCGTCGCCAAGTTCCTCCTTCGTGATCCGTTGCCCGGTCGCCTGCTCGACCACCTTCGGGCCGGCGACGAACACCTGGCTGGTGCCCCTGACCATGACGCTGAAGTGGCAGAGGCAGGCCTGCACGGCCGGCAGTCCGGCGACCGAGCCCAGCACTGCCGAGACCACCGGCACGGTCTGCAGGAGATGGCTCGACACGTCCGTTCCGGCGCCGCCGGGGAGGTACGTCCGGCCGATCTGCTCGAAGGTCTTGACGCTGCCGCCGGTCGCGTCCAGAAGCCGGACGAAGGGCAGCCGGCTGCGTAGCGCGAACTGCTCGGCGAAGCGGCTCTTGTTGCCGATGTTCGCGTCCGAGGCGCCGCCGCGGATCGTGAAGTCACCGCCCGAGAAGGCGACCTTGCGGCCGTCGACGCGCACCGTGCCGACCACCATGTTGGAGGGTTTGAGTGCGGCGACCGCACCGTCCTCCCAGGTCGCCGTGCCGGCCAGCGCGCCGATCTCGTGGAAGGTCCCTGGATCCGCTAGGAGGTCGATGCGCTGCCGCACCGTCAGCTTGCCGCGGCCGTGCTGGAAGGCGACGCTGTCGGCGCCGCCCATCTGCTCGGCCATGCGGCGTTGCCGTTCGATCTCCTTGACGTCGTCGTTCCAGGTCATCGGTTATCCGGTTCGGACGGCTGGGATTCTCTCATTCCTCCATAGACGCGTTGATTCACACCGAATGAGGACGGCGCACTGGAGCCGAGCTTTCCGAGGAGCGCTGCTGCACTTGCCTCGAAGTAGACATCGTGCATCCAGGTTGCACGATCACCACCTCAAGGAGCCCGCCGACCCATCCTGCCGCGCAGGGAAGGGGCGCACCGGGTGGGCTCCCAGTTTTCCTGTACATGCGGCTGGTAGCCTGCTCGCGCCATGACACGAAACGCCGTGGTTCCAGTTCTCGCCCTTCTGGCGATTGCCGTCCTCGCGGCTTGTGGTGCTGATGCCGAGCCTGTAGAGCCCGCCGACCTGGCGATCGTCGGTGCCCGGCTCATCGACGGCACGGGCGGCGACCCCGTCGCCGACTCGGTCGTCCTGATCGACGACGGCCGTGTCCGTGCCGTCGGCCCACGGGACGCTGTCGAAGTTCCAGACGGCACGGAGATCGTCGACGCCGCCGGCAAGACGGTCATTCCCGGCCTCGTCGACCTCCACGCCCACTACGGGGGCCCCCTGGAGGCGACCGAGCAGGCCCTCAAGTCGCAGCTCTACTATGGGGTGACGACCACCCGCAGCATCGGCGCGGACGACCCGGACAAGGTGGCGCTGATGCTGGAGGCGAATGTCGGCCGCCCCGACCTGCCGCGGGCGTACACCGCCGGTCTCGGCTTTTCCTATCCGGGCGGCTTCAACTCGGGCTTCACGAACACGCCGACGACGGAGGAAGAGGCGCGGGAGATGGTGCGCGAGCAGGCGGCGCTGGGCGTCCACTACACGAAGATGTGGATCAACGAGGTTGCGGAGCCGAACCGCAAGATCCCGCCGGAGATCCGGGCCGCGATCATCGACGAGTCCTACGAGAACGGGCTCGTCCCGGTCGCCCACATCAACGAGGAGGCGGACGGCGTCCAGCTCCTCGAGGTCGGCCTGAACGAGTTCATGCACAGCACGGTGCGGACATTCGGCCCCGGCGGCGGGGTGCCGATGGAGGACCCGGTGCCCAGCGAGGCGTTCCTCGACCTCTGCCTGGAGAAGGACTGCGCCTTCGCGCCGACGCTGTCGATCATCCAGAACAACTGGCACTTCGCGGAGCATCCGGAGCTGTTGGAGGACCCGGAGCTGCGCGCGGTGATGAATCCCCGGGTGCTCGAGCGGTGGAGCGACGAGGAGACGCGCGCCGCCGTGCTCGCGGCGGACGGCTTCGAGGGGCGCAAGGTCTCCTTCCGGCAGGTGCAGGACTTCGTCAAGACGCTCCACGACCACGGCATCAAGGTGGCGTTGGGAACCGACAGCGGCACCCCGAACGTGCCGATGGGCTGGGGCACTCACCATGAACTAGAGCTCTACGTTGAGGCCGGACTGACGCCGATGGAAACGCTCGTCGCCGCGACGGCCACCGGCGCGGGCCGCGTGCCGCCGGTGGGCGAGGCGGACTTCGGAACGCTGACCGCCGGAATGAGCGCCGACCTGATCGTGCTGAACGCCGATCCCCTGGCCGACATCCGGAACACCCTCCAGATCGACCGCGTCATGCTGCGCGGGGAGTGGGTGGACCGGGAAGCGCTCCTGCCGTCGCAGTAGGACGGCTCGCCAATCAGAACGGTCAACAGGTTGTATCCGACAGCGAGCGACTCGGGCAGGCTTCGGGCTCTTCTGTCGGTGCTGCCGCTCTGCGCCTCGTCGGCTCTCGTAGCCGCGCCGCCGTCAGGCGCCGCTGTCCGCCAGGACGATCCGGGCAGGCCGACCCGGACGGCCGCCGTGACGGTCGTGTCGGAGCCGATCCTCCTCGACGGCGTGCTGAACGAGCCGGCGTGGCAGTCGTCGCCGCAGATCGGCAACCTGGTGCAACGCATCCCGACGGAGGGCGCCGTGCCAAGCGAGCGTACGGAGGTCACCCTGCTGCGCGACGCGGACAACCTCTACATCGGCGTGATGTGCCACGACTCCGAGCCGGACCGCGTCCTCGCGTCCCAGATGGCCCGCGACGCCTCGCTCAGGCCGGACGACTACGTCCAACTGCTGCTCGATACGTTCCGCGATCAGAGCAACGCCTACTACTTCTCGACGAACCCGAACGGCGCCCTGGTCGACGGCCTCGTGTTCGCGAACGGCGAGACGAACGAAGACTGGGACGCCATCTGGAACGTGGCGACAGCGCGCTCGGACCAGGGCTGGAGTGCGGAGTTCGCCATCCCCTTCAAGAGCCTGAACTTCCCGCCGGACGGCACGGTCTGGGGATTCAACATCAGCCGGAACATCCAGCGGAAGTTCGAGGAGGCGCGCTGGGCCGGCGCCCGCTTCGACGCGCAGTTCTTCCAGGTCTCGGAGGCGGGCGAGATCTCAGGCCTCGGGGGCCTGGAACAGGGCCTCAGCCTGGACATCCGGCCGTTCGTCGCGGGGCGCTGGGACTACAGCGCCGGCAGCGGGGACGACAGCCTGCGCGGCAAGCCCGGCCTCGACCTGTTCTACAACGTGACGCCGAACCTCAAGCTGACCGCCACGTTCAACACGGACTTCGGCGAGACCGAAGTCGACGCGCGCCAGATCAACCTGACCCGTTTCTCGATCTTCTTTCCCGAGAAGCGGTCCTTCTTCCTGCAGGATGCCGGCGTCTTCAACTTCGCCACGACCGGGGTCGGTCAGCCGGGGGGCATTCCGAGTACGGGAGCGGAGATCTTCCCCTTCTTCAGCCGCCGGATCGGTCTGCTGCGAGGACGGGAGGTGCCGCTCGACTACGGCGTCAAGCTGACGGGCAGGGTGGGACGGACCGAAGTCGGTGTGCTCAACGTCGGCACGCGGGACACCTCGGTCGTCGACGACCAAAGCCTGTTCGTCGGACGGATCCGGCAGAACTTCTGGCAGCAGTCCTACGTCGGCGCGCTCGTCACCAGCGGCAACCAGGCCCTCGCGACGGACGCCACCACGATGGGCGTGGATCTCCGTCTGGCCACCTCCGACATCCTGGGCAGCGGCCGGAACTTCGTCTTCAACGCCTGGGGTCTCGAGAGCGACAACGAGGGCGTCTCCGATGACGACGCCTCGTTCGGCTTCGCGGCCGCGTTTCCGAACGACCGGTACGACGTCCAAGTGCAGTGGCGCGAGATCCAGGAGAACTTCGACCCCGCGCTCGGGTTCGTTCAGCGCAACAACGTGCGCATGCTGCGGCTCGGCGCCAGCTTCAACCCGCGGCCGAAGAACCAGTGGCTGGGCATCCAGCAGATGTACCACGACATCTTCTACACGGAGTTCAAGAGGCTCGACAACGGCCTGGTCGAGAGCCGGGACTTCTACTTCACGATCGTCGACTGGCACTTCCAGTCGGGCGACTCGCTGCACAGCCTGTTCGACGTGAATCCGACCTACGAGCGGCTGTTCGAGCCGTTCGAGATCTCGCCTGGCGTGGTCCTGCCGCCGGGCGAGTACGACTTCACGCCGCTCCGGATCTTCTTCACCTCGGCGCAGAAGCGCAGGCTCCAGGGGAGTTTCGGGGTCACGGCCGGCAGCTTCTGGTCGGGAGACGCGGAGACGTTCAGCGCGGGCCTGAGGTACTCGGCGCCGCCACGGTTGACGATCAGCGTCCAGACGAACCAGACCTTCGCCCGCCTGCCCCAGGGCGACTTCGTCGCCAGGATCCACCGGGCAGAGTTGAACTACGCCGTTTCGCCCAGGCTGTCTTTCGCGAACGTGCTGCAGTTCGACAACCGTTCGGGCAACCTCGGTTTCCAGGGCCGCGTGCGCTGGACTCTCGAGCCGGGCAACGACATCTTCTTCATCTTCGGGCAGGGCTGGGTGCAGGAGATCGGCGAGCGCGGTACCGACTTCCGGCAGCAGGACTCGAGGCTGGCGGTGAAGGCGCAGTACACCTTCCGCCTGTGACAGCATGCCGTCATGAGCATTCTGACGATCGTCATTCTGGCGGGTCTGGTCCTCCTCGCCGTCATCTTCGGCGCGTCGCTGATCGGGACCTTCAACAAGCTGGTCACGCTGAAGAACCGCTACCAGAACGCGTTCGCGCAGATCGAGGTCCAGCTCAAGCGGCGCTACGACCTGATCCCGAACATGGTCGAAGTGGCGAAGGGCTACATGAGTCACGAGCGGGAAACGCTCGAGGCGGTGATCCAGGCCCGGAACATGGCGGCGGGCGGACTGGAGCAGGCGGCCGCTAACCCGGGCGACGCCGCGGCGATCCAGGGTCTGGCCTCGGCGGAAGGCGTCCTCACCGGCACGCTAGGCCGCCTGTTCGCGTTGGCTGAGGCCTACCCGGATCTGAAGGCCAACCAGAACATGATGCAGGTCAGCGAGGAACTGCGTTCGACGGAGAACAAGGTCGCCTTCGCGCGCCAGGCCTTCAACGACGCGGTGACCACGTACAACACCTTCAAGCAGAGGTTCCCGGCCGTCATGGTCGCCGGGATGTTCGGCCACGGTCAGGATGCGACGCTGCTCGAGTTCGACAGCGAGGCGATCGCCGAGGCGCCGAGTATCTCTTTCGAGTAGTTCGGATTCCCCGGTCCAGGCGGCGGCGCGATGGCCACCGACTTCTTCGAGCAGCAGGACACCGCGAGACGGGGCACGGCCCGCCTGGTGCTGCTCTTCGCGTTGGCGGTGCTCGCAATCGTCGTGGCGGTGGAGTTGGTGCTGGCCGCCACGATGGGCTTCCTGGGCCGCGATCCGGAAACGAACGAGATCGACTGGAGCGCCGTCGCCGATCCGCGGCTGCTGCTCCTGGCCGTGGGCGGCACTCTCGTCGTGGTCGGCGGCGGCAGCCTGTACAAGATCGCGCAACTGCGCGGCGGCGGCAGGGTGATCGCCGAGGAACTGGGCGGCCGCCTCGTGGACGGCAGCACGTCGGACCCGGTCGAGCGCAGGCTGCTCAACGTCGTCGAGGAGATGGCGATCGCCTCCGGCACGTCGACGCCGCCCGTCTACATCATGGACGGTGAGCAGGGCATCAACGCGTTCGCCGCCGGCTTCGCGCCGCAGGATGCGGTCATCGGCGTCACGCGGGGAGCGGCGACGACCCTCGACCGCGACGAACTCCAGGGCGTCATCGCCCACGAGTTCAGCCACATCCTGAACGGCGACATGCGGCTGAACATCCGCCTGATGGGCCTGCTGCACGGGATCTTCCTGATCGGGATGATCGGCTACTTCATCTTGCGGATGTCCTTCTACAGCGGCGGCGGCCGGTCCAGAGACGGCAAGGGTGCGCTGCCGATCATGGCGCTCGGCGCCGGTCTCGCGGTCGTCGGCTTTGCCGGCACCTTCTTCGGCAACCTGATCAAGGCCGCGGTCAGCCGGCAGCGCGAGTTCCTGGCCGACTCCTCGGCCGTGCAGTTCACCCGGCATCCAGGAGGCATCGCCGGCGCGCTGAAGAAGATCGGCGGCTTCGTCACCGGCTCGAAGGTGGAGAATCCGAACGCCCCGCAGGCCAGTCACATGTTCTTCGGCAGGGCGACCTCCGGCTTCAGCGCGATGTTCTCGACGCATCCGCCGCTGGGCGAGCGGATCAGACGGATCGATCCGTCCTGGGACGGTGGGTTTCCGGAACTGGCGCCGCAGGTCGTTGGCGCATTGGAAGCGGCCACGGCGCCCGCCGTCGCGGGGTTCGCGGGGGCCGAAGCCGACGCATCGGCGGGCGCGGATCTGGAGGACGCCGTCGCCCGGATCGGCCAGCCGACACCGGCGCACGTCGAGTATGCAGCGGCGCTCATCGGCCGGCTGCCGGAACCGGTCGTCGAGGCGGCCCATGAGCCCTACGGCGCCCGCGCGCTGGTCTATGCGCTTCTGCTCGACCGCGACCCGGGGCCGCGGCAGTCGCAGCTAGCCCACCTCAAAGCGGCGGCGGACGACGGCGTCTACGAAGAGACAGTCCGCCTGGCTCCGCTGATCGAGGAACTCGACCCGAGACTGCGTCTTCCCGCGGTCGAGCTGACGCTGCCCGCGCTGCGCGCCCTGACGTCGTGGCAGTACCAGCGATTCCAGGAGAACCTGGTCGAGCTCGTCGAGGCCGATGAGGTCATCGACCTGTTCGAGTGGTCGCTCCAGCGCATCCTGCTGCGAGACATGCAGGTCTCCTTCGGGCGAACGGGGCCGATGCGTGTGCGGCATCGTTCGGCCGGCGCCGTGGAGTCCTCGCTGGCCGTGCTGCTATCGGTGCTGGCGTACGTCGGCAATCGGGACCGGCAAGCTGCGGAAGGGGCGTTCGCTGCAGGGTGGCGAGTCCTGTCGCTGCCGGAGCGGCGGTTGCTCACGCACGACGAGTGCGGTTTCGCCCCGCTCGATGCGGCTCTGGTCGAACTGGACCGGGCCGCGCCGCAGGTGAAGAAGCGCCTTCTGGAGGCGGCGGTCGCCTGCATCAGCGCCGATCATGAGGTCACGGTGGAGGAGGGCGAACTCCTGCGGGCCGTGTCGGCCTGGATCAGTTGCCCGATGCCGCCGATCCTCACGCCTCCCGGATCCACCTGATCAGTTCCCTCGGGCTGGGCCGGTTGCCCTGGCTGAGGATGCCGACCTTGTAGATCCTGCCCGCCACCCAGGCGGCGCCCCAGACGGTCAGCGCCATCAGCACGATCGAGGCGGCGACCATCCAGGTGGGTACGTCCCCCATCACGGCTCGTGGATACATCATGATCGGGCTGAAGAAGGGGAACAGGGCCACCCAGTTCATCCACGGCATGCTGTTGCCCTGGAACGTCATCATCTGAAGCATGAACGGGACGATGATCAGGATGATGAGGGGCGCCTGGGTCTGGCCGGCTTCCTGCAGGTTCCTGCACATGGCGCCGACCGCGGCGAACAGGCTCGAGTAAAGGAAGTAACCGAGCAGGAAGAAGACGACGAGCAGCAGAATGGCGCCGGGGCCCGGCAGGTACTGCCGGAACTGAGCCAGCTCTTCGAAGTCGGAGGCCGCGGCGATCAGGCTTGGCAGTGCAAGGCCCGCCAGCAGAGCCACGCAGGCGATCCAGATCGCTACCTGGGTGAGCCCGACGGCTCCAACGCCGACGATCTTGCCCAGCATGAGCTGCCACGGCCGCAGCGACGAGATGACGAGTTCGACGACCCGGCTCTGCTTCTCCTCGAGGACGGACTGCAGCGTCTGGGCGCCGTAGGCGAGCATCATGATGTAGAGGATGAGTCCGCCGGCGATGCCGGTGATCATGCCGGTGATCCGCTCGGCCTCGGCTTCTTCCGCTTCCTCCTCGTCGAGGCCCACCGGCTCGTACTCCAGCGCGCCGCCCTCGAACAGCCTCCGAACCGAGTCGCCGTCCTCCATCTGGCCGAGGCGCAGGTCGACGATCTCCTCGACGACTGCCGCCCGCATCAACTGCGAGCGCACGCTTCCCGGCGGTTCCTTCCCCCTGTAGGCGAAGACGGCTTCGCTGGCGGTCGTGTCGTCGAGAACGATGTAAGCCTCGAGTTCCTCGTCCAGCACCTGCTGGTCCAGGTTCTCCATGTCGACTCCGGCAGCGGCGAGCTCCACCTCGTAGCCGGCTTGCTCGAGGGCCTGCCGGACCCGTTCGCCGAGCTGTCCGCTCTGGTCGACCAGCACGATCTGCCGCTCCGACTGCTCGGAGAGGACCGCGACGAAAC
Organism: Thermoanaerobaculia bacterium; assembly: GCA_022823665.1. Lineage (GTDB taxonomy): Bacteria > Acidobacteriota > Thermoanaerobaculia > Multivoradales > Multivoraceae > Multivorans. The sequence continues at coordinate 242,684 of JAJEHN010000001.1, read as the reverse complement.
CGACTATCGCCATGATGCCGATCATGAGCAGCGGCATGCCGAGCGTCGACAGGATGAAGGCCCTCGTCTTGACGCGCTCCACGTACTCGCGGCGGATCACCGACCAGATCTGCTTCATGATGCACCTCCCGTCTTCAAGGGGGCATCGTCTTCGGCTGGCTCTCCTGCGTGGCGGACGAAGATCTCGTGCAGCCGGGGTTCGAGCAGCTCGAATCGGCGCAGGCTGACTCCTGCCGTCACGACCTTGGCCAGGATCTCCTCCGGCCGTGCTCCATCGCCCAACGTCAGGTGGAGGGCGTCGCCGGCCTCTTCGACTTCCGACACGCCCGGCCAGGTGGCGACCGGGGGAGCCTCGCCGTCGAACTCCACCGCCACGGCGCCGGAGCGCTCGCGGCGCTTCAACTCCTTCAGGTCGTCGTCGAGCACCTTGCGAGCCCGCGAGATGAGACAGACCCGCTCGCAGAGCCGCTCCGCCTGCTCCATCAGGTGGGTCGAGAAGAGGATCGTCTTGCCGCGCGCGCTCTCCTCCAGGACGATCTCCTCCAGCACGTCCTGGTTGATCGGGTCGAGGCCGCTGAAGGGTTCGTCGAGGATCAGCAGTTCCGGATCGTGAAGCACCGTGGAGATGAACTGCACCTTCTGCTGCATCCCCTTCGACAGCGCCTGCACCTTCTTGGACGCCCATTCGCTGAGTCCCAGACGCTCCAGCCATTTCTCGGCGCGGCTGCGGGCCAGGCCTCGCGCGACGCCGCGGATTTCGCCGAAGAAGACGAGCTGGTCGAGGACCTTCATCTTCTCGTAGACGCCGCGCTCCTCCGGCAGGTAGCCGACCCGGCTGCGCCGGGCGAAGTCGGGAGCGCCGCCGAAGAGTTCCACCGCGCCGCCGTCGGGCAGCAGGATGCCCATCATCATGCGGATCGTGGTCGTCTTGCCCGAGCCGTTGGGCCCCAGCAGGCCGTAGATCGTGCCGGGCTCGATCTCGAGGTCGAAGTCGTCGACCGCGGTGTGGGCGCCGAACGTCTTGCGGACGCCGGAGAGGCGTACAACGGTTCCGTTCTGTGTCATGCGGGCCTACTCCGTTCGTGGGGCGGAGAGAGGATAGTCCATCGCGCTCGGCTGATGGATCGGGCGAGCGAAACAAGGGCCGGCGTTGTGGCGTCAGTAGGGCGAGAGGATGATGGCTTGTGCCATCCGCCAGCCTGTGCACGACCGAACGGAGGACACGAGATGAAGAGATCACGGCGAGACGTGGTGCCCATGGCGAGGCTGGCTGCCATCGTTCTGGCATTCACGACGGTTGCGGCGCCAGTCCCCGCCGAGGAGATCCGTCCCGGCGTGTACCGCACTCCGGACGCCCGGTTCGAGGACTTGCCGGACTTCGACTTCGAGCCTCACTACCTGGAGATCGACGGCTACCGGGTCGCCTACCTCGACGAGGGGCCGGCAGACGGCGAGGTGGTCCTGCTGCTCCACGGCGAGCCGACCTGGTCGTACCTGTTCCGCAAGATGATCCCGGTCCTGGTCGAGGCGGGCCATCGCTGCATCGTGCCCGACCTGATCGGCTTCGGACGCTCCGACAAGCCGGCGAGCATGGACACTCATACGTACAAGTTCCACGTCGACGCGATGACGGAACTTGTCGAGGCGCTCGACCTGCAGCAGGCGACCTTCTTCGGCCAGGACTGGGGGAGCCTGATCGGTCTGCGCGTGGTGGCCGAGAACGAGGAGCGCTTCGCACGGGTCGTCCTCTCCAACGCCGGCCTGCCGGTGGGAACGGCGTCCGGCTGGGACGACTTTCCCGAGGACAGCGCCTTCATCCGCTGGAAGCGCCTGAACCAGACGATGATCGATAACGGCGACATACCCACCGGCCGCATGCTGGCGACCAGCACCGGCGATCCGTCGGTCACTGCCGGCTACGACGCGCCGTTCCCCGAGCCGGCCTACAAGGCCGGCGCGCTGATCATGCCGCAGCGCGTGCCGGTCTTCGCCGACGATCCGGCGAACGAGGCGAACCGCAAGGCCTGGGAGGTGTTCGAGAGCTGGGAGAAGCCCTTCCTGACCGCCTACGGCGACAGCGACCCGATTACGCGCGGCGGCGAAGTACCGTTCCAGCGGCGGGTTCCCGGCGCGAAGGGCCAGGCCCATGTGACGGTCGAAGGCGCGGGGCACTTCATCCAGGAGACCCACGGCGCGGAGCTGGCGGGCATCATCAACGAGTTCATCGCCGCGAATCCGGTGGAGTAGGCGAGTAGTCGAGATCGGCCGGGTGGCAGTTCCGGTGGTCGGGCTCCGGATCGACCGGGAAGCGCCTCGCCGCGATCATCGTGCGGCCCAAGACCAGTGCCTTGGCCACCCGGTGCATCCCGTCCATTACCCGGCCGTCCATTCCCAGGATGATCGGATGCGCGAGGTCCGTCGCCTCGATCATCGCCATGTGTTCGACGACCGACCTGACCGTCGGCCGGAAGTGGTCGCGATCGAACCAGTAGACCTGGTCGATCTCCGCGATGTCGGCCAGTGGCACTTCTTGGACGGGCAGGTCGGCGCTCAGTTCGATGAGCCGCTGGACGTCCCAGGCCTTCTGGCCGTCCTCGTCGGGCATGAAGTGGTACTGACGCCGCATCGGCGCAGGCTAGCTGAACGGGCTGCCCGCTGGGTGCGCCGGCGCCTCGTCCGGCTGCTGGCCTCAGAGCAGAGCAGCGATGAGAGCGAACGTCCATGCCAGCATTCCCACGACCAGGAGGTACGCCAGCAGCCCGAGGGCAAGAGCGACGAAGCGCGCGATCAGCCCCACCCAACCGGCGCCGTACACGCGGTGCATCGCCACCACGACGTAGAGGAGCGAGGCGATTGTCACGACGACCATCGCGATCGGACGGGCGACCCCCGACACCAGCAGTGGCGTTAGCGTGACAACGACGAGGAAGGTTCCATAGTGGCAGCCGAAGGCGAGATGCTCCTGCAGGTATCGCTTCCAGTAGAGGAGCTTGAGCAGCACCATGATGGCGAGCGGACTGAGCAGGTTCAGGATCGGGAAGATCGCGTCCATGCTGCGGTTGAAGCGTGCTTGGAAGGCGGGATCCCTGAGATCCGCGACTCCTCCCAGCGCTTCTTCAAGCGCGGCGATGCCCTCCTCGTCTGCGCTGGCGAGCATCGTCTCGAGATTGGAGACACCGAGGAGGCTCATCGCCGCGAGGACGACGGCGCTCGCCGCGACGTAGAGCCGGATCGGCGACGTGTACGGCTGCCGCCGGCCGGCGGCGTACTCCATGGTCAGGCGGCCCGGCGAGAAGAAGAGCCGCGGCAGCGTCCGAAGGAGGCGAATGTCGAGAATGGCGACTTGGCGGCCGAGGTCCTGTAACCAGTGGTGGAGAGGGCGAAGAGGAGGGCGATTCTTCGCGCCGCACCGGGAGCAGAACCTGCCGGAGAGAGGCTCGCCGCACTCAAGGCACAGTTGGCGATGCCCGTCGCTGGATAGCTCTCCCGCTTCAGCTCCCACGCACTACGATCATGCCAGACGAGCCGGCGCGAGGCGCTGAGTCTTGGCGGGTCAGGGAACCAGGCGGATCAGGGCGACCACGGCGCCGATGATCACGCCGGTCTGAACCAGCAAGACCCGGTATAGCCGCCCCTCCAGGTTTGCCAGTTCAGCGCGCAGGTTGTCGCGAGTCACCAGGTCGCCGACTGCCTCGGCCAGCGCTTCGTCGATAGCGCGGGCATGGGCGGCAGCCTGCCGTTCGGGGACGCCCGCCTCGGTCAGGGTCTCGGCGGTGCGGAGCGTATCGGTCGCCGCGCTCACCGCGTGGCTTCGCTCTCCGTAATCGTCCGTTGGGAGTGGTTGACGGGCATTGCTCCTCCGTCGGGGCGCACGGCTACGCTAGCGCGGGTCCTCGGTCCCGTGCAAGCCTGTCGGAGCCCGCGCCGTCGGCTTGCAGTTCCCTGCCGATCTCCAGGACGCGGTCCAGGACCTGCATGACATCGTCCTCGGTGGTGCGGGTGTTCAGGACGCAGAATCTCAGTGAGAAGCGGTCGCCGAGTCGCGTCGAGGCGATCATCGCGAAGCCCGACTGGACGATGCGGTCCTGGATCCGACGGTTCAGTTCGTCGAGGCGTTCACTCGGAATGGGCGGTCCCGCGCCAGGGCCGCGGTAGCGAAAACAGACCACGCCCAGACTCGGCGGCGCGAGAAGCTCCAGTTCGTCCTCGCCTGCGATGCGATCCGCCGCCCTTGCGGCGATGCCGATCGCGGCGGCGATTGCTTGCCGATGCGCTGCCAGGCCGTAACGCTGGACCGACAGCCATACGCGAAGGGCCCGGAACGCGCGGGTGAGCTGGAGCCCGCGGTTGCAGAAGTTCACCTGCTGGCTGCCGAGATCCGTGTCCTGCATGTAGTCGGGGAGGATGCGAAAGGCGGACTCGAGGCGGGTGACGTCGCGGGCCATGAGGCAGCCCGTCTCGTAGGGCTGCATGAGCCACTTGTGCGGGTCGAGAGTCACGCTGTCGGCCAGTTCAAGGCCCTGGAGTAGAGGTCGGGCCTTCGGATCGAGGACGGCGAAGCCGCCGTACGCGGCGTCGACGTGGTTCCAGAGCCCTTCCGCCTGAGCGACCTCCGCCAGCTCCACCAGGGGATCGATTGCGCCGGTGTTCGTCGTGCCGGCGTTCGCCACGACGCAGAAGGGTTCCAGACCCGCCTCGCGGTCTCGACGTACGGCTTCCAGGAGGGTCGCCGGAACCATCCGGAACTCATCGTCGGTGGCCAGGACCCGTATCCGGGCCGGATCGACTCCGGCAATCCGCGCGGCGCGCCCCACCGAGCCGTGGGCCTGGTCCGAAATGTAGACGACGCCGCGCTGCGGGTTTCCGGCGGCCTCGCGCGCCGCGACGACGGCCAGCAGATTGGCGGCCGATCCTCCGCTCGTAAACAGACCGCCCGCGCCTTTCGGGTAGCCCAGCCAATCGCGAAACCAGTCGGTGACCGTGAGTTCGATCTGGGAAGGTCCCGCGGAGGCGAGCCAGGTCCCCTGGAAGACGTTGTACCCGCTGATCAGGAAGCTGGCCAGCACGGAGGCCCAGGAGGGGCTGGCGGGTACGAAGGCGAGAAAGCGCGGGTGGTCGATCCGTGCCGCGAGCGGCATCACGTCGCGAACCACGGTCTCGAGCAGTGGGTCGAGGTCCCGCCCCTCCTCGGGGGGAGGTCCATCGAGCAGCGCCTCGGTGACATCTCGCGGCGCCGTCTGGAACGCCTTGTCATCGCCAAGCTCGCTCAGGCGCTCGACGATCGCGTCCACGACCCGGTAGCCGGACCGGCGCATCTCCTCGCGATCTTCGAGGATGGACATGCGTTGGTAGGTAGCCGGGTCCTCAGCGGGGCGCGAGTCTGACCTCGCCGCCAGCGATCAGGTCTCCTGCTGCGACGTCAGCTCGATCTGCTTGTAGCCGCCTGCCCGCCGGAAGTGGAGGATCAGGTACAGGAAGCCGAGCGCCATGAACACCGGTATCGCCGCGGTGATCCTCAGCGCGGTCTGGCCGCCGTGGAAGGACGCGTCGCGCACCGCCTGCTCGTCCGGAGGCAGTTCGATGCTGAAGTCCTTCGCCTTCTCCATGACCGGGCCGGCCTTGGAGCCGTCGAGACCCTGGACCGGGGCGAAGAACAGGAAGCTGTTCGTGCCCTGGGCCTTGTACTCCTCGTAGACGGCGGGCGCCTTCGCCTGCAGGTCCTGCGAGGCGTGCCGGTCCTGCAGGTAGCCGATACCCGGCCCGCCGAGGAGGCCCGCCGAGAGCATGCCGACGCCGCCGACGGCGCCCAGGGTGAGGGCGCCGCCCTTGGGGAAGCGCTCGGACACGACGGCCAGCATGGTCGGCCAGAAGAAGGCCTTGCCTGCGCCGTAGATCGTGGCGGCGATCATCACGGTGACCGCGCCGGCCAGGGAGCCGAGCGAGTAGAGGCCGATGGCGGCGACGCATGCGCTGACGAACAGCAGCCCGAGGGGGTTGATCCGGTGGACGATCGGGCCGGCGAAGAAGCGCAGGACGAACATCAGGATCGAGGTATAGAGGAGGATGAACAGTCCCTTGCCTCCGAGCACGGTGTCCATGATGTTGACGATCCAACTGTCCGTGCCGAGCTCGACGTAGCCGATGCAGACGTGGAGCACGAGCAGGAAGAGCAGCATGGGCGCGGCGAACTCCTTGACCATGTCCATGAACTTGACGCCGGCGGCAGCCGCCTCGGACCTGGGGAACTTCTCCTTGACCATCATCAGGACGTAGATGAGGGTCGGAACGAGATAGAGGGCGAGAACGATCTCCCAGCGCACGCGGCCGATCAGGCCGATACCCAGGAGAGAGCCGCAGATCAGGCCGGCTGGCCAGCCGGCGTGCAGGATGTTCAGGTAGTGGGTCTTCTCCTTGGGGTACAGGGTCGCGACCAGCGGGTTGATGACCGCTTCGCAGATGCCGTTCGCGACCGCGAAGATGAAGACGCCCCAGAACAGGCAGAAGTAGGCCGCGGCGCGGGCGAACTCCGGGTTCGTGTCGATCGATCCGTTGTAGATGACGGTGGCCGCGACCGCCACGATGACGGACAGCACGTGCAGGACGCCCGCGCCCATCAGGAACGGCTTGTAGCCGTAGCGGTCGAGGAAGGCGCTGGCCACGAGAATGACTAGCCCGAAGCCGACGAAACCGCCGCCGGTGATCTGTCCGAGTTCCGTCTGCGTGAAGCCGAACGCCGTGCCCCACTCCAGGAGGAGGCCGCCGCGAACGGCGGTTCCCAGTCCGGCGACCAGGATGGTGAGGAAGCTCGCGATCAGTAGCTTGGTCTTGTTCATTGGCCCTCCTGAAGCCGGGGTTGTGGAGTCGGGTCCTACGTTCTAAGCGTGAAGCCGGGCAGGCGGACGATCTCGCCGCCGTTCAGAGCGGACTCGTGGGCGCAGATGCCGACGCAGGTCCAGTTGGCGCTGGTGACCGCGTTCGGCCAGGGGTCGCGGTCGTCACGAAGCGCGCCCAGGAACTCGTGCACGAGGTGCGGATGGGAGCCGCCGTGGCCGCCGCCCTGGATGAAGGAGAGGTGCTCCGCGTCGTGGATCTCCTGGGGCAGGGTGAAGTGGCGGATCGCTTCCGGCAGCAGGTGCGCGTAGTCCGGCACCTCGATCTTCTCCGGGATCTCGTGCTCGGGCTTCTTCGCCGTGTGCAGCACGTGCGGCTCGTTCTCGATCAGGGTCCACTCGAAGCTCTTCTTCGTGCCGTAGACGTCGAAGCTCTCGCGGTACTGGCGGGCGACGTCGTAGAGGAAGCGCCAGATGTGGGCTGTCAGTTCGCGGTCCTTGAACTTGATGTGGCAGGTCTCGACGGCGAAGCGGTTGCCGGACTTCTCGGCGATGTCGTCGCGGACGACGCCCGAGCCGAAGCAGCTCACGTACTCGGCCAGTCCGTCGACGAGTCCGAGGCAGGGACTGACGACGTGGGTCGCGTAGTGCATCGGGATCATCCGCTCCCAGTAGGACGGCCAGCCGTCCATGTCCTGCGGATGCGAGGCGGCGAGATGCTGGATCTCGCCCAGGTCGCCCTTTTCGTACAGCTCCTTGATGAACAGGAACTCGCGGCTGTAGACGACCGTCTCGGCCATCATGTACCTGAGCCCGGTCTCCTCGACCTTCTCGACGATCTTGCGGCAGTCCTCGACGGTCGTCGCCATCGGCACGGTGCACATGACGTGCTTGCCGGCGTCGAGAGCGGCGAGCGACATCCAGGCGTGGTCCGGAATCGGCGTGTTGATGTGGACGTAGTCGACTTCCGGGTCGGCGAGCACGTCGTCGTAGTCCGTGTAGCGCCGCTCGATCCCGAACTGGTCGCCGACCTTGTGGAGTTCCGCTTCGTCGCGGCGGCAGATCGCGTGGACGTTGGCGCCGGGGTAAGCCTGGTAGATGGGGATGAACTCGGCGCCGAAGCCGAGGCCGATCATCGCGACGTTCGTCATCCGCCTCGATTCCCTACGGGCCTTGTGAGCCCGCTTCTTCGGCGGTCATCAGGTACGCGACCAGGTCGGCCACCTCGTCGTCCCCGTACCCATCGAGCAGCCCCTCCGGCATCATCGAGAGCGGGAAGTAGTCGAACGACTGGATGTCCGACTGCGGGATGATCACCTCGTCCTGGCCGACGACCCGGAGCGTCATGGAGCGGGGACTCTTGGTGGCCACGGTGCCCGAGTAGGTGCGGCCGTCCCGGGTGGTCACCATCAGGGTCTGGTAGGCGTCCTGCATGTCGCCGCTCGGGTCGATGATGTTCGTCAGCAGGTAGTCCAGCTCCGTGCGGTTCGAACCCGTGAGGTTGGGGCCGATGAGGCCGCCCTCGCCGAACATCTGGTGGCACACGCCGCAGAGCTCGCTGAACATCTGCTCGCCGTGGGCGGTGTCAGCCGCCCCGATCGCGTCGTCGTTCAGGATCGTCGTGTACTTCGCGATCGCCGCGGTCTTCTCGCTCGAGACCCGCGTGATGGGCCCCCAGACCTCGAGGAAGCCGCTGCCGACGACCCGGTGGAGCTGGCGGGCGACGTAGGCCGGCACATCGCGCCGCGGGACGCTTCCCTCCTTGATCGCGCCCATCAACACCCGTCCGTAGATGGGCCGGGACGCGAGCGTCTGGACGGCGGCGAGCTTCTCGTCCGCGTTGAAGGAGTCGTAGCGCCCGAGCAGCATGAACCCGGTCTGCCAGCGGCCGTCGAACGCGGCGTAGGCGCGGAGCGCGGCGATCCGCAACTCGGGTTCGTCCAGCAGAGCCGGGAGCCGTTCGAAGAGGGCCTGGTGCTGCTGTTCGGCCAGGCCGCGGATGGCCCGCCGCCGAGCTTCGACCGGTGTGCTCTCGTCGTCGAGTTCGGCGAGGAACTGGCGCGCGACCTCGACGCCGCCGAACTGCTGTTCGACCTCGAGGGCGAGGTCGGCGACGCTGCGGTCGCGCTTCAGCCGGCCGTAGACCCTTTCCCAGTTGTCCGGGGGCTCGGCGAAGACGTGACCCTCGAGTCCGGCGCGCATGCCCCGGAGCAGTGCCGGACGGGCCTCGGAACGGTCGTCGAGTGAGGTGACGAGGAACTCGAGCTCGTCCGCGTCGACGGCCCGGCGCGCGATGTTCTCCGTGAGCATGGGGATCCGGGAGGTCCTGGCGAGCCGGAGCGCGCGCTGGGGATCTTCCGGGACCAGGGGCTCGATGCCGAACCAGATCATCTTCGGGATGTTGTGGTCGTCCGCGTCGTCACCCTTCATCACCAGGTGCTCGGCGATCGACCAGCGGACGTCGTGCTCGACGCGCTGGAGGGCCGCCGCGAGGTAGAGGCGGACGACCGGCGACGTGTCGCGGTCGGCCAGCTCGATGAACTTCTCCGTTGCGGCAGCCGGGGCGTCGTGGTCCTCGGTCAGGAGCTGGATCGCCCAGGCGCGGACGTGCTGATCCTCGTCGTCCAGAGCCGTCATCAGTTCGTCCGGCGTGAAGCCGCCGGTGACGTGGAGCGCCCACATGGCCCGCAGGCGGATGTCGCCGTCCGGGTTCGACGCGAACATCTCGCGCAGCGCGTCGTGGACCGGGGCGTCGATCTCGCCCTTCGTCGCCCGGCCCTGCAGGACGACCCGGGCCCGGCGGGCGTGCCACGCGCTCTTCGAGAGTTGCATCTCGACGAGGCGCTCGTTCGACATCGACTTGACGTCGTCGTAGCGGCCCTCCCAGTCGTCCGCCAGGGACTGCTCGGGCGTGATGCGGAAGATACGCCCGGTTTCCTTGTGCTGGACGTCATTGCCGCAGATGTCCGCATCGTGCCAGTCGAGGACGTAGACGTCGCCGCCAGGGCCAATCTCCATGCTGAAGCCGACCCACTGCTTGTTGTTCGCGAGCAGGAAGTCCTCGCCGTGTTCGGCGACGAAGCCGGAGCCCTTGGGTATGAGTTCGTCGGTGAGCACCGCGTGCTCGTGGATGTTCGCCATGAACAGCCGGCCGTAGTGCTCGTCCGGGAACGCGTCCGACAGGTAGACCCGGGCGCCGCCGTGCGCGGAGCGGTGCCGGTGGTCGACGATCGTCCGGATGTCGCCGTAGACGTACGGGTTGAAGTGCGAGCCGCCTTGCCGGTGGTAGATGCCGCCGGGGACGACGTGGAACAGGTGTGGGATCACGCAGGCGGTGATGAAGATCTGTCCCTTCGCGTCGTAGTCGATGCCCCACGGGTTGCTGAAGCCGTGGGCGACGACCTCGAAGCGGTCCTTCGTCGGGTGGTAGCGCCAGACGCCGCCGTTGATGTCGACCCCGTCGGCCTCGAGCAGGTCCTCCGGGAACGGATCGTTGTGGCCGTAGATCGTCTCTTCGGGACCGGGCTTGCGGATCACGGAGGGCGTCGCGAACCCTTCGAGGCCGTAGAGCCAGCCGTCTGGCCCCCAGTGGAAGCTGTTGATCGTCTCGTGACGGTCGCGGATGCCCCAGCCGGTCAGCAGGATCTCCGCTTCTTCCATGTCGGCCATGTCGTCGCCGTCGCGGTCCGGGAGGTAGAGCAGGTGGGGCGGCGCACCGACGAAGACGCCGTCGAAGCCGACCGCCAGCGCCGCCGGGAAGGGGATGCCCTCGGCGAAGACCTTCTTGCTGTCGGCCGTGCCGTCGCGGTCCGTGTCCTCCAGGATCAGGATCTTGCTGTCGCCCGAGCCGGAGAAGCCGCGGCCGCGGGTTTCGTAGTCGCGGTTCTCGGCGACCCACATGCGGCCGCGGTCGTCCCAGGCGAAGGCCATGGGCTGGGTGATCATGGGCTCCGAGGCCCAGGCGTTGACCTGGAAGCCGTCGCGCACGGTCATCGCCTCGACCGCCTCCTCCGGGGTCAGGAACTTCTCCTGCTTCGCCTCCTGCTGGGCGATGCCCCACAGCGACGCCGTGGAGTACGAGCCCTCGGCGGCGCCCGTGTACTCCTCCCAGTCCTCCGTCAGCTCCAGGTCGTTCAACTCGCCGGTGTAGACGATCAGCCGGTGGCGGATGACCTCCGTCGTGCCTTCCGGGATGTGCCAGTCGCCCATCCGTGACCGTGCCGGGCCGACACCGAGCTGGCCGTCCACCCGCCACGTCTGGGGGTAGCCGGCGTTCATCGGGTGGTCGAAGATCGCGACGTGGAGGAAGTCGTCACGGCCTTCGACCTGCATGCCGACGTCGACCCACATCGCGCGCTGGCCTTCCGCCTGGCGGTTGCGCTGCCGGGCCGCGTTGACGGCTTCGCCGGGCGTGTCCCTGGTCCACGGCATGCGCAGGAACATGCCGCCGTAGGACATCTCGTTGATCGAGACGTCGCCGGCGACCGCCTCGCCGGCCCATTCGAGGTCGAGGATGAAGCGGTCTTCTTCCGCCCGCATCGTCCAGTTCTGGGTCTCCGTCATGAAGGCGTTGCCGTCGGCGTCCAGCATGCCGTAGACCGTCTGCCACTGGACCTCGGTCCCGGCCTCCGTTACCACGGAGGCTGACTCGCGCCGCCAGTAGTCCCCACCCGGGTTGTGGAAGTAGTCACGGCCGACGGCGCGCGCGATCTCTTCCGGCTTGTCGCGGCGGTAGAACCACTGCCGGAGCGTGTCCTCGTCCATCGGCTCGCCGTTGACCCGGGTGAAGCCCCAGTAGAGACCGGTCTGGTGGGGGTGGTGGCCCGGGCTGTATTCCGTCGCCAGACCCTTGCCGTCCGGAGCGACGATCGGATGCAGGAACGGCCGGTGTTCGGCGCCGGCGTTCTGGGTGACGATCGGTTCCTCTTCACCTTCGCGGTAGATGGCGATCGAGCCGGTTTCCTCGTCCTGGACGGCTCGCAGCGGCACGGCGCTCGCGGCCTCCTGGGCCTCGGCTCCTTCGGCGCCCGTGCCCTGGGTGCAGCCGGCGGTGAGCGCCGCGAGAACCAGTAGAACGATCGGTACCAATGCCGGCACGCCGGGAACTCTCATCCGCCTTCCTCCGTCGATCCCTGAACCCTGTCCTGGAGACAAGGGCGCATCCTATCGCTCCGCCGGCATCTGGCGTTTGGCGGCGGCCGGTTCGACGCTACGGGCCCTCGCCAGGGAAGTAGTAGTTCATGTTGTCGAAGTCGATCGTCCAGGACCCCTTGGGCCACAGGTACTGGTGTGAGATCAGGACGTCCGCCATGAAGCCGAACCGCCAGAAGAAGTCGTCCTCGACGAAGACGTTGCCCAGCGCCTGGGCCGGGCCGCCAGGCAGATCGTCGAGGCCGTGGGACTCGATCGGCGACCAGTAGTAGGCCGTTCCCTGGATCTCGTTCTTCTCGAGTCCGAGGAACTCGACGGTCTCGTCGACGGTGACGAGCGGCATGCTCGCGGCCAGGCCGGAGTCCAGGAAGAAGTTCATGCCCTCGTGGCCGTTCAGGCGGCCCTTCGCGAACATGAGGTGGGTGTTGGTCATGTAGAAGGGCGCTTCGACGGGCGGCGTGTCTCCGAACGTCGCCATGACTTCGGCAAGGGCCTCGGCGTTTCGCTCGCGGAAGGTGATGCGCCGGTTCTCGTAGTCGACGGTGGTGAGGAACTGCTTGAGGATCTGCGTCGTCAGGACGCCGTCGGAGGTCTGGCCGAGGGCCTTCCAGGTCGCGCCGATGACCGGCACGTTCGAGAGCGTCACGTCGCCCATCGTGACGGTCGCGGCGACCCCTAGCGGCTCCTCGACCGTCTCGCCCCCTGTGTAGGCGTAGCGGGCTTCCCGGTTGGCGAGGGTCGGCAGGCCGATGCGCTCGTAGATGCCCTTGTCGAGGTAGAGGCGGTCACCGCCCGTGTCGAGGATCAGCTCGACCGCTTCGCCGTTGATCACCAGGGTCACGAGGGGCAGGGCGCCGGGCTGCGTGATGTCGTTCGTCATCGGCAGGTGGGCGATTCGCTCGTCGCCGGCCCATTCGATTCCGTACGGTTCGCCTTCGAATGCCTGCATGAGGGCGAGGAGACTGGCCGACCCTTCGGCTTCGGTCGGTGTGGGAAGTTCCCGGGCACCCGCGAAGTCGTTCGTCTGGTAGTGGGCCAGGGTCAGACCGCGGATGGCCTGGTCGTGGAGGTCCGAGCCCTCGTCGGCGAGTTCGAGAAGCCGCTCGTTCAGGGACGCGGACCGGCCGTAGTCGCCGAGCAGGTAGGCCGTCCTGGCCGCGAGCCGCAGATCGCCCGCGTGGCAGGTGGTGGTCGTGCCCAGGGGCGCGATGACCTCGTCGGCTTCCCAGATGTCGCCCAGCTTGAAGAGGACCTCGGCGTAGGCGCGGCGGGCCCCGTCGTTGCCGGGCTCGGATTCGAAGGCTGTCTGGCGGGCCGTCAGAGCGGCTTCGACGTCTCCCCGGAGCCTCGGATTCCACTCCTCGGCGTCGATGTCGGAGAGTTCGTCGCAGGGAGTGGAGTCCAAACGGCAAGCCATGGTCGTGACGCAGAGCACGGACACGAGGATCGCAGTAGTCTGAGCGATCTGCTTTCTCATTGCGGAGACAATCATGACCGAGAACCGCCAGATCATCATCGACTCGCTGCCGACGGGCCGGCTCGAGCCCGGCAACTACGCGCTCCGGACCGGCGAGGCGCCAGCCCCGGGCGGCGGCGAGGTGCTCTGCCGCACGCTCGCGATCACGATCGGAGCCGGCCAGCGGGCCGGTCTCCAGGGCAGCGCGAGCTACGCCGGGGCGCCGCGCGCCGGCATCGTGATGAGCGGCACGGCGGTGGCCCGCGTCGAGGCGTCGAACGACGACTCGGTCCCGGTCGGTTCGCTCGTCGTTTGCCCCGCCGGCTGGCAGGACTACTCGGTCCACGCCGCGTCGAAGGTCCGCGTTGTTGACCACGGCGACAGCGACGGCGACCCGGCTCACCACCTCGGCCTCTACGGCACGAACGGGATGACCGCCTACTTCGGGCTCTTCGATGTCGGCGACCCGAAGGAGGGCCAGACCGTCCTCGTCTCGGCCGCCGCCGGCTCGGTCGGCCACCTGGTCGGCCAGATGGCCAGGATCGCCGGCTGCCGGGTCGTCGGCGTCGCCGGCGGCGAGGCGAAGTGCCGCCTGCTCATCGAGGAGCTCGGCTTCGACGCGGCGGTCGACTACAAGAGCCCGGACTTCCGGACGGAGTTCAGGGAGGCCTTGCCCGAGCGCATCGACATCTACTTCGACAACACCGGCGGGGAGGTGCTGGGCGGGGCCCTCCGCCGCATGAAGATCCACGGTCGGATCGTCTGCTGCGGCGTGGTCTCCCAGTACGACACCTCGAAGCCCGAGCCGGGGCCGTTCGGCGTGCCGGGACTGCTGATCAACTTCCGCGTGCGCATGGAGGGCTTTCTCGTCTTCGACTACGCGGACCGCTACGGCGAGGCGAGGTCCCAGATGCGGGAGTGGGTCGACGCCGGCAAGCTGGTCCCGAAGCAGGATGTCTTCAAGGGACTGGAGCGAGCGCCTGAAGCGTTCGTCGACCTGCTGGCCGGCGGCAACGTGGGCACGCGGATCGTGCGGGTCTCCTCGTGACCGAAGGAGGGGGAGCGATGAACCGAACAGCACTTTGGACCCTGGCTCTCGCGGTCGTGATGGTCGGCGCGTGCGCCGTTTCTCCGAGCGAGAACGGCTCGGATGCCGACCAATCGCCCGAGGCACTTCTCGAACGCGCCCGGGCCATCCATGAACGAGTCCTGGTCCTCGACGCGCACGCGGACACCGAGCTTCCGGACGCGCCTTCCCCCTACGTCGGCGACGACGGGCTGTCCCAGGTCGATCCGGCCAAGCTGCACGCGGGCGGCGTCGACGCGGTCGTCATGTCCGTCGCGGTCGGTTCCGGGCCGCGAACGGCGGAGGGCTACGCCGCGGCGCGGGCGAGAGCGGACCAGGAGGTGGCGGCCGTGCACGCGCTGGCTGCCGACCCCGCGAACAACGCGGTGGTCGCCCGGTCGGCGGACGAGATCGTCGCGGCCCACGAGGAGGGCAAGGCGGCCCTCGTTCTCGGTTTCCAGAACGCCATGATCCTCGGCACGGACGTCTCGGCGCTGGACGACTTCTACGACGCCGGTGCGCGCGTGTTCGCGCTCACACACCTGGGAAACAACGACTTCGCCGACTCGTCGCGCCCGGTCTTCGACGCGGCGACGGGTACGCACGAAGGCGCCGAGCACGGCGGGTTGTCCGACCTGGGGGTTGCGGCCATCGAACGGATCAATGCTCTGGGCGGCATCGTCGACGTGTCCCAGTTGTCGCGGGACGGGGTCCTGCAGGTGCTGGAGACCTCGACGGTTGCCGTGATCGCCAGCCATTCCAACGCCAGGCGGCTCACCGACGTCAGCCGCAACCTGAGCGACGAGGAGATCGACGGCATCGGCGCGGGCGGCGGCGTGATCCACCTCTGCCCGTTCCGGGGCTACCTCTACGACTCCAGCGACGCGGCGCTGGACGAGGCGATCCGGGAGGCGCGCCGCGCCGCCGGCGTTCTGGAGGACTACCTCTATCCCTTTGAGCTCTACTGGGAGATCGACGATCCGGCCGCCCGCTCGGCCTTCACGCAGTCGATCAGCGACCTCCTGGGTCCCGGCAGCGTGGACGCGATGCTCGACCACCTCGACTACATCGTCGACCGCATCGGCGTGGACCACGTCGGCATCGGTTCCGACTTCAACCACGGTGGCGGGGTCGAGGGCTTCGCCGATGCCAGCGAGGCTCTGGGCGTGACCGTCGGCCTGCTGGAGCGGGGCTACAGCGAGGAGGACATCGCGAAGATCTGGGGCGGCAACTTCCTGCGGGTCCTGCGCGCGGCCGAGAACGCGAAGAGCCCGGTCGGGTCGAATTGATCTCGTTGGCCCCGGAGCCACCGGAGGCGTTACACTAGGCCGATCCACATTGTCGGCATTGGAGAACACGAAGATGAAGCGCACTGCCACCCTGCTGTCCATCGCGGCTCTTCTCGCCCTTGTCCCGGCCCTGGTCGCCCAGGACGAGATCCCGCGCACCGCCAGCGGCCGCCCCGATCTGAACGGGACGTTCGACGCCGCCACCCTGACCCCGCTCGAGCGGCCGGTCAGCCTCGGCGAGCGGGCCTATCTCACGCCCGAGGAAGCCGCGGAGATCGCCGAGGAAGAGCGCGCGATTCAGGAGGGAGCGGTCCAGCGCTCCGACGCCGACCGTGAAGCTCCGCCCGAGGGTGGCGCGAAGGTGGTCGGCCTGGAACACACCGCGGGCGGCGGCAACGAGTTCGGCGCCGGCAACGTCGGCGGCTACAACCTGTTCTGGATCGACCGTGGCACCGACACCTACCGGGTCGACGGCAAGATCCCGACCTCGATCATCATCGATCCGCCCAACGGCCGCATGCCGGCGATGACGCCGGCGGCGCAGGAGCGGATGAGAGCCGCCATTTCCGGTTTCATTCGTCCCAACGACGGCACAGCCTGGTGGGTCGAGCACGACGGGCCGGGCCCCTACGACGGCCCCGAGTCGCTCCCGACGAGCGAGCGCTGCCTCGCCGGCTTCACCGGCGCCGCGCCGACCTTCCCGAGTCTGTACAACAACTACAAGCGGATCGCGCAGACCGAGACCCACGTCGTCATCCTGCTCGAGATGATCCACGACGCCCGCATCGTGCGCCTCGACTCCGAGCATCCGGGCCCCGAGGTCACGAAGTGGCTGGGCGACTCGATCGGCTGGTGGGAAGGCGACACGCTCGTTGTCGACACGACGAACTTCCGTAGCGGCGGACGGAGCTTCCGCGGCGGCGGGGAGAACACCCACGTCGTCGAACGCTTCACCGTGCAGCCGGACGGCAACGTCGTCTACAACTTCACCGTCGAGGACGACACCATCTGGACCGCACCGTGGACCGGCGAGTATCTGTGGAAGGCCGCCGACGGCCTGGTCTACGAGTACGCCTGCCACGAAGGCAACTACTCGATGGGCGGCACGCTCCGCGGCGCCCGTCTCCTCGAGTCGGAGGCGCTCAGCGGAGCCAGTACCGGCGCCGAGTAGAGGGCTCGTTCGTTTCCGGACCCGGTCTCCGGGCTCAGGGGCG
This sequence comes from Thermoanaerobaculia bacterium, assembly GCA_022823665.1. Lineage (GTDB taxonomy): Bacteria > Acidobacteriota > Thermoanaerobaculia > Multivoradales > Multivoraceae > Multivorans. The sequence continues at coordinate 225,678 of JAJEHN010000001.1, read as the reverse complement.
ACGTACACCGAGTTGGCGGCAGATCAAGGCCACGAGGCTGTTCTTCACGTCCTGGTGTCTGGGGACCGGCGCCTTACTGCCATTCTCGGGGTTCGTGAAGATGTCGTGCTTGCGTCCGTGCCGTGCGAGGTGGCAGCCGGTGGAGGTGAGGTGTCTGGTCAGGCGCCTCCGCTTCACTCTGCGCCCATCTGGATCTCGACGGATTCGTACTCCGTTACGGGAAGCGGCGCCTCTTCCAGCATGAGTTCAAGGGCATCCTCGATGTTGTGCTTGAGTTCCTCCAGTGTCTTGCCCTGGCTGAAGACTCCAGGGTTCTCTCTCAGTCTGCCGACGAACCAACCGTCGTCGATCCAGTAGTCCAACGTGCAGGTCGCCACGAGCGTTCTCCTCTTTACGGGGCGGGGGTGCTTGCCAGCCTCCCCCTAGGCTAACCGCTGACGCTGGATCGGCGAACTCGCCTTGCTTGATGGCGAGCCGCGGCTCCGACGCCGTCGTCTTGGCATAGGGTCCGCCGGATCGACGGACTGGCCGAGGGGACGTACGCATGAAGCCGATGACGAAGTTCACACTGGGGAAGTTCGCCGAGCGTCAGCAGGAGTCGACGTGCTCGAGACTCGCCGCCGAGAAATGCGGCAAGGACGGTCCGATGGACTGCCCTTGCGGTTCGACGATCGAGCCCAACCGCTCGCTCATGAATGCGCTGGATGACTTCGGACGGGAGCGGCTGTCGAAGCACTACTTCATGCGGGACTTCCTGTACTCGGAGATTGCCGCGGCCCACGGCATTCCGAACGTGCCGGACGACGCCGAGCTTGCCATCAAGGCGGGGACGGCCCTCTGCCGGAATCTGCTAGAGCCGCTTCGGCACATCTTTGGCCACGTGACGGTCCGTTCCGCCTTCCGCAGCGCCAACGTCAACGGCTTCGGCAACTGCCACGACATGAACTGCTCCTCGAACAAGGCCAGCTACGCGAACCACATCTGGGACCACACGGACGATGACGGCTTCATGGGCGCGACGGCCTGCATCGTCATCCCCTGGTTCGTCGATTGGATGAACGAGAGGGAGGGGCGGGATTGGCGCGTTCTGGCGTGGTTCATCCATGACCACCTTCCGTACTCGGAGATGGTGTTCTTCGTCCAGAACGCTGCCGTGAACCTCACGTGGCGTGGCGACCCTTGCGACTCAGCTCAGGACGGCGATGTTCGCGGGTTCGACGGCAGCTACGGCAGCATCGGCTGGCGGTCGGAACCCAGGCGCCGGGTCGACAGCTTCAAGGCACCGGCCGGTTTGCTGATCAAGAACGGAGAGGCGACGAAAGGCAGCTGTCGGAGTGAACACTACGTGGATTTCCTCCTTGATCTCGAAGGGTCGGTCTCCCGTCCCGACCTGCGCTGCTTGAAAGGCCTTCGCGAGGCGAAGTGGGAGGAGGACGATCGCTTCAGGCGACTCATTGAAGACTGGAAGGCTGTGGCGCCAGGGGGTTCCTTCGACAAGTGGCGCAGTGACCAGGTCCGTGAGATCGAGAAGGCATGGAGCGGGCCCAAGGCTGCTCCATTCCACGAGAAGGAGGAGTCGTTCCAGAAGCAAGGGCCGCCAGCGGGTGGATGAGCGAACTTGCGGAATGGCGAGCGGAGCGTGGTTCCTCCCCAAGGGAGAAGTGAGGAGTAAGGTGGCTACGGGAATCCAAGACCGCGCCCGCGGCCTCATGGTCGGCCTCGGCGTGGGTAACATGCTCGGTGTCCCACAGGAGGGTTGGCCCCGTTACGCGGTCGAGGCTTCCTACCCAGACGGAGTCCGCGACATCGAGGAGATCGGCCGACGCTTCTGGCGTTGGGCCGAGGAGAATGGCCGTGGGCATCGGCATCCAGACGGCGGACGTGCTGGCGAGGGTCGGGGGAGCCTCTCCCCGTTGCGTGCAGGGCGTCGGAGTCGATGCGCGGAAGCCCGCGGGCCAACCGGCTTGGCCGCGTTAGCGGCGTAGCTTCGCAATGACGGGCCTCCGCTGTGGTCGGGAGGGGCAGCAGGGTCTATTCTTGACGAGCTGGCAGGAGGTCTCATGGGTCGAAGTGCCTTGATCAGAGTGCTGAAGATCGCCGGAATCGCCGCGCTCGGCCTTGTCCTGGCGCTGGCCTGCGCGGTCGGCTTTTTCTTCGCTACTGCCGGCGTCGACACGCCGGAGGGCCAGGCAAGCCGCGAGGTGCTTGCGTCGGGGCCTTGCCAGGTCAAGAAGCTGGACACGACGTTCGTCGACCGGAGCCGTCCGACGCAGGCGAACAACGTCTTCCGCGGCTCGGACGAGCGGCGGCTCGTGACCTCGATCACGTATCCGGCGGATGCGAACGCGCGGGGCGTCGCGCGGGAGGGGCGGCCGGCGAACGGCTTTCCGTTGATCGTCTACAGCCACGGTTTCATGTCGAGGCGATCGGAAGGCCGCTACCTTGCGCTGCACTTCGCCCGCCACGGCTACGTCTTCGTCGCCGCGGACTATCCGCTGACCAACTTCGCGAGTCCGGGCGGGCCGCGCTTCGACGACGTGACTCACCAGCCGGGCGACGTGGGGTTCCTGATCGACCAGTTGCTGCGCTGGAACGACGATCCGACGCACGAGTTCTCGGGGGCCATCGACCCGGAGCGCATCGGCGTGATGGGACTGTCCCTCGGCGGCATGACCAGCACGCTCGCCGCTTTCCATCCGGACCTCCGGGACGATCGGATCAGCGCCGCCGTGTCGATCGCGGGACCCAGCGCCATGTTCACGCCCGCTTTCTTCGAGACGGCCGACGTGCCGTTCCTGATGATCGCCGGCGATGCCGACGCGGTCGTGCCGTACCCGGAAAATGCGGCCTCGCTTGTGGAGCGCGCGCCGCGCAGCGGGCTGGTCACGCTCGAGAGCGGTTCGCACGTCGGTTTCGCCGACATCGCCCGCTATACCTCCCGTTGGTCGAGGCACGGCGACTCTCTGGCCTGCGGCGCCCTCATGGGCGCGGTGGCGGAAGACGCCGACCTGGGCGATGTGGCCGGGCTCGGAGGTCCCGACGCGGGGGTGGTCCGGACTCAGGGCGGCAGGCCGTGCGATCCGCTCCCGAGTGTGCGATCGATGCGGCCGGCACGCCAGCAGATGCTGGCGATCCTCGCCTCCTTCTCGTTCTTCGAGAGCCGGTTCGCCGAGGAGGCCGCCGATCGCAGGAAGGCGGCCGACTATCTCGCCAAAGGGCTCGCCCAGGAGAACGGCGACGTGACGGTGCGGCTATCCGGACGAGCCAACCAGGGCGAGCAGCGCTTCCACTTCCTTCGGCACGGCCGCGCTGAGGATCTCCGGCTCGCCTTCAGTGATCAGCACCGTGTCCTCGATGCGGATGTGGATGTTCCGCTCGGGGATCTCGATGATCGGCTCGACCGCGATCACCATGCCCGGCTCGAACGGGAGGGAACCGTCGCCGACGTCATGGACCGAGAGGCCGACGAAGTGGCCGGCGCCGTGGGCCGGCTTGTCCTCGAAGCCCCAGCGATCGTAGATCTCGCGGCAGATCGCAGTGGTCTCGCGGCGTGTGGCGCCCGGGCGCATCGCCGCGATGATCGCCTTCTGCGCCTCGAGGACGGCGCGGTAGGCGCGCTCCTGGACCTCGTCGAACTGCCTGTTGACCGGCCAGGTTCGGGTGATGTCCATCGTCATGTAGGCGAAGGAGGCGCCGTAGTCCATGACGACGAGGTCGCCGTCTTCGAGCTGCCGGTCGTTCCTTACCCAGTGCCAGATCAGGCCGTTCGGCCCGGAGCCGACGATCGCCGGGTAGGCCTCCATCTCGGCGCCGTGCTGGAGGAAAACGTGCTTGGCCGCGGCCTCCAGCTCGTACTCCCAGCCGCCCGCGCGGGTGGCGCGGATGGCCGCCGCGATGCCTTCGGCGCTGACCTTGCCGGCGCGGCGGAGGATCTCGATCTCGCGCGGGGTCTTGATCATCCGCAGGCGGTCGAGGTGCGGCGTCAGGTCTCGCAGCTCGGCGTAGGGGTAGCGGCTGCGAATCGTCGCGATCTGGTGGGCCTGCTCCGTCGGCTGGCCGCCCCAGGGGTTCTGCTCGCGCCGGCCGAGGTAGAGGCCCTTCTCGCTCCGGGCGAGGTCGAGCTCGTCGCGCTCGCCCAGGCGCATCCAGAGCAGCCTTCCTGCCTCGCCGGGTAGCCGGCCGCGGCGCCGGGCCAGGTGCTCGGGCAGGTAGGCGAGGTGGTCGACCTCGAATCCGCTGCCTTCGGCCAGCTCAGGCGCGTAGAGCCAGTTCGGGCCGTCGATGAACTTCTCCCGATCGCCCTGGTGGGGAAGGTAGAGGCTGGCTTCGCAGCCGTCGACCTCGAGCAGCAGGACGGCGTTCCGGCCCTCGTACCCGGTCAGGTAGAAGAAGTCGTGGTCCTGCCGGAAACGGGCGCCGTAGCGCGGCATCGTCTCCGCGAACAGGAGCACGGCGCCGCCGTCGAGACGTTCGCAGAGGCGCGCCCGGCGTTCGGCGAATTCCTCGGGCGGGTAGCTGGCTCGCTGAGCGGTCGTAAGGCTGGCGGCGAAGAAAGCCAGGAGAAACAGGGCTCCGCAGAGGAAAGTTCTGCGAATTTCTGCGGAGAGAGCCACGTTTCGAGAGCCAGAGTCCCAGATTTCCTACGCTTCTCTTCCGCCGCCGATGGCCACCGCTCGGGATTTTGCGAACGGAGCGAAGAAATCGTTCCCCTTATCGTCGATCACGATAAAGGCGGGGAAATTCTCGACCTCAATCTGCCAGATCGCTTCCATTCCCAGATCCTCGAACTCGCGCACCTCGACCTTGCGGATGCTCTGCTCGGCGAGCGCGGCCGCCGGACCGCCTATCGAGCCGAGGTAGAAGCCGCCGTGCTTCTCGCAGGCGCGGCGCACCTCGGGCGAGCGGTTGCCCTTGGCGAGCATGACCATGCTGCCGCCGTGGCTCTGGAACAGGTCGACGTAGGGGTCCATACGGCCGGCGGTCGTCGGGCCGAAGGAGCCGGAGGCCTTGCCCTCGGGTTTCTTCGCGGGGCCGGCGTAGTAGACGGGCTGGTCCTTGAAGTACTGGGGGAGATCCTCGCCACGGTCGAGGAGTTCCTTGAGACGTGCGTGGGCGATGTCCCGGGCAACGACCATGGGACCGGTGAGCGCGAGCCGCGTGGCGACGGGATACTTCGAGAGCTCGGCGCGGATCTCGTCCATCGGCCGGTTCAGGTCGATGGCGACGACCTGGCCGCTGAGTTCGTCCTCGTCGATTTCGGGCAGGTACTTCGCGGGGTTCTCCTCGAGTTGCTCCAGGAAGACGCCGTCGCGGTTGATCCGGCCCAGGATCTGGCGGTCCGCCGAGCAGGAGACGCCGAGGCCGACGGGCAGCGAGGCGCCGTGGCGCGGCAGACGGATGACCCGCACGTCGTGGGCGAAGTACTTGCCGCCGAACTGCGCGCCGATGCCGATCCGGGTGCAGAGGTCGAAGATCTGCTGCTCCATCTCCAGGTCGCGGAAGGCGCGGCCGAGTTCGTTGCCGCTGGTCGGCAGATCGTCCATCGCGTGGCAGGTCGCGAGCTTGAGCGTCTTCATCGTCGCCTCGGCCGAGGTGCCGCCGATGACCAAGGCGATGTGGTAGGGCGGGCAGGCCGAGGTGCCGAGGGTGCGGAGCTTCTCGTCGACGAAGTTCATCAGCGAGATCGGGTTCAGGATCGCCTTCGTCTCCTGGTACAGGAAGCACTTGTTCGCCGAGCCGCCGCCCTTGGCGACGAAGAGGAAGCGGTACTCGTCGCCGCGGGCCGCGTAGAGGTCGACCTGCGCGGGCAGATTCGTGCCGGTGTTCTTCTCCTCGTACATCGAAAGCGGCGCCATCTGGGAGTAGCGGAGGTTGCGCTCCTGGTAGGCGTCGAAGATGCCGCGACAGAGCTCCTCCTCGTCGTCGAAGTCGGTGTAGACGTTCTGGCCCTTGTAGCCGAGGACGATCGCGGTGCCGGTGTCCTGGCAGCCGGGCAGCACTCGGCCGGCGGCGATGTTCGCGTTCTTGAGCAGCTCCATCGCCACGAAGCGGTCGTTCGCCGACGCTTCCGGGTCGTCGAGGACGCGGCGCAACTGCTCCAGGTGGCTGGCCCTCAGCAGGTGGGCGATGTCGTCCATCGCGTCGCGGGCGATCAGCCGCAGCGCCTTGGGATCGATGTGCAGGATCTCGCGGCCGCCGACGGACTCGACGTGGACGTGGTCCGACGTCACGAGGCGGTACTCCGGCTCGTCGCCGGCGTGTTCGAACAGGTGCTGGTGGTGGAAGTCAGACATTGCTGTCCTTGAGTCTGTGCGAGGGACGACCGCGAAGCAAGTTCGGCAGGCGACCCGCTGCTAGTGTGCCTGCCTGACCGTGCGGTCCTCCGTCCCCATCCTTCTCCTGGCCGGCGTCAGCGTGGGGGCCTGTGGGTACACGGTTCCTCCTTCTCCGCCCGAGATGCCCGAAGAGATAGCCGCCCTGCGTGAGATCGTGCGAGTGACCCGGCGCCCGTGGGGCGAAGTCGACGGCAGGGAAGTCGAGATCTTCCGCCTCGCGTCGCGGACGGGGCTCCGGGCCGAGATCGCCGAACTCGGCGGCGCGATCGTGTCCCTGACGGCTCAGGGCCGCGACGGCGAGTTCGCCGATGTCGTGCTCGGTTTCGACGACCTCGGCTCCTATCTCGCGGACACGAACCCATACTTCGGCGCCGTTGTGGGCCGCTATGCCAATCGCATCGCCGGGGGCCGTTTCACTCTCGACGGCGAGACCCACCTGCTGCCGCAAAACGATGGCAAGAACAGCCTTCACGGCGGTGTCCGGGGGCTCAGCCGCGTGGTCTGGGAAGGCGAACCCTTCGAGGCCGCGAACGGGGCGGGCGTCGTGCTCCGGTACCGGAGTCCCGATGGCGAGGAAGGCTACCCCGGCAACGTGGACTTCCAGGTGCGCTACCTGTTGACGTCCGTCGGTGACCTGCGGATAGAGGCGGAGGCGGTGACCGACGAGCCCACGGTCGTCAACCTGTCCTTCCACTCGTACTTCAACCTCAAGGGGGAGGGCGAGGGCGACATCTTGGACCATGAGCTGTCACTCAACAGCGAGCGCTTCACGCCCGTTGACGACACGTTGATTCCGACCGGCGAGGTCGCGCCCACCGAAGGCACGCCGATGGACTTCCGGACTCCGGCGGCGATCGGCAGACGGATCGACGACGACTTCGAGCAGCTTCGGTTCGGCGGCGGCTACGACCACAATTGGGTGCTGCGGCCGGCGGAGGACGACGATGAACTGCGTCTGGCGGCCATCGTCGTCGAGCCGAAGAGCGGCCGGAAGCTGGTGGTGAAGACGACGGCTCCCGGTCTGCAGCTCTACACGGGCAACTTCCTCGATGGAACTCTAGTCGGCAAGAGCGGTCGACCGTACGTTCACCGGGGCGGCCTGTGCCTGGAGACCCAGCACTTTCCCGACTCGCCGAACCAGCCGGGGTTTCCCAGCACGGTGTTGCGGCCGGGCGAGACCTACCGGCAGGTCACGGAGTACCAGTTCATGACGGGGCGCCGGCAGGGCTAGCCCGAAACCCTCGTACCCGTGCCGCGTAGGTTAGAACCATAGAATGCGCGGCATGGAACGATCGGCCGGCGGCGCCAGTCCGTCGACGGTGGCGGTGCGCCGGTGAGCGCACCGGCAAGTCAGGGCGAGGGTCCTGACAGCGCGCCGCCACGGCCGGATCTCTCCATCCTGCGAGCCGACGACGAGTACGAGTACCGTCCCCGGCGCGGACGCTTCATCAAGTGGGGGATCCTGCTGCTGCTCGCCGCGGCCGCGGTCTTCGCCATCTACCGCGTGCCGCCCGACCAGTACGTGCCGTTCCTGATGCCCGAGGTCGAGACGACGACGGTCCAGCGCCTGACCCCGGAGCAGGCGTCGACGGTGCTGACCGCCACCGGCTACACGTACGCGCGGGTGCGGGCGGCGGTGGGAGCGAAGATCATCGGCCGGATCACGGAACTGCACGTCGACGAGGGCGACGCGGTCGCGGCCGGGGACGTGATCGCGGTGCTTGACAGCGACGATCTCGAAGCGGCGGTGCGCCGCGCCCAGGCGTCGTTGATCGAGGCGACCGCGCGGGTCGCCGATGCGAGGCGGGAGGAGGCCCGCCAGCGGCGCATCGTCGAGGCGGGAGTGGCGCCCTCCGCCGATCTGGACGCGGCGGTCACGCAACTTCAGGTCACGCGAGCCCAGCTCGGTACGGCGCGGGCGAACCTGGAATCGATCGAGGCGCAGCTTGCCTACACGGTCATTCATGCCCCGGTGGACGGAGTGGTCATCGAGCGGACGGTCGAGGTGGGCGAGATGGTCGCGCCGGGAGGCTTCACCAGCCAGCAGGCCACCGGCGCGCTGGTGCGGATCGCCGACCCGACCTCGCTCGAAGTCGAGGCGGACATCAACGAGAGCTTCATCGCGCGGATCCAGCTCGGCCAGCCTGCGACGATCAAGGTGGACGCCGTGCCGGATCACGAGTACCACGGCACCTTGAGGCAGATCGTGCCGACCGCCGACCGGCAGCGGGCGGTGGTCCAGGTCAAGGTCACGATCGACGACCGGGACGCACGCCTGGTGCCGGACATGAGCTGCAGCGTCACCTTCCTGCAGGAGGGAGTCGACGAGACCGCGCTGCAGGCGGAACCGAAGATTCTGATCGCGGCCGAAGCGGTGGCGAACGACGGGGGCGGCGACTACGTCCTGCTCCTGCGCGACGGTCAACTGGAGCGGGCGCCGATCGAACTCGGCCTGGAGCAGGACGGCAATCAGTTCGAGGTGCTGTCCGGACTTCGGGGCGGCGAGGTCGTCGTCCGCCAGCCGACTCCTGATTTGACACCGGGCCTGCGCGTACGCGAGGCCTCCTGAAACAGCGGACAGAGAGAGTCCAACGAGGGAGCTGATTGATGGCTGAAACCGTCGTCCAGATGCGCGACGTGACGAAGAACTACCGGCGCGACGCCTTCGAACTGAAGGTGCTTCAGGGCATCACGCTGGATGTCCAGGCGGGCGACTACGTCGCCTTGATGGGGCCGTCGGGTTCCGGCAAGAGCACCTTGCTCAACCTGCTTGCCGGGATCGACCAGCCGAGTGGGGGAGACCTCGTCGTAGCCGGCGAACAGGTGAGCCGGATGAACGAGAGCAGGCTGGCTCGCTGGCGGCAGAAGCACATCGGCTTCATCTTCCAGTTCTACAACCTGATTCCGGTACTGACCGCCTACGAGAACGTGGAACTGCCGCTGACGCTCCGGCGCGGATCGCGGGCGGCGCGCAAGCGGCGGGTCGAGACCGCGCTCTCGGTGGTGGGCCTGCAGAACCGGATGAAGCACTACCCGCGGCAGCTCTCGGGCGGCCAGGAACAGCGGGTGGCCATCGCCCGCGCGATCGTCACCGATCCGACGCTGTTGCTCGCCGACGAGCCGACCGGCGACCTGGACGCCGACTCGGGACGTGAAATCCTCGACCTGCTCGGTCAACTGAACGAACAGTTCAACAAGACGATCCTCATGGTGACCCATGACCCGAACGCGGCGGCGAGGGCGAAGCGCCTGGTGCGGCTCGACAAGGGGCAACTGGTGTCAGGCAACTCGGGAGCAGGCGAATGATCAAGCTGATTCGGCGCAACCTGCTGCGCAACAAGCGGCGCACCTTTCTGACCATGGCGAGTCTGGCCATGGCGCTCTTCATCCTGTCGCTTCTCGGCGTCGTCAACGATGCGATGGACTTCGCCGACGAGTCGGCGATCCCCGACCGGCTGGTCGTGCGCAACGCGATCTCGCTGACGTTCCCTCTGCCCGAGGCGTACGAGCAGCGGCTACGGACGATCGACAACGTCGTCGCGGTGACGCCCCAGAACTGGTTCCAGGGCGTCTACAAGGACCAGAGGCCTGAGAACTTCTTCCCCCGCTTCACCGTCGAGCCGGAGACTTTCCGGAGCGTCTTCTACGACTACACCTGGAACGAGGAGGAGTGGGAGACGTTCGCGGCGCAGCGGACCGCCTTCGCCGCCGGCCGCGAGCTGACCGAGATCCAGGGGTGGTCGATCGGCGACATGATCACGATCAAGGGGGACATCTTCCCGATCGACGTGGAACTCCAGTTGCGCGCGATCTTCGACTTCGACGAGCCGGGTCAGGAGCGACAGATCTTCTTCCACCGGCGCTACGTCGAGGAGGCGATGGGCAATCCAGGCCAGAACGGCACCTACTGGCTGCTGCTCGACGACCCGGAGGCGGCGCCCGCGGTGATCGCCGCCGCCGAAGCGATGTTCGAGAACTCGGACAACCAGGTGCGGGCGGAGACCGCCGAGGCGTTCGCCGCCTCCTTCACGGAGATGCTCGGCAACATCCAGTTCTTCTTCTCCATGATCGGGCTCGCGATCGTCATCTCCATCTTCCTGATCACCGCGAACACGATGGCGATGGCCGCGCGCGAGCGGACCACCGAAGTCTCCGTGCTCCGTACCCTGGGCTTCCGGCGCAACCAGGTGCTTGGCATGGTGATCGGCGAGTCCCTGGCGGTCGGCGTGCTGGGCTCCGCGCTCGGCCTCGGCTTCACGGCGGTCGCCATTCAGGGGGCGACGCCGTTCCTGGAGCAGATGGGCTTCGGCTTCGGCGGCTTCGCGCTCGACTCCCAGGTCCTTGTGACCGCCGTCGTGATCGGCATCGCGGTCGGCCTGCTGAGCGGCGTCTTCCCGGCGGTCGCGGCGGCGCGGCTCAAGATCGTCGACGGACTGAGGCGGCTCTGACGATGGCCGGCGCGCACGAGGAGACGGCATGATCCCGATCAAGTACACCTACCGCAACCTGTTCGAACGGCGCGGCGTGGCGTTCATGACGCTGGCCTCGATCGGCTTCGTCGTTCTCGTCTACATCGGCGTGCTCGCTCTCGCCGGCGGCCTTCGTGCGGCGTTCGCGGACACCGGAGATCCCTCGGTCGTCATCGTGATGCGGGACGGCACGCGCGCCGAGATGGAGAGTTCCTACGCGCAGGAGAGCCACCGCCTGCTGACCACGATGCCCGGCGTCGAGCGGACGGCCGACGGTGCGGTGATGGCCTCCGGTGAAACCGTCACGATCCAGATCTTCAACCGGGTCGACGGCACCGAGACGAACGTGATGGTCCGCGGCGTCGAGCCCGGGGCGTTCGGCATCCGTCCGGGCTTCGAGATCACCGAGGGCCGGGTCTTCGAGCCGGGCCGCGGCGAGATCATCGTCGGCCGCAGCCTGGCCGGCCGGCTCGGCCTGCGGGTCGGAGACGAGCGCGAGCTGGGCCGGAACACGTTCCGCGTCGTCGGCCTGTTCACCGGCGTGGGCGCCCACGGTTCCGAGATCTGGGGCGACTATCGGGATCTGGGCGATTCGTTCCGGCGCAGCGGCTACTACTCCTCGACCCGGCTCCAGGCCGCGTCGCCCGCCGCTGCCCGAGACCTGATCGAGACGGTCAAGGCCGACCAGCGTCTCCAGGTGCAGGCCCTGACGGAACCCGAGTACTACGAGCTGCAGTCGGAGACGTCATCGGGCCAGTTCATCATCCTCGGCAACGTGCTCGCCGTGCTGATGGCGATCGGCGCCTGCTTCGCCGCGGCGAACACGATGTATGCCCAGGTCGCCGCCCGCGCCCGCGAGATCGGCACCCTGCGCGCCCTCGGCTTCAAGCGGCGCTCGATCATGGGCAGCTTCTTCCTGGAGGCGGTGCTGCTGGGCGTCGTCGCCGGCGGCTTCGGCGCCCTGCTGTCGCTGCCGCTCAACGCGATCCAGACGGGCACGATGAACCAGGTCACGTTCAGCGAGATCACATTCCAGTTGCGAACGACGCCGTTCGCGCTCTTCTCGGGCATCTTCCTGGCCACCGTGACCGGCGTCCTCGGCGGCCTGCTGCCAGCCTTCGGCGCCTCGCGGCAGAAGATCACCGACCTCCTCCGCGAAGCGTAAGCTGGGTGCGCCGGTTCGTCACCGCCGCGTTTCTGCTCCTCGCCGGCTGTGCCGACGGTGCCCCCGACACGGCCGCCCCGGACCTCCTCCCCAACATCGTCCTGATCGTCCCGGACGATCTCGGCCGCCACGACGTCAGCTTTCACGGCGGCGAGATCGCCACGCCGAACATCGATCGAATTGCCGCCGAGGGCGTGCGGCTCGAGCGGTTCTACAGCGCGCCGGTCTGTTCGCCGACCCGGGCCGGCCTGATGACGGGCCGCTATCCGATCCGGTTCGGCCTGATGCGGGCGGTCATCGCGCCCTGGCGCGACTACGGCATGGACACGTCGGAGACCACGTTGCCGAAGGTCCTGGCCAGGGCCGGCTACGAACACCGCGGCATCTTCGGCAAGTGGCACCTCGGCCACTTCGAGCGCAAGTTCCATCCGCTGCGCCGCGGCTTCACGGAGTTCGTCGGCCACAACACGGCGGTCGACTACTTCACGAAGGAACGTGAGGGCGAACGGGACTGGAGTCACGGCTACGAGTCGGTCGACGAGGAGGGCTACGTCACGGACCTGCTGGCCGAGCACGCGGTGCGGTTCATCGACCGGCACGCCGGCGGCGAGGCGCCGTTCTTCCTCTACGTGCCCTTCAGTGCGCCCCACTCGCCGATCCAGGCCAAGGAGGAGGACCTGCCGCTGTATGCGGACCTCGACGCTCTCGATCCACCGCGCGGCTGGGAGGAGTCGACCGCCGGCCGGCCGCTTGCGGCCGACGAACCGCGGCGCGACCGGCGCCGGGTTCATGCGGCGATGGTTCACTCGCTCGACGACGGCGTCGGCCGCATCCTCGACGCGATCGATGGCCACGGCATCGCCGACAACACGCTCGTCCTCTTCTTCAGCGACAACGGCGGCTCCGTCGGCATCGGCGACAACGGCCCGTACCGGGGCGCCAAGGGCAGCGTCTTCGAGGGTGGCACCCGCGTGGCCGCGGCCGCGCGCTGGCCCGCTGGGAGTATTGAGGGAGGCGGCCGGATCGAGGCGCCGATGTCCTACATCGACGTGCTGCCCACGCTGATGGGAATCGCCGGCATCGACGATCATGGCGGCAAGCCGCTCGACGGCGTCGACGTCGGCGACGTGCTCACGGGCGCCGCCCAGGCCGGGCCGGAGCGCGATCTCTACTCCTTCATCGCCCAGCTCGACCCGGAGCGGGAGCAGGTTTCGGTGACGGAGGACGAGTGGAAGCTCGTCGTCGTCGGGCCGCCGTTGGTCCGGGAGGGCGCGGTGGACGCGTCGAGAATGATGCTGTTCCGGCTGGCCGAGGATCCGCTCGAAGAGCGCGACGTCTCGGCTGAACATCCCGATCTGGCGGCCCGTCTGCTCGAGAAGGCGGCCGACTTCCGGGCGTTGCAGCCGCCAAACCCGGTGGCGCCCTTCCTTGCCGGCCGCGAGGGCTTCAAGCCGCCGCCGAACTGGCAGTTTCCGGCGGCGCGGCCGAACATCCTTCTCATCCTGATCGACGACCTGGGCTTCGAAGCGATCGGTTCCTACGGCGGCGCGTCGTACCGGACTCCGAACATCGACCGTCTCGCCGCGGACGGGGTTCGCTTCACCCACGCCTACTCCACGCCGCTGTGCTCGCCGTCGCGGATGAAGCTGATGACCGGGCGCTACAACAGCCGCAACTACACCGAGTGGGGCGTGCTGCCGCACGAGGAGATCACCTTCGCCAACCTGCTGAGAGAAGCCGGCTACGCGACCTTCCTGACGGGAAAGTGGCAGCTCTCCGGATTCCAACTGGGATGGAAGGAGGACTGCTGCGTGGGCCAGGGCCAGACGCCGGAGGAAGCCGGCTTCGACGACTACCTGGTGTGGCATTACCACGAGAAGGGCGAACGGTACGCCGATCCCCTGCTGTGGGGACCGGACAACGAAGGCGGGGTCTTCGAAGGCGAGTACGGCCCGGATCTGTTCGTCGACTTCCTCCTGGAGAGGATCGAGGCGCAGGTCCGGGAAGAGCCCGAACGGCCGTTCGCCGCCTACCACTCGATGGCGCTGGTCCACGATCCGTTCGTGCCGACCCCCGACAGCGCGGACTGGAACGTCGACCGCGGCGCCCGCGATCCGGCCTACTTCCCCGACATGGTGGCCTACACGGACAAGCTGATCGGCCGTCTGGTCGGCAGGCTGGAAGAGCTGGGCATCCGGGACGACACCCTCATCCTCCTGACCGCCGACAACGGCACACCCCGGCAGATCACCAGCGCGCTGCGGGACGGGACCGTGGTGCCGGGAGGCAAGGGACGGACGATCGACTACGGCGTCCACGTGCCGTTCATCGCCTCCTGGCCGGCGGGGTTCGAGGGCGGCCGGACGTCGGGCGCCCTGGTCGACCTGGCGGACTTCCTGCCCTCGATGGTCGAAGCGGCCGACGCGGCACTGCCGGACGACCGGGTAGTGGACGGCAGGAGTTTCCTTCCGGTGCTGCGGGGCGAGACAGACTCCGCCCGCGACTGGGTCTTCACCGACTTCAGGCCGCGCTTCGCGAGGATCCCGGAAGTGACCTTCGTTCATGACCACCGCTACAAGCTCTATGACGACGGCCGCTTCTTCGACTACGAGAACGACCTGGAGGAGGAGAATCCTCTCGACGCCGACGACCTGACGGAAGAGGCAGCCGCGGCGATGGCCAGACTGCGCGCCGCGATGGCTGAGGGCCTTGGCGGGTAGTCTGCGGGTCTCGCCGGCGCGGTGATCCTGCCGGCGGCATGCTTCCCGGACACCGATGCTGAAAGACCTGGAGGATCTTGACCATGCGCTCAACGTACTCTGCCCTCGTCTGCCTCGCCCTGCTGCTCGGAGGCTGCGCTGCTCCGGCCGCCGATGAGTCGCCGCTTGCCTCTGCCGCAGCCGCCGACGATCCGGGCGTTCGCTTCCACGGCGTCTGGGAACTTGCCTCGATCGTGCGCTACTCGGGGGACGGCGAGGAGCTGTCGCGCAATGAGACCTCGACCGGCTTCATCATCTACGCCCCGCCGGGGTACATGGGTGTCGTCATCCAGGGCGCCGACCGCCAGCCGTACGCGGGCGAGCGGGCCACGCCCGAGGAGATGGTGGCGGCGTACCGGTCCTACACCTCGTACTCCGGCGGCTACACGGTGGATCCTGAGGCGGAGACCGTTACACACCATCTGCGGGCGAGCCTGAACCCTGGTGGCGCCGGCTCCGACTATGTGCGGCAGTACTCGTTTGGGGAGGGGGAGTTCGGGGAGGAGACGCTGACGCTCCAGCCCCCGGCCGGCGCCGACGGCGGCGTCGTCAAGCTGACCTGGAAGAGGGTCAGCGAGTAGGAGCCGGGCCGGCTAGCCGGCGATCTTCCGCCGCAACCAGTCGATCAGCACCCGGTTCGCTTCTTCCGGCTTCTCCTGCTGCGTCCAGTGGCCGCAGTCGGCGACCGTGTACTCTTCGAGATCGTCGATGAAATCCTCCATGCCGTCGGCGGAGGAGGGCCTCAGGATGACGTCGTTCTCCGCACCGATGTAGAGGCAGGGCACCTCGATCTCCCACTTCGCGTTCTCGATTCCGGGGAACGGCCGGCCCGCCATGCGGTACCAGTTCAGGCCGCCGGTGAAGCCGGTGATCTCGAAGGTCTCCGTGAAGTAGTCCAGGGCCTCCTCGGAAAGGAACACCTCGCCGGGGAAGTCGTCGCGGTCGAGCATCCGGAGCAGGTCCATCTGGCGCTCCGGCGAGTCCTCCGGCATCGCCTTGAACGCTTCGACATCCCAGATGTAGCCGCGGCGCAGCATCATCTGGAAGGTCTTGCGCACGTCGGCGGACAGCACCTTCTCGGCCCGGCCGGGCTCCTGGAACTGGACCGTGTAGTAGTTCTCGGACCGGACGATGAGCGGTTCCTCGGCGGGCTCCGGGCGCGGCATGCCGGGAGGCCGCCCGCCGGGCGTGTTCACGCCGACGATGCCGAGACAACGGTCCGGGTGGAGCCGCGCCATCATCCAGACAACCCCGCCGCCCCAGTCGTGGCCGACGAAGACGGCCTTGTCGATCTCGAGCGCGTCGAGCATGCCGGCCATGTCGTCGCAGAGGTGCTTCAGGCTGTACTCCTGCACGTCCTCCGGGCGGTCCGTCAGGCCGTAGCCGCGCTGGTCGGGCGCGATGGCGCGGAATCCGGCGTCGGCAAGGGCCGGAAGCTGGAAGCGCCAGGAGAAGGCGAGTTCGGGAAAGCCGTGACAGAGCACGACGGGGACGCCCGAGCCCCGCTCGTAGACCGCCATGCGGATGCCGTTCGTCTGGACGTAGCGAGGCGCCGGCATACCGGGCGCCGGCCGCACGTCGACGCCGCGTGCAAGGCCGGGCAGCGCCAGAGCGCCGGCCACGGCGCCGGTCGTCTGCAGAAAGTCGCGGCGTGTCAGGGCGGAGCGGATCAAGGCGCGAGAGTGGATCATCGGGACCTCCGGAATCGGGGACGGTGTGCGGTGGTTTCTGGAGAATGGCCGGAGTATCTCAGGCCGAACCGGGAGAAAGGCGTACAATAGTGGCAATGCGTACCGCGTTCCGGCTGGCAGGTTCGTTCCTGGCGCTCGCCGTCCTGGCGTCGCCGGTCGCGGGAATGTGCGTCGCGCTCGCCGCGCCCGAGGACCCCTGCGCCATGGAAACGGCGCACGAGGCGGCCTCGTGTGGCCACGCCGAGATGGTGATGACGGGCTGCTGCAGCGCCGACTCCGTCGATCCCGCGGCGGCCGGGATCCTCCCCGGGCCCGGTGGCGACATCGACCCGCCCGGGCTCGCCGGGAGCCCGTTCGCAGTGCAAGCCAGTGACGGCCTCGAGGCCGCGGTCCTCGCCTGCGACGGAGACCCGCCGCCCGCTGTTCCGCGCTACAGGCTGTTCTCGGCCCTGTTGCTCTGATCCTCCGCTGAAGCGAGTTGGAGCGGTCGCCCCGCAAGCGGGCGGCCGCAGGAAGCACGTTTCTGCGGAGGAATCAGATGGTTCGACATACGCCTTGCCTGCTCGCGGCCGTTCTGTTGGCGGTCGCCTGGGCGGGTCCATCGACGGCCGAGACAGGCCAGCCGGACGCGGTGGGCGCGGCACCGGCTCGGACGCCGGCCGACCGCGTCGCCCAGGGCATCGCGGACGACGCGCTGCGCGCGCTCGCCCTTGAGGCGCTGGCGCGGAATCCGGGTCTTCGGGCCGGCCTTGCCCGCGTGCGGGCCGCCGCGCAGAAAGCGCCGCAGGTCGCCTCCCTGCCCGATCCGACGGCCGAGGCGACCGCCTTTCTCGCCCCGCCGGAAACGCGGGTCGGGCCGCAGCGGCTCATGCTCGGATACAGCCAGCCGCTGCCGTGGCTGCCCAAGCTCGACTTGCGGGAAGAAGCGGCGGTTCACGCGACCGCCGTCCTGGAGCACGGAGTCCAGGCGGACCGGCTGCGGCTCGTCACGGAGGTCAGGCGGCTCTACCACGAACTGGCGTTTCTCGACCGTTCGCGGGAGACGGCCGAGACCTTCCTCGAGCATCTGATCCAGCACGAGGAGGTCGCCCAGGCCCGGTATGCGACCGGCGTCGGATCGACCCAGGCCGTGCTCAAGCTGCAGGCGGAAATCACGCGCGCAGAGCGGGCGCTCGTCGACCTGGACCTCGGTGAAGCCGCCCTGCGCGCGCGACTCAATTCGCTGCGGGACCGGCCTGCCGCCACGGCCGTCTCGAGAGGTTCCCTGCCGGTGGCGATCGAGGAAGTCACCCTGGAGGTCGGCGATTTCGCGGCTGTAGCCCGATCGTCGCGGCCGGAGCTGCGCGCGGCGGAGGCCGGACTCGCCCGGGCCGAGACGCTGGAGGGCCTGGCCCGAATGGCCGACAAGCCCGACTTCAACGTCGGCGTCACGTACACGCTGGTGACCCCGCGTGACGACGAGGCCGCCCGCCTGATGGCCCCGGCCGGCAACGGCAACGATGTGTTCGGCGTGCGCGGCGGCGTCACGCTGCCGCTGCGCCGGCGCAGCCGGGCGGCGGCGGTGCAGGAGGCGCTCGAGCTGCGCTCCCATGCGGTCGATGAGCGGAGCGGCGCCGAGCTCGCGATCGCGAGTGAGGTGGGCGACCTGACCCAGCGCCTGCCGCTGGCCTGGAGGCGGCTGCGGCTGCTGGAGGACCTGCTTGTCGTGCAGGCGGAGGAGGCGCTGGAGTCGGCGGAGGCGGGCTACATCGCCGGCTCGCTCAACACGCTCGACCTGTTCGACGCCGAGCACGTCCTGTTCGAGGCGCAGACGGCGACGGACCGGGCAAGGGCCGACTATCTGATCGGTCTCGCGGAGCTGGAAGGGGCGGTCGGCAGACCGTTGGCCGCACTCACGGAAAGGGGAGGAGCGGAACGATGACCGACAATACGAACGGATTCGGCGGGCGGCTTCGGTCCTGGCTGCGCGGTGTTGCCTGGGTTGCCGGAAGCTTCGCCGCCTTCTTCCTCCTGTTCTTCGACCCCCTGGACCTGCACCCGGCCGACTCCTGGCTGCAGCGCACCGTCGGCTACCACGCCGGGCCGATGACTGCAGCCGGCGGGGACGGGGAGGCTGCGTCCGCGGCCGGCGAACGGGAGATCGTCTTCTACCGGAATCCGATGGATCCGACGATCACCTCGCCCGTGCCGGCGAAGGACGAGATGGGCATGGACTACGTGCCTGTCTACGCCGACGAGGCGGAGCGGGCTCTCGGCGCGGGCACGACGGTCGCGATCGACCCGGCCGTGGTCCAGAACATGAACGTCCGCACGGAGACGGTGACCCGTCGCGACCTGCGCCACGAAATCCGGACGGTCGGCTACCTGGAGTACGACCAGGAACGGATGGTCACCGTGACGACGAAGTACGACGGTTGGGTGGAGAAGGTCTACGTGAACTACGTGGGCGAGCCGGTGGCCGAGGGCGCCGGCCTGTTCGAGGTCTACTCCCCCGAACTGGTCCAGACCGAGCAGGAACTTCTGTCGGCGATGCGCTACGCCGCCCGCTTCCGCGACGCACCGGACGATGCACGGCTGCGAGCCGAGGCTCTGGTCGACGCCGCGAGGGCCCGCCTCGCGTTCTGGGACATCTCTCCGGCCCAGATCGCGCGCCTCGAGGAAACGGGCGAGATCTTCCGTACCCTGACTGTCACCGCGCCGGCCGGCGGCCTGGTCATGAAGCGGATGCCGGGCCTGGAAGGCATGGCGGTGACGCCGGGCATGGAGGCGTACCACATCGCCGACATCACCTCGCTGTGGCTGTCGGTCGAGGTGTTCGAGGACCAGGTGGTCTGGATCCGTCCCGGCGCCGAAGCGGAAGTGACTTTCACGTACTTCCCTGGCGAGACGATCCGCGGCACGGTCGAGTTCATCGAACCGGAGCTGTCGGAGCAGACCCGGACGCTGACGGTCAAGATCGCGGTGCCGAACCCGGACGGCCGGCTGCGCAAGGGGATGTTCGCCACCGTCGTCTTCGATCCGGTGCTCGTGCGGGACGCGGTCACGGTGCCGACGGAGGCGGTGCTGCGGACCGGCCGCCGCAGCGTCGTCATCCTGGCGCTGGGAGACGGACGCTTCGAGCCGCGGGAAGTCGAACTGGGGCAGGCGCAGGGAGGGCTCGTGGAAGTGCACTCGGGCCTTGCCGCGGGCGACCGGAT
Source organism: Thermoanaerobaculia bacterium (assembly GCA_022823665.1). Classification (GTDB taxonomy): domain Bacteria; phylum Acidobacteriota; class Thermoanaerobaculia; order Multivoradales; family Multivoraceae; genus Multivorans. The sequence goes on along the minus strand of JAJEHN010000001.1, from coordinate 206,062 downwards.
CGTGACCTCGTCCCAGTTCCTGCTGGACTCGGAGTCCAAGCTGCGGGCGGCGGTGCAGACGATGCTGAGCGGAGCAGCGGCGCCGGCGGGAGCTCACGAAGGCCACGACATGGGCGAGATGGACCACGGGATGGACCACGACATGGGTCACGAGGGTCACGCCGCGGCCGAGCCCGACGAGGGGGACGGGGATCCCGACGAGGCGGCCGATCCTCACCACGGCCACCACAACCACGGCCACGAAAACCACGGAGCCTGAGGCGGTGCTGGACCGGATCATCGAGTGGTCCCTGCGCAACCAGTTGCTGGTCGCGGCGGGCCTGGTGGTGGCGGTCGCCGCCGGCGTGTGGTCGGTGCGGACTACCCGGATCGACGCGATACCCGATCTCTCCGACGTCCAGGTCATCCTCTACACGGAGTTCTCGGGCCAGTCGCCCCAGGTCGTCGAGGACCAGGTGACCTACCCGATCACCTCGACGATGCTCTCGGTGCCGTACGCGAAGGTCGTTCGCGGCTACTCGTTCTTCGGCTTCTCCTTCGTCTACGTCATCTTCGAGGACGGCACGGACCTCTACTGGGCGCGCTCCCGCGTGCTCGAGTCGGTGGCGGGGCTCCAGGGAATGTTGCCGGAAGGCGTGTCCCCGCAGCTCGGGCCGGACGCCACGGGCGTCGGCTGGGCGTTCATGTACGTGCTGAACTCGGATTCCAGGTCCCTTGCCGATCTCCGCTCGCTCCAGGACTGGTACCTGAAGTACGGCCTGCTGGCGGTCGACGGCGTGTCGGAAGTCGCGTCGATCGGCGGCTTCGTGCGCCAATACCAGGTCGAGGTGGATCCAGTCCGGCTCCGCGCCTACGGGCTGTCGCTGCCGGTCGTGCGGCGGGCGATCCAGGAGTCGAACGCCGATGTCGGCGGCCGACTGATCGAGGTCGCCGAGCGCGAGTACATGGTGCGCGGGCGGGGCTACGTGCAGGAGCTGCGGGACCTGGAGATGATCGTCCTCGCGTCAGGCCCCGGCGGGGTACCGGTGCTGCTCCGGGACGTTGCGAACGTGACGATCGGGCCCGAGATCCGTCGCGGCCTCGCCGACTGGAACGGCGAGGGCGAGACGGTCGGCGGCATCGTCGTCGTCCGCTCGGGCGCGGACACCCGGGCGACGATCGAGCGGGTCAAGGAACGTCTGGCCGAACTGTCCGCCGGCATGCCGGACGACGTCGAAGTCTCGGTCGCCTACGACCGCAGCGGACTGATCGAGCGTTCGATCGCCACGCTGACCGACACGCTGATCGAGGAGTCGATCGTCGTCGCGGTGATCTGCCTCGTCTTCCTGTGCCACTTCCGCTCGGCGCTGGTGCCGATCCTGGCGATTCCGGTTTCGGTCCTGCTCGCGTTCGTCGTGATGCGGGCCCAGGGACTCGGGTCGAACATCATGTCGCTGGGCGGCATCGCGATCTCGATCGGCGTGCTCGTCGACGCCGCGATCGTGATGGTCGAGAACGTGCACCGGCACTACCACGCGCACGACAGGAAGCAGTCCCGCGTCGAGGTCGTGCTGTGCGCGGCGAAGGAAGTCGGTCCGACGCTGTTCTTCAGCCTGCTCGTGATCACCGTTTCCTTCCTGCCGGTGTTCACCCTGGAGGCCCAGGAGGGGCGGCTCTTCAAGCCGCTGGCCCTGACCAAGACGTACTCCATGGCGATGGCGGCGGTGGTCGCCGTGACTGTGGTCCCGGTGCTGATGTCGTGGCTCGTCCGCGGCCGCATCCTCTCCGAGGAGCGGAATCCGCTGACCCGGTTCCTGCGCTTCGTCTACCGCCCGCTGGTGGCGGGGGCCGTGAGGCTGCGCTGGCTCGTCATCGTCCTGGTGATCGCCGTGCTGGGCACGAGCGTGGTGCCGCTCAAGCGGATCGGCTCCGAGTTCATGCCGCCGCTGTGGGAGGGCGATCTGCTCTACATGCCGACGACCCTGCCGGGCGTGTCGATCGGCAAGGCGCGGGAGATCGTCCAGCAGACGGACCGGATCATCCGCAGCTTCCCGGAAGTGGAATCCGTGTTCGGCAAGGTCGGCCGGGCGGAGACAGCGACGGACCCGGCGCCGCTGTCGATGCTGGAGACGACGATCGTGCTGAAGGACCAGGCCGAGTGGCGTCCCGGCCTGACCCCGGACGGCCTGATCGCGGAACTCGACCGCGCGCTGCAGTTCCCGGGCGTCACGAACTCCTGGACGATGCCGATCAAGACGCGGATCGACATGCTTTCCACCGGCATCAAGACGCCCGTCGGGATCAAGCTCGGCGGTCCGGATCTTGAGACGCTGGAGCGACTCGCGGAACAGGTCGAAGCGGTGGTCAGGCCGCTGCCGGGAACGCTGTCGGCCTACGCCGAGCGGGTCATGGGCGGCGCATACCTAGACTTCGACATCGACCGGGAAGCGGCGGCCCGCTTCGGCCTGCGGATCGCCGACATCCAGGACACGATCCAGTCGGCGGTCGGCGGCATGAACGTGTCGTGGACCGTCGAGGGACTGGAGCGCTACCCGATCAACCTGCGCTATCCGCGGGAGCTGCGGGACGATCCGGTGGCCCTGGAGCAGATCCTGGTGACGGCGCCGGACGGCGCCCAGGTGCCACTCGGCCAGGTTGCGACGATCGAGTTCCGGGACGGTCCGCCGGGCATCAAGTCCGAGGACGCCAGGCCGAACGCCTGGGTGTACGTGGACCTGGAGAGCAGCGACATCGGCGGCTGGATCCGCCGGGCGCGCGAGGAGGTCGCCGACAAGGTGGCGCTGCCTCCGGGCTACACACTCCTCTGGTCCGGGCAGTACGAGTACATGGAGCGGGCGCGCGACCGCTTCCTGCTCATCGTGCCGCTCACCTTCGTGCTGACCTTCGCGCTGCTGTACCTGAGCACGCGCTCGGTGATCAAGACCGCCTTCATCGTCTCGGCCGTGCCGTTCTCGCTCGTCGGCTCGGTCTGGCTGCTCGATCAGCTCAACTACAACTGGTCGGTCGCGGTGTGGGTCGGGATGATCGCCCTGGCGGGGCTTGCCGCCGAGACCGGAGCGGTGATGCTCCTCTATCTCGATCTGGTCTACGACGACCGGAAGAGCGCCGGGACGATGGCGACCCTGGGCGACCTGAGGGAAGCCGTGACCGAGGCCGCCGTTCGGCGCGTGCGCCCGATCACGATGACCGTGCTGACCACCTTCGTCGCCCTGGTGCCGATCCTGGGGTCGACCGGCACCGGCGCCGACGTGATGAAGCGGATCGCTGCGCCCATGGTCGGCGGCCTGGCGACGGTGTTCCTCGGGGTTCTGTTCGTGTTCCCGGCGATGTACTTCGTCTGGAGGTCGTTCGGCCTGGCTCAGGCCGGCTCGATCAGGGACGAGTCGTCGTTGCGGTAGTTCCCGACCCGGCTCGAGACCGGGAAGAACTCGAGTTCCCCGGAGTAGGCCTCGAGATGCTCGGCCAAGGCGTCCGGATCCTGCAGCGGCCCGTCCAGCCACTGCTCGTACGGCGGCCGTGCGATCACCGGCATCCGGTCGTGGATCGCCGCGATCGCCTCGCTGGCCGCGCAGGTGAGGATCGTGCAGGCGAGACCGTCGGGCGTGCGGTTCCAGACTCCGGCGAAACCGAAGGGGCCACCGCCGGGCATCTGGATGTAGTGGGGGACTTTGGAGCCGCCGGGTTGCTGCTTCCACTCGTACCAGCCGTCGGCGACGACGAGGCAGCGGCGCCGGCTCAGCAGGTTGCGAAACCTGGGCGCTTCGATCGCGGTGTCGTCCCGGAGGTTGATCTGGGGACCGCCGCGTTTCCGCGGGAAGCCCCAGCGCATCGTGCCCAGGGCCAGCCGGCCTTCGCGGTTCAGCGCGACGACGGCCACGTCCTGGGTCGGCGCGATGTTGTAGCGGGGTTCGAGGTCCGGCAGTTCGTCCAGCTCGAAGTGCTTGGCCACGGCTCGTGCCTTCGAGCGGAGCGTGTACCGGCCGCACATGGGACTTGAATGATACGGATCAGTGGAGGTTCGGCCTGCGTATAGCAAGATGGCACCCGCCGTTCGGCTTCAGTGGACGGCGCATGAGAGGAGAGACCCCCGAATGACCAGACGATTCAGTTCCTTCTTCCTCGGCCTCGTCCTCGCAAGCGGGGTGTGCTTCGCAGTTCAGGAAACCCCTCCGCTCCAGGACGACGGCGCGATCCGCGAACTCCTCGTCGAGCGGATCGATGAGCAGAAGCGGAGCGTAGGCATCGTCGTCGGCGTTGTCGGGCCGGAGGGGCGGCGGGTGGTGGGCCACGGCCGCCTCTCCGCCGACGATCCGGCAACACCGGACGGCGACGCGGTCTACGAGATCGGCTCGATCACGAAGGCGTTCACGGCGGTCCTGCTTGCGGACCTGGTGGAGGAGGGAGCGGTCGAACTGGAGACGCCGGTGCAGCGTCTGCTCGGCGAGAACGTCACCGTGCCGACCCGGAACGGGGCCGAGATCACGCTCGAACATCTCTCGTCCCACAGCTCCGGACTGCCGCGGCTGCCTGACAACATGACGCCAGCCAACGCGGCGAACCCGTATGCCGATTACACGGTAGCGCAGCTCTACGAGTTCCTTTCGTCGCACGAACTGCAGCGGGACATCGGGGCGGAGGTCGAGTACTCGAATCTCGGCACCGGGCTCCTGGGCCACGCTCTCGCTCAGAGGCAGGAGACGGACTACGAGACGCTGGTGTTCAGGCGGCTGCTCGACCCGCTCGGGATGTCGGACACCTCGGTCACTCTGTCGCCATCCCAGCAGGAGCGGTTGGCCATCGGCCACAGCGTCCAGCTCCGGCCCGTCGCGAATTGGGACCTGCCCACGCTGGCCGGGGCCGGGGCGCTGCGCTCTACGGTGAACGACATGCTGGCCTTCGTGGAGGCGAATCTCGGTTTGCGCGAGTCGCCGCTGCATGTCGCGATGGCGACGACGCACGCTCCGCGCCGGGACTTTCCAGGCCCGAACATGCAGATCGGTCTCGGCTGGGTCATCCGCGGCGGCCACGGCCGTGAACTCCACTGGCACAACGGCGGCACCGGTGGCTACCGCTCGTTTCTCGGCTTCGATCTCGAATCGAAGACGGGCGTCGTCGTGCTGTCGAACTCGACAGACAGCGTCGACGACCTGGGCTTCCATCTGCTGGATTCGCGCTATCCGCTGGCCATCCCGCCGGCGATGCGTACTGCGGTCGAAGTCGATCCGGCGGTCTTCGACGATTACGTCGGTCGTTATCAGCTCATGGAGAACGTGGTCTTCACCGTGACCAGAGAAGGCGACGGGCTGTTCGTGCACATCACCGGGCAACCGCGGTTCCAGGTGTTCCCCGAGTCGGAGGCGAGGTACTTCTACCGCGTGGTCGACGCGCAGATCACGTTCGGACGCGGCGAGGATGGTTCCGTCGACCATCTGGTGCTGCACCAGGGCGGACGGGATCAGCGGGCGGAACGGCTGGCCGAGGGGAGTGAGTGAAGGGCTCGGGCCCGCCGCTCCGCGGCATCGCCGGATGCCGGCGTCCCGGCTAGAACGTCAGGACGGCTTCGAGGACCAGTTCACGTACGGCGTCAACGTCAGTTCGCCACACGACATTGCTGACGGGTGCGCTCGGCTGGCCCAGAGCTCTGGCCAAAGCGGCGGGCCGCAGGTCGGCCACGGTCATGCCCCGCGTGAGTTCGCCGCCCAGTTCCACCGCGATCGGATGCCGCGAACTTTCGAACAGTCGCGGGTGCGTGGCGGCGATCACGGCCGTAGCGTCGTGGACGGGAACGGTGGAATGACCGAGGTAGTCCCTGAAGCGCTCGAGAAGGTACACCACGACGCTCGCCGCGAGTTCGGTCGCCGGCGTTCCGCCAGCCCGCATCCGCGCGATGTCGCTGTCGCCGAAGACCACCTTGTTCGTCACGTCGAGGCCGACCATGGTCACCGGCGCCGCCTTCTCGAACACGACGGCGGCCGCCTCCGGGTCGGTCCGGACGTTGAATTCGGCGACCGGCGTGACGTTGCCGATGTGGGCGCCGCCGCCCATGATCGTCAGGCCGGCTAGGTGGCGGCGGAGGTCGGGATCGTGCTGGAGGGCGAGCGCGACGTTCGTCAACGGGCCGATCGCGAGCAGGTGCAGATCGTCGACGGAGCGGGCGGTGTCGCAGATGTAGGCGATCGCGTCGTCCGACGCTTCGGACCGGGTCAGGTCGGGTAGTGCCGCGTCGCCCAGGCCTGTTTCACCGTGGATCCGGGCGCCGTCGACGGCGGGGCCGGCCAGAGGCTGCGCGGCGCCCCGGTGGACCGGCACGTCCAGGCCGGCCAGTTGCGCGACGACCAGCGCGTTGCGGGTCGTGCGGTTGATACCGACGTTGCCGGCAACGGTCGTGATCCCGATCAGGTCGGCGTAGTGCGCCGCGACCAGAATCGCGACCGCGTCATCGAGTCCGGGATCGCAGTCGAGGAGGAGCTTCACCTGGGCTACGGGGCGTCCCGCAGTTCCATCGCCTTGGAGATGACGAACTGGTGGATCGCGGTCGTCGCCTCCTCGTCGAAGAGTTCGGTGTAGCCGGGCATGCCGAGGGGCAGCAGGCCGTCCTGGACGATGGGCATGAAGTCCTCGTGGACCTCAGGGGACATGCGCCGCAGGTCCGGCGAGGCGGCGGCGACGATGGAGGTCTGGCCGAGGCCGCGGTGGCAGAGCGCGCAGTGCTCGTGGTAGAGGGTGTCGCCGAGTGCGATCGTCTCCTGGTCGGCGGTCAAGGGCGGCAGCTCGGGGATCGAGTAGTCGCGCTCCGGCGGTACGTCCAGCGTCGCCTCGCCGTCGAGCGAGAAGACGAGCAGCTCGCCGGGCCGGTCGTAGCGGGTGCTACCGCCGACCATCGTGGCGACGTACTGCGTGCCGCCGTCCATGTAGGCGATGATGGACGAGGAGAACGAGCCGTAGGCGTCGAACTCCCAGATCTTCTCGCCCGTGTCCTTGTCGTAGGCGTTGAAGTCGCCTCCGCCGCCGCAGTGGAAGAGTACGCCGGTCGTCGTTGCGAGAACGCCGCCGTTGAAGATCGACGGCAGTCGGTTCTCCCAGACCTTCTCGCCAGAGAGGGGGTCGAAGGCGACGAGGAAGCCTCTGTTCTCCGGCTCTGGGCCGGCCTCCTGCTCCAGTTTGCGGCGGTAGGCGCCGGAGGCGACGCCAAGGCTGAGGCCCCACGGGCGGATCGTGTACGTGCCGGTCTCCACGAACTCCTCGGGCAGGGCGTAGAAGTTCGCGTAGTCGTGGTAGTAGAAGTACATGACGCCCTTGTCCTCGTCCCAGGACATGGGCTCCCAGTTGTGCGCGCCGGCGTTCGCGGGCGTGATCCACTGGGGCTTCTCCTCGAACACGACGTCGGGGTTCTCGATCGGCCGGCCGGTTTCCATGTCGACGTGGGTGGCCCAGTCGATCCTGTCCGTGTAGGGATGGGCGCGCAGCAGTTCGCCGGTCTCGCGGTCGATCACGTAGAAGAAGCCGTTCTTCGGCGCTTGCAGCAGGACCTTGCGCTCCACGCCGTCGACGGTCATTTCACCGAGCGCGATGTCCATCGCCGAGCTGTAGTCCCAGTTGTCGCCGGGAACCGTCTGGTAGTACCACTTCATCTCGGCGGTGTCGGCGTCGACGGCGACGATCGCGGTCAGGAACAGGTCGTCGCCTCCTCCGGGTGAGCGCACCTGGCGCGACCAGGGCGCGCCGTTGCCGACACCGATATAGAGCAGGTTGAGCTCCTCGTCATAGACGAGCGAGTTCCAGGCGGTGCCGCCGCCGCCCATCTTCCACCACTCGCCGCCCCAGGTCTTGGCCGCCATCTCCATCTCCGGGTGCTCGAACGGCTTCGACGGGTCGCCCGGAACGAGGTAGAAGCGCCAGGCGAGCTCGCCCGTCTCCGCGTCGTAGGCGGAGACGTAGCCGCGGCGCTTGCCGCTCTCGGAGCTGCCCTGGCCGATGAAGACCTTCCCCCCGGCGGCGCGAGGGGCGCCGGTGATGTTGAAGCGGCCGAGCGCGGACGGATGCCAGGTGTCGACGTCCCAGACCTCTTCGCCGGTCGCCGCGTCAACCGCCACCAGCCGGCCGTCGAACAGGGCGACGTAGACCTTTCCCCGGTAGACCGCGACGCCGCGGTTCGCGACGCCGCCGCAGCAGGAGTACTTCACGTAGGTGCGGTCCGTCTGCGGGTCGTGGGTCCAGATCTCCTCGCCGGTCGCGGGGTCCAGCGCGTAGATCACGCCCCAGCCGTTCGTCGCGTACATCACGCCGTCGACGACCAGCGGCGTGCCCTGCATCCGCTCCGAAGGGCCGCCGATCGGCTTGGACCAGGCGAGCTTCAGGTTCGCGACGTTCTCTCGCGTGATCTGGTCGAGCGTGGAGAAGCGCTGCTCCTTGTAGGTCTGGCCGTAGGTGAGCCAGCTCCCGGGCTCGTCCTCGGCTGCGCGGATGATCCGCTCGTCGTTGACGTTGCCGGCGGCGGGGGCTGCCGCGGGCGAATCGCCGTTGCCGCCGCAGCCGGCGGCCAGCAAGAAAAGCAGGAGAGGGGCGCGGGCTGCCCACCGTGACGTTGTGGTCGGTTCGCTCATCTTGAAGATCCTCGGAGGTTCGCCGGGCAACCTAAGCGCCTGAGTCCGGTGTGTCAACGATGGCGCGCCTGGGGTACGGTTTCGGTGAGGTATGCGGATGGCGTCTTCCGGCGACGATGTGGCTTCGACGATCACACTCCGAGCCCGGGTCGAGCGACATCATCCCGACCTGCCGCGCTACGTAGTGGTGCCGGATTCGGCGGTGGAGCCGTGGAAGCTGGGCGGCACGACGATTGTCGAGGGCGCGGCCGGCGGAGTCGAACTTGGCCGGCGCAGCCTGAAGCGATGGGACGCGGACCGCTGGTTCATCGATCTTCCCGGCAAGTGGTGCCGGGATGCGGGCATCTCGACCGGCGACGAGGTCGAACTGACGCTTCGGATCGCATCGTCCGAGTTGCCGGAGGAACTCGGACGGCTGCTCTCCGAATCGGAGGCCGCGAAGTCTGCGTGGGGGCGCCTCACAGCCAGTCAGCAGCGGATGCTGTGTGAGCACGTCTTCGCGGCGAAGCGCCCGAGGACTCGGGAGCGACGGGCGCATCGGGGCTTGGGTCTGTTCTGACGCGAGGAAGAGGGCGGTCGGTGCAATGGCAGCCCGCGTTCAGTACGCGTCGCCACGAGGGAGGATCGCGTAGGCATGGAGCACCAGGGCTTCCCGGTCGGGCCTCAGGAGGATCCGCCAGTTGCCCACCCGTACGCGGTAGCGCCCCTCGAGCCTCCCCGTCAGAGGACGCACACGCGTGTGCGCCAGTGGCCGTTCGGAGCGCTCGATCTCGCGGAGGCTTTCCCTGATTCGGCGCCGGGTCGTTCGGTCGAGCTTCAAGTAGCGCTTATGCGCTGCGGGCTTGACCTCAATCCTCCAACTCATCGAGCCTCTTGCCCGGGACGCCTGAGTCCACTTCGGCTTCTCCTTGGGCGATCGCCTCGACCCATTCGGGGCGGGAGAGCAGATCCAGGGTCTCCTTGTGACGTTCGATGTACTCGTCGATCAGGTCGGAGAGAATCATCTTCATTTCCGTCTTCTCGATTGCTGCGATCGTCTTCAGGGTGTCTCGCTTCTCGGCCGGAATTCGCACTGTTGCCGTGGCCATTGAAGATCCTCCATGCGGTTCACTGGTAGCTTAAGCGCCTGAGCGCCTGAGTACAACCTGGTCCGCGTGGGCCGTGCATTGGTTACTGACCGTCGCCGCCCTGGCCTGGGCGATCGTCGCCGGGTTGTTCGCGTTCCAGTACTCGCGGTCGACCGGGCTGCCGTAGATCGTCTCCATCAGTGCGTCGCCGCGCCAGAAGCGGTGCTTGGGACGCATGTCGGCCCAGTCGTCGATCGGCGAGATGCCGGGTTCCATCGAGGCGACGGCGCCGAACGTCTCGGGGTACTTGAAGGCCAGTCTGAGCGCGCCCATGCCGCCCATCGAGATGCCGGTGACCAGCGTGCCGCGGCGATCCGTGCGGATGTCCGCAGTTTGACCTGTCGGCCGGATCAGCTCCCTACTGCCACAACGGGCTCGCTGCCTTCATCGTGCGGATCATCATCAGCATGCGGGCGCGGTCCGCGCCGCCGGACGGCTCGGAAACCGTGCTCTCGTACCAGAAGTACTCGGTCTTGGGCGTCTCGCCGACCGCGACGACCCGCCCGCGCACTTCGTAGTCGTGTTCGACGAAGCAGGGCCCCGCAAGGTGTTCGATCTCGATCGCGCCGTAGAGGCCGACGCCGAGATTCGGCCAGTCGGCGAGAAGCGTTCGCTGATAGCGCGTCAGCAGGCGGACAACCAGGCTCGGCGGCAGGACGGCTTCGCCGTAACGCTCCGCGGATTCGTAGTGATCGATCGGCTCGACGATGACCGCGAGGCGATCGTCGAGGGCCGCCTGTTCGACCCGGGCGTGGATGCCGTCGAGCTCACGGCCGGTGCCCAGGGACTCGAAGATGCGGAGGTCGGTAGGTTGCGGCATGGTCTCGACCCGCTGTTCCAGGGGTGTCTTGTCCGCAGTCGAACCGACCCAGGCCGTGCCTTCGGCGACCCGGCGACCGTCCTCCATGTCCATCCAGACCGGAACCTGCTCGCCGGCGTATCCGTTGCCCGGCCGGCGGCCGAAGCACTGGACGCCCTCGCCGTCTGTGGTCGCGTACCTGAAGTAGAGCGAGAGGCCGCCCGTTCGCCACCAGTCTGCGCCGAGCGCTTCGGTCAGGAGCGGCGGGAACTGCTCCATGTGGAGTGATCCGGCCACCGTGCCACCGCGCAGGCCGAGCTTCCGCGCCGTGCTGTCCTCGTGGATCGACCCGGGGATCGACTGCTCCAGATTGCGGGGATGGCGGAGTGGGCCGGCGATCACGCCGTCGGCGATCGGCAACGGTTCGAATGGTGTGTGTTCGGGGACCTGTACGTCTGCCATTCCGGCTCCTTCCTGAGGTCTGCGGCCGTGTTTGCGAGTTGGTGTGGCCGCGCGGTCAGTCTAGTGCCTGGCAACATGCGGAGTCGGGTCTACTGAGGGGCTTGGCGCTGTCGCCGGCAAGACGATCACGAAGCGGGCGCGTCGTACCAGATCGGGGAAGTCCAGGCGCGTTCCTGGATGCGCCACGGCTGATCCGGGTCGGCGCAGGCGGCCGGGCGTTCGTCCTGGGGTTGGGCCGCGCACTGGAGTGCGTTCCAGCGGCAGCTCGGGTTCTCGAGGACCCGGGCGTAGTAGACGGCCGAGCGGGACGGGTCGAACTCCGGATCGGTCCACGTGGCGCACAGGGAGGCGGCGCCGTCGCCGGTTCGTTCGCAGGTGGACCTCGAGACGTCGGCGCCGTTGTCCGGGTCGCCGGCGACGTCGAAGACGCGCTCGTGGAACAGGCCGTCGTCTCCGACCCATCCCTTGATGATCTGGATCCGCTGCAGGGGCGTTCCCGGGTGTTCGGCCGTGCCGAGGTCGGCGATGGCCGATACGAACAGCGTCGGCGCCCCGGAACCGTCGTCGCCCGGCAGCACGCTGCCCATCGGCGTCGCGCTCTCGTAGGCGTCGGCGATCATGTCCTGGCTCGAGCAGAGGTCGGGAAGGCCCCAGCCGCCGAACAGCCGCGCCTTGATCCGCACGCCGCTGGTGCCGAACGTCTCCTTGCGCAACATCGCGTCGAACAGGGAGTCGCGTGAGTTTTCCTCGGCCCAGATGCCGATCAGGCCGCCGGGGTTCCGGAGCCGGTGGGGGGCGTATGCGGGCGTGGTGAGTCTCTTCTCGAGGTCCGAGTCGACGTTCGCGTTCTGGCCCTGGTAGTCGTACTCGTCCGTGTCGCCCGGGAGGCCGTTGTGGCCGTCGGTCGAGGCGGTGATCCCGAACTGGAACGGGTTGACGCCCAGGCGCTCCTCCTGGGCCATCCCCTCGATCAGCGCGTAGCGGACGAAGTCGAGCCGCGACTGGCAGCCCTGGCCGCGCAGCCCGCCGGCGCCGGTGCCGTCCTCGCAGTCGGGCGGCCGCTCGCCGTCGATGTACCGGACCTTCTCGAAGTCGCAGAACTCGTCCTCGCCGCCGACGACGCCCCACATGCCGCGCCGGCACTCGGAGTCGCCCTTGGCCTGCATGATCTCGACCAGCGGGTCCATTTCGGCCTGCAGCGCCGCCTGCGCCCGCTGTTCCTCCAGAGGCATGCTCGCCCAGTCGACGGTGAACATCTGCCCGTTCGAGATGTTCGGGTTGTGGGGGATGGTCAACGCCTGGCAGCCGGTGCCGGTGTCGTTGCAACGGCTCTTGAGGCGCGTCCAGAGGTCCAGCGGCTCGGCGGCGTCCATCCAGGAGATCGGCAGTTCCGGCGCGATCTCATTCCGCAGGACGACGTTGCGGTGGACCTTGGACAGGCCCGGACTGCGGGTGTACTCCCAGCCATGGAACGTCGTGAAGGAGCAGTCGCTCGACCGGTCGTAGTGCTGTTCGGCTGCGTCCTGGGTCAGGCCCCAGGCGGTGAGCAGTCCCGCGCGGCAGATGCCGCCATCCTCGCCGCAAAGCCCCGGTTCGCGGCCGGTGATCCGGTGGTCGAACCAGGCGGCGCGCTCCTCGGCGGTGCTTCCGGGCCGCATTCCGCGGCAGGCCGGTTCGTCGTAGAGCGGCGAGGACGGGTCCGTGCAGAGGGAGACTTCGCCCAGCCACTCCGAGTGGTCGGTGACGGCCGCGAAGTCGAGGGGGCGGACGAGCTGGGCGACGCGCGTCGGTTGTCCCGCGTCGTCAAGCGGCCCGAGCGCCAGCGCTTCGCCCCGAGCGAAACGGTACGCGTCGTCAGGGGTCTGGAAGCCGCCGCGACCGAGAGCGTCGAGCGAGAAGGCGGTGTGGGTGTGGAGGTCCCCGAAGAAAGCCTGGCGCAGCGGATCGTGGTTCCCGCATGGTTCCCGCGGAACGAGTTCGCTCGGCTCCGCCGGCGCGCTGGGAGGGCTCCACTCCTGGCTGACGTAGAGGGGCGTTCCAGTCGAAGTAGCCGCGTCGCTGCTCGGTTCCTCCGCCTGACCGCACGCCAGCGCTGCGGCGGCCGCGAGGCATGTTGCGATCGAGGATACGCCGGACCGTTGCCGCGTCATTCCTCGGCGCCGATCCACTCGTCGGTCGGGCCGACCAGGGCGAAGTGGCCGGGCGCGCTACGGCCGCCGTCCTCGGTCGCGGTTGTGCCGACGCCGAGGTAGACGCCCTCGTCCAGCTTGCGGATCTCGTCGACGAGGGTCGTGTCGTTGAACGCGCCGTAGTCCATGATGTACGAGGGGTTGCCGTCGATCAGCGAGGGTCCCATGCGGGTCGCGAACCGCCCGTTGCGGACGATGGTGCGGTCCGCGAAGCGCCAGCGGTTGTAGCCCTCTCCCTCGGTCTCGGTCAGCGGGCGGTACGCCTTGCCGAGCCAGTAGCCGCGCGGCGAGTCTTCGTCGTACATGAAGCCGGAGGTGCGAGCCTGACGTTCAGAGTCGCCGGCGTTCGGGATGACTCCCTGGTAGTGGCCGTCAAGTTCCGCCATGCCGGCGGCGGGGAGGGTCTTCCACAGAGCGACCGTGCTCTCGTGGTCGAGAGCGAGGAGGCGCTCCATCGTCCACGAGCCCCTTGCGCTCAGCGGAAAGCTCGCGTCCTCGGACGGCGCCGCGGCGACAATGTCCGCGTCAGTCGCCTCCGCCTGCGGCGAGCAGGCCGCGAGCGCGAGCGCCGGGAGAGCGACGGCGGCGAGGGCGAGAAACCGGTGCAGCCTCATGGGACCACCTCCTCGATCTGTTGGAGAGAAGCCCGGAAACTAGCACGCCGTTTGACGGGCGGTTCGGCTCAATAGGACAGTAGCTCGAGGTCCGGGATGCCGCTGAAGTGCCTCGTGTTCCGAGTCGCCAGTGGGGCGGCATTCTGGGCTGCCCAGGCGGCGATCCAGAGGTCTGGCTTGGATCGCCCCGCAAGAGCGTCTCTCGATCTCAGGTGAGAGACGATATGCGCGTAGCGCAGTGCCGTCTCGATGGTCAGGTCGCCGATTCGGAAGAGACGCAGAAAACGTAGCGATTCAGAGAGGCGTTCATCGGAGATTGTCGCTCCGCCCTCGAGAAACTCGCCGGCTGCATGGCACGGAACCACGAATTCCTCCCCCGAGTTGCGCTCGAGTAGCGATCTGGCTGCGGAATCTGTGACTGCCTGGTCTCGCCAGAGATCGACCAGAAAGGTCGTATCGAGGCCGATCATGCTTCCCAGCGTTCGCTTTGGCGATCCTCGGCAATGATCGCCAGGTAGCGTTGTGCGTCGCTTTCTGCCAGGGGGGAGAAAGCTCTGAGGCTACGGAGGATGTCGCGTCCCGTATGTGCGTCCGCCACCTCGGCCAACAGACGATCAATGACTTTGGAGAAGGACTCACCCTCCCTCTTCAACGCCGCGAGACGTCCGTAGATGCTCGATTCGAGTGCAATCGTCTTCGTGCTCATACATGCAGGATTACATGTAGGGCTCTACAGGTCAAGACGGTCGACGGCCGCTCGTTCCTGACGCAGAAGGAGGCCGGTTGGCGGTGTTTTGCCTCGCAAGCGCACGAGCTTCCCCTGGCGGTCGTCCGAAGGGCAGGCCGCGCAGTTCACGCCTCAGCCGGCGGGAGGTGCCAGGCCAGACCATCCAGTATGCGGCCCCCTCCGAGACCCCGCTCGTCGAAAATCCACGCCATGGCCTCCAGCCCCTGGCGGAACACTGCGCCCGAGAGGCGGCGGTTCCGGGTCAGCTCGTCGAGCTGTGGTCGGGAGGGGGCCTGGCCTGTCACCCCGGAGAGCCGGTCGAGGAGGCTGGCGGCTTCGGTTGCAAGGAAGCGGCCCATCGGGTCGTCGTAGCCGGCCGCGAGGAGCGACCGGTGAACCCGCTCGAGGGTCCACCGGATGAACCGCCGGAGCTTGGGATCCGCGTCCAGTTCGGCGTAGCGGCAGGGTAGTCGGTGCCACCTTCCGCGGGCCAGCACTGCTGGACTCGCGGAAGCTGGAGCCGACGAGCGGATTTGAACCGCTGACCTGCTGATTACGAATCAGCTGCTCTGCCACTGAGCTACGTCGGCATGACCGGGTGAGACTCGCCGGTCGCGGCGCGAGGACGCCGGAGTGTAGCAGCGGTTTGACCCGGCCGGCGTGCGCCGGGATACCCTGCCGCGAGGTTGGTGCCCAGCCGATGACCGTCCAGCAATTCCCCAGAGCGCCGGGTCCGCCGCCCGGACGTGGCGGCATGTGGGAGTCGCTGCGGATACCCCAGTTCCGTTGGCTCTACCTGTCGAACACGACCTTCTTCCTGGCCATGCAGGGCCAGTTGGTCGTCCGTTCGTGGCTCGTCTTCTCCCTGACCGGCAGCGAGTTCGCGCTGGGGCTGGTCAGCCTGATGGTGGCGCTCTCGATGCTCAGTCTGGGGCCGGTCGGAGGGGTCGCGGCCGACCGCTTCGAACGCAGGGGTCTCGTGGCGGCCGGGCAGGCGACGGTCGTGGTTGCCGAGGTGATCGTGCTTTCCCTGCTTCTGAGCGGGAACCTCGACTACTGGCACATCCTGGTCCAGGTGACGGTGGTGGGCGCCGTCTTTCCCTTCGTCATGCCGGCGAGAAACGCCATCGTCGCCGACGTGGTCGGCCGGCGCCGGTTGACGAACGCGATGGCGCTGAGCATGACCGCGGTCAACGTGACCCGGGTCGTGGGTCCGGCGGTGGGCGGCTTCCTGATCTGGGCGGCGGGCGTCAACGTCGCGTACTCGATCAACACCGGCCTCTATGCACTGGCCCTCGCGGGCATGATGGGAGTCCATCGGGCGCCGGTCGCCGACCCCTCGAAGCACTCGATGCTCCAGAACATGGGGCAGGGCTTCCGGTACGTGGCGGACAACCGCCTGGTCCTCGTCCTGCTGTTCTTCGGGCTGGTGCCGATGTTCCTGGTCATGCCCTTCCAGACCCTGCTCGTCGTATTCGCCGAGGACATCTGGCAGGTGGGCGCGGGCGGCCTTGGAGCGTTGAGCGGAGCCGCCGGCGTCGGCGGCGTACTGGGGGCCGCGTTCGTTGCCTGGCGGTCCTACTCGACGCGCCGGCTCCGGTTGATGATGACCAGCGTCTTCGCCTTCGGCCTGTTCATGATGGGTTTCGCGCTCAGTCCGTGGTTCTGGCTCGGTCTGCCTCTCGTGCTGGCGGGTTCGGCCTTCCAGGCGATCTACACGACGCTGAACAACACGGCGATCCATGTCCTGATCCCGGATTCGGTACGGGGTCGCGTGTCCGGTTTCCTGACGATGTCGTTCTCGCTGCCGATGCTCGGCGTGGCGCCGATCAGCGCCCTGGCCGAGGTCTGGGGAGCGCCGGTCGCGGTCGGGTTGGCCTCGCTGCTCGCCGTCGTGGTCGCGATCGTGTTCTACCTTGCGAGTTCCGACCTGCGGCGGATGGACCTGTTGATTCGGAAGGCGTTCAGGGCCGCGGCGCGAGCTGATGCCGAACTCGCGGTGAAGCGGGAAGCGTCGGCGCCGGCGGCCACTCGCGGAGCGGCTCGCTGAGGACGCAGCAGGCAGCAGGAGGTACTCGATGCTGATCACGATCTCGAGGCAGTACGCGTCCGGCGGCACCCAGGTCGCGAGGCTGGTGGCGGATCGGCTCGGGTGGCGGTTGGTCGGCAACTCTCTGATCGACGAGGTGGCCAAGCGCGCCGGCGTCCCGCCGGAGGAGGTCCAGGCGCGCGAGGACAGGCCGCCGGGGTTCATCGAGCGGCTGGCCCGGGTCGCCAGCGCCCAGCTTCCCGATCTGTTCCTGCCGGCGCCGCCGATCGGTCAACCGATCGGCGAAGGCAACCTGGTTCGCGTCACCCGGAGCGTCGTCTGCGAAATGGCCGGCGAGGGCCCCTGCGTGTTCGTGGGCCGGGCGTCGGCGGCGGTCCTGGCCTGGCGCGAGGATGCGCTCCATGCGCGGCTGGTCGCGGGGCCCGAGTTCAGGAGGCGAGTCGCCGTCGAGGTGATGGGCGTTCCCGAGAAGGAAGCCGATGCGGTCGTCGCCCGGCGGGACGTGAACCGGATCCGCTACCACCGCGAGTACTACGCCCGGGACTGCGACGATCCCCGGCACTACGACCTCGTCCTCAACACCGAGCGGCTCGGCTTCCCGGGCGCCGCAGAGCAGATCGTCCATCGGGCCCGGGCGCTCGGCTGGGCCGACTGAGTTCGGTTGATTTCACCCGTTTCTACGGTCGGACTCTCGAAGGGGCGGACGGCATGGTCGTGGTGACCGAAGAGCCGTCCGCCGGTTCGCTACGATCGATGCTACGATGGATGGCCGTCGAGACTGGCAACCAGGAGCGGAGAGTTCGACATGGCGATCAACATTGCGCACCGACCCGACCTCGATGAGCGCGTCGAGTACCTGGCCAAGGTCCTGCACGGAGGCGTCCGCGGCAGCAAGGTCAAGGTGATCGAGAGCGCGATCGAGGCGCTCGAGGAGAAGCGGGGAGTCCGGAAGTGCAGCCGTGAGGAGATTCGGGCCGCGCTGATGAAGCTCGCCGAGAGGGGGCCGCAGTTGCGGGCTGAGGCTCTGGCTGCCGACCCGACGCTTGATCCGGACCGGCCTCTGTCCGAGACGCTCTTCGAGAGGCTCTACGATGAGCGGGGATTGCCAAAGTGATCGCCGTCGATTCTTCGGCGGTCGTCGCGATCCTTCATGAGGAGCAGGAGATGCGGGCCTTTCGGGACTGCATCCTGGATGCCGGCGGCGCGGTACTCTCGGCCGGTTCGGTGGTCGAGCTGGCTGCCGTCACCGCGGGGAAGGCACTGGCGTCCGCCGCCTTTGACGAGTTCCTCC
Source organism: Thermoanaerobaculia bacterium (assembly GCA_022823665.1). Taxonomy (GTDB): domain Bacteria; phylum Acidobacteriota; class Thermoanaerobaculia; order Multivoradales; family Multivoraceae; genus Multivorans. Next base: position 188,200 of record JAJEHN010000001.1, on the reverse strand, counting down.
TGCTTCCTTTCGTCGAGATCGAACCGGTCGACGTGGATCAGGCGCTTGTCGCAGTTGAGGCGTATCGGCGGTTCGGCAAGGGCCGTCACCCGGCCCGCCTGAACTTCGGCGACACCTTCGCCTATGCCCTCGCGCGCCAGAAGAACCTCCCGCTGCTGTTCAAGGGCGACGACTTCTCCTTGACCGACATCAAGCCGGCGCACCGGGCGGACTGACGTCCGCTACCAAGTGTCGATGTAGGGCCGCTTCTTGCCGGTCCGGGGCGGCGGCTTGGGCAGGCGCTTCATGCTCTCCGCGATCCAGGAGCGCGTCTCCGCCGGGTCGATCACGTCGTCGAGACCGCCGCCGGCGGCTGCGTTGACGGCCTTGGCGCGCTCGTACGACGCCTCGACCCGCCGCTCGAACTCGAGCCGGCGCTCTTCCGGATCCTCGATCGCGGCAAGCTCCTTCCGGTAGCCGAGCTTGACCGCGCCCTCGATGTTCATGCCGGCGAATTCGGCTGTCGGCCAGCCGACAGTGAAGAAGCCGACCAGCGCGCTCGCGCCGCACATCGCCTGTACGCCCAGGCCGTACGCCTTGCGGACGACGACGCCGAACAGGGGCACCGACAGGTTGGCGCCCGTGTTGAACATGCGGGCGCAATGGCGGACGAGAGCTGTCTTCTCGTGGTCGGGGCCGACCATGATCCCCGGGCAGTCCATCAGGCTCAGCACGGGGATGTCGAAGGCGTCGCAGAGCTGCAGGAAGCGGGCCCCCTTGTCGGAGCCGTCCGAGTCGATCGCGCCGGCCAGGTGGTGCGGGTTGTTCGCGATGACTCCCATCGGCCTGCCCTCGACCCGGATCAGCGCCGTGATCACGCCGATCCCGAACTTCGGCCGGATCTCGAGGACGGAGCCGACGTCGGCGATCGTGTGGACGATCTCCTGCATGTCGTAGAGGCGAAGCCGGTTCTCCGGGACCACGTGACGCAGCGGGCGCTGGTCGTGGGCCTCCCAGTCGGTGGTCGGTCCCTGGAAGTACGAGAGGTACTGCTTCGCGACGTCGACGGCCTCCTCCTCGTCCTCGACCAGGATGTCGACGACGCCGTTCGGCACCTGGAACGACATCGGGCCGACTTCCTCGGGCGTGTAGATGCCAAGGCCGCCGCCCTCGATCATCGCCGGGCCGCCCATCGCGATCGTCGACGCTTTGGTGGCGATGATCACGTCGCAGCAGGCGAGCAGAGCCGTGTTGCCGGCGAAGCAGCGGCCGTTGTTCACGCCGACCAGCGGGATGAGTCCGGAGAGCTTCGAGAACTGGGTGAAGGTGTAGGTGTCGAACGCGACGCGGGGGCCCGTGTAGTCGTCGCCCGGCCGGCCGCCGCCCCCTTCCGTGAAGAAGATGAGCGGCAGCATGTAGCGGTTCGCCAGGTCGAACAGGCGGTCCTGCTTGTAGTGGTTGCGGCCGCCCTGTGTGCCGGCGAGCACGGTGTAGTCGTAGGAGAGCACCATCGCCCGCGACCTCTCGTCGTCGAAGAGGTCGCCATTGATCGAGGCGGTGCCGGCGACCACGCCGTCGGCCGGCGTGTACTCGCGCAGCTTCTCGTCGCTGAACTTCTGGTGCTGCCGCGCCACGATCAGCGGCCAGTACTCCTTGAAGGACCCCGAGTCGACGAGTTGCTCGATGTTCTCGCGGGGCGTCCGGAAGCCGAACCGGCGCCGCCGGGCGACCGCTTCCGGCCGGTTCTCGTCCAGGGTGTAGGCGTGGCGCTGGATGTTCTCCTCCAGATCGGGCCGGATATAGTCCGGATCGATCTCGACGGCGGCGTCCGCCGCCTCGCCGCCCTCGGCCCCTTCGACGAGGACGAGGGGATAGCCCTCCCGGATCGTGTCGCCGGCGGCCATCGTGACGCGGAGCACCGTTCCGCTCGTGTCGGAGCGGAGTACGTGCTCCATCTTCATCGCCTCGATCACGGCGACCTGCTGGCCGCGCAGGACCTCTTCGCCTTCCTCCACGTCGATGCTGACGATCGTGCCCTGGATCGGCGCGACGATGCCCGCGGCGCCATCGGTGCCGTCCGCCGGCATGGGCGAGCCGCCGGCATCGTCCATCCGTTCCGGTTGCGCGGCTTTCGTCTCCTGGTCGTAGGCGAACAGGGCCAGGGGATCGGCCGTATCGACGCGGGCGCCGGCGAAGCCGCTGTCACGGGCGCTGTCTTCGGCGGAAGTGGCCTCGCCGCCGGCGCCAGGATCGGCGGCCGGTACGAAACGCGGCCTGCGGCCGTTGCCGGCGGCTGCCGCCAGATCCCCGGCGTTGTCGTCCAGCCAGCGTGTGTAGAGGCGACCGGCCTCGAAGTCCGGATGGGCGAGGACGCTCTGGAGCCAGGGGATGTTCGTCGCGGGTCCGCCGATGCGGAACTCGTCGAGGGCCCGGGAGGCCCGCTTGACGCTGGCGGCGAAGTCTTCCGAGGGCGAGTGGGCGATCACCTTCGCGAGCAGCGAGTCGAACGCGGGGTTCGGCTCGTAGCCGGCGTAGCCGCAGCCGTCGACTCGCACGCCGGGGCCGCTCGGTGGTTCGTAGGCGGCGAGGACTCCGGACGAGGGCCGAACATTGCCGTCGGCGTCCAGGGTTTCCAGGTTGACCCGGGCCTGGATGGCGAAGCCGCGCGTGCGGCGGGCGTCCGGGTCGTCGAGCTCGAGGTCCGCGAGCGACTCGCCGCGGGCCACGCGCAGTTGAGCCTGCACCAGGTCCACTCCGGTCACGGCTTCGGTCACCGTGTGCTCGACCTGGAGGCGTGCGTTCGTTTCGATGAAGGCGAAGCGGCCGGCGCCGCCGTTGCCTCCGCCCGCGCCGTCGCCGGCATCCACCAGAAACTCGAAGGTCCCGAGACTGCTGTACCTGGCCGCGCCGCCCAGGCGGAGCGCCGCGTCGATGATCGCCTGACGGACCTCGGACCCGAGGTTCGGCGCCGGCGCCGTTTCGACCACCTTCTGGTGCCGGCGCTGGGCGCTGCACTCGCGCTCGCCGAAGTCGACCAGGCCACCGACTTCGTCACCGAGGAGCTGGACCTCGATGTGGCGGGCGCGCGGGAGGAGTTCCTCGACGTAGAGACCGCCGTTGCCGAAAGCGCGTTCGGCTTCGGAGCCGCAGCGTTCGTAGGCCTGGTCGATGTCGCCGGCCGCCGTCACGATGCGAGCCCCGCGCCCGCCGCCGCCGCCGAGCGCCTTGATGATCATTGCTCCGCCATCGCCGAGGGCGGCGAAGAACTCGCGTGTTTCCTCCAGGGTGGTCGTATGGTCCGTGCCCCGCAGCACGGGCACGTCCGCGGCGCTCGCGGCCGTACGCGCCCGGCCCTTGTCGCCGAACAGCTCCAGGACCTCCGGCCGCGGGCCGACGAAGGTGATGCCGGCCTCCGCGCAGGCGGCGGCGAAGTCGGCGTTCTCGGCCAGGAAGCCGTAGCCCGGGTGGATCGCGTCACATTTCGCGTCGGCGGCCCTTGTGACCACGTCCTCGATGTCGAGGTAGGCCCGCACTCCGCGGCCGCCGAGTGCCACGGCCTCGTCGGCGATCCGCAGGTGGAGTCCGTTGGCATCGTCCTCGGAGTAGATCGCGACGGTAGCGATACCGAGATCCATCGCCGCGCGGGCGACTCGTACCGCGATTTCGCCGCGGTTGGCGATCAGGAGGCGGCGCATCGGGCGGCGATTATAGAAGGCTGTGCTGGCGTTCCGGCTCTGGCGCGGGCTCGCTTCCGCCCGCTTCGCTGACGGGGTCCGCTTCGTCTCCCGGCTGGACCGGAAGGCCGTTCCGGCCAAGTTCGATCAGGCGGTGCCTGGCGTCTCCCGTGAGACTTCGCGCGGCCCACTCCCTGACCTCCTCCTCCTGGGTGAAGACGACGATCTGCCGTTCCTCGCTCAGGGCGATCAGCAGGTCGAGAAAGCGGATCGTACGGTCGGTGTCCGAATGCACGGTCGCATCGTCGAGGAACAGGGGCGCCGACTCCTTCTTGTCGCCGAGCGCCTCGGCGAGGCCGATGCGGAGCAGCAGGTAGGTCTGGTCGACTGTGCCGTGCGACAGCTCGGTGGCGGAGCGGAAGACGCCGTCTTCGACCTCGAGTTGCACCTCCATTCCTTCTTCCGGGTCGATGCGGACGGCCGAGTAACGGCCGTCGGTGACGAGTTTCAGCCGCTTCTCCAGCGCTTCGCGCAGGTCCGGCGCGAGCATCCGATGGACCTCGTCCTGGGCTGCTTCCAGGTGTTCCCTGGTCGTGTCGAGGATGTCGCCTGCCCGACGCAGGAGCACGACCTCGCGCTCGGCAGCGGCCTGCTCCTCTTCGAGCTCGGCGAGCGAGGGGAGGTCGCCGTCGGCGGCGAGTTCGACCTGCTTCCGGTTGACCTCGATGCGGGCGTCGACCGCATCGGCACGGGCCTCGACCAGATTCCTTTCCAACTCGTCGTCGTCGAGGCCCCGGATGTCGTCCGTCTCCGCCGGGAGCGGGTCGGCGGCCCGGCGCGCCTGATCCGCGGCCGCGTCGCGCCGGGCCGCGAGACTCCGGCGGTCGCTGCCGCCGAGGAGGCGCTGCAGGTGATCCCAGTCGTTTCTCTGGTCCCGGAGCCGGCGCTCGCGATCCTGTAGCCAACGCGCTGCCGCCCCGGCGTTGCGGTGGCAGCGCTGCTCGTACCGATCGAGCAAGCCCGCGACGGACACTTCCGGGTCCTCCTGGCCGCGGCTGCCCAGTGCGGCGCGGAGGGCGGCTTCGGCCCCCGTCTCCGCTTCACGCGCCGCTTTCACCCGGCTGAGCCAGAGAGTCTGCTCGCGGTCCCAGGCTTCGCGCTCCGTGAGTGCCGCGAGGGCGGTCCGCACGGCATCCGCGTCGGCTTCGAGGCCGAGGGACGCGAGCTGGTGTCCCACCTCCTCGATCTGGCGGTCTCTGCGCCTGTGCTTCCGCTTCAGGTCCCTCAAGTCCGCCTCGGCGTCGGCCCTGTCCATGCCACGCTGCACCTGTTCATGGGCTTCGGGTTGGGGAGACAGGCGTCTCTGCGCGCGGTAGATGAGGACCGAGCTGCCGAAGGCGAGAAGAGCACCGGCGATGCTGATCGCTCGCGGCAGGAGGTCGAAGAAGCCCAGCGCCACGACCAGGCTGCCGGCGATAGCCCCGATCCAGGGCCAGCGGCCGAAGCCGGAACTCGCTTCGAGCTGGCGTCTGAGCTGCGCCTGTTCGTCGCGGAACGCCTGGACCCGCCGTTCGGCCTCTTCGAGGGAATCCGGAGGCGGTTGCTCGAGAACCTCGAGCCCGCGTCTCAGGGTCGCCTCGTCCGCCTTCGAGATGACCGAGGCCGGAGGCTCGCCGGGTCCCAACTGTTCGCGCAGGGTGCGCGCTTCGGTGGCCGCGCGCCACGTCCTGGCCGCTTGCGCGACCTCCGGGGCCACTTCAACGTCACCCTCGGTCGCCTGGCTCGGTTCCGTGGCCGGTCCGGCGCCGGTCTCTTCGCCGGGCGCCGGCGGAGCGCCGTCGGGGAACTTCGACGCCAACCGGTCGATCTCGGCGAGGCGCGCCTCCAGCCGACCGAGCTCCCGTTCGGCATGCACGTTCTGGCACGCCTGGACGAGGGCGTTGGCGCTCCGGGCCCAATCGCGGGCAGCGCTCAGCTCGTTCTCCAGGCTCGAGCGCAGCTTGTGGCGGCTTCTGCCGGTCTCGAGGGCCTCACGGGCTCCGGCGGCGCGGTCGATCGACCTTTGCAACGGTCTGGTGGAGTTGCGGCGCTCCAGGCCGATCTCCTCGCTGGCGTACTCGCTCAGCGTACGGAGCGCCTCGACGGCGGTGGCGGCGCCGCCGGCCGAGGCGGCCGCCCGCTGTAGCTCTTCCTTGAGCGCGGAAGCCTCGTCGCCCTTCTTCTCGCTCTTCTGACGCAGTCTCTGGATGTCGCCTTGGCCGATGACCAGCGTCGACGGCATGACCTGGCGGTTCAGACCGAGGAACCGCGAGCCGTCGATGCTGCCGCTGTAGATGATCTCGTCGCCGATGGCGCGTCCGGTGTCGGCGTCCTGGGCGACGCTCTCCTTCGTGTCGAGGTCGCGCTGCTGGATCTCGATCCGCCGCCCGTCGTCGAGCTCGAACTTCACGGTGGCGCGCCACTGGCCGCCGCTCCAGGGCTTGTACTGGCGCTCGAACTCCCGTTCCTCCAGGGTGTTGGCGCCACGGCCGCGGCGCCGGCCGCAGAGACCGGCGAAGATCGCCTGCAGCCAGGTCGACTTGCCGGCCTCGTTGTCGCCATGGATGACGGTCATGCCGGGCGCCAGGTCGAGTTCGCCGTCGAGCTTGCCGAACTCGTGCGCGCGGACGCGGTGGATCTTCACCCGGCCTCTCCGATCGAAGGGTCCGCCTCGGAAGCGCCCATCCGAAGCTCGTCGATCACGGCGAGGTCCTGCCGGCCGTCCAGCGCGCGGAGGCCGGCGAGAAGCACGAGCCGCTCGGTTTCCGGGTCCAGGTCGTCTTCGCGGACGCGCTGTACGAACATGCCGCGAACGGTGGGCTCCTGTTCGATCTGCTCCAGGTCGTACGGCGGCGTCAGACCGGAGATGTCGACCAGCACCTGTTCGATTCCGTCCGGCAGTTCGAACGAGCTGGTGGCGAAGTCGTCTTCGTGCAGGTGAAGGTCCTCCGGCTCGCCGATCAGCCGGATACGAGCGGCGCCGGCCATGCCCGAGAGCGCGTCGCGGACCCGGTCCCGAGCCTGACCCGGGTTCTCGACTTCCGTCAGGTCGACGCTCAGGGTGTGAAGGGCCGGGGGCCGCGGGTCGAGCCGACGACGCGTCACGCGACCATTCTCGATCTCCAGAATCACGGCGCTGCCGTAGGCCTCGTTGAACTTGAGCCGTTCGAGCGAGCCGAGGCGGGTCCAGGTCGGTCGGTCGGCGGGTTTGTGGGAGTGGCCCACGACGGCGTGGTCGAAGCCGGCGGCGGCGATCTGGTCGCCCTCGAACGGGGCGTGGCGGTACTGGCCCTGGAACGCGGCGTTCCGTTCCTCGCCGTGGAAGACGGCGACGTGAGTACCGGAGCCCTCGACCCGGAATCCGTCGTCGAAGAAACCGGGGGTGTCGGCGGGCTTGCGGTGGGCGGCGCCCCAGATGGTCACACCATCGGCGACCAGCTTCGACGTGAAGCGCGTCTCGGTGAAGACGTGGACGTTGTCCGGCCAGTCGATCCGCCGGTACGGGCTCTCCGTGTCCGCGTAATCGTGGTTGCCGGGAGCGGCGAAGACCTGGAGTTCCGATCGATCGAATGTCCGTCGGAGGAAGTCGACCGTGTCCGGCGACACGAGTTCGTGCTCGAACAGGTCGCCGCCGATCAGTACCGCGGCAGCGCCTTCATGCCGGGCCTGCTCGAACGCCCAAGTCACGCCTTCGCGCAGCCGCTGGCGCTGCCTGCGGGCGACCTCGCGGCTCGCCCAGCCGAACTTCGAGTCCAGGTGGACGTCGCTGAAAGCGAGGAGCTTCACGCGCCGGGGATTCCAGGCGGAGCGCTGGCGGCGCCGGCGGTGCGCGTCACTCCTCGAGAACCGCGGGCCAGTTTTCGTCGGCCTGCTCGATGTTCCGGTCGCGGTCCTCGAGCCACTGCCTCATGACCCTCTTGTTGTAGTTCAGATAGAGCTTGCCGTTCACCACGGTGAACGCGTCCGGATCGGTGGGAGCGGTGTAGTTGCGACTCACCGCCCAGGCGCAGTATCCGCCGTACTGGGGCGCGTACTTCTCCGGATCTTCGGAGAAGGCGTCCCGGTTCCCGGCGGTTGCGAAGCGCCAGTCGGCGCCCTGCCAGCCAAGCGTGAAGTCCTTGTCGCCTTTGACCGCTTTCCCTTCCGTGAAGTAGGCGACCGGGTCGTAGCCGCGGATCGCCAGGTTGCCGCGGGCGGTGAAGACCGGATCCTCGGCGGCGGCAGCGGCCGGAATCGCCGCCAGGGCGGCCATGGCGGTGAGGGTGGCGAGGGCCGTCTCGCGGGCGAATGGGCTGCGACGACGGCGGCGCTTTGGCGTAGACATGAGGCGAGTCCTCCTCGGGCGAGTCTATTCAGTCGCCGGGCCTGCGCGGATAGTGTCTGTTGCGGCCATGCGGCGTTCTTTTACCTTCGCCCTAGTCCTTCTGGCCGCGGTTCTCCCGGCATGCGGTGAAGCGGACGGCGGCGCGGACGTGTCGACGGCGGTTCCCGCGCCGGAGCCCGTCTTCCTCGAGCGCGCTTCCGAAGCGGGACTCGACTTCGTCCACCGCAACGGCGCGGTCGGCGACTACAACTACCCCGAGCTCCTGGTGGGAGGCGCAGCGCTGCTGGACTTCGACGAGGACGGGTTGCTCGACGTCTACCTGGTCCAGAGCGGCCCGGTTCCCGGGGCGCCGGAAGCCGACACTTCGGCGGGCCCGGCCGCCAACCGGCCTGGCAACCGCCTGTACCGCAACCTGGGCGAGGGCGTTTTGGGGGACGTGACGGACGCCGCGGGAATCGGCGATACGAGCTACGGCGCCGGTGCCACGGCAGCCGACTTCGACCGGGACGGCCTGGTCGATCTCTACGTGACGAACGTCGGCCCGAACCGGCTCTACCGCAACCTGGGCGACGGCACGTTCGGGGATGTGACGGAACCCGCTGGCGTCGGCGACCCGGCCTGGTCGTCCAGCAGCGTCTTCTTCGACTACGACGGCGACCTGGACCTGGACATCTTCGTGGCCAACTACGTCGTCTGGAGCGCCGCGCGTGAACGCCCCTGCCTGGGTCCGAACGGGCTCCGCAACTACTGCAATCCGGCGGAGTACCCGCCTGCGCCGGACACCCTGTACCGCAACGACGGCGGCGGCCGGTTCACCGACGTGAGCGAGGCCGCCGGCATTCGTTCGGCCGCCGGGCCGGGTCTGGGGGTCGTCGCGGCGGACTTCGACGGCGACGGGCTCACCGATCTCTACGTGGCGAACGACCAGGCGGCGAACCACCTGTGGTTGAACCGGGGTGACGGCACGTTCCGGGAGGACGCCCTGTCGCGCGGAGCGGCGCTCAACGAACTCGGCCAGCCGGAAGCGGGCATGGGCATCGCGGTGGCCGACCCCGACGGCGACGGTGACCTCGACCTCTTCCTGACCCACCTGAGCGGGGAGACGAATACGCTCTACCGCAACGACGGCGGCGGGTTCTTCCAGGATGTGACCGCCGGGGCGCGCCTCGGCGGCGTGAGCCAGCCGTACACCGGCTTCGGCACGTCCTGGTTCGACTACGACGGCGACGGCGTGCTGGATCTCTTCGTCGCCAACGGCAAGGTGACTCCGGGAGATACCGCCGCTTTCGACTACCGCGAGCCGAACCAGTTGCTGCGCGGCACGCCCTCCGGCCGCTACGAAGACGTTTCGGGCCGGGCCGGCGCGGCCCTGGAGCTGCTCGAGGTGAGCCGCGGTGCGGCATTCGGCGATCTCGACAACGACGGCGATGTCGACATCGTGGTGGTGAACAACGAGGGGCCGGCGCGGCTGCTCCGGAACGAAGTGGGGAACGCCTCGTCCTGGCTGATCGTCGACCTCTGCGGCGGCGGCGTCCTCGATCGCTCCGCTGTCGGCTCGCGCGTGACGGTCCAGGCGGGAGGCAGGAGCTGGACCCGCGACGCGCGTCCGGCGCAGAGCTTTGCCGTTGCCAACGATCCGCGAGTTCACTTCGCGTTCGGCGACATTCCGGGCGTCGACCACATCAGGGTGGACTGGTCTCACGGCGGCGTCACCGAGCGCTCGGGGGTGCCCGTGAACAGCGTCCTGCGCCTGCTCGCGCCTGGTGGCACCGCACCGGCCGAGGGAGTTTGCCGTGATGCTGCGTGAGGTGAACGTCCGCGGGGAGACCGGCGCGCCGCCGGTAGAGAGGCGCGCGAACACCGGCGCCGTATCTCTGGGCGCGCGGGTCTTCCGACCCGCATCCGCGCTCCTGCTCACCCTCCTGTATGGCTGTACCGCCCCGTCGTCCGACTCATCGGCCCCACTGTCGCCGATCGCGCAGGCTGAAGTCCCCCGAATCCCTGACCTCTCCGAACTCGACCCGGGCTTCGTCACGGCCGTTCGCGACGCCCTCGCGGTCGTCGACCGCGACCCGTCGAACGGCGCGGCGGTCGGCGCCCTGGGCCGCCTCTACCAGGCGCACCGTTACATCGATCAGGCGAGGCGCTGCTACGAGCGGGCCAAGGAGCTCGATCCCTCGAGCCCCGACTGGCCGTACTACCTGGGCTTCCTCGCGGAGGGACGCGGCGCTCACGAGGACGCGGTGCGTCACTTCGAGCGCGCCCTGGAACTCCGTCCGGCGTACTGGGCGGCGCGCGTACGGCTCGGCAACGCGCTGCTGGCCGCCGGCGACGCGGACGCAGCGGAGGAGGCGTTCCGCGCGGTGCGCGCCGCGGCTCCCGGTGCGCCCTGGGGTGAGCTCGGCCTGGGCAAGGCGGCCCGGCGCCGGGGCCAGGCCGAGACCGCGGCTGAACATCTGCGCACGGCGCTGGCACTCGATCCCGCCCATCGGGAAACCCGTTACCTGCTGGCGATGACCGAGCGCCAGCTCGGCAATTCGGAGCGCGCCGACGATCTTCTGGCCGACCTGGAGGCCACGGAGGTACCGAACCTCGACGATCCGATGCTGGAGGCCGTGTTCGACCTTGTACGCGACACCCAGACCATGATCCGGACCGCGAACCAGCGGCTGGCCGAAGGGGACCACGTCGCTGCGGAACGCCTCTACCGCGCGGTTCTGCGACTCGATCCCGACTCCTACGACGCGCACCTCAACCTGGGCGTGCTCCACGGTCTGGCCGACCGCAACCAGGAGGCCGCCGCGTCGTTGGAAAGGGCGCTCGAAATCGACCCGGGACGGGCCGACGCCTACGCGCTGCTCACGATCGCCTACATCAGGACGGGGCGCGCCGAAGAAGGTCTACGGCAACTGGAAAGAGCGCTCGAAATCGACCCGGACCACCCCAGAGCGCGTGAGATTCTCCAGAACCTGAGCGGGAACTGACTCTGGCTGGCGCAGGCACGCTGAAGAACGACCTGGAAGAGAGGTTTGCCGGCCTCGGACGGCTCGTGCGACACCTGACGGTCGGCCTCGTCGTGGCCGCGGCCTCTGCGGGAGCGGGGCTCGGACAGGAAGTGGTTCATGAGATCCACGAGATTCAGGGCCGCGGGCTCTCCAGTCCCCGGGTGGGCGAGACGGTCACGACGGACGACAACGTCGTCACCGCGGTCGGCGCCGGCGGCTTCTTCATCCAGACCCCGTCCGCTCGCAGCGACGGTGATGCCGACACATCGGACGGCATCTTCGTTCTGCACGACGGCACGCCTTCCATCGATGTCGGTGACCGGGTTGACGTCACCGGTGAGGTCGAAGAGTTCTACGGCTTCACGCGGATCGACGCGACGGTCGCCGCCGGCACGGTCAGCATCGATGGCAGCAACCAGGCGTTGCCCGCCGCGGTAGAGTTCAACGGCTCTCGACCGTCTCCGGACCCCGCGCATCCGAGTTGCCGGAGGGAGTACGAATGCTACGAGGGCATGCGCATCCGGATCGCGACCGGGACGGTGTCCAGTGGCAGTCAGCACTTCGGCTCGGACCCGGTGGCCGAGATGTACGTCACGCCGACGTCTTCGCGCGGCTTCCGCGAGCCGGGCATCGAGTATCCGGGTCGGCCGGGTCTCCCGGTCTGGGACGGGAACCCGGAGGTGTTCGAACTCGACCCCGACAAGCTCGGCCTGCCGAACGTGTCCTGGGTTCCGGGCACCACGTTCACCGCGACGGGCGTGCTCGGCTACGAGTTCGGCGGCTACGAGATCTGGCCGACCGAGCTGACGGTTCTAACCCGGGCGGCGACCCAGCCGCGCGCCGTGCGCGCGAAGAAGCCGGGCGAGATCACGGTGGCCTCGCAGAATCTCCTGAATCTGCGCGGGGGAGCGGGCGCGACCAAGCTGGCCAAGTTGTCGCGCCTCGTGCGCGAGGTGCTCCGTTCGCCCGACATCGTCGCCGTGCAGGAGGTGGGAGGCCGGACCGCGCTCCAGAACCTGGCCACGCGCATTCGGAGCGACGACCCCAATGTGCGCTACACGGCCCATCTCGAGGCGCCGGGCAGCTCCCAGTCCGTGGGTTTCCTCGTGCGTTCGGGCGTAGCGGTCGTCGGGGTCACCGAACACGGCCGAAGCGAGACCTTCGTGGATCCCCGGGACGGGACCGTCGACCGGCTCCACGACCGGCCGCCGGTCGTGCTCGAGGCGACGGCGGCCGGTCTGGCGTTCTCGGTGGTGGCGATCCACAACCGCTCGCTGATCGATGTCGACGACGCGGCCCGCGGAGAGTGGGTTCGCACGAAGCGCCTGGAGCAGGCGCAGTCCGTGGCGCGGCTCGTCGAGTCGCTTCAGGACTCCAGGGTGATCGTCCTGGGCGACTTCAACGCGTTCCAGTTCACCGACGGCTACGTCGACGTCGTGGGCCAGATCAGGGGACGCGTCACCCCGGGCGAGAACCTGATGTCCGGTCCCGACCTCGTCACCAGGGATCTCTGCAACCTGATCGACCGGGTGCCGGACTCGGAGAGATACTCATTCATCTTCGGCGGCAACGCCCAGGTCCTGGATCACGCGCTCGTGAACCAGCCGCTGGAACGGCACGTCGTGGACATCCAGTACGCGCGCGGCAACGCGGACGCCGCGCGGCACAACGAGGACGATGCCACGAACGCGCTCTTCGCCGCGGACCACGACGGCCTGGTCGTGTACCTGTCACCCGAAGCGAAACCGCCGGTGGAGCCTTCGCCGTGCGAGGCTGCGGACACCGGTTCGCCGCCCGACCCCGATCCGCCGGTAGTGGCCGACTGCAGCCGCGACGATGTCCTGTGTCTGGGGCACTTCGACGTCCAGGTCGAGTGGCGTACGTCCGACGGCAGGACCGGCCGCGGCATGGCCGAGAAGCTCACCGGCGAGAGCGGGTACTTCTGGTTCTTCGAACCGGCGAACATCGAGATGGTCATCAAGGTGCTGGACGGCTGTGCGATCGACGGCCACTTCTGGGTCTTCGCTGCCGGTCTCACGGACGTCGAAGTGACGACGACGGTTCACGACCGGAGGAACGGCGCCCGCAAGACATGGGTGAGTCCCCTGGGCCGGCTGTTCGAGCCGATCCGGGACACGGGGACGTTCGACGGCTGTGAGGACCGCCGGTAACATCGCGCGGTTCCAGACGGGAGGTGGCAGTGTGTTGAAGGCGGTTCAGTTGGGGCAGAAGAGCGGGCTCCGCGTGTCCGAGTTGTGCCTGGGGACGATGAACTTCGGCGAGCCGGGCCGGGGCCACCAGGGCGACTGGACGCTCGACATCGACGCCTCGCGGCCGATCTTCCAGGCCGCCATCGAGCGCGGCCTCTTCTACTTCGACTGCGCGGACATCTATGGCATCGGCGCCTGCGAGCGGGTGGTCGGCTCCCTGCTGCGCGAGCTGTTGCCGCGCGACGAGTATGTGATCGCGACGAAGGTCTCGATGCCGATGGGGCGGTCGCCGAACCAGGGCGGGCTGTCGCGCAAGCACGTCATGGAGGGCGTCGACGGTTGCCTGGAGCGCCTGGGCATGGACTACATCGACCAGTTGATCATCCACCGCCACCCGCACGGCATTCCGGGGCAGGTCCAGGCGCCGATCGAGGAGACGCTGGAGGCGCTGCACGACGTGGTGAAGGCCGGCAAGGCGTTCTACCTGGGCGCCTCGTCCATGTTCGCGTGGCAGTTCGTCGAGCTCCAGATGACGGCGCGGCAGAACGGCTGGACCGAGTTCGTCTCGATGCAGAACCACTACAACCTGGTCTACCGCGAGGAAGAGCGTGAGATGAACCCGTACTGCGCCAGGACGGGAGTCGCACTGACCCCATGGTCGCCGCTGGCGCGCGGCATCCTGACGGGTTCCTACAAGGGGAGCTTCGAAGAGGGTGGCACGGACCGGTCGAAGGGCGGCGACCGGGCGCGCACGGAGATGCTCTACCGCGGCGCGGCCACCTTCGACATCGCTGATCGCGTGGTCGAAGTGGCGAAGAAGTACGGCCGTACTCCGGCCCAGATCTCCCTCGCCTGGCTGGTGAACAAGCCGGAGATCACGTCGCCCGTGGTCGGCGTGTCGAAGATCTCCCAGATCGAGCAACTCGTCGAGGCGGCGGCGATCGAACTCGACGCCGAGGACGTGTCCTACCTGGAGGAGCTCTACCAGCCGGTGGAGAATCTCCTTTCGCTCGGTCACTCCTGAGCCGGACGGCCCGCCCGGCGCGTCGCCTCCAGGCGCTATCATCGACACCGCCTTCTCACTCTGGCCTGAGGGGATATCGGGTTGAAGCACCGCGCCTTTCGAGGAAGCTGGTCGGTGGCGGCGATTGCGCTCGCGCTGCCCGTGGCCGCCCTGGGCCCTCCGGTCGATTCAGCGGGCCACGCCTGGGTCGGCGACCTGGCGCCGCTGGCTGAAGCGGACTTCGGATACGAGCAGGCGGCCCACCTGTTGGAGCGGGCCGGTTTCGGCGGCACGCCGGCGGAGATCGAGGAACTCGTAGCGCTCGGCCTGGAAGGCGCGGTCGCCCGGCTCGTCGACTACGAGGCGATCGACGACTCGGCGCTTTCGCCGTTCGACGAATCGGGCATCTGGGATCCGGGGATGGATCCGTTCCCGCCCAGCCGGGCGGCGGCGGTGAGGCGGGCGCGGCGGAACGGACGGTCACTCGGCGTCGACGTTCTCCCCGAGGGTTCGTCGCGGCCGATCCAGCCGGTGGTCGACAAGTTCTTCTACGGGCTGCGCAGCAACGTGCTGGAGACCCGGCGGCTGGCGCTGTGGTGGGCCGACCGGATGGTCGTCACGCCGCGGCCGCTCGAAGAGAAGATGACCCTCTTCTGGCACGACCACTTCGCGACCTCGGAGGTCAAGGTCCGCGACGCCCGGAAGATGCACGTGCAGAACCGGACGCTCCGCAGTCATGCCACGGCGGACTTCAAGAGCCTGGTGCTCGCGGTGATGCGCGATCCGGCGATGCTCGTCTACCTGGACAACCGGGAGAACGTGAAGGACCACCCGAACGAGAACTTCGGCCGCGAGCTGCTCGAACTGTTCACGATGGGTGTCGGCAACTACACCGAGCAGGACATCCGGGAGGCGTCGCGGGCGTTCACCGGCTGGACGAACGACGTGCTCGACTACCGGTTCGACGCCGAACTCCACGACGACGGCCTGAAGACGTTCCTGGGGCGCGAGGGCAACCTGGGCGGCGAGGAGGTGCTCGACATCATCCTCGAGCAGCCGGCGACGGGCGAGTTCATCGCCGGCAAGGTCTACCGCTACCTGGTGCGGGAGGGCCTCGACCGGCCGCTCCAGGTCGAGCTGGGCCGCCGCCTGCGCGAATCCGGCTACGAACTGAAGGCGTTGCTGCGGACCATCCTCTCCTCGCGGGACTTCTACAGCCCACCCTCGGTCGCCACCCAGATCAAGAGTCCGGTCGCGCTGTTCGTCTCGACCTACCGCAAGCTCGGCGCGCCGAGGGCGCCCACTGTGCCCGACATGAACAGCCTCGCGGGCCGCCTGGGCCAGCAACTGCTCTACCCGCCCAACGTGGCCGGCTGGGCGGGCGGACGGACCTGGATCACGCCGGCGACGCTGCTCGAGCGCGGCAACGCGATGCGCTCGGTCCTCTTCCCGCCCGCGCTCGAGGAGTTCGGCCATCCGGACCGGCGGATGCCCGGGATCTACCGCCAGGTCGGCGAGCGGCTGGCGCGGGGGATGACGATCACGGCGGCGACCAAGCAGGGCGACGCCGCCTCCAATACGCTGGCCGACGCAGACGAGGAGTACAACACCCGCTACGGTGGCTATCGGGGCTACGTCGTGGCCTACGAACGGGTCAAGCTCGTGCCGCGCCATGTCCTCGACGTCGACGTGCGCGACCTGGTGCTGGCGGCCGGCGCCACCGACGCCGAGGGAGCGGTCGACCACCTCCTGCACCGGTTCCTGCGCGTTCCGCTGACCGGGCAGGGGCGCGCGGCGCTGGTTCGCCATCTCGAACGCGAACTGGAGTCGACCGGCCTGGACGCACAGGCCCCGGGCGCGTCCGAGAAGGTCGAGGAAGCGCTACGCTCGACCCTCTACCTCGTCTTCAGTTCGCCCGAGTATCAGTTGGGATAAGGGACTTCCTCATGGCTGAACGACTACCTTGCGGCTGTTCGCGGCGCGACTTCCTGCACCGCGGCCTCCTTGGACTCGGCGTCGCCGCCGGCCTGCCGGCGGTTCTCGGTCGCACGTCCGCGGCGCTGGCGCTCGAGGAACTGCGGTCCGGGATCTCGGACGCATCGGGACGCATCCTGGTCGTCGTGGAACTCTCCGGCGGCAATGACGGCCTGAACACCGTCATTCCGTTTCGCAACGACGAGTACTACCGGGTACGCCCGAACCTGGGCATCCGCCCCAAGCGGGCCATCGCGCTCACGGAGGAGGCCGGGTTCCATCCGTCGCTGGTCGGCATGGAGGGCCTGTACAAGGACGGAAACCTGGCCGTGGTCGAGGGCTGCGGCTACCCCAACCCGAGCCTGTCCCACTTCTCGTCGATGGGCTTCTGGCACACGGGCGTGCCGAACGGCGGCGAGGCGCTCGGCTGGCTGGGCCGTCTCGCCGACGATCACGGGCCGGACGGCACGCCGAACTACATCGTCAACGTGGCCAGTTCGCAGTCCCTGGCCGTGCGCGCCGCCCGGCACTCGCCGCTCGTGTTCGACGATCCGGGACGGCTCCGGCGCCAGGGGACGGAGGGCGAGAAGAACGCGCTCGAACACTTCGGCGCCGACGACCCGAGCGGCAATGACGCGCTCGACTTCCTGCGCGGCACGGCCGCCAACGCCGCGTCCAGCGCGGCTCTCGTGCGCGACGCCTGGTCGGGCTACCGGACCCCGGTCGACTACGGCATCGGCGGCCTCGGCGCCGACCTGCGCAAGGTCGCCGCCCTGATCCAGGCGGAACTGCCGACCCGCATCTACTACGTCAGCTTCCGCGGCAACTCCTTCGACACCCACGTCCACCAGGCCGACACCCACGCCCGGCTGCTGATGTACATGTCCGACGCGGTCGCCGGCTTCCTGCGCGATATCGAGCGGATCGGCCGGGCCGACGACGTGGCGGTCCTCATGTTCACCGAGTTCGGCCGGCGGGTCGAGGAGAACGCGAGTCTCGGCACCGACCACGGCACCGCCGGCCCGATGTTCGTCGCCGGCAAGGGCGTCGCGGGAGGCTTCTACGGCGACACGCCTGATCTCACCGACCTCGACGACGGCAACCTGAAGATGACGACCGACTTCCGGCGCGTCTACGCGTCGATGATCGAGGGCTGGATGGGCATGGACGACGCCTCCGCCGTCCTCAAGGGCGAGTTCCCGGCGCTGCCGGTCTTCGGCCCGACGTAGAGGGCGCTACCGGATCTCGACGTAGCGGGCGAGCCGCTCCACCTCTTCGTCGTCGACGTACTTGCCGATCTCGCGGCGGAACTGCGCCATCGCCTCGTAGGGCCGGTACTCCTCGAACTCGTGGCGCATCCGGCGGCCGACGCCGGGAATGGTCAGGATGTCCTCGCCCGAGGCGGTGTTCAGGTCGATGCGGACGTAGACGTACTGGGCGAGCCGCTCCACCTCGTCGTCGTCGACGTACTTGCCGATCTCCCGGTGGAACTGGGCCAGCGCGGTGTACGGGCGATACTCCTCGAACTCGTGGGTCATCCGCCGACCGACACCCGGGATCAGCCCGATCTCCTCCGAGGTCGCGTCGTTCAGGTCGATCGGGACCCAGATCGCGCCGTAGATCGCGTCGAAGCCGTCCTCGGCGACGTGAGCGGAGACGACGGCGTGGAGGTCGGCGGCGCGCAGGAAGGGACGGCCTTCGAGGATGGCGGCGACCGCGTCGGCGTCGAGGCCAGGGGCGGCGGCCAGTTCCTCCTCGCTGGCGAGGTTGGGGTTGAGAAGGCCGTGGTTGGCGCCGACCTGTGCCGTGGCGGACAGGGCGGTGAGGAACAGGACTGTCGTGGTCCACATTAGGGCCGAGCGCTTCATCTGGGGATTCGTCCTCTTGTAGGTTCTTGCTAGTTGGGCGGGGCGGCAGGTTCCGCCGCGTCGCCGTCCGATGACGGGGCGGCGGATCTGCCGGCCGCCGGGTGCTGGAGGCAGACGAGTATACCGAGCAGGCCGAGCAGGATCATCGTTCCTGGCGCCAGCGTCGGCATGGCGCCGGCCAGGCTCTCCGCGACGAGTTCGAGCCCACCGGAGTTCGGGTGCAGCTCCTGCTCGAACTCGACGTTCGACTGGAAGTGGAAGTAGACGCCGAGTAGCCCGGCGGGCACGTAGGCCGCCAGGAGGACCCGGAATGTCCGCACTGCCCCCCGGGAAGGCCGCAGGGCCAGCAAGCCGCCAGCACCGGCGCTGGCGACGATGAGCACCAACGGGATCCACTGCCTCCAGTCCTGGTAGTGGTCCAGCAGATACAACTCCGCCAGTAGACCCACGGCTCCGAAGAGCAGGATGTACAGCAGGTAGCGTCGCCAGGCCTCGATCACGGTGCCGAGGCGGCCTGTTCGTCGGCGAGCATGTTGCGCCGGTGGAGCACATACGCCTTGAGCAGCGCGACGTCGTCGCGGTCGAGGACGGGCGCGAAGCTGGGCATGCCGAGGTCGACCAGGGCGCCCTCGAGCAGGGCCGCTTCGTAGGAGTCGAAGACCCGTTGCGACGACTGCCGGAGGTCCGGCGTGACGCCGCCGGAAACCGCGCCGTAGCCGTGGCAGACGAGGCAGTACTGGTTGAAGAGGCGGCGGCCGGCGTCGATGTCTTCGGCCGAGGCGCCGTGGTCGACGCGGGCGACCCGGATCTCGCGGCGCTCCTGCTGCTCGATCGCCCGGCCGGTGGCGCCCAGGGCGTAGACGACGATCCGGCCTTCGGACTCGACCGCCTGGCGCGCGGAACGGCTGCCGACGATGCCGAAGGCGCCGCCCCAACCGGACATGACGGCGATGTACTGGGTGCCGCCGCTCTCGAAGGTGATCGGCGGCGCGATGACGCCGCTGCCGGTGTAGCTCTCCCAGAGCTTCTCGCCGTCGTCGGCGCGGTAGGCCGTCAACTGGCCGAAGGGCGTGCCCTGAAAGACGAGGTTGCCGGCGGTGGCGAGCGTGCCGCCGGACCAGGGCATCGTGTACTGCGCGCGCCAGACCTCACGCTGCGCGACCGGATCCCAGGCCAGCAGGTGGCCCGAGAGCAGGGCCGGCGGCGCGTCCTCGGCCAGTAGTTGGCCTGAGAGGCCGGTGGCGTCGACGATCGCCTGGGGAATGTCCTCGGGCGCTGCGGCGCGAATGCCCAGGTTCCACTGCCCCGGGGTGTACTCGTAGTTTGGATCCGGGACGTAGAAGTTCCCCATCTCCATCGCCGGGATGTAGACGAGGCCGGTCTTCGGGCTGAACGCCATGGGGTGCCAGTTGTGGCCGCCGAGCGGCCCCGGCATCACGTTGACTGTCTGGTCCGTGTAACGGGCGCCGGCGAGCTCGACCGGGCGGCCGGTCGCCAGGTCGACGTGGCTGGCCCAGGTCACCGTGACGAACTCCTCGGCCGAGATCAGCTCGCCGGTGCGGCGGTCGAGGACGTAGAAGAAGCCGTTCTTCGGCGCCTGCATGAGGACCTGGCGCACCTCGCCGCCGATCGGCAGCTCGGCGAGCATGATCGGCTGGGTGGCGGTGTAGTCCCAGGTGTCGCCGGGTGTCGTCTGGTAGTGCCAGACGTACTCGCCGGTGTCGGGGCGGAGCGCGACGATCGACGACAGGAACAGGTTGTCGCCGCCGCCGGGGCTCCGCAGGTTGCGGTCCCAGGGCGCGCCGTTGCCGACGCCGATGTAGAGCAGGTCGAGTTCCGGGTCGTAGACGATCGAGTCCCAGACCGTGCCGCCGCCGCCTCCCGTCCACCACTCGCCGGTCCAGGTCTCGGCGGCCATCCGCATCGCCTCGTTCTCGAAGCCGTCCGCCGGGTTGCCCGGCACGGTGTAGAAGCGCCACGCGCGCTCCCCGGTCTCCGCGTCGTAGGCGTCGACGTAGCCGCGCACGCCGTACTCGGCACCGCTGTTGCCGATGATCACCTTGCCCTTCGCGATCCTCGGCGCGCCGGTGATCGTGTACATCGAGTCCTCGGGCACGGTCATCGTGGACCAGGCGAGTTCCCCGGTCTCGGCGTCGATGGCGATCAGGCGCCCGTCGAGGGTGGCGGAGATCACCTTGCCGCGGTAGAGCGCCGCGCCGCGGTTGACGGCGTCGCAGCAGGTCTTCATCGCGATGGAGCGCGGCACCTCCGGGTCGTACGTCCAAAGCGGTTCGCCGGTGACGGCGTCCATCGCGTAGATCACGTTCCAGGCGCCGGTCGCGTACATCACGCCGTCGACGATCAGCGGCGTGGCTTCGAGGCCCCGCTTCGTGTTCGTCTCCTGGACCCAGGCGATGCCGAGCTGGTCCACGTTGCCGTCGTTGATCTGGTCCAGCATGCTGTAGCGCTGTTCCTTGTAGGTGCCGCCGTAGGTCAGCCAGTCGCCGGTGCGGCCGGCGGCGCCGACCAGGGCGGCGTCGTCGACGGAGTACGCCGCCTCGGACCGCCGTGGCTGCTGCGACACGGCCGCGGTCGCGAGCATCAACGCCGTTCCCGCGGCCAGCAGCGTGGACGAAGAGACAGTGCGGGTCACCTTCATGGCTTGGGTTCCTCTCGAGGCAGGGCCAGGGCGACGAGTTCGGGCGAGGAACCGCCGCCGCCGATGCCGAATCGGCCACCGCCGGTGGCCACGGCCAGATACTGCCGGCCGTCGTGTTCATAGGTGATGAGGTTCGAGTTCGGAGTGTCGGGAAGTTCGATGCCGCCCAGGTACTCGCCGGTCTTCTTGTCGTAGACGCTGATCTCCGGCGGCACGTCGGGTTCCTCGGCATCGGGATCGCCGGAGCGTTCCGGGGCCGCGGTGACGAACAGCAGCGTGGGAGTAACCAGTGGCGCCGCGGTGTGGTTGACCTGACCGAGGCGGCCAAGCTCCAGGTGGGCGATCGCGGGGTGGTTCGCCGGCCCCACGCCGTGGGGGGCCATCCAGACGTGGTCGCCGGTTCCGAGGTCGATCGCGGTGATCCGGCCGTAGGGTGGCTTGACCAGGGGCAGACCGCGGGGTCCGTCGAGGGTCTGGTACCAGCGGTTGGGTGAGAATCTCAGGTTGGAGCGGTTCGGATCGGGCCGGGACAGGGAGACGCTTGCCGGACGCGTGTGCGAGATCACGTAGAGCACGCCGGTTTCCGGGTCGACGGCGGCGCCGGTCCAGTTCGCGCCGCCGCCGTCGGACGGCAACTGGACCGTCGGCTTGCCGGCGCCCTCGACCCTCGGTGGGGTGTACAGCGGCACGAGATCGTAGTCCTCGACGATCTCGAGTGCCTCGGCCCGGAGTTCGGGGGTCCAGTCGATCAGGTCGTCCCTGGTGATGCCCTGGCGGTCGAAGGGGGCCGGCCGGGTCGGGAAGGGCTGGGTCGGTGCCGCCCGCTCGCCGGGGACGTCGCTCTCGGGCACCTCTCGTTCTTCGATCTCCCAGACCGGCTTGCCGGTTCTGCGGTCGAAGACGAAGGCGAAGGCCTGCTTGGTGACCTGGACGACGCCCTCGACCCGCCGACCGTCGACCGTGGCCTCGAACAGGTTCGGGGCGGTGGGCGGGTCGTAGTCCCAGAGGCCGTGGTGGACGAACTGGTAGTGCCAGCGGCGCTCGCCCGTCTCGCAGTCGACCGCGACGATGCTCTCGGCGTACAGGTTGTCGCCGAGCCGGTGGCCTCCGTAGAGGTCGTTCGTCGGCGTGCCGATCGGCAGGTACGCGGTGCCGGCCTCCTCGTCCACCGCGATCATCGACCACACGTTCGTGTTGCCGCTGTAGCGCCAGGATTCGTCCTCCCAGGTCTCGACGCCGAGTTCGTCGTTCTGGGGAATCGTGTGGAAGACCCAGGCCAGGTCGCCGGTCGGGATGTCGTAGGCGCGGACGAAGCCGGGCGGCGCTTCCTTGTGGGTCGCGAAGTCGGCGACGATGGAGCCGACGATCACCGTGTTGCCGCAGACCGCGGGCGGCGAACTGTGGGTCGTCAGCCTCTCCATCACCTCGCGCCCGAGGTGGGGCGTCATCTCGACCGCGCCGCCGTCGCCGAACTCGCCGTCCGGTCTTCCCGTCGCGGCGTCGATCGAGACGAGCCGGCGGTCGTGGGTGGGGATCAGCACCCGCTCGCGCTCGCCGTCCGTCCAGTACGCCACGCCGCGGTGGTGGAAGCCGAGGTTCGCGGGCCGCCCTGCTCGCCAGCTCTCCGGGTCGTACGTCCAGAGCGTCTCGCCGCTCGCCGCGTCGATGGCCGCGACCTGGCTGAGGGACGTGGAGACGAAGATCCGGCCGCCGACCTCGAGCGGAATCGCCTTGAACTGACCGCGCCGGACGTTGCCCGGCACTTCGGTGTCCGCGGCGACCGATCGCCAGCGCCAGGCGATCTCGAGGTCCTGGAAGTTGTCGCGGTCGATCTGGTCGAGCGTCGAGTACTTGCTGTTGCCGGGATCGCCGCCGAACGCGGGCCAGTCGCCGGAGGCTCCGGTCTGCGCCGTGAGCGGCAGGCTCGCCAGGGAGGCGGCGAGCGCCGCCACGGCCGCGGCGAGGCTGGAACGGGTGCTCAGGACAGCAGCCCGATCAGCCGGGCGTAGACCGAGACGCCGGTCCACATGCCGATCGAGAGGAAGCCGACGACCTTCGGCCAGTGTCCGAGCGATCCTTCCTCGGCGAAGGCGACCCGGCGGCGGATCGTGAAGTTGAAGAGCAGCCCGATGATGACGATCTGCATCTTCCACCAGAAGAACGGGCTGTAGTACTGCTTGAGCGCCGTCGACAGGACCTGGGGCGCGCCGGTCACGAACAGGGCGACGAAGCTCCAGATCATCCAGCGGTCCATCTCGCGGGCGAGCTGGTTGAGCGGCGTCTTGATCAGGCCGCGGCCGAGCAGCCGCATGTCGACCACCAGGACGGCGCCGGCGAACGCCACCAGCGCGACCAGGTGCGCGCACTGGATGATCGGCGACGCCCAGGTCTCCTCCAGCATCCAGGCGCTGAAGGGAAGGCCCTGCATCCACTGGAAGAAGGACTGCAGCATGGGAAGATCCTCCGCGGCCCCTTCAGGCGCCGATGTTCAGGTTGTTCCACCACTGGGGCATCAGGCCGCTGTAGGCCATCATCCGGCCGGTGACCACGACGGCCGCCCAAAGCACCAGCGACACGACGCCGGCCAGCCGGGCGTTCAGCGGGATCTCCCGGCCCTGGTCCCAGGCCTGGACCGACTTGTAGGTCGCGTAGTGGAACCAGAACATGTTGATGCCGGCGATCAGCATCAGCACCATCTTGGCCCAGAAGTAGAAGTTGCCGTAGTAGCGCATCGGCTGGCTGTAGAGCAGCAGGCCGCCGGTGATCAGGTTGATGCCGTAGCCGGTCAGCGCCCAGGGGAAGAGGCGGGTCGGGATGTTGGAGACGGGCACCCTCCTGAGCGTCAGCCCGACGAGCCGCATGTCCCAGTAGGCGATGAGGCCGGCGAACAGGCACATGCTGACGACGTGGATCGTCAGCATGGTCGGGTAGGCGTTCAGGGACTCCCGCAACGCGATGCTGCTGGGAAGCGCGTCGACCCACTCGAAGAGGCTACGCATGGGTGTCGGATGCCTGCTTGACTGCCAGTGGATCTCGGGCCTGCCGGGACCCCTTCCGCATCACCTGCGGCAGCGATCCTGGTACTTCCGATAGACGGCGTGGCAGTCCTCGCAGGCGCCAGCGAGGTTGTTCGTCAGATCGCTGACCTTTTCCTGGTCCTCTTCGTGCGCCGCGGCGTAGATCTGCCTGGCGACCTCGGTCAACTGCCTGGCCCACTTCTGGTAGTCCTCGTTGGCGACCGGAGCATCCCTGCCGTTCTCGCACTTGCGGGCGGCGTTCATGATCAGGGGCTCGACCTCGGCCAGCGCCAGCGCTGCCTGCTGCGGCACCTGCCAGCCGGTGTAGATGCCGGAGAAGAGGGCCGACGCCGAGCGGTCGTCCTCGCTGCCTGGCTCGGGTGGCGTACCGGGGTCCGTCACCTGGACATCGAACAGGAAGTTCGAGTTCGGGAACAGGATCGCGCGCATCAGTTCGGCCAGGTTGCCGACCGGTTCCTCGTGTTCGGAAGCGGCGACCGGCGCCGCGACGATGGACGAGCAGGCGGCGAGCACAATGGCGGCTGCGACAACAGCGACCAGGTTCTTCGAGCGCATATCCGGAATCTCCTTCACCTCTGAGGGGAACGGGTGGGAATCGTCTGCGGAGGGTCTGAGCCGCGCGAAGTGTAACCCAGAGCCCTGGCGGTCCTCGTGCGGGATTCCTAGTCGTCCGGCGCCTCGTCCGAGGTGGGCTGGACGAGTTCGGCCGTCGTGGTTGTGGCGATCAGCCATTGCATGTCGAGTCCCGCGGTGCGGTGAACTGCGAACTCCGCTACGCGGGGATCGCCGGCGATGCGGAGGAACTCGGCCCGCGAGGGGTACTCCATCAGAGCGACGGTGTGGAAGTACTCGTCCGTGTCGCCGATCACCATCGAATCGACCCGGCCGGACCAGATCAGCCTGGCCCCCTGCGAGGTGACCCACCGGACCATCTGGGCGCCGTACCTCCCGTAGGCCTCTTCGCCCGTGAGGCCTTCGTCGGGGGCGTCGGCCTCCTTCTTGAAGCGCAGCAGGTTGACCATGACGACCGGCGTGTCGGCCGGCCCCGTCAGCATTTCCTGGATCTGTTCGGGTTCGGGTGCGATCTGGCCCATGGCGGCGCCTCCGGTGGCCAGCAGGGCCACGGTGAAGAAGGTGAACGTAGCGGCGGAAAGGGGGCGGATCATGACAGGCTCCTTTCGAGTGGAACGTCAGGCGGGCGAGCGCACCGCCATGGGCTGGAACTTCATGTAGGTGAGCGATCGCCAGAGCCACTCGAGCGGTCCGAAGCGGAAGCGGGCCAGCCACCATGGCGACCAGAGCAGTTGCGCCGCCCAGATAGCGACGACGATCGCGATCTGGCCGAGGCGATCGACCTGCTCGAACAGGCCGAGACCGTGGCCGTAGAAGATCAGGGTACAGATCACGCTCTGGCTGATGTAGTTCGAGAGCGCCATGCGTCCTGCCGCCGCCAGACGGCGCTGCAACCCGGGCAACCATCCGTTCTGCACCGCCAGCATGACCAGGGCGATGAAGCCGAGGGCGACGCCGAGCGACCCGATCAGGTTGAAGGTCTGACCCTGGAACGTTGAGTACTCGAAGGCGAACTCGTGCCGGGCGTTGTACAGCACACCGGCGAGCACGATCGCCAGGCCGACGGTGAGTCCCGTCGCCGCCATGCGCCGGTACGCGGCGGGAGAACTCCGTGCCGAGAGCACGCCGAGCTTGAAGAGCGCCATGCCGACCAGCATCAGGCCGCCGCAGCGCCACAGGAAGAGGATCAGGAACACGGACGTCTCCAGTCCGACCGCGGTCGCGCTGCGCGCCGGCAGTTGCTCGAGGTAGCCGCCGGTGTAGACGGCGATCTCGGTTTCGACGTCGGCGACGGGCGGCGCCCAGCCCGCGGCCAGTTCGTCCCGGACCTCCGTGGGCATGCCGGGGACGGAGAGCCCGAACAGCACGAACAGGAACGGCGGGACGAGGGTCATCGCGAAACCGGCGACGAGCAGCCGTGATGGACGCAGGTTGCGCAGGCTGTAGAGCAGGAAGCCGCACAGGGCGTAGGGAACGAGGATGTCGCCGTACCAGATCAGGTGCGCGTGAGCGAGGCCAATGATCAACAGCCAGAACTGCCGCCGGTAGTGGACCGCGACCGAAGCGCCTCGGGCCGCCGCGCGTTCGCTCATCAGGGCCATGCCGGCGCCGAACAGGGTGGAGAAGATGGCGATGAACTTCGTGTCGAAGAAGACGTGGGAGATGAGCCAGACCCAGAGACCCGCGCCGTCGAGCTTGTCGTTGGCGGTCGGGTTCAGGTAGGCCGCCTCGATCATCGCGTAGGACTGGACGTTCATCACCAGGATGCCGAGCACGGCGAAGCCCCGGAGAACGTCGAGCGCCGCGATGCGCTCGCCGGCGCGGACGGGCGCTGTCCTGGCAGGAGCGGCGGTTTCGGTGAGCGAGTCGGTGGTTGTCACGGCGGCTTGCTGTTGCTGCTTCGTCAGTCGGCCAGAAAGGCCCGCGCCACGGCCACGAACTCGTCGAGCTGATCGTGGTGGACCCAGTGCCCCGCGCCCTCGAAGTTGCGCAACTCGGCGTTCTGGAACGCCTCGATCCTGCCGTCCTCGACCGGATCGCTGGCCCAGCTCTCCGTGCCCCGCACCAGCAGGGTGGGACAGGTGATCCGGCCCCAGATGCTCCGGAGTTCCTCCTCGTCGTAGCGGTAGGGCGGGAAGGAGCGGACGTAGTTGTCGAACTTCCAGGTGTAGGTGCCGTCTTCGTTGCGCGCCATGCCGTTGACGGTGAGGTGGCGGGCCTGCTCGGGGCTGAGGAAGCTGTTCACCTCCTGCATCCGTTCGGCCGCCGCGTCGAGCGACGGGTAGCGCCGCGGCTGCCGGCCGGCGAGTTTCTGCATGTTGCCGACCCAGCCCCGCATGCGCTCGTCGACCGCGGCGTTGACCCGGTCGCTGAGGACGCGGGGAGGCGGCCCCATGCCTTCGATCGCCACGAGCTTGTGGACGTTTTCCGGATAGAAGCCGGTGTAGTGCAGTGCGATGTTCGCGCCCAGCGAGTGGGCGACGATGCGCACCGGAAAGCGGTCGAGCGCCTCCAGCAGTTGGGCGATGTCAAGCACGAAGTCGGTGATCGCATACATGCCGCCGATCGCCCACTCGCTGTCGCCGTGGCCGCGCAGGTCCGGCGCCACGATGTGGTAGTCGCCGCGGAGCGCGTTCGCCACCCAGTCCCAGTTGTGCGCGTGGTCCCGGCCGCCGTGGATCAGCACCAGGGGCGGCTTGTCGTCGTTGCCCCAGCTCAGGTAGTGGAGCCGCAGCCGCTGTGAGATGTAGAACTGCGAAGAGGGCCCGACGATGTCCCGGAAGGGGCTGTCGCTGAACGAGGTGCTCACGGGTTGGCGTCAGGTCTCGGCGGATTGATCATCACATGCGCGCCCGCCGTGCCTGGCGCCATGAGCCAGGGCGCGCCCGGAACCGGTCGCGTGGTGAGACCGGTCGACTCCGCGGTCGCGTACGGCGTGTAGATCACCCAGCGCAGGTAGGCGTCGCTCACCGTGCCGGCTTCAGCGTCGAAACCGCTGCCGTGAAGGACGTAGAGGGTACGCGGTTCCCGCGGCATCGGCAGCCTGCCCTCCGCGATCTCCCGTTCACGGATGTCGATCCGCTCCTGCCCCCCGATGCCCTGGGCCGTCAGCTCACGGCCGCGGGCCATGAACGGCTCGAGCGACTCGTGGTAGCAGGCGACGCTCCATTGAGGAACGCCCGGCCTGGCGGCGAGGCAGACCAGGTCGTTGCTTCCGGCGCGGAGCTCGACCACCTTGCCTTCGTCGGTCCAGCCGAGCACGCGGGCCCCGTCGCGCCGGTCGTCGGGGGCGGCCTGAATCGCGGCGGCTAGCTGTGCTTCGGCGTCGGCCGGTTCCGAAGCCGCGGACGGGGCGGCGAGTCCGGCGAGTGCGAGAGCGCCGAGCGTTGCTGCGAGAGTCGTCTTCCTGTTCTGCACCGCGTTCCTCCTGTCGTGCCTGCCGTGTGTCGGCGGGCCGACGACAGCGTATCGCGGTGGGTGTCCGCTATCCTGCGCGGTTTCAAGGTCCATCGAGAGAAGAACCGCGCGGCCGGCGGGCCGGATTCACAGGAGCCATCGCGATGATCGATCTGCACTACTGGCCGACGCCGAACGGCAAGAAGGTCACGATCCTGCTCGAGGAGTGCGGGCTGCCGTACCGCATCGTGCCCTGCCGGATCGGCTTCGGCGATCAGTTCAAGGAGGAGTTCCTCGCGATCTCGCCGAACAACCGGATGCCGGCGATGGTCGACCACGAGCCGGCCGACGGCGGCGAGCCGGTCGCGCTGTTCGAATCCGGCGCGATCATGATGTACATCGCCGAGAAGGCGGGCCGGTTCTACCCGCAGGACCTGCGTGCCCGCCACGAGGTGAACCAGTGGCTCATCTGGCAGATGGCGAACCAGGGGCCGAAGTCGGGCGAATGCGGTCATTTCCGTCGCCTGCGCGACACGGAAGGCGACCAGAGCTACGCCGTCCGCCGCTTCACGGACGAGGTGAACCGGCTCTACGGCGTGATGAACAACCGTCTCTACGACCGTCGCTACCTGATCGGCGACGAGTACACGATCGCCGACATGATCTGCTATCCGTGGACGGTTCGCTGGGAGGACCAGCAGCAGGACATCGAGGATTTTCCGTACTTCAAGCGTTGGTTCGAGGAAGTCGGCGCCCGTCCGGCGGTCCAGCGTGGCATGGACGTCTCGAGCGGCGAAGCGATCGACTACGCGAACCTCACGGACGAGGAACGCGCACGCCTGAAGAAACTGCTCTACAACCAGCGTGCCCGGCCGGCGCCGGAGGGCGGGCTGCTGTAGCGGCGTCGGCTGGGTCGGACGCACCCGCCCGCGGCTGGCCCGGAGGAGAGGGTCGCAGGGGGACGCTCACCCCCTCTCGGTGGATGGGGGGGTGGGGGTTCGCTCGGTCGACTGCGCTCCGCGAGGGTGTCGCTTGAGGGAAGGTCTACGGCAGTCGCTTGTCTTTAGCCCCCTGCGACCCTCTCCTCCGGGCCAGCCGCGGGCTGGAGGTCGTACTGTACGCGCGGCGATCCATGGCGGCGTGTGTCGGTGCGCCGGCCTTCTGGCCGGCATCAGGAGCCGCCTTGCGTAACTCCTCGTACGACCCGTGCCCGGTAGCCGGCTCGACGATCCGTTTCCACTCCCGGTCCCACACGTCCATGACCTCCCGCGGCACTTCACGGGAGCCTTCGCCGGCCTTGCCTTTGCGGACCTTCGAGGTGGTGCCGGAGTCGGGGAGGCCGCAGGCGGCGTTGCGGGCGTTGCGGACCAGGTGGTCGTCGAACTTCGAGCCGTGTTCCCGCATGAAGTCGATCGATGCCTGGCGGGCCGCGATCTCGATGTTGGGGTGCTCCGGGTCGAGGCCGAGGAAGGCGGCGACGCGGGCGGTGGCGGCAGGGAGGTCGGCGACGATGTCCTCGAAGCAGAGCCAGAGGGTGTCCGGGTCGAGGCGCTCGGGCCACCAGGACACGAGATGTTCCCAGTAGCGGCCGCTGCGGGTGCCGTGGAAGACGAAGTCGAGGGCGAAGTCGCGGATCGGGACGGTTCCGGGCTCGAAGACCCAGCCGCTGAAGAAGTGGAAGAACGAGACGAGTGAATCGACCGGGTCGCGGACGACGAAGATGTTGCGGCCGCCCTTCGGGGCCAGGTCCCGGCTCAGGTGGGTCTTGAAGGCCCGCGGATCGGCGCGCTGGCCTGCGTCGAGGTCGAGGCCGACGTCGTGGGCGACTTCGATCCAGGGGACGACTTCCGTGATCTCGTCGAAATCCATGTCGCCGCCGGTGCGCAGACCGTGGACGATCTGCTGCATGAGCGTCGTGCCGGCCTTGGGGTAGGTCGCGATCAGGATGTCGCTGGGCCGCAGGCTGAAGTCGAGACCGCGCCGTACCCCCTCCCGTGAGGCGAAGCCGGCCATGCGCCGCTGGATCCCCTCAACCGTCGTGGCCCGGCGCGGTGTCGCGTCCGTGTCGTTCATCCGAGAACCTCCGCGGACATGTCGACGCCTACGGGACAGTGGTCCGAGCCGGTGACGCTGGTCAGGATGAAGGCCCGTTCGACGAAGCGCATGGCGGCTTCCGAGGCCAGCACGAGATCGATCCGCCAGCCGACGTTGCGCTCGCGGGCATGGAACGCCTGCTTCCACCAGCTGTAGCGCACCCTGTCGGGGTTCAGGGTCCGGAAGGTGTCGATCCAGCCGGCGTCGAGCCAGCGCTGGAACTCGTCGCACTCTTCGGGCAGGAAGCCCGAGTGCTTCCGGTTCTGCTTCGGCCTCGCCAGGTCGATCGGCTGCGGCGCCGTGTTGAAGTCGCCCATGACCAGGACGCGGTAGCCGGCTTCACGCGCCTGGTCGAGCTGGTCGAAAAGGGCTCGATAGAAGTCCAGCTTGTAGGGCACCCGGCTGTTGTCGCGCTGGCTGCCGCTGCCCTTGGGGAAGTAGACGTTCGCCACCAGCAGTTGGCCGAACAGGGCGAGTTGGAGGCGGCCTTCGGCGTCGAAGCGATGCTCGCCAAGCGAGGTGCGGACCCAGGTCGGTTCCAGCCGCGAGTAGAGGCCGACGCCGGAGTAGCCTGGTCGTTCCGCGCTCGAGAAGGCCGTGTGCCAGCGGGGTGGTCGCCGCAGCTCGGGCGCCAGTTGCTCGGCGCGGGCCTTTGTTTCCTGCAGGCCCACGACCTGCGCCCGGCTCGATCCGAGCCAGTCGAGGAAGCCCTTGCGGGCGCAGGCGCGTAGCCCGTTCACGTTCCAGGACACGACGCGGATGCGCCGGCGCGTCCGGGGGCTCAGCTGCGGCTCCGCTTCCCGGCGCCCAGGTCGTGGGACATGATCATCATGTCGCGCGTACGGCCGGAGCGGTCGATGACCCAGTCGGTGAGCAGGGCCTCGGGCGAGAACCCGAGCCGCTCGAACACCCGCCGCGCGCCGATCTGCTCACGCGTCATCTGAGCGACCAGCTTGAGCAGGCCCAGCTCTCTGGCGGTTTCGAAGACGCGCTCGGTCAGCACGTGGCCGAGGCCGCAGCGGCGGTGGGCCTCAGCGATGATCACGCGGATCTCACCCAGGTGGCTCATCCACTGCAGTCCCCGCAGGTTCAGGCTGCCGTAGCCGACGAGTTCACCTTCATAGTGGGCCAGAGTCGTGAAGCGGCTGCCGGTGTCGGCGTCGTGGATCCATCCCTCCACGACGTCGGGATCGGTCAGGTCCGAGCGCAGGAACTGGAGGTCGATCTCCGGCAGCGCGCTGGCGAGCGAGACGATGTCGTCCCGGTCGTCCGGGCGCAGGCGGCGCAGTTCGTAGGTGCGCTCGCCGCACTTGACCTGGTCGAGGGATTCGATGTTCACGGGTCGCTCGGTCAGACACCACAAAGCTAGCAGTTCCGTCGTCGGGTATCGTCGCGCCCGAACCGAACCAGGGAGGACAGGCGATATGGCTCCGATACCGAAGGGCGGCACCGTCGCGGTTACCGGCAGCGCCGGCTTCGTCGGCGGCTGGACGGTCCGGCTGCTGCTGGACAAGGGCTACCGGGTGCGCGCCTGCGTGCGCGACGCGGACGATCCGGAGAAGACGACCTTCCTGCGGGAGATGAACGGCTACGCCTCGGGCCGGCTGACGCTCCACTCGGCGAACCTGGACGAGGCGGGCTGCTTCGACGACATCTTCGCCGGCTGCCACGGTGTCGCCCATATCGCGCACGTCAGTGACTACAACGACTTCGACTACGTGAAGAACGTCTGCGACCACATGGTCGAGAGCATCGAGAAGTCAGGGTCGGTCACCCGCGTGGTCGTCACCTCCAGCATCGCCGCCGTCATCATGGAGGCCGACATCTACGAGTTCGTCCGCCGCCCCGTCCTGTACGAGGACCGCTATCCGGACGAGTCGAACCCGAAGCGGACGCCCGAGCGCGGCCACGGCTACTCGATGAGCAAGATCTACGCCCAGCAGGCGTTCACCAGGGCCGCCGGGAAGAGCGGGCGCTGGGACGCGATCACCTGCTGCCCGGGCGACAACGTCGGCCCGATCCTGTCGGCGCACCAGAAGGAGAAGGGACCCTGGCAGCACAACATCGAGCTGATGCTGCGCGGGGAGTGCGAGCAGACGCAGGCGTACCGGCCCTGGATGACGGTGGACGTCCGCGACGACGCCGAGTGCCACATCCGGCTGCTCGAGAGCATCAACGTCGGGAACGGCGAGCGCTACATCGCCTGGTCGGCGGACGCGGTGCCGGTGGAGGAGATCAACGCCGGCATCGACCGGCTGCTGCCGGAACTCCGTCATGACACGCCTCCGGTCACCGAAATCCACCCCGAACACATACAGAAGCGCGAGCAGGAGCTTCGCGGCATCTGGGCCGGCGTCGAGCTGCGCAACGACCGGATGCGCGAGGCGACGGGCGTTGCGTTCCGGCCGTTCGACGAGTCGTTGCGCGACTGTGTTGAGTCGCTGATCGCCGTGGCCGGCGTGGAGCCGAAGCGGCGGCCGGAGCCGGATGCCGGCGACTAGAACACCCGCCGATCCGGAGGCCTGAGGGGAGGGTCCCAGCGGCCGTTCGCGCTTTAGAGGACGATGGGAGGCCGGCGCTCACTCCGCTCCGCTCGCTCCGGTAGGTTTCGGTGGATGAGTAGTCGACGAGCGTCGCTCGCTCCGAGTCCGCTGGGACCCTCCCCTCAGGCCCCCGGACCGGCTGGAAGGCTTCGGGTGCGCGGGTCGTGTAGGCGGCGGGTTCGCTCGTGGCTGACTGCGATCAAGGCGGTGGCGTGGGGAGGATCGATCGTGCTGCTGCTTGTTGTGATGTTTGCGGTGGGTGTGGCTGCCGAGGAGCCGGAGAATCCGTACACGAGTGGGATCGACGTGCGGATGGGGCAGCGTCAGTTTCAGTCGAAGTGCACGAGCTGTCACGGGGTGGATGCCACCGGAGGCGAGGAGGCGGACGGGCCGGATCTGACGACCGGACGGTTCCAGCATGCGTCGACGGACGCTGGCCTCTATGAGGTGATTCGCGACGGCATCGAGGGCACGTCGATGCGTGGCCTGCGGCGCGCCGGGGATCAGGAGATCTGGCAGTTGGTGACGTATCTGCGAACGCTGTCGAGGTACGTGGACGTGGCTTCCTTGCCTGGGTCGGTTGAGGCAGGCCGGGGTACGTTCGAGCGGCTGGACTGCGGGCGCTGCCACATGGTGGGCGGCCGTGGCGGTCGGCTGGGGCCGGATCTGTCGCGGGTCGGCGAGCGTCGCGATCCCGACGAACTTGCGGAAGATCTGACCGAGCCGAGCGCCGAGGTCGCGCCGCGCTGGTGGACCGTGCGAGTAACGAGCGCCGACGGCATGGTGGTCGAGGGGTTGAGGATGGGCGAGGACACGTTCAACTTGCGCATCATGGACGGCGAGGAGAGGCTCCGGTCCTTCGCCAAGGCGTCGCTGCGCGCGGTCGAACGGGAGCAGACGTCGACGATGCCCGCCGAGGCTCTCCCGGAGGCTGAGGTCGACAACCTGGTCGCCTATCTCGCCTCGCTGCGGGGGAGTGACCCATGAGACCGATCGGATGGGTCGGCGCGGCGTTGCTCCTGGCCACCGCGCATGCGGCGCCTGCCCAGGAGCCGGGAGCCGACGGCATGCCGCTCCTCTCGCCGGTGACCTGGGAACGGCTTGTCAACTCGGACGACGAACCGCACAACTGGCTCATGTACCACGGCGCCCTACACGGGCAGCGCTACAGCCGGCTGGATCAGATCGACCGCGGGAACGTGGAGCGTCTGGAGTTGAAGTGGGCGCACCAGATTCGGCAGCTCGACCGCAACCAGACGACGCCGCTGGTGGTCGACGGCGTCATGTTCATCACCGAGTCGCCCAGCAACGTGACCGCGGTCGACGCCGTGACGGGGCGGGCGTACTGGCGCTACGAGCACCCGCTGCCGGACGGCATCAGGCTGTGCTGCGGCCGCAACAACCGGGGCGTGGCGATCCTGGGCGAGACCCTGTACATGAGCACGAACGACGCCCACCTGGTGGCGATCGACGCCCGCTCGGGCTCCCTGCTCTGGGACACCGAGGTGGCCGACCACACGAAGGGCTACAGCAAGACGGCGGCGCCGCTGGTCGTCGGCGACACGGTCGTCACCGGCATCGCCGGCGGCGAGTTCGGCATCCGCGGCTTCATCGACGGCTACGACGCCGCGACCGGCGAGCGCAGGTGGCGTACCTACACGGTGCCGGGACCGGGCGAGCCCGGCAACGAGACCTGGGCCGGCGATTCCTGGCGCACCGGCGGCGCGCCGACCTGGCTGACCGGCGTCTACGACCCGGAACTCGACCTCATCTACTGGGGCGGCGGCAACCCGGCGCCGGACTGGAACGGGGACCTGCGCCTCGGCGACAACCTGTACTCGTCCTCGGTGCTGGCGCTCGACGGCAAGACCGGCGAGATCGTCTGGCACTTCCAGTTCACACCCCACGACGTGTGGGACTGGGACGCGATCCAGGTGCCGGTGCTGGCGGATGTCGAGCTGAACGGCGAGCCGCGCAGGGTGATGCTGTGGGCGAACCGCAACGCCTTCTACTACCTGCTCGACCGGACCAGCGGGCAGTTTCTGCTCGGCGAGCCGTTCGCGCTCCAGACCTGGGCCCACGGCCTGGACGAGAACGGCCGGCCGATCCTGCGGGAGAACGTCTTCCCGACCACCGAGGGCACCACGGTGGCGCCGATCGCCGGCGGCGCGACGAACTGGTGGTCGCCGGCGTACAGCCCGCGCAGCGGTTTCCTCTACGTCAACTCCTTCGACGCTGAGGGCATCTACTACCAGCGGGACGACGATTACGAGGAGGGCAGCATCTTCCTGGGCGGCGGGCACAGGATGCCGCTCGCTGCGGACCACTACCAGAG
This sequence comes from Thermoanaerobaculia bacterium, assembly GCA_022823665.1. Classification (GTDB taxonomy): domain Bacteria; phylum Acidobacteriota; class Thermoanaerobaculia; order Multivoradales; family Multivoraceae; genus Multivorans. Next base: position 153,486 of record JAJEHN010000001.1, on the reverse strand, counting down.
CGCGATCCGTGCGATCGAGGCGACGACCGGCGAAGTCCGCTGGGAGTTTCCGATCACGCCGCGGACCCGCAGCGGCGTCCTCGCCACCGCCGGCGGCCTGGTGTGGAGCGCCAGCGTCGACGGCTACTTCTTCGCCCTCGACGAAGAGACCGGCGAGCCGCTCTGGCGGATCTCGCTCGGCGCCGCGCCGCACGCCTCGCCGATGAGCTACGCGGTCGGCGGGCAGCAGCGGATCGTCGTCGCGATGGGCAACGTCGTCTTCGTGTTCGGGCTGGCTGAGGAGTAGGGTCCAGGCGGGTCGGCGCGACCGGGCGGAGGTTTCGGAGATGGGAGTTACTTGCTGGCGTCTCGCGGCGCGCGGGCTGTTGTTCGCTCTGTTCCTAGCTGGTCCGCTGTCCGGCCAGCAGGACGGCGATACGGAATCGGTGGACGCTGCGCACGCTGAAGCCGACTCCGACGAACCCGCGGGACACATCGACGAGGAGATCGTCGTCACCGGCAGCCGGGCGCGGGAGCGTTCGGTGACGAAGTCGATGGTGCCCGTCGACGTGATCTCGGCGGAGCACGTCGCGCATCAGGGAGAAACGAACCTCGATCAGCTTCTGCGCACCGTGGTGCCGTCGCTGAACATCAGTGCGATCAGCGGCGACGCGGCGACCATCGTGCGGCCGACGAACCTGCGCGGCCTGGCGCCGGACCATACGCTGGTGCTGGTGAACGGCAAGCGGCGGCACCGCGGCGCCGTGATCCTGTGGTCGCGGATCGGCGTTTCGCACGGCGCCCAGGGGCCGGACCTGTCCGCGATTCCTGCCATCGCGCTTCGCCAGGTCGAGGTCCTGAGAGACGGCGCTTCGGCTCAGTACGGCTCGGACGCGATCGCGGGGATCATGAACTTCCTGCTCAGCGACGCGCGCTCCGGCGGTTCGTTCGAGGTGCTGACCGGCCTGTACGACGCGGGCGACGGGGAGTCCGTCACGGTGGCCGGCAACGTCGGCCTGCCCTGGGGCGAGGCCGGCTTCGCGAACGTGAGCCTCGAGTACGGCGGTTCGAATCCGACCAACCGCTCCATGCAGCGAGCTGATGCTCTGGCCCTGGTCGCCGCGGGGAACACTCACGTGGCCGATCCTGCTCAGAGGTGGGGCAAGGCCGAGGTCGACGACGACGTGAAGCTCTGGATCAACTTCGGCCGGCCGCTGGGAAGCGGCGGCGCCACGCAGTTCTACGGCTGGGCGAACCACGCGGACCGCAACGTGACGGCGAGGAACTTCTTCTTCCGCAACCCGAACACCCGGGACGCCGTCTACAGCGGCGACGGCGGCGCGACGCTGCTGATCGGAGACGCCCTGGACGCGGCCGACGGGACGCCGGATGGCTCGGCCGGATGCCCGGTCGTCGCAGTGACGGACGCGCTTCCGGACCAGGACGCGCTGGGACGCGTCTTCGACGATCCGAACTGCTTCAGCTTCCAGGAGCTCTTCCCGGGCGGTTTCCAGCCGGTGTTCGGCGGCGACCGCGTGGACTCGTCGCTCGTCCTCGGCGTTCGCGGTTTCACCGCCTCCGGGACCGGTTGGGACGTGAGCGTCAGCGCCGGCCGGAACGAGATCGACTTCCTGCTGTTCGACAGCGTGAACGCGTCGCTCGGACCGCTCAGCCCGACCTCCTTCAAGCCCGGCCTCTACGGCCAGCGCGACGTGAGCGCGAACCTCGATCTGCTGCGTCAGTTCGGTGAGCGGCTCCATCTGGCAGGCGGTCTGGAGTGGCGCGAGGAGCGCTTCGAGATCGGCCTCGGCGACCCCGATTCCTGGCGGATCGGTCCCTATGCCCGGCAGGGATTCAGTTCCGGCTCGAACGGATTCCCCGGGTTCAGCCCGGTCGCGGCGGGAGCCTGGACCCGTGCAAACTCGGCGGTCTACGCCGACCTGGAGTACGGGCCGCCGGACGAATCCTGGAACCTGGGCCTGGCGGTGCGCCTGGAGGACTACGAGGACTTCGGCTCGGCGCTCAACGGCAAGATCGCGGGCCGCCGTCAGGTCTCGGAGGCTCTCGCCCTGCGCGCGAGTGCGTCGACGGGCTTCCGGGCGCCGACACCCGGCCAGCAGAACGCGTTCAATGTCTCGACGCAGTGGGACGCGGAGCGCTTCGAGCTGGTCAACAACGGCACGATCCCGCCGGCCTCCAGGGTTGCCGCCCTGCGCGGGGGCAAGGCCCTCGACGCGGAGAAGTCGGTCAACCTGGCCGCGGGCGCGATCGTCGAGCGCGGTCCGTGGACGCTTACGGCGGACCTGTTCCGGGTCGACGTGAGCGATCGGCTGGGAGTGACGGGGCTGTTCGAACTCCAGCCCTTCGAGGTCGAGCAACTGCTGGCGGAAGGCATCACGAGCGCCGCCAACATCACGAACTTCCGCTTCTTCGCCAACGACTTCGAGACCCGCACGGAGGGCGTGGACCTGGTCGTCACCTGGCGGCCGCCGCAGGCCGGCGGACACACGACGCTCGACCTGGCCCTCAACGTGACCTCGACCGAAGTCGTGGATTTCAACCCGCTGACCCTGGACCAGCGGCGCATCCGCGAACTGGAGGAGGCCCTCCCGGGAGTGCGCTGGAACGCGACGCTGCACCACGAACTCGGCCGTCACACGCAGACCCGGCGGCCGGTCGAACTGCTCGCCCGGCTCGGCTACTACGACGGCTGGCACGACCCGTTCATCGCTCTCGACTTCGGAGGCGCGTACCTGCTGGACGTCGAGGTCGGCGTTCCGTTGCCCGGCGGCGCCCGGCTGGCGATCGGCGCTCGCAACGCCCTGGGCGAGACCGGCGACGGCAATCCGACGCCGACGCTGCTGGGCAACCCGCACAGTACCCGCGCGCCCTTCGACGTCAGCGGGGCGTACTACTACTCCAGGCTGCAGTATCGCTGGGGCCGCGGGAACTGAGTCGCTCGAGCCTTCAGGCCTGAACCCGAGAGCTCTGCATCGCCGGAGCGGTCTGCGGAAGGTGCACGCCGGCCTTCCGCGCCGCTTTCCGGCGGGCGCGCATCGCCCGCCGCCGTTCCCGGCCGCGCTCGACCAGCAGGTAGAGCGAGGGCACGAAGATCAGCGTGATCAGCGTCGAGGCGAGCAGGCCGCCGACGACGACCCGCGCCAGGGGGGCCTGCAGTTCGGAACCCTCGCCGAGTCCCAGCGTCAGCGGCAGCAGGCCGAGGGCGGTGGTCAGCGTCGTCATCAGGATCGGCCGCAGGCGACGGCGCGATCCGCGGATCAGGGCCTCGTGCAGGGTGCAGCCGACGTCGCGGCGCATGCGGTTCACGTTGTCGACCAGGACGATCGCGTTGTTGACCACGATCCCGACCAGGACGACCAGGCCGAGGAAGGAGTTCATGTTCAGGGTCGTGCCGGTGACCGCCAGGGTCAGTAGCACGCCGAGCAGCGAGAACGGCACCGCGGTCATGATGACCAGGGGCTGGACCAGGGACTCGAACTGGACCGCCATCACGGTGTAGACGAGGAAGACCGCGAGCAGTACGCCGATGAAGAGCTCCACGAAGACCTGGCGCTGCTCCTCCAGTTCGCCGCCCATCTCGACGGTGAAGCCGTAGGGCGTCTCGACTCGCGCCAGCGCGGCTTCCACGTCGCTCGCCACGTCGCTGAACCGCCTGCCGTCGATGCCGGCGAAGACCTGCATGTAGCGCTCCTGGTTCTCGCGGTTGATCGACAGGGGGCCCTCGCCGGGATTGATGCTGGCGACCGAACCCAGAGGCACGATGTCGCCGCGCGGAGTGACGATGGGCAGTTGAGGCAACTGCTCGATGCGCAACCGGTCCTCCGGCTGGAGCTGGACCCGGATGTCGAACTCGTCGCCCTGGTCGCGGAACTTCGTGGCCACGCGTCCGAGGACGTAGTGCTCGACGGCGTCGGCGACCTGGCTGCCGTTGAGACCCAGTTCGGCCAGACGGGCGCGATCGACCCGCAGGGTTCGTTCGAGCTGGCCGGACTCGCGGTCGATCCGGGGGTGGACGACTCCGGGGACCGCGGTCATCGCAGTGATCACGCGCTGCGCGAGCTCGTCGCCCTGGTCCAGGTCGTGGCCCCGGATCTCGACCACCAGCCGCGCGTCCTGGCCGCCGCGCATCATGCGCATCATCATGTTGCTGGACGAGGCGAAGAGCTGGATCCGGGCCGCCGGCACATCATCGATGGCGTGGCGGATCGACGCCAGGATCTCCTCCTGGCTTCGACTCCGATCGGTCAGCGGGGTGAGCAGGATTTCCATCGTGCCCTGGTTGGACTGGGCGGGCCGCCACCAGCTCTCCGGACCGGCGGTGGTGATCACGCTGTCGAGCTCTCCGGGTCTGAGCGCGCCGCGAACCCGGGCTTCGATCTCCTTCATCGTTCCGGTCGTCGTGTCGAGCGGAGCGCCCACGGGCATCTCGACCTGCATGTTGAGCCGGCCCTCGTCGCTCTCGGGCATCAGTTCGAGACCGATGACGGGCACCAGGGCGAAGGATCCGAGCAGGAGCACGACGGCCGTGGCCATCACCATTCCCGGCTTGCCGAGGGCCCACTCGATCATCCGGCCGTAGGCCATGTCGACCGGCCCAAGCGCGGCGACACACTCGTCCGTCACCTGGCGGCTCTTCGGGACCTCCCGCAGCCAGCGGGCCGCGGCGGCCGGAATCAGCGTGAGGGCGACGAAGAGCGCGCAGAGCAGGGCGAAACTGACCGTGATCGCCAGCTGGTTGAAGAAGATGCCGGCGAAACCGGAGATGAACACGACCGGCATGAAGACAGCCACGGTGGTCAGCGTGCCGGCGGCGATCGCCATCGCCACCTCGTTGCTGCCGGCGACCGCGGCGGCGGTGGGGCGTTCTCCCTCGTGGAGCCGGCGGTAGATGCTCTCGAGCACCACGATCGAGCCGTCCACCAGCATGCCGACGCCGAGCGCGATGCCGGCGAGCGAGATCACGTTGAGCGTGAAGCCGTTGAAGTACATCAGGGCGAGCGTCGCCAGCACCGAGATCGGGATGGCGGCGCCGACGATCAGCGTCGCCCGCAGGTCCCGGAGGAAGAACATCAGCACGAGCACCGCCAGCGCGGCGCCGAACAGGGCGCCCAACTGGACGTTGTTCACGGCCTGCCGAATGAACTCGGCGCCGTCCATGAGGATCGTGATCTCGGCGCGGCCGGCGTAGTCGCGGTTGATCGCGTCGATCTCGCGCTTCAGTCGGTCCACGACCTCGACCGTGTTGGAGCCGGACTGCTTCATCACGTACATCCGCATGCCTTCGGTGCCGTTGATCCACAGTTCGTTCGTCAGTTCGCGGATACCGTCGTCCACCCGGCCGACGTCCCGCACCAGGATCGGCCGGCCGTCGCGGATGGCGACGATCGTGTTCTCGACGTCCACCTTGCGGTCGAACTCGCCGATCGCGCGGATCAGGACCTCCCGGCCTGTCTCCAGCATGTCGCCGGCGGAGACGTTGCGGTTCTCGCGAGACAGGGCGCTGGTGACCTCGCTCGGCGTGATGCCGAGCGCGGCCATTCGATCGGCGGCGAGCTGGACCTGGATCTCCCGCACGCGGCCGCCCTGGATGTCCACCGAGGCGACGCCGGGCAGGCGTTCCAGCCGCCGGCTGATCGTCTGTTCGGCCATGTGGCGGACCTGGCGCGCATCGCCCGTGCCCGACAGGCCGAGGAAGACGACCGGCATGTCGGAGAGGTTGAACTTGAAGAGGGTCGGTTCCGAAGCGTCCTCGGGGAGCATTCCGCGCACGAAGTCGAGCTGCTCGCGGATGTCGTTCACGACCTCGTTCAGGTCGACGCCCCAGTCGAACTGGGCCTGAATGCTGCTCATGCCCTCCGCCGACATGGAGTTCAACTGGTCGAGCCCCGTGACGGTGGACAGCGCCTGCTCGACCGGCCGTGTGATCAGGCTCTCCATCTCCTCCGGCGCCACGCCTTCGTAGGTCGTCGTGATCGAGACCCGGGGCATGTCGACCTCGGGCATCAGGTCGACGGCGAGCTGGCGCACCGCGACCAGGCCGATCACGACGACGCAGACGTAGAGCATGGTCACGCCCACCGGGCGGTTGGCCGAGAGACGGGGGAGGTTCACGATCGACCTCAGAATCCGGCGGCGCCGGTGGGGGAGGGTTCAGGCTCGTTGGGGACGACCCGCACGGGCGTGCCGTGTCCCAACTGGTTGTGGCCCATCGTCAGAACCAGTTCGCCGACCTCGATCGGGCCGGCAATCGCGCTGTACTCGCCGGAGCGGCCGGCGACGGTGACCGCCCGCCAATGGGCGAGGCCGCCGACCGGCACCATGACGCCCGTGGAGCGCGCGCCGTCCATCGCGACGCGTTCCAGCAGGGCGGTGCCCGGCACGATCAGGGCGTTGTCGAGGTCGCGGAGGCTGACGGAGACGTCGGCGTACATGCCCGGCAGGAGCAGTTCGTCCGTCTCGGCAAGCTCGCCCTCGACGAGGACGGTGCGGTCGTTGCGGCGGACCTCGCCGGCGACGCGGCGCACGGTGCCCGAGAACGTCCGCTCGCCCGTGGCTTCGGTGGCCACGTCGAAGGCGGCGCCGGTCTGGACCGCCGACAGGTCCCGCTCCGGAACCCGGAACTGGACAAGGAGCGGCGCCTCCTCGACCAGGCGCAGAATCGGCGTTCCCAGTTGGACCAGGGCGCCGCGGTCCAGGTAGCGGTCCGAGACGACGGCGTCGAACGGCGCGCGCACGCGGGTGTTCGCGAACTGCTCGGCGAGCAGCGCCTCGCGGGCCGCGGACTGCTGCACCTGGGCCTCTCCGGCGGCCAGGTTCGCCTTCGTCGTCGCGTACTGGGAAGTGACCTGCTGCTGCTCCTGCTCGGAGAGCAGACCCTGGTCGTACAGTTCCATCGCCCGCTGGTAGTCGGCTTCGACGCCGACGAGTTCGGCCGCGGCACGATCGCGGTTCGCTTCGGCTACGCCGAGCTGGCCGCGCGCCTCCTGGAGCTGGTTCCTCACCTCGACGTCCGCGATCACGGCGAGCACCGTGCCGGCGGCGACTCGCTGGCCGATTCGCGCCGGCACGTCGACGAGGAGCCCCGAAACCTGGGGCGAGATGTCGGAGACTTCGCCCACGAGCTCGCCCGAGTAGGCGGTGCGCACGGAAAGGTGTCCGCGCCGCGCGGCGACGGCGCGCACCGGCACTGCCTGCGCCATCGTTGCGTCGCCTGCCTGACCGCCGGCGCGCGCCTGGGACCCGAAGCCGAATGCGAACACGGCGGCCGCTACGAGCACGACTGCCGCGACGGCAAGCCCCGCGATCTGCGGCCGGCTGATCCGGCGGCGTCTGGCGTGCGCGCCTTCCTTCGATTGGTGAAACATGGCCATGGGTTCGTCGTTCTCTTTCGTCTGGTCGTTCTGCCGTCGCGTCGTCTACGCGCTTCGGGAGCCCGAGTTGCCCTCGCCGTCCGCCACGGCGCCGAGCACGTATTGGAGGCTGTCGGCGAGGATCGCGTAGAAGCGGATGAGCCGTTCCAGGCGCTCGACGACGACTTCGCCTCCTGCGTTCGGAGGTAGCGCCTGCTTCATCTCTTCCGCGCTGGCCTGGCGGGTCCGGTAGCGATCGGCGATTCGCAGCAGGAGGCCAGGCTCTTCGTTGATCCGGAAGTAGTCGCGGCGGTCGCCTGGGCGGGTCACGCGCTGGATGACGCCCATGTTCTCCAGCAGGCGAGTGTTCGTGCTGATGCTGGCGCGGCTGACCCGAAGTCGCTCGGCGAGGTGGTCGAAGCGGACCGGGTCGGGCGAGAGGATGAGCAGGCCGATGAGGCGGCCGGCGATCCGGGGCAGGCGATCCTCCTCGTGCGCCAGTCCCATCGCTTCGATGAAGCGCTCTTCCGCGGCGTGCAGGCTGTGGTCGGCCGCGGCGGACGGCTCGGCGGGGCGGTCCGGCGCGGGAGTCGGTTCGGAGACGGTCATGAGTCAGGGATGTTGAATCATCCGGTTTGTTTTGTCAAGACTGAACAGGATGAAACCGGTGAACGATGTGGCCTTCCTGCTGCGGGAGCCACTAGGCTTCGCCTCCGTGCCTTCCTCGCTGCGTCGCCCCGGTCCCCGGTTCCTGCCCCTGTTGCTCGGTCTGGCGATGCTGGTCTTCGCCCTGGTGCAGATCAACGACCCGGATCCGCTGATCTGGGTGACCTACTACGCCGCGATCGCCTGCGCCTGCACGGTCGCCGCCTACCGGCCGCTGCCGAGGTTCGTGTTCCTGGCGTTGGCGGCGGTCACCGTCGCGGGCGCCGGCCTGACGCTGCCCGGTTTCGCCGACTGGATGCTGAACCGCCCGACCAGTGACCTGTGGGCGCCGATGTCGGCGGACCGGATGTACATCGAGCACAGCCGGGAGCTGCTGGGACTCCTGATTGCCGGTGGCTTTCTCGTGACCGCGGACCGGCTGTCGCGGCGGTAGGAGCCAGCGCTACGGTTCGCTCTCAGGTACCGCGGCGCTCATCATGAAGCCCATCATCATCTCGTCGGTGGAGGGCTGGCCGAAGCGCACCGTGCGATTCGAGTCGAAGCCGTAGCGCGCCGCCTTCTCGGCCGAGTTGTCGTACCAGGCGGTGTACTCGATCCGGGTCCCCTCGGGGATGCGCTTCAACTCGTCGTAGTAGTAGACGGTCTGCCAGGAGAAATCGAACTCGGGCACCTCGAGCAGCACTTCGGTCGTGCCGTCCGGGTAGAACGCCTCGAAGCGTGCGGCCTTTCCGCGCATGTGCATGTGCGGCATGAGCGCGATGATGTCCGTGTCGCGCCGGGCGACGGCGGAGTAGGGACCGACCTGGTGGTTCCCGTCGTTCGGCGGGATGGCGAACGTGAAGTTCATGATCGGCCGAAGCCCTGAGCCGAGCGAACGCTTGACCGGTTCATCGGCGAAGACGAAGCCGATCGACGACTGGTCCCACTTGCCGGTGCCTTCGCCTGCCTCCTTGTGGTAGTGGATGTCGAACGTCACCCGTGAGCCCTTCCTGAGCAGGAAACCGTAGCCCTCCGGGTAGCGGTTCGCGTCGCTGCCGGAGGAGACGCCGCCCATGTAGCTGCCGGCGTTCTCGGGCGAGGGGGCGATCTCATCCTGCCCGGGGAACTCCGGAGGGGGAGGCAGTTCGCCGCTTTCGTCGGGCGGCAGCAGGTGGAGGTTGAAGTGGTGGATGATGTCGCTGTCCGGCTTGCACTGGAAGGCAACGACCCAGCGGTCCTCCGGCAGGTCCTCCTCGGTGAGCACGTAGGAGAAGGCGGCATAGAGGTCGTCGACGTCGTCCTCGACGAAGTAGGGCTCCGGCATCGTCACGACGAGGTCGGGTTCGCCGACGACCCAGCCGCCGGTGCTCGGAAACTCGCGCGGCGGCGGGGCTTCGGCGGCGTCGCCGGGGGTCGCGCCGCTCCCGGCCCAGTTGACCAGCGTCTCGATCTCGGCCTGGTTGAGCACCCGTTCGTTCGCGAAGGTGCCGTCGTGCCGCGGGTGGGCGTCCCACGGCGGCATCTCGCGGGCCGCCACCGTCCGCGCGATCGACCGGGCCCAGGGTCGCACCTCGGCGTAGGTGGTCAGCGCCATCGGCGCCCGCATGCCGCCGTAGTTCGCGCCCGCCGGCCGGTGGCAGTCCTGGCAGTGCATCTGGAGCACGGGCAACACGTCCGCGTAGAAGGTCGGCGCGTCGCGGTCGGCCGCAGTCGCGGGCGCGCTAGCGACGGCGATCAGGAGGACGAGGCAAGAGACACTTGAACGCTTCATCGCGTTCAGACTACCAGCCCTCAGGCGGTCGCCAACTGGCGCTCGGGGTGCATCTCGTCGACGTCGACGCCGACGATCTTCGAGACGCCCCGTTCCTCCATCGTCACTCCATAGAGAGTGCTCGCGGCCTGCATCGTCAGCTTGTTGTGGGTGATGACGAGGAACTGGGTTTCCGCCGACATTCGCTGCAGCATGTCCACGAAGCGCAGGATGTTCGCGTCGTCCAGCGGCGCGTCGACCTCGTCGAGGATGCAGAACGGGGACGGCTTGGTCTGGAAGAGGGCGAACAGCAGGGCGATTGCCGCCAGCGCCTTCTCACCGCCCGAGAGCAGCATGATGTTCTGGGCGCGCTTGCCCGGCGGCCGCGCGGTGATCTCGATGCCGCAGTCCAGCGGGTCCTCCTCGTCCATCAGGCGCATCTCCGCGTCGCCGCCACGGAAGAGCTCGGTGAAGGTCCGGCCGAAGTTCTCGTTGACCTCGCTGAAGGCGGCGACGAAACGCTCGGAGGAGGTTCTGTCGATGTCGCGGATCGTGCGCTTCAGGCTCTCGACGGAGGACGCCACGTCGGTGCGCTGTCCGGTCAGGAACGTGTGGCGCTCCTGCTGTTCGTCGTACTCGTCGGCCGCGAGGACGTTGACCGGACCCATCCGCTCGAGCAGAGTGCGCCGGCGTTCGAGTTCCTCGGTCATGGCCTCGAGGTCCGGAGCTTCGCCGTCCGGCGGCGCCGGCGCTTCCTGCCCGGCAAGTTCGCGCCGGAACTCCTCGCGGTAGTCCCCTTCGAGGTGTTCGGCGTCCTGGCGCAGGCCCGCCTGCCGCACGCGCAGGTCCTCGATCCGGTCGCGCTGTTCGTCGCGCCGGGCGCCGAGGTCGCGCATTCGGGCCTCGAGCTCGCGCCCGCGATTCCGCTCTTCCTCGAGAGCTTCCTGGGCGCCGGTCGCTTCGTCTCTCGCACTCGTCCGCTCGGCCAGGGCGTCGTCGAGTTCCCCCTTCGCCCGGGTGGATGCCTCCTCGAGTTCGATGAGGCGCCCGCGCAGCCGCTCCTGCTCGGCGAGCCACTCATCGTCGGCCTCGCGCAGACTCGCGATGCGCCGCTCCACCCTCTCGGTCTCGTTCCGCTCGGTGGCGGAGCGCTCCTCGATCAGTTCGAGCTGGCCCTGGCGGCCGGCGCCCGCCGTGACGCGTTCCTCGCGTTCCTCCCGGGCCCGCTCGACGGCGGCGGCCGCTTCCTGGACGGCTCGTTCCAGACTGCGGTGAACCGTCTCGCGGGCTTCGATGTCGGCCTGGATCCGTGCCTGGCGACTTTCCGTCTCGGTGATCCTGCTGATCAGTTCGTCGCGCTCGGTCTCGGCCGCCGCGCTTTCACGGGCCTGGACGGCGCGCCGTTCGGTGATGTCCTGGAGGCGGGCCTTGGCGACCGCCAGTTGTTCCCTGAGCTCGGCCGCGGCCTGCTCGATCCGCCGACCCTCCAGGGCGGCGTCGCGGCCGCTCCCGGCGGCTTCATCGATCTCGCCGCTGAGTGTCGTGCAACGCTCCTCGAGTTCGTCCGTACGCCGGACGAGGTCGTCCAGCTCGCGCTGACGGCCGAGGGCGCCCGGCGCCGCGCCCTCGCCGCGCACGGTGACGCGGCCGGCCTCGATCCAGAGCCGGTCCCGGCACAGAAAGGCGATGTCCGGGTTGTCCGCCGCCAGGCGCTCCGCCGCCTCGAGGCTGGAGACGAGGCTACCGGGGGGGAGCGAGGCGCGCAGTTCCTCGGGCAGGCCGAGCGCCGTCCACACGTCGCCGACGATCTCCGGATCGTCGAGTTCCACGGGTTCCGTGATCCCCGAAAGGGGCTTCCGCGCCTCTGCCGGCCGCAGGAGAGTGACCTGGTGGTCGAAGCCGGCGAGAGCGCGGGCGATGGCGACGGCATCTTCGTCGCCGGGGGCCAGCACGGCGTTGCGCAGGGGGCCAAGGAAGAGGTCCAGGCTGTCTTCCCAGCCTGCCGGCACGTTCACTTCGTCGCCGAGGAAGCGGGGCTCCGAAAGCTCCAGTTCGAGCAGCGCGTCGCGGATCCCGGCCCGCAGTTCCTCGTCTCGCTGACCGAGTTCGCGGAGGACGGCCGCGCGTTTCTGTGCTTCGACCAGCTCCTCGCGGCGCGTTTCCCGTTCGGCCTGGGCCGCCTGCCGTCGGTTCCGGCTCGCTTCGAGGGCCGTGGCGGCGCGCTGGGCGGCCTGGGTTTCGGCCGTCAGGGCGACCTCCAGCGTCTCCACCTTGGCCCCCACGCCCTTGACATCGACTTCGATGGCACGGAGCGCGTCCCTGCTGCGTTCCAGCGTCGTTTCGGCGCGGTCGCGGCGGTCGACCGCCTTCTCGGTGACGATCCGCTCGGCGACCAGGCGGCTCCTCAGCTCGTCCAGTCCCGTGCGCGATGCCGCCTGTTCTTCGAGCAGATCCCGATGCCGCCTGCGCGCGTCCTCGATCGCGGCATCGGCCTCGTCGATCCGCCGGCGGTCGTCATGGACTTTCGCCAGTGCGTCTTCGCGCTCCGAGAGGAACATCTGCCGGCGTCCGGCGAGGACGGCGAGCGCCTCCTCGGCGGCCGACAGTTCGCGCCGCCGCGTCTCCTCGCTTCGGGCGCCCCCTTCGAGCCGTTCGGCGATTTCCGCCCGGGTGGCGCGGCCGCCCTTGATCAGTTCCTGGCGCCCCTCGATCGTCGCCAGCAGGGTGGCCTGACGTTCGTGCGAGCGGACGGCCTCCTCGGTGCGTGCGTCGATGGCCTGGCGGCACTCGGCGAGCTCCGCGTTGCCGCGGGCGATCTCCGCCAGGAGTTCCGCTTCCCGGTCGGCCTTCTGTCCGAGAGCCGACCCGAGTTCCTCGAGCTCTCCCTGGAGCCTGGCCCAGCGCGCCAGGAGCACGGCGTCGAGCAGTTCGCGGTAGGCGTCCCGGCGTTCGCGGTGGCGTCGGGCGGCGTTCGCCTGCCTCTTGAGGGAGCGAAGACTGCGCTCGACCTCGGAGATGATGTCGTCGAGCCGGAGCAGGTCGGCGGTCGCGTCCTCGAGCTTCAGGCTGGCGAGCCGCTTGCGGTTCTTGTAGCGGGTGATCCCGGCCGCTTCCTCGATCAGCTTGCGGCGTTCCTGGGGCTTGCCGGAGAGAATCATGCCGATTCGCCCCTGCTCGATCACGGAGTAGGCGCGGATGCCCAGACCCGTGTCCATCAGGATGTCCCGGATGTCCTTCAGCCGGGCCACCCGATCGTTCAACCGGTACTGGCCCTCGCCGCCGCGGAAGATCCGGCGCCCGATCGTGATGCGGCCGTCCTCGGCGTTCTCGACGCTGCCGTCGGTGAGGAAGGTGAGGCTGACCTCCGCCATCCCCAGGGGCTTGCGCTGGCCGCTGCCGTTGAATATGACTTCCTCCATGGAACTGCCGCGGAGCGACTTGGGGCTCTGCTCGCCGAGCACCCAGGTGATGGCCTCCGCCAGGTTGCTCTTGCCGCAGCCGTTCGGTCCGACGATCGCCGTGATCCCGCGGGCGAACCGGCTCGTCACCGGGTCGACGAAGGTCTTGAAGCCATTGACTTCAAGGCTTTCCAGTTTGAGCATGGTTGGCGTGGCGGGGAATCGGGCCTTTCCGGCCCTCGGTGAAGATAACAGGATTCATGCATAAGTCACAAGTAGTTGTGCCGGCGGCCGCTCCCGTCCACAACATGTGGCGTCTCCGGCGCGCCGCTGATACGCTGCCGCGGCGGTGAGCGCGCTGACGGTCAAGAGAACGCTGTTCGACACGGCCCAGATGGCGCGGATGATGCGCAGGATGGCTGCGGAGGTGGTCGAGCGCGCGGGCGGCACCGACTCGCTGTTGCTGGTCGGCGTGCGCACCCGCGGCGTGCCGCTGGCCGATTTCGTCGCGGCCGAGATCAAGCGCACGGAAGGCGTCGCCGTACCGGTCGGCGTGCTCGACATCACGCTCTACCGGGACGATCTCTCGACCATTGCTCCGCAGCCCGTGGTCAAGGAGAGCGTGATGCCGGTTGCGATCGACGACCGGATCGTCGTGCTCTGCGACGACGTGCTCTACAGCGGCCGCACGATCCGGGCCGCGATGGACGCCCTGATCATGGACTACGGCCGGCCGCGGGCGATCCGCCTGGCAGTGCTGATCGACCGGGGCCACCGGGAACTGCCGATCCACGCGGACTGCGTCGGCGAACACGTGCAGACGACGGACAGCGAAGTGATCAAGGTCTCCTACGCCGCGACCGACGGCGGCAAGGAGATGGTCGAGCTGCTCGAGCGCGAGGGGTGAGCGAAGCGGTCTGGCAGCGCGGCGACCTGCTCGGGGTCGCCGAGTTGTCCCAGGCCGAGATCCTCCACGTTCTCGACACCGCGGAGTCGTTCGTGGAGGTGGCGGCCCGGCCGATCAAGAAGGTGCCGACCCTGCGGGGCAAGACGGTCATCAACCTCTTCTTCGAGGCGTCGACCCGGACCAGCTCGAGCTTCGAGATCGCCGAGAAGCGGCTCTCGGCCGACAACATCAACTTCTCGACCTCGTCCTCGTCCCTGTCCAAGGGCGAGACGCTGCTCGACACGGCCCGCAACCTGGAGGCGATGGCGCCGGATCTCGTCGTCATCCGGCACGCCCACCCGCGGGTGCCGCACGCACTGGCGGAGCGGCTCGCTTCGGGAGTGATCAACGCTGGCGACGGCGCCCACGAGCATCCCACCCAGGCGCTGCTCGACGCCTTCACGATCCGCCGCCGGAAGGGTCGGGTGGAGGGCCTGAAGATCGCCATCGTGGGCGATGTGGCCCACAGTCGGGTCGTGCGCTCGAACGTCCTGTGCCTGACCAGGCTGGGCGCCGACGTCACCGTTGCCGGGCCCCGGACGATGATGCCGGAAGAGCCCGAGTCGCTTGGCGCCCGGGTGGTCTACTCGCTGGAGGAGGCGATCGAGGGCGCCGACGTCGTGATGATGCTGCGGGTGCAACTCGAGCGCCAGGCGCGGGCCGCCTTTCCCTCGGAACGGGAGTACTTCGAGTTCTTCGGGCTCACCGCGGAACGCCTGCGCCGGGCGAACGACGATGCGATCATCATGCATCCGGGGCCGATCAATCGCGGCATCGAGATCGCCAGCGAGGTCGCCGACGGTCCCTGGTCGGTGATCCTCGAGCAGGTGGCGAACGGCGTCGCGGTGCGGATGGCGGTGCTCTACCTGCTGGCCGGCGCGAAGAGCGGCGAGGACGGACTGACGCCGTGAGCGGCTCGGTACTGATTCGCGGGGGCCGGGTCGTCGACCCGACCCAGGAGCTCGACGGCCCGGCCGACGTCCTGATCGAGGGCGGCAGCGTGACGGCCTGCGGCCCCGGCCTTCCTGCGGCGGAGAGCGCGCGCGAGGTCGACGCCGCGGGTCTGGTCGTCGTCCCCGGCCTGATCGACATGCACGTCCACCTCCGCGAGCCGGGCCAGGAGTACAAGGAGACGATCGACACCGGCACCCGGGCAGCCGCGGCGGGAGGGTTCACGGCCGTCGCCTGCATGCCGAACACCGACCCCGTGAACGACGACCCGTCCCTGACGGAGTTCATGCTCAAGCAGGCGGAGCGGGCGGGTTGGGCCCGGGTTTATCCGATCGCGGCGGTCAGCCGCCGGCTGGAGGGCCGCGAGTTGACGGAATTCGGGGCCCAGCGGCGATCCGGGGCGGTCGCCGTCTCGGACGACGGCCGTCCCGTCTGGAGTGCCGCGCTGATGCGCCAGGCGCTGCGCTACGCCCGGCACTTCGACCTGCCGGTCATTCAGCACGCCGAAGAGCTCGCACTCTCGGGCGACGGCGTCATGCACGAGGGGCGCTTCTCGACCCGGCTCGGCGTCGAGGGGATCCCCGGCGCCGCGGACGACGTGATGGTCTCCCGCGACCTGCTGCTCGTGGCCGACACCGGGGGCCGCTACCACCTGGCCCACATGTCGACGGCGCGCAGCCTGGACCTGATCCGGGCTGCCAGGGCCGACGGCCAGCGGGTCACCTGCGAGGTCTCGGCCCATCACCTGCTGCTGACGGACGAGGACGTTTTCGACTCGGGGCTGGACCCGAACTTCAAGATGCACCCGCCGCTCAGAAGCGCGGCCGACCGGGACGCCCTGGTCCTTGGCCTCGCCGACGGTTCGATCGACGCGATCGCGAGCGATCACGCTCCCCACCACCCGGACGAGAAGGAGCTCGACTTCGTCGCTTCGCCGAACGGCATCGTCGGGCTCGAGACGACGCTCAGCCTTTGCCTGGACCGGCTGGTGGCGAAGGGCGTGATCGACCTGGCGCGCCTCGTCGACCTGCTGTCGACGGCGCCGGCGCGGATCCTCGGCGTAGCCGGCGGCAGCCTCGCGCCCGGCTCGGCCGGCGACGTGACCCTGATCGACCTGGAGCGCGAGGTAGAGGTCGACCCGGCGACGTTCCGGAGCAGGTCGCGGAACACGCCGTTCGCCGGCTGGAAGCTCCGCGGCGCGGCGGCCGGCACGGTCGTTGGCGGGCGCTTGATCGAGTTGTCGTAGGCGCGGCTCTAGCCGATGCTCCGGCCTCCATCGACGTCGAGGCAGACGCCGGTGAGGAAGGCGGCGTCGTCGGAGGCGAGGTAGGCGACGGCGGCCGCCACGTCGGCCGGTTCGGCGAGCCGGCCGAGCGGAATCGTCTCCTGAAGGACTTCGCGTCCCGAGTCGTCCAGCCGCCGCCCTCCCGAGGGGCCCTTCATGAAGTCCGTGTCGGCGGCGACCGGATTCACCG
This sequence comes from Thermoanaerobaculia bacterium, assembly GCA_022823665.1. Lineage (GTDB taxonomy): Bacteria > Acidobacteriota > Thermoanaerobaculia > Multivoradales > Multivoraceae > Multivorans. Next base: position 136,972 of record JAJEHN010000001.1, on the reverse strand, counting down.
CGTTGACGCGGATCCCGGACGAAGCGAGTTCCGCCGCCAGGCCGCGGGTCATCGTGATCACCGCTCCCTTCGTGGCGTTGTAGGCGGTGATCAGCGGCCGGGGGCGGACGGCGCCGATCGAGGCGGTGTTCACGATGACGCCGCCTCCGCGCTCGATCAGTCGGGGCACGCCGTGCACCGCGCCCAGGTAGACGCTCTTCGTGTTCACTTCGAAGACCCGGTCGTAGTCGGCTTCGGCGAGTTTCCAGAGCGGCCTCGCCCGGTGGCAGTAGCCCGCGTTGTTGACGAGGATGTCGATGCCGCCGAACACGCCGCAGGCCCGTTCCATCAGGCGCCGCAGGTCGTCGCCCTGGGAGACGTCGACCGTCTCGAAGAGAACCTGGGCGCCGCGCCCGGCGAGTTGGGCCGTCGTCCTCTTGCCCTTGCGTGAATCGATGTCCGCGAGCGCGACGGCCGCGCCTTCTTCGGCGAGTCTTCGCGCGATGGCGCGGCCGAAACCGCCGGCGGCGCCGGTCACGACGGCGACCTTGCCGGCGAAGCGGGTACCGCCGTGCGCGATGTCGTTCTTGCTGTCCGAGTCGTTCATCGTGAGTATCCCCTCAGGTTTCGGGCGGCTACGCTACCCGGGTTCGGCGCCGAGAGAGGCGGGTTGATGGAAGAGCGAGAAGCACTCAAGCGGCGTGTCGTCGTGGTCGGCGCCGGGAACGCGGCGCTTTGCGCCGCCCTCGCGGCCCGGGAGGAGGGCGCGTCGGTGACCGTGCTGGAGCGCGCGCCGCGGGCCGAACGCGGTGGAAACAGCCGCTTCACGATGGCGGCGATGCGCTTTGTCTACGACGGCCTCGACGATCTCCGCGAGGTGGCCGCCGGTCTGAGCGAGGAGGAGATCGAAGCCAGCGATTTCGGAACGTACCCGGCGCGGCGCTTCATCGAGGATCTCGAACGGACCGGCGGCGGTCAGGCGAACCCGGAACTGGTCGAGACTCTGGTGGACGAGAGCCGGCGGACGCTGCGGTGGATGCGCGGCCGGGGGGTCGAGTTCGTTCCCCTCTACGCGGGTCAGGCGTTCGAGGTCGACGGCAAGCGCCGTTTCTGGGGCGGTCTGACGCTGCAGGCGCGGGGAGGCGGCCCCGGGCTGGTGGCGGCCCTGGAGCGGGCGGCGGAGAAGGCGGGCATCGAGACGCACTACGGATGCCGGGCGGTCGGCCTGCGCCTGGAGGAGGGCGCCGTGCGCGGCGTCGAGGTCGAGGAGGCGTCCGGTCGGAGGATCCTGGAAGCCGACGGCGTGGTCCTCGCCAGCGGCGGCTTCGAGGCGAACGGCGACTGGCGGCGCCGCCACCTCGGCGAAGGCTGGGAGGAGGCCAAGGTCCGGGGCAGCCGCTTCAACACGGGCGATGGCATCCGCATGGCCCTGGAAGCGGGCGCCGGACGGGCCGGGCAGTGGTCCGGCTGCCACGCCGTGGCCTGGGATCTGAACGCGCCCGAGGTCGGCAACCTCGAGGTTCGTCACCGCTACCAGAAGCACAGCTATCCGCTCGGCATCGTCGTCAACGCGAGGGGAGAGCGGTTTCTCGACGAGGGCGCCGACTTCCGGAACTACACCTACGCCAGGTACGGCCGCGAGGTGCTGGAGCAGCCGGGCCGCTTCGCCTGGCAGGTGTTCGACGCGCAGGTGGCTCACCTGCTGCGGGACGAGTACCGGAAGGCGCACGCGACGCGGGTCGAGGCGGACTCGCTGCCGGAACTCGCCGCGAGACTCGACGGCGTGGACGCTTCGGCGTTCCTGCGGACGGTCGGCGAGTTCAACGCCGCGGTGCGCAGGGGCGTGCGTTTCGACCCCAGCGTCCGCGATGGCCGGGCGACCCGCGGTCTCGCCCCGAACAAGTCGAACTGGGCCAACGCGCTCGAGGCGCCGCCGTTCGAGGCCTTCGCCGTGACCTGCGGCATTACCTTCACCTTCGGGGGCCTGTCGGTCGACCGGCGCGCCAGGGTGCTCGACGACGATGGACGGCCGATCCCGCGTCTGTTCGCGGCAGGCGAACTCGTCGGCGGCCTGTTCTACGACAACTACCCGGGCGGCTCCGGACTGACCGCGGGCGCCGTGTTCGGCCGTCTGGCGGGCAGGGGGGCGGGTCGTCTCGATGCCTGAGTCCTCGGTCGACGGCAGCGTTCGCCTCGGGAGCGTCCAGATCCACGGCCCGCAAGGGCGCGTGCGCTACTTCGAGGTGACCTCGGCGAGGCTCCAGCTCGGGCTGGCGGCCCTGATTCTCCTTTGCGCCCTCGTCGTCAACGGCCTTCTGATCGCGCCGACCGTGGCGCGTTCCCAGTTCTCGAGGGCCGAACAGGTCGAGGTCTTCGATGAGCATCGGCGACTGGCGGCCCGTTTCGAAGCTCTGGCGGAACGCTACTCGGAGGTTCGCCAACTGGCGTCGGAGCTGGACAGTCGACTGTGCAAGATCGTCCTGGCCTACGGCGTCGGGGCGCCCGCGAACGAAGGGTGCGGCGAGGCCGTCGAGGTCCTCGAGGAACCCGCGCTGACCCTGCGGCAGGGTCAGGTCGTGCTGATCGAGTCAGGCGTCGAGGAAGACGTGGAACGGGTGACCGGACGCATCGAGGGCCGCTTGCAGGCGGCGATTGAGGCTGAGCAGGCCGACCCCGAACTCGTCGAGCTGACGCCGTCCGCGGTTCCGCTCCGGGGCGACGACTTCGTCCTCGTCGGCCCGTTCGGCCGAACGAGGAACCGGGTCACGGGAGCCGAGGAGTTCCACCACGGCATCGATCTCGCGGCTTCGGCCGGTGCTCCGGTCCTGGCCACCGCGGCCGGAAGGGTGACCTATGCCGGGCGCAGCGCGGCTTTGGGTCGTACCTGGATTCGCTACGGGCGAATCGTGGGAATCCGGCATGGCGACCGCTTCATCACCCTGTTCGGACACCTGGATACGACGGAGGTTCGAGCGGGCGAATCGGTCAGCCGGGGCCAGCGCATCGGTACCGTCGGCGCGACGGGATGGAGCGTGGAGCCGAATCTCCACTACGGCGTGCTGCGCCGGCGCGTCGATGGGGAGTACGACGCCGTCGATCCCCGCATCCACATACTGGACTACCGCTGGAACGAGGAGGGCTTCATCGCCTCCGACCGGGCGCCGGCGGATCCTCTGACGCTCCCGGCGACGTTGCGGAGATAGAGAACAGGAGAAACGGGTTCATGGACTATCGGGCAGTCATCTTCGATCTGGGTGGAGTCGTCTTCGGCTCCCCGTTGCACGCCATCCGGCGCTACGAACAGGCGAACGGGATCGAGGAGAACTTCGTCAACCGCCTGGTCGTGGCGGCCGGGCCGGGAGGATCCTGGCAGCGAATGGAGCGCGGCGAGCTGGTCATGGGGCCGGGGTTCTTCGCCGCCTTCGACGACGACGTCAGGGTGGCCGATCCCTCGGTGGCCGAGCGTTTCTCGGCCGAAGCGATGATGGCGGCGATCGCCGAGGAGTCGAAGCCCAGGCCGCAGATGATCGACGCCCTGCGGCGCCTGCGCGCCCGCGGCTACACGGTGGCGGCGTTGACGAACAACTGGGTCAGCGAGGAGGAACGGGAACCCGCGAGCGCCGAGGAGGCCGCGATGCGGGCCGAGGTACGCGAACTCTTCGATGACTACGTCGAATCGAGCGTCGTCGGCCTGCGCAAGCCGGATCCGGAGATCTACCGCCTGGCCTGTGGCCGGCTCGGGATCGAACCGCGCGAGGCGGTGTTCCTGGACGACATCGGGTCGAACCTGAAGAGCGCCCGGGCGCTCGGCATGACCACGATCAAGGTCGACGATCCGGACGACGCCCTCGCCGAGCTATGGCGGACGCTGGCTACTCCGGCAGGGTGAACGCGAGATCGACCATGGCGGTCAGGCCGTCGAGGAGCGTGACTCCGGAGCGTTGGCTGCCGAGGCGTTCGTGCCAGGCTTCGATCGTGTAGGTGCCGGCGGGGAGTCCGGGAATCTCGAAGGAACCGTCCGGTCCCGTGACGGCGAAGTAGGGGTGGTTGAAGACGGCGAGGTAGCTCGACATCCACGGGTGGACGTCGCACTTGATCCGGAAAGCGGGCTCCTCGTCCGTGAACGAGAAGGTGGCCTGCTTGATGGCGGCCGGCATGGCCCGGTTGAAGGGGCGGTTGACCTCGGACAGCGAGTGGACGTTGTGGAGCAGCTCGTCGGAGTTCAGCACCTTGAGGTCCTGGCCCACCATGATCCCGGCGACGCGGGGCGTGTATCGGCAGCCCTGCTGGTCGATGACGGGCGGCTCCGCCAGCGGGTAGGGCCCTTCCGGAAGGTTGTCGGCGACGTAGACGAGGACGTTGGCCAGGCCGGCCTGTTCGTCGACCGCGAGGATCTCGGGGTAAACGGGCCCGGAGTGCTTGGCGGCGCAGGCCGGGTCCGCGTCCATGTTGAGCGGCCGGAGTTCCGGCACGTCGCCGTCGAAGCGGACGGAACCGGCGATCGTGCTCGTGCCCAGGGGTTCGGCGGGCGGGGCTTCAGCCGCCGGCGCGGCGCCGCCGCCGGTGCCGTCGGGCGCGGCGTCGCCGCAGCCGGCGAGTGCGAGGAAGGGCAGGATGAGAACCGCCGCGACAGCCGGGCGAAGCGATGGAGTCGGTGGACAGGTCATGCCTCCATTCTACGGGTCCTTCGGGGCGGTTCGGCGCGTTTCCTTGACCCGGATAGGGGCCGGTGTTAGCTTCCGCGCGATTCGTGGCCCGGCTTGGCCCTCTGAGGGCAACCGCCGCCCTACTTCTTCGCCCTCGATGGCACAGAGTCAGGACAATACGCACGAGCCCGTCGCCGGACGTGCGCCGCTGATCGTCGGCGGCTACGACTTCCGTTCGCTGACGGAAGCGGTCGCGGTGCCGGTCGAGCGCAAGACGCCGATCGGCTGGTGGTTCTTCTTCCTGCCGTCGCTGGCGATGCTGGGCCTGTTCGGGGTTTCGATCGGCTGGCTGTTCTGGGAGGGCACCGGCATCTGGGGCCTGAACAACCCGGTCAACTGGGGCTTCGCGATCGTCAACTTCGTCTTCTGGGTCGGCATCGGCCACGCCGGCACGCTGATCTCCGCCATCCTCTTCCTGTTCCGGCAGAAGTGGCGGACGTCGATCAACCGCGCCGCCGAGGCGATGACGATCTTCGCGGTCATGTGCGCCCTGGTGTTCCCGGGCATCCACGTCGGCCGAGTGTGGGTCGCCTACTGGATGTTCCCGCTGCCGAACCAGATGGACATGTGGCCGAACTTCCGCAGTCCGCTGATCTGGGACGTGTTCGCGGTGTCGATCTACGGCACGGTGTCCCTGATGTTCTGGTACGTGGGCCTGATCCCGGACCTGGCGACGATCCGCGACCGCGCAAAGACCAGGATCCGCAAGATCGCCTACGGCATCTTCGCTCTCGGCTGGCGCGGTTCCCACCGCAACTGGCTCCACTACGAGCGGGCGTACCTGATGCTCGCCGGCCTGGCGACTCCGCTGGTCCTCTCGGTCCACTCCGTCGTGTCGATGGACTTCGCCACCGCCCAGTTGCCCGGCTGGCACACGACGATCTTCCCGCCCTACTTCGTCGCCGGCGCCATCTTCTCCGGCTTCGCCATGGTCATGACCCTGATGCTGATCTGCCGGGTCCTGTTCAGGATGGAGGACATCATCACGATGCGCCACCTCGAGAACATGGCCAAGATCATGCTGCTTACGGGGTGCATGGTCGGCTACGCCTACGGCATCGAGATGTTCATCGCCTGGTACAGCGGCAACCCCTACGAGCAGTTCGCTTTCGCCAACCGGGCCCTGGGTCCCTACGCCTGGGCCTACTGGATCATGGTGAGCTGCAACGTGATCACGCCGCAGCTGTTCTGGTTCAAGAAGATGCGCAACCACATCGGCTGGCTGTTCATCTCGTCCATCCTGATCAACATCGGCATGTGGTTCGAGCGCTTCGTGATCGTCACCTCGTCGCTCCACCGCGACTTCCTGCCCGCGAACTGGGACTACTACCAGGCCACCTTCTGGGACTTCGCGTCGCTGATCGGCAGCTTCGGCCTGTTCTTCACGATGTTCTGCCTGTTCGCCCGCTTCCTGCCGATGGTGGCCACGGCAGAGGTCAAGACCGTGCTGCCGGAGGCCGATCCGCACCAGGGCGAGGAACTGGTGCGCGTGGTGCCCGCCGGGTCGGGGGTGGAGCCCTCGCCGCAGGCGGCGCCGGCCGGCGGGGGAGGCTCCTGACATGGGCCTGATGACCCTGGACGTGCCGGAAGCGGCGGCGGGCTACAGCCACTACGGCGTGCTGGCCCGCTTCGAGACCGCCAAGGCGCTCTACCGCGCCTGCGAGGCGGTACGCGACGCCGGGTACTCGAAGTGGGACGCGCTGACGCCGTTCCCGGTCCATGGACTCGAGAAGGCGATGGGATTGAAGCCGTCCAAGCTGCCGTTCCTCGTGCTGGCGACGGGGCTTTCCGGCGCCGGCCTGGGCTTCGCGCTGCAGAGCTGGGTCCACATCAAGGCCTACCCGCTGGTCATCAGCGGCAAGCCGCTGTTCACCTGGCCCGCGTTCGTACCGGTGACCTTCGAGCTGGGCGTGCTCGGGGCGGCGTTGGGGGCGGTGCTCGGGATGTTCGCCTTCAACAAGCTGCCGACGTACCACCATCCGCTGTTCCGGTCGGAGAACTTCACCCGCGTCACGGACGACGGGCTGTTCATCGCCATCGAGGCCTGGGATCCCAAGTACGACGACCGGGACACCGCGGAGTTCCTGAGCGGGCTCGGCGCGGTCGAGGTGGAGCACGTGCCGATCGACGATCCGGCGGAAGACGGTGACGGGGTAGGCGCCGCCTGATGGCTCACGGGCCTCGCATCGTTCGTCTCGACCAGTTGGTCATCCAGCCGGGAAGCGGCTGGGCGCGCCTGCCCCTGATCGCGGGCGCGGTCGGCCTCGTCTTCACCGTCGTGTCGATCGTGCTGGCGATGGGCTCGAAGGAGAGCACGAAGCAGTTCTTCCACTCCTGGCTCGTGGCCGTCGTCTTCTTCCTCTGCATCGGCCTCGGCTGCCTGTTCTTCGTGCTGATCCACCACGCGACGAAGGCCGGCTGGGGCGTCGTGGTGCGCCGCCTGGCCGAGAACCTCGCCTGCACGGTGCCGGTGCTGGCGGTCCTCTTCGTTCCGGTCGTGGCGCTCGGCATGTACGACCTGTTCCACTGGACCCACGCCGACGCCGTGGCCCATGACCGCTTGCTGCAGGTCAAGGAACCGTGGCTCAACGAGACGGGCTTCTGGATTCGGACGGTGATCTACTTCGTTGTCTGGAGCGGGCTGGCCTTCTACTTCCGCAACACGTCGCGGCGGCAGGACGAGAGCGGAGACGAAGCGCTCTCCCGCCGAATGGCGCGATTCAGCCCCGTTGCCGTCGCCCTGTTCGCGGTGACGCTGACCTTCGCCGGTTTCGACTGGCTGATGTCGCTGGAACCGCACTGGTACTCGACGATGTTCGGCGTCTACTTCTTCGCCGGCACGGTCGTCTCGGCGTTCGCGGCGCTGACCGTCTTCACGCTGGCGTTCGAACGGACGGGCCACTTCCGGGGCGTGGTCACCGGCGAGCACTTCCACGATCTCGGCAAGCTGCTGTTCGCCTTCACCGTGTTCTGGGCCTACATCGCCTTCAGCCAGTTCTTCCTCATCTGGTACGCGAACATCCCCGAGGAGACGAACTGGTTCCTCAGCCGGCTGGACGGAACGGACCTCAATCCGGCGAGCTGGCGCCCGGCGACCATGCTGCTGGCCATCGGCCACTTCGCCGTCCCGTTCTTCTTCCTCATGCCCCGGACGATCAAGCGCAACCGCACCCTGCTGCTGATCGGGGCCGTCTGGATGCTGGCCATCCACCTCTGGGACGTGTTCTGGCTGGTCATGCCGAACCTGCACCGGGAGATGACGTTCAGCCTGCTGGACGTGACCTCCCTGCTCGGCGTCGGCGGCCTGTTCCTGGCAACCGCGGGCTGGCTCCTGGGCCGCGGCTCGCTGGTGCCGTCCCGGGATCCGCGGCTGGTCGAGTCCCTGGCCTTCGAGAACATCTGAGGCCGAGAACATCCGAAGCACTCGGGGCCGCACGTCCGTCAGCCGTTCGTCTTGTTCCACCCGCCGGTCCTTGCTACGCTGCGCAGCGTTCCAGGACCTCTTGCAACACTCCCCCTGTCAAGGAGCATCGACATGATTCCGAAGCAGACGATCCGCGTCTGTGCCGTTCTTCTCGCCTTCGCCCTGGCTTCCTCCTCGGTAGCGCTCGGCGGCACGATTGTCGGCAAGGTCACGTACGAAGGCCGTACGCCCCCGCAGCGTCCGATGCGGATGGACGCGGACCCGAAGTGCGCCGAGAAGCACAGCGGCACGGTCCTCGACCAGACCTTCATGATCGGGGACGGCGGCGCCTTCGCCAATGTCTTCCTCGTCATCACCGACGGCCTCGAAGGGAAGTCCTTCGACGCGCCCTCGCAACCGGTCGTCATGGACCAGAACGGCTGCATCTACACGCCGCGCGTCATGGGCATCCAGGTCGGCCAGCAGTTCAAGGTGAAGAACTCTGACGGCCTGCTGCACAACGTCCACTCTCTGTCCAAGGACAACCCCCCGTTCAACCGGGCGATGCCGGCCAGCGTGACCGAGGCCGACTACAGCTTCGACAAGACGGAGCGCTTCCGGATCAAGTGCGACGTCCATCCCTGGATGACTTCCTGGGTGACGGTCGTCGACCACCCCTTCTACGCGGTGTCGGGCGCCGACGGCTCCTTCCGCATCGAGAACGTACCTGCCGGCACCTACACGATCGAGGCCCGGCATGAGTTCGAGAGGTTCAGGATCTACTCCGAGACGGTCGAGGTCGGCGACAGCGGCACCGTGACGGCGAACTTCGTGTTCAAGCCCGAGTAGGACGAGGAACCTCAGCAAGCAGCCAGAAAGGAGCGGCGTCCATGGCGGAGCCCGTTCACGCTTCACCCGCACACGACGAGCATCATCACGACCAGAGCTTCTGGCGGAAGTACATCTTCTCGACCGATCACAAGGTGATCGGCGTCCAGTACTCGGTCACGGGCCTGGCGTTCCTCTTCTTCGGGTTCGTCCTGATGATGGTGATGCGCTGGAACCTCGCCTATCCGGGCGAGCCGATCCCCTTCATCGGTTCGCTCCTCGGCGAGAACCGGGCGCCCGGCGGCATCATGTTGCCGGACTTCTACAACGAGCTCGGCGCCATGCACGGCACGATCATGGTGTTCCTCGGCGTCGTGCCGCTGGCCGTCGGCGGCTTCGGGAACTTCGTCATGCCGCTGCAGCTCGGCGCCCCGGACATGGCCTTCCCGCGGATCAACATGATCAGCTACTGGTGCCTGTTCATGGGCGGCGTGACGATGTTCGCCAGCTTCTTCCTGCCGAACGGCGCCGCGGGCAACGGCTGGACCTCCTACTCGCCCCTCGCCGACATTGCGCTGAACGGCCAGACCGCTTGGCTGATCGGGATGATCTTCCTGATCACGTCGTCCCTGCTGGGCGCCGTCAACTTCATCACCACGGCGATCCAGCTCCGCGCGCCGGGGATGACCTGGATGCGCCTGCCGTTCTTCTGCTGGGCGCAGATCGTGACCGCCTTCCTCCTGCTGCTGGCCTTCCCGCCGCTCGAGGCCGCGGGCGTGCTGCAGTTGATGGACCGGGTCGCGAACACGAGCTTCTTCATCCCGGAGGGTCTGGTGGTCGGCGGCGAGGTGCTCGAACGGAGCGGAGGCGGCAGTCCGCTGCTCTGGCAGCACCTGTTCTGGTTCCTCGCCCACCCCGAGGTCTACGTCCTCATCCTGCCGGCGATGGGCATCGTCGCCGAGGTGATCGCGAACAACAGCCGGAAGCCGCTCTGGGGCTACCGCTCGATGGTCTACTCGCTGATCTTCCTCGGCTTCATGAGCTTCATCGTCTGGGCGCACCACATGTTCATCACGGGCATGGGTTCGGTGATGTCGACGTTCTTCCAGACGACGACGATGATCATCTCGATTCCGTCGGTCATCATCCTGAGCGCGCTGTTCATCTCGCTATGGGGCGGATCGATCCGCTACAACACGGCGATGCTGTTCGCGCTCGGCTTCCTGCCGATGTTCGGCATAGGAGGGCTGACCGGGCTGCCGCTCGGTCTCTCGGCGGCCGACATCCCGCTCCACGACACCTACTACGTGATCGGCCACTTCCACTACGTCGTGGCGCCCGGAACCCTGTTCGCGCTGTTCGCCGGCGTGTACTACTGGTTCCCCAAGGTGACGGGGCGCAAGATGAACGAGTTCCTGGGCAAACTCCACTTCTGGCCGTCGCTCGTCTTCATGAACGGGGTCTTCTTCCCGATGATGATCCAGGGCCTGAACGGCGTTTCGCGGCGGCTCGCGGACGGCGGCATCACCTACGACTTCGCCGGCGAGGTCGCGGGTCTCAACCGCATGATGTCGGTCTCCGCCTGGTGCCTGGCGCTGGCCCAGATTCCGTTCATCATCAACTTCTTCATGAGCATCCGGAACGGCGAGAAGGCCGGCCGCAACCCCTGGAACTCGACCACGGTCGAGTGGCTGGCGCCGTCGCCGGCGCCGCACGGGAACTTCGATCAGGAGATCGTGGTCACGCGTGGCCCGTACGAGTACAGCGTCCCGGGTAGCGACAAGGACTACGTCCCACAGGCCGAACCGGCCTCCACCTGACCGTTCGAGGAACCCAAAGAGATGGAAATCCCCTACACGGTAGAGGCCCACCCCGAAACCGGCCTGAACAACGGCAAGATCGGCATCTGGCTGTTCCTGACCTCGGAGGTCATGCTGTTCGGGGCGCTGTTCGCCACGTTCATCATGCTGCGCATCGGCTCGGACGGCAACTGGGCCGCGATGCAGGCGGAAGCGGAGCTCAACATTCCGCTGGCGACGCTCAATACTGCCGTGCTGATCGCCTCCAGTCTGACGATGGTCATGGCCTGGGCGTCGCTGATGCGCGGGCAGTTGGGGCGGTTCAAGCTGTTCGGCTGGTTGACCGTCGCCTGCGGCGGCATCTTCCTGGTGATCAAGTACTTCGAGTACACGGCGAAGTTCGAGCACCACCACTACCCCGAGTCGAGCACCTTCCTCGCCATCTACTTCGCCATGACCGGGCTCCACGCCCTGCACGTGATCGGCGGCATGGCCTGGAACGCCTACTTCACCGGGCCGGGATCGAAGCTGTTCCACACGAACCGGCAGTGGCTGACCGACCGGGTCGAACACTCGGGTCTGTTCTGGCACTTCGTCGACCTGGTCTGGATCTTCCTCTTCCCCGTTTTCTACCTGCTGTAGCGGGCGTTTCTCCGCCCTTGACCCCGGTTACCCTGGAGCGAGTCGCATCCCATGAGTGAACACGTCGATATCGACAAACAGGTCCGCATCTACGTCACGGTGTTCGTCAGCCTCTTCGTGCTGACGATCGTCACGGTCGCGGTGTCCTACCTGGATGTATCCGTGCCGGTGGCCCTCACCATCGGCCTGTTCATCGCCACCGTCAAGGGGTCGCTGGTCGCCTGCTTCTTCATGCACCTGATCGACGAGAAGAAGATCGTCTACTGGACGCTGGCGCTGACCGTGGCCTTCTTCATCGCCCTGATGGCGCTGCCGCTCCTTACGTCCGTCGCGGACCAGGTCGGGGAGTTCGCGGAAGTCGAGGCGCACGAACCTCACTGACAGCTTCGTTGATCGAGCCATGAACCTGAAGGTCATCCACATCGTCTTCGTCGGCAGCGCCGTTCTTCTCGCGCTGTTCTTCGGCGGCTGGTGTCTGGCGCAGGGCAGCGCGTACGCGGTGGGCGCCGTCCTGTCCTTCGCGGTCGCGGCGGCGCTCGTCTGGTACGGCATCTGGTTCTGGCGCAAGATCACGACCCCCGAGGAAGAGTGGGCCCGCCGCCGCAAGCTGTTCCGCACGGTTCCCCTGCTGGCCGGGTTCTGGCTCTTCGGTTCCGACCGTGCAGCCTGGGCCTGTTCGGTCTGCTACGGCGCCGCCGAAGGCACGATGATCGATGCGGCCCGGGCCGGCGTCTGGTTTCTGCTGGCGGCGGTCTTCGTGATGCAGGGCGCCTTCGTTCTCTTCTTTCTCTATCTCCGGCGCCGCGCGCGCCGCCTTCGGACCGACCCGGTGCCGCCCTGGTGGAGCACCGTTGAGGAGCCTGTCAAGTCATGATGGATGCCATGTTCCCGGCCGCGGCGTCGGAGCACGCCGGCCGGATCGACAACATGATCGACGCGGTGCACTACCTGATGCTTGCGCTCTTCATCGTCTGGGGCGCGTTCTTCCTCTACACGCTGGTGCGTTTCCGCGCCAGGCGCAACCCGAAGGCGGACTACGTCGGCGTCAAGAGCAAGATGAGCACCTACGGGGAGGTCGCCGTCGCGATCGCGGAGGGGATTCTCCTGCTCGGCTTCTCGATCCCGATGTGGGCGGAGCGTGTCGACGAAGTGCCGCCGGAGTCGGAGTCGACGGTGGTGCGGGTCGTGGCGCAGCAGTTCGCCTGGAACGTCTGGTATCCCGGCGCCGACGGCGAGTTCGGCGCGCAGGACCTGTCACTGATCGACGAAGCGACGAATCCGATCGGCCTCGACCGCGATGATCCGGCCGGCGCCGACGACATCTGGACGGTGAACCAGTTGCATCTCCCGGTCGACAAGGCGGCGATCATCCACCTGTCGTCCAAGGACGTGATCCACAGCTTCAACCTGCCGAACATGCGGATCAAGCAGGACACGATTCCGGGCATCTCGATTCCGGTCTGGTTCGTTCCCACCAAGACGACGGCCCAGATCCGCGAAGAGACCGGCAACCCGGACTACGTTTACGAGATCGCCTGCGCCCAGCTCTGCGGCAACAGCCACTACTCGATGCGCGGCTTCCTGACCGTGCACACCGAGGAAGAGTTCCAGGCCTGGCTCGACGAGGAAGCGTCCTACCTCACCGGCAGCGACGACGACTTCTTCGACTTCTAGGAGCTTGCACCTAGGGAACGCAGCGAAGCGAGTTCCCTCGGTGCAAGGTGCTAGGGCGGTGGGGGCTGGGGCCAAACACGGAGTCTGCGACGGGTTTGGCGGCGCTAGGTTCCGGCCCACAGAGCGCCGCCGCGGTCCCGGGTGTACGCTCTGAGGCATGACCGCGCCGACACCCCTCTGGGGACGCCGCGAACTGCTGAAGGCGGCCTGGGTCGGGCCTGCCGCCGCGGCCGCCGCGGTTAGCGCCCGGGCCGCTGCCGGGCAGGAACCCGACGACGCCGAGGCTGCTCGCCAGCCGGACGAAGCGGCGCTCGAGGCGTACCGCGCCGGTTTCGCCGCGCCGGCACTCGAAAGAGTGCGGATCGGATTCGTCGGCGTCGGTCTCCAGGGCGGCAGCCATGTGCGCAACTTCCTGCGCATCGACGGCGTCGACGTCGTCGCGATCTGCGACATCGACGAACCCCGGGCCGAGGAGGTGGCCTCGTGGGTCGTCGATGCGGACAACGAGGCGCCGGAGCTCTACACGCGAGGCGATACGGACTTCAAGCGCCTGTGCGAGCGCGACGACATCGACCTCGTGTTCAACGCGACTTCCTGGCGGTGGCACGTGCCGGTCTGCGTCGAGGCGATGGAAACGGGCAAGCACACGGCGGTCGAGGTGCCGGCCGCGATCACGCTCGAGGGCTGCTGGCGCCTGGTCGAGACCGCCGAACGCACCGCGCGGCACTGCGTGATGATGGAGAACTGCAACTACGGTCGCAGCGAGATGATGGTCCTGAACATGGTGCGCCAGGGCCTGCTGGGCGATCTACTCCACGGCGAGGCCGCCTACATCCACGACCTGCGGTCGCTCAAGTTCTCGGACGCGAACGAGGGTCTCTGGCGGCTGCAGCACTCGGTCGAACGCAACGCGAACCTCTATCCGACCCATGGACTCGGACCGGTGGCCCAGTGCATGGACATCAACCGGGGCGACTGCTTCGACTACCTCGTGTCGCTGTCGAGCCCGGCGAAGGGGCTGGCGCTCTACGCGAAGGAGCGCTTCGGCGCGGACGATCCGCGCGCCACGGTTCGCTACGCCCTCGGCGACATGAACTCGAGCCTGATCCGGACGCGCCGCGGGCGGAGCATCCTGCTCCAGCACGACACGACGACTCCGCGGCCCTACAGCCGGCTCAACCTGGTGCAGGGTACGCGCGGAGTCTTCGCGGGATTCCCCGACCGGGTCTTCATCGAAGGCGAGGCCGAGGGGCACGACTGGAGCGACGTCGAGCCCTACCGGGAGCGGTTCGAGCATCCGTTGTGGCAGGAGCGGGCCGGCGATGCCGAGGGCGCCGGCCATGGCGGCATGGACTACCTCGAGGACTACCGGCTGATCCGCTGCCTCCTCGAGGGCACGCCGATGGACATGGACGTCTACGACGCGGCGGCGTTGTCGGCGCCGGTCGAACTGAGCGAACTCTCGGTGGCGCGAGGCAGCGAGCCGGTGGAGTTCCCCGACTTCACCCGCGGCGCGTACCGGACGCGGCCGCCCCTGGGGATCGTCGCCTGAGAGTTGCTTATCTTCTGCCCGGCGCTGCCCTCTACGGTGGCGTCAAGGTCGTCCTCCAGCACGCCCGGGCCTTGCGACGGTTGGGGGTCGAGGTCACGGTCCATTCGCCCGATCCCTGCCCGGACTGGTTCGACGGCGCGGACGCCTTCTACCGGCAGGTTGAGGCTCTCGACCGGCAGTCCCTGCCGCGGGTCGAGGTGGCGGTCGGTACGCTCGCCCCGACGGTCGCTCCCGCGGTCGAGATCGCCGAACGGCTGGCCTGCCACCTCTGCCAGGGGTACGAGCCGGGCCACGACACGCTGGAGCCGGCAGGTCGCGAGGCGATGCGGGCGGCCTACGACCTGCCCGCGTTGAAGCTGGTCGTCTCCCCTCACCTGGTGCGTACCCTGCGCGATCGGCACGGCGTCGAAGCGCGGTGGATACCCCAGCCCTTCGAGCCGGACCTGTTCCGGCCACCGGCACGAGAGCGCGCTGACGATGGCCGTCTGCGAGTGCTCGTCAGCGGGCACTGGGAACTGGAAGTCAAGGGCGTCGCCTGGTGCCTGCGCGCGCTGAGGCCTCTTTTCGAGAGTACGGACGGAGGGATCGAGATCGTGCGCCTGTCGCTCGACGCGGACAAGGAGGAGCTGGCCTTCTGGCCGGAGGCGGATCGTCGTCGGCACGTGCCGCCGGCGGAAGTTCCCGCGCTGATCCAAGGGGTCGATCTCTGCATCGGCCCGTCGTCGCCGCTCGAGGGCTTCGGACTGCTCGCGCTCGAAGCGATGGGCTGCGCCCGCCCCTGCGTTCTGACGGACATTCCCTCGCACCGCGACCTCGATCCGGAAGACCGGGCGTCCATCAAGGTCCCGTTCGGTGACGGAGAGGCGCTTCGCGGCGCGGTGGAACGCCTGTGGCGAGACCGGAGCCTGCGGCGGCGACTCGGCAGGGCGGGGCGCGCGATCGCCGAGACCTACACGGAATGCCGCACCGGCGAAGCCCTCATGCGGGCCTTCGGCGTCGACCCGGCGGATCAACAGAAGATCGATACGTAGAAGCCGGCCGTCGCCAGGCTCTCGCGGTCAGGCGCCATCGACTCCGGCAGCGCGTCCATTCGGGGCGGCAGGGGAGTGGTCTGGGCGTCGATCCGGTAGCGGTCGAAGCCGGCCGCTTGGAGCCAGTCCTCGAGGGTGCGGCGGGTGAAGAAGCGGACGTGGGTGGCGCATAGCAGACCCATCGGGATGTAGTCCCAACGTCCGGCAATGAGGTCCTCGATGACCGAGTAGTGGCCTACATTGGGCACCGAAAACACCATGCGTCCGCCGGGACGAAGCCAGCCGGCGGCGCGTTCGAGGAACGCCTGGCCGTCGGTCAGGTGCTCGAAGAGCTCGAAGGCGACGATCGCATCGAACTCCTCTCCGGGTTCCACGGTCTGGACATCGCCGTGGATCACCCGGTCGAGCCGGCGTTCGGCTGCCAGGGCCGCTTCGGGATTCAGTTCGATTCCGACGGTGCGGCAGCCGGAACGCTCCTTGATGAGGGCCGCGGTCGCGCCGCGGCCGCATCCGACCTCCAGGACCGAGGATTCTGGCCCGAGGTCTGGCGGCAGGAGCGGCAGGACATCGGCGCGCTCGCCGCCGTAGTAGTCGATGAACTCGTAGCAGAGGCCGGCTCGCGGACCGGAAGGCCGCGCCCCCGACACCCACCGGGCCGCGGCCGCCGGAGACAGCAGCACGGCTGGGCAGGCGTGCGACTGGGCCTCTCCGGTGCCGGCGGCTGGGGGGCCGCCCGCCAGCCACCTGGACTCCGCCAGTTCGAAGTCGGCCAGGGTGAACAGGTCGTTGCTCGCTTCCGGGCCGGTCGTCGTCAGGTCGGTGGCGTAGACCGCGCCACCGTCCGGGTCGGCCGCCAGCTCTTCGCGCATCCGGCCCAGTGAGGACCGGCCGATCAGGACACGGCAGGAGCTCAGGACGAGTACCGCTTCCGTGTCGTCGGGCGGAGAGGCTGGCAGTTCGGAGATGACCTCGACATCGGCGAACACGGCGCGCGCCTCAGAGGCGAGCCATCGACGGAGATACCACCACTCGGCGGAAGCGTCGGCCTCGGCGTCCCAGGGCAGGACCAGCAGGAGCATGAGGCGATCGTATGCGGGCCGAGGCCCTACGAACGGACCATGACCTCGTCGTGGAACTGCTGGATGACCCGTTCCTGGGTGGCGAGGGAGGGCAGCAGCATGAGCTGGTCGAGCCCGGCATCGGCGAGGGTGCGGACCTGGGCCCGTACCTCCTGGGCCGTACCCGCAAGGCAGGAGGCGCGGATGAGGTCGGGCGTGACGAACCTCTCCTCTTCCGGCAGGGAGTAGGTGCAGTGGCCGGCGTGGACGCGCAGGTGGCGTCCTCGCGCCGGCGTCCGCTCGACCAGGGCGCAGTACTCGTCCCAGATCGGCCGCACGTGCGGCGGCGGCTCCCGGTCGAACTGATGCTGCTGGTCGTAGAGGTAGTGCAGGCCCGAGAGCACGAAGGGGCCGCACTCCTCGATCACTCGCGGCGAGGTCAGGTCCTCGCCGGGCTCGAGGATCACAGCGGTGGTGAGCGAGCAGGTGTAGAAGGCGTTGCGGTCGAAGCTCCGGCCGGCCGCCTCGGCGCCGCGGCGGCAGTTTTCGATCGCGCGGTCGAACAGCGAGGCGTTGGGCGGGATCGACATGACCAGGCCGTCGCCGACTTCACCGGCCAGACCCTGGCTCTTCGGGCCGAAACCGGAGACGTACATCGGAATACGCGGCTCCGTGGCGATGAAGCCCTGTTCCTCCATCAGGAAGCGCAATGGCTCGGTGCGCCCCCGGAAGGTGAAGTCGACCTCCTGGCCGTCGAGCAGCGCCCGCACCACGCGCAGGTACTCGCCGAACTCAGCGACGCCGACCGGGCGGTGACCCATCAGCCGGAGCGCCGTGTTCCCGGCGCCGATCCCCAGGAAGGTGCGGCCTGGCGCCAGCCGGTTGATCGTCGCGATGCTGTGCGCCGTCACCGGCGCGATCCGCGTGCCGGTGATCGCGACCCCGGTCCCCAGCTTGATCCGGCTGGTCCGTTCCGCCGCCAGCGCCAGCACCGCGTAGCAGTCCGACCAGATCATCTGGCTGTCCGCGATCCAGGCGTGGCTGTAGCCGAGCGCCTCCGCCTTCTCGATGTAGCCGATGTCGTCGATCTTGCTGGCGACGCAGATGCCGAAGTCCATGGGGGCGGCAGTGTACCGCCGGAAGCCGCCGCTGCAGCCGCTCGGTCCGGGCCGGAGGAGAGGGTCCCAGCGGACGCTCACGCTTTCCGGATGAATGGAGGGGCGGCGCTCGCTGCGGTCGGCTGCGCTCCGGTTGGGCGTCGGACGATGGGATGGTGTCGGGCGTCGCTTGCCGACAGCCTCGCTGGGACCCTCTCCTCCGGCCCGGACCGGGCTCAACGGCTTCGACGCGGCAGCGCTGCGGCGCGGTAAGATCCTCAGAAGCCTGAGAGAGGACTTGGTGCTGGAGCGGCTGAGACGTATGGACCAGGAAGTCAGCAGGGTGGTTGTGGGTGCGATGCTGATCGTCCTGGGGCTGCTGGCAGGCGGGGCGGTCGCTCAAGCCCCGGCCGTGCCCGACTTCGAGTCGGAAGTGCTGCCGGTGCTGAAGAGCCGGTGTTTTGCCTGTCACGGACCGCTCAGGCAGCGGGGGAACCTGCGGCTCGACTCGCGGCCGGCGATGTTGATCGGGGGCGGTCGGGGAGCGGCGATCGTGCCTGGAGATGCCGAGGCGAGTCTGCTCGTCGCGGCGATTCGGCGCGAGGACGAACTGGAGATGCCGCCGCCTCGAGCGCTCGAGGAGGCCGAGCGGGACCTGCTGGAGGCGTGGATCGAGGCCGGCGCGGAGTGGCCCCTGGCGCATGAGGAAGAGGTTGGAGGAGTCGGCGTCGCGGCGCGGGAGGTTCCGCCCGTTGAGCACGACTTCACGGGACCGGGCGAGGCCCTGTCGTTCCATCGCGATGTGCGGCCGATCCTCTCGGACCACTGCTACGAGTGCCACGGGCCGGACGAGGCCGTGCGGCAGGCGGGGCTGCGGCTGGACCAGGCGGAGTCGGCGTTGGGCGTTCTTCCCTCGGGTCGCCGGGCGCTGGTGCCGGGCAGCCTGGAAGAGAGCCAGTTGTTCCAGCGCATCGCGGCAGCCGAGGCCCTCGACCGGATGCCCCCTCCCCACGCGGACTCGAAGCTGTCCGACCGGGAGATCGAGACCCTGGGCCGGTTCATCCTCCAGGGCGCCGAGTTCGAGGACCACTGGGCGTACCGGCCGCCGCGGCGCCCCGAGCCGCCCGCGGTCGCGGACCGCGATTGGGCGCACGGCGAGATCGACCGCTTCGTCCTGGCCCGGCTGGAGAGCGAGGGCCTCGCTCCCGCGCCCGAGGCGTCCCGCCGCACGCTCGCGCGCCGTCTGTCGCTCGACCTGACCGGCCTGCCGCCGGCTCCGGCCGACGTCGACGCCTTCGTGGCCGACGCCTCGCCGGCCGCCTACGAGCGTCTCGTGGACCGGCTGCTCGCGTCCGAGCGCTACGGCGAGCACATGGCGCGTTCCTGGCTCGACGCGGCGCGCTACGCCGACACGAACGGCTACCACATCGACAACGAGCGGTTCATGTGGCGCTGGCGCGACTGGGTGATCGACGCCTTCAACGCGAACCAGCCGTTCGACGAGTTCACGGTCGACCAGCTCGCCGGCGACCTGCTGCCGGATCCGACGCCGGAGCAGTTGCTGGCTACCGGCTTCCACCGGAACCACATGATCAACTTCGAGGGCGGCGCGATTCCGGAGGAATACCGGGTCCAGTACGTCTTCGACCGCACGGACACGACGGCCACGGTGTGGATGGGGCTGACGGCTGGTTGCGCCAAGTGCCACGACCACAAGTTCGATCCGATCAGCCAGCGCGAGTACTACCAGCTCGCGGCCTTCTTCAACACGGTGGACGAGGTCGGGCTCGACGGCAGCCAGGGCAACGCGGAGCCGAAGGTACTGGCGCCGGATCCGGGCCAGCGGGCTGCGCTTGAGGAACTCAGGGCGGAACTCGCGCCGCTGAATGCGCTCCTCGACGACGCGAACGGGGACGCCGCGGCGGCGCAGGCCGCGTGGCAGGAAGAGTGGGACCGCCGGCTGGGCGAAACGTGGCGGCCTCTGGTTCCGGTCTCGCTCGAGTCCACCGCGGGCGCGCGGATGACCGTTCTCGACGACGGCTCGATCGAGGTGGCGGGCGACAACCCGGTGACCGACGTGTACGTGATCGAGGCGGAGACCGACCTCGACCGGGTCGCCGCGCTGCGCCTTGAGGCGCTTCGCGATCGATCCGACCCGTCGCTGGGGATCGGCCGAGCCGGGGACGGCAGTTTCGTGCTGACCGAGATCGAGGTGCAGGCGACGCCGCTGGCCGGCGGCCCGCCACGCGAAGTGGACTTCGTTGACGCCCATGCCGACTACGCGACGCCGTCCCTTGGTCCGGAACTGGCGGTGGACGGAGACCTGGAGACCGGCTTTGGCGCGGGCTACGTGACTCGGGCCACCGCCCGGACGGCGGTCTTCCGGGCCGCTCCGCGCGAGGCTGGCGACGGCGGACGCATCGAGCCGCCTCATTCGGGCGGCGCCCGGTTGCGGATCGTCCTGCGGCAGGAGTCGAGCTACCAGCACAAGACGATGCGCCGCTTCCGGCTCTCCGTCTCCGGAGCGCCCGGGGCGTTCCAGTCACTGGATCCCAAACTGCTTCCGCCGCCGTACAGCGGCCTCGCGGCGGCGTACCGCGACTTCGAGTACCTGGTCGGGCTGCCCGGGGATCAACGGACCGAGGAGCAGGCGACGACGCTTCGCCATCGGTTCCGTCGCGGCCACTGGTCTCCCTGGCGGCCGCACGAGGCCCGCTACGCCGAGCTCTCGGAGCGCCTTGCCGGGATCGAGGCCGCCGTACCGACGACGATGGTCATGCGCGAGATGGACGAGCCGCGGCCCACCTTCCTGCTGCGCCGCGGCGAGTACGACCAGCAGACGGACGAAGTCGACGCGGTCGTTCCCGCGGTCCTGCCGCCGATCCCCGAAGACCTCCCGAAGAACCGGCTCGGCCTGGCGCGCTGGCTGGTGAGCGGCGACCACCCGCTCACCGCACGGGTGACCGCGAACCGCATCTGGCAGAAGTTCTTCGGTCGCGGCCTGGTCGCGACCTCCGGCGACTTCGGTGCCCAGGGCGAGTGGCCGTCCCATCCCGAGCTGCTCGACTGGCTGGCGACCGAACTGGTCCGGCGGGACTGGGATCTGAAGGCGCTCCAGAAGACGATCGTGATGTCCTCGACTTACCGCCAGACTTCGAAGGCGACGCCGGCGCTGATCGAGCGCGACCCGGAGAACCGGCTGCTGGCGCGGGCGTCCCGCTTTCGCCTCGACGCCGAGGTGATCCGGGACGGTGCGCTGGCCGTCTCCGGCCTGCTGGTGGAGAAGCTGGGCGGCCCGAGCGTCAAGCCCTATCAGCCGCCCGGCCTGTGGCGGGAGATCGGCTACGAGAGCCGCGGCCGCTTCAGCGCCGGCATCTTCGAGCAGGACCACGGCGAGGCGCTCTACCGGCGCAGCCTCTACACGTTCTGGAAGCGCACGGTGCCGCCGCCGAACATGCTCGTCTTCGATGCGCCGAACCGGGAGACGTGCGTGGTGGAGCGCTCGCGATCGAACACGCCGCTCCAGGCACTGGTCCTGATGAACGACCCGCAGTTCGTCGAGGCGGCGCGGGTGCTGGCGGAAGACCTTCTCGCAGGGCGGACCGAAGCCGGCGATGCGGGCCTGGTCGACGGTCTCTTCCGGCGGGTGCTGGCCCGGCCGGCCTCGGCCGTGGAGCGGCAGGCTGTGCTCGATCTCGTCGCCGATCTGAGACCCCGATACGAACGGGACCCGGCGGCTGCCGACGCGTTGCTGAACGTCGGTGAGCGGCGGGCCGGCGGGAAAGTCCCCGGTACGGAGCTGGCGGCCTGGAGCGTGGCCGCGAGCGCGGTGCTGAACCTGGACGAGGCGGTGAGCAGACGATGAACGGAAAGAAGACCGACTCCTTCTGTAGCGACTGCGGCCCGCGACCGGGCACGGATCCCCAGGCCGACTACGCGCTCGGCGTCAACCGGCGGCAGTTCTTCGGCCTGGCGAGCACGGGCATCGGCGTCGCGGCGCTTTCTTCGCTGCTCGACCCCGGACCCTCGTGGGCTGCTCGAAGCGAGGCGACGCGGGCGTTGGGAGCCCTTCAGGGCACCCACTTTCCGGCCAGGGCGAAGCGGGTGATCTACCTGTTTCAGTCCGGTGCGCCGTCCCAGATCGACCTCTTCGACTACAAGCCGCGGCTGGCCGAGTGGCACGGCGAGGAACTGCCGGCATCGGTACGGGGCGATCAGCGCGTGACCGGGATGACGGCCAACCAGACGTCCTTCCCGATCACGGCGTCGATGTTCGAGTTCGCGCAGCACGGCGAGAGCGGCGCCTGGGTCAGCGAGCTGATGCCCCGGACGGCGGAAATCGTCGACAGGCTCTGCTTCCTCAAGGCGGTGAACACGGAGGCGATCAACCACGATCCGGGGATCACCTTCCTGCAGACGGGACACCAGCAGCCGGGCCGACCGAGCCTGGGCGCCTGGCTGAGCTACGGCATCGGTTCCGAGAACAACGACTTGCCGGCCTTCATCGTGCTGATCTCCCAGGGCAGCGCCAGACGTGAGTCCCAGGCGCTCTTTCAGCGGCTATGGGGCGCCGGCTTCCTGCCGTCGGAGCACCAGGGCGTCAACCTGCGGGCGGCGGAGGACCCGGTCCTCTACCTGTCCGACCCGCCTGGAATCGATCGTGGCATCCGGCGGCGGATGCTGGACGTCGTGGCCGAACTCAACGAGCAGCACCACGAGGAGTTCGGCGACCCGGAGATCGCGGCCCGGATCGCCCAGTACGAGATGGCCTACCGGATGCAGGCATCGGTGCCCGAACTCGTCGACACGTCGGGCGAGCCCCGGAGCACCTTCGACCTCTACGGCGAGGACGCGCGCACCCCGGGCACCTACGCCGCGAACTGCCTGCTGGCGCGGCGGCTGGCGGAGCGCGACGTACGCTTCATCCAGCTCTACCACCGCGGCTGGGACCAGCACGGCGATCTGCCGAGCGACATCCGGCTGCAGTGCGGCGATGTCGACCGGGCGTCCGCGGCCCTGGTCACCGACCTGGATCAGCGGGGGCTGCTGGAAGACACCCTGGTCGTCTGGGGCGGCGAGTTCGGCCGCACCGTGTACTGCCAGGGAACGCTGGCCGAGGACAACTACGGCCGGGACCACCACGGCCGCTGCTACACGGTGTGGATGGCGGGAGCGGGGATCGAACCGGGCAAGACGTACGGCGAGACGGACGACCACTGCTACAACATCGTCTCGGGCGGCGTGCACATCCACGACCTGAACGCGACGATCCTCCACCAGCTCGGGATCGACCATGAGCGCCTGACCTACCGTTACAGCGGCCGCGACTTCCGGTTGACCGACGTCCACGGCCGTGTGGTGGAGGATGTGCTGGTGTAGCAGGACCGGATACTCGTACTCACATCGCGCCGTGCCGGCGGCGTCAACGCTCAGAGGAGGATCGAATGAACTGGGGTAGAGCAATCGGCGCCGGCCTGGCGGCTGGTTTCGTTCAGAACATCGCCAACTTCGTCATGCACGGCCTGGTGCTTGGCGGCATGTACCTGGATCAGCCCGCGTTCGTGCAGGAACCCGACAGCATGGCGATGCAAGTCGTGTGGTTCCTGGTGATCGCGCTTGTCCTGGGCGTGGTGGCGAGTCTGCTGTTCGCCTCGAGCCGGCAGTCCTGGCAGCCGGGCGCGAAGGGCGGACTCCACTTCGGCGTGCTGCTGGGGACTGTCGTCGGCTTTCAGCAGTTCTACCTGACGCTGGTGGTCAACGACTTCCCGTACCACGTCGCCTGGTTGTGGCTCGCGGTGGACGTCATCTCCTTCGGCATCGGCGGCATGGTGCTGGGCGCCGTCTACAAGCGGGCGGAGTAGCGCCGGCGGTCCAGGGCCCTCTCGGGACTGCCGCTACAATGCTCATGTCCCGAGCGCGGTCCTGGCGTTCCGCCTTGGGTCGGTCAGCGAAGAACCTGGTCACGCGTCGTCGACGCCCTCGCAAGAGGGGGCGGGGCCTCCACCACTAGCCGGAGGAAACGAATGAAGCCCCAGTTCGAGCCGCTCTCGTCACGATCGATCGTTGTCAAGGTAGTTCTCGCTGGCGTTGGACTGCTTGTCGTGGCGTCCGCTGCTGGCGCCCAGGTGTCCGGAGAGGTCGCCTACGTCTTCAATACGTACGCCTTCCTGGTCTGGGGCGCGTTCATCATGTGGATGTGCGCCGGCTTCACGATGCTCGAGGCCGGTTCGGTGCGGACCAAGAACGCCTCCGTCATCTGCATGAAGAACATCGGCCTGTACTCGATCGCCGGGATCGCGTACTACGCGATCGGCTACAACCTGATGTACGTCGATGTGAGCGGCTGGATCGGCTCGGTTTCGCTCTTCTTCGAAGCGTCGGCGGACGAGATGGCCTTCCTCGGCGGCGACGCCGATAAGGCGGCCGCCGTCGTCGGAAGCGGCTACTCCGAGATGTCGAGCTGGTTCTTCCAGATGACGTTCGTGGCCACCACGGCCTCGATCGTGTCGGGGGCTCTCGCCGAGCGGGTCAAGCTCTGGTCCTTCCTCATCTTCACGGCCGTGCTGACCGCGGTTCTGTACCCGATCGTCGGGGCCTGGACCTGGGGCGGCGGCTGGCTGGCCGAACGCGGTTTCCAGGACTTCGCCGGCTCGACGATCGTCCACTCGACCGGTGGATGGGCGGCGCTGGCCGGCATCCTCATCGTGGGGGCGCGGCGCGGCAAGTTCCGCGGCGACGGCAGCGTCAAGGCGACGCCGCCGTCCAACGTGCCGATCGTCACGCTCGGGGTCTTCATCCTCTGGATGGGCTGGTTCGGGTTCAACGGCGGCTCGCAGCTTGCGCTCGGCGGCGCCAGCGATGCCACGGCGATGGGCAACCTGCTGATCAACACGAACCTCGGCGCCGCGGCCGGCGTCGTCGCGGCCCTCGTCCTGTCACGGCCGCTGCTGGGCCGGGTCGACCTCCTGGCCGTGCTCAACGGCGCTCTCGGCGGACTGGTCGGCGTGACCGCCGGACCGGACCTGGTCGGTCACCACTGGGCGCTGCTCATTGGCGCCATCGGCGGCGTGGTCACGGTGGCCGGCATGAAGCTGCTCGAACGGATGAAGCTGGACGACGTCGTCGGCGCCGTTCCGGTCCACCTGTTCGCCGGCATCTGGGGCACCCTCGCCGTCTGCATCGCGGCCGGCGGCAGCTTCGTGCCGCAGGTCATCGGCATCGTCGTGATCGGCGTCTTCGTCTTCGGGGTTTCCCTGCTTCTGTGGTGGGTGCTCGAGAAGACGATCGGCGTTCGGGTCTCGCCGGAAGTCGAGGAACTCGGTCAGGACATGACCGAACTGGGCATCGAGTCCTACCCCGAGTTCATCCTGATGCCGGACGAGGACGACATGCAGGCGGCCAAGGCGGCGCAGGACCAGGCAAGGAGCTGAGTCGGCCGCCAGAGGCCGATGGTGTAGCTTCGTCAGGTGTTCACCAGCACGGCCGAGCCGGGAATCGGAGCGCCGCTGCTCGTCGCGGCGTGGCTGTTCTCGGCGTCGGCCGGCTGGGCGGAGTCGAACGAGCCGAAGTTCCACGACGTCCACTTCCACCTGACGAACTACGTCCAGCGCGGCGTCACGCTGAGCGAGTTCCTGGAGACGGCGGGAGACGACGCCGGGCGCACGGCGGTGTTCGGCATCCCGCTGCAGCAGAAGTGGGACTACTTCGAGTCGGGCGACCGCGCGCCGGACTACTACCTGCACTCGGATTCGGCGCTGTACTACTACTCCTTCGTCGATGCGATCCTCGCCGAGGAGTACCAGCAACTGCCGCCCGAGGACCAGGCGCGCTTCGATCCGATGATCACGGGCTTCAACCCGACGGACATGTATGCCGCGGACCACATCCGCCGCGTCCTGGAGCACTACCCCGGCGTCTTCTCCGGCATCGGGGAGTTCTCGATCCACAAGGAGTTCGTGACCTCGAAGATCCTCGGCCATACCGCGAGTCTGCGGAATCCGGCGCTCGACCGCGTGCTCGACTTCGCCGCCGAAGTGGGCCTCGTGGTGATCTTCCACAACGACATCGACGTCGTGCTGCCCACGGAGGCGCATGAGCCGGTGCACCTGGAGCCCGTGCGGGAGTTCTTCCGGGCCCATCCCGACGTCACGATCATCTGGGCCCACACCGGCCTGGGCCGGTTCGTGGCGCCGGCAGCGGACCATGTGGAACTGCTCGACGCCCTGCTTTCCGACGAGGCCTTCTCCCATGTGCACTGCGACCTGTCCTGGGACGAGGTGGCGAAGTACATCGTGCGCGACGAAGCCTCGCTGGAAGCCTGGACCGCGCTGCTTGAACGCCATCCCGGCCGCTTTCTGTTCGGGACGGACTCCGTTGCGCCGCGCGGCCGGGACCAGTACCTCAAGACGTGGCGCGACTACGCGCCACTTCGGAAAAGGCTCAGCGAAGCGACGCTTCAGGCGATCACGATCGGCAACTACGAGCGCGTCTTCGACGAGGCGAACCGCAAGGTGCGGGCGTGGGAGGAACGAATGCTGGGGAGGAGACCGGAATGAGTGCGAATCACGTTGCGACGGCCACGGAAACAGGCGCGCCGGCCTACGTGCCGCCCCTGCAGCTCACCAAGGGGCAGCCGCCGCCCGTGGCGGCGAACGGAGGCCTGTCCTACATGTCGTTCGACCGGGACGGGGATGCCGGAACCGCGGCGGCGACCGAGGCGACCTTCCGCCAGGTGGCCGAGGGGACCGAGAAGGCGTTCGCCGACATGCTGGACAACGCCCCTCCCGGGCCGATCGAGACGAAGTGGGGCCCCGGCTTTCGTCGCTACCGAGAGTGCCTCGAGTACATTCGGGCGAACGACATCGAAGCGCCTGAAGGCGGCCTGGCGCTGCCGCTGCGCTACTCCGTCCGCGAGGAGCCTTCCTACTCGATCGTTTCGTCCAACGCCCTCTGGCGGGACCCGGCGCGGCAGGCCGACGCGGAGGCGCTGCGCCGGTACGAAAGGGACATCGCGCGCGGCTGCCTGTACTTCCCCCACGTGATGCGCGACGCGCGTCGAATCGAGGAGGTCTACCCGGGGCTCAAGCCCGACAGCGCCGAGTGCATGGACAGGCTCGGCCTCTCGCTGGCGCACTGCGAGTCCAGGTGCGAGAACTTCTACGACGCGGCTGAGGTGGAGCGCGTGTTCTACCCGGAGATGGAGAAGCTCCTGCTCGACTTCTTCCCGGACGCGACGGACGCCTTCGTGTACAACCACGACGTGTTCGACAAGGACTACCAGGGAGACCGGACGGAGGACCAGGACAACAAGAACCCCGGCGTGAACGCCAACTACGCCAACCTCGTGCACAACGACCTGAACGACAACAGCGGCCGCGTACGCTGCCGCGAGCTGCTCACCAGGAACCTGAGGAACTTCGGCCGTGAGCAGCACTACACCGAGGCGGAGGCGGACGCGAAGATGTCGCGGCGCTTCATGTCGATCAACCTCGCCAAGCCGATGGAGACGGTGCGCCAGAACCCCTTCGTGCTCTGCGCCTGGCCTTCCTTCGCCGACCAGCCGTACATCACGAACTACCGCATCTACGATGACCGCGTCGGCGAGACCACGCGTTTTACCTACCGCCCGCACCACGAGTGGTACTGGTTTCCCCAGCAGACGCCCACCGAGGTCTCGATGCTCAAGTGCTACGACTCGGTGACCGACGGTTCCGTCTCGCGCTGGTCCTTCCACACGGCCTGCATCGACCCGACCGCGCCTGAAGATGCGCCCTGCCGGAGGAACGTCGTGGTGCGATCCTTCGTGTTCTTCTAGCGTCTACTTCGGCTGCAACTCCGACAACCGCAGCGTCTGGCGCAGCAGGCGCCGGTTCGCCACGCTCCGGACCTCGACCCGGACCTCGGGGTCGGCGGCGGTCCAGTCGACCTCGATGTAGCCGAAGCCCGGCTCGCGCGTGGCCTGGCCGACGCGGTGCCGGTTCGGGCCGATCCCGGCCGTCCCGCGGCGGTTGAGCGGACCGGACGTGAAGTCCCACAGCGGATAGGGCGCCTCGCCGTCGAGGCGCGAGACGTCGGCCCAGGGAGTGTCGCCGCTCAGCAGCAGGAGGCCGGTCGCGCCGGTGTCCCGGACCAGGTCGATCAGCCGCTGGCGCTCGTTCGGCATGTTCGCCCAGCTTTCCCGGCCGGTGAACTCCATGACGAAGGGGATGCTGGTGGCGATCAGGCGCAGGTCGGCCGGCTGCCGGAGCTGTTCTTCGAGCCAGCGCCACTGCTCCTCGCTCAGCATCCGGGCGCGCTCGTGGTCGTTCGCCAGGTAGGGGCCCATGCCCAGGAGTTCCCGCCTTCGGGCTTCGTCAGGCGATACGCGCCAGAGTGGCCCGCGGCCGTACCGGGTATCCAGCAGGATGACCTGCAGGCGCCGGCCCGGCGGCCCGAAACGCTGCGCAGCGTAGACGCCTTGCTGTTGCCGTCGCGGCGATCCGGTGGGTTCATTCCAGAAGTCCAGGAAGATCTCTTGCGACTCGGCCCGCTTCTCGAAGTCGGCGCCACCGTCCTCGCGGCCGAAGTCCAGGTCGTTCCAGGTTGCCAGGAAGCGGCTCTGCCGGCGCAGCTCGGCGAACCCCGGCTTCGCCGTCAGCTTGTCGTACTGCAGGCGGAGTTGCTGCATGTCTTCCGTGCCGGCCAGGACGCTGTTACCGAGCATCAACGTGAGCTGGGGCCTGAGCGCGAGCACGGTGTCCCAGACCGGCTGCGCCCGGTCCTGGTCGGCGCTGGAACCGAAGGCGATGCGGCTGACGACCTCCCGGGTCAACGTGTCGGCGGCCCGGCGACGCCGGTGGAGGGACCAGACGTAGGCGGTCAATGCATCGACGTCGCCTTCGTCGAGTTCCATGCCGCCCAGCGGCCACATCTCGTACTTGCCGCCGAATCGGCGGCCCGCGCCGTGGCGGAAGCCGGTCTCGATCGCGGTGCGCACGGCGGCAAGCGATCCGTCGCCGTGAAGCCACTCCTCGTCGGTCAGGTCCGGTCCGCGGCGGTTCCCCTGGCCTTCCCAGTGGTGGCACACCGGGCACGTGCCGCCGCGGTAGATCACCGCGCCCCGTTCGACCGCCGCCGGGTCGGCAGCGGCGCCGAGGGCGGGTGCGGCCGCCCAGGCGAGGACGACGACGGGGAGGGTGCCGAGACGGAGGAACCGGCGCCGGCGGCGCCGGACATCGGACCCGATGCGCGGCATGCGCGGGAATGTACCGCACGGGCGGACCGCGTCGCCTCGCCGCGGGGAGCTCCGGGTAAGGTTCCGCCCCGATGTGTGGGGAGTCCAAACGCCCCGAATGGGGCTACGGGGCGCACGACGGCCCGGCGGTCTGGGGCGAGCTCGACCCGGCGTACGCGGCGTGTTCCCTGGGAGGGGAGCAGTCACCGATCGACTTGAGCCGCGCCCGGCGTGAGAGGCTCGTGCCCGTCGGCTTCGACTACCGGTCGTCGCCGGCAACCGTCGAGAACACCGGGCACTCGATCCAGGTCAACCCGGCTTCCGGCAACGGCATCGTTCTCGACGGAGTGCGATACGAGCTGGAGCAGTTCCACTTTCACCACGCTGCCGA
The DNA here is from genome assembly GCA_022823665.1 of Thermoanaerobaculia bacterium. Lineage (GTDB taxonomy): Bacteria > Acidobacteriota > Thermoanaerobaculia > Multivoradales > Multivoraceae > Multivorans. Next base: position 107,600 of record JAJEHN010000001.1, on the reverse strand, counting down.
GCACACGGTCGAGGGCGTTCGTCTGCCCTTGGAAATGCACTTCGTGCACCGGAGCGAAGGCGGCGCGCTGGCCGTGGTCGGGGTCCTCTTCCGCGAGGGACCCGAGAACCGGGCCCTGGCGACGTTCTGGGACCCTCTGCCCGCCGAGGCCGGGCCGCCCCGCCCTGTTCCGGAGGCCGTCGACGTGCCGGCCCTGCTGCCGGAGCGCCGCGCGACCTGGCGATACCGCGGTTCGCTCACCACGCCGCCGTGTACGGAAGGCGTCGCCTGGATCGTCCTGACCGAGACACTGGCGCTGTCGGCCGGCCAGATCGAGGCCTTCGCGGCGATCTTCCCGAACAACTACCGGCCGGTGCAGCCGCTGGGGGAGCGCGTACTCGTTCGCGGATGAGTCCGCAGTCCGCTAGTTTGCGTCGCGGACCAGCCGCAGCATGGCGTCGCTGACCGCGTAGGAGAACCGCGGGTCGTTGATGTTCGCGTCGACCTCGGTGACGGGCACCGCCCGCCGCAGGTTCTTGCGCAGGGCATGGAACAGCGCGTCGTCGGCCGCCGGGTCGTGGAACGGTCCGCCGGGAGCCGAGAGCGTGGAGACGCCGCCCAGCGGCAGGTAGACCTCGACCGGGCCGGTGGAGGCGTTCAGCTTGGCGGCGAGGACCTGGCCGAGCTCGGCGGACTCTTCGCGCGACGTGCGCATGAGGGTCATGTTGTCGCTCTGGCGGTGGAAGGTGCGGCCCTCGAACTCGCGCGGAACGGTGTCCCGGGCGAAGAAGCTGACCATGTCGAGGCAGCCGGGCACGACGATGGCGGGCGTACCGCTCCTCGCCGCCGCCTCCAGTCGCGAAGGGCCGGCGGTGCGTACGCCGCCGACCAGTTCATCCGCGCACTCCGTGGTCGTCAGGTCGAGCACGCCGCGCACGAAACCGGCCTCGATCAGACTCTCCATCGTGCGGCCGCCGGCGCCCGTGGCCTGGAAGACGAGTACCTCGAGCCCCTCCGTCTCCAGTTGGCGCCGGCAGGCGTCCACGCAGGAGGTGGCGCTCCTGAACGTCGAGGCCGCGATCAGGGGACGGTCGTCGCCGCCTTCGATCTCGACCCGGGCCATGGCGCAGACCGCGGCGGCGGTGCGGCTGAGGATCTGCCGGCTGATCCGGTTGATGCCGTCGATGTCGACGATCGACGGCACCATGACGATGTCCTTGACGCCGACGTAGCCGGAAGCGTCTCCGCCGGCCATGGTCGACACCATGACCTTGGGTACCCCCAGGGGCAGGGCGCGCATCGCGGTCGTCGCCATCGCCGTGCCGGCGCGGCCGCCCAGACCGACGATCGCGTCGAAGCTCTCCCGCCGGTAGCTGCGCCGGACGACCTCCTCGGCGCCGGCGGACATGGCCGCGATGGCGCGCTTGCGGTCGGCCGCCTGCGCGAGTTGCTCGACCTTCTCGCCGCCGGCGCAGGCGACCTCGCGACGGCTCACGTCGGGAAGCCAGCTTCCGTCGAGTGCGGGCTCGCCGAGCACGCCGAGGTCGATGACGAACGCCCGGCAGCCCCAGTCGCGGACGATGCGGTCCACGAGATAGGAGGCTTCGCCGCCCTTCGTGTCGAGGGTTGCCAGGACGGCGATCGTGCAGGGGGCCTGGGGCACAGCAGACCCATCCTACGGAGGGGAGGCTCTCGAAGACAAGATCCCGGCGTGTAGGATCGGCGACCGCCCGCGCCACGACAACCCTTCATGAAGAACGCCGTCTCCCAGACTCTCGGCCTGGCCCTGGCTCTATGCCTGGCTCCTGCGCTCGGCGCCGGGGCGAACGCGCAGGATCTGATGCCGGACCACGACGCCTCGCGCCGGGAGCGGCTCGACTACGCGGGGGAGCGGTTCCGCACGCCGGAGGGATTCGCGGTGGAACCGGCGGCCGCGGCCGGCCTGTTCGGCTCGGTCGTCAACATGACGTTCGACGCCGCGGGAAGGCCGTTGCTGGCGCTGGAGGGCGAAGGGCTGGCGCTGCTCGAGGACGGCGACGGTGACGGCCTGTACGACCGGCGCATCGACTTTGCTCCCCAGGTCGAGACGGCTCACGGCCTGTACGTCATGGGACCGGGCGACCTGCTCGTCCACGCGAACGGCCGCGGCCGGCTGGCCGAAGCGGCGGGAGTCGAGGGCAGACGCGGGAGCGGCGGCTCGGTCGAGGACACCGGGCTCTACCGGCTGCGCGACACGGACGGCGACGACCTCGTCGATGCCGTCGAGCTGATCGCTCCCGCGAACGGCCGGATCCAGGAGCACGGACCGCACACGATCGCCCGCGGTCCCGACGGCGGCCTCTACGTCCTCTACGGCAACTACTCGTCGCCCGAAGTCGGCCTCGCGCCGACCTCGCCGCTGCGCGAGCTGCAGGAGGATCAACTCCTGCCGCCGATCCTCGACCCCCGGGGGCATGCGAACAGCCTGCGCGCGCCGGGCGGCACGATCTACCGCCTCGACCTGGATACCAACACCTGGGAACGGCTCTCGGGAGGTCTGCGCAACCCCTTCGATCTGGCGATCGGCGCGGCGGGGGAGATCTTCGCCTACGAGGCGGACATGGAGTGGGACCGCGGATTGCCGTGGTTCCGGCCCACCCGGGTCGTCCACCTGATACCGGCGGGCGACTACGGCTGGCGCACCGGGTCGGGCAAGATCGCGTTCCACGAGATCGACACGTTGCCCGGCGTGGTCGACCTCGGCCGCGGTTCGCCGGTGGGCGTCGCCTTCTACCACCACCACGCCTACCCCGATCGCTACCAGGGCGCCTACTTCATGGGCGACTGGTCGCGCGGCCGGATCCGGGTCCTGTTCCCCGAACGGACCGGCGCCACCTGGACCGGGGAGGCCCACGACTTCGTCCTCGGCGAACCGCTGAACGTGACGGACCTCGATGTCGGACCGGACGGCTTCCTCTACTTCGCGACCGGCGGCCGCGGAACCTCGGGCGGCCTCTACCGGGTGAGCTACGAGCGAGCGGGCGAGGCGGTCGCCGCCACGGGCTCGGAAGCCGCGGTACGCCAGCCGATGCCCCGCTCCGGCTGGGGGAGGGAGGCGATCCGGCGCGCTCGCGGCGAGGCGGGCGCGAACTGGGCGCCGGAGCTGTGGGCGGTCGTCCGCGATGCTGGACGGGAGCCGATCGACCGCATCCGCGCGCTGGAACTGCTCCAGGTGCATGGCCCGCGACCGACGCTGGAGGAAGCGGCGGCGCTCCTCGACTCGGACGCGCCGCTGGTGCGCGCGGCCGCGGCAACCCTGCTCGGCGCCCAGCCGTTCATCCAGGCGCAGGAAGCCCTACGCGGCGCGCTCGGCGACGCCGACCCGCTGGTCGCCCGGCGCGCGGCCGAAGCCCTCGTGCGCTCCGGCCTCGACCTGCGCGCCCGCGGCATCGAGGTCGCGACCTCCGATGCCCTCTACGGCCTGCTCGACCACGAGGACCGGTTCCTCCGCTACGCGGCCCGGGAGGCGATCCAGCGCATCCCCCACGGCTACTGGGTCGACCAGGCGTTCATGGCCTCTCCGGGGCAGCGGCCTCGCGGCTACTTCGAGGCGGCGCTGGCGATGATCTACAGCCTGGAACACAAGATCGAGTACAACTTCCTGACGGGCAGCCTGATCCGGGTCGCCGGCGCCGATCTCGACGTGGAAGCCGAGCTCGACTTCCTGCGCCTGGTCGAAATCGCCCTGATTCGCGACCCGGCTCCGGATGCCCCCGGACGCGACGAATTCCGGGCCGGCCTCGGCCAGGCGCTGGTCGACCGGTACCCGCACGCCGACGATCGGACGAACCGCCAGCTCGAGCGACTGCTCGCGTACCTGCAGCCGGACGGGGCCCTGGCGAAGATGGTCGATCGCCTGGAAGATGACCGGCCGCCGGAGGAGCGGATCCACACCGCCTACTGCCTGCGCACGATCGACGGCGGCTGGACGCCGGAACTGCGCACCCGGGTCGTCGCCTGGTTCGACGACGCCCGGGAGTTCCGGGGCGCGGCCAGCATGGAGGGCTACGTCGACGCCATCTGGAGCGACGTCCTGGACCGGTTCCCGGACGAGGACCGGACGGCGGCCGAGGAGCGGCTCGAGAGCCGGAGGGCCGAGCGGGCGCGGCGGGCGGCCGCGCTGGTCACCGAAGTCGAGGGCGACCGCCGGGGGAGGAGCGACCTCGCCCAGATGAGCTTCGAGGAGCTGGCGGAGTACCTGGAGTACGACGTGATGGCCTACGAGCGCTACAACCCCGAGCAGGGCGAGCGGGTGTTCCACCGCGCGCGCTGCTCGGCCTGTCACGTCTTCGGCGACATCGGCCGCGGCGGCGGCCCGGACCTGTCGACCGTCATCAAGCGCTTCCGCCGCCGTGAAGTCCTGGAGTCGATCATGTTCCCGTCGCGGGTCATCTCGGACCAGTACCAGGCGGTCGACGTCGAACTCGACGACGGCAGCCTGCACAGCGGGATGGTGGTCGAGGACGCGGCCGAGCGGCTGACGCTGGTCAACGCGAACGGCGACCGCCTCGACCTGGACAAGGCGCGGCTCCGGAGCCGCGAACCGTCCGCGCTCTCGATCATGCCCGAGGGCCTGCTCGACACGATGACCCTGAGCGACCTGGCCAGCCTGATCCGCTTCCTGGACGAGGGGGCCGACGAGGCGCCCTAGTCGGGCGGCGTCAGGGGTTCGGAGTCGTCGCCCCGGATCGCCTCGAGTTCCGCGGTCAGCCGCTCCACGATGTCGGGCCGGTCGAGGTAGAGGTCCTTCGTCTCGGCCGGATCGGCGACGAGTTCATAGAGCTGTCCGGCGGCGCCGCCGGGTTCGGGGGCGAGTTGCCGTGGTTGGGTGAAGCCGCCCGAACCGAGCCCCTCGATCAGCTTCCACTTCCGGGCAGCCTCCGGGCCGTCCATGTCGTGGGAACGGATGGCGAACATCCCGCGCGAGCTGTGGTGAATCAGCGAGTCGCGGGGCGGCGGCGCGTCCTCGCCGCGTAGGACGGGCCCGAGGTCGACGCTGTCTTCGGCGACTCCCGCGCCTGGCTCGACCTCGAGGATGGAGGTCACGGTACGGAAGACGTCGACCAGGCCGGCCAGCTCTCCGCGCACCGAGCCGGCGGGGATACGGCCCGGCCAGCGGGCCAGGAAGGGGACGCGGTGGCCGCCCTCGTGGATGTCGGCCTTCTGGCCGCGCAGCGATCCGTTCGCGCGGTGCCCGGTCTGCTCGATGTCCGCTTCGATCCAGTGGGCGCCGTTGTCGCTGGTGAACAGGACCAGGGTGTTCGAGGCGAGATCGAGCGAGTCGAGAGCGTCGAGCAGGCCGCCGACGCCGGCGTCGACCTGAGCGACGAAGTCGCCGTAGACGCCGGCGCCGCTCGCGCCTTCGAACTCCGGCAGCGGCATCCAGGGCGTGTGGGGCGAGGGCAGTGGCAGGTAGAGGAAGAAGGGCCGGCCGTCGTCGGCCGCCGCCCGCCGCTCCAGGTAGTCGCCAGCCCGATCGAAGAGAACCGGAGTCACCTGGAGGAAGTCGAAGCCGGGGGCGATGTCGCCGGCGCGCCAGTAGCCGTCCCCGCCGTAGCGCCGCATGGCGCTGTCCTCGACCGTTTCGGTCGCTTCCTCGAACACGCCCTCGTCCTCGATGTAGAGGTACGGCTCCATGTCGAGGGAGGCGGGGATCCCGAAGTAGTGCCCGAAGCCGGCGGTGACCGGCCCCGGCCGAAGCGGGGCGTCGTAGTCGGTCCGGCCGGGCTCATCGTCGTCGGGAGCCGGATCGGCGCCGAGTCCGAGATGCCACTTGCCGATGCCGGCGGTGGCGTAGCCAAGGGACTGGAGGAACCCTGGCAGGGTGACGCGCTCCGGTTCGAGCAGGGCGGTGGAGCGCCCGTTCAGCACGCCGCGCTTCAGCCTGGAGCGCCAGGCGTAGCGGCCGGTGAGGAGCGCGTAGCGGGTCGGCGTGCAGACCGAGGAGGGACTGTGGGCGTCCGTCAGCCTTACGCCCTCGTTCGCGAGCCGGTCGAGGTTGGGGGTCGGGATCCGCGACTCCGGGTTGTAGGCGCCGATGTCCCCGTAGCCGAGGTCGTCGGCGAGGATCAGCAGGATGTTCGGCCGTTCGGGCCCCGGTTGGTCGTTCGGCTCGGGTTCCAGCGCGCAGGCCGCGAGCAGGACCGCCGCGATCGTCAGGCAGTTGACCGTGGGCAGCAGTGTCCGGGAGGGTCGGCGGTGCGTCGTCGGTTGGTACAGTCTGCGGCTCCCTTCCGCGCCGATCGTACCCGCTGTTCCTTCTCATGCCTGTCAAGCCGCGCAAGAGGTCCCGGCGCAAGAGTCTCCGTCGTCGGAGGCGGCCGGTCTGCCGCGGCGTCCGCGGCGCGACGACGGTCGAGGGTACGAACCGCGAGCTGATTCTGACCGCGACGGCGGAACTGCTCGAGCGGATGGTGCAGGCGAACGGCATCGAGCCGGAGGACGTCGCAAGCGCCATCTTCACGACCTCGCCGGACCTGACGGCGGAGTACCCGGCGCTGGCGGCCCGGCTGATGGGCTGGCGCGACGTGGCGCTCCTGTGCGGGCACGAGATGGCAGTCCCGGGCGGCCTGGAGCGTTGCGTGCGTATCCTGCTGCACTGGAACACGACGCTTCCCGCCTCGGACGTCGAGCACGTCTACATCCATGGCGCCTCGAACCTGCGGCCCGACCGCGAGGAACTCGACGAGCTGCGCCGGCAGATCGAGGCTCGGCAGGAGCGTTCTTCGGACTAGTCGCGAATCTGCGGACAATCAGCAGCCGCAAGCCGTCCTAAACGTGACTAGAATGGTCACCTTTCTCGGCGCTCCACGCTACGCGCTCCGCATAGAACCCGAACGGACGGAGGAACCATGACGCTCAGGATCAACGACGAAGCTCCCAACTTCACCGCGCAGACCACGGAAGGGGAGATCGACTTCCACGAGTGGATCGGCGATGGCTGGTGCGTCCTGTTCTCGCACCCCAAGGACTTCACGCCGGTCTGCACGACCGAACTGGGCACCGTTGCCGGCCTCAAGGGCGAGTTCGACCGCCGCAACTGCAAGGTGATCGGCATCAGCGTCGACGGCGTGTCGGACCATCAGGCGTGGTCGAAGGACATCGAGGCGTCCCAGGGCCACGCCCTGAACTACCCGCTGATCGGCGATCCGACCCTGGACATCGTCAAGCGCTACGACATGCTGCCCGCGGGTGCCGGCGATACCTCCGAGGGGCGGACGCCCATGGACAACGCGACGGCCCGGTCGGTCTTCATCATCGGCCCGGACAAGCGGATCAAGGCGACGCTGACCTACCCGATGAGCACGGGCCGGAACTTCGCCGAGATCCTGCGCCTGGTCGACTCCGTGCAGTTGACCGCGAAGGAGCAGGTGGCGACGCCAGCGAACTGGGAGCAGGGCGAGGACGTGATCATCCTGCCGGCGGTGTCGGACGAGGCGGCGCGGGCGAAGTATCCCCAGGGCTGGCAGCAGCCCCTGCCGTACATCCGGGTGGTGCCGCAGCCGTAGTCAGTCGTTCGGCGAGTCGAACCCGGAACCGCCGCGGCAGTCGGGCGACAGGCTCCGTTGCTCGTCGCGCGCCCGCCACTCGGCCGGCGTCAGCGCGTCGATGGCCAGAGCGTGCACCGGGCCCGACAGCTCGTCGGCCAGAGCGCTGTGGACGAGGCGGTGCCTGCGAAGCCGATTCGCGCCTTCGAAGCGGCTGCTGACGACAACGACCCGGAAGTGGGTTTCCGCCTTTGGCGGTACGTTGTGCATGCGGCTCTCGTTGAGGACCTCCAGCACTTCGGGGCGGGTCGCCGCTTCGAGCTTGGCGCGCATCGCCCGCTCAAGCGGAGTGTCACGGACAACCGCCTTCCCGGAAGCGTTGTTCGTGGCCAGGGGACGGCCGAGCCCGGTCATGAGCGAAGCATAGCGCCGGTAGCAGCGCGGGGCGGGCCGGCGGCGTGCTACGGTGCCCGGCGATGGCTGCCGAGCGCCGTTCGCCATGGCTCTATGCCCTCTTCGGTTGTCTTGGGCTCGTCGCGGTCATCGTCGTGGTCATCGGCGCGCTCGCGTTCGTCGGTGTCCGCACAGCGAGAAACATCGCCGCGGACAACGAAGACCCCGAACGGCGGGGGCAACGGGCGCTCGAGATTCTGGGCGCCGCCGAGGCGGTGGCTACCACGCCGTGGCCGTGGTCTCCGTTCCCTTCGTGATCGACATGGCGATCCTCTCCGACCTGCCCGCCGGCGACGAGCCCTGGGCCGGCGAGTTCGGCGAGCGGGGCTTCTACTACGTCCAGGCCCTTTGGGGAGGCGACGACCTGAGGGCGTTCTTCGATGGAGAGACCTCGGAGGCGGCGACGCTGCGCGACATGGGGCTGGAACTCGATCTCGAGGAGCACCTCGAGCGTGGCGACCTCGACCGGCGGGATGTCACCACGCGATGGGCGACCTTTCGGGGGAGCACCATGTTCGGTCCGGGGGAACAGATCGGGGAGCTCGTCACGTTGATCGAGTTCGACTGTCCGGGCGACGAGCGGATGCGGATGGGCATCTGGTTCGGTCCCGCGATGGAGACCGGCGGGGAGGATGAGACGCAGGATGGGGACGCGACCGACTCGATTCCGGGCAGCGATGCGATCGCCGCTTTCCTCGAGCCGATCCATCCCTGCGGCGCCGCGGCTGCCGATGGCGGTTGAGGGAAGCGCTGGCCCACTCCGAAGGCCGACTCGGCTGCGGCGTCTTCGTCTTGCCGTGGTCGCGGGCCTCTCATGCTGCTGGTTCGCCCTGCCTTTGGCGGCACAGTCGTCCGGAGCCGACTCGGCCAGCTACCGTCTCACGTTTCAGGGCGCCTGGACCCGCGCCGTCACGCCCGGCGGCGTTCCCGGCGGCGCCCACTTCTCACCCCTGATCGGCGCCGTTCACAACGACCGGGTGACCTTCTGGGAGCCGGGCGGCCGGGCCAGCCGCCAGGTGGAGCGGGTGGCGGAGCTCGGCATCCAGCGGGACCTCAGAGCCCTCATGGAGAGGAGCCCCCACGTCTCCACAGTGTTCGAGAAGGAGCCTCCGAGAAGCGGCACGGCCTCGGCCACGATCGAGTTCGAGGTCACCGCGGAGTACCCCCTGGTCACGCTGCTGACCATGATCGCTCCCAGTCCGGACTGGTTCGTCGGCGTTCACGGACTGTCGCTGCGCGACGACGCCGGACAGTGGCCAGATCGCGTGGACGTCGACCTCTTCCCCTACGACGCGGGCACCGAGGAGGGAACCGAGTTCTCCCTCGACAACCCGGCGACGGTGCCGCAGGGCACGATCACGAGTATCCGCGGCATGGGCAAGTTCGCGGACGGCCCGATGGCGCGGCTGACCTTCGAGCGCCTGGAGCACGAAGAACCCGGGGCGCCGGATCCGAACGACCCGGAAGCGCGATTCACCGGCGACGTCACCGCGGAGCCGGCGGGGGACTCGACCGTCATCGTGTTCTGGCGCGGAAGCTGGGCCGACGCTGCGAGAGGGCTCCTTGCCGTTGAGGCCCGCAGCCAGACGGCGGGCTGGGCTCAGGTGGCGACGGCGTCCGCCAGGGACGGAGGCGTCCGCATCGACGGACTTCGTTCGGAGACGCCGTACACGTTCCGCCTGCGCGCGGACGGGCGCCAGGGACTCGAGTACTCGGAGGAGGCAAGTGCGACGACCGGCGGCTACAACGGCCCTTGTCGCGGCGGCGACACCTTTCTCTGCCTGAGGGAGGGTCGGTTCGAGGCGCGGGTCCACTGGACGAATCCGGACGTGCCCGATGACTTCGGAAGCGGCATCGCCATCCCGGTGGAGATCTCCGACGAGTCGGGCCTGTTCTGGTTCTTCGACCCCGAGAACGTGGAGCTGGTCATCAAGGTGCTCGACGGTCGTGTGCTGAACGGCAGGTACTGGGTGTTCTACGGGGCCCTGTCCGATGTGGAGTACTGGATCACGGTGAGGGACACCGTCAGCGGTCTGAATCGCACCTACCACAACCCGCCCAAGCTGCTCGGCGGGCAGCGCGACCTCGAGGCGTTCTGACTACGTGGTCGGGCCTCCGACGATTCCGCGCAGGTCCGTGTCACGCGCCAGCAGTGACTCGAGCAGGGCCAGTTGCACCCGGCAGCGGTCCAGATTCTGGCCGGGCCGCTCGACCCGGAAGTAGACGTCGCCATCCAGGTGGTCGGTGAGGAAGCGCACGGCCTGCTCGAGCGTCAGCACCACGGCGCCGTCGACCAGGCTGCGACGTTCCGCCTCGGTCAGAAAACTCGCGCCGTCCAGGTAGCCCTGAGCCAGGGCGGCGAACAGCTCCACGTCGACTCGCGCCCCGTCGGTTTCACGGGCATCCTCTTCGGCTCGGTGCCCCATCGACCGGACCATGTCTCCGAAATCGCAGGCGGCCAGTCCGGGCATCGTCGTGTCCAGATCGACGACGCAGAGCGCTTCGCCGGTTTCCCGGTCGAACAGGATGTTGCTGATCTTGCAATCGTTGTGGACGGTCCGCCGCGGCAGCTCGTGAGCCGCGCCGACGCTCAACCGGCCAGCCAGTTCGCGGTGGGCGGCGACCGACCGGATCTCGGCGTCGGCCTGCCGGCGCCTGGCGTTGCCGGCGGCCGAAGCGCTTGCCGTGGCCAGCGCCCGGTCAAACGTCTCGAAGCGGTTCAGCGTGTCGTGGAAGCCGGGAATCGTCTCGTGCAGCGGCGGTGAAGGGAGATCGACGAACTGCGTCTCGAACCGGCCGAACGCCTGTGCGGCGAGGAAGACCTGCTCCGGCGTCGACGCCCGGAGTACGGTCGTCGTGTCCTCGATCAGCTCGTACATCCGCCACCAGTCGGCTCGACGGTCCGGCGCCGTCGTTTCGAACCACATCTCGCCGTTCGCAGCGGGAACCAGAGTCAGCCGACGCCGGCCGCTGCCCGGGCCGAGCTTGCGCTCGAGGTGGCGCGTGATCCGGACGATGTTCGCCATGACCTGAGCCGGATTCGGGAACACGTAGCCGTTGATCCGCTGCAGCAGGTAGCGGCTGCCGCTCGCGGTGGAGACGACGTAGGAGTCGTTGATGTGGCCCGCGCGCAGCTCAACCGCCGCGGTTGACCGGCCCTCGATGCGGAAGCGCTCCGCGATGCGCAGGACCGCCTCGGGATCGTCCTGTCCGGTTGCTTTCACGACAGGGTCGGCCGGCCGACCGGTTGGCGGGTGCGATATAAGTGTGATATCACTTCCATATCGAAACCAACAGCGGTCGCCTCGTCGGCCGCGTGATCAAGGGAGTCACCAGAAAATGGAACAACAGATGGTAGAGCATCGGGAGACGCGTCTCTCGGTCGCGTCGGGCGTTGGCATGCTGTGCCTGCTCATCCTCTTCATCCTTCTCGCCGTTGCCGGGGTCGCCGTCTTCGGGATCTGGCAGGTCATCCCCGCCGTGATCTTCTGCGCGCTGTGCATTCCCGTTCTCATCTTCCTGATGTTCGGGCTGTTCATGGTCCATCCGAACGAGGCGAAGGTCCTCCAGCTCTTCGGTTCGTACCAGGGCAGCGTCTACGATACGGGGCTTCGCTGGGCCAACCCGTTCCTGAGCAAACGCCGCGTGTCCGTACGCACCCGGAACTTCGAGACGGGCAAGCTGAAGGTGAACGACAATGCCGGGAACCCGATCGAGATCGGCGCGGTCGTCGTCTGGCGGGTCACCGACAGCGCCGAGGCGCTCTTCAACGTCGACGACTATGAGGACTACGTGCAGGTTCAGAGCGAGGCGGCGCTGCGCAACATGGCGACGGGCTACCCCTATGACGCGCACAGCGAGGGCGAAGTGTCCCTTTCGCACCACACCGCCGAAATCTCCGAGCGTCTCCGCGGCGAGGTCCAGGAGCGGCTGGCGACCGCCGGTGTCGAGGTGATCGAGGCCCGGATCAGCCACCTGGCCTACGCCGCGGAGATCGCCGCCGCGATGCTGCAGCGCCAGCAGGCCGCGGCAGTGGTCGCAGCGCGAGCCCAGATCGTCGATGGCGCGGTGGGCATGGTGGAGCAGGCGCTGAACATGCTGAGCGAGAAGGACGTCGTGCACCTTGACGACGAGCGGAAGGCCGCGATGGTCAGCAACCTGCTGGCCGTGCTGTGCAGCGACCGCCACACCCAGCCGGTCGTGAACACCGGCACGCTCTATCCGTAGGCGGAAGGACGCTGTACGGTGGCGGCCCCTCCCCGCAAGGCGTTCCTCCTGCGCCTCGACTTCGCCGTGTTCGAGGAACTTCAGCGGCTCGCGGCTGCGGAACTGCGGAGCGTCAACGGGCAGATCGAGTACCTGCTCCGCGAGGCGTTGCGGGCGCGGGGAAGAACCGCGAAGACCGCGACGTTTGAGAAGGACGGACGCGATGCCCCATAGGCGCCCCGGAAGGCATGAGCGGACAACCCGGAGCGAAACACAACGGGGTGGTTGATCGTCTTCATACTGCTACACTTGTGCGCCTGTTGGCGCTCAACGTATCCCGGTTCGCTGAGGCACTCTCTCGGCGGGCGGGGAAGTGTGCGGGTTGAGATCGACATGGACGGCTCTCGACGCCGCCGCCGCTGAGTTTCCCTCTGCTTGGCCCTTACCTGGAGACCGAAGATGGCAGTTGCCGCAGTCAAGGACGTGAACAAGCCCCTCGAGGCGAGGTACTCGTCCATTCGCCAGCTCTTCGAGTTGGGGAAGGCGAAGACGTATCTCCTCAACGACGAGATCAACGACATGATGCCGGCCGACATGGTCGGCGTCGAGGCCGAGATCAACGAACTCTACGACCGCTTGCGCGAGTTGCGGGTCGGCGTGATCCGGCGGCCGGGCTGGTACGTGGCGAATCTCGACGAGACGGTCACGCTCGAGATCGAGAAGGCGGACGAGGATCCCGCGACGCCGACCGTCACCGAGCCGCTGAACACCAGCGATCCGGTGCGGATGTACCTGCGGGAGATGAGCACCGTCCCGCTGCTGGACCGCGACGGCGAGGTCGAGATCGCGCGCGCGCTCGAGGACGGCGAATGGCTCATCTTCCAGGCGATGGCCCGGAACGCCGACCTGATGACCCGGCTGCTGGCGATGACCGAGCTCGCGGATCGCAAGAACGCGAAGCCTCTTTCCCAGTTGGTGGAGATCGAACATCCCATCTCCCTGCTGGACCAGAACGGCCACAAGCGGATCGCCAAGCGCGTCGGCGTGTTCGAGAAAATGCAGGAGCTGGAAGAGGAACTCGATCGCACCCGGCGCCGGCAGAAGCGCTACAGCCCCCGCGGCGACCGCTTCCAGGAGATCGCGCGGGACATCGACCGCCTGGAGGAGCGCGCCTCCGCCCTGATCGTGGAGCTGGGCTTCACCGGGCCGGACCGCAATCGGGTGGTCGACCTCGTCAAGTTGATCGACAACCGGTTCCGGCGCAGCGAGCGCGACATCAGCCGGGCCCAGGTGGCGCTCGAGCGCGAGAACAACGAGGAGCTCAGGGCGCTGCACCGCCGGCGCATCCAGAAGTACCGCGAAGAGGTACGGAAGCTCGAGTTGCGCCACTTCGTCAAGCAGGGAGAGCTGCGGGCGATGGTGGCCAAGGTCAAGCGCGGCGAGGCGTTGAGCGAGCGCGCCAAGGAGCAGCTCATCATGTCGAACCTGCGCCTGGTCGTCTCGATCGCCAAGAAGTACACGAACCGGGGCCTCCAGTTCCTGGACCTGATCCAGGAGGGGAACATCGGCCTGATGAAGGCGGTCGAGAAGTTCGAGTACCGCCGCGGCTACAAGTTCTCGACCTACGCCACCTGGTGGATCCGCCAGGCGGTGGCGCGGGCGATCGCCGACCAGTCGCGGACGATCCGCATCCCGGTTCACATGATCGAGAACATCAACAAGCTGACCCGCACGTCGCGGTCGCTGGTGCAGGAGCTGGGGCGCGAACCGACCGCCGAGGAGATCGGCGAACACATGGACCTTCCCGCTTCCAAGGTGCGCAAGATCATGAAGATCGCGCAGGCGCCGGTGTCGCTCGAGACCCCGGTCGGAGAAGAGGAGGATTCCCACCTCGGCGACTTCATCGAGGACAAGAACTCGCCGTCGCCGATCGACGAAGTCATCTCCTCCAACCTGCGCGAGCAGACCGGCAACGTGCTGCGTTCTCTCTCGCCCCGCGAGGAACTCGTGCTGCGGATGCGCTTCGGCGTCGGCGAGGGCTCGGAGCACACCCTGGAGGAGGTCGGGAAGTCGTTCAACGTCACCCGCGAACGCATCCGGCAGATCGAGTCCAAGGCGCTGCGCAAGCTCCGGCACCCGGACTGGGCGCAGAAGCTGCGCCCGTTCCTCGACGACGGCGCCTAGCGGCCCGGCCCTTCGCGGCTCAACCCGGCAGACTGTCAGCGATGCGGGTCCGCACCGGCACGAGCGGGTTCTCGTATCCCGCCTGGGAGGGGCACTTCTACCCGTCAGGGACGAAGCGCCCGGACATGCTCTCGTTCTACGCCGGGAAGCTCGGCGCGGTGGAGATCAACAACACCTTCTACCGCATGCCGAAGGCCGACATGCTGGAGCGCTGGCGTGACTCGGTTCCGGAGAGCTTCCGCTTTGTGCTGAAGGCCTCGCGCCGGATCACTCACCACCAGCGGCTCAGGGATGCCGACGATTCGGTCGAATACCTCTTCGACACCGCGAAGGTGCTGGGCGAGCAGCTCGGCCCGTTCCTGTTCCAGTTGCCGCCGTATCTCAGGCGAGACGACGATCGCCTTGCTGCGTTCCTCGGGCGGCTGCCGGCGGGGCTGCGGGCGGCGTTCGAGTTCCGGCACGCGAGCTGGTTCGACGATGCCGTGTTCGCGTTGCTCGAGGAGGCCGGCGCCGCCCTGTGCGTCGCCGACGCGGGAGGCGACCACGACGCGCCGCTTCAGGCGACCGCGGACTTCGGCTATCTTCGGCTCCGCCGCGAGGACTACGACGAGGCGGCGCTACGCTCCTGGGCCGACAGGATCCGGCCGCAACCCTGGCGGGAAACCTACGTCTTCTTCAAGCACGAAGACGAAGGGGCGGGACCGCGCATGGCGGCGCGGTTCGAAGCCCTGCTCGCGGAATCCTGAACCATGACCATCGACATCTCCTATCGGCGCATTCTCGCGCTGGCCGGTCCGGTCGTCATCACGCAGATGACGCACACGGCGATGGGCCTGATCGACGCGATGATGGTCGGCCGGCTGGGCGTCGTCGCCCTGGCCGGGGTCGGCCTGGGCGCGATCATCTCCTGGTGGCTGCTGGGCTTCTTCGTCGGCCTGCTCCAGGGCGTGAACACGTTCGTCGCCCAGTTCTTCGGCGCCGGCAAGAAGGACCGGGTCGGCGTGGCCTTCTGGCAGGGTCTCTACTTGGCCGCCGGCGCGGGTGTCGCCGTCCTGCTCGCGGCGCCGCTCTCCGGCTGGGCGTTCCGCGTCATGGGGGCGTCGGCGGAGGTCCAGGCGATCGCCACGGACTACACGGAGGTGCGGCTGGGGGCCGCGGTGGGGTTGATGATCTTCCTCGTCGCGGAGAACTACTACCGGGGACTCGGACGCACCGAGGTGCCCATGTTCGCGGGGCTGATCCAACTGGCCCTGAACTGCGGACTGAACTACCTGCTCATCTTCGGCGTCTGGGGCTTCCCGGAGCTCGGCGCCGCGGGCACCGCGGTCGGTACGGTGATCGCGCAGTTTCTCGTCGCGGTCGGCCTGCTGGCCGGAGTGCTGGCGACGAAGATGGGGCGCGACTACGGCGCCACCCGTCCCCGGCCGCCGGAGGCGGCCCTGCTCGGCCAGATGCTCCGCGTCAGCCTGCCGATCGGTGTCCAGGTGTTCATGGAGATGGGCGGAATCAGCGTCTTCACGGCCCTCGTGGCGAACCTGGGCGACGCGGAGATGGCGGCCACGAACGCCGTGATTCACGCCTGGTCCGTCTCCTTCATGCTCGCCGTTGCCCTGGCCGTCGGTTGCACGACGCTGGTCGGACAGTGTCTGGGCGCCAGGCAGCTTGACGACGTACGCGTCGTCGTGGGTCGCGTGATGTGGCTGGGCTACGGGGCGATGGCGGTCATGGCCATCATCTACGTCGGCTTCCCCGGGTGGCTGATGCAGTTGTTCGCGCGGGAGGCGGGCGATCTCGCCGCGCTCCTGCCGTACGCCCGGCCGCTCTTTCTCATCGCCACCCTGTGCCTGGTCTTCGAGCTGCCGTTCAACATCTACTCCGGCGCGTTGCGGGGCGCCGGCGACACGACCTACCCGATGGTCGTGAACATCGGCGTGGCCTGGCTCGTCTTCGTGCCGCTCGTGTTCTTCGCCACGCGGAACTGGGGCCTGATCGGCGCCTGGAGCTGCTTCATCGTCCACGTGGCGCTGCTCGCCGGCCTGCTCGCCGTCCGGGTGCGCGGCCGGACCTGGATCGAACGCGGCGCCTCGCTGCTCGATGCGGAACGGGAGGCCGGCGGCGCGACGGCGAAGGTGTCCGAGATGGACGACCTCCGCTCCTCGCCGGCTCTCTGAGGCGATCCGGCGGTCGGGCGGCGCGGAGACCGCGTCTCCATGGGGCCCGCGTCTACGGCGGGCGGCAGGCGTCCGGGAAGGCTGTCGCGTCGGTGATCGCCGAGGCCGGCATGCCCGGTTCGTTCCGGTACTCCCTCTCGACGCCGGTCGCGGTGTCGGTCACGCGAATGATGTAGCCGAGGTCCGTCGTCGAGGCGCCGTACACCCAGACGTGATCGTTCAGGGCGCAGCCGTCCAGCACCTTGATCAGGACTTCCCAGTTGTCCGGGTCGAAGAACCAGAACAGGCCCGCGTCCTGCGTCGCGGGGGTGGCCGCCGTTGCGTCTCCGGTCGCGCCGTTCGCGGCCAGCCAGGTGACTCGTACCTCGTAGCGGCCGTAGTGGAGACAGACGGTCTTCCCGTCCGCCGCACAACCGACGTCTTCGCCGCTTCCCGGGTCGTCGGCCGCCTGGACGACCAGGAAGATCGCGCTGATCGCGCCCCAGTTGCCGTCGGTGTCCTTCGCCCGCACGAAGACGGTATGCCTGCCGGCACTCAGGCCGGTCGTATCGATGATCGCGGTTGCGCCCTCCGTGCGGTTGTCGAAGGCCCCATCGGAGGCGTGCATGGCGTTCGCGGTTCTTCGCCAGGCCCAGGGCGGCACGTCAACGTAGTACTGTCCGGCCGCGATGTTCTGCGTGGGTTCGAAGCCGTTGCTGTTCTCGTAGCGGGTGTCGTCGAAGGTTGCCGACAGGGCGACCGCGGTTCCGGCGGCGACGCCGGTCGTCGACGCGCCGTCGCTCAGACTCAGATCGCGAACGTCGGGGCCGGCCGGAGTCCGATACGGCGTCCTCGCCACCTTGAAGGCATAGAGAAGGGACTCCAGGTTCTCGTCCAGAATCGAGTTCTCGAATCGGCTGCAGTCCTGGAAGAACGTCGTGCCGAGTTCGTAGGTAAAGGAGGCGCGGCCGAGAACGCCGTAGCCGTAGTCCTCGGTGGCGCCCGTTACCGGGTAGAGCCCGATCGCCTGAAGCGGCCTGTAGCCGTTGAAGTACGCGAGCTTCCGGCCCAGGGTCTGGAGCGCCGTGCCGTTCGGCGCCGGGTCGTAAACGGGGCCCCAGGGCCAGAGGATGAGACGCCCATGGCTATGAATGTCGAGGACGACTCCCGAGGTGCCGCTTGACGCCGCATCGCGGTCGCCCGGTCCACGGGCGTCGGGAAACAGCCTCTCCATGTAGTTCTGGATCGCCTGCGTTTCGGGCTCGGAGGCCGCCGACAGGCCCCGGTAGACGATGCTGCACTCGTTCGTGCTGGAGCCCGAGTCTCCCCACTTGAAGTCGAAGTTGCGGTTCAGATCGACTCCCGCCCATGAATGGGCGCAGTGGCGCGTGTTGTGGTTCTTGCGCCAGAGCAGACCCTCCTCGGCCCGTTTTCTCCCGTCCGGATTCGCCTGCAGCATGAGGTGGACTTCCTGGTGGTCCAGGAGCCACCGCACGTCGGCATCCGTCTCGTAGGACTCCACCAGGTGCTCCGCGAAGCGCAGGGCGAGTTCGGCGGTCGTGTACTCCCGGGCGTGAAGCGCCGCGGTGATGAAGAGGACCGGCTTCTTGCCCGTCGTCGCCGAGTTCGTAAGGCGCAGCACGTACAAGGTGTAGCCGTCAGCGCTCCGTTGCCTCTTCTTCCATGATCTTCCGGCCCATTTCCACGTGGCGAGTTTCGGATGTGCGCGGGCGATCGCTCTCGCACTCTCGTAGGTTTCCTCCACGGTGCGGTAGCAGGGGAATCCCGCGATCGTCCCCTGCACGGCCCCGGATGGCGGTTCGGAAGGGAGCCCCACGGAAACGTAGTCGTCGTCTTCGACGATCCGCATCCCGGCCTGCCGGGCGGTTTCGATGTCCTCTTCGGTGGCCCGCAGGACGATGTAGCCCTTCTCGTACTCCGACTCGAGAGCGTCGAGCGACATGACGGCTCTGGCGGCGACCAGCGGATCGTCGAAGTAGGCGCGCACCACCCGGACGCCATCCGGCTGTCCGGGCTCCTGCGCCGGGAGCGCCGTGGCGGTCGCCAGAACGGTCGACAAGACGAGAATGCGGCTCACCTGAACCGCGATTCGATCACAGGGTGCCGTCCCCGCCCATTCGTCGATCCCGGGGTCGATAGGGGCTCGGCTTTGTGGCTATGATCACCGCCGGGCCGACCGCGGCCCTCACCCACGCACTTCCATCCAGCGACCCAGAGAGGACAGAATCCGAGATGGCCATCTCCGCCGCGCTGAAGCGGCGATCGTTCGGTGAAACCCAGCGTCAGGACGCCTGGTGGCTGCAGCCGGGCGCCGTTGTCGTGGGCTTGGGGCTCGCGAGCGTCTACGCGACCTGGGCGGCGCTTCAGGCCGATCACTACGTGTTCGGCGGCTACCTGTCGCCGCTGTACTCGCCCGAGGTCTTCGGCCTCTCGCACCATGCCTGGTTCGAGGGCTTCCCGGCCTGGTGGCCGAGCTTCGTTCCCCAGTCGCCGGCGCTGTTCATCCTGATCCTGCCGCTGGGGTTCCGCGCCACCTGCTACTACTACCGCGGCGCGTACTACAAGGCGTTCTGGGCCGATCCGCCGGCCTGCGCGGTCGGCGAGCCGCGCAACGCCTACCGGGGCGAGAACTCCTTTCCGCTGATCGTCCAGAACATCCACCGCTACTTCCTGTTCGCGATGATGGCCTGGATCTTCGTCTTCTTCCCGATCGACGTCTACCGGGCCTTCGAGTTCGAGACGGCTTCCGGCGGCCACGCCTTCGGCATCGGCATCGGCTCGTTCGTTCTCCTGATCAACTGGCTGCTGCTGAGCGGCTACGCGCTGGGCTGCCACTCGACGCGCCACGTGATCGGCGGCTTCCGCAACGTGATGGCGGGGAAGCCGTTCCAGAGCGCCTGCTACCGCTGCGTCTCCTGCCTGAACCGCAAGCACATGGCCTGGGCCTGGCTCAGCCTGATCTGGGTCACGTTCTCCGACATCTACGTCCGGTTGTGCTCGATGGGCGTCTGGACCGACTTCAGGATCCTCTGATGGACCAGACACCGTACGAGTACGACGTGCTGGTGGTCGGCGCGGGCGGCGCCGGCCTGCGCGCCGCGATCGAAGCCTCGGCCGCGGGCGCCTCCTGCGGCGTGATCTGCAAGTCCCTGCTCGGCAAGGCGCACACGGTGATGGCCGAGGGCGGAATGGCGGCCGCGATCGGCAACGTGGACGAGCGCGACGACTGGAAGGTCCACGTCACGGACACGCTGCGCGGCGGTCAGTACCTGAGCAACCCGAAGATGGCCGAGATCCACGCGAAGGAGGCGCCGGAACGGGCGCTGGAGCTCGAGGCCTGGGGGGCCCTGTTCGACCGCACGAAGGACGGCCGCATCCTGCAGCGGAACTTCGGGGGCCACCGCTACCCGCGCCTCGCCCACGTCGGCGACCGCACGGGGCTCGAGATGATCCGGACCCTGCAGGATCACGGCATCCACCGGGGCATCGACTTCCACATGGAGTACACGGTGTTCCGGCTGCTGCTGGACGACGGCCGCGTCGCCGGCGCTTTGGCCTACGACCGGGAGCGCGGCCGGTTCCGCGTCTACCGGGCCAAGGCTGTCGTGCTCGCCACGGGCGGCATCGGCCGGGCCTTCAAGATCACCAGCAACAGTTGGGAGTACACCGGCGACGGCCACACCCTGGCCTACGACGCCGGCGCCGACCTGATCGACATGGAGTTCGTCCAGTTCCACCCGACCGGGATGGTCTGGCCGCCCAGCGTCCGCGGCATTCTCGTCACGGAAGGCGTGCGCGGCGAGGGCGGGGTCCTGCTGAACTCGGACGGCGAGCGCTTCATGTTCGACGACATTCCTCCCCTGTACAAGGATCAGACGGCCGACAGTGCCGAGGAGGGCTGGCGCTACGTCGTCGGCGACCGCGACGCGCGGCGTCCGCCTGAGCTCCTGACCCGGGACCATGTCGCCCGCTGCATCGTGGACCAGATCAAGGCGGGCAAGGGCTCGCCCCACGGCGGCGTGTATCTCGACATCGCCTGGATCAAGGAGAAGATCAGCAACTCCGAGGACCACATCAGGAAGAAGCTCCCGTCGATGTACCACCAGTTCAAGGAGCTGGCCGGCCTCGACATCACGAAGGAGAGGATGGAGGTCGGGCCGACGACCCACTACGTGATGGGCGGCGTGCGGGTCGACGCCGAGAGCCAGATGTCGTCCGTGCCGGGACTGTACGCCGCCGGCGAGTGCGCGGCGGGACTGCACGGCGCGAACCGGCTGGGCGGCAACTCGCTGTCCGACCTGCTCGTGTTCGGCAAGCGGGCCGGCGAGTACGCGGCCGCCTTCGCCCGCGAGCAAGGCGACATCCGGCTCGACCAGGCCGCGGTCGAAGCAGGGATGAAGGAAGCTCTCGAGCCGCTCGAACGGGAAGGCGGCGAAGGGCCGTACCAGATCCAGCACGAACTCCAGGATCTGATGCAGGAGAAGGTCGGCATCGTCCGCATCGAGTCGGAGCTGGAGGAGGCGATCGAGGAGATCGGCCGGCTGAGCGACCGGGCGAAGGCCGTGTCGGCGCCCGGCAACCGGGAGTACAACCCGGGCTGGCACACCGCGCTCGACCTGCACCCGCTGCTCGTCGTGTCCGAGGCGGTCGCCCGTGCCGGCCTGCTGCGCCGCGAGAGCCGCGGCGCCCAGTTCCGCGACGACTACCCGCAGAAGGACGAGCGTTTCGGCAAGGTGATCATCCGGGCCGCGAAGGGTGCTGACGGCGAGATGGTGGTCGAGGAGATGCCGGTGGAGCCGATGAGCGACGAACTGACCAGGCTGGTCGAGGAGATGGGCTGAGATGGCCGCGACAGAGTTCAGGATCTGGCGCCAGGACGGCGCCGAAGGCGAGGGCGGCTACCGGGACTACACGACGGACGTCACGGAGGGCATGGTCGTCCTCGACGCGGTGCACCAGATCCAGGCCGAGTCGGCGAACGACCTCGCCGTCCGCTGGAACTGCAAGGCCGGCAAGTGCGGGTCGTGCTCCGCGGAGGTGAACGGCAATCCGCGCCTCATGTGCATGACGCGGATGAGCGACCTGCCGGCGGACCGCCCGGTGACCGTTGAACCGATGCGGGCGTTCCCGGTGATCCGCGACCTCGTCTGCGACGTGTCCTGGAACTACGAGGTGAAGAAGAAGATCGAGCCCTTCGAGCCAAGGCCGCCGGACGCCGAGGACGGCACCTGGCGGATCGCCCAGGAGGACGTGGAACGGGTCCAGGAGTTCCGCAAGTGCATCGAGTGCTTCCTGTGCCAGGACGTCTGCCACGTGCTGCGGGACCACCATCTGCACGACGAGTTCGTCGGCCCGCGCTTCTTCGTCTACAACGCGGCGCTCGAGATGCATCCCCTCGACACGAGGGACCGCCTCGCGTCGCTCAAGCAGGACGAGGGGATCGGCTACTGCAACATCACGAAGTGCTGCACGAAGGTCTGCCCCGAGCACATCACGATCACCGACAACGCGATCATCCCGCTCAAGGAGCGGGTCGTGTCGGAGTTCTACGACCCGCTGAAGAGACTCTTCCGCGTGTTCTCGGGCGGTTCGCGGGCGTAGCCGCCCGGCCGCGCGGCCTACAAGCCTTCGAGGGCCGCGCGCGCCACGTCGGCGAACTCGCCCTCCGGATCCAGCTCCAGCGACTTGCTCAGGTGCTCGCGGGCGGCGTCCGTGTCGCTCGCGTTCACCGCGAGGATCCCGAGTTCGTAGTGGGCCCTCGCCAGGTCTTCCGCGTCCTCGTCGTCCGGCGCTGATTCCAGGTACTTCGTCAGGTGTTCCCTGGCCGGGCCTGAATCGGCGCTGCGGCGGTAGATCACGCCGAGCCGGAAGTGGGCGCGCGGGTGGCTGTCGTCCCAGGCGATGAGCGACTGGTCGTAGAGCTTCGCGTTGCCGAAGGCCTCCTGGTCGAAGAGCTGCTGGGCCTGGAACTGCACCTGTCTGCCGGCGGTGGGGTTGACCTCGAGCCACGCCTTGCCCGCCTCGATCGAGTCGTCGAGTCGGCCGAGCGAGGCGAAGGAGAAGTACTTCATGCGCAGCGCTTCCTGGTTGCGCGGGTCCATTTCCAGGGTGCGGTCGAGCTCCACGAGGGCTTCGTCGTACTTCCCGTCGTTGAAGTAGATCGTGCCGATGTTCCGGTAGGCCTGGTGGAGCCCCGGATTGAGCGATGCCGCCTCGCGGAAGAGCTCGACGGCGCCTTCGTCGTCGCCGGCGCGGACCGCCTGAACGCCCTGCGAGAAGATGCCGGGGGCGAGGTCTGCGCCCATGCCGGCCTCGATCGCGAGTTGCTTCGCCTCCTCGGCGCGGGGATCGCCGCCGGCCGCGAAGATGTCGAAGAACATGGTGGCGAAGTCGGGCGGGATCGGCTCCATCTCGACATACCTGCTCGCGGGTTCGAGCGCGTCGTCGAGTCTCCCCAGGTTGTGCAGGATGGCCGCGATCGTCCGATGCGCCGCGGCGATCGTCGGGTCGATCTCGACCGCCTGCTCGAACAGGGGCAGGGCCCCGGCGGCGTCGCCCGCCTGGATCTTGCCGATGCCTTCGTTGAAGGCGTCGATCGCCTGCTGCTTGCGGGCCGTTTCCTCGTCCCAGAGCTGAACCGTCAGCGTCCTGTCCCGGCCCTCGGCGAGTTGTACTTCGAGCTCGCGCTCCGGGTGCCCGTCCATCTGCAGCAGCAGCCTGTAGGGTTCCTCCAGCACCGTCAGGCGAAGCCGCAGACGGCCGTTCTTGCGCGTGGCGTCCTGCACGACGATCTCGCCCTGGGGCGAGAACACGGTGACGTTGACCGGTCCGATTTCCGCGCCGTTCATGTCGTGCACCTGCAGGTCCAGTTGGCTGCGTTGGGCCGACGCCGCGGAGGCGACCAGGAGCATGGCCAGGGGAAGAACAGTACGGCTGAGTTTCTGCATCGTGGGATTCCTCTGGGTCGGCGCCGCACGCGTGCGTGGGCGCGTCACAGTGGGAAGTAAGCGGAAGAACCGGCTGATCCTATCGCTTGACGAGGGCTTCGCGCGTGGGGGATCGTACGCTCCATGGACACCGACGACTTCTTCGAACTGCTCTCCACCGCGCGTTCCGTGCGGCGCTACAGCCCCGAGCCGATCCCGGACGCGGACCTGGCGAAGATCCTCTACGCGGCGAGCCGGGCGCCGTCCGGTACGAACCGCCAGCCCTTCCGGTTCGTCGTCCTGCGGGACGGTCCCCGGGCGCGGCGCGCCCGCCGGCTGCTGGGTGAGTCCTTCCGCCGCGGCTGGGGCCGCAAGATGGAGGAGGAGGGCTGGAACCGGGGCTCGGCCGCCGATCCAAACTCGCCGAAGTCGAGGGTCAACCGGGCGATCCAGCACTACGTCGATCACTTCGAGCGGATCCCGGCTGTCGTCATCGCCTGTTACGTCCGCTACCGGGCGCTGACTCACTCGGAGGGCGCTTCCGTCTTCCCGGCGTGCCAGAACCTGTTCCTCATGGCGAGGGCGCTGGGTTACGGCGCCTGCTACAGCGGCTGGCACAACGCGGTGGCCGGCGAACTGCGGGAGATCCTGGAGATCCCGGACAACGTCGAACTGTCGCTCACGATCACGATCGGCAAGCCGTTGGGACGCCACGGTCCACTCCGGCGCCGGCCGATCCGCGACACGGTGTTCGACGACGGCTGGGAGCAGGGGGCGGAGTGGATCAGCGATCCACCCGGCGCCCGTCTGTCGAAGCGTCGTTGACTCCTAGCCGGCCGGCAGCGCGTAGGCGACCAGGGAGTGTTCCTGGCCACGGTCTCCGACGGGCACGACGATGAACTGGCGATCCCCGACGACGTAGGTCATCGGACCGCCGCCCGGGGTGTCGGGCAGCTCGGTGCGCCAGACCTGCTCGCCGGTCGCCTTGTCGAAGGCATAGAGGAAACCGGTCGACGGCCCACGGCGCCCCAGGCCGGCGTCCTCCTCCTGGTACGTGCCGCGCACCCGCTCGCTGGTGACGACGAACACGAGCGTGGCGGTCGCCATCGGCCAGCCCGGCGTCAGGCCGGCGAGCGGCCAGGCGCCGAGCGGTCCCAGATCGAGATCCGCGATCGCCGGATGATCGCGTGGACCGTCGCCGACCGGCGTCTGCCAGACGATCTCGCCCCGGTTCAGGTCGATTGCGGTGAGCCGGCTCCAGGGAGGCTTGACCAGCGGCAGACCATCGGGGCCCGCGGGAAAAGTGAACGCCGGCAGGTAGTCGCGGTCCGAGGGCTGGCGCGCTGTCGGCGGGATGAGCGCCATCGTGCCCAGGCGCGTCTGCGACGGGACGAACAGGACGCCGCTGTTCGGGTCGACGGCGGCGCCGCCCCAGTTCGCACCGCCCGCCTGCCCGGGCAACTGGGCCATCACCCTCCGGCCCTCGCCGGCCAGGGTGGGCGGCGTGAACATCGGACCTCCGAGGAGCGTCTTCCGGTAGATCTCCAGCGCCTTCGCGTTGAGCTCCGGCGTGAAGTCGATCAGGTCGCTCTCGCGGACGCCCTGGCGGTCGAAGGGCGGCGGCTTCGTGGGGAAGGGCTGCATGCTCGCGGTCCATTCGCCGGGGACCAGGCTCTCGGGGACCTTGCGTTCCTCGATCGGCCACACCGGCTCGCCGGTCTTCCGGTCGAAGACGTAGGTGAAGGCCTGCTTGCTGACCTGGGCCACCGCCTCGATCAACTCTCCGTCGACCTCGATGTCGAGCAGGATCGGCGCGCACGGAAAGTCGTAGTCCCACAGGCCGTGCCGCACCGCCTGGAAGTGCCACTTCTTTTCGCCGGTCGCCGTGTCGATGGTGACCAGGCTCTCGGCGTAGAGGTTGTCGCCGTGGCGGTGACCGCCGTAGTAGTCGCTGGTCGGCGTGCCGGTGCCGAAGTAGACCCAGCCGGTCTCGTCGTCGCAGCTCATCCACGACCACACGTTCGTGTTGCCCGAGTAGCGCCAGGACTCGTCGTGCCAGGTCTCGGCGCCGGGCTCGCCGCCCTGGGGCACGGTGTGGAAGGTCCACTTCTTCCGGCCGGTGCGGATGTCGTAGCCGCGGATGTGCCCGGCCGGCATCTCCTGGGTGAGGGAGAAGTCCATGATCGTCATGCCCATCAGCACGGTGTCGCCGCAGACGATGCCGGGCGAGTTGGCGCCGGTCTCGCGCATCTGGTCCGGCCGGCCGATGTCGCCGCGCATGTCGACCATCCCGGCTTCGCCGAACTCGAGGTCCGGCTTGCCCGTCTTCGCGTCGAGGGACACGAGCTGGTGGGTGCCGGTGACCAGGACGATCCGCTCCATGCCGCGGTGTTCCCAGTACTCGATGCCGCGCTGGGTGAAGCCGCCGTGGGTCGGGATGCCGCGCTCGTAGGCCTTCGGATCGTAGGTCCAGAGCTCTTCGCCGGTCGCGGGATCGACGGCGCTCACCAGGTTCATGGCCGACACGGCGTACAGCGTGTCGTTCACCATCAGCGGCGTGCCCTTGAGGTCGCCGGCCAGGGTCTGCGCCTCGACCCGGCTGTCGGGTGTGACCCAGCGCCAGGCGACTTCGAGTGCCGCCACGTTCGAGGCGTCGACCTGGGCCGCCGGCGAGTACTTCGTGCTGGCGCGGTCGGCGGCGTAGTGGCGCCACTCGATCGTCTCCTGCGCCGCCAGCGCCGCGGTGGAGAAGGTGAGCGAGGCAGCGAGAAGCGAACGGGCGAGCACCGGGATCAGCGTCCCTTGAACTCGGCGGGCCGCTTCTCGAGGAAGGCCATCACGCCTTCGCGGGAGTCCTCGGTGGCGCCGGCCTCCGCCTGCAGCCTGGCTTCCAGGTCGAGCTGTTGCTCGTAGACGTTCTGCCAGGTCGCCCAGTAGGCCTTGCGAATCAGGGCCAGCGAGCGCGGCCCGTTGGCCAGGCGGTGGGCGAGTTCCGTGGCGCCCTCCATCAGGGAGTCCCGGTCGTCGTAGAGCCGGTTGACCAGGCCCCACTGGAACGCCTTGTCGGCCGGCAGACGTTCGGCGAGCATCGAGAGTTCGACCGCGCGGCCCCAGCCGATCAGGCGGGGCAGCATGAACGTGGCGCCGCCGTCGGGGACCAGGCCGATGCGCGCGAAGGCCTGGAGGAAGAAGGCCTGCTTCGAGGCGCAGACCATGTCGCCGATCAGAGCGAAACTCATGCCGACGCCGGCCGCCGCGCCATGGACCGCGGTGACGATGGGCATGTCCAGGTCGCGCAGGGAGAGCAGCAGGGGGTGGTAGCTGTTGCGCAGACCCTCGCGAGCGGTGGGTTGGGGACCGTCCTCTGGTTGGTCGCCCCGTCCCGAGAGGTTGGCCCCGGAACAGAAGGCGCGACCGGCTCCGGTGAGCAGGAGAGCCCGGACACCGCTCGCGGGGTCGCGAATCTGGAGTACGGCGTCGGTCAGTTCCCCGACCATCCGGGCGTCCGTGGCGTTCAGCACTTCCGGGTGGTTCAGGGTGATCGTGGCGAGGTTGCCGTCCCGTTCGAGCAGGATCCGTTCGTAGTCCATTCGCTTTCTCGCTACTCGGGGTACATCTCGCGCATCGCGTCGAGAGAACTGCGGATGAGCTGCTCCAGTACGTCCATGTCGACATCGGCGAGCTTGTTGACGTAGAGGCAGGACTTGCCCGTCCGGTGCTTGCCGAGCCGTGACAGCAGGTCGTCGTAGTTCGAGAACCCGGGCATCACGTAGAGCGTCAGGCTCTGTTTACGCGGCGAGAAGCCAATGCGCGGCCAGTCGCCCTCGCGACCGCTCGCGTACCGGTAGTGGTAGCTGCCGAAGCCGACGATGGAGGAACCCCACATCGTCGGTTCTTCGCCGGTGATTCGCTTCATCATCTCGAGGACGACGAAGCTGTCCTCGCGGCGCCGCTCGTTCTCGACGCCGGTCAGGAATCCCTCGACGCTGGCGTCGTTCTTCTTCGTCTTCAGTTCGGCCATCTCGTTCGGCCCGCCGGCGCGGACGGAAGCGGCTACCGTAGCAGACGGTTGGACGGGTTGCGGGGGCTTCTCTTGGCTTATGCTCCACGGGCGGTGAGTGCGAACGGCCACTTCTGCGTGATGGGAATCGGCGACATGGGTTTCCACATCGCCGAGGCCTTCGGTCGCGAAGGGCGGAGCCTCACGCTGATCGACGTCGATCCGGCAATGAGCGAGCGGATCGAGGAGGAGCTCGACGCGGCGTTCGTGGTCGGAAACGGTGCCCACCAGGCCGTGCTGGAGCGGGCGAACGTCGCTCAGGCGGAGCTCTTCATCGCCGCGTCCTCCTCGGAGGAGGCGAACCTGGTGGCGTCAGTCATCGCCCGCAACCTCGGCGCCAAGCGCTGCGTCGTGCGGATCGACACGTCCGAGGACCTGACCGTCTATCGCCGCTCCTACGAGAGGTTGTTCGGGGCCGACCTCCTCCTCTCGCCGCAGAGCCTGGCGACGAACGCGATCCTCAACATCGTGCTCGGCCACCACACGCACGAGGTCGACTACCTGGCCCGGGGCCGGTTCGAACTCCGCACGATCCAGGTCCAGATCGGCAGCACGGTTGCCCGTCTCCCGCTCAGCGAACTGCCGCTGCCCGAGGACGCGCGTATCGTCGGCTACTTCGACGGAGAGCACGAGCTGTCGATCCCGGGGCCGGACCTGCGGGCGTCGCCGGGCGATCTGGCCATGGTCCTGTGCCGCACCCAGTCGACCCACGAAGTCGAAGAACTCTTCGCCTCGCGGATCGAGCATCCTCACACCGTGGCGATCGCGGGCGGCAGCCCGGCCGCCGTTGCCGTGGTCAAGGCGCTGCGGAACGAGGTGAAGCGTCTTCGCTGGATCGAGCGCGACCGGCGCCGGGCCGAGTTCTTCGCGCAGTCCTTCCCCGATGTCGAGGTGCTGCACGGCGATCCGATCGATGCCGCGACGATGGAGAGCGAGGGCCTCGGTCGGGCCGAGGTGCTGATCGCCGCCACCAGCCACGACGACAGCAACGTCGTCGCCGGTCTTATCGCGCAGGAGCTGGGAGTGCGCCGGGTGGTGGCGCTGATTCACCACACGACGAGCCGGCTCTGGAAGCGGGTCGGCGAGGTGGAGCTCGTTTCGCCCCACTCGCTGGCGATCGACCACGTTCGCAACTTCGTCGCCAATGGCTACAAGGCGAATCTCGTCACCCTCGCGGACGGCGCCGTGCAGGTCGTCCAGCGGGTGATCCACGAAGCGAGTCCGGCGGCCGGCGCCACGCTGGCCGATCTGCAGGCCCCGCGCGGTCTGATCGTGGGCGCTGTCGTGCGCGGCGACCGCGTGTTCATGCCCGAGCGCAGCAACATGCTCCGGCCGGACGACCAGGTCATCCTCTTCGTCCACCGCTCCCAGACCCGGATGGCCCGGCTGCTGTTTCCGGGCAGCGAGAGCGAGGTCGCGAGCTAGTTCCCGAGCGCTAAGCTAGGGGAAAGAACGACAAAGGGAGACATCGCCATGACAGACGTGCGATCGGTTCGTTCAATGTTGATGGCTACGGCGCAGGTGGGGGCCGCCGCGTTGGTGGCTGCCCTGCTGTCTCTGGCGACTGGGGAGCCCGCGGAGGCTCAGCGGGGCGGCGCACCGTCGGTGGATCTCGGCGGTGAGTGGATTCTCAACGAGGAGCTGAGCGACGACCCGCGGCAGGCTATGCGGCGGATGAGGATCGCGCGCGGAGGCGCCGGTGACGGCGGCTTCAGCGGTCGTGGCGGCAACGTCGGCCGTGGCGGTGGCGGCCGTGGCGGCGGCGGTGGCGCTGCTGGAGGCGGTGCCGGTCGTGGCGGCGCAGGCGGCGCCGGAGCCGGAGCCGGAGCCGGAGGGGCTGGAGGGGCCGGCGGCCAGGGTGGCCTCGGTCCCGGCGGGCCCGGTGGCGGTCCGGGAGGTCCGCCCGGGATCGGTCGTGGCGCCAGCGTCGGTGCGGACGCGCTCAGCATCCGGATGCTGGATGGCGGCGTTCAGATCGCGGACTCCCGGGGAGTGGCCCTCGTTCTGAAGACGGATCGCGAGTGGTACGAGGTGGGCGAGCGGCGGGAGATCCAGGCCTTCTGGAAGAAGGCGAAGCTGGTGACCCGGAACCGGGGACGCGGCGAGGCGCTCTTCATCCAGGAGTACAGCATCAACAGGAAGGGCCAGTTGGTCGTCCTGAACCAGATCCAGTTCGGCGGCGATGCGGGGACCGCCTCCTACAAGCGGTTCTACGACCGCAAGGAGAGCGGCCAGGAGTAGAGCCGCGACCGTCCCTGAGCGGCGTCAGTTGGAGCCTGTCGGGATGTCGCTGAACGCCCGGTCGCGGTCGACGCGGATCTCGCCGGGCAGCGTAAGGACGCGCTCGGCGATGATGTTGCGGAGGATCTCGTCCGTGCCGGCGGCGATCCGCATGCCGGGAGCGGCCAGGTAGGCGTAGTGGAACATGCCGGCCGAGGGGGCGTCTTCGCGTCCGCTGACGGCGCCGGCGGAATCGAGCAGGTCAGCGGCGAAGGAGGCGATGTCCTGGCGGGCGCTGGCGGTGATCACCTTGCAGATCGAGTTCTCGGGCCCGGGCTGCTTGCCCTGCGAGATGGCGGTCAGGGTGCGCATGAAGGTCAGTTCGACGCCGCGGCACTGGACGTACCAGTCGGCGATCCGTTCGCGCACCGAACTCTGGTTCGCCGCCGCCTCCCCGTCGATCTCGAGTTCCGAGGCGAGGCGGAGGGCGTCGCTCCAGTCGGGCGTCATCTGGTAGCGGCCGTGGCGCTCGTTCATGAGCGTCGTGATCGCTACCTGCCAGCCGGCGCCGACTTCGCCGAGCCGGTTGTGATCGGGGACGCGGACGTTCTGCAGGAAGACCTCGTTGAACTCCGAGGTGCCCGGAATCTGCCGGATCGGCCGTGGGTCGATGCCCGGTGACTTCATGTCGACGACGAAGAAGGTCAGTCCCTTGTGCTTGGGCACGGTCGGGTCGTGGCGGGTAACCAGGATGCCCCAGTCGGCGTAGTGGGCGCCCGAGTTCCAGACCTTCTGGCCGTTGACCACCCACTCGTCGCCGTCGCGCTCGGCCCGGGTGCGCAGGCCGGCCAGGTCGGAACCGGCTCCCGGTTCGGAGAAGAGCTGGCACCAGACCTCCTCGCCGCTGGCCAGCTTCGGCAGGTAGCGCCGCTTCTGTTCCTCCGTGCCGTGCGCCATGATCGCCGGCGCGCAGGTGCCGTGGCCGATGCCGAGATAACCGGCCGGCACGTCGAACCTCGCCTCTTCCTGGTCCCAGATCACGCCCTCCATGAAGGTGGCGCCGCGGCCTCCGTGTTCCTTCGGCCATGTGATGCAGGCCCAGCCGTCGTCGTACTTCTTCTGCTGCCACTCCTTCATCGCGGCCAGGCCTTCCTGCTCGGCCAGGCCGTCGTAGCGCGACGTGCCACCCGGGGGAAGTGGTATCGCGTTCGCTTCGAGCCAGGCGCGCGCCTCGGCGCGAAAGGCGGCTTCCTGCGGTGAGTCCTGAAAGTCCATGGAGCGTCTCCTGGGCTGAGGGCCGTTCGGTTCGGGAAGGGAGATTGTAGTCGCGTTTGCGGCGGGCGGCGAATCGTTCAGAGCCGGCCCGAGATGACGCCGTCCTCGGCCAGGTTCTCGATCTCCGAGGCTTCGAGTCCGAGCTCTCGCAGGAGGTCGCCGGTGTGCTCGCCGAGTTCCGGCGCCGGTTGGGGCTTTACCTTGTCCTCTCCCTCGATGAGGACCGGGCTGTCGACCGTGCGCAGACGTCCGTACTCGGGATGGTCGAGGTCGCGGAACATGCCGATCGCCTCCAGTTGCTCGTCGGCGACGATGTCGTCCAGGTTCGAGACGAGGCTGTAGGCGATCTCGTAGCGGGTGAAGCGTTCGCTCCACTCCGCGAAGTCCCGCTGGGCAAAGTCCGCATCGAGCAGGGCGACGAACTCGGGCATGTTCTCGATCCGCTCCGGGGTGGTGCAGAAGCGTTCGTCCGAGATGAGGTCGCTGCGGTCCAGGGCGAGGCAGAAGCGCTCCCATTCCCGGTCCTGCTCGATGATGCTCAGCTTGATCAGGCGGTCGTCCCGGGTGCGGTAGTAGAGCTGGCCGAAGTTCAGGGTCCGTTCACGCGGACGCTTCTCGTGGAACTCCGCTCCGACCAGCTTGGCCTGGATGGCGCAGGCATTCGCCCAGGCGCCGGCCGCGAGCAGCGAGGTGGTGACGTAGGAACCGATACCGGTGCGTTCCCGCTTGAGCAGGCCGGCGAGCACCGCCGAGAAGAGCGTGACGCCGGTGGGATGGTCGCCGGTGCCGCAGCCGAGCGGCCCGAGATGGCCGCCGACCGGCGTGAACGTCGCGACGAGTCCGGAGCGGGTCCAGTAGCAGACCTGGTCGTAGCCGGGCTTCTCGGCCTCGGGTCCGGTGTGCCCGTAGCCGGTGCCGTGGGCGAAGATGAGCCGCGGGTTGACCTCGCGTAGCCGCTCCCAGGTCATCTCCAGGTCCTCGAGCACGGAGTTGTGGCAGTTGGTCAGGAACACGTCCGCCGTCTCGATGAGCCGGTGGGCGATCGCCTGGCCGCTCTTCTGCTTGAGGTCGATGACGACGCTCTTCTTGTTTCGGCCGTCCAGGAGAAAGCAGTACGGGATCTCCGAGTCCGGCATGCCGGGCAGATCCTGGAAGTAGCGGTAGAGATCGCCCCGGCCCGGCGCCTCGATCTTGATCACTTCGGCCCCGAAGTCGGAGAGCATGGCGCAGGCCGAGGGCGCCATGACGATGGTTGCGAGCTCGACCACGCGGATCCCGTCCAGTAACGCTGCACCGGTCTCGGAGCCGGAGGGCGCGGTGTCGGCAGCGCCGATGTCGGGAGGAAGAAGCTGGTCAGACAGAGCGGCGGCGATTGTGACATAGCGCCTGGAGCCCTGAAGCGCGGGATACGATCCCGCGGATGTTCGCGTCGGAGCCAGCATGATCGGTGTCCGGCTGGCCAGGCCCTGGCTGGACCTGGACGAGGCCGCGATCGCCGCTCTGCCCGGCCAACTGGGCGTCTACGAAATCGGGGACGCGAAGGGGGGCACTCTGGAGTTGGGGTTTGCCGGAGGCCGCTCCCGTTTCGGCCTGCGCAGCGCCATTGCCGAGGCGGCGGCAAAGCACGAGACGGCGGCCCGGTTCCGCTACGAGGTGACGATGCAGTACTGGAGCCGCTTCGAGGAGCTGCTCGCGGCGTACCTCGCCGATCACGGTGAGTTGCCGCCCGGGAACGCGGACCGAGGTGATCGGCGAGTGGGCCGCATCGCCGCCGCTGGGGGATGAATCCATGGATTTCGAACTCAGTCCCGAGCAGAAGCTGATCCTGGAGACGGTGCGCCGCTTCGTGCGGGAGGAGATCCTGCCGCTCGAAGCGGACCTCGACCCCGACGCGAGCGAGCTGCCGCCGCATCACCGTGAGCGGCTGGTGGCGATGACGAAGGAACTCGGCTTCTACGGTCTCGACATCCCGGAGGAGTACGGCGGACCCGGTATCGATCTCACGACGAGGACCCTGATGGCGTTCGAGATGGCCCAGCACCGGGCCGGTCTCTACGCGCCCTGCTACGGCGTGTTCGGCGGCGCCGGCCTGGCCCAGTTGTACGAGGCGGACGACGGCCAGAAGGAGCGCTACCTCTACCCGGTGCTGCGGGGCGAGAAGCGCGGCTTCTTCGCCCTGACCGAGCCCTCGGGCGGCAGCGATCCGGCCCGCGCCATCCGCACGACCGCGGTCCGCGACGGCGACGACTGGATCCTCGACGGCGAGAAGACGTTCATCAGCGGCGCCGACAAGGCGGACTTCGGCATCGTCTTCGCCCGCACCGACCCGGAGCTCGGCCGCAAGGGCATCACCTGCTTCCTCGTCGACACGGACATGCCGGGCTTTCGGGTGCGGCGGATCGTCCACACCCTGCGCTCCACCCACTACGCGGCCGAGCTCGAGTTCAACCGGGTGCGGGTCCCCGGCCGCAACGTGCTGGGCGAGGTGAACCAGGGCTTCGCGATCGCCAACGACCGCCTGAGCCGCAACCGGATCCCCTACGCGGCAGGCTGCGTCGGCGTCGCCCTCAAGGCCCAGGAGATGGCGATCGCCTACGCCAAGACGCGCAAGACGTTCGGCGACTACCTGTCCACGCGCCAGGCGGTGCAGTGGATGATCGTCGACAACGAGATCGACCTGCGGACGGCCCGGGCGCTGACCCTGGAGGCCGCGGCCCGCGCCGATGCCGGTAAACCGTTCCGGACCGAGGCGGCGATCTGCAAGCTGGTGGCGAGCGAGGGCGCCAGCCGCGTCGTCGACCGGGCGATGCAGATCCACGGCGGCTACGGGATGACGAAGGACCTGCCTCTCGAGCGCTGGTACCGGGAACTCCGGATCCGCCGCGTGGGTGAAGGCCCGAACGAGATCCAGCGCCTGATCGTCGCCCGGGACGTGATCGGCGGGTCGTTCCACTGAGGCCGGCGTGACCGAAGGCGAGCTTCCTCGGACCACGCCTCTGGCAGGCGTCCGCGTGCTCGACCTCGGGCAGGTCTACCAGGGTCCTTACGCCGGCTACCTGCTGGCCCAGGCGGGGGCGGACGTGGTCAAGGTCGAGCCGCCGGGCGGGGAGCCGCTGCGGCGCCGTGAGGCTGATGGCGGGCCGCCGTCCTTTCCGCTCGCCTTCCTGAACACGAACAAGCGTTCCCTGGCCTGCGATCTGAAGGACGGGGAGGGGAGGCAACTGCTGCTCCGGCTGGCCGGGGTCGCGGACGTGCTGATCGAGAACTTCGCGCCGGGGGTGATGGATCGCCTGGGCGTCGGCTGGAAGGTGCTGCGGGAGCTGAACCCGCGGCTGATCTACGGTTCGGGCACCGCCTACGGCCTGAGCGGCCCGGATTCCGAGCGGCTCGGGATGGACCTCACGGTCCAGGCCTGGTCCGGGGTGATGAGCATTACCGGCGAGGCGGGCGGCGGACCGCTCAAGGCCGGCCCGGCCCTCATCGACTTCCTGGGCGGGACGCACCTGTACGGGGGGATCGTCAGCGCGCTCTACGAACGGGAACGCACAGGGACCGGGCGCCTGGTCGAGGTGGCGATGCAGGAGGCGGCGTATCCGACGCTGCTCACCCAGCTCGCGCTGATGCACCACGAGGGGAAGCTGCCCGGACGAACCGGCAACCGGCACGGCCGCGTGTCGCCCTGCGGCGTGTATCCCTGCCGTGACGGCCATGTCGCGATCATCTGCATCACCGAGCGGCACTGGCGGAACCTGCTGCGGGCGATGGGACGGGAGGACCTGGTCGGCGATTCCCGGTTCCGGAACAACGAGGCTCGTGTCTCTCGCCGGGACGAAACGGAAGCCCTGGTCGAGGAGTGGACCGCCGGCCTTTCGCGTGTGGAGATCAACGAGGCGGTGCGATCCCGCCGGGTGCCGTGCGCGCCCGTCCGCGACCTGGCCGAGGTCAACGCGGATCCGCACCTCCGGGAACGCGGCTACTTCGAGACCGTCGATCACCCGACCCTCGGTGAGGTTGATCTGCCGACAAGCGCCATCCGTTTCGACGCGCGACCGTCCGGTCCGCTCGAGCCGATTCCTGCCCTGGGTGAGAACACGGACGAAGTAATCGGCGAGTGGCTGGGCAGCGTTCCGGCCGGGAAGGGGAGCGACGGATGAAGGTCAGGAGCATCGAAACCCGGCACTGCGACGCCGGTTGGCGGAACTACCACTTCGTCAGGCTGACCACCGACGACGGCGTCGTCGGCTGGAGCGAGTACGACGAGCACCAGGGCGCGGTCGGCGTCACCACGGTCATCGAGCAGCTCGCGGAGCGCGTCGTCGGCTCCCGGGTCCGGGATGTCGAGCGGATCTACCAGCGGCTCCTGGTCCGCGCCCGGCAGTCGATGTCCGGGGTCATGGCGATGGGCATCGGAGCGATCGAGAACGCGGTGCTCGACGCCTGGGCCAAGTCCCTCGGCGTCCCCTGCTGCGACCTGCTGGGCGGCCGGGTGCGGGACCGGGTGCGGGTCTACTGGTCGCACTGCGGGACCTGGCGGATCGGGTTGCCCCAGTTCTACGGGAACGCGATCACCGACATCGAGGGGGTCGCGGCCCTCGGAGCGGAGGTCCGTGAAAGCGGCTTCACGGCGCTGAAGACGAACATCTTCGACTACTCGAGCGGCCCGCCGCGCGGCTGGGCGCCGGGCTTCGGCCGACCCTTCGAACCGGGCCAGAACGTCGACCGCAAGATCATCTCGAATCTCAGGCGGCATCTGGGGGCGTTGCGCGAAGGAGCCGGTCCCGACATGGGCATCCTGCTCGACCTGAACTTCAACGCGAAGATCTCGGGTTACCGGCAGATCGTGCGGGCGCTCGCCGATCTGGACCTCTACTGGATCGAGATCGACACGCCGTCGGCGGAGGGGCTGGCGACCGTCCGTCAGGAGAGCGTGCATCCGATCAGCTCCTGCGAGACGCTGATCACGCCCGCGGCCTTCCTGCCGTTCCTGCGGGCCGAGGCGGTCGACGTCGCGATCATCGACGCGGTCTGGAACGGCGTCTGGCAGTCGATGAAGATCGCCGCCCTGGCAGGGGCCCACGAGGTCAACGTGGCGCCGCACAACTACTACGGCCACCTCGCGACGATGATGAACGCCCACATGAGCGCGGCGGTGCCGAACCTCCGGATCATGGAAACGGACATCGACCGGCTGCCCTGGGATGGCGAGGTGTTCACTCACGAGCCCGAGTTCGAGGACGGCAGCCTGATCGTGCCCGACCGGCCGGGCTGGGGCACCGAACCGGACGAGGCCGGCCTCGCGGCCCACCCGCCGCGATAGGGGAGCATCGGAGCCGTGGCCACCGACCTCCACTACAGCGACGCCCTGATTACCGGCATCCTCCGCCGCGTGCGGACGATCGCCATGGTCGGCGCATCCCCGAATTGGAAGCGGCCTTCGAACTTCGCCATGAAGTACCTGCAGGAGAAGGGCTTCCGGGTGATCCCGGTGAATCCGCGGGCGGCGGCGGCGGGGGCCTTGATCCTGGGCGAGAAGGCCTGCGCCTCCCTGGAGGACGTGCCCGCCCCGGTCGAGATGGTCGACGTCTTCCGGGCATCAGAGGCCGCGCTCGAGATAACCCGCGAAGCGATCCGGCTGCGGGCGGAGAAGGGCTTCGAGGTGGTCTGGATGCAGCTCGGCGTGCGCAACGACGAGGCGGCCGCCGAGGCCGAAGCCGCCGGACTCACCGTGATCATGAACCGCTGCCCGAAGATCGAGTACGGCCGCCTCTGGGGTGAATTGGGCTGGGGCGGGTTCGACAGCGGCGTGATCAGCAGCCGCTGGCCGCGTCCGGCGAAGGGCAACGGACGCGCGGGGTGACGAGCGGGCGCGGGCCGGCGTACACTCCGCCGTCATGAGCGAAGACGAAACCCAGACCCCAGCGAGCGGCCCCGGTCCCGACTGGGGATTCGAGACCCGAATGATCCATGCCGGCGCCGGCCCGGATCCGACTTCAGGGGCACGCCAGACCCCGATTCACCAGACCTCGGCCTACGCGTTCCACGACGCCGACCATGCGGCGTCGCTGTTCAACCTCCAGACCTTCGGCTTCATCTACTCCCGTCTCGGCAATCCGACCGTCGCCACGCTGGAAGAACGCATCGCCAGCCTGGAGGGCGGCCGCGGCGCGACCTGCGCCGCCTCGGGACACGCCGCGCAGGTCCTGGCCTTCTTCCCGCTGATCGAGGCCGGCGAACGGTTCGCGGCATCGACCCGGCTCTACGGTGGTTCGGTCACGCAGTTCAGCCGGACGTTCCCGAAGTTCGACTGGCACTGCGACTTCGTCGACACGGAGGACCTCTCCGCGGTCGAGGCCGTCCTGGCTCAGGGCGCCAAGGCGCTGTTCGTGGAGAGCCTGGCGAACCCGGGCGGCGTGGTCACCGACCTGGAGGCCCTGTCCGGCCTGGCGCGAGCCGCGGGCGCTCTGCTGATCGTCGACAACACGCTCGCGACGCCCTGGCTCTGCCGGCCCTTCGAGTGGGGCGCCGACCTGATCGTCCATTCGGCGACGAAGTTCCTCTCCGGGAACGGCACGGTGATCGGAGGCGCCGTGGTGGACAGCGGCCGCTTCGACTGGTCGGCTTCCGGGCGTTTTCCGGGCCTCTCGGAGCCGGAGCCGGCCTACCACGGCCTGAAGTTCAGCGAGACCTTCGGCGACCTCGCCTTCACGGTTCATTCGCACGCGGTCGGCCTGCGAGACCTCGGCGCTTCCATGGCGCCGATGAACGCCTTTCTCACGTTGCTCGGCACGGAGACCCTCGCCCTGCGAATGGAACGCCACTGCCGGAACTCCCTGGCGGTCGCCGAGTGGCTGACCGGACACCCGAAGGTCGAGTGGGTATCCCATGCCGGCCTGCCGACCAGTCCGTACCGCGAACTGGCGGAGAAGTACCTGCCGAACGGCGCGGGCGCCGTGTTCACCTTCGGCGTCCGGGGCGGTTACGAGGCGGGCGTCAGGGTCGTGGAGAAGTGCGAGCTGTTCTCGCACCTGGCGAACATCGGCGATGCCCGCTCGCTGATCATCCATCCTGCGTCGACGACGCACCGGCAGTTGACGGACGAACAGCGGGCGGCCGCCGGCGCCGGTCCGGAGGTCGTGCGTCTCTCGATCGGTCTGGAGACGGTGGACGACCTCGTCCGGGATCTGGACCAGGCCCTGGCCGCGGCGTAAGGCCGTCCGGATCGCCTCCCCGTGCTCTCCTGCCAGCGCTACCGCTTCCAGTTGCCGCCTCACCTTCACTACCTGAACTGCGCCTACATGGCGCCGCTCGCTCGCGAGGTCGAGGAGGCGGGCCTGCGGGGAATGACGCGCCGGCGGGACCCGTCCAAGATCGCGGCGGAGGATTTTTTCGTCGAGACGGATGCACTGCGGGAGCGCTTCGCACGGTTGATCGGGAGCTCCGATCCGCAGCGGGTGGCGATCATCCCGGCGGTGTCCTACGGCATCGCTACGGCAGCCCGCAACGTGCCGGTCGAGAGTGGCCAGAACATCGTCATCCTGGGCGACCAGTTTCCGAGCAACGTCTACGTCTGGATGCGGAAGGCGAAGGAGACCGGCGCGGAGCTCCGGGTCGTCGAACGATCCGCCAGGGGCAGGCCGAGCCCGGGCGCATCGTGGAACCGCCGACTGCTCCGGGCGATCGACCGGAAGACGGCGGTCGTGGCGACACCCATCGTTCACTGGGCGGACGGCACCCGCTTCGACGTCGCGGCGATCGGGCGGCGCGCCCGCGCGACAGGCGCCGCCTTCGTGATCGACGGTACGCAGTCGATCGGAGCGCTGCCGTTCGACGTGGAGAAGGTGGCGCCCGACGCGCTGGTCGTCGCCGCCTACAAGACCCTGTTCGGCCCGTATCAGAGCGGCCTGGCGTGGTTCGGCGAACGCTTCGACGGGGGAGTGCCGCTGGAGGAACCGTGGGCGGCGCGCGAAGGCAGTGACCGCTTCGTCGCGGGCCGGATCGAGTACGTCGAGTCCTACCGGCCGGGCGCCCTGCGCTACGACGTCGGTGAGCGGAGCAACCAGATTCAGGTGCCGATGCTGAACGCTGCGCTCGACATGGTGCTCGAGTGGGGGCCGCAACGGGTTCAGGAGTACTGCGAGAGCCTGCTCGAACCGTACGAGGATGTCTTTCGCGAGGCGGGTTTCGAGCTGGAGGACCGAGCCTGGCGCGGCGCGCACCTGTTCGGACTCCGCAGCGTTCGGGGACTCGATACGGAGAAGACGGCGGCGACGCTGCGGCGTGCCGGTATCTTCGTCTCCGTTCGTGGCGAGGCGATCCGCGTGGCGCCGCAGGTCTACAACGACCGCGCGGACCTGGACGCGCTGGCGACGACGTTGCGGTCCCTCTGACCTCGCGTCTCATTGCAACCCTGAGACATTTGTGATCGTATTTGTCACAAATGAGCGTGCAGACGAGCCAGGACGGGGTGATCGGGGGTGGTCAGGCCGGCACCGTCCTGGAGTTTCCGGGGCTGGCCGCCGATGGCGATCTCTGCGTCCTTGGCTGGGCGATGGAGTTGGAACTCGCGACGCCGGAGCAGGTCCTGCGCTGGGCTCACGGCCGGTGGGGAAGCGAGTTGACCCTGGCAACCTCGTTCCAGGCGGAAGGCATGGTGCTTCTCCACATGTGCCACCAGCTCGGCCTGCCTGTGCGGATCGTGACGCTCGATACGGGTCGGCTGCCGGAGGAGACCTTCCGGCACATCGAGCACGTCCGGCTGCACTATGGCGTGGACGTGGAGATCGTGGCGCCGCGGGCATCGGATGTGGCGCGCCTCGTCAAGCGCGAAGGCCCCAATCTCTTCTACGCCTCGGTGGACGGACGGCAGCGCTGCTGCAACGTGCGCAAGGTGGAGCCGATGCGACGGGCGCTGGCTCGTGCGCCGGCCTGGTTGAGCGGACTGCGCCGCGATCAGACCCCGACTCGCGACGTTCTGAACAAGGTGGAGGTGGACCGGGTCACGCGGACCAAGGGGCGTCTGGTGAAAGTCTGCCCGCTGCTCGACTGGACCGAAGACCAGGTCTGGGGCTACATCCACGAGGAGGGGGTGCCGTACCACCCGCTCTACGACCGGGGTTACCGGACGATCGGCTGCGCGCCATGCACCCGTCCATCGCGCCCAGGTGAAGGCGCCCGCGGCGGTCGCTGGTGGTGGGAATCCCACACCGGCAAGGAATGCGGCCTGCACGTCCTCCAGCCGCGTTGAGCCGTCAGGCTCAGGCGCCCTCCTACTACCCGGTCTACCTCTCGCTTGCCGAGCGGCTCGTTGTCGTCAAGGGCGGCGGCCAGGTGGCGGAACGGAGGGTTGACGGCTTGCTGCGCTGCGGAGCGCGGGTGCGCATCGTCGCTCCCGAGTTGACCCCCGAACTGGCGCGGCTCGTCGAGGACGGCGAGGTCGAGCACGTCGCCCGGCCCTACCGGTCCGGCGATCTCGAAGGTGCGGCGCTGGGCCTGGCGGAGCCTGGCGACCGGGCGGCGGACGCGGAGTTCTTCGCCGAGGCGGAGCGCCGGGGCATCTTCGCCAACGTCGAGGACGACCTCGACCATTGCAGCTTCATCATGCCGGCGGTTGTTCGCCGTGGCGACCTCGTTGTCGCCATCTCGACCTCCGGACGCGCCCCGGCGATGGCGGTGCGCCTGCGCGAGCGCCTCGAGCGTGAACTCGGATCCGAGTACGGGGCGCTGCTCGAACTCGCCGGCCGGCTCCGGGCGCCGCTGGCGAGAGCGGTGCCGGAGTTCGGGGAGCGGCGCCGGCGCTGGTACGAACTGGTGGACTCGGAGGTCCTCGCCCTGTTTCGGCAGGGCAGGGCCGCGGAGGCCCGGGAGCGTGCCGAACAGATCATGGGCGTCGCCGCGGAGGAGCCTGGGCGGTGAGTGCTTCGGGGCGGGTGACGCTGATCGGCGCCGGGCCCGGCGACCCCGAACTCATCACGGTCCTGGGCCTCAAGCGGCTGCGGACCGCCGACGTCGTACTGCACGACCGACTCGCCGCCCCGGAGCTGCTCGCCGAAGCGAAGCCGGACGCCGAGATCGTCGACGTGGGCAAGAGGCCGGGGGACGATGTCCAGGCCCGGCAGCGGCGGATCGAGAGGCTGATGATCGAGCGCGCCCGGGACGGCGCTCACGTGGTCCGGCTCAAGGGAGGCGATCCGGCGGTCTTCGGCCGCGGCGGCGAGGAGTTCGAGGCCTGCGCCTCCGCGGGGGTGCCGTGCGAGGCGGTCCCCGGCGTGAGCAGCGTCACGGCCGCCCCGGCGGTCGCCGGCATCCCGCTCACGCACCGCGGCCTTTCCCTGGGCTTCGCCGTCGTGTCGGCGCGAAACGCCGAAGGCGGCGAGCCGGACTGGGCGGGTCTGGCCGGCGCCGACACCGTCGTCGTCCTGATGCCAGCACGCCGGCTGCAACGGATCGGCCGCGGCCTCATTGCTGCCGGACGCAGGCCCGGCACGCCGGTCGCGATCGTCGAGCGCGCGACTACGGCCGATCAGAAGGTGATGTCCTGCACGCTGGAAGACCTCGCGGCGGGAGACGTCCGTACCAGGCCTCCCTGCGTCGTCATCGTCGGCGACGTAGCCGCGGCTGCGAGCGGCGCCTACGCCGAGTAGACCGGCGCCAGCGGGTCGGCCGCCAGATCCGTCGGCTCCCGGCCCTCGGAGCGCGCGACTTCCCGCAGCAGCCAATCGAGCCGGTCGTTGCCCCAGAAGCGCTCGCCGCGATAGATGAAGAGCGGGACGCCGAAGGCGCCGTCCTCCCGGGTGTGGGCGAAGCCGCTCATGACGGCGTCTTTCCACTTGGGATCGTGGGCGACCGCGATGGCCTCGTCGCCGTCCAGTCCCGCGGCCTCGGCAGCGGCACGCATCACCTCGTCGATCGCGAGGTCAAGGCCGCGCCCGAACCGGGCCGTGTACGCCTCGCGCGCGTACTCGACCGCCTTGCCCTGCTCCCGGGCCCAGAGGTAGATCTGGTGCGGCGGGAACCAGTCCGGGTCGTCACCGCCTTCCGGCCAGTTCATCGGTAACCCGTAGGCCTGGGCGATCCGCTCCGCGTCCTGGCGGACGTAGCTCGACTTGGCGCGGCCGGCCGAGAGGGTGGCCCCCTTGCCGAAGGGGAAGATCGGCACCGCGTCGACCGCGTTCCAGTCGAGCACGCCTGTCGTCGTGATGCGGTGGAAAGCGAACCAGGAGAAGGGAGAGCGGAAGGAGAAGTAGACGCGGAGGTCGCTGGAGTTCATGTCGGAGGGGCTCCTGTCGCCCGCCGTGAGGAAGTCAACGGAAGACGTCGATCAGGCGGCTGTACTTGACGATGACGGTGCGGTCCGGGCGCTCGTAGAGGATCCGGGCGCCCAGTTCGTCGATCTCGTTGTAGACCACGAACAGCCCCGTGTTCGCGTCCTGCAGCCAGGAGAAGCGGAGGTTCGCGGAGACGTTGTCGGACTGGTCGTTGTACTGCGCGAGCGCCTGGACGAGAATCCGCGGGGTGATCGAGTAGGACAGCCGCAGGCGGCCCAGGTTCACCTGGAAGCTGCCCGAGCCGATGTCCACGTCGTTGTGGTCCCAGGTGAGTTCCGAGGTCAGCCGCTCGCCGCGCCGGGCGAGCAGGGTGAGTTGAGTGGAACTCCGGTCGCCGCCGAAGAAGCCGCCCGTGATGTTGCGGATGTAGGCCGAAACCGGCTTCGCCTGGTTCGTCGAGAACACGGTCTGCAGCTCGTCGTGGCTGTACCTGCCGGCCTGGACCGGGAAACCGTCGACGATTTCGAAGGTCTCCTTGACGCCCTCCTCGGTGAGGTTGACGCCGGTGTGGATCTCGAAGCCGTTGCGCCATTCCCAGTGCGTGTCGAGGTGGATGTACTGGGTCTCCTTGTAGTCGTCGAAGTCCCAGATGCCGCTGTACGAGGCATGCGGTCGGATTTCGTGCAGTCCGGCGAGGTTCTTCGGCCGGATCGTCCGCATGCCGAACGCGGAGAAGTTCCGGAACTCCCGCCGGGACATGAAGCCGACTTCGGGATTGAAGTTCGCGCGCGCTTCGGCGACGCTGACGCTGCCGCGCCACTCCGGTTTGCCGAGGTTGTAGCTCACGAGCATCGAACTGTCGTCGCCGTCGAGGCCGGGGGTATCGGTCCGGGCGACGAAGGTCTCGATCGTGTGGTGCTCGCCGATGCCCCACTTGCCGTCGACGGCGTAGGTGCGGTTCGTGTCGTCCTCAGGCGCCAGGCTTCCCACGCCTTCGCGACTGACGAACATGCCGCCGATGCTGGAGCGCTCGCCGAGTTCGCGGTTGACCCGGGCGACGGCGTAGTTGTTGCCGTGGAGTCCGCCCACCGTGGCGGTCTGCATGTGGAGGAGGCCGACGTTGAAGCGGCCCGCCTTGCCGGAGAGCCGGCCGCCGTAGTCGATCGGGATCAGCTCGCCGCCGGGCCCGATGCCGATGCGGCGGCTGAAGAAGAGGTCGACGCGGGCCGAGGCGCGGCTTCCTCCGGAGCGGGCTCCGACCGTGAAAAGCCCCGCGTTCTCCAGGAAGAAGGGCCGCTTCTCGGGGAAGAACAGGTTGAACCGGTCGAGGTTCACCTGCTGCTCGTCGACCTCGACCTGGGCGAAGTCCGTGTTGTAGGTCAGGTCGAGGGTCAGGCTCGGCGTCACGCTGTACTTGAGGTCGACGCCGAGGTCGGAGTCGGACTCGTTCTCGATGCCGGCCTGGCCGTGTTCGTGGTTCGAGCCGATCGCGTAGGGGATCAGCTTCAGGTTGCGTTGCGGCGGCGGCTCGACGCCCTGGAGCGAACCGGCGTCGGTCAGTCTGTCCAGGTCGTGGTTCCGGTCGAGTTCGGACCAGAACGCGACTTCCCGGTGGCGCGCGATGTTGCGCTGGAAGTTGAGGCCCCAGGTCTGCACCTCCTCGGGCGGATAGCGGAGGGTGCGGAAGGGAATCGCGAACTCGGCGCTCCAGCCGAACTCGCCGACCTCGGTGGCGACGGTCCAGGCCCCGTCCCAGTTCAGGTTGAAGCCGGTGGACAGGGCGCCCCGGAAGCGGCCTCCGCCGCCCATGCCGCTGAACACGCCCGAGCCGCCCTCGAGGACCTGCCCGTCGTACTCGATGCCGGCGGGATTCGTGCCGAAGACGAAGCCGTTGCGACCGTCCCGGAACGTGTCGAAGATGACCTGAAAGCTGTCCGTCTCGTCCAGGGCCGCGTCACGGCGGCTGTCCGAGATGACGATCCCTTCGGGCTCCCGGTCGTGGCAGACGACCGCCACGAACAGAGTGTCCTCGGTGTAGGCGAAGCGGACCTCGGTCCGTTCCGTGCCCGGCTCGCCGGCGAAGGGCCGGGTCTGCGTCGTGCCGGAAGCGGGCACGACGGCCTGCCAGACCGGATCGTCGAGAACCCGGCCGTCGAGCTGGGGCGCCTCTCCGATTGCCAGGGCCGTCGCCGCGGGCCGGTCGGTCTGGCCTTCGGACACACTGGCCCCCAGCGACGGGATAGCGACGAGCCATGCCGCGAGAACTCTCTTCACGGGAAGGGACTCTACTCTGAACGGCGGCTCAGTATCTGCCGGACTCCTGTAGCATCCGCGCAGGCACACGGGAACACGCTGGCGGAGGATCGGCGATGAAGATGGAGTCTGCAAGGAGGTACGGGGTCAGGCTGGCCCTGGCGGGAATCGTGGTCGCGGCGCTGGCCGCGGCGCCGGTACTCGGCGCCG
Organism: Thermoanaerobaculia bacterium; assembly: GCA_022823665.1. Taxonomy (GTDB): domain Bacteria; phylum Acidobacteriota; class Thermoanaerobaculia; order Multivoradales; family Multivoraceae; genus Multivorans. Next base: position 62,873 of record JAJEHN010000001.1, on the reverse strand, counting down.
GCGAACTCATGGACGTCGAGGGGTATCCGACCCTCGTGCGCAAGCCGGTGGAGATCTGGAGCGACGGCACCCGTCTGGCCGGCGACGTGTTCTACCCGAAGGCGACCGCCGAGGGCGAGAAGCTGCCGGCGATCGTGCTCTGTCACGGCTGGGGCGGCACGAAGGCCCACCTGAACCGCGGCATCGCGCCGCGCTTCGCCGCCGCCGGCTACCTCGTGCTGGCCTTCGACTACCGCGGCTGGGGCGAGAGCGACTCCCGCCTGGTCGTCCGCGGCGAGATGCCGAAGCCGGACGAGGAAGGCTATGTGACCGTCAAGGCGCAGGCCATCCGCCAGCTCGTCGACCCGCTCGACCAACAGGAGGACATCGACGCCGCGATCACCTTCGTCGAGGGCGAACCGCACGCCGATGCGTCGCGGATCGGGATCTGGGGCTCCAGCTTCGGCGGCGGCCACGTCATCTGGCGCGCGGCCCACGACCGTCGCGTGAAGGCGGTCGCGGCGCAGGTCGGCGCGATGGACCAGCGAGCCGGTCTGGTCGCCGCACCGGGCGGTCTCAAGGGACTCCACCGGACCGCGATTCAGCGCGCCCGCGGCGAGATCGAGCCGGTGCCGGTCGGCGCCGATCAGCCGGAGGGCCTGACCGGCAGCCCGTACTACGAGCGTTTCGCGAAGTTCTCACCCGTCGAGGACGCGCACCTGATCACCGCGCCCACGATCATCATCGACGCGAAGCAGGAGCACTACTTCGACATCCGGGAGCACGGCGAGCGGGTCTTCAAGGTCCTCTCCGGCCGTGTCCCCGTCGAGTACCACGCCTGGGAGATGAGCCACTACGACATCTACAGCGGCGACTGGCTCGACAAGGCGATGGCCGCCGAGATCGACTTCTTCGACCGCCACCTGAAGTAGCGGCGCGGCCGCGGGGCCGCTAGGCGACGTCGGCCGCAGTCGCGGATGGCACCGGTCAGGCTGCGCGCCGATTGAACAGCCCGACCGTCAGCACCAGCGGAATCAGGAAGAGTGCTGTGCGCAGCCAGCCCGGCATGTCCGTGAGGATCAGGATCAGGGTGAGCGGGATCCAGAAGACCATCCACATCCAGAGCGGGATCATCCTCCGCGGCGCGGGTTCGGCGCTCGCTCCCTCCGCGATGATGATGACGACGAGGATGCCGAAACCGGCGCCGACGACACCGGCGATCAGGCCCCCGGCGGGGTAGGCGGCAGTAGCGAGAAGCAGTTCGGGCATGTTGGGGATTCCTGGGCAGTTCGCACGGACGGGGCCGGGTGCGCCGGCATTCCGGCATGCCCCCGGGAACTCCTTCCGTGCCAGGTTCTGGGCGTTGAGCTTGCGGCGCGAATCGTAGCAGCCTGCGCGCTGCTGTACATTGATCCGGGAGGTTCAGCCATGCGGGTCAGTATTTCCGTTCAGAGCGCATACAACGTGGAGGACCCGCGCGAGGGCGCCCGGAGGATGATCGACCGGGCGCGCGCGGCTCAGGACGCCGGACTCGACGCGCTGTTCGTGGGCGACCACCACGCAACCCCGCTGCCCTACTACCAGAACACGGCGATTCTGGGGCGGATGCTGGCCGAATGGGGCGACCGGCCCGCCGGCGCCCTCTACCTGCTGCCGCTCTGGCATCCGCTGATCGTCGCCGAGCAGGTCGGCACCCTGGCCAGCGTGATGACGGGCCGGTTCATCCTGCAGTGCGCGATCGGTCCGGCCGACAACCAGTTCGAGGCGATGGGCGTTCCGGTCCGGCAGCGGCCGTCGCGCTTCGAGCAGTCGCTCTCCATCCTGCGCCGGCTGTGGGCCGGCGAGACGGTGACCACCGACGATGGGAACGATCGCTTCGGGCTTCGGGAGGCCCGCATCTCGCCCTGCCCGTCGGAGCCGGTCGAGGTCTGGATCGGCGCCTCGGCGCCGCCGGCGATCGATCGGGCGGCGCGGCTGGGTGACGGCTGGCTGGCGGCCCCGGGGTTGACGCCCGCGGAGGCGCGCGAGCAACTGCGCCTCTACCGGGAAGCGTGCGAGCGAAACGGCAAGCCGGTCGGCGCATGCGCGATCCGCCGGGATATCTACGTCGGCGAGACGGCGGCGGAAGCGGATCAGGCGGCTGCGGGAATCATCTCGCGCGGCTATCGCGGCTTTCCCCGCGAGGCGCTGATCGTGGGCGAGGCGGCGCGCGCGGCTGCTTCGTTCGCTGAGCTGGGCGAGATGGGGTACGACGAGGTCGTCGTGCGGCACCTGGTCCAGGACCCGGCGAGAGTGCTGCGGTCGATCGGCCGGCTCGCCGAAGTCCGCGAACGGCTGAGTTAGCGCCGCGGCACGCCCTCGGGGAAGGGTTCCAGGCCCTCGTCGAGTTCGACGCCGATGCTCCTGAGCGCCATCGACACCATCCGGTACTGGCCGACCGTGAAGATCAGGTCGATCATCTGCTGATCGCTGTAGCGCGCCTTCAGGAAGGCCCAGGTCCGCTCCGAGATCGCCGAACGCCGGTGCAGTTCGGTCGCCGCGCGCAGCAGGTAGCGCTCGAAGCTGCTCCACGGACCGGCGTTCTCGCCCACGGCTACGTTGCGGATCTCCTCGTCCGTCATCCCGGCGGCCCTGGCCGCGCGCGCGTGATGCCCCCATTCGTACTCGGCCTCGTTGAGCCAGGCGGTGCGCAGGATGACGATCTCGCGGTCCCGGTCTGGAAGGGTGCTGCCGCGCAGGATGTAGCCCCCGAACGGTCCCCAGGCCTCCATCAGGGGGGCGTGGTGAGCGAGCGTTCGGATCAGGTTGATGCTCTCGACCCCCTCGGCCGGCGGAATCCTGGGTCCGGTTTCGCGTCGTTGCCGCTGAGCCGAGAGGGAACCGGCGACGAGAGCCAGGACGAGCGTCACCGCTGCCGTCCTGCGGAACCCGGTTGGCGCGTCCGCGCGCCAACCGTGTACGGATTCCGACGACCGGCGGCGGCTGGCGGAATGGCAGGTCTGCGTGTTCATTGGCGATCCTCCTTGGTCGGGGTCACTATAGCCCCGGAGTCCCTCGTTCCGCCCGCGCGGCCGCGGTCTTGAACCCCGAGTACTTTGGCTGGTCGATGGCGATCTGGTTGACGACGGTGGCCCGCAGGTGCTCCTGGAGCCGTCCGTCGTCGAGGGCGATCCGGTGGTCCCGGATGGCGTGAACGAGCTTCCATCGCAGTTCGAGGAGCGCACCGTCGGCCTCGAGCAGGCGACTCAGCCGCTCGTGCTCGCGTCGTCGGTGTTCGGCGCCGAGGTGGAGATCCCGGTAGACCATGTCGAGCGCGTTGCCGGCGACCAGAGCATGGAAGCGGGTGCGCCCGGTGGTCTCGTCCCTCACCTGACCGTGGAGGAAGTCGCGGGTCGCGCCGACGAGTTCCTCGAGCCGCGGCATGTCCGGGTCGGGGAGTTGCCGGGGGGCGGCGACCAGTTCGACCGGACCCGGGATCAGGAGATTCACGCAGTCGACCTGGCACTCGGTTGTGCGGCGTCCGATCGTGACCCGTTCGACCGAGCGGTCCAGCCCCTGACGGTAGTGCTGGGTCATGCCCAGGGTCGACACGGCCCACCAGAAGGAGCCGAATACCTCCCAGTACTGCACCCGCTTCAGGTCGACCGTCTTGCCGCTGGTCGCCTCGTAGCCGGCGAACAGGTCTTCGTAGGTGCCGAAACCTCCGACGGGCAGCTCGGGTCCCGCGCCGTAGCGCCAGGAGTTCGTGCAGATCCAGCCCAGGTCGCGCATCGGGTCGCCGATGTGGGCGATCTCCCAGTCGAGCACCGCGCTGACGCCGGTCTGGTCGACCATCAGGTTGCCGTTGCGGAAGTCGTTGTGGACCAGGGTCCGGTCCGGCGAATCCGGCAGGTTCTCCATCAGCCAGCGCGCCGTGAAGTCGATCATCGGCTGCGGCGTGTCGAGGGCCTCGTAGCGGCCGCGGGTCTGCTCGATGAAGTCCGACGCGCCCAGGCTCGCCAGATCGCGGTCGAGGCCGTGGGCTTCCAGGTCGATCGTGTGCAGCCGGCCCAGGATCTCGCCGCATTGCCGGGCCAGCCTGGGGCGCACGTCGGCGAGGTCGGGGGAGCGGACGATCCGCGCGCCGAGGGCGATGCCGTCAAGCCACTCCATGACGAAGCCGGCCCCGAGTTCGTCGCCGGGCTCGAGGACGTAGAAGACCTCGGGTTCGGGGATGCCGTTCTCGCGGGCGACCTGCATCAGCTTCGCCTCGATCCGCAGGCCTGGCGCGCTCCGCTCGACGGCCCTGGCTTCTTCCGCCTTGCCGCCCTGGGATCGCCGGAGGGCGAGCTGGCGCTCGCCGGCCTCCGTTTCGATCCGCAGTCTGTACGTTTCCTGGCTGGCGCCGCCCGAGAGTCGCTCAATGGCGGCCAGGCGCTCGCAATCGGCGATCTCGCGCCGGAGCACCCGGTCCAGCCGAGCCTCGAAGCTGTCCGGCGCCCAGGCGGCGCCGCTGCCGCCGGCAACGGGAGCGAGCAGGTAGATCTCGTCGCCTTCGTGGAGCTCGCGATCCCGGTTGTCCTCGAGCGGACAGCGCTCGCCGTTGATCATCAGCGTGTCGCGCAGATGCGGCGAGTGAGAGATCGCCTCGGAAAGCGGTACGCCGGCGCGGTCGGCGGCCGGAAGCAGCTCGGCCAGCGTCGCGCCGGGCGCGAGCCGGAACGTGCGGTCGACGTCGTGCCAGCCGGCGCCGATCCGTCCCTTGATCAGAACGCGGACGCGGATCTTCGTTCCGGACCGTGGGCGAACGAGGCTGCGCAGAAGGCCCATCGAGGCAGGGGACCGGCCTCGGTCAGGCCAGTTGCGCTTCCAGGAGGTCGTCCATGCCGAGCTGCTCGGCACGGTTCCGGCTGAGCCGGCCGGTGTCCGGATCCCAGTCCATCGCCTGGTAGTAGTCCCGCTTCAGTTGCTCGAGCGGCGCCTGGACGCCGGCCAGGGGGCCGGTCTCGAGCCGGCCGTCGCCTTCGCCCATCATCCGGGCGTGCGGCCTGAAGTCCGACGGCGAGACTCCCTCGCGGACGTTGAAGGCGTTCCGCAGATTCTGGATCCGCTCGCCGCAGAGCAGCAGTTCCTTCTGGTCGACGTTCCAGCCGGTCAGTGCGTTCACCATGTCGACCCAGGGCAGGCCGCCGGTCAGGCCGGTGAACATGCAGAGGCCGAGGCCGTTCAACGTCTGGTGCGCGTTGCTGTAGTGCGCTTGCGCTGTGCCCTTGTTCTTCGTGCCCTTCCAGGCGATCGTCACTTCGTCCTTGTCGACGGCCTCGGGTAGCGGGAAGCCGGCGCCGAAGGTCTCGTTCCAGGACGCGGAACCGGCGGTGTGGCGGCCCGGCGTCGGATCGGCGATGTAGGTCACGCCCATCAGCGAAGTGAAGCGCGGGTCGTGGTACGCCGGTTCCTGGCCGCCGACGTGGACCGCGTAGGCGTCGGTGCCGCGGCCGACGTGGCGGGACGCGGAGGCGAGGCCGTGGCGCAGCCACTCGCCGCAGCCTTCGCCTTCGCCCATCTTGACGGTGAGGGCAAGCGCACCCTCGCCGTTGCCCCAGCGCATGTCGACGCCATCGAGGTCGTCGGCGGTCATGTCGCCGCGTTCGACCGCCTCGCACACCCAGGCGATCGTGGCGCTGGAGCTGACCGCGTCCATGCCGTAGCGGTTGCAGGCGTCGTGGCAGGCGGTGACGAGTTCCAGGTCGTCGTTCAGGATGTTCGCGCCGAAGCCGACGATCGTCTCGTAGTCCGGGCGGCGCACGTCCGACAGGCCGCGGCTCTTGACGCCCACGATCCCCTTGCAGGGCGCGGGGCAGTCGCCGCAGCTCAGCTTCTTCGTGATCATCTTGTCGACCTCGGCCCCGTCCAGCTTCCAGCCCTTCTTCGCCAGCGGGAAGTCGCGGGCGCCGACGCCGGTCCAGTTCTTGAGCGGAGCGTCGCCGTTCTCGACCGAGAGAGCCACGGCCGCGGTCGTGCCGCGGTCGGCCCACATCTGGCGCATCGCCGGCTGCGGCGACTCGATCTTGATCCCGAACTTCGCGAACATCCGGTACACGAAACCGAAGTGCTTCTTCGGCGCCGCCATCTTCACCACGAGGCGCATCGGCAGGCTGATGTCGCTGCGGTACTCGCGGTTGACCTCGTCGCAGAGGGCGCGGAAGCGCTTCTCGTCACGGACGGGCACCGTCCGACCCGTGTTCTCGCCGCCGTCGACCACAACGGCCTTCAGGTTCTTCGAGCCGAAGACGGCGCCGAAGCCCTGGCGTCCGAAGGCGTGGTAGCGGTCGTTCATCACCGAGGCGATTCGAGCGCCGCGTTCGCCCGCCGGCCCGATCGCCGACACGCCGACCCGGAACTTCGTGCCGTAGCGCTCCTGGAGCGCGTCGAAGGCCTCCGGAATCTGGGTGCCCCAGAGGTCGCCGGCCGGTTCGATCGCGATGCCTTCCTCCCGGATGACGAGGACGGACGGTTCGGCGGCGCGGCCGCGCACGACGAGAGCGTCGTAGCCGGCGTGACGGAGGTGGATCGCCGTGCTGCCGCCGGAGTTCGAGTCGGCCCAGGTGCCGGTGAGCGGCGACTTGCCGACGATCTGGATCCGTCCCGAGAACGGCGTCCGGAGCCCCGTGAGCAGGCCCGAGACGAGGGCGAAGCAGGCCTCCGGCGCCGTCGCCTCGGTGCGGGCGGGGAAGTGCTTCCACATCAGCCAGGCCCCGAGACCGTAGCCGCCGAGGTACTGGCGGAAGACGTCTGCCGGAATCGTCTCGCTGCGGTGCTCGCCGGTCGACAGGTCGACCACGAGCGCACGTCCGTGCGCGCCGTAGAGGCCGTTGCCGCCGCTGCCGTTGCCGTGCCGGGACTCGTTCATCCGTGTGTACCTCCGGGCGGGCCGCTATTGCCGCTTCAGGTGGAAGGTCATCGTGCCGGCTTCCTCGTCGCCCTCGTGGGCCATCCAGGCGCTGTCGAGACTGTCCTTGCCGTCGAGCCGGATCTCCGCCGAGTGGATGTGGCTGGGCGTCGTGTCCAGGTTCGTGCCGCCGTCGAAGTCGAAGACCAGGCGGTTCGGAACGCTGGCGGCGGCGTTGAACTTCATCCGCGGCTGGTTGCCGCTCGAGCAGTAGTGGGTGAGGACGAGGTCCGAGCCGTCGAGGTGGTACATGTTGACCATCTCGTAGTCGGTGTCCGGGCCCATGCGCTCCATCAGCACGTGGCCGCTGGCGGTGACTTCGAACTCGTGGACGACCTTGCCGGTGGCGTCCGCCTCGGCCGCCGCCGCGTCGCCCTCGCCGCTCGCCGATCCCTCCCAGGTGCCGGCCAGCGCCTTGAGCCGTTCGAACGCCTTCTCGGCGGTCAGCTCGTCGGATGCGGGTGCTGCCGCCGGAAGCAGCAGGACGGCCGCCGCAACTGCGATCCACTGGACTCTCTTCATCTCGTATCTCCCTCCGGGGCTCGATGGGGCTGTGACGGCAAGGATAACCGGCGCGAGCCGCGACGTCGGCCGTGCTTGGCGTATCCTCGCGCACCATGCCGGAACACCCTTCTCCGCCCCAGAGTCTTCGCCTGCCGGGAGCGGGCGGCATCGAACTGCAGGTCTACGACTACGGCAACCAGGGGGCGCCGCCGCTCGTCTTGCTTCACGGGATGCAGGACCTGGCGATGGCGTTCGAGCCGGTGGCGAACCGCTTCCGCGATCGCTACCGGGTCGTTTCTTTCGACCTGCGGGGCCACGGCGACAGCGGCAAGCCCGGCGTCTACGCCCTGCCGCACTTCATCGCCGACCTGCACGCGGTCATCTTCCAGCTCCAGTTGGAGCGGCCGGTACTCGTGGGCCACAGCTTGGGCGGCCAGATCGTCAGCCACTACGCGGCGGTGTTCAGCGACGTACCGAGCGTGATCGTGAACATCGACGGGGTCGGCGCGCCGTTCCGGGAGAGCGACATGCCGGCGGAGAACCGCCAGCTTCGCCTGCAGAACGGCCACACCAGCCTGCTGCGGCCGGGCGGGCACAAGCGGCCGATGATGGACCTGGACGACGCCTGGCGGCTGTACTGCCGCTTCCATCCCGGGCTCGACCACGACCTGGCGCGGCACCTGGTGGAGATCGGCACGACCGAGCACCCCTACGGCGGCCTGCAGTGGAAGTGGGATCCGCAGGTCGAGACGACGGGGCTGACGATGTCGAGCCGCCTGTCCGAGGAGCGCTGGCCCTGGGTCTCCTGTCCGGTGCTCGTGGTTACCGGCGGCCGCTCCGCCGAGTTCTACCGTGGCCGCGGCGGGATCGACCACGACACGCCCGCCGCGCCCGACGAGATCGACCGCCGGGTCCGCCTGTTCCGCAACGTTCACCACGTCGAGATCCCGGAGGCGGGCCACATGGTCCACTTCGACGCGCCGGAGCGGCTGGGCGAGATCATCGACGCGTACCTGGCAGCCGGTTGACGGGAGAGACATGGACTTCGAGATTCCCCAGGACATCAGGGACAAGCTGGCCGAGCTCGACGACTTCATCGAGCGCGAGATCAGGCCGCTGGAGCGGCAGGACGACAACGTCCGCTTCTTCGACCAGCGCCGGGAGTGGGCGCGGACCGACTTCGACAACGACGGCAAGCCGCGGCCCGAGTGGGAGGCGTTGCTGCGCGAGATGAAACGGCGCGCCGACGCCGCCGGCCACCTCCGCTTCGGCCTGCCGAAGGAGCTCGGCGGCCAGGACGGCTCGAACCTGGCGATGGCGGTGATCCGGGAGCACCTGGCCGCCAAGGGCCTGGGCCTCCACAACGACCTGCAGAACGAATCCTCGATCGTCGGCAACTTCCCGACCGTGATCATGATGCACCGCTTCGGGACGCCGGAGCAGAAGTCGCGGTTCATGGAGGGCATGATGACCGGCGCGGTACGGATGGGCTTCGGCCTGACCGAGCCGGACCACGGCTCGGACGCGACCTGGCTCGAGACCTCCGGGGTCCGCGACGGCGACGACTGGGTGATCAACGGCGCCAAGCGCTTCAACTCGGGCCTGCACGCGGCCACCCACGACCTGATCTTCGCGCGTACCTCGGGCGATCAGGGGAAGGCCGACGGCGTCACCTGCTTCATCGTGCCGACGAACTCGCCCGGCTTCGAGGTCCCCTTCATGTGGTGGACCTTCAACATGCCGACCGACCACGCCGAGGTGTCGTTGACCGACGTGCGCGTGCCGAATGACGCCATCTTCGGCGAGGAGGGCCGCGGCCTCGCCCTGGCCCAGACCTTCGTCCACGAGAACCGTATCCGCCAGGCGGCTTCAGGCGTCGGCGCGGCCCAGTTCTGCATCAACGAGAGCATCAAGTACGCACGCGACCGGATCGTCTTCGGCAAGCCGCTCTGGCTCAACCAGGCGATCCAGTTCCCGCTGGCCGAACTCCAGACCGAATGCGAGATGGTCCGGAACCTCGTCTACAAGACCGCCTGGGAGCTCGACCAGCAGCACCACATGGAGGTCACGGACAAGGTCTCCATGTGCAACTACCGCGCGAACCGCCTCGTCTGCAACGCGGCCGACCGGGCAATCCAGACCCACGGCGGCATCGGCTACACCCGGCACATGCCGTTCGAGCACATCTACCGCCACCACCGGCGGTACCGGATCACAGAGGGCTCGGAGGAGATCCAGATCCGCCGCGTGGCGGGGATCATGTTCGGCAAGCGGGCGAAACGCTAGGAAACCCGCGCTACGACGCCGGCTCGAGAATCGCCTGGTAGGTGAGACGGCGGCTCAGCGACCGGACGTCCGGCCGCCGCGGTCCGAAGTGCTGGATCATGCCGACGAAGACGAGGTCTTCCTTCGGATCGATCCAGAACCAGGTGCCGGCGGCGCCGCCCCAGTAGTACTCGCCCTTCGAGATGCCGTCGGCCGCGACCGGGTCGAGGACGACCGCGAAGTCGAGGCCGAAGCCGGTGCCCGGCGACATCTCCTTGAGCTCGCGGGGCAGGTGGTTCAGGTGCATCAGCTTGACGGTCGAGGGGGCGAGGATGCGGACGCCGTCCAGCTCGCCGCCGTTGAGCAGCATCTGGCTGAACCGCATGTAGTCCATCGTCGTCGACACGAGGCCGCCGCCGCCCGAGAGGAAGTTCGGCGGGTCGAAGTAGCTGCGAGAGCCGCCGAAGCCCTCCTGCGGGGTCAGGTTCCCGTCGGCGTCGTGGGTGTAGACCTGGGCGAAGCGATCCGCCTTGTCCTCGGCCACGTGGAAGGCGGTGTCGTTCATTCCGAGCGGGCCGAACAACCGCTCGTTCAGGAACTCGTCGAACCTCTGGCCGGAGAGCACCTCGACGAGATAGCCCTGGACGTCGACCGCGACGCTGTAGTGCCACATCGAGCCGGGCTGCTGGCGGAGCGGGATCTTCGACAGCTTGTCGATCATGTCCTTGAGCGTCGAGTCGTTGTCGAGAACGTTCGCCTCCTGGTACAGCGAGTCGACCTGGGACTGGGAGAAGATGCCGTAGCTCAGGCCGGCGGTATGCGCCATCAGCTCGCGGATCGTCATCGGGTGGTCGGCCGGCTCGGTGATCGGCTGGCCGTTCGGCCCGTCTTCCTTCGCGACGACCAGTCCCTCGAACTCGGGGATGTAGCGGTGGACCGGGTCGGAGAGCCGGAACTTGCCCTCCTCGTAGAGCATCATCAGCGCCACGCCGGTGATCGGCTTCGTCATCGAGTAGATGCGGAAGATGACGTCCTCGCTCATCTCGGAGCCGGCCTCGATGTCGCGGTGGCCGAAGGTGCCGAAGTGGGCGATCTTGCCCTGGCGCGAGATCATCGTCGTGATGCCGGAGAGCAGACCGTCGTCGACGAGGCCCTGCATCGCTTCGTTCAGGCGTTCGAGGCGCTCGCTCGACATGCCGACTTCTTCGGGGGCCACCCTGGCCAGGTCGCGGGGGCCCTGCACCGGAACGTCGGCGCGCGACTGGCCGCAAGCGACCAGACCGAGGCTCAGGAGGGCGACGGCGAGGAGCGCGGCCACCGGGCGAAACACTTGGGCGGAACGAGTCATTGAACTCTCCCTTGACGGACGGTGAAAACGGGACCTAGGGGAAACGGCAAGCCTAGCAGTCCCCCGGGGCGCCGGAGGCTTGCCCTGCGGCATGCTGAAGGCGACGCGTGGAGGGTCGTCGCTGTTACGATCAGTGACTTCCCGATGGAGAAGACGATCGACAGGCCGAAGCTCGCCCGGGACATCATGGTGACCAGGCTGGTCACGGTGCATCCACGCACCCATGTGTTCGACGGCATCGCGGCGTTGCTCCGCCACCGGATCACCGGCGCGCCGGTGATCGGAGAACGCCACCGCTATCTCGGCATGCTGTCGGAGAAGAGCTGCCTGACCGTCCTCACCGTGACGGCGCGCGCGGCGAACGAGCGCGGGCTGGCGGCGAGCCGGCGTTCGCGGTCGCACGACTTCATGGCGAAACGCCTGGTCACCCTCCGGGCCGGCATGCCGGCGCTCGACGCGATCGCCCTCCTGCTGAAGAACCGGATCTCGGGCGCGCCGGTGGTGGATTCGGCCGGCCGCTTCCTGGGCGTCTTCTCCGAGAAGTTCTCGATGGACGTGCTGCTCGGACTGGCCTACGACCAGTTGCCGGCGGCGCCCGTGGACGCGTTCATGAACACGGACTTCGGACGGGTGATCGACGGCTCCGAACCGTTGCTCGAGATCGCGCAGCGTTTTCTCGACACGCCGTACCGGCGCCTGCCGGTGGTCCGGGACGGGGCGCTCGTGGGGCAGGTCAGCCGCCGGGACGTGCTCGCGGCGGAGCACCATCTGACGTCGGCCCTCGACGGCCGCCGTTCCATCCTGCGCGAGCGCAGCAGCGAACTGGGCCTGGAGGATCTGGCCGCGCCGGACGAGGAAGGGGAGCCGGGAGACTTCGAGCTCGACTCCACGGATGCCTCGGCCTTCATGGACCGCAAGGCGCGCACGATTGCCGAGGACACGGACCTTCTTTCCATCGCACGCATCTTCAAGAGCACGCCGTACCGGCGGCTGCCCGTGCTGCGGGGCCGCCGGCTGGTTGGCCAGATCAGCCGACGCGACGTGCTCGCCGCCACCCACGGCCTGCTGGTGCGCGCGCCGCAGCCCGGCCAGGCGTTGCTCTACCTGAGCGCCGTCGTCGACGCCGGTGAGCGGCCGTCCCTGTCCTGAGCGCCAGTCGTTCGTGATCAGACTCTGTCGGCGCGCCCTGCCTGAAGGAGGAGCCATGTTGCATTCGTCCGCCAAACCGTTTCGTCCGTCCCTTTGGGGCCTGTTCGGACTGCTCGCCCTGGCGGTGCTCCTGCTGGCCGCGCCGCCGGCCCTGGCCTACGACGACGAAGAGGACGAGCCCAAGCTCGTGGAGCCGGCGCCGCCGCGGCCGGACGGCGAGGGCGAAGGACCGTTCGACCGTCTGATCCTCCGCGGCGTGATGGTGGTCGACGGCACCGGCGCGCCGCCGATGGGTCCGGTCGACATCGTCATCGAGGGCAACCGCATCGAGGAGATCAAGAGCCTCGGCATGGCCAACACGGAGATCGACGAAAGCAAACGGCCCAAGGACGCCGACCACGAGCTCGATCTCTCCGGTTCCTGGGTGCTGCCGGGACTGGTCGACCTCCACGTTCACAGCGGCGGCGTCCCCAAGGCGCCGCGTGCGGACTACGTGTACAAGCTGTGGCTGGCGCACGGCATCACGACGGCGCGCGGCGTTCCCACCGGGCCGCTGGAGTGGGACCTGAGCGAGAAGGAACGCAGCCGCACGAACGAGATCACCGCGCCGCGCTTCGTTTCCTATCAGCGTCCCGGTGGCGGCAAGGAGTGGAAGGACCGCGACATCCGCACGCCGGAGGACGCCCGCGAATGGGTGCGCTACGCGCACGAGAAGGGCGTTGACGGTCTCAAGCTCGGCGCCTTCCCGCCGAAGATCATGGCGGCGCTGCTGGACGAGTCGAGGAGCCTGGGCATGGGGTCGACTGCTCACCTCGACCAGATGGGCGTTGCGCACATGAACGCGATCGACGCCGCCCGGCTGGGGCTCATCGGGATGACCCACTTCTACGGGCTGTTCGAGTCGATGTACGAAGGCCATGACGTACAGCCCTGGCCGGCCGACATGAACTACATGGACGAGCAGTTCCGCTTCGGCCAGGTCGCCCGGCAGTGGAGGCTGGTCGAGCCCGGCGGCGAGCGCTGGAACGCCCTGCTGGAGGAGTTTCTGGAGCTCGACTTCTTCATCAACCCGACGATGACGATCTACTCGGCCGGCCGCGACGTGATGCGGGCGCGCAACGCCGACTGGCACGCGGACTACACGCTGCCCAGCCTCGCCGAGTTCTACGCCCCGAGCCGCCTGGACCACGGTTCCTACTGGTTCTACTGGACGACGGCGGACGAGGTGGCCTGGAAGAACTTCTACCGCGTCTGGATGCGGTTCCTGAACGAGTACAAGAACCGCGGCGGCCGGGTCACCGTGGGTTCGGATTCGGGGTTCATCTACCAGACCTACGGTTTCGGCACGATCCTCGAACTCGAGATGCTGCAGGAGGCGGGCTTCCATCCGCTCGAGGTGATCCGCGCGGCGACGATGAACGGCGCCGAGGAACTGGCGAAGGCGAGCGGCGAAGACATCGAGTTCGGGATCGTGCGCGAGGGGATGCTCGCCGATCTCCTCGTCGTCGACGAGAACCCGGTCGCCAACCTGAAGGTGCTCTACGGTACGGGTGCCGTCAGGCTGAACGACGACACCGGCCGCCCCGAGCGGGTCGGCGGCGTCCGCTACACGATCAAGGACGGGATCGTCTATGACGCCAAGAAGCTGCTCGCGGACGTGGCGGATATGGTTGCCGCCGAGCGTACGAAACCCCAGGCGCCGCCGCAGGAGACGGCGGGAGGAGCGCGGCCCTAACAGCCGAGCGCGGATGCGGACGCCCGAACACACCGAGAACAGGGAGAACCCAGTGAAACAGACAATCGTGAAGCAAGCAGTCCTCGTCCTGATCGTCGCCGCCGTTCTCGCCGCACCGCTGTCGGCGGGATCCGGGACGAAGGTCCACGCCGACGTCGTCTACGGCCACAAGATGGGCATGGCGCTCACCTTCGATGCGCTCGTGCCGGCCGAGCAGAACGGCGCGGCCGTCCTCTTCATGGTCAGCGGCGGCTGGTTTTCCCGCTGGTCCGACCCGCACCGGATCGTGTCCGGCGAAGGCCGGCAGTTCGGCGCGGTCGGCGAGCTGCTGGACCACGGTTACGCCGTGTTCATGGTTCGCCACGGCTCGGCGCCGCTGTTCAAGGTCCCCGAGGCGGTCGCGGACGTGCGCCGCGCGGTGCGCTACATCCGCCTGAACGCGGACGACTTCAGCATCGACGCGGACCGGATGGGCGTCTTCGGCGGCAGCGCCGGCGGCCACCTGTCGCTCATGCTCGGCAACGCCTCGGACGAAGGAAACTCCGAGAGCAACGACCCGATCGAGCAGACCGGCAACCGGGTGGCGGCCGTCGTCGCCTACTTCCCGCCGGTCGACCTGCAGGGAATCGCCGGGCCGAACGAGCGCTTCCCGGCCCTCGACTTCGATCCCGCGAAGGCCGCCGACATCTCGCCTGTCCTGTTCGTCAGCGCGGACGACCCGCCGACGCTGCTGATTCACGGCGACCGGGACGAACTCGTGCCGCTCTCCAACAGCGAACGGATCAAGGCCGCCTTCGACGAGGCGAGCGTGACCTCGAAGCTGATCGTGATCGAGGGCGCCGCCCACGGTTTCCGCGGCGAAGACGGCGAGCGCGCCTCGAGCGCGCTCGTCGCCTGGTTCAACGAGCACCTGGGGGTGTCGGCCGACTGAGCTAACTCAGGACGTCCAGTTCGCCCTCCCCGTACCGGGCCCGCAGGACCTTCTTGTCGAACTTGCCGACGCTGGTCTTCGGGACCTCGTCGATGAAGGTCCAGCGTTCGGGGAGCCACCAGCGGGCGACGCGGTCGGCGAGGTAGCTCCGGAGTTCGCCCGGGTCGGCTTCGGCGCCGTCGTTGAGCACGACGCAGGCGAGCGGCCGCTCGTCCCAGCGGTCGTCCGGCACGCCGACCACGGCGGCCTCGGCGACGGCGGGGTGGCCCATCAGTTCGTTTTCCAGGTCGACCGAGGAGATCCACTCGCCGCCCGACTTGATGACGTCCTTGGCCCGGTCAGTGATCTGCAGGAAGCCCTGCGGGTCGATCGAGGCGACGTCGCCGGTCCGGAGCCAGCCGTCGTGGAACTTCTCGGGGTCGTCGTCGAGGTAGTAGGAGCCGGTGATCCACGGCCCGCGGATCTCGATTTCGCCGACGGCTTCACCGTCCCAGGGCATCTCTTCGCCGTCGTCGTTGCAGATACGGATTTCGACGCCGGAGATGATGCGGCCGGTCTTGACCCGCCAGTCGACCTCTTCCTCGCGCGGCGTGCCGCGTGGAGGAATGGCCATGGCCGCGAGCGGCGAGGTCTCCGTCATGCCCCAGCCCTGGATGATGTCGACGCCGAAACGGTCGCGGAACCCCTCGATCAGCGAGCGGGGTACGGCCGAGCCGCCGCAGAGGACGGCCCGGAACGAGGAGAAGTCGACTTCATGGCTCTCCGAGTAGCGGAGGACTTCGTTCCAGATCGTCGGCACCGCGCCGGAAAGGGTCGGCCGGTGCTCGCCGATGATCCGGCACAGGGGCTCCGCCTGCAGGAAGCGGTCGGGCATGACGAAGTCGGCGCCGGTGAACCAGCCGACGTGGGGCAGGCCCCAGGCGTTGGCGTGGAACATCGGCACGATGGCCAGGATGCTGTCCGCCTGGCTGATGCCCAGCGCGCCGCCTGAGGCGACGCCGAGGGCGTGAAGGAACGACGAGCGGTGGCTGTAGGCGACTCCCTTGGGGTTGCCGGTCGTGCCGCTCGTGTAGCACATGGCGCAGGCGGCCCGCTCGTCGATCTCGGGCCAGTCGAAGGTGGTCGGCTGGCCTGAGATCATCTCGTCGTAGCGGTGGATGGCCGCTCCGCCCGCCTCGAGCGGCGAGGCGTCGCCGTCGCCGACGACGATGAAGTGCTCGACGGTCTCGAGGTCGGCCGCAACCTGCCCGATGAGCGGAACGAGGGAGTCGTCGACGATCACCACGCGGTCCTCGGCGTGGTTCGTGACGTAGGTCAACTGCTCCGGGAACAGGCGGATGTTCAGGGTGTGAAGCACGGCGCCCATGCAGGGGATCGCGAAGTAGGCCTCCAGGTGTTCCTGGTTGTTCCAGGCGAAGGTGCCGACCCGGTCTCCCGGCTGGATGCCGAGGCCCTTGAGCGCGTGGGCGAGCTGGGCGCTGCGCTCCGCGACTTCGACGTAGGTGCCGATCCGTGCGCCGTCCGCCTGGCAGGTGATGATCCGGCTGTCTCCATGCACCCGGCGTCCGTGATCGAAGATCATCCGGATCGTCAGCGGGAAGTCCATCATCGTGCTGAGTGTCATCGCGGCTCCTGCGGGTCTAGGGATGAACTGTGGAACTGGCAAACCAAGCGGCGACGCCGGCGTACTCTAGCGACAACAGACGAGACACGCCACAGTCCCGCTCGGCTTCTCATTCACCCGCGTGGGAAGAGCAGGCTCGGTGATCCATGAGGGGGATCGACTCCGCATAAAGGCCTTGCCTCTAGGCAGATTCCGAACCAGTCGGTGGTAGCTTGTAGTGGGCAGGCCTAGTCGCCCTCGAGCTGCAGTGCAACAAAACCGACTTACTCGCCAAAGTAGTCCCTCAGAAAAGAGAAGACCTCTCTCTTCTGCTCTTCGGAAGAAGATTGAACGATTGCCATGACATTCAACCAGCCCGTCTCATCGTCCCAGTAGTTCTTCTTCATCACTTGGTGGCGCCCGCAGTATGGCTGCCATTTCGAGGGGTCTCTAGGATCGATGTCCGCATGTATCGAGTGCGGCTGCTTATGGTCGGGTGTGAGTCGGACTGTGCCACCCCCGATCGGGTCGACATCTCCGTTCCTTAGACCGCAGACGATCCCGCCCTCGGTCCATGCGCAGCGCGACCCTGCGTCTTCCAGCACCCGCTTCCAAGTCGCCGCTGTGGGCCTACATCGACGAGCGGCCGCCTCGCGACGCTCCGCGTTCGGCATCATGTACTCGCTTACTCTTAGGTCTCCGCGGTTTCGCCATGAGAGAATCGTGTAGCCCCTGTCTGTCCGAAGCTCCGATAGACGTTGATGCCAGTTCTCGCGCGCGACGCCGGTCTCTGGATCTCTGGCAACTTCGACTAGTTGCTCGCGAGTCGCCACCTTGCCGAGATTGTCTAAGAAGAAGGCCTCGATCCGCGCCCTTACGGAGCGCTGAAGATATGGTCCCTTGATCTTGGCGTCCCTATCGGACATTCGACTCCTTCCATTGAGTGACTCTCTGTTCTGTAACGGCGAGCCAGTCGGCTGACTGATCGCACAGTATTGCGTTGCGACCGAGGCGAAGGCAAGACTCTCCTGTGGTTCCGGAGCCACACATGGGATCGAGCACGATGTCGCCGGGCTTAGTGGACATCAGCAAGAGAGGATCGATAACCGCAAGGGGCTTCTGTGCCGGGTGACCGGTCTGTTCCTCGCGCCCAACGAAGCCCACGTTTAGGGGGCATTCGAGAACGGACGGTGGACCAGGAACAAAGCGCATCTTTCCGGCTCTCAACCTCTCCAGTTGATCCCGGTTGAGGAAGTGCTCGGGATACGTAGAAGCGCCGTCAGCAGTTAAGTGTAGACACGTGTTCTGTGCCGAGCGCCACCCACGAATCACGGATGGGCAGTTCTTGTAGTACCAGGTCAGCCAGGCAGTGAGAGTGAACCCGGTCGGAATTCGCGCTACTTGGGAGGCGAGGATCTCGGGGAAACCCCACACAAAGATGTGCGTTGCGATACGAGACGCGGATTCGACTACGGTGGCGAGCCAGTCATCGTAGTCGTCGCGAGTGCCGCCGACACCCTTGTTGTACCAAGGATCGAGGATGACGGCGGTTACTGGGGGAGAAGCGGCGAGTGTGGCTAGGACGTCCGATGGTGGGAGTATCTGCAAGGAGGGCGGTTCTTCTGTCGTAAGGCGGAGAGGTGTCACAGCGGGAAGGGTCGTTTGGCTGGCGAGAGTCATGGATGTGGTTCTCTTTCTTCATGGAGGAGGAGTCGGTATCGGGCATTGGGATGTGTGGTGTTGGAAGGGTCTCGCGGTAGGGGCGGGTTGGAGACAGACGTCCGTGGTGTGATTGATCGGGGAGGTAGGGGCGACCTCAGGCTGGGAGCTCTGGGAGAGGGTAGAGCTAGTCTGGATGATTCGCAGTCCCTTTGGTGAGGGAGTCCGGAGAGCCTAGTGTCAGGCGTTCCTCACGAGAGGACGAGAGGCTCCGGGTAGGCCCTGACCTTACCCGAGAGCGCGGTGGGGGCGGACGAGGTGGGGGAGTGTGGAGTGGGCGTTCCTTCCGCGTAGACTCCGCCGGTGGATCCCGTTCGGCTGGAACTGTTCTCGAACCGGTTCGCCGCCATCGCGTCCGAGATGGGCGTGATGCTGCAGCGGACGGCGATGTCGGTGAACGTCAAGGAGCGTCTCGACTTCTCGTGCGGGATGCTCGACGCGGAAGGGCGGTTGCTGGTCAACGCGCCCCACATTCCGGTCCACCTCGGCGCGCTCGGCGAATGCGTGCGACGGGTGGCGGCGGAACTCGAACTCGGCGCCGGCGACGTCGCGGTGACGAACCACCCGGGCTACGGTGGATCCCACCTGCCCGACATCACGGTCATTTCTCCGGTCTTCGTGGACGGCCGGCTGCTGGGCTACGTTGCCAACCGGGCCCACCACGCTGAACTGGGCGGCATCCGGCCGGGCTCGATGCCGCCCGAGGCCCGCAGCCTGGCGGAAGAGGGCGTGGTCATCGCGCCCCGGTACCTGGTACGGGCGGGGGAGCCGCAGTGGGAGCGGATCGAGGCCCTGCTGGCTGGCGGCCCGGCCCCCTCCCGCTCGGTGGCGGAGAACCTGGCCGACCTGGGCGCGGCGGTGGCCGCCAACCGGCGCGGCGTGGCGGCTCTGCGCCAACTCGCCGCGGACGCCGGCGAAGAGGAGGTGCGGCGCTACATGTCGGCGCTCTTCTCGCGCGCCGCCGACCGTATGCGGTCGGCGCTGGAGGACCACGTTCGGAGCACGGGCCGCCAGTCGTTTCGCGCTCGGGAACGGCTCGACGACGGTTCGCCGATCGAAGTCGCGGTGACGGTGGATCGCGGTTCGGCGCGGATCGACTTCACGGGCAGCGCAGCCGTCCACGCCGGCAACCTGAACGCGACGCCGGCGATCGTGCGGAGCGCCACGATCTACGTGCTGCGGTTGCTGATCGGGGTGCCGCTCCAGCTCAACGAGGGGTTGCTCGAACCGGTCGAGATCGAGATTCCGCGCGGCATGCTGAACCCGGAGTTCCCGGCTGACCCCGGGCGCTGCCCGGCAGTCGTCGGCGGCAACGTGGAGACGAGTCAGCGGGTCGTCGACACGCTGATCAAGGCGCTTGGACTCTGCGCCTGCGGGCAGGGCACGATGAACAACACCCTGTTCGGCGACGACACGTTCGGCTACTACGAGACAGTCGGGGGCGGGGCCGGGGCCGGGCCGGGATTCCGTGGGGCGAGCGGCGTCCATACCCACATGACGAACACGCGCATCACCGACCCCGAAGTCCTGGAGCACCGGTATCCCGTGCGTCTGGAGCGCTTCGCCCTGCGTCGCGGATCGGGCGGGCCAGGCCGCTATCCCGGCGGCGACGGCCTGCGCCGCGAGCTGCGCTTTCTTGTGCCGCAACAGGTCTCGGTGCTCGGCCAGCACCGTGTGGAGCGTCCCTACGGCGTCGATGGCGGGGAGAGCGGTTCGACGGGCCGCGCCCGTATCCTGCGAGCCGCGGGCGGCGTCCGCGAGCTCGCCTCCGTCGACCAGGCCGACGCGATGCCCGGGGATCTCCTGGTGCTGGAGACGCCGGGCGGCGGCGGTTGGGGCGCCGGGGGCCCCTGATTCGACGTGGCCTGACGCGACGTGGACGGATAGAATGCGCGCCCGCCCGGGAAGTCGGGGCGAACCTTGCCAGCCAGCACCCAACAGGAGCCGAGTCGATGAGCCAGCAACAGGTTCAGGTCAGTGAAGAGAAGGCGCGCGCGGTCGCCGAGGAATCCCGGCAGAAGGAGTGGAAGAACCCTTCCTTCATGAAGGAACTCTTCCTGGGCAACTTCCGCTTCGACCTGATCAGCCCGTATCCCTCCCGCGACGAGTGGCGGCCGGAGTTCGAGTCGTTCTACTCGGCGCTCACGGACTTCCTGCGTGACGAGGTCGATCCGGTTGAGATAGACGTGTCGGAGGACTACCCCGACCACGTGATCGACGGGCTCGCCCGGCTCGGCGCCTTCGGCATGAAGATCCCGACCGAGTACGGCGGTCTCGGCTTCGACCAGGTTGAGTACGCCCAGGTGATGGAGCTGATCGGCTCGTTCGACGGCAATTTGACCGCGCTGCTCTCGGCCCACCAGTCGATCGGCGTGCCGCAGCCGGTGAATCTCTTCGGCAGCGAGGAGCTGAAGCGGAAGTACCTGCCGCGTTGCGCTTCGGGTGAGATCTCCGCCTTCGCCCTGACCGAGCCGGAGGTCGGTTCCGACCCGGCCCGGCTGTCGACGTCGGCCGTGCTCGACGGCGACTTCTACGTGCTCAACGGCACCAAGCTCTGGTGCACGAACGGCACGAAGGCGAAGCTGCTGGTCGTCATGGCGATGGACCCGGTGACCGAGAAGATCAGTTCGTTCGTCGTCGAGACGGAGTGGGAGGGCGTCGAGGTCGAGCGCCGCTGCCACTTCATGGGACTCAACGCCCTGGCCAACGGCATCATCACCTTCGACAACGTGAAGGTGCCGAAGGAGAACCTGATCGGCAAGGAGGGCAGGGGGCTCAAGATCGCTCTCACGACGCTGAACGACGGCCGCCTGTCGATACCGAACAGCTCGGTGGGCGCGGCCAAGTACTGCCTCAAGGCGGTACGCGAGTTCGGCAGCAGCCGGATCCAGTGGGGCGTGCCGATCGGCAAGCACGAGGCGATCGCGCAGAAGATCTCGGACATCGCGGCCTACGGCTTCGCGATGGAGGCGATCGTCAAGCTGGCCAGCCACATGTCGAACGACAAGCGGCTGGACCTGCGCCTCGAGAGCGCCGCCTGCAAGGAGTGGAACACCTGGCGCGGCTGGCAGATCATCGACGAGACGATGCAGGTGCGCGGCGGCCGCGGCTACGAGACGGAATCGTCCCTGCGCGACCGCGGCGAGGACCCGGTCGGCATCGAGCGGATGATGCGGGACTTCCGGATCAACCGCATCTTCGAGGGTTCGAGCGAGATCATGCACCTGATCATGGCTCGCGAAGCGGTGGACAAGCACCTGCAGGTGGCGGGCACGCTGATCGACCGGCGAGCCGGCACGGGCGCCAAGCTCCTGGCCTTGCCGAAGATCGGCCTGTTCTACGCCTGGTGGTATCCGACCCGCTGGCTGGCCTGGAGCCGCTGGCCCCGCTACGCCGGGTACGGAAAGTACGGAAAGCACCTCCGCTTCATCGACCGGGCGGCGCGCAAGCTGGCGCGCGAGAGCTTCCACGGGATGCTCGTCTACCGGGAGAAGATGGAGCGCCGGCAGATGTTCCTGTTCCGGCTCGTCGACGTCGTCAACGAACTGTTCGCAATGGCCGCCTCGGTCTCGCGCGCTCACTCCGAGGAGCAGGCCGGAGCGGCGGACGCCGCTCACTCCGCGGCGCTCTGCGATCTCTTCTGCCGCATGTCGCGGCGGCGGGTGAAGGAGCTCTTCCGCGAGCTCTGGCACAACGAGGACGACCTGAAGTACCGCACCGCACAGGATGTGATGGGAGGCCGGCACATCGGCCGCGAGAAGCTCCTGGACGACCTCGATCCTTCGGGCCGGGCACCGCGCCAGGCAGCGGCTGCCGCTTCCTAGGGAACCGTGTCGACCCCCGCGAGGAGGGTGGCGGCCGGCCCGCCGGCCGACGCGGCCGGACACCGTGTCGGTCTGGTGAGTCTCGGCTGCGCGAAGAACCACGTCGACAGCGAGGTGATGCTCGGCGTCCTCGACGGCCAGGGCTTTGAACTGGTCGCGGATCTGGACCGCGCCGACACGGTCATCGTGAACACCTGCGGCTTCATCGACGAGGCTCGGGAAGAGTCGATCGACGCCATCCTCGACGCCGCCGCCCGCAAGGCGGATGACGGCGAATCGGTGCGGCAGGTGCTGGTCGCGGGCTGCATGGCCAACCGTTATGGCCGGGAACTTGCCGCCGAGATTCCGGAGATAGACGGTTTCGTCGACCTCGATTCGCTGCGGCAGGTCGGCGCGCTGGTGCAGCTCGGCGGCAGCCCGGCGGCCGAACCCGCGGCATCCCACCTGGTGTTCGACCACCGCGACTCCCGGCTGTTGACCACCGGCGGCTATGCGTACCTGAAGGTCGCCGAGGGCTGCAACAACCCGTGCACCTTCTGCGCGATTCCCGTCTGGCGAGGCCGCCTGCGCAGCCGACCGGTCGAGAGTCTGGTCCTCGAGGCGCGGGACCTGGTCGAGAGGGGCGCTCGCGAGCTGGTCCTGGTAGCCCAGGACACGACGCGCTACGGCGAGGACCTGGGCTACGGCCGTCATGGTCTCCTGCGCCTGGTGGAGGCTCTGCTGGCGGAGACGGACGCGGACTGGATCCGGTTCCTCTACGCCTATCCGACCACCCTGGACGAGTCCCTGCTCGAGCTCATGGCGAGCGAGCCGCGGCTGGCGTCCTACCTCGACATGCCGCTCCAGCACAGCGACCGGGAGGTGCTGCGGGCCATGCGCCGGGGTGGATCGGCCGGCCGCTACCGGCGGATCTTCGAGCGAGCACGGGAACTCGACCCGGAGATGAGCCTGCGGACGACCTTCATCGTCGGCTTTCCCGGCGAGGATGAAGCCGCTTTCGAGCGGCTGCTCGAGTTCGTCTCCCAGGTCCGCTTCGACCACCTGGGCGCGTTCGTCTACAGTCCCGAAAGCGACACGCCCTCGGCGTCGTTGCCGGACCAGGTGCCGCGCCGGGTGGCGGAGCGGCGCAGGGAGGGTCTGCTCGAGTTGCAGCGGCTGATCGCGCTGGAACGGCGCGGGCGTCTGGTCGGCAGAACGCTTCCGATGCTGATCGAGGGGCCGTGCGAAGAGACCGAGCACCTGCTCCAGGCGCGGCACCAGGGTTTGGCGCCGGAGGTCGACGGTCGCGTCCTGATCAACGACGCGGCTGGAGATGTTCCGCTGCCTCTCGCGCTCCTGGCCGGCCGGATCGTCGACGTGGAGATCACCGACGCCTTCGCCGACGACTCCGTCGGCCGTATCGTGGGCTTTGACGCCGCGGCTTCAACGGCCGGATCGGCGGCCTCGGAGGCAGGTTCCTGATGCAGGCGATCCGCGACGCCATCGCTTCGACCGAACTGCCGCGCGGAGTCATTGCGACGATCGGCAACTACGACGGCATCCACATCGGGCAGCAGAGCGTGCTCGACATGGTCACGGGCCGCGCGCGCGAACTCGGGGCGCCTTCCGCGGTCATCACGTTCGATCCCCATCCGCTGAGCGTCGTCCGTCCGGACGACGCGCCGCCCCGGCTCGTGACGCAGGCACAGAAAGAGGAGCTGCTGCGGGAAGCCGGCCTGGACTACGTGCTGACGATCAGCTTCACTCACGAGTTCTCGAACACCCGGGCGCGGACGTTCGTCCGGGATTTCCTGCACGGAAGGCTGGCGGTCGCCGAGCTCTACGTCGGCTCCCACTTCACGTTCGGACGCAGGCGGGAAGGCGATATCGCGCTGCTCAGGGAGATGGGCGCGTCCCTGGGCTTCGCGGCGGTGGAGATCGACGAGGTTCGAACCGCCGGCGAGCGGGTTTCCAGCAGCCGCATTCGGAGTCTCGTTCTGGACGGCCGGATCGAGGAGGCGAACATCCTGCTCGGCCGCCCCTACACGATGATGGGCACGATCGCCCAGGGTGACCGCATGGGTCAGCGGCTCGGCTGGCCGACGATCAATCTGGCGCCGGAAAACGAGCTCTACCCCAACAACGGCGTCTATGTGACCAGGGTCTACTTTCCCAGCTTCGAGGCGACCTTCCGGTCGGTCACGAACATCGGCACGCGGCCCACCGTTTACGAGAACTACAGGCGGGTGATCGAGAGCCACATCCTCGACTTCTCGAGCGACGTGTACGGCGAGCGGGTGCACCTCTCGTTCTGCCGCCACCTTCGGGAGGAGAAGCTCTTTTCGTCGATGATGGACCTGTCCGCCCAGATCGGACGGGATGCGGACGCGGCAAGGGAGTACTTTCGGCGTACGGAGAGTTGACGAGAGTTGAACTGATACGAGGAACCCAACCGATGGCAAGTGAACAGATCTTCAACGTGGACAGCCAGAGCTTCGATGATCAGGTACTGGGGTCGGACACCCCGGTGCTGGTCGACTTCTGGGCGACCTGGTGCGGCCCGTGCCGGATGGTGGCGCCGATCCTGGACGAGCTGGCCGGGGAGTACGACGGTCGCCTCCGCATCGCCAAGCTGGACGTCGACCACGCCCAGGACGTGGCCGTTCGCTACGGCGTGCAGGGGATCCCGCACTTCATCCTGTTCAAGGACGGCGAGATCCTGGGCCGCATGACCGGCGCCGCGCCGAAGATGCGGTTCGAGGCCTTCCTGAACGATCACGTCTGATCCCGCACCTGGCGCCGGTGGGATGACCTGGCAGCGCAGCGAGCTCCTGGGGGCGCTCCTTGCCGAGGAGAACGCCGAGGCGCTCGTAGTCCTGGCCGGCTCGAGCCGCGACCCAGACCTTGCTCCCTTTGTCGGAGGCGCCCGGCTGGGCGACGCCTGCGTGGTGGCGCATGGCGGCGGCGCCTGCCTCGCGTACTTCACGTCGATGGAGCGGGAAGAGGCGGCCCGGGCGGAGGCGGATGGTGTCGAACTGCTGCACCCGGCCGACTTCGACATGGAGTCGCTCCGCAAGGGCGGCAGGAGCCGCGAGGAGATCCTCGCGGCGGCGGTGAACGCCGCCTTCGACCGCGCCGGGATCGGCGCCGGCAGGGTCGTCCTCGCGGGACGGCCGCCGGCCGGATCCGCCCTGGCGCTGGCCCGGACGCTTGAAGAGGGAGACCGGCAGCCGGTTTCGGGCCGGGCAGTGATGCTGGCGCTCCGACGGAGAAAAACCGGGAGCGAGATCGAGGGAATCGCCGCCGCCGCCCGCGCCACGGTAGAGGCCTTCGGATCGGTGGCACGGATGCTGGCCGGGAGTTCGGTCCGGGAGCGTGGGGAACTCTGGCTGCGCGAAGAACGCGTCACCGTGGCCAGGGTCAAGGCGCTCGCGGCACAGGTGTTCGCCGGCCACGCTCTGGAACAGCCGGAGAGTTCGATCGTCGCTCCGGCGGAGGAGGGAGCCACCGGCCACAGCACCGGTACGCCCGACCGGGTGCTGCGGGCCGGCGAATCCGTGGTCGTCGATCTGTTCCCGCGGGCTCGGCTGTTTGCCGATTGCACGAGGACGTTCTGCGTCGGCGAGCCGCCGGAGGGTCTGGCGCGCGCGCACGGCCTCGTGCTGAAGGCGCTCGACACGAGTCTCGAAGCCGTCCGGCCCGGCGTGCGAGGCTGGACCCTGCACGAGCGCGTGTGCCGCCTGTTCGAGAAGGAGGGCTTCGAGGTGCCGGACCGGAACCCCGGCGCTCAGACCGGCTACTTCCACCTCCTCGGCCACGGCGTCGGCTACGAGCTGCACGAACTGCCGAGCTTTCGGAAGACCGGGCCGGGCACGGAGGAACTCCGGTCCGGTGACGTGGTGACGATCGAGCCCGGTCTCTACGATCCGGACGTCGGTTGGGGAGTGCGGCTCGAGGATCTCGTCGTCGTTACCGGCGACGGCATGACGAACCTCACGCCCTTGCCCTACGATCTCGATCCCCGCGCCTGGCGGACTGGGTGCGCCGGCGCCCCCGCCGGCTTCTGAAAGGGGCGCGCCGCGAAGCGGTGACCACGTTGCTCCCTAGCTCCGGTCGACCCAGTAGTTGGGCGCCTCCTTCGTGATGACGACGTCGTGCGCATGGCCCTCCTTCTGGCCCGCGGCCGTGACCCGGACCATGCGGGCGGCGGTGCGCAGTTCGGAGATGCTGGCGCAGCCCGAGAGGCCCATGCCGGAGCGCAGGCCGCCGGTGAGCTGGGCGATCACCTGGTGGACGCTGCCCTTGTGCGGGACCATTCCCTCGATGCCCTCGGGCACCAGCTTCGAGAGCGGTTCGTCATCGGACTGGAAGTACCGGTCGGCGCTGCCCTCGGCCATCGCGGACAGGGAACCCATTCCGCGGTAGGCCTTGTAGCTGCGCCCCTGATAGAGAATCGTCTCGCCGGGGCTTTCCTCGGTGCCGGCGAGCAGCGAGCCGACCATGACGCTGTGGGCGCCGCAGGCCAGTGCCTTGGTCAGGTCGCCGGAGAAGCGGATGCCGCCGTCGGCGACGATGGGCACTTCGCCGGCTTCGGAAGCGGCGTCGCGGATTGCCGTGACCTGGGGCATGCCGGCGCCGGTCACGACCCGGGTGGTGCAGATGCTGCCCGGTCCGATGCCGACCTTGATCCCGTCCGAGCCGCGTTCGACCAGCGCCCGCGCGCCCTCGGCGGTCGCCACGTTGCCGACCAGGAGCTGGGCGTCGGGCAGCGCCTCGCGGATTCCGGTCAATGCACCGAGCACGCCTCGACTGTGCGCGTGGGAGGAGTCGACGACGAGCACGTCGGCCTGAGCCGAGGCCAGCGCCTGCGCCCGTTCCAGGTAGTCGCCGGCCGTGCCGACCGCCGCCGCCACTCGCAGGCGACCGAGGTCGTCCTTGCAGGCGATCGGGTACTCCATCATCTTCTGGATGTCCTTGACGGTGATCAGGCCCTTGAGGTTGCCGTCGTCGTCCACGACCAGCAGCTTCTCGATCCGATGGCGGTGAAGCTGCGCCTTGGCCTGCTCCAGCGTCGTTCCCTGGGGAACCGTGACCAGGTTCTCGTGCGTCATCAGCTCCGATACGGGACGGCTGGTGTTCGTCTCGAACCGCAGGTCGCGGTTGGTCAGGATGCCCACCAGGTGCCCCTCGCCGTCGGTGACGGGAACGCCGGAGATCTTGAAGCGGGCCATCAGGTCGAGCGCCTCGTGGATGCGCTGCTCGGGGCGGATCGTGATCGGGTTGACGATCATCCCCGCCTCGGAGCGCTTGACCCGGTCGACTTCGGTGGCCTGGGCTTCGATGGAGAGGTTCTTGTGGATCACCCCGATGCCGCCTTCCTGGGCGAGGGCGATCGCCAGCTCGGCCTCGGTCACGGTGTCCATCGCGGCCGAGATCAGAGGGATGTTCAGTTCGATCCCACGCGTGACGCGGGTGCCGAGGCGGACATCGTTCGGATGCACCTCCGACAGGCCCGGGGCCAGGAGGACATCGTCGAAGGTGAGGGCAAGTGCGGGGGTGCCACCCCCTGAATCCGACGTTTCCATGCCGAACGCTATCAACTGGGAGGCCGTGACGCACCCGGCAGGCGAGCGGCTCCCCGGTGGTCAGCCCTGCGCGGACGCGGTGTGGGGCTCTACACGGCGACGGGCGCGCCGCAGCACTTCTTGTACTTCTTGCCGGAGCCGCAGGGGCAGGGGGCGTTGCGGCCGACCTTGGCCTGGGAGCGGATGACCGTGCGGGGCTTCTGCGGGCGCATGGGTGGGCCGCCGGACGCCTGGGGCGGCGGGAAGCCGCCGGGGACAGCACCCGGGGGGCCGCCAGCGGGCATCCCCGGCATACCCGGGCCGGGGCCCGGCTGCGATCCGGCCGGGGGAGCGGGAAGGCCGAGGGCGCTCGGGTGGCGGAAGCTCATGTCCGCGGGGCGCAGCGCCCGCCGCCGGCGCTCGAGCTCGGCGATCTCCTCGGCGGAGATGGGACGCAGACGGAACAGATCCTTGATGATCGTGTCCTCGATTCGTTCCTTCATCTCCGTGAACAGCTCGTAGCTCTCGCGCTTGTACTCGTTCTTCGGATCGCGCTGGCCGTAGCCCCGGAGACCGATCCCCTCCTTCAGGTGGTCGAGGGCGAGCAGATGATCCTTCCAGGAAGAGTCGACGACGCGGAGCATGTGGTGGCGCTCGGCGGCGCGCAGCGCCTCGGCGCCGTGCGCTTCCTCCTTCTCGACGTAGCTCCGCTCGGCCGCACCCAGGATCGCCTCGCGCAACTCCTCCGTGCCGAGTTCCTCCAGCGGATCCCCGAGGTCCTGTTCTTCGAGGTCGAAGAAGACGCGGATCTCGGAGCGCAGTTCGTCGATCTGCCAATCCCGGGGGTCCGCCTTGGCTGGACAGTGCCGGTCGATCAGGTAGTCGACGACGTCGCCGGCGATCCGCGTCACGTAGTCCCGTCCCTCGCGGCCGAGGAGGATGTCGCGGCGCAGCTCGTAGATCGCCTCGCGCTGCTTGTTCATCACGTCGTCGTACTCGAGCAGGTTCTTGCGGATCTCGAAGTTCCGGCCCTCGACCTGGGTCTGGGCCCGCTCGATCGCGCGGTTCACCATGCCTGCCTCGATCGGTACGCCCTCCTCCATGCCAAGGCGCTTCATCAGCGCCTGGACCCGATCCGAGGCGAAGATGCGCATCAGGTCGTCCTGCAGGGAGAGGTAGAACCGTGAGGAGCCGGGATCGCCCTGGCGGCCGGACCGGCCCCGAAGCTGGTTGTCGATCCGCCGCGACTCGTGCCTTTCGGTGCCGAGGATGTGCACGCCGCCGGCCGCGACGACTTCCTCCCGTTCCGCCGCGCAGAGCTCCTCGTACCGGGTGAGAGCCTCGGCAAAGCCCTCCGGGTCCTTCGCTTCGTCGACCTCGGCCTGGGCCAGCTGCTCGGGGCTGCCGCCGAGGACGATGTCCGTGCCGCGGCCCGCCATGTTCGTGGCGATCGTCACCGCGCCGCGGCGGCCGGCCTGGGCCACGATCGCAGCCTCGCGCTCGTGGTACTTCGCGTTCAGCACGACGTGCTGGACCCGGTTCTTCTTGAGCAGCCGCGACAGCATCTCGCTGTTCTCGATGGAGACGGTGCCGACCAGCACGGGCTGGCCGTGCTTCTGGCAGTCCTGGATCTCCTCGACGACGGCATTCCACTTCTCGGGCGCGGTGCGGTAGACGAGATCGGAGCGGTCGTCGCGAATCATCGGCTCGTTCGTCGGCACGACCACGACGTCGAGGCTGTAGATCTGGCTGAACTCGCCCGCCTCCGTGTCGGCCGTGCCGGTCATGCCGGCCAGCTTCTCGTACATGCGGAAGTAGTTCTGGAACGTGATCGTCGCCAGGGTCTGGTTCTCGCGCTCGATCCGCACGCCTTCCTTCGCCTCGACCGCCTGGTGCAGGCCGTCGGACCAGCGCCGGCCGGGCATCTTGCGGCCGGTGAACTCGTCGACGATCACGACCTGGCCGTTCTCCATCAGATACTCGACATCGCGGCGGTAGAGGTGGTGCGCCCGCAGTCCCTGGTTGACCGCGTGCAGCACGTCCATGTTCTCCATCTCGAACAGGTTGCCGACGCCGAGGAGCTTCTCGACCTTGGCGGCGCCCTCGTCGGTGAGGGTCGCCGTGTGCGCCTTCTCGTCGCAGACGAAATCGCCGGTCGTGTACTTGCGGTCGCCTTCGCGGATCTCCTCGCCGCGTTCGAGTCTGGGGATGATCCGGTTGACGAGCGTGTACTTCTCGGTGGACTGCTCGGACGGCCCCGAGATGATCAGGGGCGTTCGCGCCTCGTCGATGAGGATCGAGTCGACTTCGTCGACGATCGCGTAGTGGTGGCCCCGCTGAACCATCGACTCCAGCGTGAACTTCATGTTGTCGCGCAGGTAGTCGAAGCCGAGCTCGTTGTTCGTGCCGTACGTGATGTCGGCGCCGTAGGCCTGCTGGCGCTCCTGGTCGGTCAGGCCGTGCTGGATGACACCGACATCGAGACCGAGGAAGCGGTAGATCTGTCCCATCCATTCGGCGTCGCGTCGCGCCAGATAGTCGTTCACGGTGACGACATGGACGCCATTGCCGGCGAGGGCGTTGAGGTAGACGGGCAGGGTGGCGACGAGGGTCTTGCCCTCGCCGGTCTTCATCTCGGCGATCTTTCCCTGGTGAAGAACGACGCCGCCCAGCATCTGGACGTCGTAGTGCCGCATTCCCAGGGTACGGCGCGAGGCCTCGCGAACGGTGGCGAAAGCGGGCACCAGCAGGTCGTCGAGGCCGGCGCCCTGCTCGAGGCGGGTTCGAGCCTCGCCGGTCCGGGCCCGCAACTGGTCGTCGGTCAGCGATTCGAGCTCCGGCTCGAGGGCGTTGATGCCGTCCACGAGCGGCTGAAGCCGCTTCAGATCACGGTCGTGCTTGCTGCCGAAGACCTTGGTGATCGTCTTTGAGATCATGGATTCGTTGCGATCGGTCCGCGCCACGGTGGCGCCGACCGAATGCCGGGAAGAAGGCTGGGAATCCTAACGCGGCGTTTGGTGACGCAGCGGGGCCTCAGCCCTGGTCCCGCAGGTACTCGAACGGGTTGCGGGGGTCGCCTCGGAGTCGAACCTCGTAGTGGAGGTGGTAGCCGGTCGCCCGTCCGGAGTTGCCGACCCGGCCAAGGACGTCGCCGCGTTGGACCTTCTGGCCCTCCTCGACGAGGATCTCCGCCATGTGTCCGTAGCGTGTCTCGTAGCCGAAACGGTGGAGCACATAGACGGCCCGGCCCAGGTTGCCCATCCGTTCCGCTCGGACGACGACACCGTCGGCCGTCGCGTGCACCGGAAAGCCGCGATCCGCGGAGATATCGAGACCGGAGTGGTGCGCTCGCTGGCCGGTGATCGGATCGCGCCGGAATCCGAAGCCGCTGTTGATCACGCCGCGCACCGGCCAGGTCATCGGGGTCGAGTCGAGGACGAGCTGGCGTTCCTGGAAGGCGCCGCCGACGGCGTCGAGCCGACCTCCGAGCAGCGATGCCCGCGCCTCCAGCAGGGACAGGTCGGAGCTGTCCGGCGTGCTCAGGCTCGTGAAGGTGCCGCCGGCGCCGGCTTCCGACAGCCGGCTCTCCGGCTCGCCGCCGACGATCTGCTCGAGTCCGGCCACGATCGCGAGGTCGCGAGTGCGGTCCTCCGCCTCGGTCAACGCCTGCTGCAGGCGGGAGACGCTTGCCTCGAAGGAGGCGTTGGAGCGGCGCAGATCCACGTTTTCGCGTTGTATCCGCTCCAGGTCGCGGAGCTGGACCGCCGATCGGACCTGATAGACGGTAACCCAGCCCGTAACGCCGAGCACGAGCGCGGCCGCCACAGCGATGGCGGCCAACCAGCGGCTGCTGATCCGGAACTGCCGCGTTCGCCTCATCGAGTGAGGGACGAAAACGATCGTGTGAGTCCTGCGCGGCATATCGACCGGAATCGATTTTAGCAGCAAACGGCTGAGCCGGCAGAGCGGCGGCCGGGCGAGGCGGAGGGTGGCCCCGCCCGGCCGCCGTGCGCGTCGGCGTCATGGGTTGCGGCGGTCCAGCGGCCGGTACTGAATCGCTTCCGCAACGTGGGTGACGTCGATCCGCGGGGACGAGTCCAGATCGGCAATCGTGCGAGCCACCTTGAGTGCTCTGGCCAGTGCCCTGGCCGACATGGCCAGGCGCTCGAAGGCCGCGTCGAGCAGGCTCTGGGCCGCTTCGGTGGGTTGGCAGTGCTCTTCCAGATCCCGGCGCGACATCGCGCTGTTCACGGGCTCCGGATGGCCGGCGGGGAAGCGGAAGCCCTGGGTGCGGCGGGCCGCCGCCACCCTGTCCGCGATCTCGGCGGAACTCTCGCAGGCCGGTCCCTTCAGGTCCTCCAGGCTGGGAACCGGCATCTCGACGTGGAGATCGATCCGGTCGAGCAGGGGACCGGAAAGCTGGCGGCGATAGCGGTCGACGTCTCCCGCCGCGCAGACGCACTCCGCCCGGGGATCACCGAGGTGGCCGCAGCGGCAGGGGTTGCAGGCGGCGACCAGGGTAAAGCGGGCGGGGAAGGTGAGCCGGGCTTTCGCCCGGACGACCGTGACGACGCCGTCCTCGAGCGGCTGGCGAAGCGCCTCGAGCGCATCGCGCCGGAACTCGGGCAGTTCGTCCAGGAACAGCACGCCGGCGTGCGCCAGGCTGATCTCCCCGGGTCTGGGAACCGATCCGCCGCCGATCAGGCCCGACGAGGAAACACCGGCGTGCGGGCTGCGGAAGGGGCGAGTCCAGACCAGTCCGCCGGCGCCGTGCGCGAGGCCGGACAGGGAGTGGATCTTCGTCACCGTGATCGCCTCCGCGCCGGTGAGCGGTGGCAGGATGCCGGGCAGACGCCGGGCAAGCATCGTCTTGCCGGTTCCCGGCGGCCCGACGAAGAGGACGTTGTGCCCGCCGGCCGCGGCGATCTCCAGGGCTCGTTTGGCCGTTTCCTGGCCGCGGACGTCCGAGAAGTCGGGCTCCGTGCCGTCCGTTCTCCTCTGTGGCGGCATGGCCGTCGCCGGCGTGAGCACCCGGT
The DNA here is from genome assembly GCA_022823665.1 of Thermoanaerobaculia bacterium. Classification (GTDB taxonomy): domain Bacteria; phylum Acidobacteriota; class Thermoanaerobaculia; order Multivoradales; family Multivoraceae; genus Multivorans. The sequence continues at coordinate 30,309 of JAJEHN010000001.1, read as the reverse complement.
CGCCGGTCAGGTGTTCGATCGCCTCACGGAGGTGGGCGACGGGGATCACCTTCGTCCCGGCGATGGAAGCGGCCTGCCGGCTGTTCGCCGCCGGCAGCAGGACTTCACGGATGCCGAGTCTTCCCGCCAGCTCCGTGATCGACAGGGCGCCTCGAACGGGCCGCACCTCGCCGTCGAGGCCCAGCTCGCCACAGGCCATCCGGCCCTCGAGAGACTCGGCGGTGAGTTCGCGATTGGCGGTCAGCAGCCCGAGAGCGATCGGCAGGTCGAGCTGGTTGCCTTCCTTGCGCAGATCCGCGGGCGCCAGGTTGATGACGACGTTGCGGCTCTGGAGGTCGTAGCCGCTGCTCCGTATCGCCGCCCGCACGCGGTCGCGGCTCTCCCGCACGGCGGTGTCGGGCAAGCCGATCAACTGCATCGCCGGCAGCCCGAAGTAGGCCGCGACTTCCACCTGGACCTCCCGCGCCTCGACGCCCCAGGGCGTCGCGGAGTTCATGTATGCGATCACATGGACTAAGACGAAAGGCCGCTCCCGAAGCCTGTTCGACCGTCCAAACGCAATGAGAGCGCAGGCGAAAGACCTGCGCTCTCAGAGTGTCCCGGGCTCGGGATGGATGCGTTTTCGCGGTAGGCGGTCTATGCCCGGTGGGCCGCGACTCGTTCTGGTTTGCTTCGGCGCTGTCCGTTCGGACGGCTCGGACGGTTCAGGCGACGGTCGAGCGGCCGGAAGTCATGGGTCCATTCAAGCCCTGGACTCGGCGGCCCCCGGTCTGGCTCCCGCGCCGGTCAGCGTCGGGGCAACCGGGGGCTGAAGATGGCCCGGTGGTGTCATGGAACCTCCTTCCGTCTCATCGGTGAAACCACCGTAGGGGGGCGGCCGGAAGTTGTCAAGCAACCGACCGGTCGGATGGTACGGGGGTAGTCCGTGGCGTAGACTGCCGGCGATCGGACGGAGCGTGGTCGGGAGGTGGTTGCGGCGGTCGAGCGCGGGCTCAGAATGCGAGGCCTCAGGTGGTTTCTGCGGCTGCTGGCGAGGCTGTTCTTTCGCAGTGTCGAGGTGGTCGGCAGCGAGAACGTGCCGCGGGACGGAGGCGGTCTGCTCGTTGCCTGGCATCCGAATGGGCTGGCAGACGGCACCCTGCTTCTGGGCTTCTGTCCTCGCCCGGTCACGTTCGGCGCGCGCCACGGCCTGTTTCGACTTCCGATCGTCGGCTGGTTGTTGCGGGGCGCCGGCGCGGTGCCGCTGTATCGGCGCCGGGATCGGGGCGAGCCGGGCGCCCGCATGAGCGACGAGGAGCGGCGGGCGGCCAACCATCGGAGCCTCGGCGCGCTGGCTTCCGCCGCGCGGCAGTCCTTCGTCGCCATCTTCCCGGAAGGCGCAACGCACGACGAGCCCCGGTTGCTCGAGCTGCGGGCCGGGGCGGCGCGGCTGTTCCAGCTCGCCCAGGAGGGCGGCGGCGACCCCCTGCTGGTGCCGGTGGGACTTCACTACGAACGCAAGCACGCGTTTCGTTCCAGGGCTCTGCTCGCGTTCTATCCGCCGGTCGAACTGCCGGAAGATCTGCGGTCGGAGACCTTCGTCGATCGCCTGACCGGACTGATCCAGCAGCACCTGATCGAGGTCACTCATCCGACCGAGAGCTGGGAGCTCCACCGGGCAATGGAACAGGTGCGGTCCCTGGTGCGCGCCGAGCAGGCGGCGCGTGAAGGCGTTCCGCGGCTTCGGCGGGCGCCGATGCAGGAGCGGGATGAGGGCTTCGCGCGCGTTTGGGCGGGGTATCGAAAGCAGCGCGCGATCGACCCCGGCGTCGTGGACCGGCTCGTCGCCCGCGTAACGCGCTACGGGGAGGCGCTGCGGTTGCTGGGCCTGAGCGACCGGGACCTGGATGGCGCTCCGCTCGGGCGCACGGTCTGGCGCGTGATTCTCCTTGGCGCCGAAGCGCTGCTCATGCTCCTGCTGTTGCCGACGGTCGTCCTGATCGGCAACCTCGTCAACCTCCCGGCCGCGCTGCTCGTCGCCCTCGGTGCGCGGAAGCTCTCCGTGACCCGCAAGGAACAGGCGGGCCTGAAGATGTTCCTGGGACTGATCATCCTGCCGATGGCCTGGATGGCGGCCAGCCTGGCCGTGGGCCTGGCCTGGACCGAGCCCCTGCCCGGCTTCGACTGGAGGCCCGAGGCTCTATGGGTGCGCGTCGCGGGGATGCTGGCCCTGTGCGTGCTTTCCGCTCTGCTGGGCCTCCGCTACCACCGGTTCATCGCCGAGCTCGGTCACGGTCTGCGAGCGCTCTGGGTCGGCGGTTTTCGCAGGGATACGGTGAAGCGGCTGCGCCGGCAGCGTTCGGCTCTGTACGACGAGGTGATCGGCCTGGTGGCGGTTCTCGACGTGTAATCCCTCCGGTTGTTGTACCCTCCCCGTGCCATGGGGCGGGTCATCGTTGCCTTCTTGGGACGCCTTGCCCGTTCCGGCCCTGCGCGGCCGTTGCGGTTGGCGCTGCGCCGTGTCATCGGCGCGGGCGCCTACGACCGTTTTCGCATCGCGGTGTGGGCACGGGCGAAGGAGGTGGCGAGGGTGGATCCGCTTCACGCCGACATCCTGCCGTTGATCGAGCAGCTCGAGAGCGCCGGAGACCTGAGGGCCGGCGCCGCGAGGAAGCTGCGAGCGGTGGCCAGGGGGATTCGCGCCGAGGTGAGGCGGGAAGCGCGGAGTACCTGAGGTCGCATGCGCGTCGGTTTCGACGTGAGCAAGCTGTTCGGGCCTCGGGACGGCGTAGCCAGGTACTCGGCCAGCCTGCTTGAGGCGCTGGCGGAGCTGTCGGAGGAGCGGGGCGGCAGGCCGGACCTCGTTCTCTACGCGCTCGACGCGGAAGTTGACGCAGGCGGCTGGAATCGACTCCTGGAAGGACTGCCGGGAAACGTCCGGCGTGGGCCGGGCCGCTGGCCGCGGCGCCGGGATCTCGATCTGTTCCACATTCCGACCTTCGCCGACCCTGCCTGCTTCGAGGGACCGGTCGTGTTCACCATCCACGATCTGACCTTTCTCACCCACCCGCGGTTTCACGTACCGGCGAATCGGAACCAGTGCCTGCTGGCGACCTTGCGGGCGGTCTCCCAGGGCGCCACGATCCTCGCCGTATCGGAGGCCACGGCCGAGGAGGTGCGGAAGTGGTTCGTGTTGCCGGATGACCGGCTTCGGGTCGTCTACGAGGCAGCCTCGGCCGCCTTCGCGGCATTCGATGGCGCCGGCCTGGAGGCGGCGAGACGGCGACTCGCCGAGCGCTTCGGTCTCGACGGGCCGTTCGTCCTTTCGGTCGGAACTCTGGAACCGCGCAAGAACATCGCCCGGCTGATCGAGGCCTACGGCGGCCTTGCTCCGGATCTCCGGACCCGGGTCCCGCTCGCGCTGGTCGGCGGCGGCGGCTGGAAGCGGGAGGCCGTGTTCGCGGGCGACTGGCCGGACTTCGTGCGCCGCCTCGGGGCCGTGTCGGAGGAGGACCTGATCGCTCTCTACAATGCGGCCTCGGTGGTGGCCTATCCGTCGCTGGTCGAGGGTTTCGGGCTGCCGGTGGTGGAAGCGATGGCTTGCGGGACGCCGGTGCTTACGTCGAACCGGTCGTCGCTGGTCGAAGTGGCCGGAGACGCGGCCCTGTGCGTCGACCCTTTCGACGCGGCGGCGATCCGGCGCGGCCTCGACGCCCTGCTGCGGGAGCCCTCGCGGCGTGATCGCTACCGCCAGGCCGGTCTGGAACGCGCGGCCACCTTCTCCTGGCGGCGGGCAGCCGAGGAAGTGATCGGCATCTACGGCGACATGACAGGCGGGGACGGCGCACGGACCGTCGGCTCCCGATGACGCAGGGGGCTGCGGGGCCGCGGTCGATCGGCGTCGTCGCCTACGAGATGGAAGGCGCGCCGACCGGCGTGGGGAGGTACCTCGAAGAGCTCCTGGCGGCCCTCCGGGGCACGCCCCGGGCGCGCGACTGGCGCCTGAGCCTGTTCTTCAAGGGCGATCCCTTCGAGCATCCGCTGTGGACCGGAGAGGAGGCGGGGGGGTGTACCTGCGAGGCCCTGTTCGATCGCCGCGCCGACGCGCATCCGATCGTCTGGGAGCAGATTCGCCTGCCCCGCGTCCTTCGGCGGCGGCCCGTGGACCTTCTTTTCTCGCCCGGCTACAGCCTCCCTCGCGGGGTCTCGGGTCCTTCGCTCGTCACGGTTCACGACCTGTCGTTCGAGGTCCTGCCGCGGGACTTTCGTTTCAGGGAGAAGTGGAGGCGGCGCTTCCTCGCACGCCGCGCGGCCCGCTCGGCGACCAGGGTGCTGACCGACACGGGCCGTACCGCCGCCGAACTGCAGAGGCGGTATGGCGTCCCGGGGGAACGGATCGCGGTCGCGCCCCTGGGCGTATCGCCCCGGTTCGAGCAGGCCGGGCAATCGGTTTCTCGCGGCGCTCCAGGAGCGAGAGAGAACCTCGCGAGGCTGGGGGTACGGCAGCCCTATCTGCTGATCCTGGGTTCCATCCTGCCTCGGCGGCGACTGGACCTGGTGCTGGCCGGCCTGACTCGGCTATTGGGGGCGGTGGCGCCGGTCGGGGTGGCGACGGCTGCTGGCGATCTGTCCATCGAGGAGCTCCAGCTCGTCATCGCCGGCACGAACCAGTTGCCGAGGCCGGCCGACCTGGACCACATGATTCGCTCGAGCGGCTGCGCCGACCGCGTGATCCGGATCGGCTACGTGGATGACCGGGACCTTCCGGAGCTGTACGCGGGTGCTGTCGGCACGATCTATGTGTCGGAGTACGAGGGGTACGGCCTGCCCCCGCTCGAATCGCTGGCGGCCGGCGTGCCGGCGCTCGTTTCCGACGCGCCGGCGCTGCTCGAGTTGTGCCCGGACTATCCGCTTCGATGCGACCGCCTGGACGTCGATGGGGTGACGGATGGGCTGCGGCGGCTCCTGTTCGATGGCGAGGCGAGAGAGTCCGCGTCGGCCGAGGGTTCGAAGCGCGTACGGTCGCTGACCTGGGCCCGGGCCGCCGAGCGCTTCGCCGCGGAGCTCGAAACGGCGTGGCGGACGGGCCGGGGGCAGGGCTCATGAGCGGAGCGCAGTCGACGGCGACCAGCGTCCTGGTCGTCAACCACAACGCGGGGCCGCATCTTCGGGAGTGCCTGGAGCGGATGCTGCCCGTCGCCGGCGAGCGCGGGGCTCGGGACGGCAGCCTCGAGATCATCCTGGTCGACAACGCCTCGACGGACGGTTCGACGGAAGCGGTACGCGAGTTCCAGGAACGGGGGTCGGACCCGGCGCCGCCGGTTCGGCTGATTCGCCTGGAGCGCAACGTCGGTTTCGGCGCGGGCTGCAACACGGCGGCCCGGCATGCGGCGGGCCGTTACCTGCTGCTCCTGAATCCGGACGCCTGGATCGACGGACCGTCCCTGCTCCTGCTGGAGGAAGCGCTCGATGCGGACTCCCGCCTCGGCGTCGCCGCGCCGGCGCTGCGCTACCCGGACGGCCCACCCCAGTTCGTCTGGGCGCCTCGGGTGGGCGTCGCGGGAGAAGCGGTCCAGAGGTTCCGCAACCGCTTCGAGGGCGCTTCATGGAACCACCGTCTCCTGCCGAAGCTGCTGGATCCCCTTGTCGGGCCGGGTTGGTTTTCGGCCGCCTGTCTGCTCGTTCGCCGGAGCGCGTTCGAGGAAGTCGGCGGCTTCGACGAGGGCTTCTTTCTCTACTTCGAGGACGCCGACCTCGGGTTGCGGCTGGCGCGGAAGGGCTGGCGTCAGCGTCAGGTGGAAGGCGCGCGCGCCTTCCACTCGCGCGGCGTCACGACGGGGCGTCGCGGGACGCGGCTCCTGTCCCCCGAAGTGGAACGCTTCTACCGCGCCTCCCAGTTGCGCTACTACGGCCTCCACCGGCCGCGCTGGGAGCGCTCGTATCTCCGACGGCGGCTGCGTCGCAGGTTCGGTCGAGTCGCCGACGACGAGCAGAGGACGGCGCTGCTGCGGCTGCTGTAGTCGGCTGGTAGCGTGACATCCGATGCGCCAGTACCTCGACCTGCTGAGGGAAGTGCTCGACGACGGCGTTGTCCGCGACGACCGCACCGGCACCGGGACGCGCAGCGTGTTCGGCAGGCAGTTGCGCTACGACCTCGCGGACGGCTTTCCGGTGCTGACGACGAAGCGCTTGCACCTGCGATCGATCATCGTCGAATTGCTGTGGTTCCTTCGCGGCGACACGAACATCGACTTCCTGCACCGGCACGGCGTGTCGATCTGGGACGAATGGGCTGACGAGCACGGCGACCTCGGTCCCGTTTACGGCTCGCAGTGGCGGTCCTGGCCGACCCAGGACGGCCGGTCGATCGACCAGATCGCCGCGGTGATTCAACGGATCCGCAGCGAGCCGACTTCACGGCGGCTGATCGTCAGCGCCTGGAACGTCGCCGAGGTCGACTCGATGGCCCTGCCGCCCTGCCACACCCTGTTCCAGTTCTACGTTGCCGGCGGCCGTCTGTCATGTCAGCTCTACCAGCGAAGCGGCGATCTCTTCCTGGGAGTGCCCTTCAACATCGCGTCCTACTCGCTGCTCCTGATGATGGTCGCCCAGGCCTGCGGACTGGAGGCCGGGGAGTTCGTCCACACCTTCGGTGACGCCCACCTGTACAGCAACCACGTGGACCAGGCGCGGGAGCAACTGACCCGGGAACCGCGACCGCTGCCGCGGATGCAGCTCAACCCGGAGGTCGGCTCCGTGTTCGACTTCACGCTCGACGACTTCGAGCTCGTGGGCTACGAGCCGCATCCGCCGATCCGGGCGCCGATTGCCGTCTGAGAACGGTGGGAAGGACGTAGCGGGATGAGAGTCTCGGCGATTCTGGCCGCGGCGACCAACGGGGTGATCGGCCTCGAGGGTCAACTGCCCTGGCGCCTCAGGACCGACGTGCGGCGCTTCAAGCGGCTGACCACGGGCCACCACGTGGTGATGGGGCGGCGCACCTGGGAGGAGATCGGCTGCCGGCCGCTGCCGGGCAGGAGGTGCGTCGTGCTGAGCAGGAGGCCCGGGTTCGAGGCTCCCGGCGCCGAGGTGCGGCGCTCGCTCGAAACGGCGATCAAGGCGGCCCGCGAGGCCGGTGAGGAAGAGTTCTTCGTGATCGGCGGCGCCGGGCTGTTCAGCGCGGCGTTTCGTCTCGCGGACCGCGTGTACCTGACCCGTGTACTGGCCGACGTCGAAGGCGACACGGCGGTCGATCTGTCTCCGCTCGACGGCTGGCGGCAGGAGGCGACGGAAGAGGTGCCGGCCGGCCCCGAAGACGACCATCCCACTCGCTTCGAAGTCCTGGCGCCGCCGCCGCACGGCCGGTGAGCGAGGGGCGCTCCAACCCGGGCAGCCGCGCCGACCTGCTGCTCGGCTGGGCGCTCGAAGCGGGCTTCGACCGAGCGGGCATAGCCGCGCTGGAGCCGCAGGCCGGAACCGGTTCCGCCTTCCTGCGCCGGCTGGAACGGGGCCTCTTCGCCTCGATGGCCTGGCTCGGCCGCCGGCCGGGCCGGCGGGTGGTCCCGGCCTCGCTTCTCGACGGCGCCAGGTCGGCGCTCTGCGTCGCGCTTCACTACCACCCCCTGGATGGTGAGCCGGAACCGGCGGGCGACCTCTGGCCGCGGGTGGCGCGCTACGCCCGCGGCGACGACTATCACGACGTGATGGAGCGTCGTCTGCGGCGGCTTTCCTCGCGCATCCGGGAGGCGTTTCCGGGCGCCGGCACTCGCCCCTACGTCGATACGGGGCCCGTGCTGGAGCGGGCGCTGGCGGCGCGGGCGGGCCTCGGCGCCGTGGCCAAGAACACCCAGTTGCTCGATCGCAGCGGCTCCTGGTTCCTGCTCGGTGAACTGTTCCTGACCCTGGAGCTGGAGCCGAGCGAGCCGCTGGCCGAGGACCTCTGCGGAGACTGCCTGCGGTGCCTCGAGGCCTGCCCGACGGGAGCGCTGCCGGAACCCTACGTGCTGGATTCGGAGCGGTGCATCAGCTACTGGACGATCGAGCATCGCGGGGAGCTGCCCGAGAGGGCGCGCGCGATGGTCGGTGACTGGGTCTTCGGCTGCGACATCTGCCAGGAGGTCTGCCCCTGGAACCAGCACCGGGCGGCCCCCGTCGAACGGCAGCGGGCCGGGATCTTCGGGCTTCCGCCAGACCGCGCCGAACTGGACCTGACCGCCCTCCTGTCGATTTCGGAGGACGACTACCGCCGCCGTTTCCGGCATAGCCCGATGAAGCGTGCGGGCAGGTCGGGCCTGCGACGCAACGCGGCCGTGGCGATGGGCAATCGGGCGGACCAGGCCTACGCCGCGCCCCTTGAACGGGCCCGGGAGAGCGACGATCCGGTTGTCGGCAGCCATGCGGACTGGTCGCTGGGCCGCCTGGCCGAGGGCAGGGGCAGGGGCCGTAAGTTACCTGAAATCAGGGACTAAGCGCGGTCGAATCAAGCCGATTGGAGAACCTCCAAACGGTTGACCAGGTAGTGCCGCGTCCCTATACTTGTTCGTCTGACCCCGGCGCCGGTTCGTCCCTGGGCGACTGCCTGTGGTGGCTCGTCCCGGGGCACGACTGTCGCCGTCCGAAGCACCTTGAAACGCCTACCGCCGCCGTCGAGACACTGCGGCGAGAACACAGGAACCCATGGAACCCACTGAAGAACACACGACCGAGGCGCTTCCCCTGGAAGCGCCCTCCGCGGACCCGCTTCCCCCGGAAGCGCAGGCACAGGACGGGGACAACCTGTCCTACGAACAGCTCGTCGAGATGTACGACGACAGCATGCGCCATCTCAACGAAGGCGAGATCGTCGCCGGAACGGTGATCGCGATCACAGCCAACGACGTCGTCGTCGATGTCGGCTACAAGTCCGAGGGGCTGGTGCCGATTCACGAGTTCAGCTCGCGGGACGGCAAGCTCCAGATCGGCGTCGGCGACGAAGTAGAGGTCCTGCTCGAGCAGACGGAAGGCGCGGACGGGCATGTGATGCTCTCGAAGGTCAAGGCCGAGCGCATGCGCATCTGGGCCCAGGTCGAGACGAGCTTCAAGGAAGGCAAGGTGATCAAGGGCCGCGTGATCGACCGGATCAAGGGAGGGCTGACGGTCGATGTCGGCCTGCGTGCCTTCCTGCCGGGTTCCCTGGTCGACATCAAGCCGGTCAAGTACCTGGAGTCGTTCAAGGGTGAGGAACTCGAGTTCAAGGTGATCAGCCTGGACCGTCGCCGCAACAACATCGTGCTGTCGCGGCGCGCCGTGCTCGAGAAGGAGTACGCCAAGAAGAAGGCCGAGACCCTGACGAAGTTGAAGGAGGGTGTGCGGCTTCCGGGCGTGGTCAAGAACATCACCGACTACGGCGTGTTCGTGGACCTGGGCGGTATCGACGGCCTGCTCCACATCACGGACATCTCCTGGGGCCGTGTCAACCATCCTTCGGAACACTTCGCCGTGGGCGACGAGGTCGACGTCGTCGTTCTGCGCTTCGATCCCGAGACGGAGCGTGTCTCGCTCGGATTCAAGCAGACGACCGAGGATCCCTGGACCCTGGTCGACAAGAAGTACCCCTTGGGTTCACGGGTGCGGGGCCGGGTCGTCAGCCTGGTCGACTACGGCGCCTTCGTCGAACTCGAGGAGGGTGTCGAAGGCCTGGTCCATGTGAGCGAGATGTCGTGGACCAAGAAGGTCGTGCCGCCGTCGAAGATCGTCAGCGTCGGTCAGGAAGTCGACGCGATCGTGTCGGAACTCGACATGAGTCAGCGCCGGATCAGTCTTTCCTTGCGACAGGTCGAGTCGAATCCCTGGGAGGACCTGGCGGCCCGCTTCCCGGTCGGCACCATCGTGGAGGGCCGCGTCAGGAACCTGACCGAGTTCGGGGCCTTCGTGGAGATCACGGAGGAGATCGACGGGCTCGTCCACGTTTCGGACATGAGCTGGACGAAGCGGGTCAAGCATCCGAGCGAAGTCCTCGCCAAGGGCGACGCCGTCCGGGCCCGGATCACCAACATCGACGTCACGGGCCAGCGTGTGTCCCTCTCGATCAAGGACTTCCTGCCCAACGAGTGGCAGGACTTCGTGGATGGTCACAGCGTCGGCGACGACATCGTCGGCAGAGTGGTCAACGTGACCGACTTCGGGCTCTTCATCGATGTCTACGACGGGCTGGAAGGGCTGGCGCACGTCAGCGAAGTGGATGTTCCGGGCGGCAAGCTCGAGGACCACTACCGGATCGGTGAGTTCGTCCGCGCGCGCATCCTGCGCATCGAGGACGAGGACAAGAAGGTCGGCCTGACGTTGCGCGGCGTGACGGAGCTGAGCGACGAAGAGGCCGAAGAGCTGTCCGCGGAACGGGAACGGAAGCTGGCCGCGGCTCGTGCCGCGGCGGCCGCGGCGGAGGAAGAGGCTGAGGAAGACACCGAGGAGGAGGATTCCGCCGGCGAGGCTGAGGCATCCGAGACGGAAGAACCGGCGGAAGCGGCCGCTGAGGAGGACGCCGCCGAAGTGAGCGCGGCCGCCTCGGAGAGCGACGGGGCCGCTGAGGCCGCGCCCGCTGAGGCCGCGCCTGATGAGGCCGCACCTGACGAGGCCGCGCCCGACGAGGCCGAGCCCGAGGCCGTTGCCGAAGAGAATCCGTCAGACGAGGAGTCGGAGGGGAGCTAGTACCTGCTGGACCTGTGGGAGGAGCCGAGAATGAAAGACGCGATCCAGTTCCCTTCCGACATCCGCCACGGCGTGACGAAGGCCCAGTTGGTCGAGGAGGTCGCCCGTAGCGCCAACCTCACCAAGAAGGACGCCGAGGTCATCGTCAGCACGGTCTTCGAGAGCATCGTCGACTCCCTGAAGGACGGCGACAAGATCGAGCTTCGTGGATTCGGGAGCTTCCGCATTCGGGAACGGGGGTCACGGATCGGCCGGAATCCGAAGACAGGCGCCCGTGTCGACGTCCCGTCCAAGAAGATCCCCTATTTCAAGCCAGGCAAGGAACTCAGGGAACGTCTCAACTCCGACGAGTAGGTCCGCCCGGGGCTGAGAGCAGCAGCCAGGTCCCGTGGCCGAGCCCGCCGCCGCGCAACGCATGACGACGACTCCGCCTTCTGCCGGCTCCCCCCCGCAACCTCAGGGACTCGCTCGACAGATCGTGGTCGCGGTCGCGGCCTGGGCCGTGCCCGGGTCCGGTCACCTGTTGCTGAGGAAACCCCGCCGGGCCGCCGTCGTCTGCGGCGTGGTCATGTTCTCCTTCCTGTTCGGCTGCTGGCTGCGTGGTCATCTCTACGTCGTCATTCCCGAGCAGCCGCTCAGTCGTCTCGCGACGCTGAGTTCGATGGGCGCCGGGGCTCCCTACTTTCTCGCCCGCTACGTGGTGGAGTACGAAGGCGACATCCTCTCTTCGACGTTCGAGTACGGCAAGGCATTCCTGCTCACCGCCGGTCTTCTGAATCTGCTCGCCGTACTCGACGCCTGGGACATCGCCAGCGGTTCGAAGGACTGATCCGGTGCTGACCAGTCACTTTGCCCTGATGGTGATCTACGCTCTGCAGGTCAGCCTCTTCTTTGCCGTGCTCTGGCGGCGGCGATTCAGGGACAGGGCGCGGCTCTTCCTGCAGATGATGATCGGCATGGTCGGCGGGGGGCTGGTGCTCGCCTGGCTGATGTTCCCGTTTCCATGGTCGCCGCCAACGCCGATTCCCTGAACGTTCTGATCTCCGCCGGGGAGGCGTCGGGCGACCGTCACGCCGCGGGCCTCATGGAGGCGGTGGCCCGTCTGGCCGGAGACCGAAGGCGAGTCCGCTTCTTCGGACTCGGTGGCGACGCGATGGCGGCGGCCGGCCTGGAACCGGTCGCGCACAGCGACGAGGTCGCGGTCGTCGGCATCGCCGAGGTCGTCCGCGAGCTGCCGCGCATCCGCCGCGTGTTCCGCAAGCTGTTGCTGGCTTCCGAGACGCGCCGGCCCAGCCTGGCCGTGCTGGTCGATTTCCCCGACTTCAACCTGAGGTTGGCCCGCCGCCTGCGCCGCCGCGGCATACCGGTTCTGTACTACGTGTCTCCCCAGGTGTGGGCGTGGCGGCGGCGGCGCGTACGGACGATCGCGCGCCTCGTCGACCGGATGCTCGTGCTCTTTCCGTTCGAGGTCGAGGCGTACCGGGGGCATGACCTCCATGTGGATCACGTGGGGCACCCCTTGGTCGACGACGTACCGGAGCTCGAGTCGGCATGGGACCGCCAGGAAGGCGTGCCGGAGCGGCCGGTGCTCGCGCTCCTTCCGGGCTCGCGCAACAGCGAGGTTCGGCGAATCCTGCCGCCCATGCTGCGCGCGGCCGCGGCGCTGGTCGGGACGGCGGAACGTGCCGGCCTGGTCCGTCTGATTCTGGCGCCCACGGTCGATCCGGAGCTGGTCCGCCGGCTGATCGCCGGCGGGCCGCTGAAAGAAGGCGAACTGGACGTTGTTCGGGCCGGCCGGTTCGCCGCGGTCGCCGGTTCCCACTTCGCGTTCTGCGCCTCCGGAACGGCCACTCTCGAGGTCGGGCTTCTCGGAACGCCGATGATCGTGGTCTACCGTGTGTCCCCGCTGACCTACGCGGTCGGCCGTCTCCTGGTCGACCTGCCGTTCGTCAGCCTGGTGAACCTGGTGCTCGGCCGCCAGGTCGTGCCCGAGTTGCTGCAGGCGGAGGCGGATCACGAACGGATGGCGGCCGCGGCGTCCAGGCTGCTGAGCCGTCGAAGCCGCATCGATGCCATGCGCGCGGCGCTGGCCGAACTGAGGCCGGCTCTGGGCGAGTCCGGAGCGAGCGAGCGAGCGGCCGGCTGCCTGCTCGAGGAACTGGGTTACGTGGAAGAGTCGGCCGAGGGCGGGGGACGCGAAGGAGCTACTCGGCGGTGAGAAGCATGACCGGCTACGGCGAGGCGACGGCAATCGTCCGCCGCCATCGGGTGACCGTCACGGCGCGATCCGTGAACCACCGCAACCTGGATGTCGTCGTCCGTGTGCGGAGCCCGTTCAGGACCCTCGAGCCCGAGCTGCGGAGCGCGGTAGCCGCTGAGGTCCGGCGTGGCCGGGTGGAGATCGGGGTCGAGATCGAGTCGACGGGGGACGCGACCGACTTCGACGAGACGGACGCGGCCGTGGAACGGCTGCAGCAGACCGTGCGGCGCTGGCGCCGGCGGGGAATCGTTACCTCGGGGCTGAGCGCCGGGGAGCTCCTCTCGGCGGTCCGGGCACTCCGGGCTGAATCCGGAGTCGGCACGGCCGGTCCGGGAGACCGGGCGTTGGTGATGGAAACGTGCCGGCGCGCGATGGCGTCCCTGGTGCTCGAACGGGAACGGGAAGGGCAGGTTCTGGCCGACTCGCTGAACGGACACCTGGCTTCGCTGCGCGTCTGCGTCGGCGCTCTGGCGGCGCGCCGGAGGGAGGTCATCGGACAGGCGACCGGAGAACTCGAGCGCCGGGTCGGTGAACTGCTGGGAACGGGCGACCCGCTCGACCCGGCTCGTCTGGTGCAGGAGGTCGCTCTGCTCGTGGAGCGCAGCGACACCTCCGAGGAGCTGGAGCGCCTCGATGGCCATCTCGAGGGTTTCGAGACGGCGATGAAGGAGGGGAGCGCGGTCGGGAGGCGGCTCGTGTTCCTGAGCCAGGAGATTCTGCGGGAACTGAACACGGTCGGCTCGAAGTGCCGGGACCTCGAGATGCAGCGAGGCGTGGTCGAAGGTAAGGTGCTGTGCGAGCAGTTGCGCGAACAGGCGCAGAACGTCGAATGACTGCGGGCGAATGAAGGGCGTGGACAGAGAACCGGACGCCGGGGAGAAGCCGGTCGTGCCCAGGGGGGAGTTGTTCATTCTCTCGGCGCCGTCAGGCGCCGGCAAGACCACCCTGGTCCACCACGCCATGAAGCTCATCGACGGTGTCGAGTTCTCGATCAGCCACACGACCCGCCGGCCCCGGGAGAACGAGCGGGACGGGGACGACTACCACTTCGTCGATCGGACGACGTTCGACCGGATGGTGGCCGACGGCCGGTTCCTGGAGTGGGCGGAGGTTCACGGCAATAGGTACGGCACCGCGGTGGACGAGGTACTTCCGCGCGTCGAGCGAGGAGTCGACGTCCTCCTCGACATCGACGTGCAGGGCGCGAAGCAGGTGATGTCGCTGCCGGGCGGCGCCGCGGACGCGCTCCGGACCGCGGTCTGGGGCATCTTCGTCATGCCGCCCAGCTACGATGCGCTCGTGTCCCGGCTGCGGGGGCGGGACCTGGACGACGCGCCCGAGATCGCGCAGCGTCTGGCCGGTTCGCTGGCCGAGGTGGACCGGGTCCGGGACTACGATTATGTTATTGTCAATGATCGCGCTGAGGCCGCCAGCACGATCCTGGCGGCCATCATTCTCGAGAAACGACAGCGAAGGGGGCGGATGCGAGAACGCGTCAACCGCGTTCTCGCGGACTTTCATGCACATGGAACGTATTCCTGAGAAGATCGACAGCAAGTTCCGGTACGTGCTCCTGGCCGCGCGGCGAGCCGAGCAACTGATCCGGGGAGCTCCGGAGCGGATGCAGCGGGAGAGCCCGAAGTTCGCCCGGCATGCGATGAAGGAGATCGCGAACGAGCTCGTTGACTGGGACTACGGCGAGGCGCCCGAATCCGCGGACGCGGACGGCGCCGACGAGGATGGAGCGGACGCGGAGAACGGCGGTCTGAGTCCCCCCAGCACCGTCAACTAGGGATCGTCCCGCGTGCCTGAACGGGCGGCCAGGGTCCTCCTGGGGATCACCGGCGGCATCGCCGCCTACAAGGGCGCTTACCTGGTCCGTCGCCTGCGGGAGCACGGCCTCGAAGTACGCTGCGCGCCCACCTTGGCTGCCGAGAGTTTCGTCTCGCCCTTGACCCTGGAGGTCCTGAGCGGCGAGCGCGTCTACGGCCAGGAGTATCTGGCGCGCGACGGCGGCAGCGACGGCGCGGAGTTGCACGTCGAGGCCGCGCAGTGGGCCGACCTGCTCTGCGTCGCGCCGGCGACCGCGAACACGCTGGCCCGCCTGGCCCTGGGCCTGGCGGACGACTTCCTGAGTACGACCGCGCTGATGTTCGAAGGGCCGGTGGTTGTCGCTCCTGCCATGCATGATGCCATGTGGCGGAAGGCGGCGGTCGAAGCCCGCGTGGCCACGCTGCGCGACCGCGGCGTCGAGGTGGTCGGCCCGGTCGAGGGCGTACTGGCTTCAGGTGAGCGGGGCTGGGGCCGCATGGCCGAGCCGGAGGCGATCGTCGACGCCGTGTGCCGGGTCCTTGACCTGCCCGAAGCGGGAGACGACGCGTTCGCCGGCCCGCTCGCCGGCAGGAGAGTCGTCGTCACCGCCGGGCCGACCTACGAGGCGGTCGACCCCGTGCGTTTCCTGGGCAATCGATCGAGCGGCCGCATGGGGTTCGCGCTGGCGCGCCAGGCGGCGATACGTGGCGCCCGGGTCAGGCTGATCGCCGGCCCCGTGAAGCTCGAGACGCCCGCCGGCGTGGAACGCGTCGACGTCGTCTCTGCCGCCGAGATGGAAGCCGCGCTCCACGAGGCGGCTCACGACGCGGACCTCGTGGTCATGGCGGCCGCGGTCGCCGACTACCGGCCTCGCGAGTGCGCCGAGCAGAAGATGAAGAAGTCGGGTGGAGAGGGCCTGGTGTTGCAACTCGAACAGAATCCGGACCTGCTGGCCGGCCTGGCGGCCGTGGCGCCGCGGGCGCTGCGCGTCGGTTTCGCCGCGGAGACCGAGCACCTGGAGCGCTCGGCGCGACAAAAGCTGGAGGCCAAGGGGGCGCACTGGATCGTTGCCAACGACGTTTCCCGTCCGGATATCGGGTTCGAGTCCGCCGACAACGAAGTCGTCGCCTTCGGCAAAAGGGGGGAAGTCGAGCGCTTCCCGAAGCAGTCCAAGGATGAACTGGCGGGACGGCTGCTGGAACTGTTCGCAGCCGAGGCGACGTGAACCGGACTCGCCTGCCGGTTCCACAGGAGATCGATCTGCTGCGGGATCTGGGTTTCACGGACGCCTATCCTCCAGCGCCGTCGCCGGGGCGAGTGACGGCGGAGGGGCGCCTGGAGCGCCTGCGGGCGGTTGCCGAGGAGGCCAGGGGCTGTACGGCCTGCGGTCTTTGCAGGACGCGGAACACGGTCGTTTTCGGCGATGGCGACGGCCAGGCGGATCTGATGTTCGTGGGCGAGGGCCCGGGCGCGCAGGAGGACCGCCAGGGCCTGCCGTTCGTGGGGCCGGCGGGCCAGCTTCTGACGAAGATCATCCAGGCCATCGACCTGCGGCGCGAGGATGTCTACATCACGAACGTCGTGAAGTGCAGGCCGCCGAACAACCGGGATCCGCAGCCAGACGAAACGGCGGCCTGCCGTTCCTTTCTCGATCGCCAGATCGAACTCATCGCACCCCGCGTGATCGTCGCCCTGGGGCGGGTAGCGGCGCAGCTCCTGCTGGGGACGAAGACCTCGCTGGGGCGCATGCGGGGGACCTGGCACGAAGCTGGCGGCGTGCCGGTGCGGGTCACCTATCACCCCGCCTTCCTGCTTCGGGATCCTTCGTACAAGCGGGCGACCTGGGAGGACATGCAGATCGTCCGCGACCGGCTGCTGGGCGCCGGCGGAGAGGAGGCCACCGGCGAAGCCGGCGACGATTTCAAGGCCGCCTTCGGCGGCAGCGGGTCAGAAGACCCGCGCACCCAGTAGTCTTCGCTACCTTGAAGGCGGCGGTCGACCAAACCGAAGGGTCCTCCCGGGGCGTCTGCGAGGACGTTTGCGAGACGATCGGCGGTACGCCGATGGTCCGTCTCCGGCGTTCCCTGGGCGACGCCGGTGCCGGCGTCGAGGTGTTCGCGAAGCTCGAGTTCCTCAACCCGATGGGCAGCGTGAAGGACCGGGTCGCGCGCTACCTCGTGGATCGCGCGCTCGCCTCCGGCGCGCTCGAACCCGGCGGGCTGGTGATCGAGGCGTCCTCCGGCAACACGGCGATGGGCCTGGCCATGATGGCCACGACCCGCGGACTGCGCTGCCGCGCGGTCGTCCGTCGCCAGACCAGCCGCGAGAAGCTCGATTGCCTGCGGGCTCTGGGGGTCGAACTCGTCCTGGTCGACGGCGATCTGGACCCGGAGCACCCGGAGTCGTACAACCGGAAGGCCCGGAGCCTGGTGGCGGCCGAGCCGGGAGCCTTCTTTCCGGACCAGCACAACAACCGGGACAACAACGAGTGCCACTACGCGACGACCGCTCCGGAGATCTGGGATCAGATGGAGGGCCGGATCGACGTCTTCGTGGGCGGCATCGGCACCGGCGGTACGGTTTCAGGGGTGGGCCGCTTCCTGAAAGAGAGGGATCCGGCCATCCAGGTCGTGGCGGTCGATGTCGAAGGGTCCGTGTTCAGCCGCCACTTCGCGGCTCTCTCCGGAGCCCCCGACGCGTCCGCGCCGGCGGGCCGCTACCTGCTCGAAGGACTGGGGGACGAAGAGATCATCGACTGTCCGGAGTTCGAGGTCTTCGACCGGATGCTCCAGGTCAGCGACGCCGAGGCGTTCCTTGCGGCCCGCGAACTGGCCCGGCACGAAGCGATGCTCGTGGGTGGTTCAAGCGGAGCGGCGCTCTGGGGCGTGCGGCAGATGCTGCCGGAACTGCGGCCGGGCGCCCGGGTCGTGACGCTGTTTCCCGATTCGGGGACCCGCTACCTGAGCACGATCTACAACGACGACTGGCTTCACGAACAGGGGCTGCCGGTCGCGCGCGAAGAGCTCGGGCTTCAACCGGCGAAGATCAAGTCGTAACCCACGGCCATGATCGCGAGGTCGAGGCAGACGTGGCTGAGCCAGGGCGCCAGCAAGCGGTTGCCCGTCGTGCGGTAGAGCAGCGACCAGAGGACGCCCCCGAGGAGGACGGGAAGCGACATGAGAGTCAGGAGCAGGACCGAGGCGTCGCCAAGATAGACGCCGATGACGACCACGTGATGAGCGGCGAAGCCGATGGCTGCCACCAGGTGCGACCACCCGGCGGACATCAGGCGGCGGAGCCTGCCGTAGACGAAGGCCCGCCAGTAGACCTCCTCGAGCCAGGAGTGGACGAAGCTGATCAGGAGCGCCGCGACGATGTAGCGCTCGAGCGTGTCGAGATGGAAGTCGGCCAGTTTGACCGTGATCGCCCCGGCGGCGGTCGTGGCCATCTCCCCGCCGCGGAACAGAACGGCGTAGGCCAGCCAGGTGAAGCCGGCCCCCGTGATGCCGGTGCCCAGCCCGAGGGCGATCGATCGGCCCGGCCTGGAGGGACCGAAGGCTGCCGCCAGCAGAAGGCCCAGGGCCGCCACCGGTCCGGCGAACTGGAGCGCCTTTGCTCCGAGGTAGACGGGTGCGACCCAGGCCGTCCCCTCGAGCCAGACGAAGTAGGCGAGCGACGCGACCGTGGGCAGCGTCATTGCCGCGGCGAGAATCGTCCACCAGAGCCCTCGACGGCGCGGCTCGATCGGTCCGTTCTCGCCCGGCCGGTTCATTGCCGGGCGCCATCCTCCAGGGCGTCGAGATAGGCCTGCCGATACCTGCCCGCCACGATGTCCCAGGTCAGGTGGGCGACGGCGCGGCCGCGGGCGCGGGCGCCCATCCGGCGCCGCTGTTCCGGGTTGGCCAGGAGACCCGCGATCGCCTCCCTCAGAGCGGGGCGATCCTGCTCCGGAACGAGGATTCCCTGCGCTCCCGACTCCACCGCGAGAGGGATACCGGAAACCGTCGTCGCGACCACCGGCAGCCCGCTTGCCAGGGCTTCCAGAATCACGTTGGGCAGGCCGTCGACGTTGCCCTGCGGATCGTGAACGGCGGGTAGGACGAAGAGGTCCGCGCAGCGGTAGAGGCCGGGCAGATCGTCGTGGGCGACAGCGCCGGGAAGATGGACCCGACCCGTGTGATCGGGCCTCCAGCCATTGACTGCCCCTCGGAAACCCGCCATCTGATCGCCGTCGCCGGCAATGATCGCGTGCAGGTCGCTGAAGTCGGAGAGCAGCCGGGGCAGAACGTCGATCAGGACCTGGAAGCCCTTCTTCGTCGCCAGGCGGCCGACGCCGAGCAGGACGGTGGCGTCTCCCGGAATGCCCAGGCGTTCGCGCCAGGTCTCCTCGTCCCGCTCGCCCTGGAGCTCCGCCGCCGGGCGGAACATGTCGGTATCGACTCCGTAGGGGATGACGCGGGACGGTTTGCCCTGGTAGCCGATCCGCTGGACTCTCTCGACGAGTTCGGGCGAGCATCCGGTGAGCAGGCCGCAACGGGACAAAGCCCGACGGATGGCTGGGCGAGCGATCGCCTTTTCGGCCAGAAAGACGTCGCTGCCGTGAAGCCCGGCGGCGATCAGCGTCTTGCGTCTGTGTACACCCGGCCAGAGGGCCACCAGGCCGTTCGGCGCGACCCAGTGAGCATGGAGCAGGTCGTAGCGTTCCCGTCCGAGATGGCTGGTTACCGTCCTCGCCGCCGAGAACAGATAGAGGGGAGCGGCGAGCGCCGCTCCCGGCCGTACATGCTCGTCCGCCGCCAGACTGCGGCCGTAGCCGAGGACCTCCATTCGAGGGGGGGCGTATGAGAAGGAGTGCACATCGACGCCGTCGTCGTTCCAGGCACGACGCACTTGCGGCGCGCGCGGAACGAGGACGGTGACCTGGTCGCCGGTGCGGACCAACCCGCGGGCCAGCTCGCGGATGAACGGTCCGGCGGTGTCGCCGGGCCAGCGAGGGTAGGTCTGGGTGAGGAAGAGGATGCGCAGAGCCGCGCTCCTGCCACCGGACAACCGGGTTCAGCCGACCCGTTCGCGGACGGAGTAGCTGTCGGGCCGGCGGAAGTTCTTGAAGGTGATCAGTTCGCCGATCAGGCCCGTCGTGACGATCTGGATGCCGAGAACCATCAACAGGACGCCGAGCAGCAGCAGCGGCCGGTTCGAAAGCGAGGCGCCGGCGAACCAGAGCGCCGCGAGCCAGGCGCAGATGCCAAGGCCGGCGGCGAAGCTGATCAGGCCGATCGGGCCGAAGAGGTGCAGCGGGCGGCGGGTGAAGCGGCTGATGAACAGGACGGTGATCAGGTCCACGGGTCCCTTGTAGGAGCGGTCCCATCCGTACCGGCTGCGGCCGACGCGGCGCGGATGGTGCGCCACCGGAATCTCTCCGACGAGAAAGCCGCGCCGGCTGGCGAGCACGGGAATGTAGCGATGGAGTTCGCCGTACACGGCGACCTGCTCCAGGACTTCCCGGCGGTAGGCCTTGAAGCCGGAGTTGAAGTCGTGCAGCCGGACGTTCGAAAGCGTGCGCGTCACCCAGTTGAAGACCCTGGATGCCAGTCGACGGCGCCACGGGTCGCGCCGGGTGCGCTTCCAGCCCGAGACGAGGTCGAGAGGGCCGTCTTCGAGCGCCTGCAACAGGCGCGGAATCTCGTCGGGATCGTCCTGCAGGTCACCGTCCATTGTGACGAGAATCCGGCCCCGCGAGTGATCCACGCCGGCCGAAAGGGCGGCCGCCTTGCCGAAGTTCCGGCGCAACCGGATGAGCCGCACCCGGGGATCGCGCTGGTGTTCGCGGCGAACGGCATCGGAAGTGCCGTCGGTCGAGCCGTCGTCGATGAACACGAGTTCCGCCCGGACATGAATGGAATCCAGGTTCGCAAGCACGCGCTCGGCCAGGGCGGAAACCGTCGCACTCTCGTCGAGGACCGGCACGAGGACGCTCACGTCGAGGGGCGTTTCCTCGTCACTGGCGATGGACGGCTCCTCAGCCCGGGAATGGGCTTTCCTGGGCGGCGCCGTCAACTCGATCGTCTCGGCCATCGTCTCACGCCGTCCTCGTGGTCAGCCTACAGCAACCGGTCGCTACGGACCTGGACCGGGGAAGAGCCCTGCCGGACTCAGTCCGTCGGCGCCGTGGTCTGTCCGGTCGCCGCGGACGTCTCCGGGAGCCGCTCCGATGCCGGCGCCGCCTCCGGTTGCGGTGGAACGTACTCGATTCTCCGCCCGTTGACGATCAGGACGGCCGGTTCGGATTCGAGGTCGAACTGGATCGTCGTTTCCTGCCTGGCGTTCACCTGGATCTTCTGGTCGATCCGGTCGTCCGGTTGCCACCTCGGGTTTCGGAGGAGACTGAGCACATGCGTGCCGGCCGGTACGGGCAGGTCGCGGATGGGCGTCCAGCCGATCGCTTCGTCACCGATGCGAACGAAGACGGGACGTTCCGACTCGGTCGCCGCCGCGATGCTGACGGCGCCGGGTCGAACCAGAGGCACCGGCGTTTCCAGCAGCCGGTCGACGCCGACCTGGGTCACGACCTGTTCCCGGATCTGGTAGTCGCGAGTGGCGAGTTCGAACGTCAGCACGTGGTCGACTTCGGCTTCGACCTCGAAGACCCTTCTGCGGTCGAGGACCACGGGGGCGTCGCCGTCGATGGAGACGGTGATGTGCGGATGCCAGGCGGGCGCGAGGGCCAGACGGCCGATGCCCCGGCTGGCGGCTGGACTGGCGTCCGGGGGTGGTGCTTCGGGTTCCTCCAGCGTAGCCGGACTGACGGGCTGCGTGGCGGGATCCTCGCTTCCGGTCTCCGCGGCCACAGCCTGCCGTTCGACCGGCGCTTCGTTCCGCGGCGCGGGCGCTTCCGAGCCGGCGAGCGGGCTGCCTTTCGACCACCACAGCGTACCGCCGAGCCAGAGTGCCGTTCCGGCGACCGTGGCGAAAGTCAGCCAGCGGCGACGAAGGCGGGAACGGGGCGGCCGGCGGATCGCGTCGGCGACCCGGTCGAGAGTCGGCGGGGAGGTCGTCTCCGGAGACTCGGCGCCTCCGTTGATCTCGACTTCGATCAGTGAGGAGGCGGAGGTTTGCGCTGTCTGCACCGAGGTTGCCGTCCAGTCCTTCGGCCCGTCCTGCGACGGCGCCTTGTGGCTTGTGGTCTCGGCGAGGAGATCCCGGCGGGCGTCTTCGAGAGCGTCGACGATGGACGTGA
Source organism: Thermoanaerobaculia bacterium (assembly GCA_022823665.1). Taxonomy (GTDB): domain Bacteria; phylum Acidobacteriota; class Thermoanaerobaculia; order Multivoradales; family Multivoraceae; genus Multivorans. The sequence goes on along the minus strand of JAJEHN010000001.1, from coordinate 8,335 downwards.
AGCTCGCTGCGCGCTTGCCGGGATCGTCCCTGAGGCAGGCTTCGAGAACGGAAACGAGCGATTTCGCGACATGCGCCGGGAGCTGCGCCCTGATCGCCTCTTCCAGGAGACGCCGGTCCTTCGACTTCAGCCGGCGCGGAGGCGCCGGCCGTTCGGTGGGCTGGAAGGACAGCACGCGATGCGTGAGCGCACCGAACGCGTAGACGTCTGTCGCCACATCGGCGTTCTCGGCGCGCAGCAGCTCCGGTGCTCTGTACCTGACGTGCGCGCGCGGTCGCGGATTCGCGAAACCCCGGACCGCGGCGGTGTCGTCGGAGCGAATCGTGATCGCACCGGGGTGGATATCTCCGTGGACGACGCCCAGGCCATGGGCGTACTCCAGTGCGCGCGCGACCTGCGCGAGCCAGCCCAGAGCCCTACCGACCGGGAGTTTCTCGCACCGCTCGAGTCGGGCCGCCAGGGTCTCGGTACCCAGGGACTGCTCGATTCGACAGGATGTCGCACCGTCGATTCCGAAGTCGAGAATCCGGGCGATCGAGGGATGTTCGAGCTGTTCGATCGCGGCGGCCCGCTTCAGGAACAGGGCCTGAGCTTCGGCGTTCTCCGTGACCCAGGTGTCGACGACGACGCAGCTTTCGTCCCGTGTGTCGCGGCCGAGATAGGAGGCTGCTCCAGCCTTCGCTTCGAGGCGGCGGAGAATCTCAAAGTGACCAATTCGTTGACTCATGCGCGAATGCCAAGAAGTTGATGCGAGGGCGCAATGATAGCACAGTTTTACCGTAAGTTGTTGTTATTCAGTGGCTTGTGTGTGTCGAACCGCAGCGTGCGAGCGGCGCTGCTAGGGTCGGCGCGGCAGGTTCGAAGATGGAGCCGGACAGTGAGAGCATGGAGCGCTGGGCCCGGGGGTTGGTTTGCTCCGCCACCGGGGTCGAGGCGCCTCTGGACGAGCCGGCCTTCCTGTCGCCCGCGGGCAAGCCGTGGCTCGTGAGCTACGAACTGGATCCGCAACGGGGCGGGGCGCTCGCGCGCGAGCTCCGTCACCGACCGTGGACACTGTGGCGGTACCGCGAGTTGCTGCCGGTGTCCGACTTCCACGGTCGGGTCGATCTGGGCGAGGGCGGCACTCCCGTCCTGCGGCTTCGACGCGCGGCTCCGGAGGGCGTGAGCGTCTTCGTCAAGAACGAGGCGGGGAATCCGACGGGCTCGTTCAAGGACCGGGGACTCTCCCTGGCCGTGAACCGCGCCCGTGAACTCGGCGCCCCCGGGGTTCAGCTTCCGAGCGCAGGCAACGCGGGCGTCTCGGCGGCGGCTTATGCCTCGGCGGCCGGGTTGCCCTGCCGCGTGGGGCTGCCGGAAGACACTCCGGCGACCGTTGCTGAACGTTGCCTTGGATTCGGCGCGGAGGTGATCGAGTCGGGCGGCACGCTGGTCGACGCCGGCGCCGCGCTGCAGGAACTCGGCGGCGGCTTTTGGGATCTTTCCACCCTGCGCGAGCCGTACCGCGTCGAGGGCAAGAAGACGATGGGCTTCGAGGTCGCCGAACAGTTCGGCTGGCGGCTGCCGGACTGGATCGTCTATCCGACCGGCGGCGGCACCGGCATCGTCGGCATGGCGAAGGCCTTCGCCGAACTCCGCGGGCTGGGCCTTCTGAGCGGACCGCCCGCGAAGTTCGCGGTCGTCCAGATGGCGGGCTGCGCACCGATCGTGCGGGCCTACGAGGAGGGCGGCGAGCGTGCGGATCCCTGGGAGGCGCCGGATACACGGGTCTGGGGCCTGCGGGTGCCGCGAGCGATCGGCGACTTCCTGGTCCTGCGCGCGGTGCGCGAGAGCGGTGGAACGGCGGTCGCCGTCGAGGAGGACGTGGTAGCGGAGATGACGCGGAGAATGGCGGCGCGGGAGGGGCTCCTGATCGGCCCCGAGACCGCGGCGGCGCTGGCGGCGGTCGTGGAGCTCAGGGACTCCGGTACCATCCGTCGCGGCGAGTCCGTGCTGGTCTTCGCTACCGGCCATCCGGCCAACTACGTCTAGGGGAGGCTCTGCGCGATGCCCGAGCAGGTGTTCGGTTCGATTGCGGATGGTGTGAACGGGCTGCTCGGACCGGTGGCCGGGTGGCTGGAGGGCCTGGTCTGGAACACGCCGCCGCAGGCGCCCATCCTGGCCCTCGTCTTGCTGGGCACCGGCCTGTTCGTGACGATTCGGCTGGGCCTGATCCAGTTGCGAGGCTTCCGGCACGCCTGGGCGATTCTCGGCGGCAAGTACAACGACCCGGACGACGAAGGCGACCTCGTTCACTTCCAGGCGCTGACCACGGCCCTTTCGGCGACGGTGGGCATCGGCAACATTGCCGGGGTCGCGATCGCGATTCGCATGGGCGGTCCCGGGGCGCTGTTCTGGATGTGGGTGACGGCGTTCTTCGGCATGGCGCTCAAGTTCGCCGAGTGCACGCTGGCGGTGGAGTACCGGCGCGTGCACGGGGACGGTTCCGTCTCCGGCGGTCCCATGTACTACATCGAGAAGGGCCTGGGAGCGAACTGGAAGTGGATGGCCATGCTGTTCGCCGGCCTGGCCGTCATCTGCTCGTTCGGCACCGGCAACATGAACCAGGCGAACACGATGGCCGATCAGCTCGAGTCGCAGTTCGGCCTGGCGCCGGTCTGGAGCGGCCTGGTCTTCGCATCGCTCGTGGCCCTCGTGATCATCGGCGGCATCCGCCGCATCGGCAGGGTGACCTCCATTCTCGCGCCCGGCATGGCCGTGATCTACGTTGGCGGCGCCCTCTTCATCCTGCTCGCGAACATCGACCAGGTGCCGGCGAGCTTCGCCCTGATCGTGGAGCAGGCGTTCCGGCCGACCTCGATGGTCGGCGGCGCCGCGGGTTCCTTCCTGATGACGATGATGTGGGGCATCCGCCGCGGTCTGTTCAGCAACGAAGCGGGGCAGGGCAGCGCGCCCATCGCGCACGCCACGGCAAAGACGGACGAGCCGGTTCGTGAGGGTCTCGTGGCCTCGCTGGAGCCCTTCATCGACACCCTGGTCATCTGCACGATGACCGGCCTGGTGATCGTGACGACGGACGCCTGGCGCGATGCGGCGCCGCAGAGTTTCGGCCTCGACGAGGTCGAGGGCATTCACCGGGTGCTGGAAGACGACTCCGAGCTTCTGGCTGCGCGGGACGAGCGCGCCGGCGTGGGCGGCGGGGTGCTCGAGGTCGTGGACGGAGCCGCCAGTGGCTCGTTGGTGTTCCTCAACGCGATGATCGTCGACGCGCGCCTGGTGGACGACGAGGGTTCCGCCTGGAGCGGCAGGCTGGAACTGGGCGCCGACGGTTCCCTCGGTACCGAGGGGGCCGAGCCGCGGATCGAGGGTGGAGCCCTGCTGAACGGCGCGCCCCTCACCGCCCGCGCCTTCAGCCTCGGTCTTCCGGGCAGCCGGGGCGACCTGATCGTCACCCTCTCGGTGCTGCTGTTCGCCGTGTCGACGGCCATCTCCTGGTCGTACTACGGCGACCGCTCGACCGAGTACCTCTTCGGAGCGAGGGCGATTCCGGTCTACCGCTGGATCTACGTCGGCTTCTTCTTCATGGGCTGCCTGCTGCCGCTGACCACCGTGTGGACCTTCGGCGACGTCGCTCTCGGCCTGATGTCCTTCCCCAACCTCATCTCGCTGCTCCTGCTCTCGGGGGTGGTCACCGGCCTCACCAGGTCCTACTTCCGCCGCCACCTCGGGAAGGGTGGCCGCCGCCAGGGTTAGGCCCGGAAGGGGCCGGCATGGCTGAGAACAGCCGCGACCGCGGCCACGGCTTCGTCGTGGCCGCCGGCCTGGTCGGCGCGCCGGTGCTGGCGGTTCTCGTCTACCTGGCGATTCCGGCCGCGGTCGTCGACGCGGACGGCGAGATCGTCTCCGGGCTCTCGGACGGCGGCCGGGCGGTGGCGGCGGTGGGAGTGCTCATGGCGGTCCTGTGGCTCACGGAGGCGCTGCCGGTGGCCGCCACCTCGCTGCTTCCGCTGGCCGCGATCCCGCTCCTGACGGGTGGCGGAATCGGCATTGCCCAGGTGGCCGCGCCGTACGCGAACCCGAACATCTTCCTGTTTCTGGGGGGGTTCATGATCGCGCTCTCGATGCAGACATGGGGGCTGCATCGCCGGATCGCGCTTCGCATCATCCTCCTCGTCGGCAGCCGGCCGGACCGGCTGGTGCTCGGCTTCATGGCTGCGAGCGCCGCTCTCAGCATGTGGATCTCGAACACCGCGACCGTCGTCATGATGCTGCCGATCGCCCTTTCCGTCATCGAACTCGTGCGCCAGCGGCTCGGCCCCGATGTGGCGCCGGCCGGGAGACCGTTTCCGTTCGCGCTCAACCTGCTGCTCGGAACCGCGTACGGGGCGTCCATCGGCGGCGTGGCGACCAAGATCGGCACGCCGCCCAACATCCAGATGATGTCCTTCGTCCGGGACAACTACGGCCGCGACATCACCTTCGCCGAGTGGATGCCGTTCGGGCTGCTGCTGAGCGCGTCGTTCCTGCCGCTGGCCTGGCTGATCCTCGTGCGTTTCGTCTATCCGATCCGGATCCGCGAGGTGCCCGGCGGCCGGCAACTGATCCGGGGCGAACTCGTGAAGATGGGACCGATCACCGGGCCGGAGAAGGCGGTCCTTCTGATCTTCGCTTCGACCGCGGTGCTGTGGACCTCCCGGGCGTGGCTGGTCGGCATCGAGATCGGCGGCACCGCACCCCTGTCCGGCCTGACCGACCCCGGCATCGCCATCGGCGCGGCCCTTCTCCTCTTCGCTGTTCCGGTCAACCTGCGGAAAGGCGTCTTCCTGTTGAGCTGGAAGAAGGCGCTCGAGGCGCCGTGGGGCATTCTGCTCCTGTTCGGTGGGGGGCTCAGTCTCGCCGCGTCCGTCCGCGACACCGGTGTCGACCGCTTCATCGGCAACAGCCTGCTCGTCCTCGAGGGGATGCCGGTTCTGGTGCTCGTCGTCGGCGCCGCCACGCTCCTGATTCTGCTCACCGAGGTCACCAGCAACACGGCGACCACCGCAACCTTCCTGCCGATTCTCGGCGCCACCGCGGCGGCGATCAACGTCGATCCCCTGCTGCTGATCGTTCCCGCGACGCTGGCGGCGAGCTGCGCCTTCATGATGCCGGTGGCGACGCCGCCGAACGCGATCGTCTTCGGCTCCGGAGAGATCACGATCCCGCAGATGGTCCGCGCCGGCGTGTGGCTGAACCTGATCGGCCTGGTGCTGATCGTGTTCTGGGTCTACGTCGCGGGCGGTCTCATCGGCCTCTAGGCTTGGGAGGTCGCGGCGAGTTGCCGCCGGAAGCGGTAGCCGATGCACTTGTAGAGCAGCTTGGCGGCGGTGAAGTCGCTGGCGGGATTGGCCGGGATCGGCGCCAGTTCGACGACGTCCATCGCGATCACGCGCTTGCGCTCGAACAGCCGCCGCAGCAGCGCCAGCGCCTGGTACCAGGTGCCGCCGCCGGGCTCGGGCGTTCCGGTCGCGGGCAGCACGGACGGGTCGAAGAAGTCGAGGTCGAAGGTCAGATAGACGGTGTCGGGAAGTGAAGCCAGGAGCCCGTCGAACAGGACCTCGAGTTCCGGCCGGGGAAGGGCATCGAGCTGCTCCGCCCAGATGATCGGCAGGCGCTCGCTCGCTATCCGCGCGGCCTCCGGTCGGGTCAGCGAACGGATGCCGACGGCCAGCGTCGGCAGGCCGAGATCCAGCACGCGGCTCATCGCGCAGGCATGGTTCCAGGGCGTGCCGCGATAGGTCTGGCGGAGGTCCGCGTGGGCGTCGAACTGGACTACGCCCAGGTCCGGCGCACCCGCGTTCAGCGCGCCGCGCACCAGGGCGGGCGTCACCGTGTGCTCGCCGCCGACGGCGGCCAGGAACCGGCCCTTCCGGAGGACGGCTTCGGCCGCGGCGCCCATTCGCTGAAGGACCGACTCGTCGCTACCGTCGACGTCCACCGGCGGCAGTGTCTCGATGCCGATGCGGCAGGGCTCCACGTCGAGTTCTTCGTCGTAGAGCTCGACGTAGTGCGACGCCAGGAGCAGCGCCTCCGGGCCGTTCCCGGTGCCGCGCCCCCAGGAGACGGTCCGTTCGTAGGGAACGGGAAGCACGGCGACGACGGGTTCCGCGGCGGGTGCGTCGAGTCTCAGAAACGTCGGGAGGTCGGAGGCGCGCATGGCCGCGGCAGGGTAGCAGCCGGTCTGCGTACCGGCCCGGCCGCGTGCGAACTTCCGGGCGGCTCTTTCGTCAGTGTCGGCAGGAGGTTCGATGCGCGGGAACGACAGGCCGACCACGATGCTCCGGGAAGTCCCGGCCGAGGAACGTCCTCGGGAGCGTCTGCTCGCCCACGGCGCCGGGATTCTGAGCGACTGCGAACTGATCGCCATCCTGCTGCGCACCGGTCATCGTGGCTGTTCCGTCGTCGATCTCGCCCGCGATCTGCTCTACGACGAGGGCCGGGGCCTGGGCGGCCTGCCGGCGCTCGCCCTCCTGGTGGAGCACGATCTGCCGTCGCTGCGGCGGAAGGGGTTGGGGGACGCCAAGGCGGCCACCGTACTGGCCGCGGTGGAGTTGGCCCGCAGGCTGGCGCGGGCTCAGTTACCCGAACGGCGGCCCCTGGGCAGCGTCGCCGCGCTTGCCCGATACCTCAATCTTCGCTACGCGCGCCTCGACCAGGAAGCCATGGGGGCGATCTACGTGGACGTCCGCGGCCGCATCATCTCCGAGCGCGAGCACTTCGTCGGCGGCCTCGACCGCACGTCCGTGGAACCGCGGGCGGTGCTCAAGGAAGCGCTCCGTCTGGGCGCGACGGCGGTCGTCATCTTCCACAACCATCCCAGCGGCGATCCCGAGCCCAGCCCCGAGGACATCGCCTTCACCCGCCGCCTGAGCCGCGCCGCCGCCGCCGTCGGCATCGACCTCGTCGATCACCTCGTCCTCGCCGGTGGCCGGCGCTGGGTCTCTCTGCGTGAACGCCGTCTGCTGTAGACGCCCCCGCCTGCCGCACATCATGGATTGCTAGGGTGCCTCCCATGGCGGAACGGCCTGTTCACCTGCACCTGGATTGTGCGAGCGGGATCTCGGGGGACATGTTCCTCGGGGCGTGCCTGGACCTGGGGATGCCGGTGGCGCGGCTCGAGGAGATGGCGGAGCGGCTGGGGCTGGATGGGGTCGAGCTGCGGGTGGAGCGGGCGAAACGGGGCGGTCTGTCCGGGGTTCGGTTCTCCGTGCTGCGGGATGGGCGGCCGGTCGAGGGAGCAGGCAGCGAGGGCGCTGCGCATCGGCGGTTGTCGACCATCCTGCGCATGATCGAGAAGAGCGGTCTTGGTTCCGGTGTCGTCGAGACGGCGTCGGCGCTGTTCCGGCGACTGGGGGAGGCGGAGGCCCGGGTTCATGGCGTGGACATCGAAGAGGTCCACTTCCACGAGGTCGGCGCCGACGACTCGATCGTCGACCTGGTGGGCGCGGCGGTTGCGCTCGATCACTTCCGGCCGTCCCGGATCTCGTCCTCCGCCATCGTGGTGGGGAGCGGCACCGTGTCGACGCGCCACGGCGTCATGCCGGTGCCCGCCCCCGCGACGGCGCTGCTGCTCCAGGGTGTTCCGGTCACGCCGGACGGCGCCGCCGGCGAGCTCACGACCCCGACCGGCGCCGTCATCGTGCGGGAGTTGGTGGACGAGTTCGAGCCTTCCGGGACGGACCGCCCGCGGCGGGTCGAGAGTTCAGGGATCGGACTGGGCAGCCGGGAACTCGCTGATCGCCCCAACGCACTGCGGCTGCAGCGGGCGACGCCCGTGGCTGCCGGCGGAGGCCCGTGGCGCCAGGTCGCCGTGCTGGAGTGCCAGCTCGACGACGCGACCGGCGAGGCGGTCGGCTACGCTGCGGAATCGCTCCTCGAAGCCGGCGCTCTCGATGTCTTCACGACCGCCGTGCAGATGAAGAAGTCCCGGCCGGGCGTGGCCGTTACCGTCATCTGCCGTCCGGAACAGTCATCGGAGCTGGCCGAGCGGCTCCTCCTCGAGACGGGCTCCCTCGGTTGCCGGCGCACCATCGTCGACCGCCTGGAGGCCGAACGCTCGGTTTCGACTGTCGTGACGCCGTTCGGCGAAGTGAAGGTCAAGCAGGCCGCCGTCTCCGGCCGGTCCCTCGGAGCAGCCCCGGAGTACGAAGACGTTCGCCGCATCGCCCGCGAGCAGAACGTCCCCTTCCGCGAGGTCTATCGCGCTACACTCCGCGCCGCCGATTGACACCCGTGAAGCGTCGTCGGCCGGCCGACGACGCTTCACGGGTGTCAATCGGCGGCGCGGAGTGTAGCGCGA
>JAJEHN010000014.1 GCA_022823665.1 Thermoanaerobaculia bacterium | reverse complement strand
TTCCATAATACTGGCAAAGTAACGGTGTGATTGAATGGGTTACCTGGAAAAAATAACCTTGGTGGTTTTTACCCCGACGCCGTTTAGCACGCCCCCCCCCCCCCCCCCAATAGAGATCCGACGCCAAGTGGTGCAGCCTGGACAGTCTAGCCCGCGAGACCGAACTTCCCGGAGCTGCGTAGTCCAAGCGGACCAAGCCGCCCGGAACGTGAGGCGCGTAGTGAGTCCGAGGGGGCGTTCGACTCCCCTCGTCTGGGGCGAGGCCTTAGAGCGGGCTCTGCCTTCTCGCACGCTCCATTGCCTCCGCTACTGCCCTCGGAAGCTCCGCTCCTTTCGCTACCCGATCCGTTCCTCCCAGAGCCTCATACGCCGCGTTTACCGCCTCAAAGCTCGCAGCCATCCTGTCGTCAGACAGTTGATCTATGTCAAGCTCGGCTACCTCCCTCGGGGAACGTCCGCCGCTTTCGGTCATTGAACCCACGGCGTGCATGCCGACATGGAATTTGACATTGTTTCGCTCTTTCCGTGGCAACTCGGAGCCGACTTGGCGCAAGTACGCCTCGACTCGCCTCATAGCGGCTGCGCAAACGTAGTACAGCCGAATAGGGTAGTTGTCGCTATAGATCTGGGAATAGTCGCTGTCCTTCTTGAGCAGCGACGATGGGCGAGCGCGAGCCGTGTCGGGCCGTTGTAGAAGGATCGCCATCACGGACTGAGCAAGATACGGGATTCCCACTATCCTGTCGCGCGGAACACCTCGGTTCTTGTAGTAGTTCTTTCGTCGGTCGTAGTAGAGCCCGCGGCCGCTAAAGTACTCTTCGATATCTCGATGGATTTTGTCGGTCGCTCTCAAGGACGCCAGTTGCACGGACGTTTGGCTGTTGGTCGCTCTGATTATGCGGTCGCGGCTCCCCTCGTCATCTGGGACCATGACCCGCACCAGAATGTTCCGCTCCTCCGTCGTAGTCGTACTTGTGTCGCCCACTGCGCTGCTGGACTCCATAAGATCCCTAAAGTAGGTGTATACCTCTGAGGACGTCTGCAATCCGTTCACGATTTGGGGGTCCTCTATCGTCAGCGTCTTTCCCCCGAGCGAGGCCTGTGATGCGACGATCGAAATGCCGTTATTGAGCCACCAGAAGTCCTCCGAGTGCGGATGCCGAAGCGAGTCTTGAATCTCACTGTTGACTTGGGTGCGGCCCTGGTGGTCCCGGACGTTGGCTTCGAAGATCTGCCGACGGAGTACTCCGCGTTCGTCTGTGATGAAGTCGTAGTAGGCACGCAGCGTGACGAGACAGGCGAATCCAACATGGTTGGCTGAGGATATCGGCGTCTCTGCCAGAGCGAGTTTGTAGGTTCTCTTGGGCGAGCGACGCGCCAATTCGAGTAGCGCGCCCGCGCCCAAGAACTCGAATCGGAACAAGGCGCCGGGAAAGTGCCGCAGAACTACACTCTCCAGCTTCGAGACCTTGGCGCGAACGGAGTTGGAGACTTTCCTTGCGCGGGAGGCGTAGTAGTACGTCACGCGGAACGTCGGGAAGGTATTGACGAGCGCCTGGTGGACGGTTCTGAAGCGTTGGATTGCATCAAGGACTGCCGGATGATAAGTCTGCAGGTCCTGGACGCGCCTGGAGAGATCGAGCACGTCTTCGCTACTCGTGATGAAGCGCTCGACTGGAGTTTCTTCGAATCCTGAGCGTCGTTTCGCTTGAAGAATAGTCAGGTCGAGGGTCAGATCTTGCTTGGACGTTGTTGCGTAGTCGTCCTCCTGGACTAGGTCGCCGTTGACGAGTACGTACATGGCGTCGATACCACCATCCCCACCGCCCCCGATTAGGCCGGAGTCAATCTCGTCGTAAGAGAGATCGAAGTCCTTGAGCGCTTGCTCGGCCGTAAAGAACTCAAAGAACGCACTCTCGGGGATGTGTGGAGAAAGCTCACGGCGACGTTGTTCCAGGAGCTGATCCAGGATGATCTGGTCGTTTGTACTCATGACGTGTTTAGGGTGCCTAGGCTAAGGGAAGTGTAAGGAGGCTCAGCGAGAGGAGGGCTGGGCGTGACGGGGTAGTCACTCGTGGGACGGGGAACGTAGTGGTCCCGAGAGGGTCGAGCCGGCAGGGGTCTCCTCGTGAGGCTTGCAGGATGGGCTGGGGTTGGACGATAACATTGTTGGTTTCGGCGAGGGGCCTGCGACCGGTGCCCATTTCCTAGGCGCGAGCAGGAAGGGAGGGGTGGTCATCGGCTCTCTGTCGTGACGGGAATGCGGAGGCCTTTTCTGCAGCCGCGTTGGCTCTTGGTCAATCAAACAGGTCGGGTTGGTCGATATCGGGTGCCTTTCGGGGCTTCGGATCATCAGGGGTGCGTTTGAGCCAGTTGTCCCAGCGGTGGCGCTCGTCGGCGACTTCGGACCGCGGATTGTAGGCGGTTTTGGCCGGTACGTCCTGGCGGGTCTGTTCCAGGTCGGCGAGGAGTCTGCGGTAGGCGTGCTCACCCAAGAGATTACGGGCGTGTAGGTGGGTTTCGGCGCGGGCTTCTTCGGGTGACTGGGCGAGTTGCCAGTCGTAGAAGCGAGGACCGAGTTCGGTGGCTACCGGCTGGTGCTCTTGGGCGCGGTCGTCGTGGCCGAGGTTGTAGTCGGCGAGGCGGAGGGTCTCGGGGAGAAGCCAGCCTTCGCCCTCGTTTTGGGCCACGAAGGATCGGATGCCGGCTTCTTGGTCGCCGCCGACTCCGGCGATATGGCGTTGCAGGTCGGCGAAGGCGATCTGAGTCAGTACGGTGTGACGGAGTTCGGGTGGCCTGTTTCGGTCCACGCGCCAGAAACCGCGTGGATCAAGGCCGGTGGTGGATGCACGTGACGCGGTACGAGTGACCGGCAGATCAGTATCGTCGAGTATGTGTGCCAGATCCTCCGTGTCACATCCAAAGATGGCCGCTGAGATCGCGTCGACAAGAACCAGGAACCTCAGCCTCTCCGCTAGGCAGAGCGCGGCAGAAGACGGGGGATGGGCCTGTCGCAGACGAAGATACGCGAACGCCGGTGCGAAGAGGTTGAGTCGAATGGCTAGTGTCGAGAGAGCTCTGAGGGGGCTGCCTGCTTCTCTTGCGGGAAGGAGCGTCTCTTGGAGCAGGGACCACGTGAGTGCAGCGCCTCCCAAGCGTTGTCGCACCAACCAGTCGAACACGTAGCTGTTCAGGAGAGCTTGGGCGGAGGCGATGTCGTCGAGCGACGAGACGCTGTTACGTACGGTTAGCACCGGAACTTTGTGGCCACAGGGAAACGGCGGGAGGAGCGCGCCTATGAAGGACCTTGCGTCGGTGCTTCGCGCCACCTCCCGATAGCCGATCTTCGGAGTGGCGACTCGCAGTCTTTCGAGAGCGACGTCCTGCTTCATCAGGAACTGGGGATTCCATACCAATGGGCTCGGCGTGTGGTGTTCCCACTTGGCCTTGAGTCCTGTACCGCTCAACCAACCTCGGGCGCTCGGCATGAATGGCTGGACCATCGTGCCTTGGTAGAGCGGCAGCGCCATGTCCTTGATCTCGGTCTCGCTGACCCAGGCGTCCGCTTCCCTCGACAGGATGATCCCTTGGGGAATGGCCGCCCGGGGCATCGGTAGACCGTCATACGGTGGCTGGGCGCACCTTGCTCGCCAACTAGTGGCTTCTACGTCGCCAGGGCCGAGGATGTGGCCGAGGACGAGAGTGCGTTCAGCTCGCCGTCGCTCGGGACTGGCGTGGACGCCGAAGAGCCACTGTTCAAGCTCCGTGGCCGCCGGTTCGGTGCGGTCGGCATAGTCGCCAAGTTCTGCCGACAGTTCTTCGATCGGTCGCCAAGCGCCGAGGAGCCAACGGCCGTATTCGTCGGGACGGTAGCCCTGGGCCTCCCACTCGGGACGGGGCGGAAAGAGACTGGCATCCGTGTTCATCATGAATTCGAGCTTGTGGCGAAAACCCCAGGAGTCGGGAAGGTCGTCGCCCAAGGGCTTGGAAGCGATGAAGATCTTCTCCAGGAGATCCAGGTCGCGGCGCGATTCGACCTCCAGGATGGCGGCGTTGGTGGGGCTGAAGCGGCGAATCTGCTCGCGTCGGTATGGAACGGCCACCTCCTCAGCGCGCTCCCAGTCGGTCGTATCTGCTCGCATGAAAGCGGTGCGAATGAGGGAGGTTCGGTCTCCCTTCTGGAAGATCACGGGGTTGAATTTGTAGCTCTTGTGGATCGGGAACACGCTGAGACGGTTTTCGAAGACGAACAGCCACTCCCAACTGCAGCACTCCACGAGGGCCTCACGAAGGGGTCGCGACCACGCGTCGCTGTAGATGCCTGATGGTATGAGCAGACCGCATCGGCCGCTGCTCCCCAAGAGCCTCAGAGACTGCTCGAGGAAGAGCTTGTACGAGAAGATCCTTCCGATCTGTAGCCGGAAGACGTGGTCTGTATCTGAGTAGCCGCCGCAAGTCAGCCGGCTTTCACGCCACCGGGCGTGAAGCGCCGCGCCACCGCGGCCGAGAGGAAACGACGCCTTCGTCGTCTCGGAGTCCGGATCACCGAACGGACTAGCGCAGTTGCCGACCCAGTTCGCCAGCGCCTTGAATTGCGCCAGATAGGCGAGCCAGCGACTCTCAAGGTCCTCGCTCACGGCGAACATCTCGCCTTGTCTTTCGCGTTTGACTAACCGGCCGTACGAGCGGAACAGTGGGTCCTCGTTCGAGAAGAACTCCTCGGGATTCGGCTGGAAGTTCTCCCACGGCGGATTGCCCAGCATCGCGTCGAAGCCCGCTCCCTCTTCCCGGAACACATCCGGGAACTCCAGTTCCCAGTGGAAGAAGCGCATCGCGGCAGCGACGCGTTTGGCCACGGCGCGCGTCTCGGGCGCGGGATCGGTGAACGTCGTGGGCAGCGGAGCAGAGTCCAGTTCGTCGGCGGGCCAGAACCAGCAGGCGCACCACAGGTCCATCGCGTTCTTGAGCGAGCGCCACTCGTCGGAACCGGTCAGTTCCTCGCGGTAGAGGCGGGCACGGGCGGCGGAGTCCCGGATGGGGAGCCGGTGAATACGCTCCAGGCCTTCGAGGGCGGCGCCGTGGGCGGCGGCTGCCTGTTCGAGCAGGTCTTCGTGGAAGAGGGTGCGGCCCTCCAGCAGGTGCCGCAGGTCGGGGGTCAGTTCGTTCTTGACCCACTCCTTGATCGCCTTGGTCTGGGCGCCCTTCTGGTAGTGGACGCCGTTCGAGTGGTTCTTGTCGCCGGCTTCGCGGTTCTTCCAGGCCATCGCGGGGTAGTGCTGGAACTGGTCGAACCAGGCGCCGATGAGCGAGTTGCCGCAGCGGATCTTGTGGTCGAGGAAGGAGAACGGGAGGTCCCGGTCCATCGTCTCGATCCACAGGGAGAGCTGGCAGAGGGAAACGGCCAGCGGGTCGACGTCGACACCGTAGATGCAGCGCTCCACCACGTACCGCCGCAGAACGGCGCGCAGCCGTAGCTCGAAGTCGTCGGCTGTGGGCGGGCAGGGGATGAGTTCGTCGCCTGGTCGCTCGATGTCGTCGGCACCGGTTTCCGCGGAGTCGGCGAGGCCGAGCAGGCGGACGAGGGAGCGGTCGTCCCGGTCTTCGACGCGGCGGTGGTGCCGGACGGAGGCGTAGAGCGCGTCGGTGAGGAAGCGGAGCGCGGCCAGCGGGAAGCTGCCGGAGCCACAGGCAGGGTCGCAGACCTTCAGGCTCAGGATGTCCTCGGGACGCTTGGGGGTCCAGTTCGCGGGTGGGGCATCGCGGTCGGGTTCCCCGTCGTCGTCGAGGGGCGGGTCGTAGGCCAGCGGGCGGAGGGTGCGTTGCACGGTGGGCACGGTGAGGCCGGGCCGTGTGTAGAAGCTGCCGGAGCCCTTGCGGGTGCCGCCCCAGCGGACGAGGTACCACTCGTTGGGCAGGACGACGCGGTTGACGAGTTGGGCTGCGCGCTTGCGGAGTTGATCTTCGTGAGGGGAGAGGAAGGTCGTTTGTGACTTCGGTGGCTTCTTCACGAGGCCGGCAGTGAGGGCGGCGTGACGGGCCCAGGCTTCGGCGCGGGTGCGGATGGTCTGGCGGGGGTCTTCGGCGGCCTGAGCGTCTTCCGCGTCGACTTCCTCCCTCTCGTCAATGAGCCCCGACTCGTCCTCGACAGCGTCGATCTCTTTCTCCGGTTCGGAGTCCTTGCTCGCCGTGGACTTCTTCATCGCCGCGAAGAGGCTGCGCAGGGCCTTGTCGTTCATCTCCTCCAGCCGCGACAGCGGCAGCGCCGGCTGCTCGCCGACGGCGAGGAAGATGATCGAGTCGTCGCTCGGCGAGGTCTTGAGTTCGTAGTCCAGCAGCCCCTCGTAGAGGACGCCGATGTACTCGGTCGAGAGATCGGAGAAGTCGACGGGCGCCGCTACGAGGCGGCTGGTCTTGCCCTGGCGGATGCGGACGCGGGTCCGGGTGAGGCGCTCCAGCATCTCGTGGACTTCGGCGTCGGAGAGGAGTTCGCCGTCGAGACAGGCGGTCTCGAAGACGGCCAGAGCGCGCGAGAGGCCGTCGTCGGCTGTAGGCGATCCGGGTGCGAACAGGTCGCCGCCGTAGGCGGGAACGGCAAGGTCGGGGTGGTGTGAGCCCTTGCGCACCAGCTTGAACAGCGCCAGCAGCCGCGGCCAGGCGCCGTAGCTCTGGGCTTGTGAGCGTCCGGCCGCCGCCCGGCGCCGCAGCGATTCGTGCAGGCCGCCCAAGCCGTAGCTGTCGTGGTAGACGGCGTCGTTCCGCGGCAGGAGTCCCCGTGCTTCGGCGAAGAGGATGACCACCAGGCGCATGACGACGCGGCAGGCGGCGCGGTAGATGTCGGCCTTGTCGACGGTCGCGCACTCTTGCTTCAGGGCTTCGCCGTGGCCCTGGATCAGGCGTTCGACCGCCTCGCGCACGCGTTCGCCGAGTGCTTCGGAGAGTTCGGACTGGCCTTTGCGGCTGTCGCGGACCGCTCGTAGCAGGGGCGGGTCGGTGCCTTCTTCTTCGGGTGTCCAGAGCTCCGGTTCGATCAGCGTGAGCAGGGCGTTCAGGGCCGGCGTGGGAGCCCCCTCGGCGAACCAGAGATCGGCGTCCCACTGGCACCAGGCATCGAAGTCGAGGCCGGCGAAGAGGAGCCGCCACTGGCGGCCGTTCGTGAGCAGGGCGAGCCGTTCGTTGCCGGCGCGCAGCCAACCGAGGGCGCGGCTCGTTTCGCGCCGGCCGCGGCCGATCCCGACCTGCCTGTCGCCGGTGACGAAGACGGGGAGGACGGCTCCCTTCGGCCCCAGCCAGAGGTGGCTTGGGCGGACGCTGTCGCCGGTCAGGGCTCGGCGGCTCCAGTCGGCCGGGACGCGGCTGCCACGCAGCCAGCGGCTGCCCTGGTCGTCCGGCTCGAAGCCGCAGAGGCGCTCCAGCACGAAGGTGACGAAGTCGGTGCGCTCACCGGTGCTGGCGGCGCTTGGGTCGCGGAGCAGGTCGGCCCGTCGGCGAGCCTCGCTCTCCAGCCACGGATCGAGGGCGCGAGCACTGGTGGTGGCGGCGACTTCGCTCTGGCGCTGCGCGTCGAGCAGCAGGCCGCCGTGGCGCAGGTCGTTCCAGCCCGGGAGGCTCAAGGCAGTCGCACCTCGATGGCGACGGGGAACGCCTGCGCCTTCCCGGCGAGCGCGTGGCGCCTGGGCAGGAGCCGGTCGACGATCCGCCGGCGCTCGCGCTCCAACTGCTCGCGTGCGTCTTCGTAGTGGCGCCGACGGTGCTCGATCTCGCGTTGCTTTTCCTGGATGGAGCCGGCGCTGCGCTCCAGGTCGCGGCGCTGGTCGAAGAGGAGGCGTTGCTGTTGCTCGCGTCGGAGCTTCTCGATCTCTCGTTCCAGTCGCTGGACTCGGGTCTGCTCGATCAGCTCGGAGACTTCGCCCTGGCGGCTGCGGTACCGCTCGTCCTCTCGTCTGAGGGCTTCCTGGCCGTCGACTTGCAACTGCTCCCGCAGCGACTCGGTCAGGTCTTCCGCGTGGCGGGTCACGACGGCTTCAAGGTCGGCTTCGACATCGAGGAAGATCGTTCTTGCCAGATCCTCTTCGGCTGGCGTCGGTGCGGAGATGCCGCCAGGAAGTGGGCCGTTGCCAGCGTCTGTGCGGGGCGCACGCGCGGAGGCGGCCAGGTTGCGGGCGGGGACGTGGCGCTCGCGTTCGCCCAGAACGCCTCCCTGAACGGGAAAGGCGATCGTCCGCACCCAGTGGTGGAAGGTCTCCCGCAGTTCGTTGACGGCGAGTTCTTCCAGGTTGAGCAGGATCAAGGCGTCGACGCCGTGGGGTACGCCGCCGCGCCGTACGGTCCAGCGCGCCCTTTCGTTGGGTCCCGGCAGGCGGTGTTGGGTGAGCACTCGCAGGGTCCGCTCGATCATCGGATGCGCCAGGTGGAGCAGGGCGACCTCGGGCCGTGGTGAGAACACGCCGCGGCCGCCCACCTGGCGCAGCAGGGAGTCAGGGTCGAAGGCGAGGGACCGGGTCCCGCCGTGAACGCCGTCGGTGCTCTGCTGGCGCACCGACTCGTCGATCGTGTCGCGCCAGCCGGTGAGATCGGGGCGGAGGACGCGCCAGAAGTCGTCTTCGGCTGAAGCGGGGCGGAGTTGCGGCCGGCCGCCGCCGGTGGCGGCCATGGCAGCTTCGAGCGTGAGCCGGAGCGCGGCGGCATCGAAGTCGATCTCGGTGGCCAGCGCGGCCAGACGCCTGGCTGGATCCGCGTCGGCGAGCGCCCGGCCGCCGCGGAACCGGAGCAGCTCCGCGTCGCCCAGTTCTTCCTGCGAGGCAGAAGCGGTCAGGCCTGGGATTCCCTGGCTTCGCAGCCGTTCGACTTCGTGTTCGAGTCCGTGGTTCAGGTCGAACTGCACCCTTGCCAGGTCCTCGCCCTCGATCAGCCGGCGGTGAGCGGCGACATCGAAGAGCTCGTTCACCGATCCCAGGTCTTCCCGGATTTCGTCGGCCTTCTTGATGACGTGGTCAAGGAACTTGAGGTCCGGGTCGTCGTTGCTCAGGAAGTGATGCACCGTCACGTCGCGAGCCTGGCCGTAGCGGTCGAGCCTGCCGTTTCGCTGCTCCAGCCGCGAGGGGTTCCACGGGCAGTCGTAGTGCAGCAGGTAGCGCGCGCTGTGGTGCAGGTTCAGGCCTTCGGAGGCAGCGTCGGTGGCAATCAGGATGCGCACGTCGGAGTCTGGATCGTTGAAGGCCTCCCGGACCCGATTGCGGTCGGCGTCGTCCATGCCGCCGGCGCCGCCGGACCCGAAGAGGGTCAGCACGCGGGAGCCGTAGCGCTCTCGCAGGCGCCGTTCGACGTAGTCGAGAGTCGTCTTGTACTCGGTGAAGACGACGAGGCGTTCGTCGTCCCGGAAGGCCGGCTTCGAGTCGCTTCCGGCCGGGAGAAGCAGGAGCTCCTCGATCAGGTTCGACAGGGCGTCGAAGCGGGCGTCGACCTTGGGCGTCTGCTCGATGGTCGTCGGACCGTCCGGGGTGAAGCCGAGGGCTTCGAGGGCCTGGTCGATGGCAGTCATCTCGGCGGCGACCGAATCCGCGACGTTGAGCAGCCAGGCGCCGACGACGCCGGCAGCGGTGCCCGCGCGCTCCTCGGTTTCGCGGTCGTCCGAGGTTTCGCGCTCGACCGAACGTTGTGCCGCCGTCACGTCGGCGTCGGTGGCGGCTTTCGCGGCCTGCACGGCACGGGCATAGCCGTCCCGTGCGCGGTACCAGGAGTCCGCGAAGGCGGTCGGGCAGGACAGGAGACGCTTGCCCAGGATCTCGATCGCGAAGGTTCCGGCCCGTTCGCGGGCCTGGCCGGCCGCGATGGCCCCGCGCACGGCCGTGCGGAATGCGTGGAAGGCCTCGGACAGGGCTTGCTCGCGCTGGCTGCGGTGGAGCAGGAGAGGTTCGGGTGGGTTGCGCGTGCAGAACCGGGGCGCGGCGGACACCTGGTTCAACTCGCGTTTCAGGCGGCGGACCACCAACTGGCCTACGCGGGCACGCGCGCGGTCGGTCAGTTCGTCGGTCTGGCTGACGCGCACCGGGTCGAGGATCTCCAGCAGACCGGTGAACGACCGGGTGTGGCCGTTGTGCGGCGTGGCGGAGAGGAACAGCCGGTGTTCGAAGCAGGGAGCGATCCGCCGCAGCATCTGGCACAGCTCGCTGTCGTCGCCGAAGGGCGAGGGCATCAGGTTGTGGCACTCGTCGACGATCAGGAGGTCCCAGGCAAGCCGGGGCGACCCGTCGTGCGTCTGGCTGGCGGCCAGGAACTGCTCCTGGATGTCCGGCTGGCGCAGGTAGTGGTAGGAGGCGACGATGCGGCTGAAGGAGCGCCAAGGGTTTGCGTCGATGCCGAGTTCGCGGCGCAAGCGCTCGGTCCGGTCGCGGTCGACGACCTCGAACGGCAGGGCGAACTTGGTGTCGAGTTCCTCGCGCCACTGCATGCGCAGTGCCGCGGGCGCCAGGACGAGCACCCGGCGGATGCGTCGGCGCAGCAGGAGCTCCTTCAGGATGAGGCCTGCTTCGACGGTCTTGCCGAGGCCGACATCGTCTGCGATCAGCAGGTTCACCCGCGGCATCTGCAGCGCGCGCAGCAGGGGGACGAGCTGGTAGTCCTCTACCCGGATGCCGCTGTGAAGCGGGCTCGACACCGGCTGGCGGTCGAGCGGACCAGCGCCGTCGGGGTCGAGGTACGGCATGAGCGCCGTCCAGCGTGCGGCGCGGACCAGGGCGTCGAAGTCCTCGGCCGGCATCGGCGAGGTGTCGTGGACCCGGGGCAGCCGGTTCGGCTCAAGGAGTTCGCGCCCGGGTTCGAGCTCCCAGAGGAGGCGCTCGCTGTGCGGAGAGTCGTGGTCCTTGTACTCGACCTGGACCAGGTGCAGGACGCCGGTTTCGTTGTCGTCGTACGGAGCGACGCTAGCGACAATGCCGCGGCGGTTACGGACCCGGGCGAGCATGCCGACGCGCGGTATGTCGGTGCTTGCTTGTGCCTGCTGCATTCGCTCCCTTGCTGGCTCGACCCGGGGTGCCGTCGTTGGCGGGGACGGGTCCGGCGTCAAGTTGTGTTGACAGATTCCGGGGAGTGTATGCGGGCCGAAGGACGATCGGTACTCCGAGATTTTCGGGTTCGGTACTCCGAGATTTCGGCACTCAGACTCCGAGATTTCCGCCACCCGACTCCGAGATTTCAAACAGCCTCGGTCCGCCGGCCGAACACCGCAACGCCCACGATGAGGACCGCCGCCGCCGCGTAAGGCAGCGCCAGCAGGCGGATCGCTACCGGTACGTGCGCCATCGAGTGCGCGGAGAAGACGACGTACCACGCGGGGACACACCAGCCGGCGGCGAGAACGCCGAACCAGCGCCAGGGTTCTTCCAGGGAAGGCCGTTGCTTCAGGACGAAGACCGTCGCGGCGATCAGGGTCAGGGCAACGCCGCCGATCAGGATGAGGGCGACCGCGGTCGAGCCGAAGCCGACGGTACCCAGGTTGTTTCCGAGCCGTTCGAGGAACCTCTCCATGGTCGGCCGGGAGGCGTAGAAGACGTCGATATCGGGATGGATCGAACTGCGGGGCGCTCCGTAGAGCCGGTGCGTGAGCTGATCCCAGAACTTGAACAGCACCGGTTCCCTGAACACGAACTCGGCGATGACGACGCGGAGCAGGAAGACGGCGGAGAGGCAACCGACGTAGGCGCCGCCGCAGCGCAGGTAGAGGGCGGGCCACCAGTGCCGGGCGACCGCGACCGTGGCGTGGACGGGGGGCGGCGCCGTGGAGAGGGCGAGGAGCACGCAGACCAGGCCGATCAGGGCGCTGCCGAAGAGGAGTTCGTGGTAGGCGATCGCGGCGCCGAAACCGGCGAAGAGGAGGACCTGGCGTCCCGGCTTCCAGTTGGCGATCCCGAATGCCGGCACCGCCACGAGCAGGGCGAGAGTCAGGACGTTGGAGGCGCCGGTGGTGAAGCTCCCCGCGCGACGGTCCAGGTCGAGGAACAGGAACAGGCAGAGGAAGAGCGCGGCGAGGGCAGTCGCCTGGAAGAAGTGCTCGCGCCAGCGCCTCGAGTTGCCGGCGCTCTGGCGCGGCGCCGCCCTGTCGGTGCGCCGGCCTTCTGGCCGGCCTCCGGCCGCCTTGCTTTCGGGCTCGCGGCCGATGAAGAGAAGGACGATGCGTCCCAGCGCGCCGATGAACCCGAGCCCGAGCAGGCCGAACGTCAGTACGCGGAGCGTTCGCCTCAGGCCGTCGACGCCGAGCGGCGGCAGCAGCCCCTGCAGCATGACCCGCTGGCCGGCCCAGTACTGGTGGTAGAAGACGGTCAGGTAGTCGGAGTCGTCGACGGCGCCCTGGCTGAGGCGCTGCTCGAGGGCGTCGCAGGGGCGCTGGGGCCGGGTGTAGCGGTAGACGCGCCGGGGCGAGACGGTGCGTTCGACGGGCGTACCGCCGCGGTCGAGCGCCATCAGGCTCAGCAGGCAGTCGTTGAAGCGCTCGGCGGAGTCCTCGAGAATGCGTTCCGGGTGCTCGTACGAGGCCCGGAGAGCGTCGGCGACGGGTTCCGGATCGGCGTTGGCCGCGAGCCAGTTGAGGCCGAGGAAGGAGGCCGTGGCGACGATCGTTACCGCGGCCACCAGGACGGCGGCTCGCAACCCTCCGAGTCGCTGCTCACCCGCGGCCGCGGCGGGCGCCCAGAGGAGCGTCTGGAGGATTCGGAAACCGTCCCGAAAGGCGTGCAGTTTGCTTCGCGACCCTGGCGGCCGCGCGAAGTAGGGGCACTCGATTTCGTCCCAGGCCATTCCGGCCGACGCGGCGAACAGGGTCATCTCCGTCTCGACCTCGAAGCCGTCCGAGCGGGCCGGGAAGGCGTCGACGTAGCGGCGGGAGAAGGCACGGTACCCGGAGAGCAGGTCGCGGACCGCTCGGTGGCAGCGCCACCGGGCGAGCAGGCTGAAGAGGCGGTTGCCGAGGCGGCGAATCGGCGTGTAGGCGCCGGGCTCCGTGCTCCGGCGAACCGCCACCACCATGTCCAGGTAGCGGCCGGCCAGGGTGGAAACGAGACGCCAGGCGCTGGCCGCGTGGTAGGTGCCGTCGCCGTCGGCGATCAGGAAGACATCGGCGTCGACTTCCTGGAACAGGCGGCGCACGGCCCGGCCCTTGCCGCGCGCTTCCGCGACGATGACCTCGGCGCCGGCCCTGCGGGCGGCTTCGGCGGTACCGTCCTCCGAACCGTTGTCGCAGACGTAGATGGAGGCCTCGGGCAGGGCCGTCTGAAACTGCCCCACGACGCTGCCGATCGTCGCCTCCTCGTTGAGGCACGGCAGGAGGACCGCGACGCGCCCGGCGCTTCTCGTCGACCGTGGCTCCGTGCTGGGATGTGCGGGGCTCACATCGCGCCGTCAGATCATGGTGCGCCGCTGCCGCTCCCCGTTGCCGTGTCGCTCTCTCCAGCGGCCGGTCCGAACGCGAACAGGTGCTCCCGTCCGCGGACGTACAGCCGGTCTCCGGCGATGGCGGGAGTCGCCCAGACCGACTCGCCGACCGAGAAGCTGCCGAGGACCTCGTGCTCGTGGCCGGCGCGGAAAAGCGCCGCGTCGCCGTCGGTGTTGACCATCAGGATGCGGCCGCCGCCGCCGACCATGGAGGCGGAGTAGCGGCCGCGGATGGGCAGCCGGCCGCCTTCGTAGACGACTTCGCCACTGCGCGCGTCGAGACAGGTGATCACGCCGCCGTCGTTCGTCAGGTAGAGCAGGCCGTCGTAGAGGAGGTTCGAGGGCACGTAGCCGGTGCCCTTGCGATAGGTCCAGACCCGCGCGTCGTCGCTGCGGGTCAGGTCGCCCCGGCTGTCGAGCCGGATCGCGAACGAGATCTTGGCGGGGTAGCCGGAGGTGAAGACGGCCAGATCGTCAACGATCATCGGGATGTGGATCGCGTTGTTCTCGAGGCCCTTCGCGCGCCACAGTTCGCTGCCGTCCGCCGGGTCGTAGGCGATGACCAGTTCGTTGCCGCTTGTGAGCAACTGCTCCTGACCTTCGTGCTCGGCGAGGACGGGCGTCGCCCAGCTCGCCTGCACCGGCCGGTCGCGCTTCCAGACCTCTTCGCCGGTCGCCGCGTCGAGCGCGACGATGAAGGAGTCGTCGCCGCTGTCCTCGTCGGCCAGGATGATCAGCAGGCCGTCGTGGAGCACGGGCGAGCTGCCGACGCCGAGTCCGACCGTCTTGATGTCGCCGATGTCGCGCTCCCAGACCGGCTCCCCGTCGACCGTGTACGCGTAGACGCCCTCTGAGCCGAAGTAGGCGTAGACCCGTTCACCGTCGGTGACCGGCGTGGGCGAAGCGTAGGACGATTCGGAGTGGCGGTCGTCGTAGACGCGGCCCGCGTAGGCCGTGTGAGTCCAAAGCAGGTCGCCGTGGTCGGCGTCCAGGGCGATCACCTTCATCGTGTGATGGCGGTTTCCGTCGACGGACTGGGGATGCGTGAACGGCTGGCCCGCGAAGGTGTGCTCGGGCGGTCCCGCGCCCGGAATGACATCGCCCACGATCGCCGTGGTCAGAAACACCCTGCCGTCCGCCACGACGGGCGAGGAGTGGCCGCGGCCCTCGACCTTCGCCTTCCAGAGCAGGTTGCGATCGAGGTCGAGGTCGGCCGCCGGGCCGGGACCGGAACGGGCGATGCCGCTGCCGTCGGCGCCGCGGAAGCCGGGCCAGTCGTTGGCGTCGTTCGAGTCGGCGGCGGCCGCGGGCGCCGCTGCAAGGGTCGCGGCGAGGAGGTATTCGAGGCTTTTCGACACGGGATTCTCCTGAATGGGATTGGCTCGGGCTCGCCGCTTCGCGGCATCGCGCCTGGTGCCGGCGGGGGCGCCGGCGCACCCAGTGGCGGAGGCGTTTCGTTCGTGGATGCTATGGCGTCTTGATCGGATCGGCCGGTCGGCCGGGCAGTGTGCGGGGATCCTCGGCCAGTTTCTCGAGCAGGAGCTCGACGGCTTTCGCGAGTTGCGGGTCCCGCCCCTCGAGGATGTCGCGGGGGAGGTTCGTGACCTCGATGTCCGGGTCGACGCCATAGCCCTCGATCACCCAGTTGCCCTCCGGGTCGGCGGAGCCGGCCTCGGGCACGTTGACCGAACCGCCGTCGATCAGGGGCGCCCGGCCGTAGATGCCGACGACGCCGCCCCAGCTTCGCTTGCCGACGATCGGTCCCAGCCCGGCTCGGCGGAACTGGTACGCGAACTGGTCGCCGTCCGAGGCGGTGTCCTCGTCGATCACGCAGACGAGGTGGCCGTGGAAGACCCCGCCGGGCGAGGTGTCGACGGAGTCGCGGTTGCGCTCGAAGTCGAGCATCAGCGTCTCGCGCCGCAGCCGCTCGATGATCATCGGCGACACGTTGCCGCCGCCGTTCGAGCGGACGTCGACGACCATCGCGTCCTTGCGGACCTGGCCGTAGTACCACTTGATCCACTCCCGGATGCCGCTCGCCGACATGTCGGGGATGTGGAGGTAGCCGATCCGGCCGCCGCCGAGTTCCTCGACGATGCCGCGGGCGCGTTCGGTCCAGGCGAGATAGATCAGCGCGTCCTCGCTCGCGATCGGATCGACGAGGACGTTCCTCGCCTCGCCGCGGTCGGCGCTCGAACCGACGGTCAGCTCCAGCGGTCCCCGCCCGGCCTCGCGCAGGAGCTGGAAGGGGTTCGTGTCCGGGGTCAGCTCGCGGCCCTGGATCGCGAACAGGTAGTCGCCCGCGTCGATGCCGACTCCGATCTCGGTGAGCGGCGAGCGGTAGCGCGGCTCCTCGTTCTGGCCTTCGAAGATGCGCGCGATCCGGTAGCGGCCAGCGTCCCCGTCGAGTTCGAAGCGGGCGCCGAGCAGGGCGGCGCGTGGCCGGTCCGGCGCCTCCCAGTCGCCGCCGCTGACGTAAGCGTGGGACACGTTGAGTTCGGCGACCATCTCGCTCATCAGGTAGTTCAGGTCGCTGCGATGGCCGACGTGGGCGAGCAGGGGGCGGTACTGCTCGCGCAGCGCCTCCCAGTCGTAGCCGTGCATGTTCGGGGCGTAGAAGAAGTCCCGGAAACGCCGCCACACCTCGTCGAAGATCTGGGCCCATTCCTCGTCCGGCACCCGGTCGACGGTCAGGCCGGCGAGCGAGAGGGTCTTCGCCTCGCCGCCGCCGACGTCGAGGAGCCGGAAGCTGCCGCGCTCGCTGACCAGCAGTTTCCTGCGGTCGCCGGAAAGGACCAGGCCGCCGATGCCCTTGGCCAGGCTCTTGCTTTCGCGCTTGTCGAGGTCGTACGAGAAGACCTCGGTCTGGACGTCGGAGGAGCGGCCCAGGTAGCCGGCGCCGCCGCGCACGTAGAGCAGCTTGCCTTCTGCGGCGCCGAGGCCGAAGTAGTTGTCCGCGTCGACCGGGACGCGGGCCACGCGCGCCGCGATGCCGTCGAGGTCGATCCGGTCGCCGTCCTTCCCGTCTTCCTCGTCGCTGTCTTCGTCGCTTTCGTGCTCCTTGCCGCCGTCGCCGTCCTCCTCGCCTTCCGCGTCGCCGTCCTCGTCCTCTTCCTCGATCTCGACCTCGTCGCTCCGCGGCGGGAAGGGATGGGCCGTGTCCTCGCGCAGGGCGAGCGCGTAGATGTACGTCTCGCGATCCGCGGCGTAGTTGTACTCGAAGCTGCCGATCTGCGGCTGGAACTGACGGTCGGAGAGGAAGTAGAGGTAGTCGCCGCCCGCGCCGAAGACGGGGAAGAAGTCATTCCACATCTCGGACGTCACGCGGGTGAGCGTCCGGCTCTCGACCTCGAACAGGTGGATCGAGCCGAACTCGTTCGGGTCGCCGAGTTCGACCGCCAGGTAGTCCCCCTTCGGCGACCAGTCGTAGCTGGTGCCGAAGGGCCGGGAGTCGTCGGCGACCTCGATGACCTCCCGCGGCCCGGTCGCGGCGGCGTCGCCGCTTCGATCGCTGGCGTCGACGATGCCGAGCCGTCCCTGCTGGTCGATGAAGGCGATGCGGTCGCTGCCGGGGGCCCAGAGCAGGTTGTTGTAGTGGCGGCCGACGCTGCCCTCGGTGAGTTGCACCGGTTCGTCGCCGCCGTCCTGGTCCACCACCCAGATCTCGGTTTCTCCGCTGCGGTCGGATGTGAAGGCGATCCGCCGCCCGTCGGGCGACCAGGCGGGGCCGCGGTCGTTGGCGCCCGAGCTGTGGGTCAGGTTGCGGGTCGGTCCGTGCTCGACCGGCACGCTGAAGATGTCACCGCGGGCGGAGAAGGCGGCGCGCTTCGCCTTCGGGCTGAGCGAGTAGCCGGAGACCCGGTTCGACGCCGAGACCCGGCTCGGCCGACGGGCGAGCTGGTCCGTCGGCACGTGCACGGGGACGGCGCTCGCGCTACCGGAGGCGGTGTCGAAGATCTCGAGCGAGCCGGCCTTCTCGTAAACGATCCGCCCGTTCGACTTGTCGGCGCTGGGCCAGCGCACATCCCAGCGGTTCTCTTCGGTGAGTTGCTCGATGTCGCCCGAGGCCGTGTCGTAGGCGTAGAGGTTCAGGGTGCCGTCACGGTCGGAGGAGAAGTAGATCGTGTCGCCGATCCACATCGGGTCGCGGTCGGAGCGCTTGTGGTTCGTGACCTGGATCGACTCCAGGCTGTCGATGTCGAGGATCCAGAGATCCTGCGCCCAGCCTCCCTCGTAGCGTTTCCAGTGCCGGAAGTCCCGCGTCACCGGCGAGTAGACGATGCGCTTGCCGTCGGGCGAGAGATCGCCGCCGCCCGACTCGGGCATCGGCAGCGCCCGCGGCAGGCCGCCGGAGACGTCGACCAGGAAGAGCTTCGTGTCGCCGAGGTCCCAGCCGTCGCGAAGCGAGCGGAACAGCACGGACTTGCCGTCCGGCGACCAGCCGTAGACCTGGTAGTCGTAGCCCCAGCGCGGCGCCAGCGGCCCGGCGGCCCGGCGGCCGGGTAGAAGGTCAGTTGTCGCGGAGCGCCGCCGGCTGTCGGCACGACGTACACCTGTTCGTCGCCGTCGTACTGGCCGGTGAAGGCGATCTGTGAACCGTCCGGCGAGAACTTGGCGAACAGCTCCAGGCCCGGGTGCGAGGTGAGGCGGGTGGCCGTGCCGCCGGCTGCAGGCGCGAGCCAGATGTCGCCCGCGTAGGTGAACGCGACCCGATCGCCCGAGAGATCGGGGAAGCGCAGCAGCCTGGTCGGCTCGCCGGTCTGGGCAAGGCCCGGCGTCGGCATGGCGGCGAGCGCGAGCAGGGCGACGCCGCATCGCGTCGCGCGCTGGATCTGACAAGTGACGGTCATGGGAACCTCCGGTCGGGGCGCGTCGCTCCGGGGCGAGCAGCGCCGCGGCATTGTCTCACGTTCACCGGCTGGCCGGGCGGCATCCGAAGGAGGCGCCGGCGCTTCCGCTAAGCTGCCGCCGCTTCGCCAGACAGGTCTACGCGTCCTGGTTGGGCAGGTTGCAGCAGAAGGGGAAACGAGACGCCGGCGACAGGCCGGCCTTAGGGGAGACGGCAGCATGAGTGGGATCGAGATCACCGGGCCGCGGGACTTCGAGGCGGCGGAACACATCCTGACGCCGGAGGCGCTGGAGTTCGCGGGCGACCTGTGCAGGCAGTTCGAAGAGCGCCGGGTTCAGTTGCTCCAGGACCGGGTCGATCGCCACGCCCGCATCCAGGCCGGCGAGGATCCGACGTTCCCGCCCGAAACGCAGGAAGTCCGGGACGGTGACTGGAAGGTGGCGCCCACCCCGGCGGACCTGAACTGCCGTTGGGCCGAGATCACGGGCCCCGTCGACCGCAAGATGATGATCAACGCGCTGAACTCCGGCGCCAAGGTGTTCATGGCCGACATCGAGGATGCGCTCAGTCCGAGCTGGCGCAACGTGATCGAGGGCCAGCAGAACCTGTACGACGCGGTGCGCAGGCAACTGGAGTTCACGAACCCCGGCAACGGCAAGGAGTATCGCCTCAAGGACGAGATCGCCACCCTGCTGGTGCGTCCGCGCGGCTGGCACCTGATCGAGAAGAACGCCCTGATCGACGGCCGCCCTGTCTCGGCCGGCATCTTCGACTTCGGCCTTTACTTCTTCCACAACGCGAAGGAAGCGCTCGGTCGCGGCAGCGGTCCGTACTTCTATCTGCCGAAGCTGGAGAATCGTCACGAGGCGCGGCTCTGGAACGACATCTTCGTCGCGGCCCAGGACGCCCTCGGCGTACCGCAGGGCAGCGTCCGCGCCACGGTGCTGATCGAGACGATCCTCGCCGCCTTCGAGATGGAGGAGATCCTTTACGAGCTGCGCGACCACTCGGCGGGGCTGAACGCCGGGCGGTGGGACTACATCTTCAGCGCGATCAAGAAGTTCGCGTTCCGCGAGGACCTGGTGCTGCCCGACCGCGGCCAGATCACGATGACCGTTCCCTTCATGCGCTCCTACACGGAGCTCCTGGTCCGCACCTGCCACAGCCGCGGAGCGCACGCGATCGGCGGCATGGCGGCCTTCATCCCCAGCCGGCGCGATCCGGAAGTCAACGCGACGGCGCTCGCGGCGGTCCGCGCCGACAAGGAGCGCGAGGCCGGCGACGGTTTCGACGGCAGTTGGGTCGCCCATCCGGACCTGGTGCCGATCGCCCTGGAAGTGTTCTCCACGAAGATGGAAGGCCGCCCCAACCAGAAGGAGCGGCTGCGCCAGGACGTCTCGATCGAGCCCGGCAGCCTGATCGACCTGAACGTGCCCGGCGGTTCGCTGACCGAGCAGGGGCTGCGCAACAACGTCTCCGTTGGGCTCCAGTACATGAACTCCTGGCTCAACGGCAACGGCGCGGCGGCGATCAACAACCTGATGGAAGACGCGGCGACCGCCGAGATCGCGCGCGCCCAGCTCTGGCAGTGGGTCCACCGCAACGCGCGGATGGACAACGGCGAGCAGGTCACGGCGGAGCTCTACGAGCAGGTGCGTGACGAAGAGCTGAGCCAGCTCGGCGGCCGCGAAGCGAGCCGCTTCGGACTCGCCGCTTCCCTGCTCGACGACCTGGTGCTCGGCTCCGAGTTCCAGGAGTTCCTGACGCTTCAGGCCTACCAGCACATCTAGGAGGCCTTGCAGCGCGGTCGCTGCGCTACGCTCGCCCCAATGCAGCACGCGATCGAGCTGGACGCGCTGCGAACGGAGATCGGCGCCGCGGCAGGACCGATGGCGAACGCGGTTTCGGCCTGCGTCCACTGCGGTTTCTGCCTTCCGGCGTGCCCGACCTACGTCGAACTCGGCGAGGAGATGGACTCGCCGCGCGGCCGCATCGTGCTGATGAAGGAGGTGCTCGAGGGCAACCTCGACCTGGAGGAGGCGCTGAGCCACGTCGACCCTTGCCTCGGCTGCATGTCCTGCGTGACGGCCTGCCCGTCAGGGGTCGAGTACGGGGAACTGCTGATGCCCTTCCGCGAACTCGCCGAGGGCAACCGTCGCCGTTCGGGATTCGACCGCTTCTGGCGTGGCCTGATGCTGGACAGTCTGGCGAGCCCCGCCCGGTTGCGCTGGATGCTGCGCCTGGGCCGCCTGGCTACGCCACTCCGCGGGTTGCTGCGCGCACTGTTGCCGGCGCGACTCGCCGCGTCGCTCGACCTGCTGCCACGGTTCGCGGACCGGGCCGAGGTTCAGTTCGGGACGTTTCCGGCGGTGGGCGAGCGCCGCGCCCGGGTTGCGCTCCTGGCCGGCTGCGCGCAGCAGGTCCTGGCGCCGCGCATCCACCAGGCGACGATCGACGTGCTCACCCGTCGCGGCGTCGAGGTCGTCGTTCCCGGGGAGGAAGCGTGCTGCGGCTCCCTGGCGTTTCACGCCGGCGATGCGCGGCGCGCCCGGGCATCGGCCGGCGCCCTGATGCGCATCTTCCGTTCCGAGGGTTTGCTGGCGGACGTCGACGCGGTGCTGACCAACGCGGCGGGCTGCGGCTCGGGCCTCAAGGAGTACGGCCTTCTGTTCGCCGGGCGGCCCGAAGAAGAGGCGGCGCTGGCCCTTGCCGCGAAGGTGCGGGACGTCTCCACGTTCCTGGCCACGCTCGAGAGCGAGGCGCCGCCGCCGCTGCCGGAACCGCTGCGGGTCGCTTACCACGACGCCTGTCACCTCGCTCACGCCCAGTCGGAGCGAGCGGCGCCGAGGCGATTGCTGGCCCAGGTGCCGGGCCTGACCCTGGTCGAGCCGCGCGACTGGCAGATCTGCTGCGGTTCGGCGGGGATCTACAACCTGGAGGAGCCGGAACTCGCGGCGCGCCTGGGACACAGGAAGGCCGAAGCTCTGCTCGAAGGCGAACCGGACGTGATCGCGACCGGCAACATCGGCTGCCTGACCCAGATCGAGAGCCACCTCCGGCGGCTGGGCGCCGCGGTTCCGGTGCGGCACACGATGGAGGTCCTGGCGTCGGTGTACGGGCCTCCATCACGGCTCTGAAGTCGGCTATTCTCCGCCCCCGATGACTGCCCTATCCGCATTCCAACGGCACGGCCTGCTTCGATGACCGCGACCCGCATCGGCATCATGGGTTTCGGCCTTCTTGGCCGCAGCCTGTTTCGTCTTTCGCTCGATCGTCCCGAGATCGAGATCGGGGCCGTGGCCGATACGGCCGACCCGGAGATGCTGCGCTACCTGTTGCGGTTCTCCACCCTTCCATGGCGCTTCGACGGCGAAGTCGGCCTCGACGGGGACCGCCTGAGTCTCAACGGCGCCAGCGCTCCCGTCCTCGGGGCGGGAAGCGCGGGCGAAGTGCCCTGGGCCGACCATGGCGTGACCACGGTCGTCGACTTCCGGGATACCCAGCCGACGCGCGACGAACTTGCCGGCCATCTCGAGGCAGGCGCGGAGCGCGTCGTGCTCTGCGCGCCGCCGGCAGGCGAGCTGGACCGGACGGTCGTCCTCGGTCTGAACGAGGATCAACTCGAACCGTCGGATCGGATCGTTTCCGCGGGTTCCTTCACCGCGCACTGCGCGGGGCCGTTGCTGCGCATCCTCGATGGGGCCTTCGGCGTCGAACAGGCGTTCATCAGCTCCGTGCGCGCCTATGGGGCCGGTTCGAGACTGGCCGACGTGCCGGCGCCGGAGCTACGCAAGGGCCGGGCCGCGGGCGAGAACATCATTCCCGCCGCGACGGGAGCGGCCGAAGAACTCGCGACCGTGCTGCCCGAGTTGAACGGCAAGCTCTCGGCGTCGGCGATGGACGTGCCGGTGTCGAACGGTTCGGTCGTCGACCTGGTCTGCTGGCACCGCGACGCGGTGACGGTCGACGCGATCAACGACGCGGTGGCGGCTGCCGCCGGCGGCGAATGGAACGGCCGGCTGCGCTTCGAGCGGGAGGCGATCGTCTCCGCCGACA
Source organism: Thermoanaerobaculia bacterium (assembly GCA_022823665.1). GTDB lineage: Bacteria > Acidobacteriota > Thermoanaerobaculia > Multivoradales > Multivoraceae > Multivorans. The sequence goes on along the minus strand of JAJEHN010000014.1, from coordinate 54,137 downwards.
CCGTGGGCAGCCGCGCCACCTGCATCTTCGACTCGCAGGCGACGATGGCCCTGGGTGAGCACGTGTCCAAGACGATCGCCTGGTTCGACAGCGGCTGGGGCTACCTGCACCGGCTCGTGGAGCTGCTGGCGGTGCTCGATAGCGCGGCGGACGCGAAGGGGGCGGCCTGATGATCAGAGTCGGGATCAACGGCTTCGGTCGCATCGGCCGCAGCGTCTTTCGCATCCTCGCCGGCCGCCCGAACGTCGAGGTCGTCGGCATCAACGACCTGTTCGACGCGGACCGCCTCGCCTATCTGCTGCGCTACGACACGGTGCAGGGCGTCTTCGATCAACCGGTCGAGGTTGCGGGGAACGGTTTTCGGGTCGGCGGCCGGGACATCCGGCTCTCGGCGGAGCGGGATCCGTCCAGGTTGCCCTGGAACGACCTCGGCGTCGATGTCGCGGTCGAATCGACCGGCGTGTTCCGGACGCGCGCCCAGGTGGCGCAACATCTCGACGCCGGCGCCCCGCGCGTGGTCCTCACGGTTCCCGCCAAGGACGAGATCGACGCCATGATCGTGCTCGGCGTCAACGACGGGGATCTCGGACCGGAGCATCGCGTCGTTTCGAACGCCTCCTGCACGACGAACTGCCTGGCGCCCCTTGCCAAGACGCTGGACGACGCCTTCGGTTTCGAGGAGGGCTTCATCACGACCGTCCACGCGTACACCAACGGCCAGCGCCTCGTCGACTCGCCGCACAGCGACCCGCGCCGCAGCCGTTCGGCGACCGCCAACATCATCCCGACGACGACCGGCGCCGCGCGCGCCGTCGGCAAGGTGCTTCCGCACCTGAACGGCAAGCTCGACGGCATGGCGATGCGGGTGCCGGTGGCGGACGGCTCGATCGTCGACCTGACCTGCCGGTTGCGCGACGCCCCGACTGCCGAGGCCGTCAACGCGGCGGCAGCGGCGGCGGCGGAGTCGAATCTGGCCGGCATCCTCCAGTACTCGGAAGACCCCCTGGTCTCGACCGACATTCTCGGCAACCCCCACTCGTCGATCTTCGACGCACCGCTGACCCGGGTCAGTCCGGCCGAGGGCGGTGGCGTGTACGCCCGCGTCGTGTCGTGGTATGACAACGAGTGGGGCTACTCGAACCGGGTCGCGGATCTGATCGAGCGGCTGGCGCAGTTCGAGTCCTGAACCGGCAGAACAGGGGATCTGGATCGTGCAGCGTCGAGCCAAGATCGTTGCCACGATCGGCCCGGCCAGTTCGAGCGAGAAGACTCTCGCGCGTCTGATCCGTGCCGGCGTCAACGTCGTCCGGTTGAACCAGTCCCACGGCACCAGGGAAGAACACCGGCGTCTGATTCGTCTCGTACGGGAGGTCAGCAAGGAGGTCGGCCGGCCGGTTGGTGTGATGGTCGACCTGATGGGACCCCGCCACCGGCTCGATCACTTCGAGGGGGCGCGGATGCTCAGGGAGGGCGACGTGGTGGGCCTGGGCGCGAGCCCGGAGGTGGATCTGCCGCTCGACCGGGACATGGTCACGCACGTCAAGCCGGGGGAGCAGATCCTGATCGACGACGGCCGGGTGCAGTTGGAGGTCCGCTCGAAGGACGAGGAGAGGATCGAGGCGGAGGTCATCGTCGGCGGCGCCGTGTCGAGCCGCAAGGGCGTCAACCTGCCGGACAGTCATCTGCCGTTCCGGATTTCCGCGAAGGACATCGACGACATTCGGATGGCGGTGGAGGAGGACGCCGACTTTCTCGCGGCGAGCTACATCGGTACGCCGGCGGACGTGGTCCAGGTGCGGGAAGCGTCGCGAGAGGCGGGCCGGCCGCTGCAGATCATCGCCAAGCTCGAACGGCGGCGGGCGCTCGACCACCTCGACGAGATCGTGCTCGAGTCCGACGGGGTGATGGTCGCGCGCGGCGACCTGGGAGTGGAGATCCCCCTGCACCAGGTGCCCGTGGTGCAGAAGCGGATCATCGAGACGGGTTGGCGGCACGCCCGTCCGGTGATCGTCGCGACCCAGATGCTGGAGTCGATGATCGAACATCCGCGTCCAACCCGCGCAGAGTCCTCGGACGTGGCCAACGCGGTGTTCGACGGCGCCGACGCGATGATGCTCTCCGGCGAGAGCGCCGCGGGGCGCTACCCGCTCGAGGCGGTGCAGACGATGCACCGGATCATCACCGAGTCGGAGCGCTACAACCTCGCGAAGCACACGTCGCAGCCGGTCGGCTTCCACACGATGGAAGTCGGTCCGTACGACATCGAGCCGCCGCACCGGCCGGGCACCCTGGAGATCCCCGAGACGGTCTCCGCCGCGGCGATCCTGTCGGCGCGTCACCTGACCGCTCAGGGCATCGTCGTCCTCAGCCAGGGCGGTTTCACCGCTCGCCAGGTCGCCTGCCGCCGGCCGTCGACGCCGGTGTTCGCCTTCACGCGCGAATCGCGGTCGATGCGCGAACTCCAGCTCGTCTGGGGCGTTCACTCCGTGAAGATGGACCAGGAGGTCTACCACCACGACGAGGTCGTCGCGATGGTCGACCGGCAACTCCTGGTCGGCAATCTGGCGCTGCCCGGCGACACGATCGTGCTGCTGATGGGCGACCCGATCCAGGACCGACCGCCGACGAACCTGATGCGGATTCACCGCGTACGCCCGCAGTAGCTGTCGCTACGATCACGCCCCATGAGCGACAGCGACCTCCACGTTTCCATCGAGAACGACTACGCCTTCCTCCGCGATCCGGTCCGCCGCATCTGCGAGCAGTTCCCGGGCGAGTACTGGCGGCGGCTCGATGCCGCCGCCGAGTACCCGACGGAGTTCGTTCAGGCGCTGACCGAGCATGAGTACCTCGGCTGTCTGATTCCCGAGGAGTACGGAGGCTCCGGCCTGCCGCTGCGCGCGGCGAGCGTGGTCCTCGAGACGATCCACTCGAGCGGCTGCAATGCCGCCGCCTGCCACGCACAGATGTACACGATGGGCACGGTGCTGCGCCACGGCAGCGACGAGCAGAAACAGCAGTACCTGCCGAAGATCGCGAGCGGTGAACTGCGGCTGCAGGCGTTCGGCGTCACCGAGCCGGTGACGGGTTCGGACACCACGCAACTCAGGACCACGGCGGTCCGCGACGGCGACAGCTACGTCGTCAACGGCCAGAAGATCTGGACCAGCCGGGCGTTGCACTCGGACCTGATGATCCTGCTCGCCCGGACGACGCCGGCCGACCAGGTGGAGAAGCGTTCACGCGGCCTGTCCGTGTTCCTCGTCGACCTGCGCGAGGCCCGCGGCAACGGCCTGGAGATCCAGCCGATCGACACGATGATCAACCACGGCACGACCCAGGTCTTCTTCGACAACCTGCGCATTCCGGCATCCAGCCGGATCGGCGAGGAGGGTCATGGTTTCAAGTACATCCTGAGCGGCATGAACGCCGAGCGCATCCTGCTCGCCTCGGAGGCCATCGGCGACGCCCGCTACTTCATCCGCCGCGCCGTCGAGTACGCCAACGAGCGCGAAGTCTTCGGAAGGCCCATCGGCCAGAACCAGGGCATCCAGTTCCCGATCGCCCGCGCCCACGCCGAAACCGACGCCGCCGAGATGATCGTCCGCAAGGCCGCCGCCCTCTACGACGCCGGCCGCGAATGCGGCGCCGAAGCGAACAGCGCCAAGCTCCTCGCCTCCGAGGCCGCCTGGAAAGCCGGCGACACCTGCTTCCAGACCTTCGGCGGCTTCGCCTTCGCCACGGAGTACGACATCGAACGCAAGTGGCGCGAATGCCGCCTCTTCCAGACGGCCCCGATCTCGACGAACCTCGTGCTCACGTACCTGGCCCAGCACGTGCTGGGCCTGCCGCGTAGCTACTGAGGCCGCCGTGGGACACGCCTGCGCCGTGCCCCGGATGGTGCGGGCTGGCGCAAAGGCATCGGTTGCACCCGCCTTCTCCGGGTCCGAAGGGGTAAGGTCCCAGCGGACGCTCCGCTGTCTCAGTGAATGGGGGTTCAGCGCTCGCTTCGGTCGGCTGCGCTGCGATAAGTCGTCGGTCAGGGGACGATCTCGGGAGACGCTGGCCTCCAGCCCGCTGGGACCTTACCCCTTCGGACCCTGCGCAGGCTGGAGGGCGTCGACGACTGGCTCCTTACGCCGGGCTCGCGATTCAGCCGATTCAGCCGAGTCTGTTCAGGTTCTCGTCGCATTCCGCGACGCCGGCGGCGACTGGAACAGCGGTGTAGAGCGACTTCGCCTGTTGCCACAGGAGCCTTGCTTCGTCGGTCTCGCCGAGAGCTTCCTTGAGGATCGCCATCGGTCGGATGGCGTTCGCGTAGGCGAGCGTCGGAGGCTCGTCTTTGGCGGCGTAGAGGGTCAGCGCTTCGTCGTAGCAAGCTTCGGCCTCGGTTAGCCGCCGGGCGCGACGATGTGTGTCGCCGAGATGCCGGATGGCATGGGCAAGCCGAAGCGGGTCGCCGGATCGCCGAGCGACGGCGACGGCTTCCTCGTATCGGGCCGTCGCGGCGTCGCTGCGGCGGGCCCGATGCAGGCGAGAACCTCGTGCAGCGTCATCCATTGCCTCGGCGAGAGTACCGGCGCATCACCGCCCGCTACGGCGAACGACCTCCGTCACGCTGGCAGCCGACGCCGTCCAGCCTGCGGAGAGGCCGGGGGGAGGGTCCCAGCGGGCTGGAGGCAAGCGTCTCCCGAGATCGTCCCCCCGACCGATGACCCGTCGCAGCGCAGCCGACCGAAGCGAGCGCTGAACCCCCATCCACCAATCAAGCGCAAGCGTCCGCTGGGACCCTCCCCCCGGCCTCTCCGCAGGCGGGCCCGAACCCCGGCCGCCACAACGCACCCGAAAGGCGCGAGTCGCGAAGCGACGAGCCTACAGCTACGCCTAAGCCCGATCCCGAGCCGCCGCCAGCGCGCGCTTTCCGTAGACCTTGCCGACGTGGACGCGATAGTCGCCGGAGGCGAAGATGTCGCCGATCGGGTCTTCGGCGTCCAGGCCGGAAGCTGCGGCGGCGATGGCGTCGTCGGAGAGGTCGGTGCCGACGAGGCTCGAGACGTCCACTGCGGTCGGAACGGCGCCGACGCCGCCGACGACCAGGCCGGCGGCGGTGCAGCGGCCGTTCTGGACGGTGACGGAAGCCGCGGCGCCGACGACGGCGTAGCCGGAGGCGGGGTGCTCGAACTTGAGATAGGCGGAGCCGGTGCCGGCGCCCAGGGCCGGGACGTCGACGTGGGTGAGGATCTCGTCTTCTCCGACGTCCGTCATCAGCAGATCCTGGAAGAAGTCGCCCGCGGCGACGGAGCGGGTGCCGGAGGGAGACTGCAGGTGGACGGACGCGCCGAGCAGGACGAGCACCGGGGGTATGTCGGAGCCCGGGTCGGCGTGGGCGATGTTGCCGCCGATCGTGCCGCGGTTGCGGACCTGGGCGTCGCCGATGTGGCCGGCCGCTTCGGCGAGCACCGGACAGTGGGCCGCGAGCACGTCGGAAGCCGCGATGTCGGCGTGGGTGGTCAGCGAGCCGACGCGGACCGATCCACCCGCCTCGGCGATTCCCTTGAGTTCGTCGAGCCGGCCGATGTCGATGACAACGGGGGGCTGCGCGAGGCGCAGCTTCATCATCGGGATGAGGCTGTGGCCGCCGGCCATCAGCTTCGCGTCCTCGTGCTCCTGCAGCAGGCCGAGGGCTTCATCGACCGATCCGGCGCGGCGGTAATCGAATTGGGCTGGGTACATATCGGTGCTCCTGATTCGGCAGCGTCTTCTGTCGGCTGCGGGATTCTAGACGTGAAGTTGGTTAACCGTTGACGGCCCGCCACACCTTCTCGGGCGTGAGCGGCATGTCGATGTGGCTGATCCCGAACGGCGCGAGCGCGTCGACCACGGCGTTGACCACCGCGGCCGGCGACGCGATCGCTCCGGCCTCGCCGACGCCCTTGACGCCCAGCGGGTTGTGCGGGCACGGGGTCGTCGTCCGGTCGAGCTCGAACGGGATCAGGTTGTGGATCTTGGGCACCGCGTAGTCCATGAGCGAGCCGGACACGAGTTGGCCGCTGTCGTCGTAGACCGCGTTCTCCCACAGCGCCTGGCCGATGCCCTGGGCCAGCCCCCCGTGGAGCTGGCCGTCGACGATCATCGGGTTGATCACGTTGCCGACGTCGTCGACCGCGGCGTAGCGCAGCAAGTCGATCGAGCCGGTCTCCGTGTCGACCTCGACCACGCAGACGTGGGTGCCGAAGGGGTAGGTGAAGTTCGCCGGGTCGTAGAAGCTCGTGGCGGAGAGGCCCGGCTCCAGGTCGTCCGGGTAGTTGTGGGCCAGGTAGGCCTGGAGCGCCACGTCGCCGAGAGCGAGCGCGCGGTCGGGCGAACCGGCCACGCGGAAGCTGCCGTCCTCGAACTCGAGGTCCTCGGCCGAGGCCTCGAGCAGGTGGGCGGCGATCTTCTTGCCCTTCTCGATGATCTTCTCGACGCTCTTGACGATGGCCGAGCCGCCGACTGCGGCGCTGCGGCTGCCGTAGGTTCCCATCCCGAACTGGACGAGGTCCGTGTCGCCGTGGATCACCTCGACCGCCTCGGGAGCGATGCCGAGCTTGTCGGCGACGATCTGGGAGAACGTCGTCTCGTGCCCCTGGCCGTGCGACGAGGAACCCGTGTAGACGGTGACCGAAGCGGTCGGGTGGACCCGCACGTCGGCGCTCTCCCACTGGCCGGCCTGGGCGCCGAGCGATCCGACGACCGCCGACGGCGCCAGCCCGCAGGCCTCGATGTAGGACGAGAAACCGATGCCGATCAGCTTGCCGCCGCCGTTGCCGCGGCGCGATGCCTGCTCTGTCCGCAGGTCGTCGTAGCCGATCATCTCCAGCGCGCGGTCCATCGCCGGGCCGTAGTTGCCGGAGTCGTAGGCGAGGGCGACCTGCGTCTGGTATGGGAAGGCGTCCGCCGGCACGAAGTTCCGGCGCCGCACCTCCACGGGACCGAGGCCCGTGGCCTCGCCGGCGAGATGCATCAGCCGCTCGACGACGTACGTGGCCTCGGGCCGCCCGGCGCCGCGGTAGGCGTCGACCGGGGCCGTGTGGGTGAAGACGCCGGTGACGTGGCAGTGGATTGCCGGGATGTCGTACTGGCCGGACATCAACGTGCCGTAGAGGTAGGTCGGCACGGCCGGCGCGAAAGTCGAGAGATAGGCGCCCATCGCCGCCGCCGTGTCGACGCGCAGGCCGGTGATGCGGCCGTCCGCGTCGAGCGCCAGTGCGCAGTGCGTCGAGTGGTCCCGGCCGTGGGCGTCGGTCAGGTTCGTCTCGGTACGGGTCGCCGCCCACTTGACCGGCCGGTCGAGCTTCATCGAGCAGAGGCCCACGATCGCTTCGTCGGCGTAGTGGTGGATCTTGCTGCCGAAGCCGCCGCCGACCTCAGGAGCGACGATCCGCACCTTGTGCTCGGGCATGCCGAGCGACGCGAGCGTCATCAGCAGCCGGTGTACGTGCGGGTTCTGGCTCGTCATGTGGATCGTCATCTCGCCGGTCGACGAGTCGAAGGAGGCGAGCACCGCGCGCGGCTCGATCGCGTGGGGGATCAGCCGGTTGTTGCGCAGGTCGAGTTCCACCGTGTTGGCGGCGGAGGCGAAGGCGGCGTCGACCGATTCGCTATCGCCGATCTCCCAGTCGAAGGCGACGTTGCCGGGCGCCTCTTCATGGACCGCGGGCGCGCCGTCCTCGAGCGCGGCCACGACGTCGGCCACGGCGTCGAGCGGTTCGTAGTCGACGGCGACCCGTTCGGCCGCGTCGCGGGCGAGGTAGCGGTCTTCGGCGACGACGACGGCCACCGCGTCGCCGACGTGGCGGACCGTGTCGGCCGCGATCATCGGGTGAGCAGGAGTTTTCAGGTCTGGCAGCAGCCAGCCGACGGGAACCACGCCGGGAATGCCGGCAGCGGCGACGTCGCGGGCCGTGAGTACGGCAAGGACGCCGGGAAGCGCCTCGGCGGCGGAAGTGTCGATGCCGCGGATCCGGGCATGCGCGTACGGGCTGCGCACGATCGCGGCATGCGCCATGCCGGCGGCCTGGAGGTCGTCGGTGTACTTGCCGCGGCCGGTGATGAGCGCCGGGTCTTCCCGGCGCTTGATCGATGTGCCGAGTACCCGTGCCATGTCAGCTCATCCTCTCCGCGGCGTACTTCACCGCTTCGACGATGTTGTGGTAGCCGGTGCAACGGCAGATGTTGCCCTTGAGTCCCTCGCGGATCTCCTCGTCGCTCGGGCTCGGGTTCTGGGCCAGGAGGTAGTTCGCGGAGAGGATCATGCCCGGCGTGCAGTAGCCGCACTGCAGGCCGTGCTTCTCCCAGAAGCCCTCCTGGAGCGGATGCAGGTCGCCGTTCCGGGCCAGCCCCTCGATCGTGGTCACCGAGGCGCCGTCGGCCTGCGCCGCGAGCATCGTGCAGGACTTGACCGCGTCGCCGTCGACCAGCACGGTGCAGGCCCCGCAGAGGCTCGTTTCGCAGCCGATGTTGGCGCCGGTCAGGCCCAGATCCTCGCGCAGGAAGTGGACCAGCAGGCGCCGCGGTTCGACCGTTGCCTGAACCGGCTTTCCGTTGACTTCGAGTTGAATGGACACGGTCATCTTCTCGTATCTCCTTTTAGGAACAGGCACGGAGCGAAATGGCGATGGCAGCGAGGGCGACCAGGGCGCCGCCGACCAGGTAGGGCCAGAACTCTCTGGCCATGCCGGCGGCAAAGCGGCCGGCGAAGGCGGCCTGGGACGGGGCCGCGGGGGCGGCTTCGGCGCCACCGGTTGGAACGGATGGCGCATCCGGCGCCGTTGTGTCGGCAGGCGAGCCGGACGCGGCGGTGGTTGCGTCCGCAGCCGGCACGGGCTGACGCGCGGCGAGCTGCTGCTCCAGGCCCTGCAGGCCCTGACGGGTCAGCACCCTGGCCGAGCTGTCGAGCAACCGCTGGCCGACGGCGGCGATGCGGCCGCCGACCTGGGCGTCGATCTCGTAGTGGAGCAGCGTGCCGCCGTCGTCGCTGTCCTCCAGACGGAGCGAGCCCCTGCCGTTGACGAAGCCGGGGGCGCCCTTTCCGTCCATCTTCAGGCTGTAGCCGTTCGGCGGATCGAGATCGAGGAGTTCGACTCCACCCTCGAACACTCCCTGCACCGGCCCGACCTTCATCTTCAGCTTGCCGCGGAACCGGTTGTCGCCGACGGGCGCCATGTCTTCGCAGCCCGGCAGGGTGCGCGACAGCACTTCCGGGTCGAGGATCGCCTCCCAGACGACGCCGCGCGGAACGGCCAGCGTGTGCGAGCCCTTGATCTTCACGTTCCGCGGAGGGGGGCGTCAGGGGCCCGGCGGCGAGCCGCAGTGTGAAGTAGTAGCCGAGGCGGACATGGCGCAGCAGGGTGCAGATCTACCACAGAGTCCGGCGCCCTTCTACGCTCTCACGTAGCGAACGACCGGGTCCTGTTCGGACTCCAGTTCGCCGACGTTCTCGGCCACGAGCTCGCCTCGCTGGTAGAGATACTCGACGTGCGCTCCGGCCTCCTCCAGGGCGAGCAGCACGGTGTAGCCGCGCACCGCTCCGAAGAGCCGGCGGCTGATGTCCGCGGTGGTCTGCGGCGCCTGGCAGGTGTCCATGATCACGTCCAGCCGTCGGTCGTGGGACTCGCGAATCTCCCCGACCCGCGCGGTCACGTCGTCGATCGGCTCCTCGTGCCCGCCCAGGCCGACGCTTACGCCGTCCAGCTTCTCTACCTTGCCCAGGGCTTCGAGGTAGTGGCCGAGCCCCATGTTCAGCGTCAACGACTCGGGCGACTGGTGGGGCGTGATCCGCGCCAGCACGTGGTCGGCGGTCAGCAGCACGTCGTCGATCCGCAGGCAGACCTGGCCCGGGCAGTGTCCCGGGACGTGCAGGACTTCGATGCCGAGGTCGGCGCCGTTCCCGTCCCGCACCGGCTCTCCCTCCTCAAGCAGGAACTGGACCGGCACCGAGCCGTAGCGCGCCTTGGGCGCCGTGTACATCGTCATCAACTGGTCGCACTTGCCGGCCGAGAGGCCGGCGCGGTGCAGGAACACGCGGAGCTGCTGCGAGGCGACGACGACCCGCTCCTCGTAGTGGGTCAGCACGCGGCGGTCGAGGACGTGGATGCCGACGGGCGCCTCGGTGTGGCGGCGCACGAACTGCAGGCCGCCGAAGTGGTCCATGTGGCCGTGAGTGATCAGGATGACGTCGATGTCGGCGAGGCCGATACGGGCGCCGAAGCGGTCCTCGATCGAGGCCATGCCGCGCACCAGGTTCTCGTTCGAGAAATCCATGCCCGAACCGCAGTCGACCAGGATGCGGCGGTCACCGTCGTCGATCACGTAGACGTTGCCGAAGAAGTTCGGGAACACCTCGAAGTTCAGGGCGTAGACGATGCGCCCGGCAGCGGTCGCGAAGCGCCGCGGCGACTCGAGCTGCTTCTTCGCGCTCGACGTACCTGCCCGCATGGGCCTAGCGAGCCCTCGACCGGACCGGCGTTGCGGCCCGGGTCAGTTGGTCAGCGCGGAGACGAGCGAGTCGACCGCCCGGTCGGCGATCTCGCCCATCTCGTCGTCCGTGCGGTCCTGGATCGGGTGCCGCACGTAGACGACCTCGGGCGTGGAGCCGAGCGACTTCGACTGCGACTCGGCGGCGTCCTGGAACTCGCACGAGGCGACGAACACGGACGGCAGTCCCATCTCTTCCAACTGGGTCGTGTCGTGCACACTGCACGACGTGCAGGACCCTCAGTCGGCCAGCGCTTCGATCACCGCGTCGCAACGCTGGGCGATCTCGGCGCGCAGGTCGGCCGGCGCCACCTTGGAGAAGGTGGGCTTGGTGAAGCGGAGGACGTTGGCGCCCCGGCTGGCGATCCGCTCCTCGACGCGGTCGAGGAACACGTCGCCGCGAGCCTTGGAGATGTCGAGCAGGGCGATCGTCTTGCCGCCGATGGCGTCGAGGCGCGGCGCCGCCGTGCGCGCGGCGGCCGCGGCCTCGTTCGTCGGGTCGATCAGAGTCTGGACCATGGGAGTCTCCTGAGTGAGGGCTGAACGATACACGACGCTGGTAGGGTCGCCGGCCATGACCGAAGCACCATCCGTTCCCGCTCCGGCGCCGCGAGGCTTCGACCAGGGTCTGGTCGCCGTGGTCAAGAAGGACTGTCCAACGTGCCAGATGGTGGAACCGGTACTGGCCGAAGTTCGCCGTCACCGACCGGTCCTCGTCGTGACGCAGGACGATCCGGCGTTCCCCACCGACGGCGATCCCGTTCATGACGAGGACCTGACCCTGTCGCACCGACTGGGGATCGAGATCGTGCCGACCCTGTTGACGCGGGAGGATGGCGCCACCTCGGCCACCGCGATCGGCTGGAACCGTGAGCAGTGGGAGGACGTGACCGGCATCGGCGAGCTGGGCGTCGATCTGCCGCCGAGCCGACCGGGCTGCGGCGCCCTGAACGTCGAACCGCCGCATGTCGAGCGGCTCGCCGCCCTCTTCGCCGATGGTGGGGCACGCCGGGTCGAACTCGGCGACCAGGAGGACGATGTCGAGGCCTGTTTCGCCCGCGGCTGGACGGACGGCCTGCCGGTCGTGCCGCCGACGCCCGAGCGGGTCGAACGCATGCTCGCGGGCACTCGCCGGGACCGCTCCGAGGTGCTCGGGCTGGTGGCGCCGGACTATGGCGAGTGCACGGTCGAGAAGGTCGCGGTCAACGCGGTGATGGCCGGCTGCCGGCCGGAGTACATGCCGGTTGTTCTGGCCGCGGTCGAGGCGGCTCTGACCGAGGAGTTCAACTGGCACGGCCTGGCCGCCACGACCTACTTCGCGGGTCCTGTGGTAGTGGTCAACGGCCCCGTGACGAGCGCCCTCGGCATGAACTCGAAGATGAACGTCCTGGGACAGGGCAACCGGGCGAACTCGACGATCGGCCGCGCGCTCCAACTCGTGCTGCGCAACGTCGGCGGCGCCCGCCCGGGCGAGGTCGACCGGGCCACGCTCGGCAACCCCGGCAAGCTGAGCTTCTGCTTCCCCGAACGCGAGGCCGACTCGCCGTGGACATCGCTGGCCACGGAACGCGGAGTCCCTGAGGGCAAGTCCGCGGTCACCCTGTTCGCCGGCGAAGGGCCGCGGGGCGTCGTGGACCAGCTCTCCCGGGAGCCGGAGTCGCTGGCCCGTTCCCTGGGCTCGGCGCTCCTGGCGGTCGCCCACTACAAGGCGGTCGTCGGCTTCGACGCGATGCTCATCGTCGGTTTCGAGCACGGCAACGTCTTCCGGCGAGCGGGCTGGGACAAGGCGAGGCTGCGGCGGGAACTCGACGCCGTGCTCGTCCGCTCCGGCGCGGACCTCGTGCGGGGCGCGGGCGACATCGCCGAGGGCCTGCCGGAGAAGATGGCGGACGCTCAGGTGCCGAAGTTCCGGCCGGGCGGGTTGCTGCTGGTCCATGCCGGCGGCAACGCGGGCCTGTTCTCGGCGGTGGTCGGCGGCTGGGTCAGCGGTCCGGTCGGCAGCCAGCCGGTCACCCGGGTCGTTGGGGACTGAGGCGGCGGACTCCGCTGCGCCGGCACGGCCCGTGTCCACGCTGCTGATGGTCCGCCACGCGGAGAGCACCGCGAACCTGGCGAGCCGGTACACCTGGCACGATCACGAACCGCTCACCGAACTCGGGCACCGGCAGGCTCGCGATGCCGGCCGGTTGCTGGCGGAGCAGTACGAGGCGTCTCACCTGTACTGCAGTCGCTTTCGTCGCGCCCGCCAGACCGCCGACGCGATAGCCGCGGAAGTCGGCGTTCCGGTGGTGGAGATCGACGGCATCGAGGAGCGCTGCTTCGGGGAGCTTCGGGGCAAGCCGTGGGAGGTCTACCGGACGGCCGTGGCCGATCTCGACATCGAGGAGTTCTGGCACCACCGGGCGCCGGGCGGGGAATCGCTCGTCGACGTCGCCTCGCGCGCGGCGCCGGTGGTCGCCGGGCTGGCCGACCGCCACCAGGGGCGGCAGGTCATCGTGGTCTCTCACGGCGGCGTGATGGCCGCCCTGCGCGCGTGGATCGCCGGCACCTGGCGGAACCGGCCGATGCCCACGCGGAACGCCGACGGTTTCCGGCTCGATCGCAACGGCTCGGACTGGATGCCGCCAAGCCCTCTGTTCGGCACCTGAGCGGCGCGGTCCGCGAGGTTGCGTTCCTGGCGCGCGGACTCCTAGAATCAGGGATTACGATCATGCGATTCCGCGTGCCTGGTAGCGGATCGCACGAGACGCCCGGGAGGGCGCGCCGCTTCGATGCCCTGAGGTTGCCGGATGATGGAGAACCTGAAGTGAACAACTTCCGCACTCGTACCCTTGCGCTGCCCGGAGCGCTGTGCCTGCTGCTCGCGGCGGGCTGCGGCCCCGAGGTTCCGACCGTCAACTTCTCGGCCATCCTGCCGATGACCGGCCCTGCCGGGATCTACGGCGAGGAGATCGCCAACGGGATCCTGTTGCGCCACGAACAACTGATGAGCGGCGATGAGCAACTCGCCTACAACGTCGTGATCGACGTGGTCGACTCCGAGGGCGACGCCCAGCAGGCCGCGTCGCTGCTCGAGACGGCCTTCTCGACGTCGCTGGCCGCGATCGGCGGCGCCACCAGTGACGAGGCCCTGGCCATGGTGCCGGTCGCCGACGACGCGGACCGGGTGCTCGTTTCGCCTTCGGCCTCCAGCCCGGAACTGAGCGGCGCGTCGGAGTACTTCTACCGCCTTATCCCGAGCGCCGAGATCGAGGCGTCGACGATGGCGACCCACCTGCGGGACGGGGTGAACGTCCAGCGGCTCGCCCTGGTGGTCGAGGACTCGGCCTTCGGCAACTCGCTCGCCGACTCGGTGGAAGCGGTATGGGGAACGGAACTGGCGGGGAGGGTGACGTTCACTCCATCCTCCGACCAGAACGCGATGGTGCAGGAGGCCCTGGGGTACGAGGCGGACGGCATCTACGTCGCGGCCTCCGGCGCCGCTCTAGCGGAGGCGATCCAGGCTCTGCGTCTGGCGGGTTTCGAGGGTCGGGGCAAGAGACTGGCCACGAGTTCGTCGCTGATGATCCAGGCGGTGCTCGAAGCCGCCGGTCCGGCGGCGAACGGCGTCTACTTCACGGCGCCGGTGTTCGATCTTGAGAGTCCGGACGAACCGATCGCCTCGTTCGTTGCCGACTACCGCGAGAGATACACCGAGACGGCCGCTTGGACTGCCTATCAGGAGGCGCTGGTCGAGAACGAGCGTGCGAGTACGGCGCTGCAGGGAATGGACCTCGGTGATTCGGGCCTCGCGACTGCCAGAGCCGAGGCCGAAGCGGCCGCGGAGGCGCTGGCTGCGGCGGAGGACGCATTGAACACGCCCGGCTACTACGCCGGCCTCGGCTACGACTCGATGGGGGTCCTGATCGGGGCCCTGGCCGAGCTCGAGGTGATCAACGTGCCGAGCGACTTCCTGAAGGGCATGCGCGCGATTCGGGAACTCCAGGGGGCCACCGGCACGATCCAGTTCCGCGAGACCGGCGACGTGCAGAAGTTCACCCGCATCTACGAGATCGTCGACGGCAAGCCGGTCGACTTCGAGAAGTACTGGGCTGGGATCCGTCAGGAGCGGATGCGGGAACTCGAGAGGCTCCAGCAGCAGATCGAGCGGATGAACCGGGACCAGTAACGGTTCGGCGCGCGGTTTCGGATCGCTATACTCTCTGCGCAGTACCTACCGAACGGTCGGCAGATAGCCCTCCCCGTCAACCAGGAGACCCGTTTCCATGTCCGGAATCGTCCGCTACGGCAGCTACGTACCCTTCAACCGCATCCAGCGGTCCGCCATCGGCGGCGGCCGCGGCGAGCGCGCTGCCGCCAGCTACGACGAAGATTCCGCCTCGATGGCGGTCGAAGCCTCGCGCGAGGCGCTGCGTGAACTGCCGGAAGGCGCCGAGGTCGACACCGTGGCGTTCGTCTCGACCAGCGCTCCCTACACGGAGAAGCTGAACGCCGCGACGCTGCAGGCGGCGACGAACCTGCCGAAGTCGGTCACCGCCCTCGATCTGGGCGGCTCGACCCGCTCCGGTCTCTCGGCCCTTCTGGCCGGCATCGACATGGCGTCGGCGGGGCGTACGGTTCTGGTCGCCGCCAGCGACGTGGTCGTCGGCGCGCCGAGCGGTCCGCGCGAGTCGGGCGGCGGCGACGCCGCGGCGGCCTTCGTCCTCGGCGGCAACGGCACGGAGCCGATCGCCCGGCTGATCGGCCGCGCTTCCTGTACGGAGGAGGTGCTCGACGTCTGGCAGAGCCCCGGCATGCCCTTCGCCAAGCAGTGGGAGGAGCGCTTCGGCGCCAGCATCTTCACTCCGCTGCTCGTCGACACGTTCGGCCGCGCCCTGGCCGACGGTGGAGTGGCGGCTTCCGACCTCGCGAAGGTCGTGCTCGACGGCACGAACGCCCGCGTCTTTCGCGGCTTCATGCGCCCTTCCGGACTCGATCCGGCGCAACTCGCGGACGGCATGGCGGGCTCGGTGGGCCGCGCCGGCGCCGCCCATGCCGGTCTGACCCTGGCGAGCGCCCTCGACGGCGCGTCGGCCGGCGACAGGATCGCCGTTGCCTGTGTGGCCGACGGCGTCGATGTGGCCGTCTTCGAGGTCACCGATGCGATCGCCGACGGCCGGCCGAAGCACAGCGTGGCTTCCTGGATCGGGTCCAAGCGTGACGACCTCGCCTACACGACGTACCTCAAGTGGCGCGACGTGTTGCCGTTCGAGCCGCCACGGCGTCCCGATCCCGACCGGCCGGCAGCGCCGCCGATGCAGCGCGCGGAGCGCTGGAAGTTCGGCTTCGTGGGCTCGCGCTGCAACCGTTGCGGCAACACGAACCTGCCGCCGCAGCGCGTGTGCGTCGTCTGCCAGGCGTCCGACGATTCGACGGCCGAGCCGTACGCGGACAGCGAATGCCGGATCAGCACCTACACCCTGGACCGGCTCGCCTACTCGCTGCAGCCGCCCGTGATCGGCGCGGTGGTCGACTTCGACAAGGGCGGCAGGATGCTCTGCCAGCTCACCGATGTCGATCCGGACAAGGTGGCGATCGGCGATGAGTTGGAAATGACGTTCCGCCGCCTGTACACTGCGGGAGGCGTTCACAACTACTTCTGGAAGGCGCGCCCGAGGCGCTGAAGATCGATAGGGCTGACATTCGACAGACCGGGACGGATCCGTCCGAAGAAACGACCAAGGAGCACCAATGGCCAGCAAGGGAATCTGTGATCGCGTCGCCATCGTCGGCATGGGCTGCACCAAGTTCGGCGAACACTGGAACCGCAGCGCCAGCGATCTGCTGGTCGATGCCGTGCAGGAGGCCTACGGCTCCGCCGGAATCGAGCCCGACAACGTCGATGCCTACTGGCTCGGCACCACCGGCAGCGGTATCTCGGGCCTGACGCTCTCCGAGCCGCTCAAGATCCAGTACAAGCCGGTCACGCGGCTCGAGAACATGTGCGCCACCGGCAGCGAGGCGATCCGCAACGCCGCCTACGCGGTCGCGTCCGGCGCCTACGACCTGGTCATGGCGGTCGGCGTGGAGAAGCTGAAGGACTCCGGGTTCTCCGGCCTCACCGGCAGCGCCCCTCCGGGCGACGGCACCGAATCCGGCATGACCGCGCCGGCGAACTTCTCGCTCCTCGCTCCCGCCTACGCCGAGAAGTACGGCGTCGACCTGGAGACGATGCGCGACGTCCTCACCAAGATCGCCTACAAGAACCACTACAACGGCGCCCGCAACGAGAAGGCGCAGTTCCAGCGCGAGGTTCCGGTCGAGAAGATCAACTCCTCGCCCAAGATCGCCGGCATGCTCGGCATCATGGACTGCTCGGGCGTTTCCGACGGCTCCGCGGCGGCGGTCATCTGCCGCGCCGAGGACGCTCACAAGTACAACGACAACCCGATCTTCATCAAGGCGCTGTCGTTCGTGGCCGGCCCCTCCGAGGGCGCCAAGCGCCAGGACTACGACTTCACGACGTTCCCCGAAGTCGTCGAGAGCGCGAGGGACGCCTACGTTCAGGCGGGCATCGAGGATCCGCGCGAGCAGATCAGCATGGCCGAAGTCCACGACTGCTTCACGCCGACCGAGCTGGTGCTCATGGAGGACCTCGGGTTCTCGCCGCGCGGCCAGGCCTGGAAGGACACGATGGACGGCCGCTTCGATCTCGACGGCGACCAGCCGGTCAACCCGGACGGCGGCCTGAAGAGCTTCGGCCATCCGATCGGCGCTTCCGGCCTGCGGATGATGTACGAGATGTGGCTCCAGCTCCGCGGCGAGGCCGGTGAGCGTCAGATCGCCGAGCCCAAGCTCGGCCTGACCCACAACCTCGGCGGCGCTCCGGGCCGCTGCGTCAGCTTCGTCTCGGTCGTCGGCCTGTAGGCCCCCGGCACAGACAGGACGTGCAACGACCCCGCTGGCTCGCCAGCGGGGTCGTTTCGTTTACCTCGCGGCCCGAGTCAGTGCCTCATCCATGGCCGCCAGCGCGAACTCGACGTCCGCGTCCGTCAGCACGAGAGGCGGCTTGATCCGGAGCACGTTGCCGTAGAGCCCACCCTTGCCGACGATGGCGCCGAGGTCCTTCAGTTCGTCGAGCACGCGGCCGGCCAGGGCGGTGCCCGGCGTCTTTTCGTCCCGGTCGGCGACCAGTTCGACGCCGATCATGAGTCCCTGGCCGCGGACGTTGCCGATGCCTTCGTGGCGCTCGGCCAGGGCCCGAAGGCCGTCGAGGAGCCGGTTGCCCCGGACCTGGGCGTTCTGCTGCAGGCCCTCCTCCTCGATGACCTCCAGCACGGCCAGGCCGGCCGCCGACACGAGCGGATTGCCGCCGAAGGTGTTGATGTGGAGTCTCTGCGCCAGGGCGGCGGCGATCTCCGAGGTGGTGGCGACGGCGGCCAGCGGCAGGCCGTTGCCGATGCCCTTGGCCATCGTGACGATCTCGGGGATGACGCCGGAGCGCTCGAAGCCCCAGAAGTTGTCGCCGGTGCGGCCGAAGCCGGTCTGCACCTCGTCGGCTATGCAGACGCCGCCGTGGGCCCGAACGATCTCGTAGACCTCCGGGAGGTAGTTCGGCGCGCCCATCGTCACGCCGCCGGCGCCCTGGATGGGCTCGGAGATGAAGGCGGCGACCTGGCCGGGGGTTGAGTAGCGGATGAGTTCGGCCACGTCCTCCGCGGAGCGGCTGGCAACCTGCTCGGGCGTGCCGGAGAACGGATTACGGTAGGGGTCGGGGTTGAGCGCGTGGTGGACCGGCCCGCCGCGCTGGACGCCCGACTTCCAGGTGTGGATTCCGGTCAGCGCTCCGGTCGGCGCGCTGCCGCCGTGGTAGGCGTTGCGGATGCCGACGACGTCGGCGTTGCCGGTGTGGAGCCGGGCCATCTGGATGGCCAGGTCGTTCGCCTCGCTGCCGCTGTTCACGAAGTAGATCCGGTCCAGGCTCGGCGGCAGCTTGGCCAGCAGCGCCTCGGCGAAGCGCGGCATGTTCGGGTGGAGGAAGGCGGTCGAGCCGTGCGCCAGCAACGCCATCTGCTTCTGGACGGCGGCGACGATCTTCGGGTGGGAATGGCCGCAGGCGACGGTGCAGATGCCGGCGAACAGATCGAGGTAGCGGCGGCCGGTTTCGTCCCAGACGTATTGCCCGTGTCCCTCGACCAGCATCACGGGTTCGCTGTAGAGGGTGAACAGGGCCGGGTTCACGTGCTGCCGGCGCAGCTCCAGGATCTTCTCGCGGCCCGGTCCCAGGTAGGGCGCCGGCTGGTGGCTGCACGGCGGCAGCTCCAGGGCACGGGATCGGGCGGGGGTCGCGACGTCAAGTGCCACGGTCATGTCGGTGTTCCTCGGGGCCCACTCGCGGGGGCCGTTCAGGTCATTCGCTGTTGCGGCCGCGCGGGGGCGCGGCGGCGTGGGTGTGTGAACCCTAACTCAACAGATCGACGATCGTGAGGGCCATCACCTGCGTCGACCGGGTGATGTCGGAGAGCAGACAGCGCTCGTCGGGCTGGTGGGCCTGTTCCAGTTCGCCCGGCCCGTAGGCGACGCACTGGCCGATGCCGCCGATGCGCTGGAAGTGCTTGTGATCGTACGTCCCGGGGCTCGCCACGAGATCGGCGGCGGTTCCGGTCGCCGTCTCGATGGCTTGGGTGAGGGATTCCACCAGCGCGCAGTCGTTCGGCGTCTGGGTCGGCAGGACGCTCAGCAGCTCCTCGACCTCGAACTGGATGCCGGGCCGGCGGGCCTCGACCGCGTCCAGCACGCCCCGGACCTCGGCGCGCACGGCGTCCGGCCCTTCTTCCACCAGGTAGCGCCGGTCGACGACGAGTTCGCAAGTGTCGGCCACGCAGGGCGATGGCAGGCCCTGCCCGTGGCCGTCCAGGGCGGCCGAGGAATCGAGCCCCTCGATGACCTGGCCGCCGGCGATCGAGTTCATGTTGATCGTCGGCCGGCGCGCTCCTTCCGGCACCACGGGCAGCTCGGTGACCAGGTCGCCGATCGCCTCCTGGAGCCCGAGCGCCACCTCGGCCGCCGCGTCGATCGCCGAGACGCCGAGGAAGGGCATCGAGCCGTGAGCGATGTGGCCGCGGGCGACGATGCGGAACCAGAGGACGCCGCGGTGGCCGATGCAGATCCGATTGGGACTGAATGGCTCGGGGATGATCACGTAGTCCGTCGTGCGGCTGGTGACCCGGCCGGTCGCGGCGAGGTGGGCCACGCCGGCCAGCCCGCCGCTCTCCTCGTCCACCGTGCCGCTGATCTCGACCGTGCCGCGCAGCGCGATGCCGGCGCGTCGCACTGCTTCGGCGGCGAACACGGCCGCGGCCAGGCCGGCCTTCATGTCGGCCGATCCGCGGCCGTACAGATAGCCGTCGCGGATCTCGCCGCCGAACGGATCGACGGTCCAGCCCTCGCCAGGAGGCACGACGTCGATGTGACCGTTCAGGTGGAGCGCCGGCCGCGCCTGACGACCCCGTCGCCGGCCCAGGACGTTGATCTTCGGGCGCTGCGGGTCGTCGCCGGGTCCCTGGATGTACTCGGTCTCGAAGCCGTCCGCCTCGAGACGGACGCCGAGCAGTTCGGCGCATTCCCGGTAGGCGTCTCCGGGAGGGTTGACGGTCGGAATGCGGATCAGCTCCGCCGCGAACGTCGCCGCTTCCTCACCGCAGGCGGCGGCCTCGGCGAGGACGCGGTCGGCGAGGCCCGACGCCATGCGGGTGGGACCGCTCTGTACGGACGTCATGGGACGATGCGTTCGCCGGTGGCTGCGTTCCAGGGTCGGTAGTACGCTTGCCAGACTACTATGTCTCCCCAATGTGGATTGCGGATCGGTGGATTGCGGGCCGCGGCTCTCGGAGCGCTGGCCTTGGGCGCCTGGAGTGCCTGCTTGGCTGAAGAGGCGACGGACGACCCCGGCCTGACGGCGGTCGAGGGGTTGACGGTCGGCCAGTACACCTACGAGGAGCGTCCCACCGGCTGCACCGTCGTGCTCGCGCTGAACGGCGCGGTCGGCGCGGTCGACGTCCGGGGTGGCGCGCCGGCGACCCGCGAGACGGCTCTCCTGAGTCCCCACAACATGATCCAGGAGCTCCACGCGGTCGTCCTCACTGGCGGCAGCGCTTACGGTCTCGACGCGTCGGGGGGCGTGATGCGCTACCTCGAGGAGCAGGATGTCGGCTACCGGGTCGGCGCCGGGGTGGTGCCGATCGTGGTCGCCGCGTCGCTCATGGATCTCGGCATGGGCGGCGCCAGCAAGCCGCGGCCGGACGCCGACTGCGGCTACCGGGCCGCGGCGTCGGCCGGCACGGGTCCGGTGGCCCAGGGCAACGTGGGCGCGGGCGCCGGCGCCACGGTCGGCAAGATGGGCGGCCGCGGTTCGCGGATGAAGGGCGGCCTGGGCAGCGCGTCGATCAAGCTGGAGCAGGGTTCCTCGGCCGGTCTTGTCGTGGCGGCGCTGGTTGCGGTCAACGCCGTCGGCGACGTGATCGACCCGGCCACGGGCCAGGTGGTCGCGGGTGTGCGCGGGCCGAACGACGAACTGCTCGATGCCCGCAAGCTGCTGCGGAGCGGCCTGGGCCGCGACCGCCGCGCCAGCCAGCGGGAGGCGGAGAACCGGGAGAACACGACGATCGCCGTCGTCGCGACGAACGCGACACTGAACCAGGCGGAGGCGACCCGCATGGCCCAGATGGCCCACGATGGTCTCGCCCGGTCGATCGTTCCCTCCCACACGCCGGGCGACGGCGACACGGTGTTCGCGGTCGCCACCGGGGTTCTGGAAGGGCCGGCGGACGTCAGCCGGATCGGCGCGCTCGCCGCGGAGGCGCTTGCCGACGCGGTCCTGAACAGCGTGCGCCACGCGGAGTCGCTCCCCGGCGTCCTCGCCGTCCGCGACCTGCCTTGAGCTGCTTGTGATGGCCTCACGGAATCCGTTTCGCCTCGATGGCCGGACCGTCGCCGTGATCGGCGCCGGCTCGGGGATCGGCGAGGGAGCGGCCGAGGCCTGCGCCCGCCAGGGGGCCCGGGTCGCCTGCTACGACGTGAACCTGGTCGCCGCGCGGGCGACCGCGGACCGGATCGCCGCCGCCGGTGGTGAGGCGGACGCCGCCGAACTCGACATCCTCGATCCGGCCGCGATGGCGTCCGCGGTCGGCGCGCTGGACGGCCTGTGTGGCGTGGTGGCGACTCCCGGCGTCAACGTGCGCAAACGCTTGCTCGACTACCAACCGGACGAGTTCGACCGCGTCGTGACGCTCAACCTCCGGGGCGCGATGTGCGTGCTCCAGGTCGCGGGACACCTGTTCACGGACGCCGGCGGCGGCAGTATCGTGCTGCTGTCTTCGATCCGTTCCCAGGTCACGGAACCCGGGCAGGGCGTCTACGCGGCGACCAAGGCCGGCATCGTTCAGCTCGCACGCACCGCCGCGGCCGAGTTCGGCGGCAAGGGTGTCCGCGTCAACGCCCTGGCGCCGGGGGTGGTCGACACGCCGCTCACAAAGCCGATCCAGCAGAACGAGGCCTGGAACAGCGCCTACGCCGGTAAGACGGCGCTGGGCCGCTGGGGAAGGCCCGACGAGATCGGCAACGCGGCCGCGTTTCTGGTTTCCGATGCGTCGAGTTACATGACCGGCGCCGTGCTCTTCGTCGACGGCGGCTGGACCGCGATCGACGGCCGATTCGATCCCCCCGCCTGAGCCGCACCGCCGGCACGGCCGGGAGTAGACTCGGCGCCGTCGTGCCCGCCTACGATGACCTGTTTCGACTCGACGGCAGGACGGCCGTCGTCACCGGCGCCTCGTCCGGCCTCGGCATCGTCTTCGCGCACGCCCTGGCCGCGGCCGGCGCCTCCGTCGTCGTTTCGGCGCGGCGCCTCGACCGCCTCGAGCAGCTCGCCGGGGAGATCGAGCGTGAAGGCGGGCAGGCTCTCGCCGTTGCCTGCGATGTCGCCAGCGAGGAGGACGTCGACACGTTGGCGGCGAAGGCGGTCGACCGGTTTGGCAAGGTGGACGTGCTGGTGGCGAACGCCGGCGTCTCCGACCCGCGACCGGCGGAGCAGGAACCGCTCGACGTGTGGCAGCGCATCCTGGCGGTGAACCTGACCGGCGTGTTCCTCTGCAATCGCCGCTTCGGCGCCCTGATGCTGGAGCAGGGATCGGGCTCGATCGTCAATGTGGCCTCGGTGCTCGGCGTCGTCGGCGCCGGCCAGATCCCGCAGGCCTCCTACACCGCCTCCAAGGGCGGCGTCGTCAACATGACGCGAGAGCTCGCCGCGCAGTGGGCGAGGCGCGGCGTGCGGGTGAACGCGATCGGCCCCGCCTGGTTCGAGTCCGAGATGACGGAGGAGATGTTCGCCTCGGACCAGGCCCTGCGCTGGATTCGCCGCAAGACGCCGATGGGCCGGCCCGGCCGCGGCGAGGAACTGGCCGGCCCCGTCCTGTTCCTGGCCTCGGACGCCTCGAGCTACGTCACGGGCCAGACGCTGCTCGTCGACGGCGGCTGGACCGTGATCTAGGAGTCTGCGCCGCCGGTCGCAGTCGCGATGACTCTCGAGATCGCCTTCCTGCTGGTCGTCCTGGCGGCCATGGTCGTCCTCTTCCTGACCGAGAGGCTGCCGATCGACCTGACGGCCTTCCTCGGCCTGACGCTGCTCATCTTCACGGGCTACGTCGCGGTCGACCAGGCGTTCACGGGTTTCGCGTCGTCGGCGGTGATCACGATGCTGTCGATCTTCATCGTCAGCGCCGGGTTGATGCAGACGGGCGTTGCGGACCTCGTCGGCGGCGCCATCCACCGCTTCGTTGGCAGCCGCGAGGCGCCGCTGATCGTCGCCGTCATGATGGTGGCGGGCGTCCTCTCGATGTTCATGAACAACATCGCGGCGACCGCCGTGCTGATGCCTGCCGTAGCCAGTCTGGCGCGGCGCGCGCACCTGGCGCCTTCGCGGCTCTTCATGCCGCTGGCGTTCGGCGCCATCCTGGGCGGCACCGCGACCCAGGTCGGGACGCCGCCGAACATCCTGGCGGCGGCGATGCTGCGGGATCGCGGACTCGAGCCCTTCGGGCTGTTCGACTTCACGCCCTTCGGCGTCTTGCTGCTCCTGGGCGGAGTCGTCTTCATGCTGACTCTGGGGCGGCGTCTGCTGCCGGGCCGCCGCGCGGCAGCTCCCGGCCGGGGCGAATCGGAGCTGGCGGACCTCTACGGCCTGCACGAAGGACTGTTCTCGATCCGCATTCCCTCCGGGTCCGAACTCGATGGCGCGACCCTGCGCGAAACGCGCCTCGGCACCACGTTGGGGGTGCAGCTCCTGGGGGTCGCGCGAGGTGAGGACTGGCAGTTGGCGCCCGGCGACGACATTCGGTTGCTGGCCGGGGACGAACTGGTCGTGCAGGGCGACGCGGAAGAGGTGGAGCAGACGCTGCGGCTCCAGGGCATCGATCTCGGCACGGCGACGACGTTCGGTACGGCCACGACCGGCGAGATCGGTTCGCCGGACGCTGGTGTGACCGCCCTCAGAGCGCGCGTGCCCGCCGGGTCGCCCCTGGCCGGAAGCACGCTGGCCGCCACGGACTTCCGCGAGCGTTGGCGGGTGTTCGTGATCGCGGTGGAACGCCACGGCGATGTGCACGTCGACCGGCTGGGCAGTCTGCCGATCGAGCAGGGGGACGTGCTCTACGGGCTGTTCGGCGATGACGCGCCGGAGATCGACACGGACGTGCTCACGATCGAAGAAAGCGGCCCCGCCGCGCTGGATCGCCTGGAGGATCAGCCGCTGCTCGTCATCCGCGTGCCGGAGAACTCGACGCTTCTCGCCAGCGGCGCCGGCGTCGAGTGGATGGGCCGGTTGATGGGATTGACGGTCGTCGCCGTCGAGCGGGAGGGCGAGGTGATCTGGGGCCCCGGGCCGCAGGTCCGGTTCGAGGCCGGGGACCGCCTCTTCGTCAAGGGCAGGGAGCGGCGACTGCGGGCCCTGCTGCGGATGGGTGGCGTCGAACTGACCTCGGGAGTGGCCGCGCCCGCCTTCGAATCCGAAGAGGTCGGCATGGCCGAGGCGACGCTGGCGCCACGATCCGGCCTCGCGGGGCGGAGCCTCGCTGACATCGCGTTCCGCGACCGATATGGCGTGCAGGTACTCGCCATCTGGCGCGAAGGGCGTCCGATTCGTAGCGGACTGGCTCAACTCGCGCTGCGGGTCGGGGACGCGCTGCTGCTCCAGGGGCGCCGGGGCCGGCTGGGCCTGCTTGCCCGTGAACGCGACCTTCTCGTCCTCTCGGATGTCGCCGAGGAGCCACGCCGGCTGCACAAGGCTCCGTTCGCCATCGGATGTCTCGCCTTGATGGTTGTCCTCGTGGTGACGGGAGTCGCACCGATCCAGGTCGCCGCGTTCGCCTCGGCGAGCCTGGTCGTGCTGTGCGGCGCGCTGACCATGGAGGAGGCGTACCGGGCGGTCGAGTGGCGGGCGATCTTTCTGGTCGCGGCGATCCTGCCGGTGGGGTCGGCGATGGAAAGCAGCGGCACCGCGGCGCTGCTGGCAAGCAGCGTGATGGACCTGGCCGGGCCGGTCGGTCCGTACGCGGTGCTGGCGGCCCTGGTCCTGCTCTCCAGCCTGCTCAGCCAGTGTCTCGACGGCGCGCCGGCGGTGGTGCTGCTGACGCCGGTCGTGCTGGAGGCGGCCTCTGGCCTCGGTCTGTCGCCCTACCCTCTGATGATGGGTGTGGCCCTGGCGGCGTCGGCGGCGTTCATGACGCCGTTCAGCCACAAGGCGAACCTGCTCGTCATGGGCGCCGGCGGCTACCGCAGCATGGACTATCTGCGGGCCGGCACGCCGCTGACCGTCGTGCTGCTGGCCGTGATCGTGTGGATGGTGCCGCTTGTCTTCCCGTTCTAGGTAGTATCTTCTTCCTGCTCCTTCAACTCGACGGACCTTCGGGAGATCCCCCATGACGTCACCCAGCGAACGAGCCCTCCGCATCCTGACGACCTCTGCCTTGGCGCTGACGGTCGCGGCTTCCGCCGCCGCCCAGACCACGGGCGACATCCGCGGCCAGGTCCGGGACGCCAACGGCGAAGGCCTGCCCGGCGTCACGGTGACGGCAACGATCGAAGACCGCGGCATCTCGCGGACCACGATCACCGGCGTCGGCGGCAGCTTCGTCATTTCGTCGCTCCAGGTCGACGACTACGTCGTGACCGCGGCCCTCGACGGCTTCCAGGATCACCGGGTCGAGGGCGTGCGCGTCAGCATCGCAGCGACCGTCAACCTGGAGATCGAACTCGGTCTGGAGGCCGTGGAAGAGGAGGTCACGGTGACCGCGTCGCCGATCCTCGACGTGACGAGTTCCAGCGTGAGCACGAGCTTCACGGCGGACTTCATCGAGGATCTGCCGACCGACCGGAACTTCTGGGATCTGGTCGCGGTGTCGCCCGGCATCAGCCAGGCCTCCGAGGGCAGCACCTCGCTGACCGCCTTCGGTTCGAGCGTGGCTTCGAACTCCTGGCGCATCGACGGTCTGGACACGACGTCCTCGGACACCGGTCGCGCGTTCTGGTGGACGAACCCGGCGATCATCGAGGAGGTGCAGGTGCTGGGAATCGGCGCTCCGGCGGAGTACGGCAACATGTCGGGGGCCGCGATCAACATCGTGACCAAGTCCGGGACGAACGAGTTCCACGGCACCGTCGACTGGTACCACATGAACGAGGGTCTGACGGAGGAGAACGCCGAGATCGACGGCCTGGCGTTCCATCGCGAGGAGTTCGACGACCTCACGGGCACTCTCGGCGGTCCACTGGCACGGGACAGGGCCTGGTTCTTCGCTTCGATTCAGTCGACGGAGGACGCCTACGCCGAGCCGGGGGTCGATCCGTCCTTCCCGACCGCCTACCCGACGGTGCGCTCCGACATCAAGTTCAACGCGGCGTTCAACGACAGCAACCTGATGGAGGCGAAGTACCACTACGAGGACTACGACTTCGTCTTCGCGGCGCCGAACACGACGCCGGACGCCATCCAGACCGAGTTCGGCAACAACCCGGCCTGGGGCCTCCAGTTCCAGTCGGTCCTGACCCCGAACGACTACCTCGAGGTCCTCTACACCGGCTACAGCAGCGACGACAACCTGCTCTCGGCAACGGGCAGTACCGCCGCGCCGTACACCGACTACTCCCCGGCGGACGGCGGTCCGCCTCAGTCCAGCGGCAGCCCCGGCTACACGTACATCTGGCTGCTCGGCCGGGACCAGTTGGACGTCAAGCTGTCCCACCACGCCGACGACCTCCTGGGCGGCGACCACGACTTCAAGTTCGGGATCTCCTACGGCACGGGACACGGCGATACCCGGACCGGCGGCGGCCCGGACGGCGTCTACTTCTACCGCTACGAGTACTACCCGGGCTACCCGTACTACTACCGGGTCACCGCCCGGCCGTTCTACTACGGCGCCGAGACGGCGGTCGTCTCGGCCTTCGTCGACGACTCCTGGCAGGTGAACTCGAACCTGACCTTCAACGTCGGCGTGCGCTACGACAAGCACAACGGCGACATTCCCGACTACGCAGTGCTGAACCAGGACTGGAGCCCGACTTCCGAGATCATCCCCGGAGTCAGCGATGTCGTCGACTGGAATCTGGTTTCCCCGCGGCTCGGCATGGCCTACCAGATCGGCGACCGCCAGGTCGTGCGCGCCTTCTACGGCAAGTTCTTCGACGCGGACGTGACCGGCAACTGGTATGCGCCGCCTCCGAATCCGCCGGTTTACTACTATGAGTACGGGCCTACGCTTGACGGTCCGTGGACGCAGTACAACACCTTCGAGTACCACGGCAACCTGTTCCATCCCGATCTGAAAGCACCGGAAACGGACCAGCTCACGCTGGGCTGGGAGCGTCGGCTGGGGGACAACTTCACCCTTGGCATTCAGGGCGTCTTCAAGGAAGCGAAGAACCTGATCGGCTGGGAGATCCTGAACGACGGCGTCTATGAGGAAGTGCCGTGGACGAACCCGTTCTCGGGCGAGACGGAGCAGTTGTACAGCATCCTCGAGCAGCCGACGACCCGCAAGGGCAACCGGCCGGGCGACGGCTCGAAGGCGCCTCCGGGAATCACCTACAACCAGGACTACGAGGGTGTGGTGCTGACGCTGAACAGGCGCTACAGCGATGGCTGGAGCCTGCAGTCGTCCTACACCTGGTCCAACTCGACCGGCTTCATTCCGCGGCCGTTGACGCAGTCCCAGGGCAACCCGTTCTACGCCTCGACCGGCGGCCGCGACCCGAACAACTGGATCAACGCCGACCAGGCGCTTCAGAACGACCGCGAGCACGTCCTGCAGTTTCAGGGCAGCTTCGAGTTGCCGTGGAAGATGATCGGCACTGCGACCTACAGCCACATGACGGGCAAGCCGTACAATCGCCAACTGGCGATCGGCGGCCGGGGTTCGGCGGCGCCGCTCGCTCAGGGCGGCACGACGGTGATCGCTGTTCCGGCCAGTGACGACACGCGGTTGCCGGACCAGAACAACTTCGATGTCTCGTTCGGCCGCCGCTTCGAGGTCGGCCAGGTCCAGCTCAAGCTGGACCTCCAGGTGCTCAACGTCTTCAACGAGGACACCTGGGACTGGTGGGAGACTCTTCGGGTGCCCGCGGACGAGGAGTACGTTCCGAGCGGCTACCTCTTCCCGCGGCGGGTCATGATCCGCTTCGGGCTTCAGTTCTAGGAGGCTCCGAGACCCAGGGCCTGCGCCGCTGGCCGCGGCGAACGACTACCGTCCGTGGTAGAGCGTCGCGTCCTCGGTGTGCAGCCCGCGCGGGTCGTCCCGCTTGGACTCGTAGACCCGGCCCTCGGCGTCGACCAGGTCGTCCCTGAAGATCGCTTGGTCGATGGCGACGTCGCTCGGGCAGGAGATCTCGATCAGGTTGCCCGCCGGGTCGCGGATGAACATCTGCATCGCGCCGTCGGGCAGGCGCCGCACCTTTCCCCAGGGTGAGGTGTCGATCGCGCCCAGCTCGCGCATCCGGAAGAAGATCGAGTCGAAGTCGTCCACCTGCAGGCAGAGGTGGCCGCGGAAGGACGCCTGGTCTTCCCACTCCGTGACGTGAAGCTGTTGCTCCTCGTTGATCTTGAAGAACTGGGCGGGAAAGTCGAGGTTGAAGGTCGGCAGCGGCTCGAGCCCGAGTTCGTGCTCGTAGAAGGCGCAGGCCTTCTCCAGGTCGTCGACGACGACCGTCGCGTGTTGGATTTGCAGCACGTTCGCCATGTCGTCCTCCCGCGATGCCGGAGTCAGCGGATGAGCGGCAGCAGCTCTTCCGCCGAGCGCCGCGTGAGCATCGTGTAGAACTCGTCGCTCAGCAGGTTGCTGCCGTGGTCCTCGATGAACTTCTTCTGTTCCGGCGTGATGTCGGTGGGTTCCGTCTCGACCGCGTTCGGGTGCCGGTTGGCCGGCGTGCGGTCGATGGAGGCCACGAACTCGACGGTCAGGGCGCCGTCGTAGCCGACCTCGCGTAGCGTCCCGACGATCGCCGCCCAGTCCAGGGCCCCCATGCCGGCCGCCATCCGGTTGCTGTCGGCGACGTGGAAGTCGACGAGTCGGCTGCTGGCCTGGCGGATGGAACCGAGCAGATCGCGATCCTCCATGTTCATGTGGAAGGCGTCCAGGCACACGCCGCAGTCAGGCCCGGTCGCTTCGGCGAGCGCCAGCGCCTGCGCGCCGCGGTTGATGAAGTAGGTCTCGAATCGGTTGATCGGCTCGATCGCCAGCAGGACGCCCGCGGCCTGAGAGTGCGCGTAGATCTCCTGCATGCTCTCGACCGCCCAACGCCACTCGTTCTCCGGCGTCGAGTCCGGGTCGACCTTGCCCACCGTGCCCGGCACGACGGACAGTTCGTGGCCGTCGAGTTCCTTGACCAACGTGACGCAGTCCTTGACGTACTGGACGGAGCTCGCGCGCTCGGCCTCGTCCTTCGCGATCAGGCTGCGGCCGTCCATCATCAGGGTGACGGAGCCCCAGCAGCGGATGCCGTACTGCCGGAGCAGTTCGCGCACCTCCGCCGTGTCGTAGAGCTCGGGCTCGCCGCTGATCTCGAGCGACTCGTAGCCGAACTCTCTGAGCCGCGCGAGCGTCTTCTCCAGCGGCTCGGCGCGCATCCAGTTGTGCATCGACAGGTGCATGACAGGTCTCCCGCTTTGGTGGCGGGGAAGATAGCAGGGTCGGATTCTGCGAAGGCGCCAAGGATCGACCCGTCTCGTGCGTCATACCGATGAGTGAGGATGGCAGAGGCTGTACAGGCGGTCGTCAGACCCGAATGGAGTTCCGCGGGGGGGTGCTCTAGTGTGAGTGGCGTGCCACGGGCCGACGGCGACTTGGCGCAGGCTGCTGCGGAAGGAGATCGCGAAGCGTTCGCGGAGCTTCTCGACCTTTACTACGACCGGATTTTCCGGCTCTGCTTCCGGCTCACTGGCCGGAGGGAGGAGGCGGAGGATCTGACGCAGGACATCTGTCTCGCCTTGCCGGGGAAGCTGAGGAGTTTTCGAGGGCAGGCCCGGGTGACGACCTGGCTCTACCGGATCGCCGTGAACGCGGCGCATGACCGGCGTCGACGGACCGCGAGCCGGACCAGGGCCGCGGGGGGTTGGGGTGACTGGGAAGTGAACCGTCGTGCGGCGGCAACAGACACAGCGGCGAGTCTGGATTGGCTGCGGCGCTCGATGAGTGAGCTGCCCGGCGACCTCCGAGACACCGTCGCGCTGACGGTCGATGGCGAGATGACCCATGCAGAAGCCGCCGCGGTGCTCGGAATCTCCGAAGGCACCGTGAGTTGGCGACTTTCCGAGGTTCGCAGACGGTTGCGAGCCATGTGGCAAGAGGAAACAGGACGATGACCGATCCGCTTGACGATCTGAAACGCGCATTCGAGCGCGCGACGCCGGCGCCGGATACCGAGAGGCGGAAGGGGAATCTGGCCCGCGCGCAGGAGCTCTTCGACCGGAGCCAAGTTTCCGAGGCCGAGCGCCGTCGTACGGACGACCGCCCCAATACCTGGGCGGGCATCCGACAGGGAGTACGACACATGCTGAACGGGCTGACTTCTCGACCTGTCCTGGCTGCCACCGGCGTCCTGGCTGCCGTCGCCTTTGCCGCGCTCCTGGTGACGGTGCTACGGGACGCGCCGCCGCGACCGCCGGTGGTCGTCGCCGATGCCGGCGTTCTGCCGGAGCCCGTGGCCCCACCCGTGAGCGCACCTGAAGCGGAACGCCCGACACCTGCGCCGGCCGAGGAAGCTCAGGCCGATACCACTGACCAGCTCGAGCTTCCGGAAGCGCCGATCCCGGCTCAGCAACCGACTTTCCCCATTGCCCCAAGGAGGACTGACCCGGCGTCTTTCGACGCGAGGTTCGCCGAGTTGGAGAGACAGAGGGAGATCCTGAGGGTTCAACTGGAGAGCGTGCCTGGCCCGGACAACGGGGCCGCCGACACCGCCGTAGCCCGCGAGGGTGAACTGGTGGTCGCTTCCGAGCCGCCTCCGCCCCCGGCAGCGGTACCGCCTTCACCCCGCCTCGTCGCGGAATTCTCGCCCGACCCCGCGGAGTTGAGGCAGAGCGTTCGTTCCGTTGCGGAGGCTCACGTTGCGGCCTGGGCCCACGACGTTCCGGGTCCCCGGCGGCCCAACACGGAAGCCTTCGCCAACGAAGACGCCAGTCCGGTCAGAGTCACGAGCGAAGAGCCGGTTTCGACCTTCTCGATCGACGTCGACACGGCCAGCTACCCGGTCGTCCGTTCCTCCCTGACGAACGGCTACCTGCCGGCGCCCGAATCGGTACGAATCGAAGAACTGATCAACTACTTCCCGTACGCCTATGCGCCGCCCGAGGGGTCCGGCGCGCCGTTCCGGCCGACGGTCACGGTCTCCGGAACGCCGTGGAACCCGGACACCCTGCTGATGCACATCGGCATCCAGGGCCGGCAGCCGGCGACGGACGGCCGCCCGCCGCTCAACCTCGTCTTCCTGGTCGACACGTCGGGTTCGATGGACAGGCCGAACAAGCTGCCCCTGCTCGTGCAGTCGTTCCGCCTGATGGTCGGCCAGCTCGATCCGGCCGACGAGGTGGCGATCGTCGCCTACGCCGGCAGCGCGGGCCGCGTGCTGGACCCGACCCCCGCCGCCGATCGCGGCGCGATTCTGGCGGCGCTCGACCGACTCCACGCGGGTGGTTCGACCGCCGGGGCGGCAGGAATCCAGCTGGCCTACCGGGTTGCCCGGGACATGGCGGCGGAAGGCGAGGTCACGCGCGTCGTTCTCGCCACGGACGGCGACTTCAACGTCGGCATCTCCGACCCCGAGCAGCTCGAGAGCTTCATCGCCCGCCAGCGCGAGAGCGGCGTCTACCTTTCGGTGTTGGGCTTCGGCCGCGGCAACCTGGACGATGCGACGATGCAGGCGCTGGCCCAGAACGGCAACGGCCAAGCGGCCTACATCGACACGCTCGCGGAGGCGCAGAAGGTCCTCGTCGACCAGCTTGTGGGCACCCTGTTCCCGATCGCGAACGACGTGAAGATCCAGGTCGAGTTCAATCCGGCCACGGTGGCCGAGTACCGCCTGATCGGCTACGAGACCCGGGCGCTGAGACGCGAGGACTTCAACAACGACCGGGTCGATGCAGGCGAGATCGGCGCCGGACACGCGGTCACGGCGATCTACGAGGTGACGCCTGTGGGGTCGCCTGCCGTGTTGCACGACGCCCTGCGCTATGCCGGTCGCGCGGCCGAGCCGCCGGGGACCGCCGAAAGCCCGACAGGGTCCCGGGAGCTCGCCTTCCTGCGGCTGCGCTACAAGGAGCCAGGCCGGGACACCAGCGAACTCGTCGAACTGCCGATCGCTCGCGAAGTGGGCGAGGCCGGCGCCGATCAGCGGTTCGCCGCCGCGGTCGCCGGGTTCGGTCAGCTCCTGCGAAATGGCGCCTACACTGGCGACTGGACCTGGGCCGACGCGATCGGGCTCGCCGAGGCGAACACCGGCGACGACCGGTTCGGTTACCGCCGCGAAGCGGTGACCCTGATGCGTCTCGCGGAGAGCCTGGCCGAAGCCGAGTAGGTCACTGGGCGCCCAGGAAGCCCCGCAGGCAACGGGTGACGGCGCCGGGCGCTTCAGCCATCAGCATGTGGCCGGCGTCCGCCACGGTCACGAAGCCGGCGCCGCCCTCGCTGCCGCGGATGCGGTCGGCCAGCGCGCGGCCGGCCCTCGGCGGCGTCATCCTGTCCTTCGCGCCGACGACGACGAGCGTCGGGCAGGTGACGCCCGGGGCGCTCTCGCTTCCCTCCCATTCGTTGCAGGCGGCGAAGTCGCGGTGGAGCACTTCGGGAAGGCAACGGTCGAGCAGCGCCATCGTCGATCCGAGCATCCACATTCCGGGCGACTCGGCGCCGCCGAAGTGGGCGCCGGTCCCGTGCCCGAAGGCGGCGATGAAGCGATGGGCGTTGAGCGGCCGTTTCAGCGTGTCCGCTAGCAACCCGGGGTTGACCCGGAGCGTCTCGCCGGCGCCGAGCAGGGCCAACCGGCACAGGCGGCCGTTCAGCCGGGACGCCGCGTCGACGGCGATGCAGGCGCCCATCGAGTGGCCGACGAGCGCGATGTCCTCGGTGCCGGCCCGTGTCGCTGCGGCCGCCGCGAAGTCGGCGGTCCAGTCGGCGTAGTCGGCGATCGTCCTGATGGTGTCCAGGTCCTCCGACGCGCCGTGGCCGGGCAGGTCGGGCGCGGCGACGTTCCAGCCGTGTTGAGCCAGCGACCGGGCCTGCAGCGCCCATACGGTGTGGTCGCTGCCGGCGCCGTGGAGCAGCAGGGCGAGGGGCAACCCTCCCTGCCAGGCGGAGCCGCCGGTGCCGCAGTACGCCTTGCGGCCCTGGATCTCGAGTTCTGTCAACGGCGTGCGCCCGGCCTGTGGGGACGGGTCAGGAGGCCACCGCCCGCGGCCGCTGAGCCCGCCTCTGCGAGCGTTTCAGCGCCCGGTCGAGATCGGCCACGAGATCCTGGGGATCCTCGAGGCCGACCGACAGCCGCACCATCTCCTGGGTGACGCCCGACTCGGCGAGCTCTTCGGCGGTCATCTGCTGGTGCGTCGTGCTCGCCGGGTGAATGACCAGGCTCTTCGCGTCGCCGACGTTGGCGAGGTGCGACCATAACTCCAGGCCCTCGATGAAGGCGATCCCCGCCTCGAGTCCGCCACGAATCCCGAAGGTCAGAAGGGCTCCGCTGCCATTCGGCAGCAGCTTGCGGGCGAGTTCGTGCTGCGGGTGGCTGGGCAGGTCGGGGTAGCTCACCCACTCGACCGCCTCGTGCTGTTCGAGGAACCCGGCGACCGCCCGAGCGTTCTCCACGTGGCGGGCGACCCGGAGCGGCAGGGTCTCCAGTCCCTGAATCAGGTAGAAGGCGGCCTGCGGGTTCAGGCAGGCGCCGAAGTCGCGCAGTCCTTCGAGCCTTGCCTTGAGGATGAAGGCCGGCGGGCCGTAGTGCTCGGCGAAGGCGATGCCGTGGTAGCCCGGGCAGGGCTCGGTCATGATCGGGAAGCGCCCGGAGGCGGCCCAGTCGAACTTGCCGCTGTCGACCAGGACGCCGCCCAGGGTGACGCCGTGGCCGCCGATGAACTTGGTCGCCGAGTGCATCACGATGTCCGCGCCCAGATCGATCGGCCTCGACAGGAACGGCGTGCCGAAGGTGTTGTCGATCAGCAGCGGCACGCCGATCTCGTGGGCGATCGTGGCGACGGCGGGGATGTCCAGCACGTCGATCCGCGGGTTGCCGATCGTCTCGCCGAAGAACAACTTGGTGTTCGGACGGGCGGCTCGCCGGAAGTTCGCAGGGTCGGTCGGCTCGACGAACGTCGGCTCGATGCCGAACCGGCGCAGCGTGTGGTTCAGCACGTTGTGCGTGCCGCCGTAGATTGCCGCCGAGGAGACGACGTGGTCGCCGGCGGAGAGGATCGTCGCCGCCGCCAGGTGGAACGCGGACTGCCCGGAAGCGGTGGCCACCGCGCCGACGCCGCCTTCGAGCGCGGCAATTCGCTCCTCGAACACCGCCACCGTCGGGTTGGAGATCCGCGAGTAGATGTGCCCCGCCTCCTCCAGGTTGAACAGTCCGGCCGCGTGGTCCGTGTCCCGGAACACGTAGGACGTCGAGTTGTAGACCGGCACGGCGCGCGCTCCCGTGGCCGGGTCGGGCCTCTGGCCGGCGTGTAGGGACAGGGTGTCGAACTTGTAGAACCAGTCGCTGCTCATCGCGTGAGTGTAGCGACTGCGGCTGGGCGGGGCACCGCCCGCACCGGCACCCAGCCCGCTGGAACCCTCCCCTCCGGACGCCGGCGCGGGCTGACCTGTGGCAGAGTGGCGTCCCGAGGAAGCCGGATGGGAATCGTCGAAGAGTGGCACGAGTGCCTGGACCGGGGGGAGATCCTGCTCCTCGACGGCGGTACCGGGACGGAGCTGGAGCGGCGGGGGGTGCCGATGGACTCCGCGGCCTGGTGCGGGACGGCCGCGCTCGAGCACCAGGACGCGATCCGGGATCTGCACGAGGAGTACATCCGTTGCGGCGCGGACGCGATCATTACGAACACGTTCGCGACTCACCGTCCGTTGCTTGAGGCCGCGGGTCTGGGCGACCAGGTCGCGGTGATCGTGCGGCGAGCGGTGGAGGCGGCGCTCGAGGCGCGCGAGCGGGCCGGATGTCAGGGGGTGCTCGTGGCCGGATCGCTGTCGACGATGCCGGCGAACAACATCCAGGGCGGTTATCCGCCGGTCGACGAGCAGATGGCGGCCTACCGGGAGCAGTGTGGACTCCTGGCCGAGTCCGGAGTCGACGTGATCGCGCTCGAGATGATGCAGTTTCGCGAGCGTGCCGTGGTCGCCTTCAGGGCGGCGAAGGAGACCGGTCTGCCCGTGTGGCTCGGGGTCAGCGCGCGGAAGGACCCGGAAACCGGCGCGATCACGCCCTTCAACTGGCCCGACGAGTCCTTCGAGGAGTTGCTCGACACCCTCATTCCACTGGGACCCTCGATCGTCCATGTGATGCACAGCGAGATCGCGGCGGTGCCGGAGGCGGTAGCGATGGTCCAGGAGCGCTGGCACGGACCGATCGGCGTGTATCCGGAGTCGGGCTACTTCACGATGCCGAACTGGAACTTCGTCGACGTGATCGAGCCGGCCGATCTGCTGGAGGAGGCGCGGGGCTGGGTGGCGGCGGGCGTTCAGATCGTCGGCGGCTGCTGCGGCCTGGGGCCCGAGCACATCCGGGCCCTGGGAGCGCTTCGCGGATCCGGCTGAGGAGGCCGGAACGACCATGGCGGCGGGCGGCGAACCGGATCGGGCCCAGACGGCCTTCGAGCCGCCGCTGCTGGTGCTGGTCGGCCTGGTTCTCGGATTCGGGCTGTCCTGGCTGCTGCCGCTCCGGATCTGGCCGGTCGGGACCAATCGGGCCCTGGTGGCCGCCGGTGTCGTGATCGTGGTCGCCAGCTTCGCCTGGCTGACCTGGTCCGCCCTGACGATGGTTCGCGGCGGCTCCTCCCTGCCGGTGCATCATCCGACCGCGAACCTGGTGATCAGAGGTCCCTACCGGCGGTCCCGCAACCCCATCTATGCGGGCATGGTGCTGGCGTTCCTCGGCCTCGGACTCGCCCGGGGCAGTTGGTGGTTCGTCGCCCTCGCCGTGGCGGTGGCCCTGCTGCTGCGCTGGGGCGTGATTCTGCGGGAGGAGGCCTACCTGGAGCGGAAGTTCGGCGACGAGTACCGGGACTATGCGAAACGCGTCCGGCGCTGGTTGTAGCGCGGCCCGCCAGGTCCTTGTGCCGGCCTCGATGCTGGCGTTGGTCCTTGCCGCCTGCGGACCCGAGCCGGAGGACGCCGCGCCATCGTCGGTCCGGGCGGACGTGGAGCACCTGCTCAGTGGGGCATCGAGCGGGCAGCCCCCGGTCATCCTGATCACGATCGACACGCTGCGGGCCGACCGGCTGTCGAGCTACGGCTCGGACCGGGTCGCGACGCCGCACCTCGACCGTCTGGCGGCGGAGGGGATTCGCTTCGCCAACGCGTCGTCGACGGTGCCGTTCACGTTGCCGGCGCACAGCTCGATCATGACCGGGCTCTACCCGCCGTCCCACGGGGTGCGCGAGAACGTCGGCTACGTGCTGGCGTCCGAGCTGGTCACCATCGCCGAGCGGTTCCGCGACGCCGGCTACCGGACCGGCGGTTTCGTCAGCGCTTTCGTGCTCGATGCGCGCTGGGGAATCGGCCGCGGCTTCGACACCTACGTCGACGACTTCGACCTGGACGCGATGGCGGGCGCCAACCTCGGGTCGGTCCAGCGGGCTGGTCCGGAGACGATCGCGCATGCGCTGGAATGGCTCGACGGCGTGGGCGGGGAGGAGCCCTTCTTCCTGTGGCTCCACTTGTTCGATCCCCACGATCCGTACGACCCGCCGGAACCGTTCCGGTCCGAGTACCAGGGCCGGCCCTACGACGGCGAGGTCGCTTACACGGACTCGCTGATCGGCGAGTTCCGCGCCGCCCTCGAGGAGCGCGGCCTGTTCGACGGGTCGGTCATCGTGCTGACGTCGGACCACGGCGAGGGACTTGGCGACCACGGCGAGAGCTACCACGGCTTCTTCGTCTACGACTCCACCGTCCACGTGCCGCTCATCCTCCGGCTGCCCGGCGGCACGGAGCGCGGCCGGGTGGTCGGCGACGCCGTGAGCCACGTCGACATCGCGCCGACCCTGATCGAGCTGCTGGACCTCGACCGCGCCGGCCCAGGCCAGGGCCGGAGTCTGCTTCCTGACATGCAGGGACTGCCGAATCCCCTTGCCGAACGCGGCGTCTACGCCGAGTCCTTCTACGCGCTGGACCACTACGGCTGGGCGCCGCTTCGCTCGCTGCGCACGGCGGAGCACAAGTACATCGAAGCGCCGGACCCCGAGCTATACGCCCTGCTCGAGGATCCGGGTGAACTCGCGAACGTCCTCCTCGAACAGCGCGATCTGTCGCGCCGGCTGCGGGAGGAGGCTCTCGAACTCGGGGCGGAACTCGATCGGGCGGCCCCGAGTTCCAGCGTGGAACCGGATCTCGACGAGGACACGCTGGCGCAGTTGCGAGCGCTCGGTTACCTCGCCGGCCGCGGCGCCGCCGGCCGCGGGGATTCCGAGAGCCCGCGCGCCGATCCGAAGGACAAGGCGCACCTGCATCGCGCCATCATGCGGGCGCAGAGCGCCTTCGGCGCCGGCGACGAGGACGGGGCTGCGGCCGAACTGCGGGCGGCGCTGTCCGAAGACGGGGGGCTGCTCGACGCGCACCAGCTTCTGGGCACGATCACGCTTCTGGCTGGCGATCCGGAACAGGCGTCAGGCCACTTCCAGAGCGCGCTGGCCCTCGATTCCGAGCACCGACAGTCCCTGCTCGGCCTCGCCAACGCCTACCGCGAACTGGGACGCATCGACGAGGCGGTGGTCGGCTACCGCCGGCTGCTCGAAGTCGCGGGTCAGGACGCGAAGGCGACGATGGCGCTGGCGCGGATCCACGTCGATCGCGGCGAGCTGAGCGAAGCGGAGCAGGTGCTGACGGCCGCCGCCGAAGGACGCGAACCGCCAGCTGTCGTCGCGAACAAGCTGGGCGAGGTGATGGCGCTTCTGGGCCGTAGCGGCGACGCGGAGGCGAAGTTCCGGCAGGCCATCTCATCGAACCCGGAACTCGGCGAGGCCCACTTCAACCTGGCCGTTCTGCTGGAGGAATCGGGGAGGATGGAGGACGCGGTTACCGCCTACCGGCAGGCGGAGGAACTGCGTCCGCGCGACCATCGGCCCCGGTTCAATCTCGGCCGGCTCTACGGCCGGCAGGGCCGGGCGGACCTCCAGATCGAGGCCTACCGCGGCGCGGTCGAGGCGGCGCCGGACTTCACCGTCGGCTACTTCCACCTGGCGAAGGCGTTGATGGACCACGGGCGGGATCTCGAAGAAGCGGAGACGTTCGTGCGCCGCGGTCTGGAGGGCGAGCCGGCGGGTCGGGACGGCGCGCTCGGTTACTTCGTGCTCGCCGACATCCTGAACCGGCTGGGGCGGCCGGCCGAGGAGCGGCAGGCGCTGGCCCGCGGACAGGAACTCCTAGCCGGCGGCGAGCGTTGAGGCCACAAGGACCGCCATCTGCTCCGGATCCTCCAGCGGGCCGAGGTGGCCGAGCCCCTCGACCTGGAGAAAGAGCACGTTCGGCAACTCGCTGACGATCGCCTCGGCCCAGTACGCGGGCCCCGGTATGAGCACGGATCCCCGCATCAGGGTCACCGGGCACTCCACCTGGCGGAGCCCGTCCCAGGCACGGTGGTGGGGCCCCATCAGGTAGAGCTGCGCCTCGACGTCGGGGTGGCACTTGATCTCGACCGCGCCGTCCGCCGACGGTGCGAAGCCATGCCGGACGTACACGTCGAGCGCTTCCGGGTCGATCAGGGAGTAGGGCACCTTCTCCGCGTAGTTGGCGACGGCGGCTTCGTACGACGGGAAGCGTCTGCGGCGACGCCGGGTCCGTTCGACCCAGACTCCGAGGCGGGCGTCGTCGTCCGTGACGCCCGGTGGATAAATGACCGGTTCGTAGCAGACGAGGCCGGCGAACAGGCCCGGTCTCTTTGGCGCGATCATCAGCAGTGCGGCCGCGCCCATCGAGTGGCCGAAGCCGAACAGCGGTCGTTCGGCGCCGAGTTCCAGCGCGTCGATCACCGCGACCAGATCCTCCGCACAGCTCTCCCAGCTGTAGTCGAGGCCGTCCGGCGCGGTCGCGTCGCCGTGTCCTCGCACATCGACGCTGATCCGGCGAAAGCCGTCGAGGTGCTCGAGCATCGGGTCGTAGACCCGCCCGTGAAAGCCGGTGGCGTGACCTGCGATCAGGTCGGGGCCATCACCGCCGAAGTCGTAGACGGCGAGTTCGACGCCGTCGGTGGACTGGACGCGGTGGACGGAAACCGGTTCGAGCATCGGCCGGGGAAACTAGCAGCATCCGGCTCAGGCCCTCGTTGCAGAATAGGGCGATGCCCAAGCATGTGGCCCGGTTCAACCGGGGAAGCCGCCGCTCGGCGGAGAGCATCCGGGTGTGGCGGCTGCAGATCGGCTTCCTGCTGCTGCTCGCGATCACGGCTGTGCAGGTCGTCTGGTGGCTGGTCGACCAGTCCAGGCTGGCGGACCGCATCGCCTCCGACCGCGTCGCCGAGGTCGAACTGGACCGGGAGGCGGCGGATGCGTCGCTGCGAGCCGGTCAGTCGAGTGAGGAACTCCGCGCTCTCTACCCGCACCTGGAGATCGAAGCCGGGGAGGTGAGGATACGGGCGGCGGCCCGCGCGGCCATCGAACGGGATCGGCGCAGCCACCTGAACCAGTATCGCTGGGAGGGGGGCTTCTTTCTCGCGGTGATCGCGGGCGGGGTACTGCTTCTGTGGGGCGTGCTGCGCCGGGAGGCGGACCTCCTGTCCCGGCAGCAGAACTTCCTCGCCGCGGTGTCCCACGAGTTGCGGAGTCCGCTGGCGAGCCTGCGGCTGACGACGGAGACGTTGCTGCTTCGTGACCTGGCGGCGGCGGATCGTCGCGAGCTGCTCGATCGCAATCTGGAGGATCTGAGACGTCTGGAGCGGATGATCGGCAATCTCCTGGAGACGAACCGCCTGGAGCATTCGAAGGTCGAGCCGCGCCGCGAACCGGTTGACCTGGCGGAGGCGGTGTCCCTCGCCTTCGCGGAACTCGGGCACCGGCACGACGGCCGCGAGGGCATCGAAATCGAGGTCAGGGTTGAGGACGGCCTCGATCTGCAGGCGGACCCGGTGGGCCTGGGCACGGTGCTGCGGAACCTGATCGGCAACGCGATCGAGTCCGCCCAGGCGGCCGGCACGAGAGTGGAAGTCGTGGCCAGACGGCTGGACTCGACCGTCGAACTCGAAGTGGTCGACGACGGCGTCGGCTTCGACCCCGCGGACGGCCGTCGCCTGTTCGAGAAGTTCTACCGACCCGGCAGCGAGTTGCGGCGCGACAAGAAGGGCAGCGGTCTGGGGCTCTACCTGGTGCGGAGCTTCGTGACGCTCGAGGGGGGTGAAGTGGAGGCGAGCAGCGAGGGCCCGGGCCTCGGCGCGGTGTTCCGGGTCACATGGCCGATCAGGCGGCAGGCCGAGGGAGCGGCGTCGTGAGACCCGTAGTCGAAGACCAGGTGCGGGTCCTGCTGATCGAGGACGAGGAGAATCTCGCCGCCGGCATCCGCTTCAACCTGGAGGCCGAGGGGCTCGACGTCGATTGGGTTCGCGACGGCGGACAGGCGCTGGAGCGGGTTCGGGACCCGCGCTACCAGCTTGTG
Source organism: Thermoanaerobaculia bacterium (assembly GCA_022823665.1). Lineage (GTDB taxonomy): Bacteria > Acidobacteriota > Thermoanaerobaculia > Multivoradales > Multivoraceae > Multivorans. The sequence goes on along the minus strand of JAJEHN010000014.1, from coordinate 13,260 downwards.
ATTCTCGACGTCATGTTGCCTGGCGTGGACGGATTCACGCTGTGCGAGGAGGCGCGTGGAGCCGGCGTCGATACGCCGGTCCTCTTCCTGACCGCCAAGGCGGAGGTGTCCGACCGGATTCGCGGGCTCGAGGCCGGAGGCGACGACTATCTCGCCAAGCCGTTTCACCTGACGGAGCTCCTGCTGCGGGTCCAGGCGATCCTCCGGAGGCGGTCATGGCGTCCCGGCGACGCGCCTGTCGCAGTGCGCTTCGGCGGCAACCACTTCGACTTCGCGGCCTTCGCCGGCGCCTCCTGGGACGGTCAGGCACAGCAGTTGACCCAGAAGGAGGCGATGATCCTCAAGACCCTGGCGGAGCGGGAGGGCGAAGTCGTCTCGCGCGAGGACATCCTGGACCGCGTCTGGGGCTACGAGGCCTTCCCGTCGTCCCGGACGGTCGACAACTTCATCCTCCGGCTGCGCAGGCGCTTTGAACCCGACCCCGAGCGGCCGCGCCACTTCCACACCGTCCGCGGCGTCGGTTACCGCTTCACCGCCGACGCGGACTGAGCCGGGCGCTACTCGACTTCGAGGAGCTCGAGCTCGAAGGTGAGGGCCGCGGCGGGCGGGATGGCTGGCGGCGAGCCGTTCGCGCCGTAGGCGAGTTCGGCGGGAATGAAGAGTTCCCACCTGGCGCCCGGCTTCATCAACTGCAACGCTTCCGACCAGCCCGGAATGAAGCCGCTGACGGGGTAGGTGGTCGGCTGGTCGCGGTCGTACGTGCTGTCGAACACGGTGCCATCGATCAGGGCGCCGCGATAGTGGACGGTGACCGTCTCGTTCGCCGTGGGGCTGTTGCCGCTGCCCGCGCGGAGTTCCCGGTAGAGGAGACCGGAGTCCGTCTTGACGATGCCCTCTTCCCTGGCCTTCTCGGCGAGGAAAGCGGCGCTCTTGGCGGTGTTCTCCATCAAGGCCGCTTGCCGGGCGCGGTCCGCGTGTTCCTGCATCTTCTGGTTGAGTTCTCCCAGAACCGCGTCGATCTCGGCCTCCTCGAGCGCCGCCGTGCCTTCCAGGGAGTCCAGGAATCCGCGGAGCAGCAGGTCCTTGTCGAGGTCCAGGTCCCCGGCCTCCAGGTTGCTCCCGATGTTCAGGCCGATCGCGTAGGAGGCCTTCTCGTCCCATGTCTCGGGGGCCGCCGGCGGATCGTCCGCTGCGGCGGTGGCGGTTTCCTGCGCGCAGGCGGGCGCGGCGAGGATGAGGGCGAGGAACGGGGCGCTGAACTGCCAGGGGCGGCGTGGTGTCTTCATGGCGCGCATGGTATCCGCAAGACGGGCGGGCCGGGTCCCTTCGCTATCCTCGCCACGTGCAGCCGCTGCAGTTGATCCTCGTGGCACTGGTGCAGGGGCTGACCGAGTACCTGCCGATCAGCTCGACGGCGCACCTCATCCTGCTGCCGCGGCTGTTCGGCTGGCCGGACCAGGGTCTGGCGGTCGACGTGGCGGCGAACACCGGCACGCTGGTGGCCGTCGTCGCGTACTTCCGAAAGGACCTTGTGGTCTACGTTCGGGCGCTGTTCCAGGGCGGCGAGGCCGGCGACCCCGCTGCGAGGCGGATGATCCCGTTGCTGGCGCTGGCCTCGCTGCCGGTTCTCGTCGTCGGCATCGCGGCGGGCGACTGGATCGCCGGCGACGCCCGCAGTCCGGGCGTGATCGCCTGGGCGACGATCGGCTTCGGTCTGGTGCTCGGCGCCGCGGATCGCTGGGGAGGGCAAGAGCGCCGGCTGGAGCAGGTGAACTGGCGGAACGCCCTCGTGTTCGGGCTGGCGCAGGCCACGGCGCTCATTCCGGGCGCCTCCCGGGCCGGAGTCGTCATGAGCGCCGGCCGTCTGCTCGGCTTCGACCGCGAGTCGTCGGCCCGCTTCGCCTTCCTGCTGGCGCTGCCGGTGGGCGTCTTCGTCGCCGGCAAGGACAGTCTCGACCTGGTGAGCGGCGCGTTGCCGCTGTCCCAGCTGCCCTCGCTGCTCCTGGTCGCCGGGCTGTCGGCGGTGGTCGGCTACCTGGTGATCGGCGGTCTGCTCGGCTGGCTCAGACGGCGCAGCCTGCAGGTGTTCGTCGGCTACCGGCTGGCGCTGGGCTCCGTGCTGCTCGTGGTCCTCTAGCCGGCTCGTCCACGACCGCGAAAGGCAGCGCAGCGCGACGCGGCGCCGCTGCCTGAACTGTTTGATCGCGCAACCATCGCGAAAGGAGTGGAGGAGTTCGCTTAAATGACACCTTAGGCCGCTAGCCTTCGCGCTCGTGAACTCCCTCGTTCCCTTCGATCGAATCCTCGCGTTGCTGCATCGGGCCGCCCTCGACGACGTGCACTGGCCCGCCGCCACCGCCCTGATCGAACATGCCTGTGGCGCCACGGGAAACGTGCTGACGGTCTGCCAAAGCACCGGCAACGGGCCGCGCGTCCACTTCGCCCGGCTGCTCTACGGCGGCGAGCCTCGACAGGACCTGGCGCACGAGTACTTCGACGTGTACTACGCCCACGACGAAGGGCCGCCCCGCCTCTCGGAGCGGCCCGTCGGCCAGCTGGTCAATGTTCCCGACCTGTACACCCAAAGGGAGTTGAGGACGTCGGCGGCGTACAACGAGCTATGGGGCCGCGGCCAAGGCCAGAACGGCTTGATTACACGCCTTGACTGGGTGGACGGCCTGAGTGTGGTCTGGGCTATCGGCAACCCGATCGCCAGCGGCGGCTGGCAGTCGGATCAGCTCCGGTTGATCGAGTCCCTGCTGCCGCATGTCCGCCACGTGGTTCGGGTCCGTCAGGCGCTGGCCGGCGCCGAGGCGTTGAGTGGAGGGCTGGCCGGTCTGCTGGACAACAGCGGGATCGGCGTCCTGCGTCTGGACCGCCAAGGCCGCGTGGTGGCGGCGAACGCCCCCGCCCAGGACATTCTGCGCCGCGGCGAGGGCTTGTCCGACCGCGACGGCGCCCTGCACGCTTCGCTGCCGGTGGATGACGGTCGTCTGCAGCGGCTGCTGAAAGGTGCGCTGCCGGTGTTCGGGAGCGAGACGCCGCCGAGGGGCGGCTCGATGAGGATCCAGCGGCCCTTGCTTCAGTCGCGGCTGGAGCTTCACGTACACGCCATCGACGCCGGACAGGCGGACTTCGGGGGCCACCGGGTGGCGGCCCTGGTGCTCGTGGTCGACCCGGAGAACCGGCCGAGCATCGACCCGGTCCAGTTGTCGATGCTGCTCGACCTGTCGCCGTCTGAGGCCCGGGTGTCGGCGCTGCTGGCCGAGGGCCGGCCGGTGCGAGAGATCGCCGCGACCGCGGGCTACAAGGAAAGCTACGTCCGCTGGCTTCTGAAGCAGGTCTACAAGAAGCAGGGCGTGTCCGGGCAGGTCGCCCTGGTGCAGCGGGTTCTCACGGCGTACGCGTTTCCCCGGCGCTGACGGCCGGCGACGGTGCCCGCGATCGCGGACGCCACGGCGCTTCCGGACGGTTGCCGCCCGTAGCTGCTGTCGCCAGGTGCGTCGCGGTCAGGCGAGGCCGATCCTGGCGGCGATGGCCTGGCCCATCTCCGCCGTCGACACGGCCGGCTGCCCTTCGGGCGCCAGATCGGTGGTACGGAGCCCGTCGTTCAGCACCGCGGCGACCGCCGCCTCGACCTGAGCCGCCTCCGCCTCCAGGTCGAGGCTGTGGCGGAGCAGCATCGCTGCGCTCAGGATGGCGCCGACCGGGTTGGCGATGCCGCGGCCCGCGATGTCGGGCGCGGAACCGTGGACCGGCTCGTACAGGCCCTGGCTGCCGGCGCCCAGCGACGCCGAAGGCAGCATGCCGAGCGAGCCGGCGAGGATCGCCGCCTCGTCGCTCAGGATGTCGCCGAACATGTTGCCGGCGAGGATCACGTCGTAATCCGCGGGCGACCGCATCAACTGCATCGCGAAGGCGTCGACGAGGTGATGGCTGACCTCGACGTCCGGATACGCGCTGGCGACTTCCGTCACGGAACGCCGCCAGAGCCGCATCGAGGCCAGCACGTTCGCCTTGTCGATCGACGCGACCTTGCCGCGGCGTCCCCGCGCGGCCCGCAGCGCGACCCGGGCGACGCGCTCCACCTCGGCGGTGGAGTAGACGAGGGTGTCGTGGGCCACGTCGCCGTCGCCCTGCTCCTGGCGGGGGCCGAAGTAGATGCCGCCGGTCAGCTCCCGCACGAACAGCAGGTCGACGCCCCGCAGCAGTTCGGGCCTGAGCGGCGCGAATTCGATCAACGCCTCGAACACGGGCACCGGACGCAGGTTGGCGAACAGGCCCATCTCGGCGCGCAGGTCGAGCAGCCCCTGCTCGGGCCGGAGTTCGGCGCTCGGGTCGGACCACTTCGGGCCACCGACGGCGCCGAGCAGCACCGCGTCGGCCGCCTTGCACGCGGCCAGCGTGGCTGGCGGCAGCGGGTTCCGGTAGTCGTCGATCGCGTTGCCGCCCATCGGCTGGGACTCGAGCTGGAACTCGTGTCCGCCGAGGTCGGCCACGACCTTCAGGACGCGGGTCGCCTCCGCGGTGACTTCGGGTCCTATGCCGTCGCCGGGCAGGAGGACGATGTTCGCCTGCATGGGGACTCGGTCGCTCAGGCCGACCGGGTGTCGAGCCGCGCCGGGTGGGCGGCCTCGAACGCCTGGATCGAAGGCGCCTGGTTCAGCAGGTAGCCGAGCTGGTCCGTGCCGTCGAGCAGGCAGCGGCGGGCGAAGGGGTCGACCTCGAAGTTCGTCTCGCCGCCGCCCGGCAGGCCGAGGGTCCGCGCTTTCAGGTCGATCGTGACCTCAGTGGCCGGGTCGGCGGCGACGGCGTCGAACAGCGACGCGGAGACGTCTTCGGTCACCGGCACGACGAGGAGGCCGTTCTTCAGCGCGTTGCTGCGGAAGATGTCGGCGAAGGAAGTGCTGATGACCGCGCGGAAGCCGTAGCCGACGAGGGCCCAGGGCGCGTGCTCGCGGGAGCTGCCGCAGCCGAAGTTGTCGCCGGCGAGCAGGATTCTGGCGTCGCCGTGCTCGGGGCGGTTCAGCACGAAGTCGGCGATGGGCTCGCCTTCGGGATCGCCGTCCCGGTAGCGCCAGCGGGAGAACAGGCCGGAGGCGAGGCCGCTGCGGTCGGTGACCTTCAGGTAGGACGCGGGGATGATCTGGTCGGTGTCGACGTTCTGGATCGGCAGCGGCGCCATCGAGCCGGTGAAGCGGGTGAAGCTCTTGCTCACGAGAGCACCTCGCGCACGTCGGTCACCCGGCCGGTGATGGCGGAAGCGGCCGCGGTCAGCGGGCTGGCCAGGAAGGTGCGGCCGCCGGCGCCCTGGCGGCCCTCGAAGTTGCGGTTCGAGGTGCTGACGGCGTACTGGCCGGGCGCGAGCTGGTCGCCGTTCATCGCCAGGCACATGGAGCAGCCGGCTTCGCGCCACTCGGCGCCGGCGTCGACGAAGACCTGGGCGAGACCGTCCCGTTCGGCCTGTCGCTTGACGGCGTCGGAGCCGGGCACGATGAGCACCCGCAAGCCGTCGGCGACCTTGCGGCCGCGCAGCACGTTCGCCGCGGCCACCAGGTCGCTGTAGCGCGAGTTCGTGCAGCTTCCGACGAAGACGACGTCGATCGGCTTGCCCTGAAGCTGCTGGCCGGGTTCGAGCGCCATGTAGTCGAGCGCCTTGCGGAAGGACGCCCGCTTCTCGGGTTCGATGGCGTCGTCTTCAGGAACCGCTCCCGCGATCGGGATCGCCATGCCGGGGTTCGTGCCGTAGGTGACCATCGGCTCGAGCGCGGAGCCGTCGAGAGTCGTGGTCCGGTCGTAGGCCGCCCCGTCGTCGGTGGGCAGCGACCGCCAGTCGTCGACGGCCGCTTCCCAGGCGTCTCCGGCCGGCGCCATCGGGCGGCCTTCCAGATACGCGAAGGTGACATCGTCGGGGGCGATCAGGCCGGCGCGGGCACCGCCCTCTATCGACATGTTGCAGACCGTCATCCGGCCTTCCATGTCGAGGGCGCGGATGGCTTCGCCGGTGTACTCGAAGACGTGCCCCGTGCCGCCGCCGATGCCGAGCCGGGCGATCACCGCCAGGATGATGTCCTTGGCGACCACGCCCTCCTGCAGGCGGCCGTCGACGCGGACCTCGTACGTCTTCGGCCGGTGCTGGAGAAGGCACTGGGTGGCGAGCACGTGGCCGACCTCGCTGGTGCCGATGCCGAAGGCCAGCGCTCCGACCGCTCCGTGGGTGCTCGTATGGCTGTCGCCGCAGACGACGGTCATGCCGGGCTGGGTGGCGCCGAGTTCGGGGCCGATCACGTGGACGATGCCGCGGCGCTCGTCGCCCATCGCGTAGAGGGGGATGCCATGCCGCTCGCAGTTCGCCTGCAGCCGGTCGAGTTGCGCGGAACCCTCCGGGTCGAGCACGCGAAGCCGCGCGTCGTCGATCGAGGGATCGGTCGGCGTCGAGTGGTCCATCGTCGCCAGCGTCAGGTCGGGCCGGCGGACGGGGAGCCCCCGCTCGGCCAGCTCGGTGAAGGCCTGCGGCGAAGTCACTTCGTGCACGAGGTGCAGGTCGACATAGAGAGTCGCGGGCAGGCCCTCGGCCTCCGCGGCGACCAGGTGCCGCCGCCAGATCTTCTCGAACAGCGTCCTCGGTCGACTCATGCGTCTACCGGCTGGGATCGCGAGACCCGAAGGGTGGCGGGGCCTCCCTCGCCCGCCGTGTACTTGGTGCCGATCGCGGTGAGCATCCGGTTGAGAGCCGCCAGGTACGCCTTGGCGGAGGCCACGATGACGTCCGTGTCGGCGCCGTAGCCGCCGAAGACGCGGCCCTTGCCGCGTCCCCGGGTCGGGCTCTTGATCCGCACCGTGACCTCACCCATCGCGTCGATGCCCTCGGTGACGCTGTGGACGTTGTACTCGAGCAGGGTGTTCCTGGCCTCGACCACGGCGTCGATGGCACGGAAGGTCGCATCGACGGGTCCGGTGCCGACGCCCGGGGAGATGTACTCGTGACCGTTCGGCCCGCACAGGCGGGCGGTCGCGGTCGGCATGCCCGGCCGGCCGCAGGAGATCTGCAGCTCGGTCAGCGTGAAGATCTCCGTCGGCGCCAGGATCTCCTGGTTCGCCAGCGCCTGCAGGTCGGCGTCGGTGATGTCCTTCTTCTGGTCGGCCAGTTGCTTGAAGCGGCGGAAGGCCTCGCCGAGTTCTTCCCGGTTCAGTTCGAAACCGAGTTCTTCCATGCGCATCCGGAGCGCGTGCTTGCCGGAGTGCTTGCCGAGCACGAGCCTGCTCTGGGTCAGGCCGACCGTCTGGGGGGTCATGATCTCGTAGGTGCGCTGGTCCTGAAGCATGCCGTGCTGGTGGATGCCCGCCTCGTGGGCGAAGGCGTTCTCGCCGACGATCGCCTTGTTCCGGGGCACCGCGATGCCTGTGTAGTGGGCGACCAGGCGGCTGGTCCGCACGAGTTCGGTCGTGTTGAGACGGGTGCCGACGCCGTAGACCTTGGGCCGGGTATGGAGCGCCATGACGACTTCCTCGAGCGAGGTGTTGCCGGCGCGCTCGCCGATGCCGTTGATCGTCACCTCGACCTGCCGCGCGCCCGCTTCGATCGCCGCCAGGGTGTTGGCGGTGGCGCAGCCGAGGTCGTCGTGGCAGTGCGCTGACCAGATGACATCTTCGGCGCCCTCGGTGTGCTCCATCAGGTAGCGGAAGAGATCGCCGTACTCGACCGGCATGTCGTAACCGACCGTGTCCGGGATGTTCAGGGTCGTGGCGCCTTCCCTGATCGCCAGCGAGAGCACCTCGACCACGAAGTCCGGGTCGGAGCGGGTGGCGTCCTCGGGGCTGAACTCGATGTCATCGCAGAGCGACCGGGCGTGGGCCACCATGTGGCCGGCCTGGCTGAGCACCTGCTCCCGGGTCATGCCCAGCTTGCGCTCCATGTGCAGGTCGGAGGTCGCGATGAAAGCGTGGATGCGCGGCTTCGCGGCGTCCCGGACGCCTTCCCATGCCTTGTCGATGTCCTCGCGCCAGCAGCGGGCGAGCCCAGCGATCACGGGGCCGTTGGCCTTGCCGACCTCTCGCGCGATCCGTCGCACCCCTTCGAGATCGTCGGGACTGGCGGCGGGGAAGCCCGCCTCCATGACGTCGACCCCGAGGACGGCGAGCTGGCGGGCCACCTCGAGCTTCTCGGCGCTGGTCATCGTCGCGCCCGGCGACTGCTCGCCGTCACGCAGCGTGGTGTCGAAGATACGGACCCAGTCTCCGTTGCCTGTCATCGCTACACCTCCTTGGCGTCCAGGAACGGCATCATCCGACGCAGTTCCCGGCCGACCTCCTCGATCGGGTGGCTCCGCTCCCGCTGCCTGCGGGGATCGAAGCGCGGGCGGCCGTTCCTGTTCTCGGCGATCCAGTCGCGGGCGTAGGTCCCGTCCTGGATGTCGCTCAGGATCTTGTCCATCACAGCCCGCACGTCCTCCGTGATCATCTGATCGCCGGCGTGGTAGCCGCCGTGCTCGGCGGTATCGGAGACGCTGTACCACATGTAGCCGAGCCCGCCCTCGTACATCAGGTCGACGATCAGCTTCAGCTCGTGCAGGCACTCGAAGTAGGCAACCTCGGGCTGGTAGCCGGCGGCCACCAGCTTCTCGAAGCCGGCGCGGACCAGCGCGGAGGCGCCGCCGCAGAGGACGATCTGCTCACCGAACAGGTCGGTCTCCGTCTCCTCGGCGAAGGTGGTCTCGATCACTCCGGCGCGGGTGCATCCGATCCCCTTGGCGTAGGCCAGCGCATCGTCCAGGGCGCCGCCGGTGGCGTCGTTCTCGACCGCGACGAGGCCCGGTGTGCCGGCGCCCTCCGTGAACACTTCCCGCACCCGGTGCCCCGGCGCCTTCGGCGCGACCAGGGACACGTCGACTCCCTCCGGCGCTCCGATCTCGCCGTAGCGCACGTTGAACCCGTGCGCGAACATCAGGGTGTTCCCCGGCTCGAGATTCGGGGCGAGGTCCTGCTCGTAGAGGTCGGCCTGCACCGTGTCGGGCGCCAGGACCATGATCATCTGGGCCCGCGCGGCCGCGGCCGCGTTGCCGAGCACCTCGAGCCCGTCGGCTTCGGCATTGGCGGCACTGCCGCTGCCTTCACGCAAACCGACGACCACGTTGACGCCGCTGTCGCGCAGGTTCAGCGCGTGGGCGTGGCCCTGGCTGCCGTAGCCGATCACCGCGACGGTGCGGCCGTCGAGCCGGGAAAGGTCCGCGTCGTCGTCGTAGTAGAGCTTCGCCATCTGGTTGGGTTCCTCGTCTGGTGATTCGAGCGGAGGCGCTCAGAGCACGTTGCTGCGCGCCGCGGCGCGGCTGCGGTTGGGCTTGAAGCCTTCGTCCTTCAGGGTGTGGCCGCCGCGCCCCAGCGCGATCATGCCGGTGCGCACCATCTCGACGATGCCGAACGGACGCACGAGTTCAGTGAAGTTCTCGAGTTTCTCTTCCTCGCCAGTGATTTCGACCACCAGGCTTTCGGCGGAGACGTCGATGATCCGGGCGCGGAAGATGTCGCAGAGCTGGATCACCTCCCGCCGGTTGTCGGAGGTCGCCCGGACCTTGACCAGAGCCATCTCCCTCACCACCGAGGGCTGGCTGTGGAGGTGGTCGACGTGGACGACGTCGACCAGCTTGTACAGGTTCTTGACCAGGCGGTCCGCCTCCGCGCTGTCGGACTCCATGACGATGGTCATGCGGGACATCTCGTCGCGCTGGGTGCGGCCGACGGAAAGGCTGTCGATGTTGAAGCTGCGCCGCCGGAACAGGTTCGCCACCCGGGCCAGGACCCCGGGGCGATTCTCGACCAGCGCTGCCAGGATGTGTTTCGCCATTTCGCCGTTCCTCGGGAACCGGTCGACCTCAGACCCCGAACCGGGAACCCAGGGCCGCCGCGGCCGCGGGCGCCTCCAGCTCGGTCGTCTCCGCTTCCGCGACCTCAGCCGCTGCCGCCCGTTCCCGCTGCTGCCGCTCGAACTCCGCCGGGGTGGGCCGGCGGATCATGTCGTCGAGGTCGGCGCCTGCCGGCACCATGGGGAAGACGATCTCTTCCTTCTCGACGACGAAGTCGATCAGGGTCGGTCCGCCTGTCTGCGCGCGCGAGGCGTTGACCGCCTCTTCGATCTGGCCGCGCTCGGTGACGCGGACGGTCGGGATGCCGTAGGCCTCCGCGAGCTTGCAGAAGTCCGGGTTGACCATTGGCGTCTGGTTGTAGCGCTCCTCGTAGAAGAACTCCTGCCACTGGCGGACCATGCCGAGGAAGCCGTTGTTGATGATCGCGATGTGGACGTTGACCCGCTCCTGGACCGCGGTGGCGAGTTCCATCATCGTCATCTGGAAGCCGCCGTCGCCAACGATGGCCCACACTTCCTGGTCGGGGCGGGACATCTTGGCGCCGATCGCCGCCGGCAGGCCGAAGCCCATCGTGCCCAGGCCGCCGCTGGTGATCAGGCTGTGCGGCCGTTCGTGCTGGTAGTACTGGGCCTCCCACATCTGGTGCTGGCCGACATCGGTGACGGTGATGGCTCCGCCCGCGGTGAACTCGAACAGGTCGCGGATGACCTGGGCGCCGAGCAGCTTGCCTTCGGGCACCGCCGGGTGCTGGGGCGCCTCGGCCGGCCGCACGATCTCACGCAGCTCGGAGTCCGCCCGCCACTCGGCGATGCGGTCGAACCAGGCTTTGTTCGGCCGCCGCTCGACCCGGTCGAGCAATTGCCGCAGGACCTCGCCGAGGTCGCCGACGATGCCGACGTCGACGGTCACGTTCTTGTTGATCTCGGAGGGGTCGATGTCGACGTGGATCTTGCGGGAGCCCCGGGCGTAGGTCGCCAGGTTGCCGGTCACCCGGTCGTCGAAGCGCATGCCCAGGGCGATCAGCAGGTCGGCCTGCTGAATCGCGTGGTTCACCTCGGCGCCGCCGTGCATTCCCATCATTCCGAGGCAGAGCGGGTGCTGCTCGGAGATCGCGCCCTTGCCGAGCAGGGTCAGGGCGATCGGAATCTGCGCCTTCTCCGCCAGTTGCGCGAGCTCCTCGTTGGCGCCGGCCATCGAGATGCCGTGCCCGGCCAGGATGATCGGCCGTTTCGACTTCCGGATCAGTTCCAGGGCCGCGGCGACCTGGCGCGCTCTTGCCGTCTTCGGCGGGCTGTAGCCGGCGAGTTGAATCGGCTCCGTCGGGTAGACGAACTCCGCTTCCTGGATCTGGACGTCCTTGGGAATGTCGACCAGCACCGGTCCGGGCCGCCCGGTGCGGGCGATGTGAAACGCCTCGCGCATGACCTCGGGCAGTTCGTCGATGCTCGTCACCAGGTAGTTGTGCTTGGTGATCGGGAGGGTGATGCCGGTGACGTCCGTCTCCTGGAAGGCGTCGCTGCCGATGGCGCCGGTGGGGACCTGTCCCGTGATGCAGACGATGGGAGACGAGTCCATCATCGCCGTGGCGATGCCGGTGACGAGGTTCGTCGCACCGGGGCCGCTGGTCGCCATCGCCACGCCGACCTTGCCGGTGGCGCGGGCGTAGCCGTCGGCCATGTGCGACGCGCCCTGTTCGTGGCGGGTCAGCACGTGGTGGAGCTGCGGGTACTTGGTCAGGGCGTCGTAGGTGGGCAGGATGGCCCCGCCCGGGTAGCCGAAGACGATGTCGACCCCCTCGTGCAGCAGGCACTCGCACACGATTTCGGCGCCGGTCAGCACGACCGCGTCGGCGCCCCCATCCGGCGGGTTCACTGCCTCCGGGTTCACTGCCTCTCGGTTCGTTGCGGCGTCTTCGTCGCTCATCTCGGCCTCCTCGCTCAGCCGGCCAGGGGCTTCGCGGCCTCCTGCAGCCGGGGTACCTGGGTGAGCCAGTTGTGGCGGTCGGGGAGGCGGCCCTCGACCAGCCCGAAGAACTCCTCCTGGAGGTGGTGCGTGATCTCGCCGCGCGTGCCGCTGCCGATCGGGATCCGGTCCACGGAGCGCACCGGGCTCACTTCGGCCGCCGTGCCGGTCATGAACAGCTCGTCGGCGAGATAGAGCTCTTCACGGGCGATCGGCTGGAAGCGGACGTCGTACTTGAGATCGCGGGCGATCGTGATGACCGAGTCCCTGGTGATGCCGCCCAGGATCGAGTTGTAGAGCGGCGGCGTGTAGATCACACCGTCCCTGATCAGGAAGAGGTTCTCGCCGGCGCCCTCGCAGACCAGGCCGCGGTCGTCGAGCATGATGCCCTCCGCGTAGCCGTGCTCGCGCGCCTCGATGGACACGAACTGGTTCGTCACATACTGCCCGCTGATCTTGCCCAGCGGCACGGCCGTGTTCGAATTGAAGCGCCGCCAGGAACTGATCGCGGCGTCCACGCCCTGTTCGATCGCCTCCTCGCCAAGGTAGCGCCCCCAGCGGACCGCGTAGATGGCCAGTCTCGAACTGCAGGAGGTCGGGTTGAGGCCCATCTCCTCGTTGCCCCGGTAGATCAGCGGCCGGATGTAGCACGACTCGAGACGGTTGCGGCCCACCGCCTCGATGCAAAGCTCCTCGACCTGGTCCTGCGTGTAGCCGGGTTCCATGCGCATGATCCTGCAACTGTCGAACAGGCGCCGGATGTGCGGGCCGAGGCGGAAGATCGCCGTCGTCTCGCCCGTGTCGTAGGCGCGAATGCCCTCGAACACCGACGAGCCGTAGTGCAGGCCGTGGGTGGTGAGGTGAACGGTCGCCTCGTCCCAGGGTTTCCACTGGTCGTCGATCCAGATCCAGTCCGATCGTTCTATGGGCATGCGGTTACTCCACTGGCGCCGAACCAAAAAAGCCCCCAGGCGTTGCTGGGGGCTTGAAGTCGCTCGGTTTCCTGTTGGTGCGCCTAGTTAGCCCCCTGGGTCACAAGGATCAGGACCAGAACCAGCAAGACGAGGACGGCGGGGGGAGTCATGGGGTAAGAGATTCCGTTCGATCTACCGGGCGGCAGGTCGTGCGAGGGAGCGTAGGAGAGGACGGGAGCGGCTGTCAAGTTCCGGGTTCGAGTGTCTCCTGCGTGATTGGTCGCCACCTGCACGTTGCTCAGGGAGGGGCGACGGTCGCCGTGAAGGTCACCGAGTCCGAGGCGCCGGCGCTGTCGGTCGCGGTGTAGGTGACCCGGTACGTAGTGTTTCTCCGCACGGTCGGCAGCGTTCCGCTCGCTCTCCTGGTCGACGGGAAGAACGTGATCCCCGGCGGCAGCCCCGACAACCCGTAACGGTAAGGCGGCGTGCCTCCGGACGCCGCCGGAAACACCGTGTTCACCACT